>NZ_VFTG01000005.1 GCF_006439355.1 Mesorhizobium sp. B4-1-3
ATCGGCTCGGATCCGCGCATCGGCTACCACTTCATCTATCCCGGCCTCGGCTATGGCGGCTCCTGCTTCCCGAAGGACGTGCGCGCGCTGATCAAGACCGCCGAGGGCGTCAAGTTCGACGCCAAGCTGCTGCGCGCCGTCGAAGAGCGCAACAATGCGCAAAAGTCGGTCCTGTTCGACAAGGTCAGCCACTATTTCAAGGGTGCGCTCAGGGGCAAGACCTTCGCCGTCTGGGGGCTGGCCTTCAAGCCCAATACCGACGACATGCGCGAGGCGCCGTCGCGCATGCTGATGGAAGCGCTGTGGGCGGCCGGCGCCAAGGTGCAGGCCTACGATCCCGAGGCGATGCAGGAGTGTCAGGCGATCTACGGCCTGCGCGAGGATCTGCTTTTGTGCGGCACCAAGGAGGCGGCGGTGCGCGGCGCCGACGCGCTGTTGATCTGCACCGAGTGGAAGAGCTTTCGCGCGCCCTCCTTCGACGCGCTCAAGGATGCGCTGACGACGCCGGTCATCTTCGACGGCCGCAATCTCTACGATCCCAAGGTGATCGCCCGCTACGGCATCGAGTATTTCTCCATCGGCAGGATGGCGGCATGACTGCTGATTGCCTCAAGGACAATGGCCGTCGCCATGGCTGTGGACTCATGCCGGCGAACGGGGCATCGGCAACAGTATGAGGTCATCGATGGCTACGCAGCGCAAACCGACGGTCACCGTCATCGTCCCCACCTTCAACCGGCAAAAATTCCTGCCCGAATCAATCGGAAGCCTGCTGCGGCAGACCGTGGTGCCGGATCAGATCCTGATCGTGGACGACGGCTCGACGGACGATACCGGCGCGCTGGCGGCCTCTTTCCCGGCGCCGGTGGAGTATTACCGCAAGGAGAATGGCGGGAAATCGACGGCGCTGAATTTTGCCCTGAAGCGCTGCACAGGAGATTTCGTCTGGATATTCGATGACGACGACGTCGCGCACCCGACGGCGCTTGAGCGGTTTCTCGCCGCCTTCGAGCGGGAGCCGGCCGCCGATTTCGCATTCGGCGAATATGCGCGTTTCCAGCGTTCGGCCCAGATCGAGGAGCAGGATTACGAGATCGTCGCCTTCGGCCATGTCAGCCAGGACAATTTCTTCCCGTCGCATCTCGAATATTGCCACGTCCACCAGCCGGGTCTCCTGGTGCGCCGCAAATGCTACGACGAGGTGGGTGGCTTCAACGAGACCCTGGTCCGGTCGCAGGATTATGAGATGATGCTAAGGCTTGCGCGCCGGTTCAAGGGCGTCAGGGTCGACGGCTTGATGTTCTTCCAGCGCCAGCACGACATGGTCCGCGGCAGCACCAAGGTGGTCATTTCCTACACCGACCGGATCAAGGCCTGGGGCGCGTACGACCGGGCGATCATGGAAGAGGTCTACAAGTCGGTCGATCTGCATGAGTATCTGGATCGCTCGGAGCAGGCCCTGCCGAGGACGGCCGATCTCGAGATGCAGGCGCTGCTGCAGCGATCGAGCATCATGGCCAGGAAGGGTTTGTGGCATCACGCGGCCGAGGACATCCGCCGCTACGCCCTGCTTGCCGAGCGAGCCGGAAAGACGTCGCTCAGCGACAAGGAACGCGCCATCGTGCGGCGCACCTTCGAAGCCTATGACACGGGCCTGGCGTCCGCCCCTGCCGACGCATTCATCTCGGCGGTGAAGGCATGGAAGTCGGGGCCTCTCAAGGCCGACATCGTCAGGGAATACATGCATTCCTTCCCGCACTACCTGGCGCGGGACTTGAAGGCAGGAAAAGTGATCCCCGCGTCGAAGCTGTTGCGGGAGTATTCGGCGCTGTCGCTTTCCGCTTCGCTCGGCCGGCTGTGTCGGGCGATGACCTCGAAGCTTCCCTTGGCGCGCGGCGCAAGCTGATGAGCCGTGGCTTGCGGATACTCGCCCGGGCCGAATTAGGAGCAGAATGATGAAAGTGCTTTTTGCAAGCGGCAACGGGTACATTCCCGAGTTCACCGGCGGCGTGCAATCCAACACGCATCACCTGGTCGAACAGCTGATCGAGCACGGCCATCAGGCGTCGGTCCTCGCCTCGCTGTTCGGCGACGGCATGTTCGGCCTCAAGGCACGCGCCAAGATGAAGCTGTTGCGGCAGCCCGCGGTTGTCGACAATTTCCCCGGCTACCCGGTGATGCGCGCCTGGTTCCCCTGGGAGGCGGCCGGCTTCGCCGTCGAGAAGACCACACCGGACGTCGCCGTCGTGCAGTGCCACAAGTCGGTTCTGCTCGGAAAGGCGCTTCTTGCCGAAGGCGTGCCGCTGGTCGTCTACCTGCACAATGTCGAATTTCACGAGCTTGCCGGCGATCCGCGCGAACTCAATTCGGCTTTGTACATCGCCAATTCGGAATTCACGGCACGCACCTACAAGGAAAAGTTCGGCATCGAGTCGATCGTGCTTCCGCCGACCATCAACGACGCGCTCTACTGCACACATACGACCGGCGAATTCGTCACCATGATCAATCCCTATGAGGAGAAGGGTTTCGATCTGGCGGTGAAGATTGCGGCCGCCTGCCCGGAGATTCCCTTCCTGTTCGTGGAGAGCTGGAAACTGGAGGACGAGCATCGTGCCCGCATCGAAAAGACCATCGCGCCGCTCTCGAATGTCACGCTGGAAAACCGCACCGACGATATGAAGACGGTCTATGGGCGCACCAGGATCTTGCTTGCCCCGAGCAAATGGGAGGAAGCCTGGGGCCGCGTCGCGTCCGAGGCGCATTGCAGCGGTATCCCCGTCGTCGGATCGAGGCGCGGCGGCCTGCCCGAAGCCATCGGTCCCGGCGGCGTGGTGCTCGACTACGACGCCCCGTTCGCCGACTGGGCCGCGGCGGTGAGGCGCCTGTGGAACGATCGCCAGGAATACGAACGTCTTTCGGCCGCGGCTCTCGCCTTCTCCAAACGCCCGGAGCTCGACCCCGCGCGGCAGTTGGTGGTGTTTCTCGATCTGCTCGAAAGAGCGGCCCGGCAGGGCGTTCGCCGCGCGGCGTAGACTGGTATCTGCACCCGCATAAGCCGGATGCAGAATGCGTCCGGCTTATGCGCTGCCTCACGAGTTGAGGTCGGTGCGCTTATAGCCGTGAATGGTCGTGACCAGTTTGTCATTGGGCGCCATCGGTTCCCATTGGCCAGCCCAGCGCGGGTCCATTACGGTTCCGGCTGCGACCCACAGGCAGCGGCATCGCCATTGAAACACCGCGCGACGCCAGGATTTCTCTGCGTGATGTCCGCAGCCGATCTCCGATTGCACCGTTTCGCGATCCCTTACGTATAGATCCTGCCGGCCAGGAAGCTGTCGAGATCGGTCATCGGGATGTTCGCCGTCAGGCTGACCATCGCGTCGGCGAGGATACAGCTCCTCGGCACGCCGACGACCAAGTCGATGTCGCCCGGCAACCGGTGCAGCTTGCGCACGGTCGTCTCGTTCATGGCTGAGAAATCGATCGGCATTTCATGTGTTTATCCCTGTCCTGAGATTAGCGTCGGGAGCCGGGCGGGTTCATTTCGCCTCGCTTGGGGCTGCGATGAACCCCCGTGCCGGGATCAACTGCAATGCCTCGCGAAGTGTCTGGCGGCCGGCACGGAAGGCGAGCGCGACGACAACGGTGGCGACATAGGAGAGCGCGGCGCCGCCGGCGAGCGCGACCACGGGCGGCGCATGCAGCAACGGTTTAGCGAGCCAGACCAGGCCGAACGCCAGATGCGCGCCTAGCACGAAAGGCATTGCCGCGTGAAGCACATGGCTGGCCCTGAGCGGTCCGCTCTTGCCGACATAGAGCCACAGGAATGGCGTACGCAGATATTCGCTGATCGCGTAGGCGACCGCGACGCCGAGCGCTCCGTAAGGAAGGCCTATTGCGAAGGCCAAGACCGAGGTCACGGCGGAGATGATGCCCCAGCGCATGAAGTCGCTGGAACGGCCCTGGCTGACGAACAGCCATCCCGAAGGGTTGTTGAGCGGCTGCAGCAGTCCGGCAAAGCCCAGCGCCAGGAAGATCGGCGCGCTTCCCCTCCACTGCTCGCCGAGCACGAAGGGAATTAGCGTGTCCGACATGGCGGTGGCGAAGGCGACACCCGGAAGCGCCACCAGAAGGATCAGCGGCATGACCCGCAGATAGGCGCTGCGGTAGCGGTCCGGCTCGTCCTTCAGCCGCGACAGCGCCGGCACCATCACCTTCGCCAGCGGGTTGGTGATCTGGCTGAGCGGGAAAAGCAGAAGCTTGTAGGCGCGGTCATAGAGGCCGAGCTGCGCTTCGCCCCAGTATTTGCCGATCAGCACATTGTCGAGGTTGCGGGCAAAGAAATTGGCGAAATTGAAGCCGGTGATGCCGGCGCCGAAATTGATCAGCGTGCCGATGCCGTCGACCTTGCGCGGCAGGCCCGGGCGCCAGCGCGAGGAGTACCAGTAGCACAGCGTCGGCAGCACGGCGCTTGCCAGCGTGCCGGCGAAAAGCGCCCAATAGGAGCGATCGATGAAGGTCCAGAGGATCGAGACCGCAACGCCGAGGACGGCGCTGGCGATGTCGATGATGGCCAGCCGCGTGAACTCCATGCGGCGCGTCAACAGCGCCACATGCTGCGCTCCCAGGCCATAGGCGATGATCTGCAGGCCGAAGGCGGCGACGAGGCCCGTCACGCGCGGCTCGCCATAGAAAGCGGCGACCAGCGGCGCCGAAGTCGCGAGCACGCAGGCGAGCAGGGTGCTTACGGCCACGTTGATCCAGAACAGGTAATTGACCTCTTCGTGGCGGATGCCGGTCTTCTGGATCGTCGCCTGGGTCAGGCCGAAATCCTGGAACAGTGCGATGAAGGCAAGCACCGGCGCGCACATGGCGACGACGCCGAAATCCTGCGGCGACAGGAGCCGCGACAGCACAATGACGGAGATGATCTGAGTCGCCACCCGCACGCCTTGCGCCATCGCGGTGACGACCGCGCCGCGTCTGACCGATTTGCGCAGGGAGCCTTCTGGCGGATCGAATGCACTGGCTTGCAAATTCAGGATTCCTGACTTTCGCCCGGCCTGGATCCATGACCCGACCGTCCGTTGAGTACCGAAACGCCCCGTCCACCATCAAGCTTGCAGCAACGATATGGCAATTTTTGCGACGCCGCATCAAAATTGTTGCAATGCAGCAAAATTTTACGACAGAAAGGCTTGCGGGAGCCCGTTCGAGTGTCTTGCGGCAAAGCAGAGGCCACTGCTCAAACGTATTGATTTGTTGAAGAAATGGCACCCGGAAGGGATTGAACCCTCGATTTTCGGCTTACAAAACTGATGCTGGCGCGTCGAGCCGTCGACGATTTGTAATAGATTCAACGAACGATAATACGGTCAGCGCCACGGCGCGGGCAGGAGCAATCGCCGGGGCGGCTAGTGCGCCATGAGCGAGCTGAGACCGTCGCGGCCGGTTAGGCCGGGAATATACGGGCTGAGAAGGAATTGAATGCACGGACCGGGCGGCTACCGACGCTCACCGTCTTGTGAGCTGCCCTGGGACAACAAAAGGCGGCTTTCACTGGGTGTGAGGATGCCCTTGGAAGCGATTTCCTTCGGAATGCTGACGATCATATCATCAGGGCTAAAGGTAACCGCTTCTTCTGGCGGCAGCCCTTTTGATGTGGGCGCGCCAAAGTGGCTTGTGATTTTCTTGATCTGGATGTCGTTCCGGCCGGCCCCGACATTGGTTAAGTACAGCCCCGACGCTTGTGACCCTTTCCACGGAAACTCCGTCCACCTAGTTGATGTTTTCACGTACTTGCTCCCAGCTCGTCGTCCCATCCAGAACAGCCAGATATCGTCACCTTGGGGACTGAGCTTAATGAACAGTTCCTCATCTACGGTTTCTGGCGACAACGATTTAGGGCCGTACAGCACTCCACCGACACCCGTTGGGAAAAGCATTCCCGTCGTTTCCGAAACGTCGAATAACCATTTGTCGTAAGGCTGCATTCGCCCCGCATCATCGAAGGTGACCTGGTGAGCCCGATGGCAAACGATGGTTTTTTCACCCGCCAGTTGAACAAGTTGCTCCAGCCAACGCGACGAATAATAAACATCGTCATCCGCCGTAACGATGTAGGCCTTTGGAAATGCCAAGAGGGCCGGCACGATCTTTTTGTACGAACGAATGTCTGCACAAAAACGGATTTCAAGACCTTGGGCCTTGAGGTTTGTGACCGAGGCAGGCAGTTGCGTCGCATCCTCAGCCGTGACCCAAAGGATAACCCGGTCGGGCACAACCGTCTGCGACAGGAGACAGCGCAGCGTCAAATGCAGGGTGGCGAACCGTTTCGGATAGGAAGTCAAGGATACGATCAAGTCATCAGGCAAACCATGCGGCCTTCCCTGGCCTCTAAGTGGCCATCGAAGAGCGATCATGAGTTGCGCAATGTATGGCTTAGCAAAATGAAGGATCGTTGCTCGATACTTCGCCACCCGCCAACCAATACCGTGGTTCAGCCAAGAAATTCCGCGACTTGGCGCGCCAACACCTGTTCCCAGGAACCACGGGGAGAGCGAATCCGATCGCTTCAGCCAAAGGTAGATCGCAAAAGGCCCCAAAACTGCGCCCACCAAGATGACCGCCTCATTGTCGACCCCGAAATCCCGGAGGGAAAAATGGAAGAATTGGTGCAGGAACATAATGACCAACGACGCTTCACCTAGCTTCGCTAAAGGCAACCCTATTCCCGCAACTGTGGCTGCTCGTCGTATCAGGATGAGAAACGTCAGGGACAGGGCCAGCGCAATGAGAAGCCCGAGGATGGGAGGTCCGAAAATGGAATATTTCATATTGAACTGAATGTCAGCGCCGCCAGCTGCTCCGGCTGAAGCAAGGGCACCCACGGTCAAAATGAAAATCCAAAGGGTCCTCGAACGAAATTGGATGGTCCGAATTAAATGCCCAAACCAATAGCAGCACAATGCAATTGGCACTGTGGCGACCGCCCAAGGCGAACGGTTCATTGGCCACTGGGATTGAATAGCATAGCCTAAGACCACACACAGAGCGACAAAACCCAGCATGCGAGGGCTGCTAGGGCTTTTCGTCCAATTCGCAATTTCGTTATAGATGATTTGGGTGAAGAAGAGGCAGGTTATAAACCAGAAGACGCCAAAATCACGCGAGAGGCGCATCCCACCCAGCATATCGTTAACGGCCATCTCGCGTATCTGCCAACGGGCCGGAAAATCGCCGAGCAGAACTCTCCTGGATATGACTGCCAGTGTCAAAACCAACAAAAAAGCTACATATGGCACCGCTAGGCCAGCCACCCTCTTCCAGAACAGTCGGTTGCGTTCCGTGGGCTTGTAAAGGTAGCCAGACATCACAAAGAAAAGCGGCATATGAAACAGCAATACCGCGTTAGCGAAAACCGAGTCCCAAGGTTGAGTCCCAGCGCCGGCAATATGGGCCGCCACAACAAGTAGAATGCCAACGCCTTTGGCGGCATCAAGCCAAATCTCGCGATTCGTCATCGATCGCTCCAGCCGCCCCCGCAGAAGAAAATTAGATTAGTCGCTTCGCGAGCGCAACACGAAATTGTGCATCGCACAATCAATCTCCACTAAGGAGGCAGGGGTGCAACGGTCCTAGCGGTCAGCAAACTGCGTCCCGCCTCGCTGGTGTCATAGAATGTTGACCTTTGCGGTTGCCGGCTCTCAAGCGGCCGAAGCGACTGGCCCGTGTGAGGGCTGCGTCGCGGCGCCGAGCGAGCCGGAGAAGGCCGGCGGGGAGGACGTGGCGAGCGCCGGATCGAGGCACGCGGGTCCTTGGCGCGTTCCGTTGCCACACGCTCGTAAAGCGAATCGAGAAATTCACCCGCCGGCCCCGATCCCAACATGGCCTCTGCGGTCCGGCGGGCCTCGCGCCGGAGTGGCGCCATCAGTCCCGGCTGCCTATATAAGGCTGCCTCATATAAGCAGCCAGCGGCTCGATCGCCTCGGTGGCGAGGCGCTCGACCTCATCGCGGAAATACTCGGCATAGTCGGTACCGCCACGGAAGTCGTATCCCGGACCCCACCAGTCGCCGACTTCATTCAGCCTCATCGGCAGTGAAATGCCGCTGACGCCGTCCTCCAGGAATTCCGGCAAGGTGCAGACCCTCGTTCCAAGGACCGGTGTGTGCTCGGACATCGAGATCGCCGGGCTTCGCTCGACCCCGCCGCCACGTCCAAGGCTCGGTCGCTCACGCGGGCCGTTGCGGCGGCGGTCCAATTGTGAGCCTGCCGAAAATTGTGCAGTGCGGTAAGAATTGCCGCTCTTTGCTTCGTTGCACCAAAATTGTTGCGATGCAGCAAAAGCTGTACTAGCATCCCGATGGGTGGGCCCAACAGCGGTCGAGTTACATGCTGCATGTCTTGTACCTTGTGCATGACGTATCCGACCCGGCGGTGCGCCGGAGGGTTCAGATGCTCAAGGCAGGCGGCGCCGGGGTCACCCTGGCGGGCTTCCGCCGTACCACCAGCCCGGTCGCCGAGATCGAAGGCATCGAACCTGTCGACCTCGGCGCGACGCGCGACGGCCGATTCGCGCAGCGCCTCGGCGCGGTCGCCAAGGCCGCCATGTCGATCGGCTCGAAGCTTGGCGCCATGCCCACACCCGATCTCATCATCGCGCGCAACCTCGAAATGTTGGCGCTGGCCCGCCGCGCCAATGGCGCGCTCGGGGCAAATGTGCCGATCGTCTATGAATGCCTCGACATCCATCGCCTGGTACTGCGCGACGATTTCGTCGGCAGAACGCTGCGTGGCGCCGAACGCCACCTCGCCCGCGACGTGAAGCTTCTGGTGACGAGCTCGCCGGCCTTCATCGCCAACTATTTCGAGCCTTTCGGGCAGATCGCCGCGCCCGTCGAGCTCATCGAGAACAAATATTTCGAGACCGCGCCGGTTGCGGTGGTGCATTCTTTCGAGGACGATAGCCCGGCATCTCCGCCCTGGCGCATCGGCTGGTTCGGCGCGCTGCGCTGCCGCCGCTCGCTGGAGCTGCTGGCCGATTTCACCCGGCGGCAGGCGGGACGCTTCGAGGTGGTGCTGAGGGGCCGTCCGGCGCTGTCTGAATTCCCGGACTTTCACGGTTTCGTCGAGGCCGAGCCGTGGCTTTCGTTCGGCGGCCCTTACCGCAATCCGGAGGACATGGCGGCAATCTACGGGCAGGTGCATTTCTCCTGGGCGATCGATTTCTTCGAAGCTGGCCAGAATTCCGAATGGCTGCTTCCCAACCGTCTCTATGAAGGCTGCCGATTTGGCGCCGTGCCGATCTCGATGGCGGGCACCGAAACCGGCCGGTTCCTGAAGCGCCACGATATCGGCGTGCTCCTGTCCGAGGCGACGGCCGAAGGCATCGAAGCGATGCTCGGACGGATGGATCAGGACCGATATCGCGGCCTGAAGTCGCGGGTGCTGGCGCGCAACCCTCGAACGTGGAGCTACGACCGTAGCGACTGCGCGGCTTTCGTCGAAAAGCTGAGCGGCCTCGCCGCCATGCCTTCAAATTTTGCGGCAACGGAGGCCGCGGCGTGATGGCAGGGGACGCGCAGCAATCAATGACGCGGGCTATACCGTCGATCCTGATCGTCATTCCCTGCCTCAACGAGGCTGCCCATATCGGCGGCCTGCTCGACCAGTTGCGGCCGGCGGCAGCGCGGCTCGGCGGCCGCATCGTCGTCGCCGACGGCGGCAGTGCCGACGGCACGCAAGCCATCGTCGAAAACATCGTGGCGAAGGACCCCCGCGTCATCCTGCTCGCCAATCCGAAGCGCCTCCAGAGCGCCGCCATCAATCTGGTGGTGGCGAGTCTCGGCGAAGGCGTCGACTACCTCATCCGCATCGACGCGCATGGCGGCTATCCGGACGATTACTGCGACCGGCTGGTCGGGGAAGCGCTTGCCACCGGCGCCGATTCGGTCGTCGTTTCGATGCTGACCGCCGGCACCGGCGCCGTGCAGAAGGCGGTCGCGGCGGCGCAGAACTCCAAGCTCGGCACCGGCGGCTCGAAGCACCGGCACATGTCCGAGGGCGAATGGGTCGACCACGGCCACCACGCGCTGATGCGCGTCGCCGCCTTCCGGCATGTCGGTGGCTATGACGAGAGCTTCAGCCACAACGAGGACGCCGAGCTCGACCATCGCCTCCGCCAGGCCGGCTATCGCATCTGGATGAGCGGCAGGACGCAGATGGTCTATTATCCGCGCTCGACGCTGAAGAGCCTCTATTTCCAGTATCTCGGCTATGGCCGCGGCCGCGCCAGGAACGTCCTGAAGCACCGTATGGTGCCGAAGGTCCGGCAGATGATTCCGCTGCTGGTTGCGCCCGTGGTGCTGCTCGCTCTGTTTTCCTTCGTCCACTGGCTGGCGGCGGTGCCTTTCCTTTTGTGGGCTGCGGTATGCCTCGGTTACGGCCTGGTGACGGCGCTACGCCAGCGCAACGCCGGCATGGCGCTCGCCGGCGTCTCGGCGATGGTTATGCATTTCGGCTGGTCCGTCGGCTTCTGGCAGCTGCTTTTGACGTCCCGCTTGCAGCGCAAGGTGGCATGATGGCCGGCCGCTCGATCGACATCTGCATCTGCACCTTCCGCCGGCCGGAGCTGGCCGACACGCTGCGTTCCGTCGCAGCGCTGGAGAAGCCGGCGGGACTGGAGATCGGCATCGTCATTGCCGACAATGACGACGAGCCCAGCGCGCAGAAGCTGGTCAAGGCGCTTGCCGAGGAGTTGAAGCTGCCGATCCGCTATCGCCACGCGCCGGCGCGCAACATCTCGGTCGCCCGCAACGCCTGCCTTGACGCCAGCGTGTCGGACTTCGTCGCCTTCATCGACGACGATGAGACGGCGTCCCCCTCCTGGCTGGTCGAGTTGATGGCGACGGCCGACGCCACAGGCGCCGCGGCGGTGCTCGGTCCAGTGCGGGCGCATTATCGCCAGGACGCGCCGGACTGGATGCAGAAGGGTGATTTCCATTCCACCTTGCCGGTCTGGGTGCGCGGCGAGATCCGCACCGGCTACACCTGCAACGTCCTGCTCAGAACAGCCGATGCGAGCCTGCGCGGCCGGCGCTTCAGCCTGGCTCGCGGCCAGACCGGCGGCGAGGACACCGAGTTCTTCGATGCCATGGTCAAGGCCGGCGGCCGCATTGCCTTTGCGCCTGACGCCTTCGTCGACGAGGTAGTGCCGCGCGCCAGGGCCGCGTTCGACTGGCTGCGCCGTCGCCGCTTCCGCTTCGGCCAGACGCATGGCCATTTGATCGGGCGCGGCGCTGGCGGCATACGCCGCGCCGGCCAAGTCGGGCTGGCTTCGGCCAAGGCCGCCTACTGCTTCGGCATGGCGATTTTGACCGCGATCAGCCCGGTGCGACGGAACCGCAGCGTGCTGCGCGGCATTATGCACGTTGGCGTCGTCAGCGGTTTGGTTGGCGTCCGCGAAATCCGCCAATACGGCCTCACGTCGCCAGAACAAGGGAACAAGCGTGCAGCCTGACGTCAGCTTCGTCATTGCCGCCTACAATGCGGAGGCCACTCTCGACCGCGCCATCGCCAGCGCGATCGCGCAACTTGGGGTGACCGTCGAGGTCATCGTCGTCGACGACCAGTCGCGCGACGGCACATTGGATGTGGCGCGCGCCTATCCGCAAGATATCGTCAAGGTGGTGGCGCTGCCCGCCAATCGCGGCCCGGGCGGTGCCCGCAATGCCGGCCTCGACCTGGCGCGCGGCCGCTGGGTGGCGGTGCTCGATTCCGACGATGCGGTTCTTCCCGACCGCCTGGCCATGATGATCTCCCGCGCCGAAGCAGCGGGTGCCCAGATTGCGGTCGACAATGTCCAGGTCGTGCGCGAGGACGGCACGCCCGACGACACCATGTTTCCGGCCGGCTACCTCGAAGGCCTGCGCGAAATCTCGCTGGCCGACTACATCGACGGCAATCTGGTCTTCGAATCGCGCTTCAATCTCGGCTATCTCAAGCCGATCTTCCAGCGCCGCTTCCTCGACGACAACAGGCTGCGCTACGACGAGAAGCTGCGCATCGGCGAGGACTACATTCTTCTGGCCAGCGCGCTGGCCAGCGGCGGCCGTTGCGTCGTCGAGCCGACCGTCGGCTATGTTTATCACATCCGCACCGGCTCGATCTCGCGGGTGCTCGAATTGCATCACGTCGAGGCGATGACGCATGCCGACGCCGCCTTTGCGGCGGCATATCCCATGGACAGCAGCGCAAAGGCGGCCTTTGCCAGGCGTGGCCGCAGCCTGCGTAAGGCCTCGTCGTTCCTGTCCCTGGTTCAGCACATCAAGGCGCGCGCGCCGCTCAAGGCGATCGGCGCGGCGCTCAGGGATCCGGCCGCGATCGGGCATTTGAGCATGCCTATCGCGGTCCGGCTCAAAAGGGTTGCGGCGCAGGTTCGCCGTGGGGGTGGGGAGATAAAGCATGCGGGCGATTTGATAGCCGGCGACAGGTAGAAAATCTTTTTCTCTCAGAAGGAAGACCAGATGCAGAAAGTCAGGAAGGCAGTCATCCCGGTGGCGGGGCTCGGAACGCGGTTCCTGCCGGCGACCAAGTCCATGCCGAAGGAAATGCTGCCCGTCGTCGACAAGCCCGTCGTACAATATGCCGTCGACGAGGCGTTCGAGGCCGGCATCGAGCACATCGTCTTCGTCACGGGCCGCAACAAGGCGGTCATCGAGGACTATTTCGACCTGCACCCTGAACTGATCGGCACGCTGGAGCAGACCGGCAAGAAGGCGCAGCTCGAATCGCTGGAAAGCCTGCTGCCCGTCGCCGGCGCCACCTCCTTCATCCGCCAGCAGTCGCCGCAGGGCCTGGGCCACGCCGTCTGGTGCGCGCGCGATGTGATCGGCAACGAGCCCTTCGCGCTGCTGCTTCCCGACATGGTGTCCTTCGGTGCGCGCGGCTGCCTTGCCGAGACAGTCGACCTTTACCAGCGCACCGGCGGCAATGTGATCGCCGTCGAGCGCTGCGACCCGGCCGAAACCAGCAAATACGGCATCGTCGGCCGCGGCGACGAGGTCGGTTCCGGCTTCAAGGTCACGGCGATGGTCGAAAAGCCGGCGCCCGCCAACGCGCCGTCGAATTTCTACATCAACGGCCGCTACGTCCTGCAGCCGGAGATTTTTGCGCTGCTCGGCAACCAGCAGCGCGGCGCCGGCAACGAGATCCAGCTCACGGACGCCATGGTGCGCCTGGCTCAGAGCCAGCCTTTCTACGCCCAACCTTTCGATGGCCGCATGTTCGACTGCGGCTCCAAGGAGGGCTTCATCGAGGCCACCATCGCCTTTGCCCTGGCGCGCGATGACATGAAGGGCACTGTTCTCGAGATGCTGCAGCAATTTGTCCGGTCGCATGAGCGCCGGGAAGTAGCCGCATAATGCCCATCTTTCGGGTGCATATGCGGTTTCGCGATGGCGCGACAGCCACTCCAGCGCCCGGGCTTTCCGGCCCGGCGCATCCTGGCAACAACGTTGCGCGGTCTTTTCTGGTCACGACGCCGATCTACCAAGGCCGATAGCGCCTGCAACCTGGAATTGGACCGACTATGAACTATGCCAACTTCCCCCTCGACAAGAGGATGCCATTGCCCAGTACCGATCCGGAAAAGGGTGAAGACTTCATCGATGTCGAGCGTCTGCTTGGCATGGCCGTCCGGCAGGCCAAGGTGGTGGCGGTCTGTGCCGTCATCGGCCTGTTCCTGGGCGTGTTCTATCTGCAGACCACCCCCAAGCAATATATGTCCGTGGCGAGCGTGCTCATCGACGAGGGCCTGAACAAGGTCGTCGACGACATCTCGGCAGCATCGCAGACCATGCAGACCGACGCCTCGCTGCTCAGCCAGATCGAGATTCTCACCTCGGCGCGCCTGGCGTCGGTCGTGGTCGACAAGCTGAAGCTCGACCAGAACGAGACGTTCATGAACCCGCCGCAATCGGCGCTCGCCAAGGGCGTGGGTTTTCTGCGCGGCGTAATCAGCTACTTCCGGAGCAGCTCGGCGAACGACATCCCAGGCATAGAGAATGTCGACGAGGCGACGCGCCAGGCCATGATCAAGACGGCGACGCATGACTACGCGGTGCTGAAGCTGCAGAGCGAGGTGCTTGCGCAGCGCAACGGCCGCAGCTACGTGATTTCGATCGGCTACCAGGCGCCGGATCCAGCTCTGGCCACGGCCATCACCAAAGCCTATGCCGATGCCTATCTGGCGGACCAGCTCAACGCCAGCTTCGACGCCACCGAGCGCGCCGCCTTATGGCTGCAGGGCCGGCTCACCGAGTTGCGCGAAAGCTCGCAGCAGGCAGCGATGGCGGTCGAGAAGTTCAGGGCCGAACATGGGCTCTCCGCCAACAGCGACGGCCAGTTGCTGAGCGACAAGCAGCTCGCCGATCTCAACGCGCAGCTCATCGTCGCCCAGGCGGATACCGCCAGGGCCAGCGCCCGCTACCAGCAATACAAGGCGATCGTCGACAGCGGCTCCGAAAGCGCCTTCAACGATTCGGCCATCGGTGCCGATCAGCCGAGCAGCTCGGTCATCATCGCGCTCAAGACCCGCTATCTCGCCATTGCCAAGCGCCTGCAGGACGTCGAGACCAATTTCGGTAAGGATCATCCGCAGGCGGTCGCGCTGGCCAAGGAAAAGGCCGACGTCTCGGCGCAGATATTCGGGCAGCTGAAGCAGCTCACCGAAAGCTACCGCAACGATTTCGAAGTGGCGCAGGCGCGCGAGAAGGCGCTGCGGGACAAGATCTCCACGGCCGCCGGCAAGAGCTCGATCGACAACCAGTCGCAGGTGAAGCTGAAGGAGCTCGATCAGCAAGCCCAGGCGCTGACCACGCTCTACCAGACCTTCCTCAGCCGTTACGAGGAAGCCTCGCAGCAGCAGTCCTTCCCGGTCGGCAAAGTCCGCGTCATATCCGACGCGACGATGCCGCTCGCGGCCTCCAGCCCCCGCACCTTGCGCGTGCTGGCGCTGTCGCTGGTGCTCGG
This sequence comes from Mesorhizobium sp. B4-1-3, assembly GCF_006439355.1. Taxonomy (GTDB): domain Bacteria; phylum Pseudomonadota; class Alphaproteobacteria; order Rhizobiales; family Rhizobiaceae; genus Mesorhizobium. Next base: position 15,036 of record NZ_VFTG01000005.1, read on the forward strand.
CCTGATGCTTGGCGCTGGCTTTGGCGGCCTCAACGAGTTCAACGAGCGGTTCTTCAGGACGGGCGAGGACATCCGCGACCGGGTCGGTCTGAAGTTCCTCGGCTATCTGCCGACGATCGGCGGCGGCAAGGCCAAGGATCCCAAGGCCGACGACCTGCCGACCGACGGCAAGGTGGCTAGCCTTTCGGCGGCGGAGAAACGGGCGCGCATGCGTGTCAGCATCGATGCCCCGGCATCGATGTTCGCCGAGACGCTGCGCAACGCCAAGATCGCCTTCGACGTCGTGATGGAAGACCGCGGCAGCCGGGTCATCGGTGTCATTTCCGTGCTGCCCGGGGAGGGCAAGTCGACGGTGGCGGCGAATCTCGCCGGCCTGCTCGCCGCCAACGGCGCCAAGACCCTGCTCATCGACGGCGACCTGCGCAATCCGGGCTTGAGCCGCAGCCTCGGCATGGAGGCCGAGCAGGGCCTGATGGAGGCAGTGGTCAACGGCCAGACCTGGCAGTCGGTCGGCAAAGTCGACCGCCAGACCAAGCTTGCGATCATTCCCGCCGTGCTGCGCGGCCAGTTCTCGCACACCAGCGAGCTTCTGGGCTCGGCCGGCATGCGGCGCTTCATCGAGAATGCCAAGGAGACGTTCGAATACATCATCGTCGACCTGCCGCCGCTCGGCCCCGTCGTCGACGCCAAGGCCTTCGCGCCGCTGGTCGACGGCCTCGTGCTGGTCACCGAATGGGGCCGCACGCCCCGCAACATGGTGCGCTCGATGCTGGAATCCGAACCCTATATCGCCAACAAGATAATCGGCGCGGTACTCAATAAGGTCGATCTGAAGAAGCTGGCCAAGTACGGCTCGCTCGGCGGTTCGGAAAAGTTCTTCGACCGCTATTCGAGCTACTATCTGGAAAAATCCGAGCAGCGCCCCAAGCAGGCAGCCTGAGGCGGTTTTCCGTTCGGAAAAACAAAGACATAGGGCGGCTCAGCCTGGGACGGCGTGCCGCCCTAATCTTGTGACGACAGCAGCCGGCCGTATTTGCCGACGATCCTGAGCGCAGTCAGCCGGCCCGTTTGGAAGGCGCCGGTGTCGATATCGAGCCGGCGTCCGTCGAGCGCCGGAGCATCGACGATCGTGTGCCCGTGCACCACCCAGCGGTCGAGGCGATGCGCAGCCTGGAAGAACTCCTCGCGGATGTTGAGGAGGTCGCCCTCTTCCTGCGCCTCGAGCGCGATGCCGGGCCGGATGCCGGCATGCACGAAGACGAATTGGTCGGAGCAGACCATCGCCGGCAGCGTGCGCAGGAAGTCGACATGGCTGGCTGGAATGGCCTCGCGTATGCGCGCGTCCGCCCGCTCGCTCGAACCGTAGAGGCTTATCAGCCGGTCCGGATCGACGCCGTAGGAGAACAGGGTCTCGCGGCCGCCATAGCCGAGCCAGGTTTCACGCGAGAGATGACCGTCCAGATAGAGAAGCAGCGCGACCTCATGGTTGCCCACGAGGCAAATGCGCTGGAAGCCCTTCGGCGGCGGCGCCATCAGATGGTCGACCACGCGCCGCGAATGCGGCCCGCGGTCGATATAGTCGCCCAGCATGATGATGATCTTGCGGCCGCGGAAGCGCTGCGCGTCGAGTTGGATCTTGCCTTCCAGAGCGCGCAACTCGTCGAGGCAGCCATGCACGTCGCCGATCGCGTAGACGACCGCGTCGCGCATGTCCATGACAAGGCGCTCGCGTGGCGCGGGTCGAGGGCGTCTCGATCGTTGGAAAAGGTTCACGGATTGAGGCTCGGCTGCTTGCACTGATCTGCGCCTCGATATCATGCCGAATGCAAACAATTCCACACTGGCGCGCGATCGGCAGTCGCGTCGTCAGACGGCGGCCTTCAACCGATAGCGGAACACCCTGTGGTCGAAGAGCAGCCGGATGCGCGGCTCGGCCTCGGTCGCAATCAGCCAGCTCGCCGCGATCATGGCGGCGCCGACGACGGGAATAGCGGCCAGATAGGGCACGCCGGCGCGCGTCAGGGCGCCGAGCATGGCCGCGCCGACGACATCGTGGATCAGATAGAGCGGGTAGGTCATCAGCCCGATCCGCCGCCAGCCGCGCCAGGAAAGGTCGAGGCGCAGCGACCACGCCATCAGCGCGACCGCTGCGAGGAAGATGAGGATCGGCGCCGCGTAAGGCATGGCGGCTCCGACCTTGAGGCTGTGCACATCGACCGAGCTCGCGATCTGCAGCGCGCCCGCGAACAGGAACAGGGCCGTGAAGGCGAGGCGCGGCTGGGTCGTCGCCTTGACCGCAGGCACCAGCCGCCTGAAGCGCGCCGCGAAGAATTTCAGCGGCGTCGCGTTCTCGGCGCTGAAGGCGATGACGAAGCCGCTGATGACGAAGAACACCTGCACGCCGACCCAGCCGGAGCCGGCGAAGGCCATTTCGGGATGCGGCGGGATGCCACCGGTGGCGCGCGCCGAAATGCCATCCGGAAAACCCCAGACCCAGAAGCCATAGTGATGGAACATCACCATGACGGCAGCCAGAAACGCAGGATGTCGACACCGCCGAATGTCGTCTTGTGCTGAGCCATGCCGTGCCTTCGGTATGGCCCCCCATGCAAACTTTAAAGTCTAGTGCTGCGTTGCACAACAAGCGATTGCAGTGCGGGATAAGTTCGTGAATTCTTCCTTAACGCGGCGGTCCGCCGGGTGACTACACGCCGATACCGCGTCCCTTGAGCGCCGCCGTGATCTCGTCGAGGATCGCGGGATCGTCGATGGTCGCCGGCATCGTCCATTCCTCCTTGTCGGCGATCTTCTGCATCGTGCCGCGCAGGATCTTGCCGGAGCGGGTCTTCGGCAGCCGCTTGATCGTCACCGCGGTCCTGAAGGCCGCGACGGGGCCGATCCGCTCGCGCACCAGCTCCACCACCTCGCTTTCGATCGCGCCGGTGTCGCGCGACACGCCGGCATTGAGGACGACGAAGCCGAGCGGCACCTGGCCCTTCATGGCGTCCGCAATGCCGATGACCGCGCATTCGGCGACGTCGGGGTGCGCCGCCAGCACCTCTTCCATGGCTCCGGTCGAGAGCCGGTGGCCGGCGACATTGATGATGTCGTCGGTGCGGGCCATGACATAGAGATAGCCGTCCTCATCCATCATGCCGGCATCGGCGGTCTTGTAGTAGCCTGGGAACTCTTCGAGATAGGCCTGGCGGAAGCGGGCGTCGGCATTCCACAGCGTCGGCAGGCAGCCGGCGGGCAGCGGCAGCTTGACCACGACATTGCCGAGCGTGCCGCGCGCCACCTCATGGCCGGCATCGTCCAGCACCCGGATGTCGTAGCCAGGCATCGGCACGCCGGGCGAGCCGTATTTCACCGGCAATAGTCCCAGCCCCGCCGGATTGGTCGTCATCGGCGAACCGGTCTCGGTCTGCCACCAATGGTCGACGACCGGACGGTCGAGCTTCTGCTCCGCCCATTTGATGGTTTCGGGATCGGCGCGCTCGCCGGCGAGGAACAAAGTGCGGAACTTCGACAGGTCGTATTTCGGCACGAACTCGCCCTTGGGATCCTGCCCCTTGATGGCGCGGAAGGCGGTCGGCGCGGTGAACAGCGCCACGACGCCATGCTGCGCGATCACCCGCCAATAGGTGCCGGCGTCCGGTGTGCCGATCGGCTTGCCTTCGAAGAGCACGCTTGTGCAGCCATGCAGGAGCGGTCCGTAGACGATGTAGGAATGGCCGACCACCCAGCCGACGTCGGAGGCCGCCCAGAACACTTCGCCGGGCTTGACGCCGAACTCGTTGTCCATGGTCCATTTCAGCGCGACCATGTGGCCGCCATTGTCGCGCACGATGCCCTTCGGTTGGCCGGTCGTGCCGGAGGTGTAGATGATGTAGAGCGGGTCGGTGGCCAGCACCGGCACGCAGTCGACATTGGCGCCGGCGGCCCGTTCGCGGGCAACTGCGTCGGCATAGTCGAAATCGTAATTGTCCTTCATGTCGCAGCGCAACTGCTCGCGCTGCAGGATGAGGCAGGCGTCGGGCTTGTGCTTCGACATCTCGATCGCCTTGTCGAGCAATGGCTTGTAGGCGACGACACGTCCGGGCTCCAGCCCGCAGGACGCGGAGATGATCAGCTTCGGCTTGGCGTCGTCGACGCGGGTGGCGAGCTCATGCGAGGCGAAGCCGCCGAACACCACCGAATGCACGGCGCCCAGCCTGGCTGAGGCGAGCATGGCGATGGCCGCTTCCGCCACCATCGGCATGTAAATGATGACGCGGTCGCCCTTGCCGATGCCGCGATGCCGCAGCACCGAGGCCAGCGCGACGACCTCGCGCTTCAATTCGGCATAGGTGAATTTCCGGATCGTGCCGGTGATCGCGCTGTCATGGATCAGGGCCAGCTGGTCGGCGCGGTCGCCGGCGACATGGCGGTCGATTGCGTTGTAGCAGGTGTTGCAGGAAGCGCCCACGAACCAGCGGCCATAGACGCCTTGCGTCGGGTCGAAGACCTTGTCGGCCGGCCTGTACCAGTCGATCGCCTTCGCTGCTTCGGCCCAGAACCCTACGGGATCGCGTTTCCAGCCCTCATAGACTTCGTGATAGCGTGAGGCCATCCGCCTTCCTCTCAAGAAACGTTCTGCCGCCTGCCATAGACTAAGCCGCGCGTGGCGGCCATGTCTTCCTGCATTTTGGTCGACATCGCCGGGAAACGTTTCTGTTCGGCGCCTCCGGTGGAGACGTCGCTGTCAGTGTCCGTGATCCAGAAGCCTGCTTAAAGCGGCAGCGCCGCCAGCATCAGCCCGACGCCGCCGGCGATCAGGATGGCCGCCGCAAGCGCCTTCCGATGGCGTTCGAACGCCGTCGGAGCCCGTTCCCAATTGTAACGCATACAGATCACTCCCCAAAGCCCGGCGGACTCATAGCTTACCTAACGGCAGGAAGGCAAGACCTCGCTAATATTCGCCCCGCGACGGTCAGGCCTGCAGGGCCAAACATCCCGCATTCGCCATCCACGCCGATGGACAGCCTCGCGGCGCCGCGCTAATTGCTCTTTAGCGAAGGGAGCGGGCGGATGGCTGAAATCGGCTCTGAAACGGTGCTTCGGATGGCGGACGATGCGTCCGTGCAGCATGTCGGCGATGGCGCCGTCGTGCTTTTGGCACGCAGCGGCCAGCTTTACACCTGCAACGACACGACCGAGGCTTTTCTCGACAAGGTCGACGGCGCGCGCAACCTCAACCAGATCGTCGACCTGCTGTCGGACGAGTTCGAGGTCGACAAGGCAACGCTCGACCAGGACATGGCCGAATTGGCCGCCGAACTGGTGGCTGAAGGCATCCTGTCCGACCCGGAGGCGTGATGGCCGACGGACCGGTCCTGCGTGTCCTGTTCCGCGTCCATTTGTGGCTCACCGCGCGGCTGATGCCGGTGCTGGTCGGCCGGCGCGATTTCGAAAGCGTGTTGAAACTGGCGCCACTGCGCTCGCCCGAGCCCTATCGTGATTTGCCCTGGACCTATATCGTCCATCGCATCAAGCGAACGGTGCGGCGTCCCTGGCTGATGCGCGACCGCAGGTGCCTTCGGGAAGGTCTGCTCGGTTTTCGCTTCCTGCGCATGGCCGGTCTCGACCCGGAGCTGCGTTTCGGGGTCGATGCCAACTCGATGCACGAGCCGCGCCTGTCGGCGCATTGCTGGGTCTGCCTCGACGGCAAGCCGGTGGTCAGCGACAGCCAGCCCGGCATGGTGGAGATCTACCGCCACCCGGCCAGGATGAAGGCGCCAGCCGCTTGAGCGACCAGACTTTCCGCTACGACCTCAATGGCCAGGTCATAGGCATCACCGCCGCGCGCGCCGATCTTTGGCCGAGCTTCGACCTGGTGCTTGGCGCCCTGCGTGTGGAAGAGCCTGTTCCGCCCGGTTTTCGTGTCGACATCGTCGAGACGCCTGAGTTGCAGGAGAACCCCGAAGGAAAGCTGGCCTTCGACGGCGACGTGCCGCTGGACGGCCATTGCCGCATGATAGACGCCGGCAGCGTCTTCCATCTCGTCTTCCCGGGCCAGCAGACGCTGTCGATCCGCGACGGCGAGGGCCGGGCCGAAATCCGTCTTCATCCAGGCAGCAAGATCAAGTGGACTTTGCTGATGATGGTGCTGGATGCGGCGCTCGATTCGGACGGCCAGTATATGCTGCACGCCGCGGGTCTCACCTTGCCTGGAAAGGAGGGCCTGGTTCTCATTCATGCGCCAAGCGGCACGGGCAAGTCGACGACGTCGCTGGCGCTTGCGTCGCGGGGCTTCGGCCTTTGCTCGGACGACGTGATGATCCTCAACGCAAGGGCGCAGGGCATCACGGCCTGGGGCATGCCGCGCAAGGTGAAGGTCCACCGCAACACTGCGGCGATGCTGCCCTTCGTTGCGCCTTGCCTGGGTGAAAAGTGGGACGCCGAGGGCGAGCAGTCCGTTTCGCTGGACTGCCTCGGCGGGATCATCCGCGTTGAGGATGTGCGCGCCAGGCCTGTCGCCGCGCTCCTGCATCTCGCGCGCTCGGCCGACACCGAGACCCGGCTGATGCCGATGGCCAGGACCGAGGCCATGGTGACTTTGGCCACCGACAATGTGCGGACCGGCATGACCGGCCTGCTGTCGCTGCAGAAAAGGCGCTTGGCGATGATCGCGGCGCTGGTGAAGGCAGTGCCGACCTTCACGCTGGAAGTCGGGGCAAGTCCCGCGGATGCGGCCGCGCTGATCCAGGCCGCGCTGCCAAGTTGACGCTCACTCAGTCCTTCTCGCCGAAACGCCGGATGTCGAAGGATCGCTGCTCCCGCCTGCCTTGGCGGGGTTTCGACTGCCATCGCAGCAACAGCCGGGACAGCTTGTTGTACGCCAGATGGACGACGCGCGCGTCGGCGCAGTCGAACTCCACCAGTCCCCATCGGCATTTCGCCGCTTCGCCGCTCGGGGATCCCAGGCGACGGATCGGCTGAGCCAGCCGGACCGGCCTTCCGTTGATCAGCACACTGACCGGAACACTCGACCCGACGACCCGGCACAGCCGCGCGACATGGTCGCTTGACGATTGCGTGCCGACGATCAACGGACCGGGCTCGACGCGTGCCCAGACATATGCCCCATCCGGCTGAGGCATTCCGGCAAGCCTGCCCCGGCAAAACTCGGGCGCGATATTCGCCGCGAGCACGGCCATCGCGTCTGCCAGGGCCCGGTTCACCGTTACGGCCGAACGCCAATCCTCTGCTGCAAAACCGACCTGCGCCAGGATATCGCCCTCATCGAAGCCGGATGTCATCTTGTGCAAGGTCACACCGCCATGGGCTTCTTGCATCTGGTCGATGATTAGCCGGTGCATTGGATGCGGACCGCGATAGTGAGGCAGAAGCGCGGGATGCAGGTTGAGGCCACCCTTGGGGAACAGCTCCAGCGCCGTTCGCGGGATCAGCTTGCCGTATCCGAAACAGATCAAAAGATCGGCGCCGAGCACGCTGAGCTCCTGCCCGAGCGCATCCCAGTCATGGGGCGGGCTGAATTCGATCAGCGGTGGCATGGCGTGTCTGGGATGAGATATCAACGCAAACCGTCGCCGAAGGCGGCGGCGCAGGGTACTGAAGCTGAAGCGCTTGCCGGCACGTGGGCCCGGCACGACCACGGCAGCGATTTGGTGGCCGTCATTTGCCCAGCGCGCTAGCATGGGCGCGGTGACGGACGAAACCTCGGTGATGAATACGGCCGAGAGCGGTTTCTCCATGCCGAGCTCAGGCTGGATATGGTCGCGGCCGTGCCAGCCTCTGGACCCAGCGGAAGGCATCGCGGCTGAGGCGCGAGCGCAGCTTCTCGCGAGAATTGACCCGAAGCAGCATGTTGCCGGTGATCAGCCATTTGGCCAGTCGGATCGAGAGGTCCGGCTTGATGCGGTCGGCGAGCTCGATCGCGCGCGGCGCGGCGAACAGGCGTCCGGTGACGTTGAGGACTGTGGCCAGCTCGAGCTCGATGCCGGTCATCCGGGCGGCATCGAGCAGCCGCGCTTCCGCTTGGGGCGATTTCAGCGCCCGCACGCCTTGCAGCACGTCGACGCAGAGCTGCAGGCGGTGGAACTTGTGGCCGCCGGCGGCATGAACGACGGCGATGGTGAGCAGCGCAGCCGGCGTGTCGGTTTCGCTGCCGTCGATTGCCTGCAACTCGCGGAAGCCAAGCGATAGGCGTCTGCGCATGCCGGTGTCGTGCACCAGATTGCCATGCAATTCGACCAGCAGGCTGGAGTTCTCTTTCTCCAGCCATTTGAATTCCAGCAGTTCATGCGATCGGGCCTCGTCGCTGCCGAGTTCGAAGCCGCATTCGCCGATGGTCTTGTTGGCCGCCTCGATGCTGGCGGGATCGACGAGGATGTCGATGTCGGTGAAGGGACGGTCGGCAAGCTGGCGATAGAGCTTGCGCGCGAACACCGGCCCCTTGACGATCCGGGCCGGCACGCCCTTTGCCGCCAGCGCTTTCATGATGCGGTCGCCATGATATTGCAGCAGCATCGATTGGCCGGTCGCCATCGTCGCCGCGTCGCGCAACTCCAATAGCCTCCGCTGCAGGGTTGCGTCCTGCGGCAGTCGAGCGTCACCGATCTCCCGGAGTTTGCGCAGCATGATCGGCAGCACGCCATGAAACTCCGCATTGGCGAGCAGCGCCAGCAGGGTTTTGGCCGCAAGGCCATTGCCAATGGCGGCCGATGCCTCGGGGTCGGCAAAGGTCAGCAGCAGTTTTTCATCGGCAAATGCAAGAGATGGCAGCATCAAATCTGCTCAGGATTCCGTCATCGAAGGCAAATATGGCGAATATGGTTGCAGAAAAGCACCAGAGACGCCAGCAACGCGAGGACGAATCCCGCGCATGAATTGACAGTGTGAATAGCTTTGCCGCATTCTCACAACCAGGAGTCGGAGGCATGAAAATGACCAAGAAGCAATATCAAGCGCCAGTTCTGCGCAAGGCGGGTAAGCTGTCCACCGTGGTAGCTGCTACCTCGAAGCCGGTCTAAGCCAGGTTCGCAGCTTTCGCTTGCGCCACTAGATGCCCCAGCGCAGCGCCGCCGTGTGTACCGGCGCGTCCCAAAATGCTGACGCGTCGTCATCCAGCACGGTCAGCGTGATCGAGCATCCCGCCATGTCGAGCGAGGTCACATAGGACCCCGACGAGCGAGCGGATTACCGTCACGCCCTGTTTCTCGAACATCCTGCGCGCGCTGTTGTACATCAGATAGAGCTCCATCGACGGCGTGCCGCCGAAGGACGTCAGCTGGCCGTGCTAGCGGGTCCCGGACTCACCGTCACCGGCCGGATCGCCGGCGCCGGCGGCAGGAGCGCGCGTATGTCGGCGAAGGGGAAAGTCGGCTCGAAGCGGAAGGCTTCCGCCAGCGCGCCGGAGGCGCCGTTGCACTGTCCGGCGCGAAACTCGTTCTGGAGGCGCGCCCTGTGCACATAATGCTCGGGACCTTGCGATCGGTGCGCCCGAATCGCTTTCGCCTTGATGTCCCAATGCTGCGAGATCTCGACATAGTGCGTCGGCGAAAAACCGGTGCCGCCGAGCGTGTCGGCATGCAGCACCGGCACCGCGAAGGATGCGGCGAGCCGCACGCCGTCAGACAGGGCGCGGTGGTCGCAATGATAATCGTAAGGCGCATGGGTGACGGCGAGGTCGGGCTTCACCTCGCCCATCAGTGTCTTCAGCGCCGAAATGAACGCGGCATCGGCGACGAGCTCCCCGTCGGGAAAGTCGAGGAAGCGTGGTTCGACGCCGAGGAGGCCTGCCGCCGTGGTCGCTTCCTTGCGCCGCAAGCGGGCAAGCGCCTTGGGGTCTCCCATGCCGCCTCTGGCACCATCGGTGGCTATGGCGAAAGTCAGTTCTGCGCCTTGCGCGACATAGGCGGCCAGCGTACCGAACATGAATATCTCGATATCGTCGGGATGTGCCCCCAGCGCCAGTATCTTCACGTCTTTCTCCCGGAAAATGGTATCGTGCCGAACGGAATCCTGCTCGCCCTTCTCGCTTACGCAAACTATTCGTTCAGCGACGCCGTCATCAAGGGTCTGGGTGGGCAGTTCACCGTCTTCGAGATCGGCTTCTTCATGACCTTGTTTGCCGGTTGTTTCCTCTTCTTTGCCCGGCCAAAGGAGGAGCGCTGGCGCGATTTCTGGCGCACCAGACGGCCCTGGGCCGTACAGGCACGCGCTTGGGCCGGCATCGCGTCGGGCGTGCTCAGCGTCTATGCCTTCACCACCATTCCGCTGGCGGAGGTTTACGCGCTGCTCTTCCTCGCCCCGTTGCTCGTCACCGTGCTTTCGACCATCATCCTGAAGGAGGAGGTCGGTCCCTGGCGGTGGCTTGCCGTGATCGCCGGCTTTGCCGGTGTCATGCTGGTGGTGCGGCCGGGCTTCCGCGAATTGCATCTTGGCCATCTCGCCGCCTTCGCCAACGCCTTCGTCGCGGCAACCATCGTCATCCTGATGCGCTCGCTTGCCCAGCAGGAAAAGCGCACGACCATGTTGGGCTCGCTGATCGGCTATGGCTTGCTCTTCAACGGGGCCGGCGCGGTCGCGACGTCATTTACGCTTCCCAATCTGTGGCAACTGGGCTGGCTGGTCCTGGGCGGCCTGTTCACCGCCGGCGGCCAATTGCTGCATCTCCTGGCGGCCAAATACGCGCCGGCCAATCGCATCGCCCCGACGCACTATTCGCAGATCGTCTGGGCGGTCATCCTCGGTGCGATGTTCTTCAGCGAATATCCCGACGCGATGACACTGGTCGGCCTTGCTGTCGTCGGCGCCTCTGGCCTCCTCACCATGGTGCGCGAGGAAGTGCGGCTTGGCACCGTGCGCTGGAACCCGTTTACGCGTGCCCGGCTTTGACCGGCATGGGCCCGACACGTTGCACGGCGACCGCGACCGTTGGTATGCGGGCAAAATGACGACGAAACCCTTGCCGGAGCTTCCGGTCACGGCCGTGCTGCCGGCACTCGGCGAAGCGCTCTCGCGGCGCAACAGCGCCGTGCTGGTGGCGCCGCCGGGCGCCGGCAAGACGACGCTTGTGCCGCTGGCGCTGCTCGACGCGCCTTGGCTCGGTGAAGGCCGGATCGTGCTGCTCGAGCCGCGCCGGCTCGCCGCCCGCGCCGCCGCCCGCCGCATGGCCGAATTGCTGGGCGAGGAGCCGGGTGGCACGGTGGGCTACGCCATGCGCATGGAGAACCGGACCTCGGCGCGAACAAAGATCCTGGTCGTTACCGAAGGCGTGCTCTCGCGCATGATCCTCGACGACCCGGAATTGCCCGGCGTCTCGGCGGTGATCTTCGACGAATTCCACGAGCGTTCCCTGGACGGCGATTTCGGCCTGGCGCTGGCGCTCGACGTGCAGGGGGCGCTGCGTCCGGACCTGCGTCTGCTGGTCATGTCGGCGACGCTCGACGGCGCGCGCGTGGCGAACCTTTTACTGGAGGCGCCGGTGATTGAAAGCGAGGGCCGCGCCTATCCGGTCGAGATCCGCTACGACGAGCGACCGGCAGGCACGGCGATCGAGGACGCCATGGCCAAAGCCGTGCGCGCGGCCCTGGCCGGCGAGCAGGGCAGCGTCCTTGCCTTCCTGCCCGGCCAGCGCGAGATCGAGCGCACCGCCGAGCGGCTTCAGGGCAATGTCGCCGCTGACACCGACATCGTTCCGCTCTACGGCCAGCTCGACAATAAGGCGCAGGACCAGGCGATCAGGCCGGCGCCGGCCGGCCGCCGCAAGGTGGTGCTGGCGACCTCGATCGCCGAGACTTCAATCACCATCGACGGCGTGCGCGTCGTCATCGATTCCGGCCTGTCGCGGCTGCCGCGCTACGAGCCGGCGAGCGGCCTGACCAGGCTCGAGACGGTGCGCGTCAGCAAGGCTTCGGCCGATCAGCGCGCCGGCCGCGCCGGCCGCACGCAGGCAGGCGTGGGGGTGCGCCTGTGGCGTGCCGAGCAGACCGCGTCGCTTCCCGCCTTCACGCCGCCGGAAATCCTCGAGGCCGATCTGTCCGGCCTGCTGCTCGACTGTGCCGCCTTCGGCGTCGCCGATCCGTCGAGCCTCTCTTTCCTCGATCCGCCGCCGGCCCCAGCGCTCAATGAGGCGAGGATGCTGCTCAAGGCGCTGCACGCTATCGACGATGCCGGTCGACTGACCGAGGCTGGCGCCGCCATGCGCAAGCTGGCGCTGCCGGTGCGGCTCGCGCATATGGTGGCCGAAGCGGCGAAGACCGGCCGCGCCCTCGAAGCGGCGACGCTCGCCGTGCTTTTGACCGAGCGCGGGCTGGGCGGCGACAGCGCCGACCTGGAGCGGCGGCTGATCCGGTTTGGCGGCGAGAAATCCCCTCGCGCCAACGCCGCCAGGCAGCTCGCCGAGCGTTTGGCCAGGCAGGCCGGTGGCGGGCAGGGCGGCGAGGCGGCCTCCGCCGGCTCGCTCCTCATCCATGCCTGGCCCGATCGCGTGGCAAGGGCGCGCGGCGGACGCGGTCGTTTCGTGCTCGCCAATGGCTCCGGCGCCATGGTCGATGCCGCCGACCCGCTCGCTAATGAAACCTGGCTCGTGGTCGCCGACCTGCAAGGCAAGGCGCAGAACGCCCGCATCACCGCCGCCGCGCCGGTCGGCGAAGCCGACATCCGCGCCGCCCTTGCCGACCGCATCGAGACGAAGCGCGAGACGAGCTTCGACCGCGAGCGCCGCGCCGTGCGCATGCGCGAGACCGCGAGGCTCGGCGCCATCACGCTTTCCGAGCGCATGTTGCCCGCGCCGTCCGGCGCCGACGCCGATCAGGCCATCCTCGATGCCTTGCGCCAGCACGGCCTGTCGCTGCTCGATTGGGGGAAGGAGGCGGAGGCGCTCCGCCAACGGCTCGGCTGGCTGCATCGCGGCCTCGGCGCGCCCTGGCCGGACGTCTCCGATGCCGCGCTTCTGGATCGGCTCGACGATTGGCTTTTGCCGTTTCTCGCGGGTGACGCCTCCTTCGCGGCCATCAAGCCGGCGACCTTGTCCTCGGCGCTCATGGCGCTGGTTCCGCATGACCTGCAGCACAAGGTCGACGCGCTGGCGCCGACCCATTTCGACGCGCCGTCGGGCAGCCACGTGCCGATCCGCTATGACGGCGAATGGCCGGTATTGGCGATCCGCGTGCAGGAGCTGTTCGGCCTCGACCGTCATCCGGCGATCGCGGGCGGCACCGTGCCGCTGACGCTGGAATTGCTGTCGCCGGCGCACCGCCCGATCCAGACGACGCGTGACCTCCCCGGCTTCTGGCTCGGCTCCTGGGCGGATGTGCGCGCCGAGATGCGCGGCCGCTATCCAAGACATGTCTGGCCGGAAAACCCGCTGCTGGCCGCTGCCACCAGCCGCGCCAAGCCGCGTGGGACGTAAATGCATGTCGCCCAAAAGTGCGCAGAGGTTTTGGGACAACGACATGCATCAGGCAAAGACGGTGCTCTATCGTTTCGCCGCGGCCAGTTGTAATTCTTGGCGATGATCAACATCCTGCGCGCGCCCGATTCCCAGCAAAGCCAGCGGCTGCGGCTCAACACGCTGATCCGGCTGCGCTGGCTGGCGATCGTCGGCCAGAGCCTGACGGTGCTGGTCGTCGCCTACGGCCTGAAATTCCCGCTTCCGGTGTCGATGTGCTTTGCGCTCATCGCCTTGTCGGCCTGGATGAATCTATGGCTCACCTTCCGCTATCCGGCCGCGCATCGGCTCACCCCGCTCGCAGCCTTCGCGATCCTCACCTTCGACGGCATCCAGCTCACCGGCCTGCTCTACATGACCGGCGGCCTGACCAACCCGTTTTGCGTGCTGCTCTCCGTCCCGGTCGTCATCTCGGCCGCCTCGCTGCCGCTGCGGTTCACCGCGATCCTCGGCGCGCTGGTCATGGTGGCAGCCACGTTGCTGGTGTTCTTTCACCTGCCGCTGCCCTGGTATGAGGGATCGCCGCTGCCGATGCCCTTCATCTATGTCGCCGGCATGTGGATGGCGGTCTTCGCCTCGATCGCTTTCACCGCCATCTATGCCTTCCGTGTCGCCGCGGAAGCGCGACTGCTCGCCAACGCGCTTGCCGCCACCGAGTTGGTGCTGCAGCGCGAGCAGCATCTGTCGGCACTGGACGGGCTGGCCGCCGCTGCCGCGCACGAGCTCGGCACGCCGCTGGCCACCATCACCGTCGTCGCCAAGGAGATGGAGAGGGCGCTCGGCAAGGACCCGAAATATGGCGAGGACGTCAAGCTCCTGCGCTCGCAGAGCGAGCGTTGCCGCGAGATCCTGAAGCGGCTGACCAGCCTTTCCTCGGAAGGCGAGGCGCATCTGTCGCGCATGCCGCTCACCTCGCTGATCGAGGAGGTGACGGCGCCGCATCGCGATTTCGGCATCTCGATCCGGCTGCAGCCCGGCGAGCGCGTCGGCCCGGAGCCGGTCGGGCGGCGCAACCCGGGCGTCATCTACGGGCTTGGCAATCTGGTTGAGAATGCCGTCGATTTCGCCCGCAAGTCCGTCACCGTCAGCTGGAGCTGGGACAATGAGGCGGTCACCTTCTCCATCACCGATGACGGACCGGGGTTCCCGGCCGAGATCATCGATCGTATCGGCGAGCCCTATATGTCGACGCGCCAGGGCACCGAGGCCGGCGGCGGCCTGGGGCTCGGGCTGTTCATCGCCAAGACCTTGCTGGAGCGTTCCGGCGCCACCATCGATTTCCGTAATTCAAGCGGGCTCGGCGAAGGCGCGGTGGTGCAGATATCCTGGCCACGCGGCCTCTTCCTCAACCAGGAACAAGCCTCGGCCACCATGTTCGACAACGCCTGAACCCTGCAGTTGTCGCATGGCAGCTCTGTTGCCGGCTCTAAAAATTGGACATTGCCCTTGCGGGACTGTATCTGCGTAAAAGTGAAGCATGTCGCCCAAAATTGTGTCTGGAAAAGCGGCGTGCCCGAAAACATGGGCTTCAAGCGCCTTCGCTGGAATTCGTTTCGATGGGTGCGCTTTTGGTCGATAGGACGATAAGATGAGCGGAGACGAAACGACTGGCGCCATGGTCGAGGGCGAGGACACCTCGCTGCTCATCGTCGAGGACGATAAGCCGTTCCTCACCCGGCTTGCCCGAGCCATGGAAATAAGGGGCTTCGTGGTCGAGACGGCGGAGAGCGTGGAAGAGGCGGTCGCCAAGGCGCGCGCTCATCCGCCGGCCTATGCGGTGGTCGACATGCGGCTCGGCGACGGCAACGGCCTCGATGTCGTTGCCGCCATCCGCGAGAAGCGCGAGGACGCCCGCGCCATCATCCTGACCGGCTACGGCAACATCGCCACCGCGGTGACGGCGGTGAAGCTCGGCGCCGTCGACTATCTTTCCAAGCCCGCCGATGCCGACGACGTCTTCGCCGCGCTCACCCGCACCTCCGGCGAGCGCGCGGCGCCGCCGGAAAACCCGATGTCGGCCGATCGCGTGCGTTGGGAGCACATCCAGCGCGTCTACGAAATGTGCGACCGCAACGTTTCCGAGACGGCGCGCCGGCTGAACATGCACCGCCGGACCCTGCAGCGGATACTGGCAAAACGGGCGCCGCGTTGAGGGCCGCTGGACGTACTGCATAACGCGCTTCGGCCGACCTGGGGCCCGGTTGGCAGCGAAGACCTAAACCATCGAAGTCAGCGCTGCCCCTCATCGCCCTGCCGGGCACTTCTCCCGTATAGTGACGGGGAGAAGGGGCTGCCCGCAACGCTGGCTCCCTTACGCCGCCGGAGATTAGCGAAGTCCTGCGCGAGAGCAGTCTTCTCCCCGTTTCGCGGGGAGAAGATGCCGGCAGGCAGATGAGGGGCGGCGCCGGCGTTCGCAAAATTGTGACGCTTGCCCGCCCGTTGAAGTTTGCGCATCATCGCGCCGCCGAAAGGGAAGTGAGGAGTCGAAATGCAGGCTTTGGATCAACGGCCGAAATCGATCCTGCGCGAGTTCCTCGACGGCGAGGCCGCCGGCGGCATTATCCTGATGGTGGCCGCGGCCCTTGCGCTGATCGTCGCCAATTCGCCTTTGGCCGAGACCTATTTCGCCGTCCTGCACGCCTACCTCGGGCCGCTCAGCGTCTCGCACTGGATCAATGACGGGCTGATGGCGGTGTTCTTCCTGCTGGTCGGGCTGGAGATCAAGCGCGAGACGCTGGACGGACAGCTTTCGACCTGGCCGCGTCGCGTGCTGCCGGGCATTGCCGCCGCCGGCGGCATGGCGGTGCCGGCGCTGGTCTATATCCTGATCAACCGCGACAATCAGGCGGCGCTCTCCGGCTGGGCGATCCCCACCGCCACCGACATCGCCTTCGCGCTCGGCGTGCTTTCGCTGCTCGGCAGCCGCGTGCCCGCCTCGCTGAAGGTCTTCCTCACCGCGCTTGCCATCATCGACGATCTCGGCGCCGTCGTCATCATCGCGCTGTTCTACACCAGCGGCCTGTCGCTCGCTTATCTGGCCGCCGCCTTCGTCGTCATCGCCTTGCTCGTCCTGCTCAACCGCATGCGGGCCATGAAACTCTGGCCGTATCTCCTGCTTGGCGTCCTCTTGTGGGTGCTGGTGCTGAAATCGGGCGTGCATGCCACGCTTGCCGGCGTCGCGCTGGCGCTCACCATCCCGCTGGAGCGCTTTCCCGGCTCCAGCCGCGATACCGAACATTCGCCGCTGCACCGGCTGGAACACGGCCTGCACAAGCTCGTGCCTTTCCTCGTCATCCCGATCTTCGGCTTCGCCAATGCCGGCGTCTCGCTCGGAGGCTTAAGCCTTGCCTCCCTTGTCGAGCCGCTGACGCTGGGCGTCGCCGCCGGCCTGGTTCTCGGCAAGCTGGTCGGCGTTTTCGGCTCCTCGGCGCTGGCCATCCGCTTCGGCCTCGCCGACCTGCCGGCCAATGCCGGCTGGCTGCATATGCTGGGCATTTCGCTGCTTTGCGGCATCGGCTTCACCATGAGCCTGTTCATCGGCCTGCTCGCCTTCGCCAGCGATCCGGCGCTCCAGGACGCGGTGAAGGTCGGCATCCTCGCCGGCTCGCTGGCTGCCGCGCTGCTGGGCGCGGCGGTCCTGCTCACCGCGCCGGCCAAGGGTGGAGTTGAGGAAGAAGTGGAGTAGGCTAAGCCGCGACGCCATTTCCTCGCCCCCGCGAAAGCAGGGGAGAGGTGGCCCGGCGGAGCCGGGACGGAGCGGGGGGCGCCCTCTGTCAAGCCAAAGCCGATGCAGAACAAGGCACAAGGCAATCGCAATCCGAACAACCGCCGAGCGTCGCGCTGGCCCTCTCCGTCCCGGCTGCGCCGGGACACCTCTCCCCACTTCGTGGGGCGAGGAAACAGCCCTACTCGCTCTCGCCGTCCAGCGCCGGCACGGCGACGCCGGCAAGCTCGGCTGCCAAGAGCCGCGCGGCGCCCGCGCGGGCGATCCGCAGCATCAGCGCCTTGCGCGTCGCGGCCGCCATGCGATGCTCAGGCGCATCGCGCAGGATCTCGGCGCCATAGCCGTCGGAGAGGATGAAGCCGCATTCCTCGGGAAAGATGTCAGGCGGCACGCCGGGATGAGTGGCGAAGAAGAAGCGGTCCGAATGCAGCCGATAGTCCGGCCATTTGCGGTCGACTCTGAAATCCTCGACCGAGGATTTGATCTCGATGATCCAGATGTCGCCCTGCCTGGTCAGCGCGACGAGATCGGCGCGCCGGCCGGTGGCGAGCGACAGCTCCGGCAGCACATGCGCGCCCATTTCGGCAAGCAGCCGCTGCACGCCGCGCCGCACCAGCATGGCGCGCTCGGACTGACGACCGTCGATCAAACGGTTGAGGGGAATCGGGGAAACGAGTGGCATGGAAGGCACCATGCCAGATTTTGTTCACGGTTTGAACCCTTGCAAGTGGGGCGATTATCTGGCCGGTCCTTCCACGGTAGGTGGCAGATGTCTACGACTACGCCCGCTACTGCGAATCCCCCGCCCGAAACTCGTCCGCCAGGAGTCTGGCCAGGTGGTCGCGGCTCAGGCTCAACGCTTCTCTCAGAAACCACAGGAAGTTGCTCGGGCCGTCTGTCGGCAGGCCGTTTTCTTCCGCCTGGGCGATGACCGCGCGCTGGCGCTCGATCCGCTGTTCGATCTCTCGGATGTGCTGCTCGACCCGTTCGATGTCTTCCTGGAGACCCATGGCAATCTCGGCGTGCGCGATCGCCAAGATAGCACCAAACCGGAAATGCGTGGAGCGTAAAGCCAAGCGGGATGCCTGGCCGTGGTGCGGAGAAGACCAGGTCTTGCCAATCATATCCCTCGGCAGCAATCTCGCCGTAAGAGGATTTCCCCAATGACCCGCGACCAGATACTCGCCCATCTCAGGTCCGCCGATGCCGTCGCGCGCGAGGCGGCGGCGCATGGGCATCATCCGTTCGGCTGCGTGCTGGTCGGGCCGGACGATCGCGTTTTGATGCGGCAGGGCAATCTCGACACGGTGCGCCATGCCGAGACCGAGCTCGCCCGCCGCGCCGCGGCGGCCTACGAGCCGGAGTTCCTGTGGCAATGCACGCTGGTCTCGACCTTCGAGCCGTGCGCGATGTGCGCCGGCACGATGTATTGGGCGAATATCGGGTGCCTGGTCTATGGGGTCGAGGAGACGGATCTCCTGGCGCTCACCGGCGATCATGAGGAGAATCCGACGATGAACCTCGCCTCGCGCACCGTCCTCGCCTCCGGCCAGAAGAAGATCGAGGTGTTCGGCCCTTTTCCCGAAATCGCGGACGAGATGCTCGCCCCGCACCGCGATTTCTGGAAGCGCTGACAGAACTCCGCCCTCAGGCCGCACCCGCCATGTCGTCCAGGATGGGGCAGTCCGGACGGTCGTCGCCGTGGCAGGCGTGGATCAGCTTTTGCAGCGTCGAGCGCATCGACTGCAATTCGCGCACCTTGTCCTCGATCGCCCTGACATGGGCGGCGGCGATCTCGCGCACGTCGTGGCTGGCGCGGTCGCGGTCTTGATAGAGCGCCATAAGCTGCCTGCAATCGTCGATTGAGAAGCCGAGATTGCGGGCGCGGCGCAGGAAGGCCAGCCGGTGGATGTCCTCGCCGGAATAATCGCGATAGCCGTTCTCGGCCCGCGCCGGACGAATCAGGCCGATCTCCTCATAGTAGCGGATCGTCTTGGCCGGCAGGCCGGAACGCTCGGCGGCATCACCGACATTCATGGCGCTCTCCTTGGCTCCAGGCGGCTCCATGAGCCGCCTCATTGATTTTGCTTCACAATCCTGTGAGGCCTGTTGCGAAAATGCCGCAGTTCGGCACTTACCGGCGTGTAAGCTCCTGCATATAGGCAGTGCGCGCTTGGCAAGCAAAAGAAATGCCAGCATGAATGATGACAACAAAGCGGCGGACTCGTGCCGCTGGCATCCAGGCGGGGCATCGGACCTTTTCATGCGCTTGAAGTCATTTGCAATCCTCGCCGCTCTTGCGCTGTCGACCGCGATCAGCGGGTGCAGCACCATCGGCGGGCAGATGTTCACCAACAACTATGGCGCGATGACCGATGCCGGCTATCAGCTGCCGCGCATTCCGATCGAGAAGGTGCCCGCCAAATATCATCGGCAGGAAGTGCGCTACGACTCTTCGGAGAAGCCGGGCACGATCATCGTCGATACGCAGAACAAGTTCCTCTATTTCATCGAGGGCGACGGCATGGCGATGCGCTACGGCATCGGCGTCGGCCGCGAGGGTTTTGAATGGCACGGCACCGCCCATATCGCGCTCAAGCGCGAATGGCCGACCTGGACGCCGCCGGCGCCGATGATCAAGCGCCAGCCCGAGCTTGCCAAGTTCGCCGGCGGGATGGAACCGGGCCTGAAGAACCCGCTTGGCGCGCGTGCCATGTATCTCTTCAACAAGGGTGGCGACATGGGCTACCGCCTGCATGGCAGCCCGGAATGGTTCTCGATCGGCAAAGCGATGTCGTCGGGCTGCATCCGCCTGATGAACCAGGATATTATCGACCTCTATGACCGCACGTCGGTCGGCGCCAAAGTCATTGTGATGTAAGGACCACGATCCCGAAAGTGGAAGCCGGTTTTCGGAAAAGGTCATGGTCAACTAAAAAGTTTCGCAGGCGGACCGTCTAGGCAACAACAAGACGTCCTGAAAACAGAAAACCGGGCTGTTGGGGCCCGGTTTTTTGTTTTTTGAGTTTGGATCAGAACTCGATCCGCCGCCATGCGGCCGGCGGACTGGATTCTCAGGCGACTTGCTCGACCTGCTGCACCTCCGGCACGAAGTGGCGAAGCAGGTTCTGGATGCCGTGCTTCAGCGTCGCCGTCGACGACGGGCAGCCGGCGCAGGCGCCCTTCATATGCAGGAAAACAGTGCCGTTCTCGAAACCGCGGAAGGTGATGTCGCCGCCGTCCTGCGCGACCGCCGGGCGCACGCGCGTGTCGAGCAGTTCCTTGATGGTCAGCACCAGCTCTTCGTCAGCCTTGTCGTAGAACTCGTCGGTCCCGCCGGCTTCGCTCGCCGGAGCGGCCGAGGCCATGACCGGCGCGCCGGACATGAAATGCTCCATGATGGCGCCGAGGATCGCCGGCTTCAGATGCTGCCAGTCCGGGCCGTCCTTGGTCACGGTGATGAAGTCATAGCCGAAGAAAACGCCGGTGACGCCCGGGATCTCGAACAGTCGGCCGGCCAGCGGCGAAGCTTCGGCGGCTGTGCCGGCGTCACGGAAATCGGCGGTGCCTTCGCGCAGCACTTCCTTGCCCGGCAGGAATTTCAGCGTCGCCGGGTTCGGCGTCGATTCGGTCTGAATGAACATGGGTATCTCCAGGCCCTCAGGGCCGATAGTTTGGAATAATTCTAAATAGGCTCTATCGGCTGGACATTCAAGCGAAACGCGTCGCTGGGAACGGCTGGCTGGCGGAATGTTTTTGCCATGGCGGGATGTCCGAACCGTGGCAGTCCTCATCCTCCGACTTCAACAGTCAATTGTCCACTCGTCTGCAGGACATCGACCTCGGCGCCGTCGTCCGTTCGCCTGAATTCGAGATCGGCGCTGCCCTTGCCGACACGCAATCCGCGAAGAGCGATGCGGTTGACGAAACCGGGCATGCGCGGCCGCGTGATCCGCAGCTTGTTCGCGAAACCGTCGGGTTCCAGGCCAAGGCACACCGTCAGCAGAAAGGGTATTGCCCCGGCCGCCCAGGCCTGCGGGTGGCAGGCCACCGGATAGTGCACCGGCACCTGGAAATCCGCGCGCGGAAAGCCCGCCATCGCTTCGGGCAATCTGTGATGGCGAAAGTGCATCGCGGCCTCGGCGATGCCCGTGAAAATGCGCAATGCCGCGTCGTCCGCGCCATAAGTTCGGCAACCGGCCGCCACCAGCGCATTGTCGTGCGGCCAGACGGTGCCGAGATGGTAGCCGACGGGATTGTAGCGCCTTTCCGAGATGGCAAGTGTGCGCACGCCCCAGCCGTTGAACATGTCGTCCCGCATCAGCCGCGCCACAGACCGGCGGCCCTTGTCATGGTCCGCGATACCGCACCACAGAGCATGTCCGGGGTTCGACGAAACGACCGTGACCGGGCGGCTTCTTGCTTCCAGCGCGAGGGCGAAGATCCCTTGGTCCTCGCACCAGAAGTCGCGGTTGAAGCGTATTCGAAGCCTGTCGGCCTCTTGGCGAAGCTGTCTTGCGCGACCAGCTTCGCCGCTGCGCTCATAAAGGTCGGCGATGGCCTGTTTGGCGGCAAAGACATAGCCCTGCACCTCGACGAGGGCGATCGGCGGCCTGGCAAGGCTGCCGTCGGCCCTCACGATCGCGTCGCCCGAGTCCTTCCATCCCTGGTTGACGAGACCTTCGGCGGACCTGCTTCGGTATTTCAGATAGCCCTCGCCGTGATCGTCTCCGGCCTTGGCGATCCAATCCAACGCCTTTTCCACCGGCGCCTGCAATTCGCGAAACAGGTCGAGATCTCCGGTCCAGGCGTGATGATGGCCGAGAAGCAAGAGGAAGAGCGGGGTAGCGTCCACCGTGCCGTAGAATCTGGCATGAGGAATATCGCCGGCGCGCGCGAGCTCGCCGACGCGCAGTTCGTGCAGGATCTTGCCGGGCTGCTCCTCCCGCCATCGATCCGTCCGGCTTCCCTGATAGCTGGCGAGAAGGCGGAGCGTCTGGGCGGCGATCTCCGGCTGGAAGGCCAGCATTTCCAGGGCGACGATCAGGCTGTCGCGCCCGAACAGGGCAACGAACCAGGGCACGCCGGCGGCAAAGTATTCACGGCTCCCCAATTCGGAACGCAGCATCGCGACATCGCGCAGGGATCTCTCCATGATGCTGTCGAGCAGAGGGCTGTCGCTGTCGAGCTTCGTATGCTGCTCCAGCCATTCTTCGGCGTTCGTCCGGAGTTTGCCGGCAACGACGCTGTCGAGCGTGGCCGCCGGGCGCTGAGTGAGTTGCCCGGCCTCGGCGTCTTCCGGCTGTTCCTCCAACGCGATGGTCACCGCGATGGTTCGCGTGGCCCCGGCAGGCACGTCGATCCGGAATTCGGCCGCCGTCTTGTGCGTAGCGTCAGGCCGGGGCAAGAAGGCGATCGTCGCCATCCTGCGGAGCCGGTCGGCGCCGTGATAGGCGAAATGCAGCCTGCCATCCCGCCAGACAGGCCGTTCGGTCCTGCCGAGATTCTGCTCCACCAGCCCGCGGACGTTGAAGATGTCCTCGAAGCCGGCGCCGAACTGCAGGGTCAGCGGAAAGTCGTGCGCCTCGTGTCCGAGGTTCTGGATGGTCAAGACTTCCCTGACGCATGTCTGTCCGGCGTCGAGAATGCGCTCCCAGCGAATGCCGAGTTCGTCCTTGGGGATCAATCGATCCTTGTTGGAGTGCAGGTCCGGATTGGTCAGCTCGAACAGCGCCGCGTACCCTTTCTGGGCGGTCGAAGCCAGGACGACCGGCGTCAGGCCGGCCAAGGTCATCTGATAGCCTCCGATGAACCGGCAGTCATGAAAATAGAGCCCGAAGCCGTGCCCGTCGCTCACGGGTATCTGCGCATCGGCGGCGATGACGTAATACAGATCGAGGCTTTTGACAGTGATCGCGCCGGCAATGCTGTCGACCATGGCCGGATGGCCCTTGGTAAGCACCCGATGCTTGCGCTCTTGCTGCGCATGCGGCGTCTGCCGGGCTTTTTTCTGGGCCCGTACCGACTGCGGGCGCGGCCGCGCCGGCGGTCCGGCGCCCGTGGCTTTCGCCCTCGATTGCTCGCGTCGGCCTGCCCCTTGTTCCGTTTCGGTCATCGGCCTTCCATTGGAATGCGCATATGATTCCAAATGGTGCGCCGCAAACGCCGGCCAAGGGTAGCGTTATTTTGTATTGGCTTGGCAAATGCGCCGCGGGCGAGGAGCCCGGCGCCGGCCGGAAGGTCTCCGGAAGTCAGGCCAGGCTGTCGATCTCTTCGTCGGACAGGTTCTGCGGCACCACCGTCACCGGAATCGGAAAGGCCGCGCCGCGGCCGGCAACCGCGCTGACCAGCGGTCCGGGACCTTCCTTGCCGGCGCCGGCCGCCAGCACCAGGATGGCGATGTCCTGGTCTTCCTCGATCAGCTTGTGGATCTCTTCGGTCGGCTTGCCCTCGCGCACCACCAGCTCCGGCTCGATGCCGACGCTCTGACGCACCTTGCTGGCGTAGCCGTCGAGTGCTCCGCGCGCCGTCGCGTTGGCTTCCTCGCGCATGATCTTTTCCACGCCCAGCCAGTGCTGGAAATCATCCGGCTCGATGACATAGAGCAGCACCAGCACGCCGCCGGTGTGCTGCGCCCGCTTCGAGGCGTAGGCGACGGCGCGCTCGCATTCCGGCGTGTCGTCGATGATCGCCAGGAACTTGCGGCGATGGCCGGCTTCGCGGCTGAGGCGTTTGGAGACCATGTCTATCTGCTCGGTATGGTTCAGCCGCAATCTGCCACCGCCACGGACCGGCGGCAAGCCGCCGGCCGGCATGGCGATGATTCAGCAAGACGGCTCGATCAGTCCTGCAGCAGGCCGATGATATCGCGAACCGTCTTCATCGTGCCCTCGGCGATCGCGCGGGCCCGGCCGCCGCCATCCTTGAGCACGGCGTCGACATAGGCGCGGTCGCCCTGGATGCGGCGCATCTCCGAAGCGATCGGCGCCAGCTTCTCCACGGCAAGGTCGGCAAGCGCCGGCTTGAACACGGAGAACTGCTGGCCGCCATATTGCTTCAGCACGTCTTCCTTCGATATCTCCGCCAGGCCGGCATAGATGCCGACGAGGTTTTCCGCCTCGGGCCGGCTTTCCAGCCCGTCGATCTCGCTCGGCAAGGCCTCCGGATCGGTCTTGGCCTTGCGGATCTTCTTCGAGATGGTGTCCGCATCGTCCGTCAGGTTGATGCGCGACAGGTCCGACGGGTCCGACTTCGACATTTTCTTGGAGCCGTCGCGCAGGCTCATGATGCGCGCCGCAGGGCCGCCGATCACCGGTTCGGTAATGGGGAAATAGCCGTTCACCGTCTCTTCGCCGACCTGCATTTCGATGCCGACGCCAAGTGCCGCAATCTTCTCGGAGAAGTCGTTGTTGAACTTTTGCGCGATGTCGCGGGTCAGCTCCAGATGCTGCTTCTGGTCCTCGCCCACCGGCACATGGGTGGCCCGGTAGAGCAGGATGTCGGCGGCCATCAGACTCGGATAGGCGAGCAGGCCGAGCGAGGCGTTCTCGCGGTCCTTGCCGGCTTTGTCCTTGAACTGCGTCATGCGGTACATCCAGCCGATACGCGCCACGCAGTTGAATATCCAGGCAAGCTCGGCGTGCTGGATGACCCGCGACTGGTTGAAGACGATGTGCTTCTTCGGGTCGATGCCCGAGGCGAGGAACGCCGCGGTGATCGAGCGCGTCTGGTCGCCCAGATCCTGATGGACGAGCTGCGCCGTCAGCGAATGTAGGTCGACGACGCAATAGATGCAGTCGGACTGTTCCTGGAGGGCGACGAATTTCTTGATGGCGCCGAGATAATTGCCGAGATGCAGATTGCCGGTCGGCTGGACGCCCGAAAAGACGAGTGGCTTGAAGGCGGACATGAGTTCCTCATGGCTTGTGGAGGGCCGTTTCGCGCGCGGCGAAAGTCTTTCGACGGCGGGCTTATGGACCAACGCAACGGCGGGGGCAAGTGGAGACGATAGCTGGATGTCGGGCTGACTATTCGTCGAGATTGGGTTTCGGCGCGGCCGTGTTCTTGCCCGTGCCCCGTTTCACGTTCCGGCGGACCATGCCGAAATCGGCGCCGCCCGTGCCGAAGGCGGCGATGAAGTAGAGCGCCGCACCGCCGGCGACCAATGCAAGCACGGTCGTCGCCTTCACCACCAGCGGTGAACCCGGTCCGATCTGCGTGGCAAAGTGGCGCTCCGCGAAATAAAGCGCCGTGGCCATGATCACCGCCGACAGCACCAGCCTTGGGATGCGCTTCAGCAAGGGGACATCGCGGCCCCAATGGCCGCGCCTGATCAGCATGCCGAGCAGCATCAGCGCGTTGACCCAGCCGGCGACGGCCGAGGCGACCGCGATGCCCGGCGCGCCCATCGACGGGAACAGGGTCAGCGCCGTGGCGATGTTCACGCCGACCGAAATGGCCGCGAAGATCATCGGCGTGCGCGTGTCCTCGCGCGCGAAATAGCCTGGCGTGAAGGCCTTGATCAGCACGAAGGCCGGCAGGCCGAGGCCGAAGATCGCCAGAATCGAGGCGACGATTGGCGTCGAGTGGTTGGCGGCAAACGCGCCGCGCTCATAGACCAGCCGCACGATCGGCTCCGACATCACCCAGAGCGCCGCCGCCGCCGGCAGCGTCATGAACAGGGTGAACTCGACCGAGCGGTTCTGCAGATTGGCGGCCTCGACCAGATTGCCCGATTTCAACGCCCGCGACAGTTCCGGCAACAGCACGATGGCGACGGCCACGCCGACGACGCCGAGCGGCAATTGGTAGATGCGGTCGGCATAGGCGAGCGACGATACGGCGCTGTTCTGCGCCGAAGCGATGGCGGTGCCGATCAACTGGTTGATCTGGGTGATGCCGCCGGTGATCGCCGCCGGCAGCGCCAGGATCAGCAGCCGCTTGACGTTCGGCGTCATCTTCGGCCGGCGAAAGCCGATCGAGATGCCGGCATGGCGCACTGCCACCCAGACGATGGCGAGCTGCACGATGCCCGCCGCCAGCACGCCCCAGGAGAGCCCGAAGCCGACATCATGCGCGTCGAGCCCATGGTACCAGGCATAGGCGAGCACGCTGATCAGGATGATGTTGAGGAAAGCGGGCGCGATCGCCGCCGCGAAATAGCGGCGCAGCGAGTTCAGCATGCCCGCCATCATGGCTCCGAGCGACATGCAGATCAGGTAGGGGAACATGATCGTCGCAAGCGTGACAGTCGTCTCGAACTTGCCCGGAATGTCGGCGAAGCCCGGCGCCACGAGGTAGCGCACGATGAGCGGCATCGCGAGTTCCATCGCGATGGTCAGCGCCAAAAGCGCCGAAAACAGCACGCCGAACACTTCCTCCGAGAAGCGCTTGGCGCCTTCATTGCCGTGCTGCTCGATCTCCTTGGCGAAGAGCGGCACGAAAGCGGCGTTGAAGGCGCCTTCGGCGAACAGCCGGCGGAAGGTGTTGGGGAACTGGAAGGCGGCGTTGAAGGCGTCGGCGACCGGCCCGGTGCCGAGGGCCGCCGCCATCAGCATCTCGCGGCCGAAACCCAGTGCGCGGCTCATCAGCGTGCCGGAAGCGACGGTGGCGAATTTCTTGACGAGGCTCATGCTGGGAACGACTGCCAGAAAAATTGCGTCAATTGGATGGTCACTCGGCCGCCGCCTTGGCCTTGCCGTTGCGTTCCGACGAATTGCCTTCCAGCGTATCGATCAGCCGCTTGTGGATGGCGGCGGTGCGCGTCGGGCTGTCGATCTTCTGGCCGGTCAGGTCGGTGACATAGAATGTGTCGATGACCTTCTCGCCGAAGGTGGTGATATGCGCTGAGGCGATGTCGAGCGACAGGTCCGAGAGCGTGCCGGTGATCTCGGAGAGCAGGCCCGGCCGGTCCAGCCCCTCGACCTCGATCACCGAGAAGCGGTTGGACAGCGTGTTGCGGATCTCGGCGCGCGGCGGGATGCGGAACGCCTTGGCGCCGCGCTTCGGCCTGGTGCGCTTCTCGATCATCTCTGGCAGCCAGCTCTTGCCCGAAAGCACGTCCTCGATCAACCGGCCGACCCGCTCGGCGCGCCTCCGCTCGTCCTCGTCGAGGTCGAACTCCCGGGATATCAGGATGGTGTCCAGCGCGCGTCCGTCGGACGTGGTGAATATCTGCGCGTCGACGATGTTGCCGCCGGCCGCGGCACAGGCTCCGGCGATGATCGACAGCAGGCGCGGATGGTCCGGCGCCAGCACGGTGATCTCCGTCACCGCCTCGAACTCATGCGTCTTGACCATGGTGGCGAGTTTCTTGCCCGCCGCATCCGCCTCACGGATGAATTCGGCATGGCGGAGCTGGTCCGGCAGGTCGACGGTCAGCAGATAGTTCTCGTAGTGCTGCGCGATGTAGCGCTTGCGCTCCTTGGCCGGCCAGGCGGCCAGCGCCTCCGCCAGACGCTCGCGCGCTGCGGCCGTACGCTCGGCACGCGTGACTTCCGAAAACCCGCCGGTAAGCAGCAGTTCGGTCTCGAAATAGAGCGTGCGCAGCAATTGCCCCTTCCAGCCGTTCCACACACCCGGCCCGACGCCGCGGATGTCGCAGACGGTGAGGATCAAAAGCAGCTTCAGCCGCTCGACCGACTGCACGATCGAGGCGAAATCCTCGATCGTCTTGCGGTCGTTGAGGTCGCGCGTCTGCGCGGTCATCGACATGACGAGGTGGTTCTCGACCAGCCAGGCGACGGTCTCGGTATCGGCCGCCGACAGCCCCATATGCGGACAGATACGCCGGGCAATGCGGGCGCCGGCCTCGGAATGATCCTCAGGCCTGCCCTTGGCGATATCGTGCAGGAGCACGGCGACATAGAGCGCCTCGCGGCTCTTCTTCAACCCCGGCATCAGCGAATGCGACAGCGGATGCACCTTGGCGCCGTCGCCGCGCTCGATCTCGGCCAAAACGCCGATGCAGCGGATCAGGTGCTCGTCCACCGTATAGTGGTGGTACATCGAGAACTGCATCATGGCGACGATCTTGCCGAAGTCGGGGATCAGCCTGCCGAGCAGTCCCGCCTCGTTCATGCGCCTTAGATTGAGCTCGGCGTTGCGGTCCGAGGTCAGAATGTCGAGGAACAGCCGGTTGGCTTCCTCGTCGCGCCGGAGCGACTTGTTGACCAGACCGAGTGAGCGGGTGAGCAGTTTCAGCGCATCGGGATGGAACTCCAATCCGTGCTTGTCAGCGAACCAGAACAGCCTGAGCAGGTTGACCGGATCGCGCTCGAAGACGCTGTCGTCGGCGACGTTGATGCGGTGATTATCGACGATGAAGTCGGACGTGCCGGCAAGTTTGCGCTTGCGCCGCTGGAAGGTGAGGAAGATGCGGTTGAAGCCGGGCACATGCTTGGCCTGCTCTTCCTCGAGCGCGGCGCAGAAGATGCGGGTTAGGTCGCCGACATCCTTGGCGACGAGGAAATAGTGCTTCATGAAGCGCTCGACGGCCGACAGGCCGGGATGCGTCGTGTAGCCAAGCCGTTCGGCGATCTCGCGCTGGATGTCGAAATGCAGCCGCTCCTCCGCCTTGCCGGTGAGGAAATGCATGTGGCAGCGCACAGCCCACAAAAAGTCCTCGGCCTTCTGGAACTCGCGGTATTCGGCGTCGGTGAAGACGCCCTTCTCGACGAGCTCCTCGCCGGTGCGCACGCGATAAAAGTATTTGCCGATCCAGAACAGCGTCTGCAGGTCGCGCAACCCGCCCTTGCCGTCCTTGACGTTGGGCTCGACCAGATAGCGGCTTTCGCCGGCCTTGGCATGGCGCTCGTCGCGCTCGGCAAGCTTTGCCTGCACATATTCCGGCCCGGTCGTGCGCACCACCTCATGGTCGAAGCGGGTCAGCAGCTCGTCATAGAGCTTGCGTTCGCCCCACAGGAAACGCGCCTCGAGAATCGAGGTGCGGATGGTGATGTCGCTGCGCGAGAGCCGCAGGCACTCCTCGATGTTGCGGGTGGCATGGCCGACCTTCAGCCCCATGTCCCACAGCATGTAGAGCATGTATTCGACGATCTGCTCGCCCCACGGCGTCTGCTTGTAGGGCAAGAGGAAAAGCAGGTCGATGTCGGAGCCCGGCGCCAGCGTGCCGCGGCCGTAGCCGCCGACGGCCACGACCGCCATGCGCTCGGCTACGGACCGGTTCTTGACCCGGTAGACATGGGTGGCGGCGAAATCATAGAGCGCCCGGATCAGCTCATCCATCACATGCGAGAGCCGTTCGGCGCAGGCATTGCCGCCGCCATCCTGCTTGAGCATGGCCTCGGCGATCTTGCGTCCTTCCGCCAGCCTGCCTTTGAGCAATTGGAGGACGGCGGTGCGAACCGCCGGTCCCGAACCGTCGCCGGCGCTTGCCGCCGTCAGCGCGGTCAGGTCGCGGCGCAGCGCGTCGCCATCGATGATTTCTTCGAGTTTCAGGGAGATCTTTGCCATTCGGCGGCGTCTATAGCCTGTTTTCGCGGCGCTGTGTATGGGGCTGGCGGTCGCGATTGCCGTAGCGCGGAGGCGCAATCCGCAATCGCCCCGGCCGATTTTCGCAAAAGTCGAAAACCAGCCCTTGACCTTCCAGTAACTGGAAGGACTACCTCCGCCTCAGTTCGAGAATTCCGAGGTATTGCCGATGACCCATTCCGACCATCACCATCATCATGCGCATGGTGGCGCCTGCTGCTCCACAAACAGCACCGCGCGCGCCGGCGAGCCGGTGATTCGCGACCCTGTCTGCGGCATGATGGTCGATCCGGCGGCCGGCAAGCCGACGGCCGAACATGGCGGCCGGACGTTCCATTTCTGCAGCGAGCGCTGCCGCGCGAAATTCCAGGCCGAGCCTGAGAGCTACCTGACGGCCGCCGATCCCGTCTGCGGCATGAGCGTCGATCGGGCGAGCGCGAAGCACTTCCTGCGCCATGAAGGGCAGGGTTTCTATTTCTGCTCCGCCGGTTGCAAAGGCAAGTTCGAGGGGGAGCCGGCAAAATACCTTGCCGGCCGGCCTGAGCCGCAGCCGATGCCGAAGGGCACGCAATACACCTGCCCCATGCATCCCGAGATCATCCGCGACAAGCCCGGTTCCTGCCCGATCTGCGGCATGGCGCTGGAGCCGATGGGCGTGCCGACCGGCGACGAAGGTCCTAACCCGGAACTCGTCGATTTCACACGCCGGTTCTGGGTCAGCGCGGTGCTCTCCGTGCCGCTTCTGATCGTCGCCATGGCGCCGATGCTGGGCCTCAGCTTCGAAAGCCTCATCGACGGCCGCACGAAGACTTGGGCGGAACTGGCGCTGGCAAGCCCTGTGGTGTTGTGGGCGGCGTTTCCGTTCTTCCACCGCGGTTGGGACTCGATTCTCAATCGCAGCCCCAACATGTGGACGCTGATCTCGCTAGGCGTCGGCGCTGCCTATCTCTTCAGCCTCGTCGCGGCGCTGTTCCCGGACGTCTTCCCACATCAGTTCCGCGGCCATGACGGTGCGGTCCCGGTCTATTTCGAGGCCGCTGCCGTCATCGTCGCGCTGGTCTTCCTCGGCCAGGTGCTGGAATTGCGCGCCCGCGAGCGCACCGGCTCGGCCATCCGCGCCCTGCTGGACCTTGCGCCGAAGACGGCGCGGCTGATCGGTGCCGACGGCTCCGAGAAGGACGTGCCGCTCGATCATGTCAAGACCGGAGATCGGCTTCGCATCCGCCCCGGCGACGCGGTGCCGGTCGACGGCATCGTGCTGGACGGCCGCTCGGCGATCGATGAATCGATGATCACGGGCGAGCCGTTGCCGGTCGAAAAGACCCAGGGCGACGCGCTCACCGGTGGCACGCTGAACAAGAACGGCTCGCTGGTCATGCGTGCTGAGAAGGTCGGCGCCGAAACCACGCTGTCGCGCATCGTCGAGCTGGTCGCCAAGGCGCAGCGTTCGCGCGCGCCGATCCAGGGGCTGGCCGACCGCGTGTCCTTCTATTTCGTTCCGGCCGTCGTGCTGGTCGCCGTCGTCGCCTTCATCGCCTGGGCGGTTCTCGGTCCTTCGCCGAGCCTGATCTTCGCCATCGTCTCGGCGGTGTCGGTGCTGATCATCGCCTGTCCCTGCGCGCTTGGCCTTGCCACGCCGATGTCGATCATGACGGCGACCGGGCGTGGCGCGCATGCCGGCGTGCTGATCAAGGAAGCAGCGGCGCTCGAACGCTTCGCCGCCGTCGACACGCTGATCGTCGACAAGACCGGGACGCTGACCGAGGGCAAGCCGCGGCTGACCGATGTCGTCGCGGCCGGAGACATCGATGAGAACGAGCTGCTGGGCCTTGCCGCCGCGCTCGAAAAGGGCTCGGAGCATCCGCTGGCCGAAGCGATCGTCGAGGGTGCCGCCGCGCGCGGCCTGAAGCTGGCCGATGCCGTCGATTTCGAAGCCGTCACCGGCAAGGGCGTTTCGGGCACGGTGTCGGGCCGGAAAGTCGCGCTCGGCAATGCGGCCATGATGGCGGGTCTCGGCGTCGGAACGTCGGCAGCCAATGCCGAGGCGCTGCAGGCCAACGGCAAGACGGCCATGTTCGTGGCTGTCGACGGCGGCTTCGCCGGTATCGTCGCCGTCGCCGATCCCGTGAAGGCAACGACGACCGAGGCGATCAGGGCACTGCATGACAGGGGCCTGAAGATCATCATGGCGACCGGCGACAATGAGCGCACGGCAAAAGCCATCGCCGGCAGGCTCGGCATCGACGATATCCGCGCCGGCCTGCTGCCGGACGGCAAGAGCGCGCTGGTGGACGAGCTGCGCGGCAGAGGCGCTGTCGTCGCCATGGCCGGCGACGGCGTCAACGACGCGCCGGCGCTGGCCGCCGCCGATGTCGGCATCGCCATGGGCACCGGCGCCGATGTCGCCGTCGAAAGCGCCGGCATCACGCTGGTCAAGGGCGACTTGAACGGCATCGTCAGGGCGCGCACGCTCGCCCAGGCGACGATCCGCAATATCCGCCAGAACCTGTTCTTCGCCTTTCTCTACAACTTGCTCGGCGTACCGGTCGCGGCCGGCGTCCTTTACCCGCTCACCGGCACGTTGCTGTCGCCGATGATCGCCGCGGCGGCGATGAGCCTGTCATCGGTCTCGGTGATCGGCAACGCGTTGCGGCTGAGGACGTTGAAACTCTGAGCAAAACCCCCAGATACGACATCCAACAAAGGAGACCTGAATGACCCTGGCCAAGAAAATCGTGCTGCTTTTGATGGCGGCGGGGATGCTGCTTGCCGTCTTCCTCGAAAGCGTGCCGGCCTCGTCGGAGGAGATGAAGCACGACATGTCCAAGATGGCGATGGGCGCCCAGAGCCCGGCCACCGTCGGCTACGAGAAGGCGATGAAGAAGATGCACAAGGACATGGCGATCAAATACACCGGCAATGCCGATGTAGATTTCGTCCGCGGCATGATCCCGCATCATCAGGGCGCCATCGATATGGCCAAGGTGGTGATCGCCAACGGTAAGGACCCGGAGATCCGCAAGCTCGCCGAAGGCGTGGTCAAGGCCCAGGAGGCCGAGATCAAGGAAATGAGGGACTGGCTCGCCAAGCACCCGGCGAAGTAGAGCAATTCCAGGACAATTGTGTAGCGGTTTCCGTCCGGAAATTGCATAAAATACTTAGAGCGGCTCGGCGATTCCGCGAAACGCTGAACCGCTCTAACCACTCCGGGAAATCCAGGCGGCCAGGCGGCTTTGGTCTGGATTTCCTGTTTTCGCTGTGCTGCGATCCGGCCCCACGCGGAGAAAGCCATGCCGTCAACAGTCAGAACCCTGAAGCTGCCGTCAGGCGAAGCCGTTCCGGTGCTGGGCCAAGGCACCTGGAAGATGGGCGAGGACCGCCGCCGCCGCGCCGATGAGGTGGCGGCGCTGAAGCTCGGGCTCGACCTTGGCATCACGCTGATCGACACGGCCGAGATGTATGCCAGCGGTGGCGCCGAGGAGGTGGTGGCGGAGGCGATCGCCGGGCGCCGCGACGAGACCTTCCTGGTCTCCAAAGTGCTGCCCTCCAACGCTTCGCGCACCAGTGTGAAACGCGCCTGCGAGAGCAGCCTGAAGCGGCTTTCCACCGATCGCATCGATCTCTATCTCTTGCATTGGCCGGGCAGCGTGCCGCTGTCCGAAACCGTTGAAGCTTTCGAGGCCCTGAGGGCTGAAGGCAATATCCGCTACTGGGGCGTCAGCAATTTCGATACCGACGAGATGGAGGACCTTGTCGGTCTGTCGTCCGGCGGCAATGTCCAGACCAATCAGGTTCTCTACAACCTGTCGCGGCGCGGCCCCGAATTCGACCTCGCCCCGTGGTGCGCGGAGCGCGGCATCCCGCTGATGGCCTATTCGCCGGTGGAGCAGGGCGCGCTCGCCCGCAATGCCAGGCTCGAGGCCGTAGCCTCGCGCCACAACGCCACCGCCGCGCAGATCGCGCTCGCCTGGATGATGGCGCAGCCGGGCGTCATCGCCATCCCCAAGGCCGGCCGCCAGGAGCATGTCCGCCAGAACGCGGCCGCGCTTGACATAGAGCTGACGCCTGAGGATTTCGCCGAACTCGACCGCGCCTTCCCGCCGCCTACGCGCAAGCGCGGCCTGGAGATGATCTAGCCGAAAAATTCCGATCCGTATTTGCGACTGAACCGGGAGCAGGCATTGGAACGAATTTCAGCCGGACCCCATCACACGGCCTATAAAATCGGCGACTTGACCGTCACGTCGCTGCGCGACGGCTATGTCGACATGCCGGTCCGGCGACTGCGCCGGCCGGGAGACAAGCCCTTCGGTGACGATCTCCCGTCGCAGGTGCCGCTCTTCGACAGCGCGCTCAGATTGTCGGTCAATGCCTTTGCGATCGACGACGGCCGCGAAATAACGCTGATCGATACCGGCTCCTCGAACGCCTGGCACCCGACGATGGGCTTTCTGCCGCAGGCGCTGAGCGAGGCGAGGATCGCCGTCGATCGAATACGCACGGTCGCTTTCACCCACACGCATCTCGACCATATCCATGGTCTTGTCCTTGCCGATGGTCGCGACGGCTTCCCGCGGCTCTCGCGCTTGATTGTCCCTCGAGCCGAGCTCGACATGTTCCGGTCGGTAGCGAGGTTGAGCCGCTTCCATGATCTGGCAGAACCCTCGGATCCCGGGCAGCGCCTGAGCGCACACATCAAGGCGGTCGCCGCTGTCGGCCACGAAATCGGTCACACCGGCTTTCGTGTCACCAGCGGCGGCGAGACTTTACTGGTCTGGGGCGACCTCGTGCATGTGCCGTCGCTTCAGTTCGATCGGCCGGACATCGCATGGGAGTTCGACGCCGACCAGGACCAGGCGCGGGCAACCCGGTTGCGCATTTTGGCGCTTGTCGCCGACAGCGACTGGTACGTTGCCGGCGCGCATCTCGATTCCCCCGGCGTCGGCCGGGTTTCCCGAACCGAAACAGGCTTCCGGTTCGAAGGTTTGTAGGATCCGCCCTAGAGCATGATCCCGAAAAGTGGAAACCGGTTTTCGGAGAAAGATCATGCTCCAACAAAGAGTTAGATCGTGAGGGCGATTCAACGAAACACCATCACGATCTAGACCTTGGCCCGCAGCCCAAGCCGCATCCGCAGTCGGCGCAAGGCCCTTGAAAACACATCGAGGTCATTGGCCGCGCGGGCCAACGTGAGCGCGCCCTGGATGGCCGCGACGGCTTCCTCGGCCAACTCGCCGGCTTCGCCCGCTCGGTGACCGGATCGCTCCAGCGCACCGGCAAGGTGCACCACCCAGCGGCCGAAATAGCTTCCGATCTGGTCGGCAAAGAGATCGCGCGATTCATCGAGCGCGAAGGCGCCGATCAGGCAAACCCGGCGCCCCGAGCGGAAATAGCTGTCCGTCGCATCGAGCATCTGTTCGATCCCGGTCAACGGATCCGCGCGGTCGCGCAATGGCGCGAACACATTGTCCTCGAACCAGCCGTCGATATGGGCAATGACGGCTCCGGCCATCTCTTCCTTGCCGCCGGGAAAGAAGTGGTAGAGACTTCCCTTGCCGAGCCCCGTCGCCGCGCCGATCAGCGCGAGGCTGGCGCCTTCATAGCCATGCTCGCGGAAAATTTCGCCGATCATGGCCAGCAGCCCGTCGCGATCGGGCGCGATCCTGCGCATTCGAGGGTTTTACAGTCCGAGTTCGGAAAGACCGGGATGGTCGTCCGGCCGGCGGCCGAGCGGCCAATGATATTTCCGCTCGCGCTCGGCGATCGGCAGGTCGTTGATGCTCGCCACGCGGCGGCGCATCAGCCCGGCTTCGTCGAATTCCCAGTTCTCGTTGCCGTAGGAGCGGAACCAGTGGCCGCTGTCGTCGCGCCATTCATAGGCGAAGCGCACCGCGATGCGGTTGTCGTTCCAGGTCCACACCTCCTTGATGAGGCGATAATCCAGTTCGCGCGCCCATTTGCGCTTGAGGAAGCCGACGATCTCGCCGCGGCCTGAGATGAATTCGGCCCGGTTCCGCCAGATGCTGTCCTCGGTATAGGCAAGCGAAACCCGTTCCGGGTCGCGGCTGTTCCAGGCATCCTCCGCAAGGCGCGCCTTTTGCGCTGCCGTTTCGGCCGTGAAGGGCGGCAATGGCGGGCGGCTCATGGAAATCTCCTGTCGGTTTCGATCGTCGATACCGAAATTGTACCGATTGGTACAATGAGTCAACGGCCACGCCTGATTCTACTGCTTCGTTGCCAGCTCCTTCAGCCGGTACAGCGCCTCCAGCGCCTCGCGCGGCGTCATCTCGTCCGGATTGATCGCCCCGAGCGCGTCGCCCAGCGCGTCGCTCTTGACCGGCTTCGGCGCTTCGCGCTTCATCGCCACCGAAAACAGCGGCAAATCGTCGACCAGCCGGTTGGTCTTGCCTGAGACCTCGCCTTCCTCGAGCTGATGCAGCACCTCCTTGGCGCGGGCGACCACCGCCTCGGGCAGGCCGGCGAGCCGCGCCACCTGCACGCCGTAGGACCGGTCGGCCGCACCCTTGCCGACCTCGTGCAGGAAGACGACGTCGCCTTCCCATTCCTTGACTCGCATGGTGACGTTGTGGAGCCGGGGGAGCTTGCCGGCCAGCCCCGTCATTTCGTGAAAATGCGTGGCGAATATCGCCCGGCAGCGATTCTTCTCATGCAGATATTCGACCGCCGCCCAGGCGATCGACAACCCGTCGAAAGTTGCGGTACCGCGGCCGATCTCGTCGAGGATCACCAGCGCCCGCTCGCCGGCCTGGTTGAGGATCGCCGCCGTCTCGACCATCTCGACCATGAAGGTCGAGCGGCCGCGCGCCAGGTCGTCCGAGGCGCCGACGCGCGAGAACAGCCGGTCGACCACGCCGATATGGGCGCTTTGCGCCGGAACGAAGGAGCCGGTCTGGGCGAGGATGGCGATCAGGGCGTTCTGCCTGAGGAAGGTCGATTTACCGCCCATATTCGGCCCGGTGAGCAGCCAGATGGCGCCGGCCTTGGCGCCGCCTTCGGGCGACAGGTCGCAATCATTGGCGACGAACGGCCCTTCGCCGGAGCGCCTGAGCGCCTGCTCGACCACCGGGTGGCGTCCGCCGGCAATCTCGAAAGCGAGGCTCGAATCCACCAACGGCCGGCACCAGCCCTCGCTTTCGGAAAGCAGTGCCAGGGCTGACGAAACATCCAGAGCCGCAAGCGCGTCTGCGCCGGCGCGGATCCGTTCAGCCTCGCCCACCACCTCCACCGTCAGCCGGTCGAAAGCAGCGAGCTCGATGCTCAGCGCCCGGTCGGCGGCGTTGGCGATCTTCGATTCCAGCTCCGCCAGTTCGGTCGTGGTGAAGCGCATGGCGTTGGCCATGGTCTGGCGATGGATGAAGCGCGCCTTGGCGGCGTCGCTGCCGGTCATGATCGAATGATGGTTGGCCGTCACTTCGATGTAATAGCCGAGCACATTGTTGTGCCGGATCTTCAGCGAGCGGATGCCGGTTTCCTCGATCAGCGAGCGCTCCAGCCCGGCGATCACTTTTCGCGATTCGTCGCGCAGCGCCCGCATCTCGTCGAGCTCGGCATTGTAGCCAGACCGCACGAAGCCGCCGTCGCGCTTGACCAGCGGCAGCTCGTCGTCGAGCGCTTCGCTGAGATGGCGGGCGAGCGCCTCGGGCAAGGCCTTGATCGCGGCCAGTGCCGCGGCAAGCTCGGCAGGCAGGTCAGCCGCCCCGAACAATTCGGCGATCGCGCCGGCTGCCTCGAAGCCGGCGCGCAGCGCGCCAAGGTCGCGCGGACCACCGCGGTTGAGCGCCAGCCTGGACAGTGCCCGCGGCATGTCGGCGACACTTTTGAGGCTCGCCCGCAGGCTTTGGCAGAGCCGCGTTTCGGAGCGGAAGAAGGAGACCGAATCCAATCGCGCTCCGATCGCCGCCGGGTCGGTCAGCGGCGCCATCAGCCGGTCGGCGAGCAAGCGCGCGCCGCCGCCCGTGACGGTGCGGTCGATCGCCTTGAACAGCGAGCCGTCGCGGCTGCCGGAGAGCGTGCGCAGCAGTTCCAGATTGGCGCGCGTCGCCGGATCGATGAACAGCGTCGAGCCCTGCTCCTCGCGTTCGGGGCGGGACAAAGGCGGGCGTTCGGCCTTCTGCGTCTTTTCGACATAGGCGATAGCTCCCGCGATCGCCGACAGCTCGGCGCGCGAGAAGGTGCCGAAACTGTCCGGCGTCGCGACCTCGAAGAAGCGCGCGATGCGGCCCGTGGCCGAGGCCGAATCGAACAGGGACGACGGCTGCGGATTGGCGACCCGGCCGAGAACGTCGAAGACCGGCCGCAAGTCCGGATCGTGGAAAACCGGTTCGGCGACGATCAATTCACGCGGATCGACGCGGAAGATGTCGGCAAGCAGCCGCTCGGCGCTCGTCTCGGCGACGCGGAACGCGCCGGTGGAAATGTCGATCCAAGCCAGGGCGAAGCTCGCTTGGCTGGCAGCGCCACCGGCCTTCACGCGGCCAAGCGCCATCAGGAAGCTCGATTCCGAGGGTGCGAGCAGCTTGTCTTCGGTGATGGTACCGGGCGTGACCAGCCGCACCACGTCGCGGCGCACCACCGATTTGGAGCCGCGTTTCCTGGCTTCCGCCGGGTCCTCGATCTGCTCGCAGACGGCAACGCGAAAGCCTTGCGCGATCAGCTTCTGCAGATAGTCGTCCGCCGCATGCACCGGCACGCCGCACATCGGTATGTCGTGGCCCTGATGCTTGCCACGCCTTGTCAGCACGATGCCGAGCGCCTGACTCGCCTTCTCCGCATCGTCGAAGAACAGCTCGTAGAAATCGCCCATACGATAGAAGAGCAGCGAATCCGGGTTCGCCGCCTTGATCTCGATATATTGCTCCATCATCGGCGTGATGCCGCCGGTGGCGGGCGCAGGCGTCGTCGCCTCCTGGACGTCGTTGTCTGTCGGCATGTGCATGTTCATGCCCGGACGCTAGCAGAAGTGGCAGCCCGGTTTAATGCCGGCGGCGCGAAAAGCAGGGGAAGACTGGGCGGTTGCCGCCGCCAGCAGGATAGGTGCGGAAGGCAATGTTGCCTCATGCCGTCGGCCGACATATGGATCGCCGGCAGGAGCAGGGCGGGGCGGTGAAGAAGGACGGGCACGAGACGTTCGAGGAAATGGTCGGCCTCGCCGGCTCGCCGCTCGGCCGTATTCGGCTTCTTGCCGCTAACCGGGCCAACCGGACCAGAACCAAAATCAAGGCGTGGACGCGGGCACGGCTGCCCTTCATCCTTCCGGCGCGCGGGCTGCTCTCAGGCCTCGACGGCGGCATCGACATGCCTTCACGTCTTCAGTCGCGATCCGCTGATCCTCTATGTACCTGTCGGCGGCCGGCGTCCGCTCTACGCGCTCGCCGCCTTTGCCGACGTCTTGTGCCACGGCGCGCTACCTTCCTTCTGATGCCGAACTGGACGCTGGAACGACCTGCCGTCGTCGAGCAGATACGCAAGGATCTCGTCTGGTTCGCCAAGGTCTGCCCCAATCATGAGCTCATCTTCCTCTGCAACACGGAGGAAGAGCGACGCCTGATCGCAGGCGTTGGCGGCACAGCGATCTTCTCCAACCACAATTTGGTGATTTCGGAAGACGTCTTCCGGCCGCTGCCCGACGTGCCGGTCGAGTTCGATGCCGTCTACAATGGCCGCATCTCGCATACCAAGCGGCACTACCTGGCTTTCGAGATCGAAAGACTGGTCCACGTGACATCCTCGATCGGCGAATTGCCGCCAGCCGGCGACCGCGCCTTCCTCCGCCGCCTGCAGGCCCAATCGCCGCTTCACAGCATCGCCAATCCGCTTGTCGACGGCCTGCCCGGCAGGTTGACCTCCGTCGAGGTCAACCATGTCTACAACCGGGCCGCGGTCGGCCTGTGCTTGTCCGCCGTCGAAGGGGCGATGTATTCCAGCATGGAGTATCTGCTGGCCGGCCTGCCGATCGTCTCGATGCCGAGCATCGGCGGCCGAGACGTCTATTTCGATCCGGACTACTGCATTATCGGCGAACCGGAGCCGGTCGCGATCCGCGGCGCGGTCGAGCGGCTTCGCGACCGCGCCATACCACGGGAGGAGATTCGCGGCCGCACGCTTGAAAGGGTAAAGGCGGAACGGCTGGAATTGATGGCCTATCTGTCGGCGCTTAAGCAAGGGATGGGAAGCGATGATCCGCCCTTCTCCGAATGGCCGTTCGCCGGCACCTCCGGGCTGACGCGCTGGGCCTCGGTGCGCGCGCACCTGCGCGAGATTGCCGCGATCTCATCGAGCAAGATTTGACTGCCGCCGGTACCGCGGAGGAACACCGTCACTGCCCCGCTTGGCGGTTTACAGCGCTGCCGTGTAGCCTTAATCCGAAGACATAAACACGCGCCTGCCTCAAGGGTGCGCGAAGGTGAGGAAACCAAAGCATCATGGCCAGGAAAACCGAAAGCAGCGGCCCCTCCGTCAGTCCCGAGGAGGCGTTGGAGTTCCACGCCATGGGGCGGCCCGGCAAGCTCGAGATCGTCGCCACCAAGCCGATGGCGACGCAACGCGACCTGAGCCTTGCCTATTCGCCCGGCGTCGCCGTTCCCGTGCGCGCCATCGCCGAGGATCCGAGCCGCGCCTTCGACTATACGACGCGCGGCAACATGGTCGCCGTCATCTCCAACGGCACTGCCATCCTCGGCCTCGGCAATCTCGGTGCGCTGGCCTCCAAGCCGGTCATGGAAGGCAAGGCGGTGCTGTTCAAGCGCTTCGCCGATGTCGATTCCATCGACCTCGAAGTGGCGACCGAGGACGCCGACGAGTTCATCAATTGCGTGCGCTTCCTTGGGCCGTCCTTCGGCGGCATCAATCTCGAGGACATCAAGGCGCCGGAGTGCTTCATCATCGAGCAGCGGCTGCGCGAGCTGATGGACATCCCGGTCTTCCATGACGACCAGCACGGCACGGCAATCATCTCGGCCGCCGGGCTGATCAACGCGCTGGAGATCACCGGCCGCGACATGAAGACCACGAAGATGGTCTGCAACGGCGCGGGCGCCGCCGGCATCGCCTGTATCGAACTGATGAAGGCGATGGGTTTCGCGCCGGAAAACATCATCCTGTGCGACACCAAGGGCGTGGTCTTCCAAGGCCGCACCGAAGGCATGAACCAGTGGAAGTCTGCGCATGCCGTCAAGACCGAGGCGCGCAGCCTCGCCGAGGCGCTGGACGGGGCCGACGTCTTCCTCGGCCTTTCCGCAAAAGGCACGTTGACCCCCGCCATGGTGCCGTCGATGGCCAAAAACCCGATCATCTTCGCCATGGCCAATCCCGATCCGGAGATCACGCCCGAAGAAGTCGGCGAGATCCGCACTGACGCCATCATGGCGACCGGCCGCTCGGACTACCCCAACCAGGTCAACAACGTTCTGGGCTTCCCCTATATCTTCCGGGGCGCGCTGGATGTGCGCGCCACAACCATCAACGACGAGATGAAGATCGCCGCGGCACGCGCGCTCGCCGAGCTGGCGCGCCAGGACGTGCCGGACGACGTCGCCGCCGCCTATCAGGGCAACCGGCCGAAATTCGGCCCCAACTACATTATCCCGGTGCCGTTCGATCCTCGCCTGATCTCGGCGATCCCGCTGGCGGTGGCGAAGGCTGCGATGGAATCCGGCGTCGCCCGCAAGCCGATCCTCGATCTTGACCGCTACGCGCAGGAGCTGTCCGCCCGCCGCGACCCGATCGCCTCCACCTTGCAGCGCATCTACGACCGCGTGCGCCGCCAGCCCAAGCGCATCGTCTTCGCCGAGGGCGAGGAGGAGCAGGTGATGCGCGCCGCCGTCTCCTACGTGAACCAGAAGCTCGGCACGGCAATCCTGCTCGGCCGCGACGACGTCATCAAGGACAATGCCAGGAATGCCGGCATCGATCTCAACAAGCCGGGCCTCGAGATCATTAATGCCAGGCTGTCGCGCCGCAACGGCATCTACACCGACTATCTCTACGAGCGCATGCAGCGGAAGGGTTTCCTGTTCCGCGACTGCCAGCGGCTGATCAACAACGACCGCAACCATTTCGCGGCCTGCATGGTGGCGCTGGGCGACGCTGACGGCATCGTCACCGGCGTCACCCGCAACTATTCCACCGCGCTCGACGACGTGCGCCGCATCATCGACGCCAAGCCCGGCCACCGCGTCATCGGCGTCTCGATCGTGCTCGCGCGGGGCCGCACCGTGCTGGTTGCCGACACCGCCGTGCACGACATGCCGAACGCCGAGCAGATCGCCGACATCGCCGAGGAGGCGGCCGGCTTCGCCCGCCGCATGGGCTATGAGCCGCGGCTCGCCATGCTTGCCTATTCCACCTTCGGCCATCCGCAGGGCGAGCGTTCCGAGCGCGTGCAGGAAGCGGTGAGGATCCTCGACAAGCGCCGCGTCGACTTCGAGTATGACGGGGAGATGGCGGCCGACGTGGCGCTGAACCCGCGCGCCATGGCGCAATATCCGTTCATCAGGCTCACCGGCCCGGCCAATGTACTGGTGATGCCGGCCTTCCACTCGGCTTCGATCTCGACCAAGATGCTGCAGGAGCTCGGCGGCTCGACCGTCATCGGCCCGCTGCTGGTCGGCTTGAACAAGCCGGTCCAGATCGTCTCGCTCAACGCCAAGGACTCCGACATCGTCAACATGGCGGCGATTGCGGCCTACACAGCGGGGAATTGACGAGCAGCCGGCACGTCGAAGGCACTTCCCAAGCTTTGGCCGTTCCGGACGGGGCAGTTCACGCTTTCTGGAATTGCCAAACAAAAGGCCCGCGGCATCGCCGCGGGCCTCCCGTCGAGATCGTTAGGCGATCAGAAGTTACGCTGGAAGCGGACGATGCCACCCCAGCTGTTCTTCTTGTCGGCCTTGGTGAAGTTGAAGTCGTCGGCCTGGCCGAATTTGCCGTCATGATAGTAGTCGACTTCGGTCGTGACCGTGAAGCCGGGAACGGGCGTGTAGGCCACGTTAGCCGCGACGGCGAAGTTCTTGGCGTCGTCGGCCGAAACCTGGAGGTTGAAGGCGGTCTTCGGATCGAACTTGTACGTGCCGCCGCCCCAGACGGCCCAATTGCCGCCCCACGGCTTGTAGAAGCCGCGACCCCTGGCGTGGTCGACGAAATTGTCGTCGGTGCCATAGCCGCCCATGAGGAACAGCGACAGGTCCTTGGTGATGTTGACGTCCAGGCGAACCTTGCCGGCCACTTCCTCGTAGTTGCTGTCATAGGCGACGACGCCTGTGATCGCGCCCCAGTCGCCCTTATACTTCAGGCCGCCGACGACATGCGGAACGTAGCTGTCGATCGTGCCGGCGATGAGGACGGTGCTGCCGCTGGTGACGTCCGCGCCCTGCTCAAGCGAAACCACGCCCGAAAAGCCGCTGCCGGCGTCGAAATAGTAGCTGACAACGTTGGTGACCTTGATGCCGTACGGGATGATCGTATCCTGCACGACGTTGCCGGCATAGCCGATGAACTGGTCGTAAGGCGTCTCGTCCACACCGACGCGCAGGCCGCCGAGCTGGACCCAGCCGAATTCCAGGTTCACCGCCGACGCGCCGTTCTTGAAGTTGAAGCGGGTCTCGGTATAGGTCTTCAACGTGCCGAGCTCGGTCTCCTGGCCAGTCCAGGTCCTCAGCGCGAAACGGGCGTTCTTGTTCCAGCTGTTCTGCGAATCGCCGTCCATGACGTCGGTCGTCTTGCGGCCGTCCAAAGTGCCGGGATCGCCGAAGCCGGCGTCATAGCGGATGTAGCCGCCGACGCGTAGGCAAGTCTCGGTGCCGGGGATGTAGAAGTAGCCGGCGCCATAGACGTCGCAGATCTTGACGTATTCGGCCGGTTCCGGCTCGGCGACGGTCACCGCGTCGGCGGCGCGCGCGCCCGAAACTGCGATCAGAGCCGCAGCGGAGCCGAGAAGAAGGCTCTTGATGTTCATTTTCTTGAATCTCCAGTCAAAGGTTCAAGACAGGCCTGACATGCCGTTCGGCTTTTGCCACCCCCGTCCCCATCGTTGAAAAAGTCGCGCACCGGCGCCGCTTCTTCGCCTTGGACATGGCTTAATCGGCCGTCACGTACAACAGAGATTGTGTCTGAAAGGCGGCTTTTTGACTCTTAGGAAGGTCTTGTTGCCCAAATATCACGTCATATATTTGTAAAAATGGCACATACTGCACAATATATACAATCGGAACGCGAAGAAATGCATAAGAGTGTGCCAAATGTGCCAAATATTACAGATTCATGACAATAAATTATTCGGCTAAGATTTTGGGCCCGGGTTACGCGAAAAGACGACTCCGGCAGAAAGGTCAAGAGAGGGCGCGGGCGGCGTGGGTCACGTCCTCGACCATGTCTTCCCTCAGCATCTCGATGGGGATACGGCCGCCGAGCTCGGGCGAGGGTCGGCTCAGCCAGAACCAGGCAAGCCTCGGGTTGGCGATCGCCGAAAGCACGTCGCCGATCCCCGCAACCGGCCTGCCATCGACGAACTGAGCCAAGGGGAAGACATGCTTGCGGCCGCCCTTGCGCAGGGCGACGACCTCGCCCCGCCTTTGCCAGCGATGCAGCGTGGAACGCGGGATGCGCAGCTTCTCCTCCAGATGGGTCGAACCTGCGACCTCGCCGGCCCAATCCTCGATCAGCATCGATTGGAGCTCCGCGGCCCGCTCGGCGATAGGCCTTCCCGATTCCGGCTTGGAAAACATGCCCGCAAAGGCAGGGACGGACATGGCCGAACCGTCGCTCGCAAGTCTCTCTGCGATTATTCGGAAAAAATCGGATGCAAGGCCGCCCCAGTCGCCCTTGAAGGAACCGACCGCGAGGCGCTGTCCTTGTGGTAGGAAGGGAAGGGCCGCAGCTACGTGGCCGGCAACGTTGCTGGCCGACGCCAGCGCCTCGGTGTCGAGCAGGACACCGTGCTTGGTCAGGGCCTGTTGCACTGCTTCGGCCACCAGGCCTGCCAAGGCCTCTCGTGAAATCCCTTCAGACGGGCTCTGGAATCTGGTCATGCATTTATCTTGTGGCCGCGCTCCTCCCCAAGCGCTGGCGGTTGCTGAAATCTATAGCGGAAAGCAAAAATCGCGACGACGA
Source organism: Mesorhizobium sp. B4-1-3 (assembly GCF_006439355.1). Classification (GTDB taxonomy): domain Bacteria; phylum Pseudomonadota; class Alphaproteobacteria; order Rhizobiales; family Rhizobiaceae; genus Mesorhizobium. Next base: position 59,837 of record NZ_VFTG01000005.1, read on the forward strand.
CAGGCATCGCGGCCTGGCAGCTTGCTGGCTTGCATCTTCACACCCCTGGTTTGGCGTGCCGAAATGTCAGTCGCGGAACGCCCACAATGCCTCTATGAGCGCTCTGTGACAGGCGTGCGACAAGCAAGCCGCGGGGTCGAAGCCGTCGCTAAAGCAGCCCTGCCTGCTCGGCCTCGCGGCGCAGATTCTGGCGTGGACGCGGGCCGATCTGCTGGATCACCAGCCCGGCGGCCAGCGAGCCGAGGTCGCCGCAATCCTTGAGGCTGCGGCCGGTCGTGTAGCCGTAAAGGAAGCCGGCGGCGTAGAGGTCGCCGGCGCCGGTCGTGTCGACCAGTTCCTTTATCTTCGTCGCCTGGATAGTGACGGTCTCGTCGCCGCGCACGATCACCGAGCCTTTTTCAGAACGGGTAACGGCGGCAATTCTGCAATCCTTGCGGATGGCGGCGAGCGCCTCCTCGAAGGAAGCGGTCTGGTAGAGCGATTTGATCTCATGGCTGTTGGCAAAGACGATGTCAACGGTGCCCGACCGCATCAGCTCGAGGAATTCGTCGCGGTAGCGGTCGACGCAGAAGGAATCCGACAGCGTCATCGACACTTCGCGCCCCGCCGCATGCGCCAGCTTTGCGGTCTGGCGGATAGCCTCCTTGGCGCGCGGCGGATCCCAAAGATAACCCTCGAAATAGGTCACCTTGGCGCCGGCGGCCTTATCGGCCTCGACATCTTCCGGGCCAAGCTCGACGCAGGCGCCGAGGTAGGTGTTCATCGAACGCTCGCCGTCGGGGGTGACGAAGATCATCGAGCGCGCCGTCGGGGGGGCGCCCTCGAGCGGCCTAGTGTCGAAGGCAACGCCTTGGGCGTGGATGTCATGGGTGTAGATGTCGCCAAGCGCGTCGTTCGACACCTTGCCGAAGAAGGCGGCGCGCCCGCCGAGACTGGCGACCCCGGCGGCCGTGTTGCCGGCGCTGCCGCCGGAAGCTTCGATCGCCGGTCCCATGCGGCTGTAAAGCAATTCGGCGCGCCGGGCGTCGATGAGGTTCATCGCCCCCTTTATGATGCCGTTGGTCTCGAGAAAGGCTTCGTCGCACTGCGCGATGATGTCGACAATGGCATTGCCGATGCAAAGCACGTCATATTCCGGCATCAAAATCTCCGCCAAGGACTGCCGGCGATCTGGCATGCCGGCCGGGCGCGGGTCTAGCGAGTTGGCGCTGCTTTGCCTACCCCGAAAATCGCCTTCGTCTTCCGTGACGCCGACCTCGGCGTCGATTGTTCGCCGGCTGCGGCAGCGTTCGCGTCGAACTGGCTCATATCAGCGGCGGCGCCAGCGACTATGGTTCCGCCGCGATCGAAACGTCTTTGCGGCGTGGTGAGCTACAACCGGATCGTTCCGCAACGGAAGGCAGAAATGTCCGAAAAGACCGAAACGTCCACCGACCTCGCGCTGCTCGGCGTGCTGGCGGTGCTGTGGGGCGCTTCCTACACCTTCATCAAGATCGGCGTCGAGACGATCCCGCCCGTCACCTTCATCGCCGCCCGGACGCTGATCGCCGGGGCTATTCTCCTCACCGTCATCCGCTGGCGCGGCCTTGCCATGCCCGCCGACGCGGCGACATGGCGCCGCTTCGCCTTCCAGGCCTGTCTCAACAGCGTCGTTCCGTTCACGCTGATCGCCGCCGCCGAGCGCTCGGTCGATGCCGGCCTTGCCACCATCCTCAACTCGACATCGCCGATCTTCACCTTCCTGCTGACGGCGTTGATCACGCGCCATGAGCCGGTCACGGCGCGCAAGCTCGTCGGTGTCGGCGCCGGCATCGTCGGCATCTGTCTCATCATCGGCACGCAGGCGCTCGGCGGGCTTGGCCATCAATTGTGGGCGCAGCTTGCGATCGTCATCGCGACGGTCTCCTATGCCGGGGCGGCGATCTTCGGCCGCGGCTTCAAGGGCCTCGATCCGATGATACCCGCCGCGGGTTCGATGCTTTGCGGCGCCGTCATCCTTGTGCCGCTGAGTCTTGTCGTGGATCAGCCATGGACGCTTGCGCCGTCGGCTGCATCGATCCTGGCCCTGGTCGGCCTGTCGGTCTTCTCGACGGCGCTGGCCTTCGTCATCTATTTCCGCCTGATCCACACGCTGGGCTCGGTCGGCACCACCTCGCAGGCCTATCTGCGCGTGCCGATCGGAGTCGGTATCGGCGCCGTTTTCCTCGGCGAGAGCCTCGGGGCCACGGCCTGGCTCGGCATGGCCTTCGTCGTCGCCGGCGTCGCCGCGATGACCATTCCGGCACGGCAGGTCAAGCTTGCGCGATAATGCATGTCGCCCAAAAGTGCGAATCGGTTTTGGGATGACCGACATCCCGCGAGACAAAAGCCAAGGCGCTCGACGCGACGCGCTTTGGTTGCGTCCGGCAAAGAGCCCGCCTATCTCGGGGGCGTCATTTCTCGATGAGGGCCTGGACCTGCCGTGATCCTAGACGCCGCCCGCGCCGCCGCCAACCGGCTGTTCTCGCCTGAATTCCGCTCCGTCTTCCTGAAGACGCTGGGGCTGACGCTGCTCGCTCTGCTGGCGCTTTGGCTCGGCCTCGAGAGCCTGCTCGAATGGCTGGCCTGGCCATGGCTGCAAACGCTGCTCCCCGGTCTGCCATCCTGGGCCGGGTGGCTGGGCGGCATCATCGCCGGCATCGTTCTGGCTGTGGGACTGGCCTTGCTCGTCGCGCCGGTGACGGCGATCGTCGCCGGTCTCTTCCTCGACGATATTGCCGAAGTGGTCGAGCGCACCGACCATCCCAACGATCCGCCCGGCCGGCCCGTGCCCGCGCTGCATTCGCTGGTGCTGGCGATCAAATTCTTCGGCGTGGTGGTTCTCGGCAACATAGTCGCGCTGCTCTTGCTTCTGGTCCCGGGCATCAACATTGCCGCTTTTTTCATCGTCAACGGCTATCTGCTCGGCCGCGAATTCTTCGAGTTCGCCGCCATGCGTTTCCGCCCCGAGGCCGAGGCCAAGGCGCTGCGCCGCAAATATGCGGGTATGGTGTTCCTGGCCGGGCTGGTCATCGCCATGTTCCTGGCCGTGCCGCTGCTCAACCTTCTGACGCCGCTTTTCGCCGCCGCCATGATGGTGCATCTGCACAAGGCGGTCTCGGCGCGGGAGTCGGTCTAGTCCTGCGGCTTGCCCTCCCGGAACAGCGCCTGCAGCTTGCCGAACGGCATCGCCGCCCGGGTAAAGCCGAAAGTGCCGTCCTGCTGGATTTCGCGCGCCGCCGTCTCCAGCATGCCATAGGCGAAATTGGTCAGCCACGGTCCGAGTGAAATGCGCTTGACGCCGGCCATGGCAAGGTCGGCGATGGTGAAACCGGGTCGGGCCATCACGTTGACCGGCCGGCTCACCGACGAGCAGATCGTGCGCACCATTTCGACATCGCCGATGCCAGGCGCATAAAGCACGTCGGCGCCGGCCTTCTCGAAGGCCTGCAGCCGCTTGATCGTGTCGTCGAGGTCGGTTTTGCCCCACAGGAAATTCTCGGCCCGCGCGGTGAAGACGAAATCGTGCTTGAGCGCCCGGGCCGCCTCGACGGCGGCTGCGACGCGTTCCACGGCGTGCGAGAAGTCGTAGATCGGGTTGGCGGGGTCCCCGGTGTGGTCCTCGATCGAGCAGCCGGCGAGACCGGCGGCTTCCGCCGCGAAGATGGTCTCGGCGGCCTGTTCGGGGCTGTCGCCTTTGCCGCGCTCCAGATCGGCCGAAACCGGCAGGTCGGTCGCCGCAGTCACTTCGCGGCAATGGTGGATCATGGCCTCGAAGGTCACGGCGCCGTCCGGCAGGCCGCGCGAGAAAGCGAAGCCGGCGCTGGTCGTAGCCAGCGCCTTGAAGCCGAAGGAAGCGAGAAGTTTGGTCGTGCCCACGTCCCAGGGGTTGGGCATGACGAAGGTGGAGGCATGCAGGTCGCGAAAAATCTTGCCCTTGTCCATGGCGGATCCTCAATCATGATCGCGGTTGTGCGCAGAAATCTATCGCGGTCGCTCGACTCGGGCAAACGAATGCGTCCGGCTCAGAAGCGTTTCTCGTTCTCTGCTGACAAACGCTTGATGGCGTCCGAATCCGCCACGTAGCGCGACGTTTGTCTGTTCCAACGGTAGGTGACGGATATGTCTTTTGACGATGCCTCGGGTGGCGCGTCGTCGCAGCTTTCCTCGCTCGGCACCGTTGCGTCGGTAACCGTCATCTTGATGGCCGCATGGGCCTGGCCATCCCCGATGACATGGAACGCGATATCCTGTTTGCGGCTGTAAGCGCATAGCCTTTCATCGAACGTGTAGATCATGTCCATCAGCTCGAACTTGTCGTTGCGCACCATGATCAGCGGCGTGATCACATAACCCTGGCTCGAATTGAAATGCGTGCTCATCGTGATGAGCACGTCGTCACCAGGACCGACGGAGAGTTTGTTCGGCTCGCGGAAGTAGGTGCTGCGATCGACGGCGACGTTGACGGCATCGAGCAGCGCCGGCTTGCCGGTCAGATCGTAGAGCGCAAGCACAGCATAGCCCTCGGCGCTGTCGGGAGAATCGCCGAGATCGAACAGCATGGCGACTCGGTCCTTGCCGCCGGCCTTGATGGCAAGCACGGCGGCGCTGGGCAGGCTCGATGCCTCCGGCGGTGAGCCGCCGCTGTCCGGGCCCGCAATATGCCGCATTTCGATAGGCAAGGTGCCGTGATAGAAGCCGTCGGCGTTCGACGCCATGTCGGGGATGACCATCCTGCCGAGATCGAGATAGGTGACGTCGCTGTGGCCTGGGACAGCGCTGCCAAGGTCCGGAAACGTGACCTCTTCCGCCCCCGCCGGCATCCAATGCCAGGACAGAAGCACAAGAGCGAGGGCGAGGCGAAGCAGAACGGGTTTCATGCGGCACGCTTCCGGTTGTCTGACGAACGAAGGCTGGCACGGAAGATTGGCCGTACAGCCGATCAGCGGATGGGCACCAGGCCGGCAAGTTCGCGCATGTCGTCGAACAAGATGCCCCCGGCCGCCGTCAGGCCTTCGCGGTCCGAGAACGGATCGGCGAAATAGGAAAACACCCGCATGCCGGCGGCAATGCCGGCTTGCGTTCCCGCGACGCTGTCCTCGATGACGATGCAGTCGGCCGGCGCGAAGCCCATCGTTACTGCCGCATGCAGGAAGAGGTCCGGGAAGGGCTTACCCCGCGAAACCATGGTGGACGAGAACATCGCGTGCTCGAACAGCGGCAGAAGCCCGGTCTGGCCGAGCGTGATATGCATCTTCGACACCCGCGCCGAGGTAGCGACGCAATAGGGGATGCCGGCGGTGCGGACCGTCTCGATGAAGTCGCGCACATACGGAACCGCCTCGACGCCATGCGAAAAGAGGTCTGGCAGGCCGGCATTCCAGCGCTCGACGAAGTCGGCGCCGAGCCTGACCTCGGTCGTCTCTTCGATCTCCTTCTGCACCGAGACCATGCTGCGGCCGGAAAAATGCTTGCGGCAATATTCGAAACTGGTCGCAAAACCGGCGGCGGTCAGCCATTCGGCGAGGCGCCGATTGGCAAGGTTCTCGGTATCGACCAGAACCCCGTCGCAGTCGAAGATGACCAGCTTTGGAACTTGCATTAGGCCGTGCCGGTCGACCCGAACCCACCGGCTCCGCGCGCCGTGCCGCCGGCAAGAGCGCGTTCCTCAACCGTGATCTGCGTCACCGCGGCGAAGACGATCTGGGCGATGCGCATGCCGCGCGTCACCGCGAAATCCTCGTCGCCGAGATTGACAAGCAGGATTTTCACCTCGCCGCGATAGTCGCTGTCGACGGTGCCGGGCGAGTTGAGGATGGTGAGCCCATGCTTGAAAGCAAGGCCCGAGCGCGGCCGCACCTGGCCTTCCATGCCTTCCGGGATTTCCAGGACGAGCCCGGTCGGCACCAGCGCGCGTTTCCCCGGCAGGATAAGTAGCGGCCGGTCTTCCGGCACCGCGGCGCGCAAATCGATGCCGGCGGCGCCTGCGCTCTCATAGGCCGGCAGAGGCAGGCCTTCGCCATGCGGAAGCCTGACGAAACCGACGGTGGGGCCGATGACGGAGGAAGAATGGACAGCCGTGCGCATGAGCCCACTCCTATCGGAGCGAATGCCGATTCGGTCAACGCGACCGTGACGCTATCCAAGGCTTTCTTTGAGGCGTTATGATGACCTGAGGTGTGTTGAGATTCAGGGCAAGCCGGCATCACCTGAACATCAGCACCTCAGCGCAGTTCCACCGGCACCACGGTCGTCTCCTTGATCTCCTCCATGACGAAGGAGGCCGAGACGTCCGACAGCGCCACCTTGGCGATCAGCCGCTGGTAGAGCCGGTCATAGGCCTTCACGTCGGCGACGCGGGCTCTCAGCACATAATCGAGGTCGCCCGACATGCGGTAGACGCCGGTGATCTCGGCAAAGCCGGTCACCGCCGCGCGGAACTTCCGCAGCCAGTCCGGGTCATGGTTGGAAGTGCGGATCAGGATGAAGACGGAGAGGCCGAGGCCGAGCTTGTCGGCATCGACCAGCGCCACGCGGCCGGTGATGACGCCATCCTCTTCCAGCCGCTTGACGCGTCGCCAGCAGGCATTGCGCGACAGCGCCACCCGTTCCGACAGCTGGTCGACCGAAAGCGTGCCGTCGCGCTGCAGCTCGGCCAGCAATCTTCGATCGATCTCATCAATATCGGCAGCCATATTGGGACAGATGTTCCACCAAGGAGCCAAAAGCAAGGACAAATTGGGACCGATGAACCAAAGCCGTATGGCACGATACTCACTATCGGGCTTATCCCGGCAGGAGGGATCACCATGACGACCAGGCTTACGGCACTCTTCACCGCGCACCCGGAGAAGGTCGGCGAGACTTATTTCGGCCACATGGCCTTCGCCGCCTGGTTCTGCTCGCGCCTGTCGATGGCGGCGGGCGCCGCGCTCGTTCACGCTTTTTTGCCGTTTCTGTTCGAAACTACGGCCAGCCGAATCGTTCGCGAGCTCTATGAGCGCACGCAAAACAGAGGCTCACATGCGGTCAAGCAGCCTCAGGCTGTGATGGACCGCGCCTGACAAATGGTGGAAAGCGATGTGCCGGTGGGCGGCCTATCTTGGTGAAGCGGTCTTCCTTGAAGACATCATCACCGCGCCCTGCCACTCGCTGATCGCCCAAAGCCACTGCGCCCAGGAAGCCAAGTCGCCGACCAATGGCGACGGTTTTGGCCTCGCCTGGTATGGCGACCGGCCCGAGCCCGGTCTTTATCGCGATATCCTGCCGGCATGGTCCGACCCTAACTGAAGAGCCTGTGCCGGCAGATCAAATCGGGCCTGTTCCTCGCCCATGTGCGCGCTTCGACCGGCGGCGCCACCAGCCGCATGAACTGCCATCCTTTCGTTTCCGGCCGCTGGTCGTTCATGCATAATGGCCAGATCGGCGGCTTCGAGAAGATCCGCCGCGCGCTGGAAAATTCGCTCTCCGACGCGGTCTTCGACCAACGCGAGGGCACAACCGATTCCGAGCTCTTTTTTCTGGTGATGCTCGACGAAGGATTGTCCGGCGACCCGCAGGGCGCGGTCTCGCGGGCGACCAGCCGCGTGCTCGAGACGTCGCGCCGGGCCGGTGTCGAGCCCTCTTTGAAACTGACCGCCGCTTTCTCTTGATGGCGAGGCGTTATACGCCGTGCGCTACGCCACCGACGATCATGCGCCGACGCTCTACACATCCGTTTTCCGCAACGGCGGCCGCTGCATCGTGTCCGAGCCGTTCGATCGCGACGGCGGCGAGTGGCAGGCGATACCGCCATCGAGTTTCGTCACCATGACCAGGGACGGCACCGGCATCCGGCCATTCGCACCGGCGGCAGCGAAATTGGCGCTGGCCGTATAGCGGTTTTGCGAGGTTGCAAACTGTCGCTGCATTGCAAGACCGAGTAGAGGCGCCGTAGAGCGCCAGCTTCTACGCCCTGTCGCAATTTCCATCACGACGGTGGGATTCGTCGCCCCTCGGGTTACTGAGCAAAACGCGCCAATCCATAGGGCGTCAGCAGCGCATCGCGCTCGCCCTCAAGAATTTCGCGGGTGGCGAACAGGCCGACCGCGGGCGCCAGAGTGATGCCGGAATGGGTGACGGCGATGTAGAGGCCGCTGACGCCGTCCGCGCGGCTGACGATCGGGAAACCATCGGCCGGCGTCGGACGGTAGCCGACGGTGTGGAAGTCGAATTCCAGCCTGTCGGCGTCGCGCAGCATTACCTTCATCGCGGCGAACAGCTCGCGTGCATCGGCTTCCGGGTTCTCGCTCGGCTCGCCGCCGCCGAAATCCGAGCCGGCGATAATGCGTCCCTCGGCCGTTTGGCGCATATGCAGCCTGTCGGCCAGCACCAGCCCGTTGAGCAGCTTCTTGTAAGGGCGCGAATGCACGATCAGGCCCGGCGGTGTTTCGATCGGCAGTTTGATGTCGCCTGTTGCGACAATGGCCGGGGCGCCCGTGCCGGCCGCGACGACTATTTCGTCGGCTCTGATGGTTTGGCCCGAAACGACTGCGCCTGTGACCTTGCCGCCGGCATGCGCCAGGCTTTCCACGTTTCCAACCATCACCCGCGCACCAAGCCGTTCGGCGTCCGCCAGAAGCACCTTGGCGGTTGCCACCGGCTCAGCGACGCCTTCCTCTGCGACGTAGGCGGCGAAATCAGGAGGTGCGACAAGATTGGGTTCGATCTCTCCGGCTCGCTTGGCGTCGACCCGCTCGATGCCATAACCCCATGACGAGTGTTCGGCGGCATAAGCCTCGAGCCTGTCCGGCGGCAAGTCGAAGCACAGCCCGCCGCACCACGATAGCGGCAGTCCGGGCACGTCCTTTGCCAGTCTTTTCCATTCGGCCATGGCGCGGATGCGCAGCCGGAAATAGATTTCCGAATTGCCCCAGCTGGCATTGATCCAGGCAAAGGAATTGGGTGTGGCGATACCGCCGGCGCCGCTGTCGGAAATGACCGTCACCCGCGCGCCGGCTTTCGTCAGGTGCCAGGCGATCGAAGCGCCGATGATGCCGGCGCCGATGACGATAACCTCTTTCGTCACGCTGTTCTCCTTCCCTATTCCCTGTGAGGCCTTCCACCTGCCATTTGCGGGAGCTTTTGCCAACGCAAACTTCGTGCACTTGACATAAATACGTACGTACGTATTATACCCCCATGGCTAGACAATCACTCCGCGAAAACCTCCTCGACGCCGGCTTCCGGACCATCTGGGATTCCGGCTACACCGCAGCCGGCGTCCGTGACATCGTTGCCGCGGCGGGCGCGCGGCCAGGCTCCTTCACCAATCATTTCGCCTCCAAGGAGGAGTTCGCCGGCGAGGTGCTGGAACGCTACTTCGCCTATGTCAGTGGCCTTGTGGGAAATGCGCTGGCGCATGACGGCACGCCGCCTGTCGGCAGGCTCCGCCGCTATCTCGACGTCATCACCTCCAAGCTCGAAGTGCATGAGTGGGCGCGCGGCTGCATGATCGGCAATCTCAGTCTGGAGACCGCAGTGCACAGCGAACCGCTACGGCTCAGGCTGGTCGACATTTTCGCGCGTTGGCGCCGGCCTTTCGCGGCCTGCATCGCCGAGGGTCAGGCGGCGGGCGAGATCGGCAAGACCTTCGATGCCGAGGACCTCGCAGATTTCCTGCTGTCGTCCTGGCAGGGCGCCATGCTGCGCATGAAGGTCGAGCGCAGCCCGGAGCCGCTCGAACGGTTCAAGAAGATCATTTTCGGGACTGTATTTGGGAAGGAGACAGCGTGATGGGTTCGAAGACCGGTGGGCAAGAGGCCGCTCTGCGGCGTTTGCAAGTGGATGTGCTGGACTCCAGCATGTCCTATCTGGAGGCGGGATCGGCCGGCCCGACCGTGCTGTTCCTGCACGGCAATCCGACTTCCTCCTACATATGGCGAAACATAATCCCGCATGTCGCGCCCTTCGGTCGCTGCATCGCGCCCGACCTGATCGGTTATGGCCAGTCGGGCAAGCCGGATATCGATTATCGCTTCTTCGATCAGGTCCGCTATCTCGACGCCTTCATCGAGGCGCTCGATCTCAAGGACCTGGTGATCGTCGCGCAGGATTGGGGCACCGCGCTGGCCTTCCATTTCGCCGCACGGCGGCCGCGGCGCGTTCTTGGCCTCGCCTTCATGGAGTTCATCCGGCCCTTCGAGCGCTGGGAGGATTTCCATCAGCGTCCGCAGGCGCGCGAACTCTTCAAGGCGCTGCGCATGCCGGGCGCCGGTGAAAAGCTCGTGCTGGAGGATAACGTCTTCGTCGAAAAGATCCTGCCTGCCTCGGTCCTGCGCAAGATGAGCGATGAGGAGATGGCCGCTTACCGGGCGCCGTTCCCGACCCCGCAGTCGCGCAAGCCGGCACTGCGCCTGCCGCGGGAACTGCCGATCGAAAACCAGCCGGCGGATGTTGCCGCTATAAGCGCGCACGATCACCGTGCGCTCGGACTATCCACCTATCCAAAGCTGCTTTTCGCGGGCGATCCCGGCGCTCTGATTTCACCGCAGGCGGCAAAGGAATTCGCGGCCGGGCTGAAGAACTGCCGCTTCATCGATCTGGGGCCGGGCGCCCATTATCTGCAGGAAGATCATCCGGACACGATCGGCAGGGCCATTGCCGGTTGGCTGCCGCAGATCGCCCGGCCGGAAAGCGCGGCCGAGCTGGCTTGAGCCGGCGCGTCAGGCACGAGGCGTGCCCGCCCCATGTCGACAGGCCGGCGCCGCGCTGGTAGAAGCGCCGCCTGTCACACGGAACGCCTTAAAAGATATGCCCGAAACGATACCTGAAGAGGTCGCGCGCCGCCGCACCTTCGCGATCATCGCCCACCCCGACGCCGGCAAGACCACGCTCACCGAAAAGCTGCTTCTGTTCGGCGGTGCCATTCAGCTTGCGGGCGAGGTCAAGGCCAAGAAGGACCGCATCCAGACCCGGTCCGACTGGATGAAGATCGAGCGCGAGCGCGGCATCTCGGTCGTCACTTCGGTGATGACCTTCGAATATGACGACAACGTCTTCAACCTGCTCGACACGCCCGGCCACGAGGATTTCGCCGACGACACCTATCGCACGCTCTCGGCGGTGGACTCGGCCGTCATGGTCATCGACGCCGCCAAGGGCATCGAGCCGCGCACCTTGAAGCTGTTCGAGGTCTGCCGCCTGCGCGACATCCCGATCATCACCTTCGTCAACAAGATGGACCGCGAGAGCCGCGATCCGTTCGAGATACTCGACGAGATCGAGCAGAAGCTGGCGCTGGACACCGCGCCCGTCACCTGGCCGATCGGCCGCGGCAAGACGTTTTCTGGCACCTACCACCTGGCGCAGAACGCGGTGCGCCGCAACGACGACGAGAAGGAACGCACGCCGGTCAACGGCCCCGATTCCAACCGCGTCGCCGGGCTTTTGCCGGAAAACGAGCGCAACGACTTCATCGAGGAACTGGAGCTCGCGCGCGAGGCCTGCCGCCCGCTCGACATTGATGCCTTCCGCGAAGGCCATCTGACCCCGGTCTATTTCGGCTCGGCGCTGCGCAATTACGGCGTGCGCGACCTGATCGAGGCGCTCGGCGCCTATGGCCCGCCGCCGCGCGCCCAGGAGGCCGACGAACGTCTGGTCGAAGCGACGGAGGAGAAGATGACCTCCTTCGTCTTCAAGATCCAGGCCAACATGGATCCCAACCACCGCGACCGCATCGCTTTCGTGCGCGTCTGCTCGGGCAAGCTGGAGCGCGGCATGAAGGCCAAGCTGGTGCGCACCGGCAAGCCGATGAGCCTGTCGGCGCCGCAATTCTTCTTCGCCCGCACCCGCGTCACCGCCGACGAGGCGTTCGCCGGCGACGTCGTCGGCATCCCCAACCACGGCACGCTGCGTATCGGCGACACGCTGACTGAAGGCGAGGAGATACTGTTCCGCGGCGTGCCGAACTTCGCCCCGGAAATCCTGCGCCGCGTGCGCCTCGGCGACGCCATGAAGGCCAAGAAGCTAAAGGAAGCGCTGCACCAGATGGCCGAAGAAGGCGTGGTGCAGCTGTTCTCGCCGGAAGACGGCTCGCCGGCCATCGTCGGCGTCGTCGGCGCGCTGCAGCTCGACGTGCTGAAGGAGCGGCTGAACGTCGAATACACACTGCCGGTTGATTTCGAGATGTCGCGTTTCTCGATCTGCCGCTGGATCTCGGCTGACGACAAGGCGGAGGTGCAGCGTTTCATCGAATCGCATCGCGGCGACATTGCCCGAGATCTCGACAACGATCCGGTGTTCCTGGCCCAGCACGCCTTCTCGCTGAACTACGAAGCCGAGCGCTGGAAAGCGATCCGCTTCGCCGCGGTCAAGGATTACCAGGTGCGCGACAAAGCGGCATAACCTTTCCTTCTCCCCGTTCTACGGGGAGAAGGTGCCCAAAGGGCGGATGAGGGGCAGCGCCGGCCTCGGTTATCCTCGGGCCGCGGCCTCCAGTTTGTCGATTTCGATCTTGCCCATCTGCATCATCGCCGACATCACACGACCAGCTTTGGCCCGGTCCGGATCCTGAAGCAGGCGCGGCAGTTGCTCCGGCACGACCTGCCAGGAAACGCCGAACTTGTCCTTCAGCCAGCTGCAACGCCCTGGTTCGCCGCCTTCGGTGAGTCTGGTCCAGAAATGATCCACCTCTTCCTGCGTCTTGCAGTCGATCGACAGCGAGATCGCTTCGGTGAACTTGTATTGCGGCCCGCCGTTGAGGGCTTGGAACTGTACGCCGTCGAGCTCGAACGAGGCGACCAGCACCTGGCCCTCCTGGGGATGGCCCTTGGGCCAGCGCGTCACGCTCAGCACCTTCGAATTCTTGAAGATGGAGATGTAGTGGTTCATGGCTTCCTCGGCCTGGTTATCGAACCACAGGAAGGTGGTGATCTTCTGCATGCCTAGCTCCTCGGGCTTCATGTTGGCTTTCGTTATCAAACGGATCGCCGGCGATTTCGTGCCGTTTCGATGCCGTCTGCCTCAAGGACGCTTCGCCGAGGTATCATCCGACAGCGGCCGCAAAATTTCCTGAAAAGCTCAGATTGGCCGAAGCTCCCTGGCGCAGCGCAAAATGGTGGTCATGCCGGACCATGGCCGCTATAACCGCTGCCGACTAAAATTCGAGCGCCGCCCGCCGCGCATCGGGACGGCCAGCCAGCAAGGACAATCCAATGCCCGCCTATCGTTCCCGCACCACCACCCACGGCCGCAACATGGCCGGCGCCCGCGGCCTGTGGCGCGCCACGGGTATGAAGGACAGTGATTTCGGCAAGCCGATCATCGCGGTGGTCAATTCCTTCACCCAGTTCGTGCCGGGCCACGTGCATCTGAAGGACCTCGGCCAGCTTGTAGCGCGCGAGATCGAGAAGGCCGGCGGCGTCGCCAAGGAATTCAACACCATCGCCGTCGACGACGGCATCGCCATGGGTCATGACGGCATGCTCTATTCGCTGCCGTCGCGCGAGCTGATCGCCGATTCCGTCGAGTACATGGTCAACGCGCATTGCGCCGACGCCATGGTCTGCATCTCCAACTGCGACAAGATCACCCCCGGCATGCTGATGGCCTCGCTCCGCCTCAACATCCCGACCGTCTTCGTCTCAGGCGGCCCGATGGAGGCCGGCAAGGTGGTGCTGGCCGGCAAGGCGCAGGCGCTCGACTTGGTCGACGCCATGGTCGCCGCCGCCGACGACAGGATTTCCGACGAGGACGTCAAGGTCATCGAGCGCTCGGCTTGCCCCACCTGCGGTTCGTGCTCCGGCATGTTCACCGCCAATTCGATGAACTGCCTGACCGAGGCGCTCGGCCTGTCGCTGCCCGGCAACGGCTCGACGCTTGCAACACACGCCGACCGCAAGCGCCTGTTCGTCGAGGCCGGCCATCTCGTCGTCGATCTCGCCCAGCGCTATTACGAGCAGGACGACGAAAGCGCCCTGCCGCGCAGCATCGCCTCCAAGGGCGCGTTCGAGAATGCCATGACGCTCGATATCGCCATGGGCGGATCGACCAACACGGTGCTGCACATCCTGGCCGCCGCCCATGAAGGCGAGGTCGACTTCACCATGGAAGACATCGACCGTCTGTCGCGCAAGGTGCCGGTGCTCTGCAAGGTCGCGCCGGCCAAGTCCGACGTTCACATGGAGGACGTCCATCGCGCTGGGGGGATCATGGCGATCCTCGGCCAGCTCGACCAGGCCGGCCTGATCAATCGCGACCTGCCGACCGTGCATACCGCAACGCTCGGCGAAGCGCTCGACCATTGGGACATCGCCCGCAGCTCGGCCGAGAATGTCCGCGAGTTCTTCCGCGCCGCCCCCGGTGGCGTGCCGACGCAGGTCGCCTTCAGCCAGGACCGCCGCTGGGACGAGCTTGATCTTGATCGTGAGAAGGGCGTCATCCGCTCGGCCAGGACGCCCTTCTCGAAGGATGGCGGCCTTGCGGTGCTGAAAGGCAATCTGGCGCTCGACGGCTGCATCGTGAAGACCGCCGGCGTTGACGAGTCGATCCTGAAATTCACCGGCCCGGCCCGCGTCTTCGAAAGCCAGGATGCGTCCGTCAAGGCGATCCTCGGCAACGAGATCAAGGCCGGCGACATCGTCGTCATCCGCTACGAGGGACCGCGCGGCGGCCCCGGCATGCAGGAGATGCTCTATCCGACCAGCTACCTGAAGTCGAAGGGCCTCGGCAAAGCCTGCGCGCTGATCACCGACGGCCGCTTCTCCGGCGGCACGTCCGGCCTGTCGATCGGCCATGTATCGCCCGAGGCCGCCGAAGGCGGCGCGATCGGCCTGGTCCAGGAAGGCGATACGATCGAGATCGACATCCCCAACCGCAGCATCCGCCTCGCCGTCAGCGAGGCCGAGCTCGCCGCCCGCCGCGCCGCGATGGAAGCCAAGGGCGCCGACGCCTGGAAGCCGCACGAAAAGCGCAAGCGCAAGGTGACGACCGCGCTACGCGCCTACGCCGCCTTCGCCACCAGCGCCGACAAGGGTGCCGTGCGGAAAGTGCCGGAGTGAGGAGCGGTTTCCCTTCTCCCGCAAGGGGAGAAGGGAACCCGCCTACGGCATCAGCTGATATTCATAAAGCTTCTGGTAAAGCCCGCCCTGCTTGAGCAGCGTCTTGTGCGGGCCACTTTCCAGCACTTTGCCCTTTTCCAGCACCACGATCGTGTCGGCCTGGTGCACGGTCGACAACCGGTGCGCGATGACGATCGTCGTGCGCCCGACGGTCAGCTGCTGCAGCGCGTCGCGGAACAGTGCCTCCGACTCGGCATCCAGCGCGCTGGTCGCCTCGTCGAGCAGCAGGATCTCGGCGTTGCGCAGCATGGCGCGCGCGATCGAGATGCGCTGGCGCTGGCCGCCGGAGAGCAGCGAGCCGTTCTCGCCGACCTCCGTGTCGTAGCCCTTGGCCATCGCGCTGATGAACTCATGCGCGTTGGCGGCCTTGGCGGCGGCGACCACCTCCTCGTCGGTCGCGCCTTCGCGGCCGAGGCGGATATTGTGCATGATGGTGCCGGCAAACAGGAAAGTGTCCTGGCTGACATAGGCGATCTTCTGCCTGAGCGAATCCAGTGTCGCGAACGAGATGTCCTGGCCGTCGAACATCACCCTGCCGGTCTGTGGGTCGTACATGCGCATGATTAGGTTGAGAATCGTCGACTTGCCGCTGCCCGAGGGGCCGACCAGCGCCGTCATCTTGCCGGCGGCCAGTGTCAGGTTCAGACCTTCGAACACCGGCGGGCTTTCCGGATAGGCGAAGCTGACATCGTCGAAGCGGATTTCGCCCGGACCGGGTCGCAGCGGCGTGGCGCCGGGTTTTTCGGCGAGCGTCAGCGGCCGGTCGGCAAGCTGGAACATCATGCGCACGCCGACGATGCCGGTCTCCAGCGAGATGCGCACGCGGGCCAGGCGCTTCGCCGGCTCATAGGCCAGCAGCAGCGCCGCGATGAAAGCCATGATGTTGCCCGGCATCTGGCCGCCCTGCAGCACCAGCAGACCGCTGACCAGCACGGCGCCGGCGATCGCCAGCCCCGCCAGCGTTTCCATCACCGGGCTTGTGGCGGCTTCCAGCGTCGCGATGTTGTTGGCGCGGGTTTCGACGTCCGAAACCGCCTTGTGCATGCGCTTGCGCATCGCGGCTTCGAGATTGAAGGATTTGACGACGCGCACGCCGATCGCCGTCTCCTGCATCACATGCACAATCTGGCCGAGCGAAATGAATTCCATCGCCGCGATCTTGCGGACACGCTTCAGGATGCGGTTGACGCTGTAGATGGCAATCGGCCCGGCGACGAAGCAGATCAGCGACAGCGCCGGCTGTTGCCAGACCATGACTCCGACCAGGACGATCAATGTCACCAGGTCGCGCACATAGGAGGTGACGACGAGGTCGAGCACGCTGCGCGCGGCCTGCGCGTTGTTGGTCATGCGGGCGATCAGCTCGGATGACGAGGTCGAATGGTAGAATTCGATGCCTTGCGCCAGGATCCGGTCGTAAATCTTGCGCTGCCGGTCGGCGATGATGGCGTTGCCGACGCGGCTCATGAAATAAGCCTGGACGAAGCTGGCAAAGCCCTTGAGCAGGAAGATCGCCGCGACCCCCGCCGCGATCAGGTTGACGCGGTCCAGCCGCTTGAAGACAACGAATTCATTGGTGATCTCGCGCAGGATCCAGGCGCTGGCGCCGGTCATGGCGGCCACCACCAGCATCGACAGGATGGCCGCGCCATAGCCGAATTTATGCTCGTGGAAGGATTCCTTCACCAGCCTGGCAATGAGGCGTTGGTTTTCCGTCGAGCGGAAGAAGCGAAACAACGGCCGGTCCTGTGTCTGGCTTGCAAAGAATTTCGGATTCGCCACGAGGGCGAGAGGCGGCTTATAGAGCGAGTTGCGGCGCGATGGAACCTTTCGGCCGCCGGAGAAAGAAAAGGCTGCGCCAGGCTGTCTTTTCGGCCACGATGAATACAGATTCTTGGAAAAAAGGGGGTGACTACGGATGGATTTCGACCTCATCGTGCGCGGCGGTACGCTGCCGGATGGCAGGATTGCCGATATCGGCATTGCCGGCGAGACTATCCGCGCGATCGAGCAGAAACTGCCGGGCTCCGCGCCGACCGAGATCGACGCACGCGGCAATCTGGTCTCGCCGCCGTTCGTCGACCCGCATTTTCACATGGACGCCACTCTGTCCTACGGCATCCCCCGCATCAACGCTTCCGGAACGCTGCTCGAAGGCATCGCGCTCTGGGGCGAGCTGAAGCCGCTGCTGACGCATGAGGCCGTGCGCGACCGCGCACTCGCCTATTGCGACTGGGCCGTGTCGATGGGCCTGCTCGCCATCCGCACGCATGTCGATGTCTGCGACGACCGGCTGCTCGCGGTGGAAGCCCTGCTCGGCGTCAAGAAAAGCGTCGCGCCCTATATCGACCTGCAACTGGTCGCGTTTCCGCAGGACGGCCTCTATCGCTCGCCGACAGCGTTGAAGAACACTGTCCGGGCGCTCGACATGGGCGTCGACATCGTCGGCGGCATCCCGCATTTCGAGCGCACCATGGCCGACGGCACGCGCTCGGTCACCGAGCTTTGCGAGATCGCCGCCAAACGCGGCCTGATGGTCGACATGCATTGCGACGAGACCGACGATCCGCTGTCGCGCCATATCGAGCAGCTGGCGTATGAAACCCAGCGCCTCGGCCTGCAGGGCAGGGTGGCCGGCTCTCACCTCACCTCCATGCATTCGATGGATAATTACTACGTCTCGAAGCTCCTGCCGCTGATCGCCGAGGCCGGCGTCTCGGCAATCCCCAACCCGCTGATCAACATTATGCTGCAAGGGCGCCACGACACCTTCCCGAAGCGGCGCGGCCTGACCCGGGTGAAGGAGATGCTGGCGCTCGGCATCCGCGTCGGCTGGGGCCAGGATTGCGTGCTCGACCCCTGGTATTCGCTGGGCACCGCCGACATGCTCGACGTCGCCTTCATGGGCCTGCATGTGGCGCAGATGTCGAGCCCGGCCGACATGGCGCGCTGCTTCGACATGGTCACCAACGTCAACGCCGCCATCATGGGTCTCGATCATCTCGGCCTCGCCGTCGGCAGGCGGGCGAGCCTCGTCGTGCTCGACGCCGGCAATGCGATCGAGGCCGTTCGCCTGCGCCCCGAACGCCTCTGCGTCATCGCCAGGGGCAAGGTGGTAGCCGAACGCACCAGGCAGGAAACGCGGCTTTCGATCGCGGGACGGCCGGCGCAGGTGAACCGGCGGCATAAGGCCGGCTAGAACCATCCGATTTCCGCCGCTGGTCTTACCGATCGTCCCATTTTCCCTCGTCAAACCGGCCGCTTGCGGCTAGGGAGCGGGATGGCTTCGCTCGCCCGCAATTTCACGATCAGGAACATGTTGCTCGCCGGCATCCTGTTGATGCTGGCCGGCGACTTCATGTTCGCGCTGAACGACGCGATGGGCAAATGGCTGGTCGCTTCCTTCTCGGTCGGACAGGTGGTTTTGATCCGCTCGATCGGCGCCTTCATCGTGCTCGGCCCGATGATCGCCAACCAGGGCACGGCCAGGCTGTTTCACATGGACCGGCCGCTTTTGCAGTTCCTGCGCGTCGTGGCCACCGCCACCGATACCGGGCTTTTCTATGCCGCGGTCGTCTACCTGCCGCTGGCCGATGTGATGAGCTTTTACATGGCTGGGCCAATCTACGTCGCGGCGCTGTCGCACCTTCTGCTCGGCGAAAAGATCGGCTGGCGCCGTTGGCTGGCTATCCTGGTCGGCTTCTGCGGCGTGCTGATCATTTTGAAGCCGTCTTCGGCCGCCTTCTCGATGTCTTCCGGCTTCGCGCTGGTGGGCAGTATCGCCTTCGGCTTCGCCATCATCCTCGGCCGCCTCTTGCGCGGTACCAGCGACACGACTTTGGTCACCTGGCAGACGATTGGCACGCTGATTGTCGGCGGCCTGTTCACAATCGGCGCCTGGAACACGCCCTCGGCGCTCGATTTCGGCGCCATGCTTCTGCTCGGCGTCGTCTCCTGCGCCGCGCATCTGATGATCACGAGGGCGCTGAAGCTGGCGCCGGCCTCGACGCTGGCGCCGCTGCATTACAGCCTGCTTCTGTGGGCGGTGGTCTTCGGGCTGGTCTTCTTCGGCGACGTGCCCAGCCCGCGCATCCTGGTCGGTGCGGCCATCGTCGTGCTTGCCGGCCTGTTCATCTTCCACCGCCAGAAGGTGGTGGAGACCGAGGTGCCGCCCGAGAACGTGCCAAAGGGCGTGAATTAGAATCCGGGCCTGTGTTCAGCCCTCTCGCACGGCGGCCAGATGCCGTGAAAACTCCGCCGTTTCCATCAGCGCCTTGCAGCGGGCGAAGCGGCCGTCGGCATAGGCGCGGAAATCGTCGGCCGGATTGTCGTTGGCGAGCTGGATCAATCCCCACAGCGTCCACAAAAGGTCGCACATCGCCTTGTAGATGACGACGCGGCCGCGCTCTGCCGGCCGCGCTTCGCCGCCGAAATAGGTGCGCATCAGCTCCTCGTCCTGGGTCTCATCGAACCTGCCCTCGACCGAGAGGTCGCCGAGGTCCCACAGCGGATCGTTCATGCCAGAATATTCCCAGTCGACGATCCACATGCGATCGCCCGTATCGAGGAAGTTCTCGCACAGCGGATCGCAATGGCAGGCGGCGAGCGGGATGGGATGGGCGGCGAGCGCATCCCGCACGCTGTCCGCCTCGCGGACCACGTCGTGATAGCCCGAAGGCAGTGCGACATCCTTGGTCGACAGCACCCTTAGATAGTCGTGGATCATCGCGAACAGCTCAAAGCGGAAGGGAAAGACGGCGCCCGATGAATGCAGCTTGCGGAAAGCTTGGCCTGCCCGCGCCGGGCTGCCCGGCCGCGCCTTGAATCTCTCCGGCGACATCGTCTCGGCGCCGGCGATGAAGCGCGTCGCCATCAGGCCGGATGCGGGATCGAAATAGAGCACTTCGGGGCTGACGCCGGCCTTGGCCGCCTCGCGCGCCGCCACTGCCTCGTTGGCGCGGTTGATATATTCTTCGGTACCCTTGCCGGGAATGCGCAGACACGCTTCGCCGGCCCTGTAAACCTGGTTGGTCAGGCCGGCCAAACGCTCCAGCGGCCCGTCATAGCCTGCCAGCGCCGGAATGGTGGCCAATGCGGCGCGCGCCTCGTCCATCGTCATCCCCTTTACCATCACACGATGTTTTATAGCGGAACGGTTCCACAGTTTTTGCCGCTTGGCTACCATCGCGGGTACGAATCGGCGGCGGGAGCAGAAATGGCGGACGGCAAGCAAAACAACGCGCTAAGCGCGGCCTACGCCGCCAGGCGGCCGGAGGAAGTGGCCGCGGTCTATGACGGTTGGGCCGAGACCTATGACGCCGACATGTCGGCCGCCAGCTATCGCCATCCGACGATCTGCCTGGCGGTGCTGGCCCGCCACCTGTCGCGCGGCGCCGAACCCTTGCTCGATGCCGGCGCCGGCACCGGCCTGATCGGCGAATGGCTGGCCATCACCGGCTATCCGAGGGTCGAGGCGCTCGACATCTCCCAAGGCATGCTGGACAAGGCCGGCGCCAAGGGCGTCTACACGGCGCTGCATCGCTTGGCGATGGGCGACGCTCTGCCCTTCGCCGACGGCACCTATGCCGGCATCGTCTCGGCCGGCGTCTTCACATCCGGCCATGTCGGGGTCGAGGGCCTGGACGAGCTGATCCGTATCTGCCGCCCTGGCGGCGTCATCGTGCTGACGGTGAAGAACACGCTGTGGGAGGCCGGTTTCGCGGAGCGGATCGCCGCGCTGGAAGCACGCGGCGCGATAAGCCGCCTCGAAGAGACACGGCCTTATGCCTCGATGCCCGGCGAGGGCGACACCGTGCCGAGCCGTTGTCTGGCGCTGCGCGTCAACTGACCCGCGCTGTTCGGATCAGGCCTTTATCTTCATCCCGGCCGGATCGTACAGCGGCTCGAGATGGATTTTTGCCGGTGTGCGCTCCATCGCCACGACAAGCTCATAATCGCCCGAGGTGAGGAATTCATCGCTGACGCCGTCGGCATTGCGCACATAGCCGTAGCCGATGTTCTTCTCCACCGTGTAGCCGTAGCCGCCGCTGGTCAGATAGCCTACGGGCTCGCCATTGCGCAGGATCGTCTCGCGCCCGACCAGCACGATCTCCGGCTCGTCCACCGTGAAGCCGGCAAAGCGTTTTGTCGGCGCCTTGCTGACCGCTTTCTCCAGCGCGCTCCGCCCGACAAAGTCGGTGTTCTTGCGAAGCTTTACCGCCCAGCCAAGCCCCGCTTCCAAGGGCGTGTCGTTCGGCGTGATGTCGGAGCCCCAGGCGCGATAGCCCTTTTCCAGCCTGAGCGACTCCAGCGCCCGGTAGCCGACCGGGCGAATGCCATGCGCCTTGCCGGCCGCCATCAGCGCATCGAAAACCACGCCGGTGGCCGCGATCGGTACATGCAACTCCCAGCCGAGCTCGCCGACATAGGTGACGCGAAGCGCCTTCACGTTGTGGCCGGCAATCTGGATTTCGCGGGCATGGCCGAAGGGGAAGGCGGCATTCGAGACATCGGCCTCCGTCACCGCCGACAGCACGTCGCGGGCGCGGGGGCCCATCAGCGACAGCGTGCCGTACTCCTCCGTGACGTCCTTCAGCCTGGCATCTAGGCCGGAGCCGATATGATCGCTTATCCAGGACAGGTCATGCGTGCGGAAACCCGTGCCGGTGACGATGTAGAACCGGTCCTCGCCGAGCCGCGACACGGTAAGGTCGGCCTCGATGCCGCCGCGCGTGTTGAGAAGCTGCGTGTAGGTCAGCCGGCCGACTGGCCTGCTGACGTCGTTGGCGCAGATCCAGTCGAGCGCCTTCAGCGCGTCCGCGCCAGTCAGCTCGTATTTGGCGAAGGAGGACTGGTCGAAGATGCCGACCTTATAGCGCACGTGCCGGTGCTCGTCGCCGACCGGGCCGAACCAGTTCTGGCGGCCCATCGAATAGACGTCTTCGGGCTCCATCCCTTTGGGTGCGAACCAGTTTGGCCGCTCCCAGCCGAGCTTGGAACCGAACACGGCGCGATGGGCCTTCAGCCGCTCATAGAGCGGCGAGACGATGCGCGGCCGCCCGGACAGATATTCCTCATGCGGGAAGGCGATCGTGTAATGCTTGCCATAGGCTTCCAGCGTGCGGTCGCGGACCCAGTCGCGGTCGCGATGCAGGCTGGAGAAGCGCCTGATGTCGACCACCCACAGGTCGAGCGGCGCTTCGCCGTCGACCACCCATTGCGCGAGCACCCAGCCTGCGCCGCCGCCCGACGCGATGCCGAATGCGTTGAAGCCGGCGCCGACGAACATGTTGGAGCATTCCGGCGCCACGCCGAGGATGAAATTGCCGTCCGGCGTGAAGCTTTCCGGTCCGTTGATCATCTGCTTGACGCCGGCGGTTTGCAGAGCCGGAACACGCGCGATCGCCTGCGTCATATGCTGCTCGAAATGATCGTAGTCGTCGTCGAACAGGCGGAATTCCCAGTCGTTGGGAACGTCGCCGCCGGGAAGCCCGGTTGCCCAGGCCTGCGGGTTGGGCTCATAGCCACCCATGACCAGCCCGCCGACCTCCTCCTTGAAATAGGTGCGGCGGTCGGGGTCGCGGATCGTCGGCGCGTCGGGGGCCAACCCTTCGATCTTCTCGGTAATGATATACTGGTGCTGGACCGGCTGCAGCGGCACGTTGATGCCGGCCATCGCGCCGACCTGCCGCGCCCATTGCCCGGCGCAGTTCACCACCTTGTCGCAGGCGATGTCGCCTTTTGAAGTCTTCACCGCCGCGATGCGGCCATCCTTCATCGCAAAACCGGTGACGCGCACGTCCTCGAACAGTTTCGCGCCATGCATGCGCGCGCCCTTGGCCAGCGACTGAGCGATGTCGGAGGGGCTTGCCTGCCCGTCGGTCGGCAGCCAGGAAGCGCCGATCAGGTTGCTGGTCTCCATCAGCGGCCACATGCGCTTCACGTCCGCCGGCGACAGGAGCTGCATGTCCATGCCGAAGCTCTTGGCCGTGGTCGCCAGCCGCTTGAACTCGGTCCAGCGGTCGGCATTGGTCGCCAGCCGCAGGCAGCCGGTCATCTTCCAGCCGGTCGCCAGGCCGGTTTCGGCTTCGAGGCCCTTGTAGAGCTCGACCGAATATTTGAGCACGCGCGTGATCGAGGCCGACGAGCGCAGTTGCCCGACCAAGCCGGCGGCGTGCCAGGTCGAGCCCGAGGTCAGCTTGCCCTGCTCGAGCAGCACCACGTCGGCCTTGTGGTCGCGTGCCAGGTGATAGGCCGTGGAACAGCCGATGATGCCGCCGCCGATGACGACGATTTCGGCATGGCTGGGCAAGGTCATGACTTGGTCCCGTATTTCGTCCGATAGTTCTCCAGCGCCGCGTGGAGCCGGACGAGGTTTTCCTCGGTATAGGCGACATAGTCGATGCCGGGCGCGTCGAGATAAAGCTCGGAGACCATGCTCCACATCGCCTCGCGCAGCAGCGAGGCACATTGCATGGCGGCGTGCGAACGGCGGATTTCGCTGTCCGGCTCCTTCATGAAATAGGCGGTCAGGAACGCAAAGGACTCGTCATCGCTCAGCCCGGCATTGGAGGCGGCGCCGGCGAGATCGAACATCGCCGTGTTGAAGCCGGCATACTCGAAATCGATCAGCCACAGCCGCTTGCCGTCGTCGAGGATATTGGCCGGCAAAAGATCGTTGTGGCCGAAGACGATCGGCAGCAGTTTCTGCGCCCGCTCGAGCTCGTCTGCCAAGGCCAGGTAGCGCGGCAGCTCGTCCTTCTTGCGGCTGCCGCCTTCGTCCAGCGTGCGCGCATAGTCGCGGATGACGTGGAACACCCAGAACATGAAGCCGGCGCCGGAGACGTGGTTCGGCATCTCGCGATGGAAGCCGCGAAGCAGCCCTGCGACACGGTCGAGATTGGCCCGCACGTCTTCAGCGAGGAAGGTCTTGGCGCCGAGGAATTCCGTCACCAGTATGCCGGGCTCGGCATAATGCACGGCCGGCGCGAAGGCCGCCGCATGCGCCGCCCGCGCCGTCATCACCTCGCGCTCGCGGAAGACATGGTGGAACGGGAAGTCCTGGCCGAAGCGCACGACATGCCGCCCGGCCGCATCTGTGACGACATAGTTGGCGTTGCTGAGACCGCCCGGCAGCGGCTCGATCTGGATACTGCCGTTCCAGCACGGCAGGGCGCGGATGCGGTCTTCGGCACTCACGGCTTCGCTCCGGCCTCAGCCGGTCCCGCGGAAAACGACGATGGGACAAAATAAAAAAGCCTCGTCGGTGCGAGACGCCAGGATCGGTATCCCGCACCGCACCGACGAGCCCCTTGGCCAGGTATGATATCCCGGCATCCGCCCCCGCGGATTCGATAAAAGCTCGCGCCTGGCTGGTTCCAGACGATCTGGTCACTAGGTTGCGGCTCTGCCATCACCCTCCCGTGGCAGCTCCGAGCCTGTCACGATGCCAGTCTCATGCCGCGGTGGCAGAGCTGTCAATCAAAAGCTGTGACCTTTTTTGGGGGTTTTGCCCGAAAATATAAGCGGCTCCTTTCAAAGTGCTGCCAAAACCTTAAATTCGGTCAAAATTCCCGGACATCCACATGATCCATTCGAAGCGGCATGCCGAAATCCTGCGGCTCCTCAGCGAAGAGGGCACGGTCAGCATCGCCAGCCTCGCCGAACGTCTCGGCGTCTCGCTGGAAACGGTGCGGCGCGACGTCAAGCCGCTCGCCGACGACGGGTCGGTGCTGAAGATGCATGGCGCCGTTGGCCTCGCCTCGATGGTGGGCGAGGCGCCGTTCGAGCGGCGCATGCGCGAGAATGCGGAAGCCAAGCGCCTGATCGCCAGGATGGTCGCGGCCACCATTCGCGATGGCGAGGCGATCATGCTCGATACAGGCACGACCACATCCTTCCTCGCGCGAGAGCTGCTCGGCCATCGCCGGCTGACGGTGGTCACCAATTCCTCCGACATCGCCCGCACGCTGGCGACGGTGAACGGCAACAAGGTCTATATGGCGGGCGGCGAGCTGCGCAGCGATTCGGGTGCTGCTTTCGGCATCTCGGCAATCGAGTTCGTCAGCCGCTTTTCGGTCGATCATGCGGTGATCTCGATCGGCGCGGTCGATGCCGCCGCCGGCCTGACCGACTATGAGCTGGAGGAGGCGGAGTTCGCCCGCATGGTGCTGTCGCGCGGCCAGCGTTCGCTGGTCGTCACCGACCATACCAAGTTTGGCCGCCAGGGTCTGGTCAGGGTCTGCGGCTTCGACGGCTTTTCCGAGCTTGCCACTGACCGGCCGCCGCCGCCCGACATCACCGCCGCGCTGAGCCATGCCGGCGCGCGCCTGGCCATCGCGACGCCTTGACCGCGACCGGGGACAGGAAAGCTAGCCGAACACCAGCGACTACCACGCCGCCATCCCAGCCATGGTGCTGGACCGCCGCAATGACCGACCCAAACATTAGGCCGGAAAGATCATGCGAAAGCAGGCGCCACTCTGCCTGCCATCGAGCACCTCGACCTTGCCGCCATGCAACTGCATCAGGTCGCGGACAAGGTTGAGGCCGAGGCCGGCGCCATGATCCCGCGGATGCAGGCGGTAGAAAGGTTCGAATATCCGCTCGCGCTCGGATGCCGGCACGCCGTCGCCTTCGTCCAGCACCTCGACAACCGCGGGCAGGCATACGCTGATGGTGATGCGACCGGCCTTGCCGCCATGGTCGATCGCGTTCTGGACAAGATTGGTCACGGCGCGCTCAATGGCAGTGCGGTCGCCGCGCACGATAAGCTCTTCCCTGGCCGGCTCGAACGCCATCTCGTAGCCGACGGCGAAGGCCAGCGGCGCCAGGTCGACCACGACGTTTCGGGCAAGAAGGACCAGGTCGACCGGCCCGAAATGCTCGGCCTGACGATCGAGCCGCTGCAGGTCGAGCAATTGGTCGGCCAGCGTCGACAGCCGCGCGGCATCCTGCAGGAGCCTGGCGCGCTCGGGCGTCGCCGGCAGCGCGGCGAGCCGCGTGTTGAGGATGGCGACCGGCGTTCTGAGCTCATGCGCGGCGTCGGTCAGGAATCGCTTGTGCCGCTCGTAACCGGCATCGAGGCGCGACAGGGCGGCGTTGACCGCATCGACCAGCGGCGTGACTTCCTTCGGCACGCCGTCCAGCGGCAGTTGCACGCCGCGCTCGTCGATCTCGATCTGCTCCGCCGCACGCGCCGCGTTGCCGAGGCCGGAAAGCGCGCCGCGCACCACCCACGGCGTCGCGAACAGCGTCGCCAGCGCCATCAGCCCGGCCAGCGGCAAAATCCCTTGCAGGAACAGTTCCGGCGCCTGCCCGAGAACGCGCAGCAGCGAAAGCTCGCCCTTCGTGCCGCTCATGATCTGGACGTTGCCGGCCGCCGTGTCGGTCCAGCGGATCTTGCCGCCCGGCGGCGCGGCTTCGCCGATGGCGAGGTCGATGCGGGCATCGCTGATGTTGTCCAGCAATCCGACGAAAGGTTGGTAGGCAACCGGCACGGTGCCTTCTTGAAGCCGGTGCCCGTCCTTGTCGCGGATGATGAACCAGAGGTCCGGGACATCCGACCGCAGCTTGGTCAGATCGGAATTTTCCTTCAGCACCAGCGCCCCTTTGGCGTCGCGCGCCACCGCATCCGCCAGCACGTCCATCGTGCCGTCCTCGTAATCGTGAGGAATGAGGCCGGTGGCGAGCATTGCGCCGACGATGCCGGCGATGATGAGCGTCAGCATCACGCATTGCAGGATGGCGATGCGCAGCACCAGGCTCCATTTCAGCGAGCGCGGCCGGCGAAGGTTCATGTGGTCTCGCGCAGCAGGTAGCCGACGCCACGTATGCCGTTGATGACGACCCCGCTTTCGGCTTCGCTGAGCTTGCGGCGCAGCCGCGAGACATGGGTATCGAGCGCGTTCGACTGGATTTCGTCGTCCAGTCCGAACACGGCCTCCATCAGGGCCTCGCGCTGCACCATGCGCCCCGTTCGCCGCATCAATGCTTCCAGCACCAGCAGTTCGCGGCGCGGCAAGGCGAGCGGCTCGCCACGGATCGAGGCCTCGCGGTGGCCGACATCGAGCGAAAGATGGCCGGCGCGGATCGTCTGCGCCTCGATCGCCGCCGGGCGCCTCAGCAATGCCCTCAGCCGGGCCAGCAGTTCCTCGAAGGCGAAAGGCTTGGCCAGATAGTCGTCGGCGCCCATGTCGAGCCCGTCGACCTTGTCGGCGGTGTCGCCCCGGGCCGTCAGCATCAGCACCGGCGTCGTGTTCCTGGCGGCGCGAAGCTTCGGCACCAGCGTCAGCCCGTCGCCGTCCGGCAATTGCCGGTCGAGCAGGATCGCGTCATAGCCGTCGACGGCGACGAACCCTTCCGCTTCCAGCAGCGAGCCGGCATGGTCGACCACCATGTCGTGCCGCCTCAACGCCGCCCGCAGCGCCGAAACCATTTCCGGCTCGTCCTCGACCATCAGGATACGCATTGAAGACCTCTTGCAGTCCCATCTCTTAATAATCCTGCCTGGCTGACTATCGCGCCAAGATTGCATAGACATGGCGCCAGTTCTTGCCTCCGGCGGCGAACTTTTTCTTTCGCGAAGCCACCCGTTCGCAATGTCTATGCAATCCGCGACCTCCAAACAGCGCCTCGTCCATGCCGGGCATCTCGAATCGCCCGCGTAAGCAATGAGGTCAACATGCCTGCAAATGACGCTTTGTCCTTCCTGAAGGCCTGGACGCTGGCGCCCTTCCGGATGGGCTCGGTCACGCCCTCCAGTCCGAGCCTGGCGGCGCTGATGACGCGCGAGATCGGCCCCGACACCGGTCCGGTGCTGGAGCTCGGGCCGGGCACGGGGCCTTTCACCCGCGCCCTGCTGCAGCGCGGCGTGCGCGAAAACGACCTTACGCTGGTTGAGTCCGATCCGGATTTTGCCGCGCTGCTCGCGCGTCGCTTCCCGTCGGCGCGCATTGTCGAGACGGACGCGGTCGGCCTGCGCCATCTGCCGCTGTTCGATGGCCCTGTCGTCGGCGCGGTGGTCAGCGGACTGCCGTTTCGGCTGATATCGCCGCGCAAATCATCTGCGATCCTGGAAGGCGTCTTCGCCAGTCTTCGGCCGGGCGCGGCCCTCTATCAGTTCACCTTTGGCCGCCGCTGCCCTTTCGACCAGGCCGTCCTCGACAGGCTCGACCTCGAGGCGGTCCGCATTGGCGGCACCTTGCGTAATATCCCGCCGGCGACGGTCTATCGCGTCTCCAGGATCAAGGGTCTCGACACCTATGACTGGCGTTTCGCATGAGCGATCTCCTGTCCGCGGCACTGGGGCTTGGCCTGTTCGGCGCCGCCTGCCTCGCCTTCACCGAAAAGATCCTGCCGGCGCCGCCGTCGCATGTGCTGTTGCTCTTTCTCGGCATGACCGGGGCTCCTGATCTGGCGGCGCTCGGCACCCTGCTGGTGGTGACGACCCTGGCTTCGACGGCCGGCTGCCTGTTTTGGTATGCTCTGGGCGGCCGGCTCGGGCCGGTGCGAGCCGGCGCCCTGGTCGGGCGTTTCGGTCGCTACATCTTCCTGCGTCGCGAAACTTATCTGCGGTTCTCCGCCGCCTACCGCCGCAACCACATGCGGGCCTCGCTGCTGGCGCAGTTCGTGCCGACGGTGCGCAATTATCTGCCGATCGCCGCCGGCGCGCTGCGTCTGCCGGCTTTGCCTTTCGTTTTGGCCACCATGCTTGGCGCTATGCTGTGGAACGCCGGCTTTCTTGTTGCCGGCTATACGATGCGCGACAGCGTCCACGATCTGCCTACGGTGGCGTTCCGCATCATGGCCGTCGTGCTCGCGCTGGAAGTCGCGTTTCTCATCGGACTGCGCTCCCACTGGCGCCGCGTCAGACCTGCAAAAGACTGGAATTCACCGGCGTAGAACAAGGGGTTGTGCTGGCTTCCCTTCGCGCGCGCGCCGGTGTTTAGTCCGGCCATGGCTTTCACCATCCGCCAATTGCAGTTCTTCGTTGCCGTCGCCGAGCAGGGCACTGTCTCTGGGGCCGCGCAGAACCTGTCGATTTCCCAATCTTCGGTCACCGAGGCGATCAAGGAATTGGAGAGCGATCTCGGCGTCGAGCTGTTCGAGCGTCATCCGCGCGGCTTGAACATTACCCACAAGGGCCACCAGTTCCTGCGCCACGCGACCAAGATCCTTGCCGATGTCTCGGACGCGCGCCGTTCCTTCTCCAGCGAGCAGGCCACCGCAAGCGGACGCCTGCAACTCGGCGTCACCTCGCTGGTGGCCGGCTATGTCCTGTCCGATCTGCTTGCCCGCTACCGCCGCGCCTATCCCGGCGTCGAGGTCTCGGCGATAGAGGACAATGGCGACTATCTCGAGCACCTTCTGGTCGGCGGCAAGCTCGATATCGCCGTCATGGTCACGTCCAACCTGCGCGACCGCACGGCGCTGCAGTCGGAAATCCTGGAAGTCTCGGCCTACCGGCTGTGGATTCCGCTCAGCCACAGGCTCGCCAGCGCCGATATCATCTCGATCGGCGATATCGCGTCCGAGCCGCTGATCATGCTCACCGTCGACGAGATCGAGGAAAACACCGGCAAGTTGCTGTCGGCGATCGGCGCCCGTCCGCATGTCGCCTTCCGCACCCGCTCGGTCGAGGCGGTGCGCAGTCTGGTCGCCACCGGCGCCGGCGTGGCGCTGCTGCCCGACCTCGTCTACCGGCCCTGGTCGCTGGAAGGCGATCGCATCGAATCGCGCGACATTTCCGGCTCGTTGCCAGTCGTCCAGGTCGGCACTGTCTGGCGCCGCGGCTCCGGTCTGCCGCAGGCCGCGCGAGACTTCATCGGCCTTGCGCAGTCGCAGCGGATGGCGCGGCAGCGGCTCTGATCAGAGCAATTCCAGACAAAGTGTGAAGCGGGTTTCCGCCCGGGATTGCTTCGAGCAAAAGTATCGGAAAAACCGATATCGGCTTTCTGATAAATGAATTTGCGAAACCGGATTTTTCACAGCACCTTCCGTTCAGGGAACAAAGCTGCGCCGTGAGCGCTGCCGTCGGAGCATGAAGCTCCGACCCTTTGTAGTTTGCGCGTGATCCTTTCCGAAAACCGAGCTGGTTTTCGGGTCACGCGCCAAAATGGGAGGTCGACGATGAATGCATTCCTGAAGTCGTGCACGGCGCTGACTGTCGCGCTGACTTTTTCCGGTCAGGCCATGGCCCAGGTCAAGGAACTCGGCAAGGGCGAGGGGCAGGTCAATATCGTTGCCTGGCCGGGCTATATCGAGCGCGGCGAGACCGACAAGAATTACGACTGGGTCACGGCTTTCGAGAAGGAAAGCGGCTGCAAGGTCAACGTCAAGACTGCCAATACCTCCGACGAGATGGTCTCCTTGATGAACGAGGGCGGCTTCGACCTGGTCACCGCTTCGGGCGATGCCTCGCTGCGTCTCGTAGCCGGAAAGCGCGTGCAGCCGATCAACACCGATCTCATCCCGAGCTGGAAGACCGTCGACGACCGCCTGAAGGATGCGCCCTGGTTCACCGTCGACAAGGTGCATTACGGCGTTCCCTACCAGTGGGGCCCGAACATCCTGATGTACAACACCGAAGTGTTCAAGGAAGCGCCCAAGAGCTGGAATGTCGTCTTCGAGGAAATGAAGCTGCCCGACGGCAAGTCGAACAAGGGCCGCGTCCAGGCCTATGACGGCCCGATCCACATCGCCGATGCCGCCAATTATCTGATGTTCCACAAGCCGGAACTCGGCATCAAGGATCCCTACGAGTTGAACGAAGACCAGTACAAAGCGGCGCTCGATCTGTTGCGCACGCAACGCACGCTGGTCGGCCGCTACTGGCACGATGCCGCAATCCAGGTCGACGACTTCCAGAATGAAGGCGTGGTCGCCTCCGGCTCATGGCCCTACCAGGTCAACACGCTGGTCGCCGCCAAGAAGCCGGTCGCCTCGACCGTGCCGGAGGAGGGCGTCACGGGCTGGGCCGACACCACCATGATGGAAGCCGACGCCGCCCATCCGAACTGCGCCTATATGTGGCTCGAGCATTCCCTGTCGCCGAAGGTCCAGGGCGACGTCTCGGCCTGGTTCGGCTCGCTGCCGGTGGTGCCCGCCGCCTGCAAAGGCAACGAGCTGCTCGGCGACGAGGGCTGCAAGACCAACGGCTACGAGAATTTCGACAAGATCAAGTTCTGGAAGACGCCGGTGTCGAAATGCGCCAGCCAGAACGACCAGTGCGTGCCTTATTACCGCTGGGTGTCGGATTATATCGGCGTCATCGGCGGACGGTGAGCTCCCTTACCCTCCTCCTTGTGGGGAGGGCCGGCGCTTGAGCGTCGGGTGGGGCTGTCTGACAGGTTCGCGCTAGCCGCCCCCACCCGCGGCTTCGCCGCGACCTCCGCCGTCGAGGGGGAGGTAGGACGCCGCGCGAACTCGCCTTCGTTCAACCGGAACTGAACTGACGGGCCCCATGACCTCTGCCGTTTCCTTCAAAAAAGTCTCGCGCCATTTCGGCAGCGTGCGCGCCGTCGACGCGGTCGATCTGGAGATCGCGCCGGGTGAGTTCTTCGCCATGCTCGGGCCGTCCGGTTCCGGCAAGACGACCTGCCTGCGCCTGATCGCTGGCTTTGAGCAGCCGACGGCGGGCTCGATTTCCATCTTCGGCGAGCGCGCCGAAGGCGTTCCGCCCTATCGCCGCAACGTCAACACCGTCTTCCAGGACTATGCGCTGTTCCCGCACTTCAACGTGCTCGACAACGTCGCCTACGGCCTGATGGTCAAGGGCGTCGGCAAGGCCGAGCGCTTGAAGGCGGCGGAAGAGGCGCTGTCGCTGGTGCGCCTGCCGGACTATGGCGCGCGCCGCCCCGGCCAGCTCTCCGGTGGCCAGCGCCAGCGCGTCGCGCTCGCCCGAGCGCTGGTCAACCAGCCCAAGGTGCTTTTGCTCGACGAGCCGCTCGGCGCGCTCGACCTCAAGCTGCGCGAGAACATGCAGGAGGAATTGAAATCGCTGCAGAAGGCGCTCGGCATCACCTTCATCTTCGTCACCCACGACCAGGGCGAGGCGCTGTCCATGGCCGACCGCGTCGCCGTCTTTAACGACGGCAGGATCATGCAGGTCGGCACGCCGGAGGATATCTACCAGCGCCCGAACACGCGCTTCGTCGCCGATTTCGTCGGCTCGTCCAACGTGCTGCCGCCGGATTTCGTCCAGCGGTATTCCGGCCAGCGCCGCTGGGGAAGCTTGCGGCCGGAGTCCATCCGCATCGCCAGCGCGTCCAGCGGCGACGGCGTTGCCGCGCGCCTTGTTGGCACCAATTATCTCGGCGCCACGACAAGGCTGGCGCTCGATGCCGAGGGGTTGAGGCTGCATGCGGTCGTGCCGGCGGGAACGGCGCTGCCGGCGGAAGGCGAAGCGGTGGTGCTCACCTTCAACCGCGACAGCCTGCATCTGATGGATGAGCCGGCATGACCGTGCTCGGGATAGTGGCCAGTCAGGCAGGCGAGGCGCTCTACGGCGCCCCCCTCTGGCCTGCCGGCCATCTCCCCCACAAGGGGGGAGATTGGCTGTTTCGGCGCCCCACGCATCCTTCCGACGTTGGTGATTGGCGAAATCGCAGGCGACGGGTGATCTCCCCCCAAGTGGGGGAGATTGCCGGCAGGCCAGAGGAGGGCGCGAAGGATCTCGGCTTCCCCCACAATGCCCTTCAACACGTGGTGGCGCCATGACCATCGCCGCTGTTCAATCCAGCCCCACCCCCGCCATCCTGCCCGGCAGCGGCGGCATGCGCGGCGCGCTCTCCGATCTCTTCTGGCGACGGCCGAAATTCCTGCTCACCCTGATGCTCGCGCCGCCACTGCTTTGGTTGGGCATCGTCTATATCGGCTCGCTCTTTGCCCTGCTGGCACAGAGCTTCTTCTCGATCGATGAATTCTCCGGCCTGATCAATCGCCAGTTCACGCTGAAGACCTATGGCGACCTGTTCCAGGCCGCCAATCTCGACATCATCCTGCGTACGGTGACGATGGCGGCGCTGGTCACGCTCGCCTCGGCGATCATCGCATTCCCCATCGCCTATTACGCTGCGCGCTATGCGCGCGGCCGCTGGAAAGCGCTGTTCTATCTCGGCGTCATGCTGCCGCTGTGGTCGAGCTATCTGGTCAAGATCTACGCCTGGAAGCTGATCCTCGCCAAGGAAGGCATTCTCACCTGGCTGCTCGCCAAGCTGAACCTTCTGTGGCTGCTCGACGGTTGGCTGTCGCTGCCGATCGTCGGCGGCAACTCGCTGTCGGTCTCTTTCACCGGCACCTTCATCGTCTTCGTCTATGTCTGGCTGCCCTTCATGATCCTGCCGGTTCAGGCGGCGCTGGAGCGCGTGCCCGGCAATCTGGTCGAGGCCTCGTCCGATCTCGGCGCCTCGCCGGGACAGACCTTCCGCAACGTGCTGTTCCCGCTGGCGCTGCCGGGCATCGTCGCCGGTTCGATCTTCACCTTCTCGCTGACGCTCGGCGACTACATCATCCCGCAGATCATCGGTACCTCGCGGCTCTTCATCGGCCAGGCCGTCTATTCGCAGCAGGGCACCGCCGGCAACATTCCCTTGGCAGCCGCCTTCACCGTGGTGCCCATCGTCATCATGGGCTTCTACCTCTGGGGCGCCAAGCGCATGGGGGCCTTCGATGCGCTCTGACCGTGGCCAATCCGCTCCGCTCGGCCTGAAGATCGCCGCCGCCTGCGGCCTGCTCTTCCTGCATCTGCCGATCTTGCTGATCTTCGTCTACGCCTTCACGACGGAGGAGAAGAGCTTCGTTTGGCCACCTCCAGGCCTCACCATGCAGTGGTTCGCCGTCACCTGGAACCGGCCGGACGTCTGGGACGCGCTGTCGCTGTCGGTCCGCGTCGCGGCGATCTCCACGGCGATCGCGCTGGTGCTGGGCACGCTCTGTGCGGCCGCCGTCTCGCAAACGCGCTTCTTCGGCCGCGAGGCCATCTCCCTCTTGGTTATCCTGCCCATCGCGCTGCCCGGCATCATTACCGGCATCGCGCTGCGCTCCGCCTTCGCGCTGGCCGACATCCCGTTCTCGTTCTGGACGATCGTGCTCGGCCACGCCACCTTCTGCGTGGTCGTCGTTTACAACAACGCCGTCGCCCGCTTCCGCCGGACCTCGGGCTCGATGATCGAGGCTTCCATGGACCTCGGCGCCGACGGTTTTCAGACCTTCCGGCATGTGGTGCTGCCGAACATCGCGACCGCATTGCTTGCCGGTGGCATGCTTGCCTTCGCGCTGTCCTTCGACGAGGTCATCGTCACCACCTTCACCGCCGGCCAGCAGCAGACCGTGCCGATCTGGATGCTTGAGGAACTGATCCGCCCGCGCCAGCGCCCGGTCACCAATGTCGTGGCCATGGTCGTCGTCTTGGTGACGCTGCTGCCGATCCTCTTTGCCTATTACCTGACCCGTGACGGCGATCAGATCGCGGGAAGTGGAAAATGAAAAAAGTGAGTAGTGATTAGTGAGTGGTGAATGGAAGGACAATGGGTGGGCTCTGATCAACTACTCACTACTCACTACTCACTACTCATTACTCACTAATTACTACTGACCATTAATCATTCACTTCCTTTCAAGGAGGAACCCAATGGACACCCAGATGCTGATCGGCTCGAAATTCGAGAAGGGCACCGAAACCGAGGAGCCGATCCTCAATCCGAAGACCGGCGCGACGATCCTCAATCTGCCCGAAGCGAGCCCGGCGCAGATCGAAGCCGCGGTGGCGGCGGCCGAGAAGGCGTTCGTCGGTTGGTCGCGCACCACGCCGGCGCAGCGCTCGGGATACCTGCTCAAGATTGCCGATCGCATCGAGGCCGAGGCGAAGGAGTTCGCCGCGCTCGAAGCGCTGAACTGCGGCAAGCCGATCAACGCCGTGCTCAATGACGAGATCCCGGCGATCGTCGACTGCTACCGTTTCTTTGCCGGGGCGGTGCGCTCGATGCCCGGCCAGGTCGCCGGCGAATATATTCCGGGGCACACCTCCATGGTCAGGCGCGATCCGGTCGGCATCGTCGCTTCCATCGCGCCCTGGAACTATCCGCTGATGATGATGGCCTGGAAGCTGGCGCCGGCGATCGGCGGCGGCAACACGGTCGTGTTCAAGCCGTCGGAGCAGACGCCCTTGACCGCACTGAAGCTGGCAAAGGTCCTTGCCGAGATACTGCCCGAGGGCGTCGTCAACGTCGTGCTCGGCCGTGGCGACAGCGTCGGCAACACGCTGATCAATCATGCCAAGGTCAACATGATCTCGATCACAGGCGACGTCGCCACCGGCAAGAAGGTGCTGCAGGCGGCCGCCAAGTCGGTCAAGCGTACGCATCTGGAGCTCGGCGGCAAGGCGCCGGTGATTGTGTTCGACGATGCAGACCTCGGCGCCGTGGTCAACGGCCTGCGCGCCTTCGGCTACTACAATGCCGGCCAGGACTGCACCGCCGCCTGCCGCATCTATGCCGGCAACAAGATCTACGACAAGCTGGTCGCCGACCTCTCCTCCGCTGTCTCGACCATCAAATACAACCAGCCCGAGGACACCGAGAACGAGATCGGCCCGCTGATCTCGCGCCGTCAGCGCGACCGCGTATCGAGCTTCGTCGAGCGCGCTTCGGAATTGAAGCACATCGAGATCACCACCGGCGGCAAGCCGGGCGAGGGCTCGGGCTTCTACTACCAGCCGACGGTTGTCGCCGGCGCGCTGCAGGAAGACGAGATCGTACGCCGCGAGGTGTTTGGTCCGGTCGTCTCGGTCACCCGTTTCTCGGATGTCGACGAGGCGGTGAACTGGGCGAATGACAGCGACTATGGCCTTGCTTCGTCGGTGTGGACGAAAGACGTCTCGCGCGCCATGGCGACCGCCGCCCGCCTGCAATATGGCTGCACCTGGATCAACACCCACTTCATGCTGACCAACGAGATGCCGCATGGCGGATTGAAGCAGTCCGGCTATGGCAAGGACATGTCGCTCTACGCGCTGGAAGACTACACCGCCGTCCGCCACGTAATGGTGGCGCACGGTTAGGCGCCTTTAGCTCTCCCCTTGCGGGAATGTCGGATTTGCCCCGATTGCCCTTCGCAAATCGGTTGGAACACCGGGTGAGAGGTGAAGCTTGGCGCTCATTCATCCTTCACCTGGATTGCCGCCAAATGCAGACAGCGATTCGGCGGCAATCCAACCTGGGCGCGACGATCCCTGCGCCGGCGGGGATCAGCGTAAGAACTAAGCAGCGGTCCTGCCCTGCACCTCCGATGTCGCGGGCTTGATGTTCTGGTTGACCCGGAAGACGTTGAAGGGGTCATAGGTGCGCTTCACCTGGCTCAGCCGCTCGTAGTTCGCGCCGTAGCTCGCCCGCACGCGTGCTTCTCCTTCGTCGTCCATCATGAAATTCACATAGCCGCCTTCGCCGTTATGGGGATGGATGCTCGCCCAGTAGTTCTTGGCCCATTTGGTGAGGTCGGCGGCCTTGGCCGGATCGGGATCGATGGCCGCGATGACCATCGACCAGGTCGCGTCGCGCGCATTCCATGCCGTCTCGTCCTTGCCGACGCGTCGAACGGCGCCGTCGATTGGGTAGAGATGCATGAGCGACAATTCGCTCGGCGCCGCGGCGGCCTGCGCGATATGGGTCGCGATGGCTTCGTCGGGAAGCGACTTGACGAAATCGCCCTTCCAGTACCACTGCAGGCCCTTCGGAAGCAGCGGGTCGAACATTGCCTGCAAGGCCGGGAACGGCATCACGCCCATCCAGTTGAAGATCGGCGGGGGCAGAGTGTCGAGCAGCGGCGCCATGGCCTTGCGGCCATCCTCCTCGGTGCCGTTGTAGCAGGAAATGATGGCGCAGGCGCGCTTGCCCCAATATTCGCGCGGGAAGGGATCGGTCGAGGGAACGGTTTTCAGGCCGACAAAGGCGCCAAGGTCTTCCGGCGCCTCCGGCAGGTAGTCGCGATAGGTCTGCATGACCGCCAGGGCGTCCTTGGCCTCCCAGAACACCGGGCCGCCGAAGATCATGCTCACGGGATGGGCCTGGAACAGGAAGCTCGTCACGACGCCGAAATTGCCGCCGCCGCCCCGAAGCGCCCAGAACAGGTCGGGGTTCTCGGCTTTGCAGGCCGTCACCACGCTGCCATCGGCCAGCACCAGATCGGCTTCGACCAGATTGTCGATGGTGAGGCCGTGTCTGCGGGTGAGATAGCCCGTTCCGCCGCCAAGCGTCAGGCCGGCAACGCCGGTGGTCGAGACGATCCCGGCCGGAACAGCGAGCCCGAAAGGATGGGTGGCGTGGTCCACGTCACCCGAATTGCAGCCGGGTTCGACCCTCACGGTGCGCGTTTTCGGATCGACATGGACCCCCTTCATCATCGACAGGTCGATGACGAGCCCGTTGTCGCAAATCCCCAGCCCGGCGCCGTTGTGCCCACCGCCGCGCACGGCGATCAGCAGGTCGTTGTCACGCGCGTATTTAACGGAGGCGATCACGTCGGCGGCATCGGCGCAGCGCGCAATCAGCAGCGGCCGCTTTTCGATCATGCCATTATAGACCTTGCGGGCCTCGTCATAGCCGGCATCCTCACGCAGGATCACCTCTCCGCGCAGTCTTTCACGCAGTTTTGCATGGGTTTCGTCGGTCATCGATTTGCTCCCTTGATTGCGCCCAACGCCATGCGGCGTCGGCGCGACGCATTTGTTGCTTCGTTATGGCGCCTCGACGGGCGGGTGCGTTGGATGGTGCAGGAACAGCACAGTGCACCAATCCGGCGCGCGCCGCTTCGCCGGAAAGGACCAGCGGGGCATGGCCCGCGCGAGCCATGAACAAGACAACCAAGCCGCCGCTGGGCTGCCTGTGCTGGGATGCTCGGTCCTTGGCCTTGTCAATCTGATGACGAGCGCCCCGCTCGCGTCACGGCCACTCGCGCCTTCGTGCTCGCCGGCGGGCCTTCCGGCCCCGGCTCTTCGGTGCAGCTACTCCACGATCCGGAAGATCGTCCATTTGCTGGTGCCCGACACCACATAGGGCTCCAGCTCCTTGCCCCATTTGGCGTGCGCATCGATCTTGGCGATCTTGGCGAAGAATTCCTCCAACTGGGCCAGGCTTTCGACCTGGTGGTGCGCCTCGATCGTCGCTTCGCGCGCGCCCACGGAACCGGTCATGAGCTGGAACTTCAGGTCGGCGAGTCCGACCTGCGAGCCGATCTCACGCTCCCATTTGCGCATCAGCTCGAGCGCGGTCTGCTTGTGACCGAACTTGGCGTCGATCTGCCATCTGGCGCTGAACATGTTCTTTCTCCTCCCTGACCTGCGGTTGACTATTCGTCCCAGGCCTGCACGACGGTCTGCCGCGCGATCCGCCCGTTCTTCAGCTCCACCATTGCCGCGCAGTACACTTTCGTGCCGTCCGGATAGGCGCAGGCTTGCATGAAGGCGAGGTTGTCGCCCTCGGCCACGGTGGTATCCACCTTGTGGGTCATCGCCCGGCTGCAGATGTCGTCCCAGAAGGTGCTGATCGCCGCCCGGCCGCGGATCTCGCGCGGCTTGCTCGGCGGATTGTTGCGGTCGATCACTCGCACCAGCGCATCGTCGTGGTAGAAGCTCGACAAGAGCTTGCCGTCGCGGCCCTCGATCGCCTTCTTGATCGCGGCGCCGTCCACGTTTCCCGTCTTGGTCAGCATGTCATCCTCCATAGCCCATCGTCTTGGGCGGTTGATGTGCGAAAGTGCCGCCCTGCGCTTATTGCCGGGCAGGGATTTCTTCATTGCGACTTGGCTTTGACTGCCGCGAACAGGTCGTCGGTCTGCTTCTTGAAGGTCGCCAGATCGACCTGGCTGCCGTTGAGCATCGTTGACCAGTGGCGCACGATCGCGGCCATCGCGATGGCCTCCTTGATCTCCTCGTCGCTCGCGCCGTTGGCCTTGGCCGCCAGCGTGTGGAAGTAGATGCAGTACTGGCAGGGAATCTGCGAGGCGACCGCGAGACCCATCAACTCCTTGGTCTTGCCGTTGAGGGCCGTGTTCGGATTGAGCTGAACGCCCTTGATTTCGGCCCAGGCGCCGGCCACCGCCACATCCGGCAAGGTCTTGAACATGTCCGGCACCGTGCCGAGCGTCGCCTGGATGTCCTTGTAGGCGGCGGTGGCGGAAGCGTCTTCGGCCATCGCCGGGGAGACGGCCAGCAATGCGCCCGCGGCAAATGCCAGCAATCCGATCTTGCGACTGAGTTTCAGCATTTCATCCTCCATTCGCAGTGCCTTCGTGGCTGCATCGCCTGGCCTGCATGGGAAGGACAGATACCTCCTAGGGCGCCTCGACCGCTTCGCCCGAAAGCGCCATGCCCCTCATGGCCCGTCCGGGCCAGCATGCCTGACCGAGAACGCCGCCGCCGCCGCGCGCGACGGCAGGTCGAGCTTGAGCAAGATGTTGGCGACATGGCGCTTGACCGTATGCTCGCTGAGGCTGAGCTCGGCGGCGATCGCGGCATTGCTCTTGCCGTCGGCGATCAGGCTCACCACCTCGCTTTCGCGGGCCGTCAGCGTCGTCGGCTCGGCCGGCTTGGGCTTGGGACGGCAGGCCGGCTCCAGATGCTGTTCGGCCGTCACCTGCACCAGCGCGAGCGGCTCGTCCAACTCATCGAGGCTGATGCGCCCGGCATCGGTGAAATGCAGCCCGGAACCCGCAGCCAGGTCTGCGACCAGCCGTGAGCAGAGGATGTGGCCGCGTTCAGCGTGAGCGGCAAGCTGCATCGTCACACGCGCCGTCAAACCCGTTGGTGGTCCCCGCACCTCGATCTCGCCGACATGCGCCCCTTGCGCGCTCGCCACGCCGATTTCCTGGGCCGCCTCGCGCAGCAGCGCCGCGCAGCGCACGGCGCGGGCCGGGCCGTCGAAGCGCGCGATCATCAGCTCGCCATGCGTGCCGGCGACGCGCCCGCCATGGCGGCCGATCAGCATGCGCCAGTTCTCCTGGAAGCGCAGGCTGCGTTCGCTCCACAAGCGATCGCCAAGCCGCGCGGTGTCGTAGATGCGTGTCACCAGAAGTGCCGCGAGCACGCGTTCCACATCGGCCACCGCCGGCTCTCCGGTCAGGAATTCCTCGATCAGGTCGGCCA
Source organism: Mesorhizobium sp. B4-1-3 (assembly GCF_006439355.1). GTDB lineage: Bacteria > Pseudomonadota > Alphaproteobacteria > Rhizobiales > Rhizobiaceae > Mesorhizobium. Next base: position 100,088 of record NZ_VFTG01000005.1, read on the forward strand.
CGCGGTCGACGTCGCCGGTCCAGATCGGGTGGTCGCGACCGGAGATCTCGACCAGGCGGGCGCCGGGGATCTTCCTGGCCAGGAAGCGGCTGGCCTCGGGGTCGACTCGGGCGTCGTTGCGACGATGGATCAGGAGCGTCGGCACCCTGATCGTTTCGAGCATGTCGCGCACGTCGACAGCCGCGTTCATGCGGGCAAGCGCCGCCGCGGCCGTCGGGCTGGCCGAAAGCCGCTCGAACCGGGCCCACCACTGGGTGAAGTGGGTATCGTCGACCCGGCCCGGCGCGAAATTGGGCAAGGTCGCGCCGGTGCCCCACGACGTCTCCGCCGTCTCTATGAAGGCCTCCAGCCGTTCCGGCGGCATTACCCATTTGTGGAAATGCGCGTAGCCGCCGTAAAGCACCAGCGCCCGCGTCCGCTTCGGATAGGTTGCGGCGAACAGCATCGTCATCGGTGCGCCCTCCGAGGCGCCGAGAATCGCCGCCCGGCCGCTGCCGGCGGCGTCCATTACCGCCCGCACGTCGTCCATGCGTGTTTCGAGACTGGGCAGGTGGCGGCTGTCGACGCGGTCGGAAAGCCCAGTGCCGCGTTTGTCGAACAGGATCAGCCGCGAGAAGGCCGAGAGCCGCTTCAACAGGCGGCTGTAGCCTTCGTCTTCCCAATGCAGGTCGAGATTGGAGATGAAGCCCGGCACGAAGACCAGATCGAACGATCCCTGGCCGACCACCTGATAGGCGATCCGCACCTCTCCGCTACGGGCGTATCTGGTCTCGATCGGCCTCACGCAAACTACCCCGCCGGCCAGACGACTTCCTGGCGTCAAGCATAGCAGAGGCAGGCCGCTTGCGGCAGACAAACTTTAGAGAGTTGGAATGTAAGTATCTTTGGCGCCGCCGGGACCGCGTTCGCGCCACCAGCGCGAAACGGCCTCCAGCCTATGCCGGCCCGGCGTAGCCAAGGCTCTTGTCGGCCTGCTCCGGCGTCAGTGGCCGCTTGATCTTGGCCGAGGCGGCGATCACCAGTTCATCGAAATCCTCCGCGTCGCCGTCGAGCAGCTCGAAGAACTGCCGCCGCATCCTGGGCTCCCAGAACTTGTTGATGTGCTCGGCAACGCCGGCGATGCCTTCCTCGCGCGGCTTCGAATGGAAGAAGGTGGCGATCTGGTTGGCCATGCGCACCAGCTTTTCCTTGGTGCTGGCGATGTGGTCTTCGTCATGCGACATGCTTGGCAACTCCGGAAGCCACCCGTTCGGGGTGGGTGAAAATATCGAAATCGTTGCCGCGAACCAGCGCCACCAGCGTCATGCCGGCGGCCTCCGCTGTGCGGATGGCAAGCGCGGTCGGCGCGGAGACGGCCATGATGATCGGCGCGCCGATGGCCGCCGTCTTCTGTACCATCTCGACCGAGACGCGCGAGGTCACCACGACGGCGCCGCTGGCGCCGTCGATGCCGGCCTTGGCGAGCGCGCCGGCGAGCTTGTCCAGCGCATTGTGGCGGCCGACATCCTCGCGCGCCATCACGATGCCCTTGCCGGGAACATAGAAGCCTGCGGCATGCACCGCGCCGGTTTCGGTGTGCAGCGGCTGGACCGTCGACAAAAGCCTGACCGAACGGGTGATGTCTTCGGCATCGAGCGTAAGCTTTGACGCAGCGACAGAGTCGACCGAGCGCATCGCTTCCTCGATGGATTCGATGCCGCACAAGCCGCAGCCGACCGGCCCGGCGAGCCTGCGCCGCCGTGCCTGGAAGCGCGTGTTGGCCTGGTCCTTCAGCCGGATCTGGATATCGATGCCGGCGCCGAGATCCTCGACTTCGATCGCCTCGATCTCCTTTGGGTCGGCGATGATGCCTTCCGTCAGCGAGAAGCCGAGCGCGAAATCCTCGAAGTCGGCCGGGCTCGCCATCATCACCGCGTGCGTGGTGCCGGCAAAGGATAACGCCACCGGCGTCTCTTCCGGCACCATGCGGTTCGCGGCCGCGGTGCCGCCGGCGCGATGCGCCAGCCGCGAGATTTGCGTCGTGGCTTTGCGGCGCGCGGCCAAGAACTACTCCGCCGCTTCCAGCGGTGCGATGCGCCGGCTCTGCTTAGCCTGTTCGTTATAGTCCTTCTGCCAGTCGGTCGGGCCGTTGGACGGCGCCACTTGCACGGCGGTGACCTTGTATTCCGGACAGTTGGTCGCCCAGTCCGAGAAGTCGGTGGTGATCACATTGGCCTGCGTATCCGGGTGGTGGAAGGTCGTGTAGACGACGCCGGGCGAGACGCGGTCGGTGATCAGCGCGCGCAGCGTCGTTTCACCCGAGCGGCTTGCCAGCCGCACCCAGTCGCCGTCGCGGACGCCGCGGACTTCGGCGTCATGTGGATGGATCTCCAGTCGGTCCTCGGCATGCCAGACGATGTTTCCGGTGCGCCTCGTCTGCGCGCCGACATTGTACTGGGACAGGATACGTCCGGTGGTGAGCAGCAGCGGATAGCGCGGGCCGGTCCGTTCGTCCGTCGCTACATATTCGGTGCGGATGAACTTGCCCTTGCCGCGCACGAAGCCGTCGACATGCATGACCGGGGTGCCGAGCGGCGCCTTCTCGTTGCAAGGCCACTGCACCGAGCCGACACGGTCGAGCAGCTCGAAGGAGACGCCGGCGAAGCTCGGCGTCGTCTTGGCGATCTCGTCCATGATCTGTGACGGATGGGTGTAATTCCAGTCCAGTCCAATGGCGCGGGCAAGCTCCTGCGTCGCTTCCCAGTCGGCGTAGCGCGCCTTCGGCTCCAGCACCTTGCGCACCATGTTGATGCGGCGCTCGGCGTTGGTGAAGGTGCCGTCCTTCTCCAGGAAGGTCGAGCCCGGCAGGAAGACATGCGCGTAATTCGCCGTCTCGTTGAGGAAGAGGTCGTGCACCACCACGCATTCCATCGCGGCGAGACCGCCGGCCACATGCTTGGTGTCGGGATCGGACTGCAGGATGTCCTCGCCCTGGATGTAAATGCCCTTGAAGGAGCCGTCGACAGCGGCGTCCAGCATATTGGGGATGCGCAGGCCCGGCTCGTCGTCCAGCTTCACCCCCCACAGGCTCTCATAGATGTCGCGCACCGCGTCGCCGGAGATGTGGCGATAGCCCGGCAGTTCATGCGGGAAAGAGCCCATGTCGCAGGAGCCCTGGACATTGTTCTGGCCGCGCAGCGGGTTCACGCCGACGCCCGGACGGCCGATATTGCCGGTAGCCATCGCGAGGTTGGCGATGGCGATCACCGTGGTCGAGCCCTGGCTATGTTCGGTGACGCCGAGGCCGTAATAGATCGCGCCATTGCCGCCCTTGGCATAGAGGCGCGCGGCACCCCGGATGGCTTCCGGATCGACGCCGGACAGCTTGCCGACGGTTTCGGGACTGTTTTCCGGCAGGGCGACGAAGGAGGCCCAGTCCTGGAACTCGGCCCAGTCGCAGCGCTCGCGCACGAACGCTTCGTTATAAAGGCCCTCGGTGACAATGACATGCGCCAGCGCCGTCAGCACCGCCACGTTGGTGCCGGGCTTCAAGGGCAGGTGGTAGTCCGCCTCGACATGCGCCGACTTGACCATCTCGGTGCGGCGCGGATCGATCACGATCAGCTTGGCGCCCTGGCGCAGCCGCTTCTTCAGCCGCGAGGCGAACACCGGATGGGCGGAAGCCGGATTGGCGCCGATGATGACGGCGACGTCGGTGAACTCGACCGAATCGAAATCCTGCGTGCCGGCCGAGGTGCCGTAGGTCTGGCCGAGACCGTAGCCGGTCGGCGAGTGGCAGACGCGGGCGCAGGTGTCGACATTGTTGTTGCGGAAGCCTTGGCGAACCAGCTTCTGGACGAGGTAGGTCTCCTCATTCGTGCAGCGCGAGGAGGTGATGCCACCGATCGCCGTGCGTCCATACTGATACTGGATGCGGCGGAATTCCTTCGCCGTGTGGGCGATCGCCTCTTCCCAACTCACCTCGCGCCAGGGATCGGAAATCTTCTCGCGGATCATCGGCGACAGGATGCGGTCCTTGTGCGTGGCATAGCCATAAGCGAAGCGGCCCTTGACGCAGCTATGGCCGTGATTGGCCTTGCCCTCCTTATAGGGCATCATGCGGATGACCTCGTCGTCCTTCACCTCGGCCTTGAACGAGCAGCCGACGCCGCAATAGGCGCAGGTGGTGATGACCGAGCGCTCCGGCATACCCTTTTCCAGCACCGTCTTCTCACGCAGCGCGTCCGTCGGGCAGGCCTGCACGCAGGCACCGCAGGAGACGCATTCGGAAGCGATGAAGTCCTCATGCATGCCGGCGACCATGCGCGATTCGAAGCCTCGGCCCTCGATGGTCAGCGCGAAGGTGCCCTGCACCTCCTCGCAAGCGCGCACGCAGCGCGAGCACACGATGCACTGCGCCGGGTCGTAGGTGAAATAGGGGTTGGATTCGTCGCGGGCGATGTAGTCGACGGCCAAGGAGCCATGGCCGGGCGCGACGCCGCCTTCCTGCTTGACGTGGTTGCGGCCTTCGACGCCGTAACGGTTCTCGGTGAGACCCACGGACTTCGCCACCGCGTCGAACTCGCTGGCGCCGGTTCCGGCTTTCTCGTTCCAGCCGGTCGGATGGTCGGAGACATAGAGCTCCATGACGCCGCGGCGGATCGCATCGAGCCGGTCCGACTGCGTGCGCACCACGATGCCCTCGGCCACGGGCGTCGTGCAGGAGGCCGGCGTGCCGCCGCGCCCTTCGATCTCGACCAGGCAGACGCGGCAGGAGCCGAAAGAGTCCAGCATGTCGGTGGCGCAGAGCTTCGGGATCTCGATCCCGCCTTCCATCGCCGCGCGCATGATCGAGGTGCCTTCCGGCACGGTGACGCTTTGTCCGTCGACGGTCAGCGTGACCTGCTTGGTCGCTTTCGACTCCGGCGTTCCGTAGTCGATCTCTTCGATGAGTGTCGGGAAGTCGGCCTTGATGTTCATCTGCCAGCTCCTATTCAGCCGCCACGCGCGCCGGCGCGGGCTTGAAATCCTCGGGGAAATGCGTGATCGAGCTCATCACCGGGTAGGGCGTGAAGCCGCCCAGCGCGCAGAGCGATCCGAACTTCATGGTGTTGCAGAGGTCGGTGACCAGAGCGAGGTTCTTCTCCGCCTCGATGCCGGCGGCGACCTTGTCCAGAACCTCCACGCCACGTGTCGAGCCGATGCGGCAAGGGGTGCACTTGCCGCAGCTTTCGATGGCGCAGAACTCCATGGCGAAGCGCGCCTGCTTCATCATGTCGGCCGTATCGTCGAACACGGTGATACCGGCATGGCCGATCAGCCCGTCGCGCTTGGCGAATTCCTCGTAGTCGAAGGGCGTGTCGAACAAGGCGCGCGGGAAATAGGCGCCGAGCGGACCACCGACCTGGACCGCTTTCACCGGCCGCCCCGAAGCCGTGCCGCCGCCGATCTCGTCGACAATTTCGCCGAGCGTCAGGCCGAAGGCCGTCTCGAACAGGCCGCCATTCCGGACGTTGCCGGCGATCTGGATCGGAATCGTGCCGCGCGAGCGGCCCATGCCGAAATCCTTGTAGTAGGCGGCGCCCTTGTCCATGATGACAGGCACCGAGGCCAGGCTGATCACGTTGTTGATCACCGTCGGCTTGCCGAACAACCCTTGAATTGCCGGCAGCGGCGGCTTGGCGCGCACCACGCCGCGCTTTCCCTCGAGGCTGTTCAGGAGCGAGGTTTCCTCGCCGCAGACATAGGCGCCGGCGCCGACGCGGATTTCCATGTCGAAGGCGTTAGGGGAGCCCAGCACATTGAGGCCCAGCACACCCGCCTTGCGCGCGATCGCCACGGCCTTGTTCATCGTCGCCACCGCATGCGGATATTCCGAGCGGATATAGACGAAGCCCTTGGTCGCGCCGGTGGCGATGCCGGCAATCGCCATGCCTTCGATCAGCACGAACGGATCGCCTTCCATGATCATGCGGTCGGCGAAAGTGGCGCTGTCGCCCTCGTCGGCGTTGCAGACGATGTATTTCTGCGCGCCTGCCGTATCCAGCACCGTCTTCCACTTGATGCCGGTCGGAAAGCCTGCGCCGCCGCGGCCGCGCAGGCCGGATTCGGTAACCTGCTTCACGATGTCCGCAGGCGCTATCGCCACTGCATTCTGCAGGCCGCGCAGGCCGCCCAGCGACTTATAGGCATCGAGCGAAAGCGGATCGTTGATGCCGCAGCGCGCGAAGGTCAACCGCGTCTGCTTGGCGAAGAAGGGGATCTTATCGGGCGCGCCCAGCCAGCGCTTGTGGTGGCCGCCCTTGAGGAAGCCGCTGTCGAACAGGCTCTTGACGTCGGACGGCTTGACCGGCCCGTAGGCGACGCGGCCCTCGGCCGTGGCCACCTCGACCATCGGCTCCAGGAAATAGGCGCCGCGCGAGCCGTTGCGCACGATCTTGGCTTCGACGCCGCGCTCCTTCAGTTCCTTCTCGATCGCCCTGGCGACCTTTTCGGCACCGAGCGCCAGCGCGCCGGAGTCTGCCGGGATATAGATGCGCGGGATCATGAACGCACCTCCGCGACGATCTCTTCGATCTTCTCGTCGTCGAGCCGGCCGATGACTTCGCCGTCGAGCATCGCCGACGGCGAGCAGGCGCAAAGCCCGAGGCAGTAGACCGGCTCCAATGTAACCGATCCATCGCGCGCGGTCTCATGGAAATCGATGCCGAGCAGCTGCTTGACCTTGGCCGCGACCGCTTCCGAGCCCATCGACTGGCAGGCTTCCGCCTGGCAAAGCTTCAGCACGTGCCGTCCGGCCGGCTTGGCGCGGAAATCATGATAGAAGCTGACCACGCCGTGCACCTCGGCCCGCGACAGGTTCAGCCCATCGGCGATCACCGGCAGAGCGTCCTTCGGAACGTGCCCGAACTCTTCCTGTATGCTGTGCAGGATCGGCAGCAGCGGGCCTTCGAGGCCCTTCATCTCGTCAATGATCGCCGCCGTGCGCGACGCGATCTCGGTACTTGCGGCCTGCATGGTCACGCAGCGCCCTCCCTGGTCGTGGCGGCCAATGTATGTCACCTCAGCATATAGAGCGGTTTCGAGGCAACGACATGCATAGGCGCAATATCGCTAAGTCCTTACGAAATCAGAGGAAACCTCCGAAATCAATAAAGCGCTTCCGTTGCTTGATAGAAATTTTCTATCAAGATCCCGCGGCTCGCATGTCTAGCCTAGCGGTGGGCGCGGAAATCGTCCGCCAGCGCCATCGCCTCGTCCAGAAGCGCCTGCACCAGCGGCGTGTGCGGCTCGCGCGGCGCCGCCACCAGCCCGACGGTGTGGCTGGCATCCGGCTCGACGATCGGGATCGCCCGGATGGGCTCGGAAAAGCCGAATGTTTCCGCAAGGTTGAGCGGCATGATCGACGACCATTTGCCGGTCCTTATGTGCGAGAACAGGACTATCATCGAATTCGATTCCAGCGTCGGCCGCACCTGCACGCCGGCTTCCGCCAGATGCTGATCGATGATGCGGCGGTTCTGCATGTCCGGCGTCAAAAGGCAGAGCGGCAGATGGCTGATCTCGGCCCACGTCACTTTGTCGCGGTCGGAATAGGGGTTCCCGACTGCCGTGATCAGCTGGTAGCGCTCGTCATAGAGCGGCACGCTGGTGACGCGCCCCAGCGGCTCGTTGTCGAGATAGGTGATGCCGGCATCGACGTCGAAATTGCCGAGCAGCGACAGCACTTCGATGGATGTGCGCGACAGCACCGAAAAGGTGACGCCTGGATGCTTTTCGCGGAACGGCGTCGTCAGACGCGCCAGCATGGCGAGCGCCGTCGGGATTGCGGCGATGCGGATGCGCCCGGACAGGCCGTGGCGCGCCGCCCGCATCTCCTCGCGCATCGTGCGGGAGTCGCCGACGATGCGGCGCGCCCAGCCCAGCACCTGCTTGCCTTCCGGCGTCAGGCCCTGGAAACGCGAGCCGCGCAGCACCAGCATGACGCCCAGCTGCTCCTCGAGTTGCTTGATGCCGGCCGACAGCGTCGGCTGGGTGACGCCGCAGACTTCCGCGGCCCGGCCGAAATGCTCCTCCTTGGCCAGAGCGATGAAGAATTCCAGCTTGTCGATCATGCTATCCGATCCGCGGCGTTCAGCCCAAGGTCGGGGAAATCGCCTTGCTTCGCAAGACACATCCCCAATCGGGTCTCGTCCACATTTTTGAGCCGGCTATCTGTTTTCCCGCGCGGCGCGGGGCGCTATGTGGGGTAGGGCGGAGGCAAGGAGGGACAAGATGCTGGGCTGGTTTCACAAGCTGTTGCCGCGCGAGGATCGCTTCTTCGATCTGTTCGAGCGGCATTCGCGCACCGTGGTCGGCGGCGCCGAGGCCCTCGAGCAGCTTCTCCAGGGCAAGGACATCGACCGCTGGTGCCAGAAGATCGTCGATCTCGAAAACGAGGCCGACGGCATCACAGCCGAGGTCCTGCTTGCCGTCAGGCGCTCCTTCATCACCCCCTTCGACCGCGGCGACATCAAGGACCTGATCCAGTCGATGGATGACGCCATCGACATGATGCACAAGACCGTCAAGACAGTGAAACTGTTCGAAGTGAGGGAGTTCGACCCGCTGATGCAGGAAATGGGCGGGGTCATCGTCCAGGCTGCCCGGTTGGTCGCGGAGGCGATCCCTCTGCTCGGCAAGGTTGGCGCCAACGCGGCGCGCCTTAACGCCATCGCCGAGGAGGTGATGCGTGTCGAGGGCCGCGCCGACGATCTGCACGAGCAGGGCCTGAAGGACCTGTTCAAGCGGCACGGCCGCGGCGACGCCATGGCCTATCTGATCGGCTCGGAGATTTATGGCCAGCTGGAGAAAGTGGTCGACCGCTTCGAGGATGTCGCCAACGAGATCAGCGGCATCGTCATCGAGAACGTTTAGGCGATGGAAGCAACGATCGCTTTTCCCCTGCTGGTCGGCCTCGTCGCCGTGGCGCTGTTCTTCGATTTTCTCAACGGCCTGCACGATGCCGCCAATTCGATCGCGACCATCGTCTCCACCCGTGTGCTGAGGCCGCATTGCGCGGTGTTCTGGGCCGCGTTCTTCAATTTCATCGCTTTCCTGTTCTTCGGCTTGCATGTCGCCGAGACGGTGGGAAAAGGCATCGTCGACGCCAGCATCGTCACGCCGGCGGTGATCTTCGCGGCGCTCGTCGGGGCCATCGTCTGGAACATCGTCACCTGGGTCGCCGGCATTCCGTCGAGCAGCTCGCACGCGCTGATCGGTGGACTGGTCGGCGCCGGCGTCGCCAAGGCCGGAACCGGCGCCATCGTCTGGTCGGGACTCGGCAAGACGGTCGCGGCCATCGTGCTCTCGCCGGCGACCGGATTCGTGCTGGCGCTCGTCCTGGTTCTCATCGTCTCCTGGCTGTTCGTGCGCCAGACGCCGTTCGCCGTGGACAATACGTTTCGCGTGCTGCAGTTCTTTTCCGCCTCGCTCTATTCGCTTGGGCACGGCGGCAACGACGCGCAGAAGACCATGGGCATCATCGCCGTGCTGCTCTATTCGCAAGGCGCGCTCGGCCCGACTTTCCACGTGCCGCTTTGGGTGGTGCTGACCTGCCAGTCGGCGCTGGCGCTGGGCACGCTTCTCGGCGGCTGGCGCATCGTCCACACCATGGGATCGAAGATCACGCGGTTGAACCCCATGCAGGGTTTCTGCGCCGAGACCGGCGGCGCCATAACGCTTTTCGCCGCCACATGGCTCGGTGTCCCGGTCTCGACGACGCACACCATCACCGGCGCCATCATCGGCGTGGGTGCCGCCCGCCGCGTCTCGGCCGTGCGCTGGGGCATCGCCGGCAACATCGTCGTCGCCTGGGTGGTCACCTTGCCGGCGACGGCGGCGATCTCGGCGCTGACCTATCTCGCGACGCGATTGGCCGCATGAGGCGGCCTGGATCCGGGCCGCGTCACTATTCGCCCGCAAGGTTCAGGATATTGCCGTCGGGATCCTTGAACCAGGCGACCTTCATGCCGTAGCCGACATGGATGTCGCCCTCGAGCGTCAGGCCGGGCATGTCGTAATGCTCGAAAGTGACGCCCTTCGCTTTCAACGATTTGACGATCGGCTCGATCCGGTCGCCGACGGCCCACGTCACCGCCGTCGCCTTGTTGGTGCCGGCGAATTGCGAATGGTAGACGTTGATGAGCGTGTCGCCGCTCTTATAGACGACCAGTTCGCCGCCCATGTCGTCCACCTGGCTGAGACCTAGCGTTCCAGCATAGAAAGCCTTGGCCTTCTCCAAGTCCTTGACCGCGAGATTGGCAGTGGCGTTGCTGTTTGCGAGCATGGGTTTCTCCTTTCTCTGTCGGCTGCTCCGTTTTGGCCGCCGCGCCGGAAACCGGGAAAATAGGGTTGCGCCGTCTTCCGGCGACCGCAGCCTGCGCAATTGGCATCCGTCTGTCTGGAAGACGAAACGCGCCTGTGAAACCCGACAGGCGCGTGCAAGTTTTTGAAGGCATGTCGCTGCATATGTCGTTCCCAAGCTTGGTTCTCCCCGGGAACTGCATTATCTGACCCGGCAAACGCCTGGGAAAAAGCTCATGTCCATTACCAAGGAATCCGTTGTCGAGCGCCTGAAGACGGTGAACGGGCCGGACTTCACCGGCAACATCGTCGACCTCGGCATGGTCTCGGAGATCTTCATCGCCGATTCCAAGGTCTTCTTCTCGATCACCGTTCCCGCCGCGCGCGCCCAGGAACTGGAGCCGCTGCGCGCCGCCGCCGAGCGCGCAGTAAAGGCCATCCCCGGTGTCGTCAGCGCCGTCGTCGCGCTGACGGCGGAGAAGAAGGGCGGCGGCATGGAAGCGCCTGTACAGCCGCGTCCGGCGCCTCCGCGGCCCGCAACTCCGCCGCCGGCACAACGTCCCGCGCCGCACGCGCCCGCCTCGCAAAGCCACGGCAAGCGCGGCGTGCCCGGCATCGACGCCATCATTGCGGTCGCCTCCGGCAAGGGCGGCGTCGGCAAGTCGACCACGGCGGTCAACCTGGCGCTCGGCCTTGCCGCCAACGGGCTGAAGGTCGGCGTGCTCGATGCCGACATCTACGGCCCATCGATGCCCAGGCTGCTCAACATCCATGGCCGGCCGCAGACCGTCGACGGCAAGGTGCTGAAGCCGATGCAGAATTACGGCCTCAAGGTGATGTCGATGGGCTTCCTCGTCGACGAGGAGACGCCGATGATCTGGCGCGGCCCGATGGTGATGTCGGCGCTGACACAGATGCTGCGCGAGGTCGAGTGGGGCCCGCTCGACGTGCTGGTGGTCGACATGCCGCCCGGCACCGGCGACGCCCAGCTCACCATGGCCCAGCAGGTGCCGCTTGCCGGCGCCGTCATCGTCTCGACGCCGCAGGACCTGGCGCTGATCGATGCGCGCAAGGGCCTTAACATGTTCAAGAAGGTCGATGTGCCGCTGCTCGGCATCGTCGAGAATATGAGCTATTTCCTCGCCCCCGACACCGGCAAGCGCTATGACATTTTCGGCCATGGCGGCGCGCGTCGCGAGGCCGAGCGCCTCGGCGTCACCTTCCTCGGCGAGGTGCCGCTGGAAATGGGCATTCGCGAAAGCTCGGACGCCGGTGCGCCGGTCGTGGCCTCCCAGCCGGCGGGCGCAGAGGCGAAAATCTACCGCGACATCGCCTCGAAGGTCTGGGATCGGGTCCAGGAAGAGCGAGGCGCGGCCGAAGCCGCGGTGCCGAGCATCGTGTTCGAGTAATCCCTTTCTCCTGAAGGGTCAGGCGCCGACTTTCTCGCCGAAGGTCGAGAAGAACTGCCCGGCGAGCTTCTTCGATGTCGACTGGATCAGCCGGCTGCCGAGTTGCGCGATCTTGCCCCCGACCTCGGCCTTGGCTGCATATTTGAGCACTGTCGAGTCCGCCCCGTCGGCGGTCAGCGTCACGTCGGCGCCGCCCTTGGCGAAGCCGGCAATGCCGCCCTTGCCTTCGCCCTGGATGGTATAGGAATGCGGCGGCTTCAGGTTCTTCAGCGTCACTTCGCCGTTGAAGGTCGCCTTGATCGGGCCGATCTTCAGCACCACGGTCGCCGCCATCTCGGTGTCCGAGTTCTTTTCCAGGCTCTGGCAGCCGGGAATGGCCTCCCTCAGGATTTCCGGGTCGTTGAGGGCTTTCCACACTTTCTCGACCGGTGCGGCGATCCGCTCCTCGCCTTCGATCACCAAAGCCATCAAGACCTCCTCGATTTGCTGATGCCGATTGGTCGTAGCGCGCGGGCCGAAACAAGTCTATCGCACCAAAGTCCGGGTTCGGGCAGCGCCTGCCTCTTGCTTGAGCCCGCGCGTTGTCATATCGATTTGTCATACAAATACGGAGACCACCATGGCAGGCGCCCCCACCAAGAAGAAGAAATTTCGCTCCCAGGAGTGGTTCGACAATCCCGACAATCCGGGCATGACGGCGCTCTATCTCGAGCGCTATCTGAATTACGGCCTGACCCGCGCCGAGCTGATGTCGGGCAAGCCGCTGATCGGCATCGCGCAGACCGGTTCCGATCTTTCGCCCTGCAACCGGCATCACCTCGATCTCGCCAAGCGCGTGCGCGAAGGCATCGTCTCGATGGGCGGTATCCCCTTCGAGTTCCCATGCCACCCGATCCAGGAGACCGGCAAGCGCCCGACCGCCGCGCTCGACCGCAACCTTGCCTATCTCAGCCTCGTCGAGGTGCTCTACGGCTATCCGCTCGACGGCGTCGTGCTCACCATCGGCTGCGACAAGACCACGCCGGCGCTGCTGATGGCGGCTGCCACCGTCAACATTCCGGCGATCGCCCTGTCGGTCGGCCCCATGCTCAACGGCTGGCACAAGGGCAAGCGCACCGGCTCGGGCACCATCGTCTGGGAATCCCGGCAAAGGCTCTCGGCCGGCGAGATCAATTATGACGAGTTCATGGACATCGTCGCCTCTTCGGCGCCCTCGACGGGTTATTGCAACACCATGGGCACCGCCACCACGATGAACTCGCTGGCGGAAGCGCTCGGCATGCAACTGCCGGGCTCGGCCGCTATCCCAGCGCCCTATCGCGAGCGCGGCCAGATCGCCTACGAGACGGGCAAGCGCATCGTCGACATGGTGCATGAGGACCTGAAGCCGTCAGACATCATGACGCGCCAGGCCTTCGAGAACGCCATCGTCGTCAATTCGGCGATCGGCGGCTCCACCAATGCTCCGATCCACTTGAATGCCATTGCCCGCCATCTCGGCGTGCCGCTCGACAACGACGACTGGCAGAAGATCGGCCTCAACGTGCCGCTCCTCGTCAACCTGCAGCCGACGGGCGAGTATCTCGGCGAGGACTACCACCATGCCGGCGGCGTGCCGGCGGTCATTGCCGAATTGATGAAGGCCGGGCTCCTGCCGCATGCGGACGCGATCACGGCAAACGGCAAGACGATCGGCGACAATTGCAAGGATGCCGTCAACGAGAACCATGACGTGATCCGCAGCGCCGACAAGCCGCTGAAGGCCAATGCCGGCTTCATCAATCTCAAGGGCAACCTGTTCGATTCCGCCATCATGAAGACCAGCGGCATCTCGCCGGAATTCCGTGAGCGTTACCTCTCCAACCCGAACGATCCAGAGGCTTTCGAGGGCAACGCCATGGTCTTCGATGGGCCCGAGGACTACCACGCCCGCATCGACGATCCGGCGCAGGGCATCGACGAGCACACGATCCTGTTCATGCGCGGCGCCGGCCCCGTCGGCTATCCGGGCGGCGCCGAGGTGGTAAACATGCAGCCGCCGGCCTACCTGATCAAGAAGGGCATCCATTCTCTGGCCTGCATCGGCGACGGCCGCCAGTCCGGCACGTCCGGCTCGCCGTCGATCCTCAACGCCTCGCCGGAGGCGGCGGTCGGCGGCGGCCTGGCGCTGCTTAAGACCGGCGACCGCGTCCGCATCGACCTGAAAAAGGCCACGGCCAACATTCTGATCAGCGACGAGGAACTCGCCAGGCGACGGGCCGAGCTCGAAAGCAATGGCGGCTATCACTACCCCAAGCACCAGACGCCTTGGCAGGAGATCCAGCGCGGCATAGTCGACCAGTTCTCGGCCGGCATGGTACTGAAGCCTGCGGTGAAATACCAGGACGTCGCCCATACCAGCGGCGTGCCGCGCGACAATCACTGATCGTGTAGCTGGCTAAATAATGAGGACGGCTCGCCACCGGCGGGCCGTCCTTTTTATGCCCTTGTTTCGGCCACGCTCAGCCCACAGATAAGGTCGATCCCGGCAGGCTGCGAAGGGCAGAGACTATTTTGGCGAAACGGCGTTCTTCCCTTGGCTTCCTCGGCATGTTCGGCCGTTCCAGCGATCTGCGCCAGCTCGACGAGGCGTTACGCGTGGCCGATCTGCATCCGGCCCTGGTGCCGGAAGGCGTCAAGCTCACCATCCTCAATCTGATGAACGACCGCTGGCCCGACGAGCCGCCGGCGGACGCCTATCGATCCGTGGCGCAGCTCTGCGGCTATTGCGTCGCCGGGCCGCAGGTATTCGAGCAGGCCAATGGCCGTGAGTCGACTTTGGCGGTCGAGCGCCGCATCGAGGCGGCACTCGAGGCCGGCGACAGTTTTGATGCGCGGATCGTGCTGATGACGCTGCACGCCAAGCTGATCAACCCAGAAGTGGTTGAACGCTACGAGTTGAGGGCCGATTGACCGGCAGGTAGGAGACGAGCACCGGAAGCGCAGGAGACCGCCATTTGCAGGCCGGCCTCACCCGAATATCGATGTCTCCTAGCCGCCCATCTTGCTGCGCGGCAACTTAATCATCTCGCCGAAGCGGGCGCGCAATTTGTCGTCGAGCAGGCGCGAGACATGGCGCGGGAAACGCTCGGCAAGCACGCGCTTCTTCTCCGCGATCGCCCGCGACAGGATATCGGGCCGGCCCTTTTCGTTCCATTCCTTGGGCGAGAACCGGTCGCCGACGGCGGGATAGAAATATTCGGTCTGCATCAGCTTCAGCGTCTGGTCGTTGCCGAGATAATGCCCGGGACCCTTGAGGCAGACATCGGCGATCGTGTCGATCGACAGCGCGTCGTCGGTCACTTCGATGCCGCGCACGCAGCGCAGGCAATGTCCGAGCATGTCGTTGTCGATGATCAGGCTTTCCAGGCAGAAGCCGAGCAGCGAGGCATGCATGCCCGCCGATTCATAGACCAGGTTCAGGCCGGACAAGCCCGCCATGACATTGGTGATGCCCTTCTCGTAGCCGGCCTGGATGTCGGGCAGCTTGGAGTCCGACATGCCGGCGGCCGAGCCGCCGGGCAGATCGTAATATTGCGCCATCTGCGCGCAGGCCGCGGTCAGCACCGCTTGCTCGGCCGAGCCGCCGGACATGGCGCCGGTGCGCAGGTCGGAGACGAACGGCCAGGTGCCGAAGATCGCCGGATGCCCAGGCTTGATCGCATTGACATAGACCAGGCCCATCAGCACTTCCGCCACCGCCTGCACGACGGCGCCGGCAATCGCCGCCGGTGCGGTGGCGCCGGCCTGGCCGGCGGAAAGCAGCAGGATCGGAATGCCGCCTTCGACGCAGGCTTCGAGCACGCCGCAGGCGTCCTCGGCGAACTTCATCGGCGGCACGACGAAGCAATTCGAATTCGACACGAATGGCCGCGCCCGGAAATTCTCCTCGCCGCCGGCGATCGCATAGAGCATTTCCAGCGCCGACTTAACGTTCTCGCGTACCGTAAACGAGGTGCCGACATGCTTGGAGGTCCCCATCACGCAGGCATAGAGCGTGTTGAAATCCATATCGAGCGGGTCGGGAATGTCGCGCGGCACCATGGTGCGCTGGAAGAAATGGATGTTGTCCAGCCCGTCGACGAGACGGGCGGCGTCGTAGAGATCCTGCAGCAGCGATTCGCGATATTCGCGCTTCTCGACATCGACCAGATGCACCGCCGCGCCCGCCGTGCCGTAGTGCACGCGTTTGCCTTGGATCAACATGTCGTGCTTCGGATCCTGGCCGTAGAGGGTGAAGTTGCGCGCCGCCTTCTTGATCGTGTCCAGCACGAGCGCGCGAGGCAACCGGATGCGGCCGTCGTCGCCATAGATGCCGCCGACCCGGGTCAGCGCCTCGATGCAGGAGGGGATGGCGTTGGCGAAGCCGACCGTCTCCAGGAGGGTCAGCACCGCTTCGTGGATGCGTTCCCGGTCGTTCTGGCTCAATGGGCCATAGCTGCCGCCTTCAAGCCCCGATCGCACCGGACGGATATCGTCGGCCAAGGGCGCCGCCCGCATTGCGCGGCGCGCTTCGCGCCCGCCGGACCGCCGCGAACGCTGGTCCGACGACGATTCCTGCTTCTCGAGAGCCACTGACATGGAAGCACTCCACCTTTGTCTTGTCTGCGAGGCGGCACGCGGCGGTTGGTCCACCATCGGCTTGCCTCATCCCCTTCTGGCCCCGACTATGCCGCCGGCATTGGTACAGCCTATGGGCCAAGCAATCCCGTCGAATATGCCAGAGTGCTAAAGCGGCAAGCATACGCCCAAATGAAAAAGAGCCGGCACTGCGCCGGCTCTTTTCAGGACGTCTGTGGCGATCAGGCGGCCGCGGGCCTGCGGCCGGCGGCGGTGGCGAGTTCGCGGATGCCCGGCTCGATATGCTGCAGCGAGATCGAGGAGATGCCCAAGCGCATGAAACGAGAGGGCTTTTCGCTGCGATCGAAGAACCGGTCGCCGGGTTCGATGATGACGCTGCGCGAAGCGGCCGCTTCCGCCAGGCCGCGTGAATCAGTGCCCCGCGGCCCTTCCAGCCAGAGCGATGTGCCGCCCGCCGAGTCGGTCGAACGCCACTCTGGCAAGAAGGCGGAAATCGCATGGACCAGACGCTTGCGCCGTTCGTCGAAGGCGGCGGAAAGCCTGCGCACCAGGGCCTCGTGGTGGCCGAGCGACAGGAACAGCGCGACGGCGCGCTGGTTGTTCGCCGGCGGGTGCCTCAGCATGAAGCGGCGCAGCGCGCGAAGCTCGGCGATCAGCCCCGCCGAAGCCACGATGTAGCCAAGCCTCAGGCCCGGAGCCAGCGTCTTCGACATCGAACCGACATAGATGACGCGGCCGGAGCGGTCGAGGCTCTTCAGCGCCTGCTGCGGCGCCTCATCGAGCAGCTGGCTGTCATAGCCGTCCTCGATGATGATCTGGTTGTTGCGGTTGGCGCGCGCCAGAAGGTCCTGCCGACGTTCCGCCGACAGCGGCACCATGGTCGGGCAGTGGTGGCTCGGCGTTACGAAGACGAAGCCGGAATCGCTGGGGATCGACGAAGTCACGATGCCCGACTGGTCGACCGGAACCGGCTGGATGTCGGCGCCGGCCAGCCGGAAGATCGAACGCGCATCCGGGTAGCCCGGATCCTCCATCGCCACTTTCGAGCCCTTGGTCATCAACAGCGAGGCGAGCATGTAGAGCGCGTTCTGCGCGCCCAGCGTCACGATGATCTCGTCCGGGTTGGCGAAGATGCCGCGGCGCGGCAGGAGCCTGGCCTGGATCTGCTCGATCAGCAGCGGATCGTCGCGGTCCACCATGTCGGATGCCCAGTTGCGGATCTCCAGCACAGCCAGCGCCATGCGGTTGCATTCGCGCCATTCGGCGGTAGGGAACAGCGCCGGATCGAACTGGCCGTAGACGAACGGATAGGAGGACTTGATCCAGTTGTCGTGCTTGGCCGGCGGCGGCATGTCGCTTGCGGCGATCTGCCGGCGCGCCTTCCAGTCGATCTCGTTCTGCTGGTCGGGCGCCTTCTGATGCGGCTTGGAGGGGGTGGCCAGCACGTCAGGGTTGACGAAATGGCCGCGCCGCTCGCGCGCCACCAGGAAGCCCTGGTCGACCAGCTGCTGGAAGGCGAGCACCACCGTGCCGCGGGCAACCCCAAGTTTTTCCGCGAGAATTCGGCACGACGGCAGCGGCATCGAGGCGGCGATCTGTCGGTCGAGAATGGCCGCGACGATCGCTTGGCGGATCTGCGCCTGGAGGGTTTGGCCGGATTCAGCCGAAATCCGGAACAGGCCGGACCATATGGCCGTGTCATTGCGCTGTGGCATGGGAAATCTTCCTCGGAGGGCCAGCTGTTTTCACTTGGCTGGACCAGTGGAGTGTATGGGTGGCATAAGGGGTTGCGCCAATCAATTTTTCTGATCGCTGGGATTTATGCCAGTGATCTATCAGGCGCGACGCGAAGCGTCGTCGCCGCGCGTTTAAGGCGCGACGTGCAGCGTCGTCGCCACTGGGGCCCCGCCCAGCGCTGTGCGCCAGCATCGTCGCCCGCAACGCGCAGCGTCGTCGCGCCGAAATTCCCGCACCTTCACCGCCCGATACCGCCCTCATCAAAGCGTGATGCAGTGCGGCAAAGCCGCGCTTGAACGAAATGGAATTCGGCTCGATAGAATGACGCGCCGACACGCGCCGGAAACATCCGGCCTGTTAAAATGGTCTAAAACCCGCCAGGAGCCCGCCAGTGGACCAGTCATCCTTCGACAAGCAACTTGCCGCCTTGCGCGACCAGCGCGCGGCGGCCAAGGGCTCGATGCGCGAGGCCTTCGCCGCCGATCCCAAGCGCTTCGAGACATTTTCCGCCACCGATGGCGACCTTCTGCTCGACTGGTCGAAATGCGCCGTCGACACAGATACGATGACGATGTTGGAAAAGCTGGGGGGGGCGGCCGATCTCGCGGGGCGCCGCGCCGCGATGTTCGAAGGCAAGAAGATCAACATCACCGAGAACCGCGCCGTGCTGCACACTGCGCTGCGCAACCTGACCGGCAAGAGCGTGATCGTCGACGGCCAGGACACCAAGGCCGATGTGATCGCCGTGCTCGACGCCATGGGCGCTTTCGCCGACGCCATCCGATCCGGCGAGGCGCTGGGTGCCACCGGCAAGAAGATCACCGACATCGTCAATATCGGCATCGGCGGCTCCGATCTCGGCCCGGCAATGGTGACGCTGGCGCTCGCCCCCTACCATGACGGGCCGCGCGCGCACTACGTCTCCAATGTCGACGGTGCGCATATCCATGACACGCTGAAGGGCCTGTCCGCGGAAACGACCCTGTTCATCGTCGCCTCCAAGACCTTCACCACGGTCGAGACGATGACGAATGCGCAGACCGCGCGCGACTGGGTGCAGAAGGCGCTGGGCAAGGAAGCGGTCGGCAAGCATTTCGCCGCCGTCTCGACCGCGCTCGACCTCGTGGCGAAGTTCGGCATCGAGCAGGACCGCGTCTTCGGCTTCTGGGACTGGGTCGGCGGGCGCTATTCGGTCTGGAGCGCCATCGGCCTGCCGGTGATGATTTCCGTGGGCCCGCGCAACTTCCGTGCCTTCCTCGACGGCGCGCATGAGATGGACGAGCATTTCCGCTCGGCACCCATGCAGAAGAACCTTCCGGTGCT
Organism: Mesorhizobium sp. B4-1-3; assembly: GCF_006439355.1. Taxonomy (GTDB): domain Bacteria; phylum Pseudomonadota; class Alphaproteobacteria; order Rhizobiales; family Rhizobiaceae; genus Mesorhizobium. The sequence goes on from NZ_VFTG01000005.1 coordinate 119,500, forward strand.
TCTGGGGCTGATCGGCTGGTGGCATCGCGTCGTCTGCAAATACCCGGCCCGCGCCGTCATCCCATACGACCAGCGCCTGTCGCGCCTGCCGGCCTACCTGCAGCAGCTCGACATGGAATCGAACGGCAAGAGCGTCACGCTGGACGGCTTCGCCGCCGCCACGCCGACCGGCCCGCTGGTCTGGGGTGAGCCCGGCACCAATGGCCAGCATGCCTTCTTCCAGCTCCTGCACCAGGGCACCGACTTCATCCCAGTCGAGTTCCTCGCCGCCGCGGTCGGTCACGAGCCCGAATTGAAGCATCAGCATGATCTCCTGCTCGCCAACTGCCTGGCGCAGTCGGAGGCCTTCATGAAGGGGCGTACGCTGGAAGAGGCGCGCGCGCAGATGCTGGCCAAGGGCATGAAGCCGGCCGATGTCGACAGGATCGCGCCGCACCGGGTCTTCTCCGGCAACCGCCCGTCGCTCACCATCCTCTACCGCAAGCTCGATCCGCGCACATTGGGCCGCATAATCGCGCTCTATGAGCATCGCGTCTTCGTCGAGGGCACGCTGTTCAACATCAATTCCTTCGACCAATGGGGCGTCGAACTCGGCAAGGAACTGGCGACGGGCCTGCTGCCTGTCGTTGAAGGCAAGGAGACTGCCGCAAACCGCGACGCCTCGACTGCCGGACTGGTGGCTCATATCCACCAATTGCGTGGTGCGGAGTAAACGGATTGGCGGATATCAGGGGAATATTGTTCGACAAGGACGGCACGCTTGTCGACTTCAACGCAACCTGGCTCGGCATAGCCGACTTCATGGCGATGGACGCCGCCGAGGGCGACCGCTGGAAGGCCGACCGGCTGCTTGCCGCGGCCGGCTTCGACTTCGTCACCAAGCGCTTCAAGCCCGATTCGATCTTCGCCTCCGGTTCGAACATGGACGTCGTCGAACTCTGGTTCCCGCGTCTGTCCGATGAGGACCAGATGCGTGCGGTTTCCCGATTCAACGAGATCACCTCGGCGCAAGGGTCGGCCATGGCGGTGGCGCTGCCCGGAATTGTTGACTCGCTGCGGACCTTGCATAATCGATCCTATCGGATGGGCGTTGCCACAAACGATTCCACGAGCGGCGCCGAGAAGACGCTGGCCACGCTCGGCATCGCGCAGCTCTTCGATGCGGCGTTCGGCTACGACGCCGTTGCCAATTCCAAGCCCGCGCCCGACACGGTCGTCGCTTTCTGCGACCTGACCGGGTTGAAGCCCGGCGAGGTCGCCATGGTCGGTGACAATCGCCACGATCTCGAAATGGCGCGCGCCGGCGGCTGTGGTCTGGCGGTGGGCGTGCTCTCCGGCACCGGCACGCGCGACTCGCTGGCGCCGATGGCAGACATCGTTCTGGAGTCCGTCGCCGACCTGCCGGATTTCCTTGCCACGCGGGTGAACGTGCCGGCCGGTTAGACCTGCCGCCGTCTCAGAAAAACGCCTCAACCCGGCATTCTCCGATGCGACTGCTTCTTGGCCCGATTGCCGCAGCTGTTCATCTCACACCATCGTCGCGAACCGTTTTTCGTGCGATCTATGAAAAGCCAACGGCAGTCGTGCGGCGGGCATTGTTTGAGACGCGACAGTTCGTCGCCGCGAAGCAAATCGAGGGCCGACCACGCGATTGCCCCGGTGATGCGGTTGAGATCTCGAAAATGCAACGACACCGGCAATCCGGCTAGCGCGGCGGTTCTGAGTGCCTCGGCTGCGTATTTTCGGATGGTGTCGAGCGCGGCAGCGGGAGGTTCGCCGCCGTGAGCGATTGCGGAGCCGGCGTCGCTTACAGCGCGGCGAAGCGCGAGAACGTCTTTGACCACAGCCTTGTGGTCGGCCGAAGGCAGGGCGAAGTCATTGTCGATCAGGCCGGTTTGCCTCGACCATGCCAGGATGTCCGCCGCCGTCGCGAGGTGGTCAATTTCCCGGTCCGTGCCTCGCCGACTGATCGTGTTCGCTAGGTCAAGGGCCAGGTTGCCCGCGATGCGATGGGGAAACGACATTGGCGACGGCCTTCATTTCCTCGCTGGGTCGGTGCTGTCGTGTCCAAACAACGCCAATCCTGCCGCTACCAACAACAGCGCGGCGCCGCCAATCTCGGCCGCTCCGACCTTTTCGCCGAAGAGCCAAACGCCTACGGCCAGGGCGACGATGGGCGATATGAAGGCGTAGAGCCCGGCGCGGGCAGTGCCCCATTGTTCAAGCAGGCGCAGATAGATCGTGTAGGCTACGATGGTTCCGAGGAGGGAAAGAAACAACAGGCTGGCCGTAGCCGGAGCGACGTCGATTTTTTCTGGCAGCGTCGCCGAAACCTCGCCCAAAAAGAACGAGATAACGATCAGCGCCGCGCCGCCGAGAATGGCGTGGATCGCGGTGAGCGTCAGGGGCCTGATCGGGCCGATCAGCGGCCGCGCAATAACGCTCCCCGCGCAGTAGCATGCCGTGCCGCCTACGATAGCGGCAAGCCCCAATCCGTTTCCGGATTCCTGCTCGACAAGACGCGTCCAGAAGAGGCCAAGGAGGCCTGTGCAGCCGAGCGCCAGCGCCAGGCCGTGGCGCCAGGTGGGTTGCTCTTCTCCGAGGAGGACCGCCAAGCCAAACAGAAGCACCGGAACCAGCGCGAGATTGACCAAGCCGGATAGGCCGGACGGGACCGTTTGCATGCCCCAGAACAGCAGTCCGTAGGTTCCGGCATTCGTCAGCAGGGCCGATATGATGATTCGCATCGGCCGGCCTTCCGCGAAGGCCGTAAAGGCTCCCTGTGTCCAAAATGCGAGGATTCCCGCAGTCAGCAGATAGCGCAGCCCCGCCAAAAGGATCGGGGGAACACCCGCATCCAGGCCGATCTTGACGGCCGCCCAGGTCAGCCCCCAGATCAGCGCCATGAGGCCGAACAGGGTGAGATTGCTCATGACGGCAACCTCAGCGCAGATCCTGATCGTCGACGAGGATGCGGTGGATCTCGATGCGCTCGGGCAGTTCGATGAGAAATTCGGCGTCGCGGTCGAGATGATGGACCTTGATCGGGTCGCCCTTTGTGAAGGCGGTCATCGCCTCGATGTCGGGCCAGTAGGAGATGGTCGTGAACCAGGTCTCCTCTTCCCGGTCCTCCCGAAAAAGCTGGACGCCGAGCGCAACCTGCTGAAGCGGAGGAATGCCTTCTGCCTTCAGATAAGGCTCGTAGCTGTTCGCGACGTCGCGACGGGTGCGACCGCGCCAGATGCGTGCGATGGTTGGTTTCGTCGCCATGTTTGTCTCCTTGGGTCTTTGATTCGCAGAGAGCCGTGTTTACGGCAGCGTTCGCGAGAGGAAGTCGCGCACCAGCTGCAGGGCTTCCTCGAAATGTGTTTCCAACGGCCAATGCCCGGCATCGTCGAGGATGTGGAGTTCCGCATCCGGGAGGTCTCGCCGATAGGCGAGCGCCGACTGCTCGGGCATGTAGCCGTCCTGCGGTCCCCACACGATCAGCGTCGGCGGTCGGTGCTCGCGCAGATAAAATTGGTATCGCGGGAACCATTCGATGTTCTGTTCGAGCTTTTCCATCAGCCGTACCGACACCGCCTTCCGGATACCTGTGTTCATCAGCGGCCAATGCAGCTTCCACAGATCGGGAGGGACGCGGCTGGCGACTTCCTCAGAGACCTCGCCGATGAACTCCTTGCGGAATCCCTGCTCGCTCACCGCCTCCTCGAGCGGACGATGCCTGTCAACCGATTTGTCCGCCCACCAGGCTTTGATCGTGTCGTATTTCGGCCCGAGCACGTCCTCATAGATGTCGCCGTTCTGGATGATCAGCGCCGCGATCCTGTCGGGATGCGCTATCGCGTGACGGAGGCCGATCTGAGAACCATAATCATGGAGCCATAGCGCATAACGCTCCAGATGCAGCGCATCGGCAACGTCAGCCAGAACGCCGGCATAAGCCTTGAAATCATAGTCGAACTCGGCGGGGTCCGGTGTGTCGCTGTAGCCGAATCCAGGCCAGTCGAATGCTACCGTTCGCCAGCGATCGGCCAGCCCCGGCATCAGGCGTCTGAACTGTAAGACGAGCACGGGTAGCCATGCGGCAAAAGAAGGACGGGAGCATCGAGCGGTCCTGCTTCCCGCAGGAATATCGTGTGGTCGCCGATCTTTGATCGACGGTGATGTGTGTCGTGGATATCCATGACTGCTCCGTCTCTTCGTTCTATTCGCTAGAACTGGTAAAACGGGTTTAGATGGTTCCTGTTCCGAGCTTTGCTCGCGGAACCAAGAATGGAAGCGCTGGATGATGCGTGGCGCCGGATGTCAGGCGAGCGGCGATTGCCGGACTTCTTAGCAACCCTTTATCGGAACGAGGGCAAACACCGCGCTGGGCTTAGGCTCGCTGCCGCCGTTTCCGCCGACGTCCGGCACATGATATTCGCCGAGCGGGCAAAGCCGCGGCCTCGGCAGCCAGGCGCGACCCGGATCGCCGACCAGCACGTCGATGCCGGCGGCGAGGCAGCGGTCAAGGAACGGCATCATCCGCTGTCCGACATCCTGCGCGTAAAAGACGTCGCCCGCGAGCACCAGGTCGACCGCCGGCGGCGCACCGGCGGTGAGGTCCTCGTCACGGATTTGGATGGCGACGCCGTTGGCTTGCGCGTTGAGACGGAGCGCCACCACGCCGTTGCGGTCGATCTCCGCCGCGATCACCGCGCGCGCCCCGGCTTTGGCCGCCGCGATCCCGACCAGTCCCGAGCCGGCGCCGAGGTCGAGCACCCGCTTGCCGGCGACGATCGACGCCCTCTCCAGGACATAGCGCGCCAGCACGGCGCCGCCAGCCCAGGCATAAGCCCAGTAGGGCGGCTGCGGCTCAGGCCGGCTTCCGTCGCTATCGTTGTCCGGTTCGAGCAGCCGCCGCAGGCCGCTGCCGGGATGCGCCTGATAAAGCCGGACCTCCGGCACTGATGGCACCGGCGCCAGCCGCATGTTCGCCTTGATGAAGTCCGCCGGATCGAGCGCCTTCGTCCGCTCTCGCCCCAAGCCGGCGGAATGATCGCTCAAGCCTGGTCCCGCAGTGCGCGCCGCAGGATCTTGCCGACCGGGGTCTTCGGCAGCTCGGTGCGGAACTCGATATATCGCGGCCGCTTGTAGCCGGTCAGGTTCTCGCGACAGTAAGCCATCAGGGCTTCGATAGTGAGCGCCGGATCCTTCTTGACGACGAACAGCTTCGGCACCTCGCCCGAATGCTCGTCCGGCACGCCGATCGCCGCCACTTCGAGCACGCCGGGATGATGCGCGACGACCTCCTCCAGTTCGTTCGGATAGACGTTGAAGCCGGAAACCAGGATCATGTCCTTCTTGCGGTCGACGATCTTGGTGTAGCCGCGCTCGTCCATGAAGCCCATGTCGCCGGACTTGAAGAAGCCGTCCTCGGTCATCGCCTTGGCGGTCTCGTCGGGCCGGTTCCAATAGCCGACCATCACCTGCGGTCCCTTGATGCAGATCTCGCCGACTTCACCGAGCGGCACGTTGTTGCCGTCATCGTCGCGGATGGCGATTTCCGTCGAAGGCAGCGGCAGGCCGATCGTGCCGGTGAAGTCGGCCGAGCTGAACTTGTTGGCGGTCGCCACCGGCGAGGTTTCGGACAGCCCGTAGCCTTCGCTCACCGGGCAGCCGGTCAGCGCCTTCCAGCGTTCGGCGACGCCCTTCTGCACAGCCATGCCGCCGCCCAGCGTCAGGATCAGCGGCTTGAAGTCCAGCTTGCGGAATTCCTCATTGTTGAGCAGCGCGTTGAACAACGTGTTGAGGCCCGGAAAGATGTGCATCGGGTATTTCGCCAGTTCCTTGACGAAGCCCGGGATATCGCGCGGGTTGGGGATCAGCACGTTCTGCGCGCCCTGCTGCATGCCCATCAGCGCGTTCACCGTCAGCGCGAAGATGTGATAGAGTGGCAGCGCGCAGATGAAGTTGAGATGCGCGGGCTTCGGCTTCACCGTATAGGCGTCCTCCACCCACAGCGAGTTCTGCGCGACGTTCGAAAGGACGTTGCGATGCAGCAGCACAGCGCCCTTCGAGACGCCGGTGGTGCCGCCCGTATATTGCAGGAAGGCGATGTCGTCACCGGAGACCGTGGGCGGCTTGAAGGCGATGGTCGCGCCGGTCTTGAGCACGGCGTTGAACTTGACATGGCCGGGCAGCGACCATGCCGGAACCATCTTCTTCACCCGCCGCACGACGAGGTTGACGATGGCGCCCTTGAGGCCGCCCAGCATGTCGCCCATGGCGGCGACGATGACATGCTTGACGGGCGTCCTGGCGATCACCGCCTGCAGCGTGCCGGCGAAGTTCTCCAGAATGACGATGGCCTGCGCGCCGGAATCCTTCAACTGGTGTTCCAGTTCGCGCGGCGTGTAGAGCGGGTTGACGTTCACCACCGTGTAGCCGGCGCGCAGTATGCCCATCATCGCCACCGGATATTGCAGCACGTTCGGCATCATCAGCGCCACGCGCGCGCCTTTCTCCAGGCCTCTCGCCTGCAGATAGGCGCCGAACGCGGCCGACAGCCGCTCGAGCTCAGCATAGCTGATCGACTTGCCCATGCACACGAAGGCTGGCTGCCCGGCGAATTGCTTGCAGGCGCCGATGAGAAACTCGCCGATGGACTTGTAGGGCAGGGCGCCGATCTCGGCCGGCATGTTCTTGGGATAGCTTTTCAGCCACGGCTTTTCCGGCAGGCCGGCGGTGAGCTCGGTGATCGCCTTCGGCAGACCCTTAGGGGCAGGCGGAGCGGTCGGCTTGGCGGCCTCCGCTTTTGCGGTTGCCGGCTTGTCCTTTTTGGCGGCCGCGGCCTTGGTCTTTGCCGCTGCCGGTTTTGCGGCTGTCTTGGCAGGCGCTTCCTTGGCGGCCGTCTTCGCCTTCGGCGCGGCGGCCGCCTTCACAGCCTTGGGCGCATCGCTTTCGGCGGCGGCCTTGGCCTTTGCTTTCGCCGGAGCTGTCGTCTTGGCTGCTTTTGCCACCTGTCTCTCCCTGTCGCCTCTTGTCCGGCGCCGCCTCCGAAAGAAGCGTCCTCCACGCCGGTTCGGATTTTCCGGGAAATCCCGCCCATCGTCTATGTATTGCCTCTATCCGCGACCGTGCAAGCCTTGCCCCAGCGGCAATGCGGGGAAAGATTTGCCGTCGAAATCCCGTGCTTCGATCGCCTCCCGCATCGTGGCTGGGCGCGGGCGATCCTGGGCAAGCATGCCTCGCATCGCCATTTCGAAAGGCGGCTGATCAATAAAAAAATGCCATCGTTAACAATGTCGTGAGCAGAATAAATTGCTCGTTTTTGCTGCAATTTGAGCAAAGGCTAGATTCTTTTCCTGCTTCCCATGGGGGATGCACACGAGGTGTTCCAAAGGCGTAGAAACGGTGCTTATATGCGCCCTTCGCGAGCCTGATAGAGGGGCTTGAGAGAACATCAGGGAGTGCTCAATGAAAAAGACAATGGCTTTTGCAGCCGCGTTGCTGGCTGCAAGCGTCCTCAGCGGCATGGCCAGTGCCAAGACGCTCGTTTATTGCTCGGAAGCGTCGCCGGCCAATTTCGATCCCGGTACGACGACCGGCGGTAACGACTTCGACGCGTCTTCGCGCACCGTCTATTCGCGACTGGTCGAATTCAAGCACGGTGGCACCGAGCTCGAGCCTGGTCTTGCCGACAAATGGGAAATTTCCGACGATGGCCTGGTCTATACTTTCCATCTGCATCCGGGCGTGAAGTTCCAGACCACCGACTATTTCAAGCCGACGCGCGACCTCAACGCCGATGACGTCGTCTTCTCCTTCGATCGCCAGTTCAACAAGCAGAACCCGTGGAACGGCGACAAGTATCTGCCGAACCTCACCTGGGACTATTACACCGGCATGGACATGCCGAAATATGTCGCCAAGTGGGAGAAGGTCGACGACCTCACTGTCAAGCTGACGCTGACCGAGCCGAACGCGCCGATGCTGGCCAATCTCGGCATGGATTTCGCTTCGATCGTGTCGAAGGAATATGCCGACCAACTCCAGAAGGAAGGCAAGATGGCCGACTTCTCGACCAAGCCGGTCGGCACCGGTCCGTTCCAGTTCGTCGACTACCAGCTGGATTCGGTCATCCGCTATGCGGCCAACCCCGACTACTTCAAGGGCAAGGAAAAGATCGACGATCTGGTCTTCGCCATCACGCCTGACGCGACCGCCCGCATCCAGAAGGTGCTGGCCGGCGAGTGCGACGTGACGGTCTATCCCAACCCGGCCGACATCGCGACCATCAAGGCCAACAAGGACGTGACCCTGATGGATCAGGCCGGCCTGAACATCGGCTATATGAGCTACAACACCACGATCCCGCCGCTCGACAAGCCGGAAGTGCGCCATGCGCTCAACCAGGCTATCGACCGGGAGGCGCTGATCAAGTCGCTGTTCCAGGATGCCGGCGCCACGCCGGCCGAAAACCTGATCCCGCCGACCATGTGGTCGTGGAACAAGGATGTGAAGACCGACGCGTACAATCCGGAAGCGGCCAAGAAGGTGCTCGAGGCTGCCGGGCTGAAGGAGATCCAGCTCTGGGCCTCGGACCGCGCCCGTCCCTACAATCCCAACTTCCAGCGCGCCGCCGAGCTGATCCAGGCCGACTGGGCCAAGGTCGGCGTCAAGGCGAACATCGTCAACTACGAGTGGACGAAGTACCGCGAGGAAGGCAAGAAGAAGGACCGCCCCGGCGCCTTCCAGGTCGGCTGGACCGGCGACAATGGCGATCCGGACAATTTCTTCGCCACCCTCTTCGCCTGCTCCGCCATCGGCGTCTCGAACTATTCGAGCTGGTGCGACAAGGATTTCGAGGACCTGATCCAGAAGGCCAAGAAGACCAGCGACCAGGCCGAGCGCACCAAGCTCTATGAGCAGGCGCAGGTGATCTTCGCGAAGGAAGCGCCCGCTTTCCTGCTGGCCCACAGCCAAGTCTACGCGGTCGTTCGCAACAACGTCACCGGCTTCAAGATGGACCCGCTCGGCATTCACCGTTTCGACGGTGTTGACAAGGCCGAGTAATATTTGCGAACGGGGCGGCGCGAATTCGCGCCGCCCCGTTTCGACTTGACGATGCTCCGATATCTTCTCAACAAAATTGCCCTTCTGATCCCGACCCTGGTCGGTATCACGATCTGCGCCTTTGCCTTTGTCCGACTGCTGCCCGGCGATCCGATCCTCGCCATGGCAGGCGAGCATGGCGTCGCTCCCGCCCGCTACGAAGAGCTCAAGGAACAGTTCGGCTACAATCTGCCGATCTGGCAGCAATATGCCCGCTATGTCGGTGAGGTCGCCACCGGCGATTTCGGCGTTTCCATCTCGTCCAAGCGCCCGGTTCTCGAGGAGTTCAAGACGCTCTTCCCGGCGACGCTGGAACTGTCCTTCTTCGCCATGGTCTTCGCCATGGTCATCGGCATTCCGGCCGGCATCTTCGCCGCCGTCAAGCGCGGCTCATGGTTCGACCAGTCGCTGATGGGCACCGCCCTTGTCGGCTATTCGATGCCGATCTTCTGGTGGGGCCTGCTGCTCATCATCTTCTTTTCCGGCTATCTCGGCTGGACGCCGGTGTCGGGCCGCATCGGCCTGCAGTTCTTCTTCAAGCCGATCACCGGCTTCATGACCATCGACAGCCTGCTCTATGGCAAATGGGATGCCTTCCGCTCCGCGCTCAGCCACCTTGTGCTGCCGTCGATCGTGCTCGGCACCATTCCGCTGGCGGTGATCGCGCGCCAGACGCGCTCGGCCATGCTCGAGGTGCTGGGCGAGGACTATGTCCGCACCGCGCGCGCCAAGGGCCTTTCCGCGGCGCGCGTTATCGGCGTGCATGCGCTGCGCAACGCGCTGATCCCGGTCGTCACCACCATCGGCCTGCAGGTCGGCACGCTGCTTGCCGGCGCCATCCTCACCGAGACCATCTTCGCCTGGCCGGGCATCGGCAAATGGATGGTCGATTCCATCTTCAAGCGCGACTATGTCGTCGTGCAGTCGGGTCTGCTTTTGATCGCGCTCATCGTCATGGCGGTCAACCTCATCGTCGATGTGCTCTATGCCGTCATCAACCCGCGCATCAGGGCGGCATAAATGACCCAGACCGAAATCGCCCCGATGGCCGCCGGCAGCCCGGATCGTCTCACCGGCCTCAAGACCTTCTGGCACTATTTCTCGGTGAACCGCGGCGCCGTCATCGGCCTGGTCGTCTTCATCCTTTTGGTGCTCGCGGCACTTTTCGCGCCGCTGCTTGCGCCCTATGCACCTGACATCCAGGACAAGGCCGCGTTCCTCAGACCGCCGGCCTGGCAGGAGGGCGGCTCGACGCAATATCTGCTGGGCACCGACCCGGTCGGCCGCGACATCCTCTCGCGCCTGCTCTACGGCGCGCGCTTCTCGCTGCTGATCGGCGCGGTCGTCGTCACGCTGGCGCTCACCGGCGGCATCACGCTCGGCCTTTTGGCAGGCTATTTCCGCGGCTGGGTCGACGTCGCGATCATGCGCATCATGGACCTGATCTTAGCCTTCCCGTCGCTGCTCTTGGCGCTGGTTCTGGTCACCATCCTCGGCCCCGGCCTGTTCAACGCGATGCTCGCTATCGCGCTTGTGTTGCAGCCGCATTTCGCCCGCCTGGTGCGCGCCGCCGTGATGGCCGAGAAGAGCCGCGAATATGTCGTGGCGGCGAAAGTCGCCGGCGCCGGACATCTCAGGCTAATGCTCGCCACCATCCTCCCCAACTGCCTGGCGCCGCTCATCGTCCAGGGCACGCTGTCCTTCTCCAACGCCATTCTGGAAGCCGCCGCACTCGGCTTCCTCGGCCTCGGCGCCCAGCCGCCGACGCCGGAATGGGGAACGATGCTTGCCTCGGCGCGTGAATTCATCCTGCGCGCCTGGTGGGTGGTGACCTTCCCGGGTCTCGCTATCCTCATCACCGTGCTTGCCATCAACCTGATCGGTGACGGCCTGCGCGACGCCCTCGATCCCAAGCTCAGGAGGTCGTGATGGCGTTGCTCGACATCCAGAACCTCGTCGTCGAGTTCCAGACCGCGTCGGGTCCGTTCCGCGCCGTCGACGGCGTATCGCTCCATGTCGACGAGCGCGAGGTGCTCGCCATCGTCGGCGAATCCGGCTCCGGCAAGTCGGTGTCGATGCTGGCCGTGATGGGCTTGCTGCCGTGGACGGCCGCCGTCACCGCCGACCGCATGACCTTCAACGGCCGCGACCTTTTGAAGATCAGCCCGGCCGACCGCCGCAAGATCATCGGCAAGGACATGGCCATGATCTTCCAGGAGCCCATCGCCAGCCTCAATCCCTGCTTTACCGTGGGGTTCCAGATCGAGGAAGTGCTGCGTTTCCATATGGGCATGGACAAGGCCCAGCGCCGAGCGCGCGCCATCGAGCTTTTCAACCAGGTCGGTATTCCCGATCCGGCGGACAGGCTCAATTCCTTCCCGCACCAGATGTCGGGCGGCCAGTGCCAGCGCGTCATGATCGCGATGGCGATCGCCTGCAATCCGAAGCTTCTGATCGCCGACGAGCCGACCACCGCACTGGACGTCACCATCCAGAAGCAGATCCTCGATCTCTTGGTCTCGCTGCAGGCCAAATACGGCATGGGCCTGATCATGATCACCCACAATATGGGCGTGGTGGCCGAAACCGCCGACCGCGTCATCGTCCAGTACAAGGGCCGCAAGATGGAAGAGGCCGACGTGCTGTCGCTGTTTGAAAGCCCGAAGAGCAATTACACGCGCGCGCTGCTTTCCGCGCTGCCGGAAAATGCCGTGGGCGACCGGCTGCCGACCGTCACGGACATGCTGTTCGAGGCCGCACCTTCAGGAGCCGGCGCATGACCAAGGTCGTCGAAGGCAAGGACATCAAGCGCGACTATCATGTCGGCGGCGGCCTGTTCCGCGGCGCGCGCACCGTGCATGCGGTGAAGGGCGTGTCCTTCAGCGTCGAGAAGGGCAAGACGCTGGCGATCGTCGGCGAATCGGGCTGCGGCAAGTCCACGCTCGCCCGCATCATCACGCTCATCGATCCGGCCACCTCGGGCGAGCTCTTCATCGACGGCAACAAGGTCGATATTGCCAGGGACGGCCTCACCAAGGAAATGCGCCGCAAGGTGCAGATCGTCTTCCAGAACCCTTATGGCTCGCTCAATCCGCGCCAGAAGATCGGCGATGTGCTGGGCGAGCCGCTGCTCATCAACACCGACAGGCCGGCCGAAGAGCGCCGCGACCTGGCAATGAAGATGCTGAAGAAGGTCGGCCTCGGGCCCGAGCACTACAACCGCTATCCGCATATGTTCTCGGGCGGCCAGCGCCAGCGCATCGCCATTGCCCGCGCGCTGATGCTGAACCCGAGCCTCCTGGTGCTGGACGAGCCGGTCTCGGCGCTCGACCTTTCCGTACAGGCGCAGGTGCTGAACCTGCTCGCCGACCTGCAGGACGAATTCCAGCTCACCTATGTCTTCATCAGCCACGACCTCTCGGTGGTGCGCTACATCGCCGACGACGTGATGGTGATGTATTTCGGCGAAGCGGTCGAATACGGCTCGCGCGACGAGGTCTTCTCCGATCCCAAGCACGCCTACACCAAGACGCTGTTCGCCGCGACGCCGCGCGCCGACATCGCCAGCATCAAGGCGAGGCTGGCGAAGAAGGCGGCTTAGGGCTCCAGCTTCGTCATTTTAGGGCGGAGCGCAGCGAAGCGGCGCGAAGACCCTAGAATCCATGCCTGTACCTCAGCCGAAGAATGCAGCGGAGTAGAATTCTGCACCGTGAGCGGCGCTCTCATGTCACGGAATGGATCCTCGGGTCTGCGCCGACTCGCTTTGCTCCTTGCTTCCCCCGTGGATGACGACGCAGAGGTGGTCGGGATCACGACAGCTTGGCGATGATCGCCCGCAGCGCGTCGCCGAATTTGTGCACTTCCTCCACCGTATTGTAGTGCACCAGCGAGGCGCGGATCGCGCCGCTGTCCATCGAAAGGTCGAGTCGCTTCATCAGCCGCGGCGCGTACATATGGCCGTCGCGGATGCCGATCTGCATCGCCGCCATCTCCTCGACGATCCTTTGCGGCGAGAGCTTGCCGTTGTTGAAGCAGAAGGTCGGCACGCGCTCGTTTATGCGAGCCTCGTCGGCGACGCCGTAGATGGTGGCTCCGCAATCTTTCAGCACCTTCATCATCTCGCGCGCCAGCACCAGCTCGTAGTCGCGGATGGCATTCATGCCGGCGACGATGTTGTCGCGGCGCGAGCAGTTGTTTTCGGGCAAGAAGTTCCGGCCGACGGATTCCAGGTAGCGCACTGCCGCGTCCATGCCGGAGACGTTCTCGTAGATGAAGGTGCCGGCCTCGACCTTGTAGGGCGGCTCGTCGGGGATGAAGTCCTCGCGGAAGGTCGGCAACCGCTTCAGCGTTTCGAAGCGGCCCCACAGAAAGCCCATATGCGGCGAGAAGTTCTTGTAGCCGGAGCAGACGAGATAATCGCAGTCCCAGGCCTGCACGTCGATCAGTCCATGCGGCCCGTAATGCACGCAATCGAGGAACACTTCGGCGCCGGATTCGTGCGCGATCCTGGCCACCGAGGCGACGTCGACGATCGAGCCGATCGAATGCGCCGTCACCGTGCAGGCGACGAGCCGGGTGCGCTCCGAGACAAGCGGCTTGAGGTCGTCGACATGCAGATTGCCGTCCTCGCGCATGCGCCACCATTTGAATTGGGCGCCGGCCTGCTCCAGCGCCAGCCAGGTGGCGATGTTGGCGTCGTGGTCCATGTCGGTGACGATGATCTCATCGCGCCCCCCATCTCCATCTTTGGCAAGCATCTGGCCGATGCCGAGACTGACAAGGCGGATGAACGAGGTGGCGTTCATGCCGAAGCAGATTTCGGAGGGGTTGTAGGCGTTGATCAAGAGCGCGACGCTTGTCCGGGCTTCTGCGACCGACTGGTCGACCGTCACGCTGCGGCCATAGCGGCCGCCGCGCTGCACATTGTGTCCCACCAGATGGTTGGTCACCGCGTCGAGGACGCTTTGCGGGATCTGCGCGCCGGCCGCATTGTCCATGAAGATGAAGTCGCCGGCTTGGTTGAGCGCCGGGAACATGGCGCGGATCTTTTCGACCGGGAACGAGGCGGCGCCCGCCTGCGCTTTTGAAACATGGTGCTGGTTCACGATGCGTCTCCTTCAGGTCATCGATTTCAAGTGAGGGATCAGTGCGCGGACTGGGCTTTGCCGCGCTCTTCGAGGTAGCCGACCAGCCGCACCAGCGGCCACAGGAAGGCAAGGTAGATGATCGCGGCGCCGATCAGCGGCGTCGGGTTGGCCATCAGCGCCTGCGCATCGGTCGCCTGCTTCAAGAGGTCCGGCATCGCCACCACCGAAGCGAGCGCGGTGTCCTTGAACACCGAAACGCAATTGCTGGTCAGCGGCGGGATGACGACGCGGATCGCCTGCGGCAGCACCACCTTGCGCATGGCGACCCAGAAGGGGAGGCCGAGTGCCGCCGCGGCCTCGAACTGGCCCTTCGGAATGTTCTGGATGCCGGCGCGGCACACTTCCGCGGTGAAGGCGGCAAGCACCAGCGATAGTGCAAGCGCCGCCGACACGAAGGACGACAGGCGGATGCCGACGAAGGGCAGGGCGTAATAAATCAAGATCAGCACCACCAGGATCGGCAGCGCGCGGAAGATGTCGATATAGAGCGTCGCCAGGCGCCTCAACGGCTTCGGCGCGTAGAGCCGCACCAGGCAGATTGCCAGGCCGGCAATGGTGCCGAACACGATGGCCGCCAGGCCAAGCAGGATGGTGTTTCCCAGTCCGCGGATCAGGATCGGAAAGGATCGGACAAGGATACCCCAGTTGAAGAAGGTGTCGATCAGTTCCATCGGCTCACCATGAAGGCAATGCCAAGCCCACCGCCTTCGCGGGCCTGAAGGGTGGAAGCGGGAGCGCTGGTCTGGCCGGCGCTCCCGCGGCGGTATTTCGCCGGCCTATTGCGGGATAGGACCCGGCGTCACGGTGCTGGTGCCGGCTTCCGGATCGACGCCGAACCACTTCTTGTGGATCGCGACCATGGTGCCGTCCTTCTTCATGGCGGTGATCGCGTCGTTCACCTTCTCGAGCAGCGGATGGCCCTTTTTGGTCATCATCGCGAAGCGCTCGCCGGTGGGAATCCGCACCAGGATCTTCAGCGCCGGCATCTGCTTAATGGCGAACAGGAAACCGGCGAGCTCGCCGGCGCCGCCGTCGATGCGCCCGTTCTGCACGTCGAGCAGTAGATCCTGCTGGGCGTTGTAGCTCTTGGTCTCGGCGACACCGAGCTTGGCGGCGTTTTCCTTCATATAGGCCTCGCCGGTCGAGCCGGCGATGACGCCGATGGTCTTGCCCTTGAGGTCGTCGAGCGACTTGATGGTGGAATCTGCCTTGCCGACGATCGTGCCGTCGCTGTCGTAATAGGGCTGCGTGAAGCCCTGGTTCTGCAGCCGCTCCTTGGTGACCGAGATCGAGGACACGGCGAAGTCGATGCGGCCGGAAGCGGTCGCCGCGAACAGCGCCTGGAAGCCGAGGTCCTGGAACTCGACATCGGCGCCGATACGCTTGGCGATGTCGTTGGCGACGTCGATCTCAAAACCCTCGAAGCCGCCGGAATCGGTCTTGTACTCCCATGGCGGATTGGCCGGATAGGCGCCCACCATGATCTTGTCGGCAAAGGCGGGCGCCGCGAAGGCGACGCCCGCGGCAATCACCACCCCAATCAGTCCTAGACGTTTCAACATTGTGCTTCCCTCTGGTTCGGTTCCACGTCCGCCCCTTCCGGCGCCAACTCCCAGGCGCCGCAGGCGAGGCGGTGCCTGCAATCAGGATGCGCGGCGATGCCGCGAACCGATATGGTCCTGGAGTCTGGCGATCAGCGCATCGATCGCCGCTTCGGTAGTGACCATGCCGGGCGACAGCCTGAGCGTCGTGCCGCGCGCGTCGCAGTAGAGCCGCTCGTTGCGCAGCGAAGCGATGATCTTCCCCGCCTCGACGCCTTGCGGCAGGCCGAGCATCACGCTGCCGCCGCGTTCGCCGGCGTCGAGCGGCGAACGAAGCGTCCAGCCATTGTCGAGCGCCGCGCCGATGATGCGCTCGACGAGCACCGCATTCTGTGCGCGGATGACATCGATGCCGGTTTTTTCCACCCATTCCAGCCCAGGCAGCGAGGCGACGCTGGCCAGGATAGCCGGCGTGCCATGGTCGAAGCGGCGCGCATCGTCGGCATAGGTAAAGGCATCGAGATCCCAGGAGAACGGATTCGGCTGGCTGAACCAGCCGCGCAGTTCCGGCCGGCACCTCGCCAGCAGCTCCGGCGCGACTTGCAATATCCCGGCGCCGGAGGAACCGCACAGCCATTTCAGCGAGGTCGAGACGACGAAATCGACCGGTGTCGCGGCAACGGAAAATGGCGCCACGCCGATGCCTTGCGTGACATCGACGCCGACAATGCTGCCCATCGCGCGGCCATGCGCGGCGAGCCGCTCGACATCGCAGCGATGCGAGGCCGTCGAGGTCACGAAGGTGATGAGCGCGAGTCCGACATCGTCTTGCCAGCGGGCGATGAAATCCTCGTCGCGCACCCAGCTTTCGCCCGGCCGCAGCGGCACGGTGTCGAGCGTGAAGCCGAAACGCTCGGCCAGCCCCGCAAGCAGGAAATGCAGGCTCGGAAAACAGTCGCCGGCAACCAGCAGGCGTTTTCCCGCCAGGCGCTCCGCCGGCAGGCCGCCGATCAGGCTGTAGAGCGCGGCAGTGACATTCTCGGCCGTGGTCAGTGTACCCTTCGGCGCTTCGATCAGCCGTGCCCAGACGTCAATGAAGCGCTGTCGTGCGGCCAGCGCGGCCGGCCACTGCCCGTCGTCCTCCGCCGACCAGATACCGGAAAACTCCGCCAGCGCGGCAGCCATCGCCTCGGCCTTGCCGGGGAAAGTGCCGATCGAATGATAGAGAAAATAGCCGGACATTTTGCTGTCTCGCTCCCTGTGATCATGTGATCACAAAACCGAGCGGGGATCAATCCTTTAAGGCTAAAGAAAGCCCGCAGGAGTGGTCAAAAAGGGTGATGGCTTGGCGAGCGAGGCTGCGATCGGACTTCAGTCCCCGACGTCGAGAAAATCAGGGCGCTTTGCCGAAACCAGCGAAATCGACTGCCTTCGGCTCGGGCACGTCGGGACAGATCGTGCGCAGCGTCTCCTGCGTCGCCGTAATGTCGGCCACGACCTCGTCGCGGGCGCGGGGGAAATCCTTGTCCTTGAGCGCCGCGATGATCGCGGCGTGACGCCCTGAGGGTTCCATGGTGCCGGCGCGCATCAGCGGCGCGACATGGTTGGACAACAGCCGCATATAGGGGCCGAAGCGCAGCCACAGCGTCTCGATCAACTGGAACAGCACGTCGGAGCCGGAAGCGCGATAGATGGTGAAGTGGAACTGCTGGTTCTTGGCGATCAGTTCGTAGATGCTGCCGTCGCGGCCTATCGCCTGCTGCTCGTCGGTGACCCTCTGCAGGGACGCGAGGTCGGCCGCGGTCAGGCGCGGCGCGCCGAGCTCGGCGGCCAGCCCTTCGACGGCGAACCGGGCGCGGCAGAGATCGTCGAGCCGCGCCCGCGTCACCACCGGCACGCAGGCCGAGCCGTTCTGCGAGATCTCCAGCGCGTTCTCCGCCGCCAGCCGCCGCAGGGCCTCGCGCACCGGCATGTTCGAGGTGCCGAAAGCCTCGGCCAGCGAGGCGATGGTCAGCACCTGGCCAGGATCGAAACTGCCGACCATCAAGGCATGCCGAAGCTGCTGATAGACGCTATCCTGGACAGTGATGCGTCCCGATACGGGTTCGAAGCCCAGAGTCACGCTTTTGCTTTCCTTGGATGCCGGCAAAGTCTATGTGCGAAGACGTACCCGCCGAAGTGGGCGTGATCATCTGATCACAGATTGTGGCGGTAGCCAAGCGGCGTTGCAAGGATTCAGTCAGACGAGCGTCGGCGCTTCCTCGACGTTGAAATCTTGGCGCCTTCGCTAAGCCTCGGGCCGCCTTGCGAGATGAAAACCCGTAGCGCCTCAGCTCACTCCGGAATGACCGCCATAGCCTGGATTTCCACCTTGGCGCGGTCTTCGACCAGCGCCACGACCTGCATGGCGGCCATAGCCGGAAAATGCCGGCCGATGATGGCGCGGTAGGCTTCGCCGATCCCTTTGAGGTTGGCGAGGTACTCGGTCTTGTCGGTGAAGTACCAGGTCATCGAGGTAATGTGCTGCGGTTCGCCACCCGCTGCGGCAAGCACCGCGACGACGTTGGCCAACGTCTGGCGCACCTGGCCGACGAAATCATCGGTCTCGAATTCGCATTCGGCGTTCCAGCCCACCTGGCCGCCGACAAAGACAAGCCGGCCACGCGCGGCCACGCCATTGGCATAGCCGACTGGTTTGGCCCAGCCCTCGGGCTGCAGGATGGTGTGCATGTCTCCCCCTATTTCAGATGCGATCGGCAACGGTTTCACGCTCCGCCCATCACCTGTCTCGCGATGACCACCTTCTGTACGTCCGAAGCGCCTTCATAGATGCGCAGCGCCCGGATCTCGCGATAGAGGCTCTCGACGATGTGGCCCTTGCGCACGCCGTCGCCGCCATGCAGCTGCACGGCCTTGTCGATCACCTCTTGCGCCTTGTCGGTGGCGAAGAGCTTCGCCATCGCCGCCTCGCGCGTCACTCGCGCGGCGCCCATGTCCTTGGTCCAGGCGGCGCGATAGACGAGGAGCGCGGCGGCGTCGACATCCAGCGCCATGTCGGCGATATGGCCCTGCACCATCTGCAGCTCGGCCATCGGCGCACCGAAGAGTTTGCGCTCCGCAGCTCTGCTGACGCTCTCGTCCAGCGCACGCCGCGCAAAGCCGAGTGCCGCTGCGCCCACCGTGGAGCGGAACACGTCGAGTACCGACATGGCAATGCGGAAACCATCGCCGGACTTGCCGATCAGCGCGGAAGCCGGAACCCGCACATTATCGAAGGAGAGCCGTGCCAGCGGATGCGGCGCGATCACCTGGAGCCGTTCGGCGATGCCAAGGCCCTTGGCGTCCCCGGGCACGATGAAAGCGGAGATCCCCTTGGCGCCCGGCACCTCGCCGGTGCGGGCAAAGACGACATAGAGGTCGGCGATGCCGCCATTGGAGATCCAGGTCTTTTCGCCCGACAGCACATAGTCGCCGCCGTCGCGGACTGCCGACATCTCCATATTGGCGGCATCCGATCCCGAGCGCGGCTCCGACAGCGCAAAGGCGGCAATCGCCTCGCCCGCCCGCGTCTTTTCCAGCCAGCGCTGTTGATCCGGCGTGCCGAACAGCGAGATCGCGCCGGTGCCAAGCCCCTGCATGGCGAAGGCGAAATCGGCGAGCCCGTCCTGGCGGGCAAGCGTCTCGCGCGTCATGCAGAGCGTGCGCACATCGAGCGGCGCGGGGTTGGCGGGGTCGAGCGCCGTCGGCTTCAGCCAGCCGTCGCGGCCGAGTTTCGCCACGAGCTCGCGGCAGGCGGCGTCGACATCGTGGTGGTCGACGGGCAGGTTTTTCGCGCACCAGGCGTCGAGGGTGTCGGCGAGTTGGCGGTGGCGGTCTTCGAAGAAGGGCCAGTTGAGGAAGGTCCGGTCAGGCATTCTCGCCTCCGCAGTGCTTTGAGCGTAGCGCTCCACGGCGCCCCCCTTTGTTCTGCCGGACATCTCCCCCTCTTGGGGGGAGATCGGATGTCGCCACTGCTTTCGCCAATCGCCAGCGTTGCACGAGAGGTGCTGCCAGCGAAGCTGCCAATCTCCCCCCTAGAGGGGGAGATGGCCGGCAGGCCAGAGGGGGGCGCTGTCCCGCCAGCGTTGGCAATAACGCACCCATCCTCAATTCCCCTCGAACACCGGCTTTTCCTTCGCCACGAACGCCTTGTACGCCCGTTCGAAATCACCGGTCTGCATGCAGATCGCCTGCGCCTGCGCTTCCGCCTCGATCGCCTGGTCGAGACCCATCGACCATTCCTGGTTGAGCTGCGTCTTGGTGATGCCATGCGCGAAGGTCGGGCCGGAAACGATGCGCGCGGCCATGTCGAGCGCATCGGCCTCCAGCGCCGCCGGTTCGACCAGCCGGTTGTAGAAACCCCAGCGCTCACCCTCAGCGGCGCTCATGGTGCGGCCGGTGTAGAGCAGCTCGGCGGCGCGGCCCTGGCCGATGATGCGCGGCAGGATCGCGCAGGCGCCCATGTCGCAGCCGGCAAGCCCGACGCGGGTGAACAGGAAGGCGGTTTTTGCTTCCGGCGTGGCGATGCGGATATCGGAGGCCATGGCGATGATCGCGCCGGCGCCAACCGCCACGCCGTCGACCGCCGAGATGATCGGCTTGCCGCAGTTCAGCATCGCCTTGACGAGATCGCCGGTCATGCGCGTGAAGGCGAGCAGTTGCTTCATGTCCATCTTGACCAGCGGCCCGATGATGTCATGGACATCGCCGCCGGAGCAGAAATTGCCGCCATTGGGCAGGAACACCACGGCGTCGACATCCTCGGCATAGACGAGCTCGCGAAACGTGTCGCGCAGCTCGGCATAGCTGTCGAAGGTCAGCGGGTTCTTGCGCTCGGGGCGGTCGAGCCGGATCTTCGCGACCTTGCCTTCGACCTCCCAGAGGAAGTGCTTCGGCTTGAGCCTGGCCATGGCGCTCACTCGCGTCCCTCCCAATTGCTGCGGAACGATTTCAGCATGCCGGTCAGCCGGCGCGCCTCATCCTCGCTGACGGTGCCGAGAAGCTCGCCGACCCAATTCTCATGCGCGGCGGCGATCGCGGCGAAAGATTTCGAACCTTCCTCGGTCAGGCGCACCATCGAGGTGCGGCGGTCGCCATTGCGCCGCGCCCGCGTCACCAGCCCTTCGGAAACCAGCCGGTCGACGATGCCGGTGACGTTGCCGTTCGACACCAGAAGGAAGCGCGACAGGTCGCTCATCAGCATGCCTTCCGGCGAGCGGTAGAGCGCCGCCATCACGTCGAAGCGCGGCAGCGTGGTGTCGAACTCCTTCTTCAGCCGCTCGCGCAGTTCGGCCTCGATGGTGCGCGAGGCGCGCAGCAGGCGGATCCACAGCCGCAGCCTCTCCTTGCCCGGCCCGATTGAGGTCGGTCCCGCTACCATGTCTCGCCTCCCGAAACCGAGATCGCCTGTCCGGTGATTGATCGCGCGGCATCGCTGCACAGCCAAAGCACCGCGGCCGCGACCTCTCCGGGTTGGATGAACCGGCCCTGCGGGTTCGTCGTTGCAAGACTTGCACGGGCATCCTTCGCCGAGCGGCCGGTTTTCTCGACGATGCGCGCGACGGACTCTTCGAGCATGTCGGTTTCGACGAAGCCGGGGCAGACGGCGTTGACCGTCACGCCTGACTTGGCAGTCTCGGAGGCCAGCGCCCGCATCAACCCGACGACGCCGTGCTTGGCGGCCACATAGGACGCGACATAGGCATAACCCTTCAAGCCGGCGGTCGAAGCGACAAAGACGATGCGACCGGTCTTCCGCGCCAGCATGCCGGCCAGCGCCGGCTTCATCGTCAGGAAGGCGCCGGTCAAATTGACGTCGAGCGTGCGCTGCCAGTCGGCCAGCGCAGTCTTGTGCGCCGGCGCGCTTGCCGCCATGCCGGCATTGGCGATGACGATGTCGAACGGTCCGCGCGCCGCTTCGGCCTTCTCGTGAAGGGCCGCCATCTCGGCTTCATTCGTGACATCGGCGGCGACAGCAAAGATCCGGTCACTTTCCTTCGCGACCTCGACCAGCGCCGCTTCACGCCGCCCGCAGATCGTAACGGCGACGCCGGCTTCCGCCAGCGACAGCGCGATAGCCTTGCCGACACCGGAGCCGCCGCCGGTGACCAGCGCATGCTTGCCGGCAATTTCGCGGGCGGCACTCATACTTTGAGCCCCGCGGCCGCTTCGCGCTCGGCCAGGCGGTAGATCTGGTCGCGTCCCCGCAGATAGGGGTCGGGCCATTTGACGCCGCGGTCGCCAAGTGTGACCGCCGCATGCAGCGTCCAGTAGGGATCGGTGAGATGCGGCCTGGCCAGCGCCACCAGGTCGGCGCGGCCGGCCATCAGGATCGAGTTGGCATGGTCGGGCTCATAGATGTTGCCGACCGCCATCGTCGCCATGCCGACCTCGTTGCGGATGCGGTCGGAGAACGGCGTCTGGAACATGCGGCCATAGACCGGTTTGGCGGCGATGGTGGTCTGCCCGGCCGAGACGTCGCAAAGATCGACACCGGCCTGGTGCAGCAGCCTGGCGATCTCGACCGCGTCGGCCGGGGTGACGCCTTCGATACCCACCCAGTCATTGGCAGAGATGCGCATCGAGATCGGCTTTTCGGCCGGCCACACGGCACGCACCGCATGGAAGATCTCCAGCGGATAGCGCATGCGGTTTTCCAGCGAGCCGCCATATTCGTCGGTGCGACGGTTCGTCAGAGGCGTGATGAAGGCGGAGAGCAGGTACCCATGCGCGGCATGGATCTCCAGCATGTCGAAACCGCATCGCTCGGCCATCTGAGCCGAAGCGACGAATTGGTCGCGCACCATGTCCATGTCGGCGCGGTCCATCGCTTTCGGCACCTGGTTCTGCGGCGACCAGGCGACAGCCGACGGCGCCATCACCGGCCAGTTGCCGGAAGGCAGCGGCTCGTCCGTCCCCTCCCAGCCGACGCGAGTCGAGCCCTTGGCGCCGGAGTGGCCGATCTGCGCGCAGATCTTGGCTTCCGTTTCGCCATGAACGAAATCGACCAGCCGCTTCCAGGCGACTTCATGTTCGGGTTTGTAGAAGCCGGGGCATCCGGGCGTAATGCGCCCCTCGGGGCTGACGCAGGTCATCTCGATATAGACGAGCCCCGCGCCGCCCTTGGCGCGCTCGGCATAATGGGCAAAATGCCAGTCGGTCGGGCAGCCGTCGACCGCCTTATATTGCGCCATCGGCGAAACGACGATGCGGTTGGTAAGTGCCATATCGCGCAGCTTGAACGGCGCAAACATCGGCGCGCGGCGCAGCATGTTGCCGCCGGCGCCGGCCTTGCGCTGGAACCACTCCTCGGCGCCCGCCAGCCATGCGGCGTCGCGCAGGCGCAGGTTCTCGTGGCTGATGCGCTGCGAGCGGGTGAGCAGCGAATAGTTGAACTGAACTGGATCAAGTCCGAGATACCGTTCGACTTCCTCGAACCATTCGAGAGAGTTGCGCGCCGCCGATTGCAGCTTCAGCACCTCGGTGCGCCGCGCATCCTCATATTTGCGGAACGCGGCCTCCAGATCGGGCTCGGTTTCGACATAATCGGCGAGCGCCACCGCGCTTTCGAGCGCCAGCTTGGTGCCGGAGCCGATCGAGAAATGGGCTGAAGCCGCGGCGTCGCCCATCAGCGCCAGGTTCTTGTACGACCAGCGCTCGCATAGCACGCGCGGGAAATTGATCCAGGCCGAACCCCTGATGTGGTTGGCGTTGGTCATCAGCGGATGACCGCCGAGATGCTTTGCGAAGATGCGCTCGCAGACCGCAATCGATTCCTGCTGCGTCATCTGGCCGAAGCCGAACGCAGCCCAGGTCTGCTCGCTGCATTCGACGATGAAGGTCGCGGTCTCGCTGTCGAACTGGTAGGCATGCGCCCACACCCAGCCATGCTCCGTCTTCTCGAAGATGAAGGTGAAGGCGTCGTCGAATTTCTGCGTGGTGCCGAGCCACACGAACTTGCATTTGCGGGTGTCGATATCCGGCTTGAAGACATCGGCGAAGGCCGCGCGCGACTTCGAGTTCAGCCCGTCCGCGGCGACCACCAGGTCGTGCGTTTCCATGAAGGGTTTCGGATCGGAAATCTCGGTCTCGAACATCATCTTGATGCCGAGCTCGCGGGCGCGCCGCTGCAATAGGACCAGGAGCCGCTTGCGCCCGATGCCGCAGAAGCCGTGGCCGGAAGACACTGTGCGCACGCCGTCATGGATGACGGCGATGTCATCCCAATAGGCAAAATGCTTCTTGATCCAGACGGCGCTGACCGGGTCGTTCCTGGTCAGGTTCTCCAGCGTCTCCGCGGACAGCACCACGCCCCAGCCGAACGTGTCGTCCGGGCGGTTGCGCTCATAGACCGTTACCTCATGCACGGCCTCGCGCAGCTTCAGCGAAATGGCAAAGTAGAGTCCGGCCGGACCGCCGCCGAGAACCGCAACCTTCATGTCTTGCGATCTCCTCTTCGCATCGGAGGTCGCCGGCAAGGCCGGCGATCCCGATTGTCAGTATCGCGCCGCACGGCGATTATTTCAAGCTTGAAGTTTCGTAATTGAATGATCGCCGCCGCCGCGTTGGTTCGTCACTTGGTGGGATCCTTCGGGCTCCAAAGCACCGTCTCGGCGCCCTTCTCATATGCCATGCCTTGGGGATAGCTGATCGCCTCCAGCTGCAGCCCCCACGGCGCCTGGAAATAGAGGATGGTCTGGCCCGCGGCCGGGCCTTCCTTGACCGGCAGCGGCCCCATCCTGGTCTTGACACCCTTGGCCTCCAGATAGGCCTTCGCGGCGGCGACATCGTCGACATAGAAGGCGATGTGGAAGCCGCCGATGTCGCTGTTCTTCGGCGTCAAATCCTTCTGGTCGGGTGCCGTGTATTTGAACAGCTCGATGTTCGAGCCATAACCGCAGCGGACCATGGTGATCTCCTCGATCACCGCCTTCGGATCGACCCCGAGCAGGTCCTGTATGAAGGTGCCCTTGTCGTCGGCGAACGGCCCGAAGGACATTGCCTTCTTGCAGCCGACGACATTGGTGAAGAAATCGACGGCCTGCTTCATGTCGGGCACGGTAATGCCGGTGTGGTCGTGGCCTCGCATGCCCGGAATCGCATCCGCGGAAGCCGCTCCCGCTGCGCCGGACAAGGAGGCCGCGAGGATCGCCGCCTGGACTGCGTATTTCATGTCACCCTCCGTTGGCGGGCTGACTTATCCTTGCGCACATCCGAGGCCCGCTGGTCGGCGTGCGGATATCGAAGCTCAGTTCATGCCGGCGCCTTCGGCCGCAGCCAGTCCGGATCGATCTCCGGCAGCGGAATGGCGGCGAGCAGGTCGCGCGTGTAGGCCTCCTTCGGATTGTCGAACAGGGCGTCGGTGGCGCCGGCCTCGACGATCCTGCCTTCCCGCATGACGATGACCTGCTGGCAGAGCCGCCGGATCACCGACAGGTCGTGGCTGATGAAGGCGACCGTCAGCCCCATCTCTGCCGCCAGCTTCTCCAGCAGCGTAAGGATCTGCGCCTGCGTCGAAACATCGAGGCCGGAGACGATCTCGTCGGCCAGCACGAATTTCGGCGACAGCGCCAGCGCGCGTGCGATGCCGACGCGCTGGCGTTGCCCGCCCGACAGCTCGTGGCGGTAGCGAGCGGCGAAACTCTGCGGCAGGCCGACGCGCTGCAGCGCTTCCGCCACGCGTTCTTTCAGCCGGTCGCCGAGGCCGTTCTGCCTCAAGGGAGCTGCGATGATGTTGAAGATCGTGTGGCGCGGATTAAGCGACGACATCGGGTCTTGGAAGATCATCTGCAGGTCGCGGCGCAGCGGCCTGAGCTCGGCTTCCGAAAGATGGGCGATATCGCGCCCTTCGAAGGTGATCGCGCCTGCGCTCGGCTCGAGCAACCTGACCAGCGCACGGCCGAGCGTCGACTTGCCGGAGCCGGATTCGCCGACGATGCCGGTGATCAATCCCTTGGGCAGGTCGAAGTCGAGCCCTTTGAGGATTTCGGCCAGCGGCGCTCGACCGATCAGCGGCTTGCGCGTCATGTCGGGCAGCGCCACCTTGAGCCCGCGCACCGAGAACAGCGGCTCAGTCATGGCGGGGCCTCCATGCCTGGTCTGCCGCCGCGATCTCCGCCGCAAGTCCGGCGAGCACGGTTTCGTCCACCGGCTTCAGCGATGCGTATGGATCGGTGTAGCGCGGCGTCGCCGCCATCAGCGCCCGCGTGTAGGGATGCTGCGGTGCTTCGAAGAGGGCAGCGGTCTCGGCTTCCTCGACCACTTTGCCGGCATAGAGCACCGACACTTTCTGGCTGATCTTGGCGACGACGCCGAGATCGTGGGTGACGAACAGGATCGCGGTGCCATGGTCGCGCTGCAGTTGCGCGATGAGCCGCAGGATCTGTTTCTGCACCGTCACGTCGAGCGCCGTCGTCGGCTCGTCGGCGACGATCAGCCTGGGCTCCGCCGCGAAGGCCGCGGCGATCAGCACGCGCTGCCGCATGCCGCCGGACAATTCATGCGGATAGCTCTTCAGCACACGCTCGGAATCGCGGATCTGCACCTCGTCGAGCAGCTGCCGGATACGCTTGTCGGCTTTCTCGCCGTTCCAGCCGAGGATTCGCACCAGCCGATCGATCATCTGCGCGCCGATGCGGCGCGACGGGTTGAGCGCAGTCAGCGGATCCTGTGGGATCAGCGCCGTGCGCGCGCCGATCAGGGTCCGCCGCGCCTTCGGATCGAGGCGTCCGAGGTCCTCGCCCTCGATCAGCATCTCGCCTTCGACGATGCGCACGCTTTTCGGCAGCACGCCGAGCACCGCCTTGCCGATCATCGTCTTCCCGGCGCCGCTTTCGCCGACCAGCGCGCGGACCTCGCCGGGGTGGACGCTGAGCGAAACGGAGCGCAGCACGCGCTGGCCGTTGGGCAGCACGGCGCTCAAGCCGCGGATATCTAGACATGGTTCCACATTGACGCTCATCGCAGCACCGGATCGAAGCGCGCCTTCAGCGCTTCGCCGAACTGACTGAAGGAGAGCACCGTGAGGATCAGCGTGATGAGCGGGAACACCAGCACCCACCAGGCCTGATGGATCGACAGCCGGCCCTCGGCGATGATGCTGCCCCAGGTCGGGTCGTCGGTCGAGATCGACAGGTTGACGAAGGACAGGATCGCCTCGACGATCACGGCGATGCCCATCTCGAGCGACAGGAGCGCCACCACCGACGGCAGCACATTGGGCAGCACTTCGCGCAGCATTATGCCGATGCGGCCATAGCCGGCGATGCGTGCGCTCTCGACATAATCCATGCGCGCCTGGCTCATTGCCTCGGCGCGGATCACCCGGCAGAAGCGTGTCCAGTCGATGATAGCGATGGCAAGGATGACGGAGCTCAAGCCGGTGCCCAGCACCGCGACCAGCAGGATCGCGAACAGCACCGGCGGGAACGCCATCCACACATCGACGATGCGCGAGATGATGCGGTCGGCCCAGCCGCCGACATAGCCGGCGATCAGGCCGAGCGCGGAGCCGAGAAGGCAGGCGGACGTCGCCGCGGCGAAGGCGACAATAAAGGCGATGCGGCCGCCGAAGATCAGGCGCGACAGCAGATCGCGTCCGAGGCTGTCGGTGCCCAGCCAATAGCCGGGCTCGGCGCCGTCCAGCCAGAAGGGCGGCAGGCGCTCAAGCATCAGGTCCTGCGCCAAGGGATCCTGCGGCGCCACCAGCGGCGCAAAGATGGCGGCAAGCAGCGCAAGGAGCAGCCAGCCGCCGGCCAGCCACAGCCGCGGGCTCAAGCCACGTCGGGCGATGCTCGCCTCATCCATGGCGAAGCCTCGGATTGAGCAGCGCATACATCATGTCGACGGCGAGGTTGATCAGCACGAAGAGCAGCGCGAACACCAGCACGATGCCCTGGATCAGCGGCAGGTCGCGATTGACGACGGCGTCGATCGCCATGTTGCCGAGCCCCTCATAGGAGAACAGCCGCTCGACGATGACGGTGCCGCCGATGAGGAAGGTGAACTGCACGCCGACCAGCGTCAGCGTCGGCAGCGCCGCGTTCTTCAGCGCCTCGCGCAGGACCACCTGCGTCTCGGAAAAACCCTTCACGCGCGCCAGCACGACATAGTCGAGATCGAGCACCTCCTTCAGCGATTGTTTCAAGAGCTGCGCGATGATCGCCGCCAGCGGCAGCGCCAAGGCAACGGCCGGCATCAGCATATGTTTGAGCAGGTCCCAGGTGAGGTCGAAACGAAGCCTGAGGATGCTCTCGACCAGATAGAACTGGGTGACGAAAGGCAGGTCGAGCTGCGGCGACACCCGGCCGGAAATGTCGAAGACGGGCACGAGCACACCGAATAGCAGGATCAGCACCAGGCCCCACAGGAAATCGGGGATTGAGAGCGTCGCGCCGCTCACGATGTCGATGCCGGTTTCAACCGCCGTGCCGCGCGAGCGCGCGCCGAGGATCGCGGCGCTCGTGCCGAGCGCGATCGCCATCAGCAATGCCACGGTCGCCAGCTCCAGCGTCGCGGGCAGCCGGTTGAAGACCAGGCCGAGCACGTCCTGGCGCAATGAAATCGAGGCCCCGAAATTCCCATGCAGCACGCCGCCGAGCCAAATGAAGAATTGCTGCACGATGCCCTTGTCGAGCCCGTAAAGCGCCCGCAGCCGCGCAATGTCGTCGTCACTCGCGCCGGGCGGTAGCATCATGGCGATCGGGTCGCCGGGCGCGACGCGGATGACGACGAAGACGACGATGGCGACGCCGAAAAGCGTCACCAGCATCGTCAACAGACGTACGAGGAATCTCTGCAGCAGCATGCGGCCCTAATCACTCTGAACGGACTCCCCCTCATCCGGCCCCTTCGCGGCCACTTTCTCCCAGGTGGGGAGAAGAGACTGGCTCAGCCGTCGGCGACCTCTTCTCCCTTGGGGGAGAAGGTGGCCCGGAGGGCCGGATGAGGGGGCTGCGTCGTTGAAGGAGACACGCTACCGCGCCTCCTCATTTCGATCAGGCGGCCGGGGTCATCAGCGCCGGCAGCAGCGCGCCTGACACATGCTGTACGACATTGACCTTCTTCGAATGCACGATCGGTTGCGCATACTGGATCAGGGAAAGCACATAGGCCTGCTCGGCGATGTATTTGTCGACCGCCTTCCAGCCGGCGATGCGCTTGGCCTCGTCCTTCTCGCCCCACAACGGCCCGATCTTGGCGTCGAGATCGTCCGTCTTCCACGACGAATGCGGCGACGGTCCGAACATGGCGAAGCCGGTCGAGGTGGTCGGGTCGCCGATCGAGTTGCCCCAGTTGTAGAAGGCGGCCGGCGCCAGCTTGTGCGCGGCACGTAGCTCGTAATGCTTGGCGATCTCGTAGACCTCGATCTCGGCCTCGATGCCGACCTTGCGCCACATGCCGACGATCGCCTGCACCATCTCGTAATCCTTGGGCTTGAAGCCCTTGGTGGTCTGGATGGTGAACTTGGCCGGCTTCTTGGTCGAATAGCCGGAGGCGGCGAGCAACTCCTTGGCCTTCTCCGGATTGTGCTCGACCTTGATCGACGGATCGAAGGCCGCGTATTCCGGCGTTTCCAGCGTGTCGATCGGCTGGCCGTAGCCGCGCAGCAGCCGCTTGACCAGGAGCTCCTTGTCCACCGCCATCACGGCCGCCTGCCGCACGTTCTTGTCGAGCATGGCGTCCTTGTTGTTGAAGAAGATCATGCCGATGTCGGAGACGTTCTTGATCGAGCCGGCGAGCCCTTCCTTGGCGATCAGCCGGTCATATTCCTCATAGGGAATTTCGAGCGTCACCTGCGAGGAGCCGGACTCGATCTCGGCGACGCGGCTCGCCGCGTCGGTCACGAATTTGATCGTCACATTCTCGAAGGCGGGCTTCGTGCCCCAGTAATGCGGATTGGCCTTGAGCCGCAGGAACGCGTTGCGCTCGAACTTGTCGACCATATAGGGGCCGGTGCCGATTGGCGCCTTCTCGAAGCCTTCCGCGCCGACCTTCTCGTAATAGGCCTTGGGCAGGATGTAGCCGGTCAGGAACGACATCCACTTGAAATAGACGGGGTCGAACTGCACGACGTCGCCGGTGATCTTGTTGCCGTCGATCTTGAAGTTGTTGACGTTCTTCCAGACGAACTGGATCGGATTGCCGGTCTTCTCGTCGCCGGCGCGGGTCAGCGACCACACCACGTCTTCAGCCGTGAACGGCGAGCCATCATGCCATTTCACGCCGTCGCGCACCGTCATCGTCACCTTGGTGCGGTCGTCGTTCCAGCCCCATTCGGTGAGCAGTCCGGGCGTGAACGAAAGGTCCGGCTTCTGGCCGATGATCTGGTCGAACACCGACTGGTAGAGCCCTTGGATCGTCGGGTTGACGGCCGAAGGTCCAGTGGTCGGGTCCCAGGAGGGCAGGTTGACGTTGTAGGCGATGGTGAGCTCGCCCGCCGCCTTTGCAGCCTTCGGCAAGCCAAGCGTCGCGGCCCCGATCGCTGCGGCGCCATAGCCAAGCAAGTCACGTCTGTTGATGGTCATGGTCGTTCCCCTTGTTGGTTGTCATTTGTACGCGCGGCGTTCTCATTCGGTGGTGGGCAACCGCGCCTTGTCCATCCCGGAATCTCTTTGGCTCAACCTCCTCCGAGCTGTTGGGCGAGCATGTAGCCGGAGCCCGCGCCCGTTCCGGCGCCCGGCCATGTGGCGGCGCCGGTGAGGTAGAGGTTCGGGACCGGCGTGTTCCAGCGCGCGAAGGACCGCGCCGGGCGGAAGAGGAAATTCTGCGCCAGATGGTGGCTGCCGCAGATCTGGTCGCCACCGACGAGGTTCGGGTTCTCGCGCTCGAGGTCGAGCGGCGAGAAGATCGCGCGGCCAAGGATTTTCTGCCGCAGGCCCGGCGCATAGCTCTCGATGATGTCGAGCACGCGCTCGGCATAGGCGTCCTTGACTGCATCCCAATGGGCAGGGGCGATCTTGCCGGCCATGTCTCCGGCAATCTCGGCCGGCAGCATGCGCACTTGCACCCACAGCACATGCTTGCGTTGCGGCGCGCGCGACGGATCGACGGCCGTCGGCTGGCCCACCACGAGAACGGGCTGGTCGGGCAGCAGGCCGGCGATCGCCTGCTGGTAGACGCGCGACATAGCGTCGAGCGACGGTGCCAGATGCACATAGGCGAACTGCCGAAGCTCTGAACCGGCGCTCCAGTCCGGCAGGTCGTCCAGCGCCAGATGGATCATCATCGTGCCCGGCGCATAGCGGAATGTCTTCATCGCCGCGTCGAAGCCGGCGTCGCCCGAGCCGTTGGGCAGCAGCTTGCCCGGCAGGGCCTTCGGCGCGACACCGGCGACGACGGCCTTGGTCGCGACATGCGTTTCGCCGGATGCCAACCGCACCCCGGTCGCCTTGCCGCCGGAAACGGTGATCTCGGCGACATCCGCGCCGGTCGTGATCTGGCCGCCGGCCGCCTTCACCATGCCGGCCAGCGCGCGGATGATCGTATCGGCGCCGCCTTTGCCCAGCACCATGCCGAAACTCTGGTTGGCCATCGATTCCAGGTAGGGGAACACGGCACCCCCGGCGATGTCGGGCGCGAAGTCGAGATGCATGCCCCAGGCGGCGAGCGTCGTGCGCACATGCGGCGTCTCGAAATTTTCCTCGAGCCACGCGCGCGGTGACGACAACAGCAATCGGGCCGTATCGAGCGCGCCGGAAAAACCCTTCTTGCGCCAGAGATTCCAGCCTGTGCCGGCCAGCGCCCTTGCACTCATCGGCGAACCCAGCAGGCGGAACAGATGCTTGGCCTCACCCGGGAAGGTAGCGACCAGTTTCCGCCATGTGGCCGCGTCCGCCGCGGAGAAGGCGGCCAACCGCGATGCGGTCTTTTCGAGGTCATTGCTGACGCCGAACCATTTGCCGTCCGGAAAGGCGCTGGCGAAACAATCGGCCACCGGCGCGAACTCCAGCCCATGGGTTTTCAATTCATTTGCATATTTCCGGTGGAAGCCGGAGCCGGCGAAAAGGCTTAAATTCATCGCGCCGAAATCGTGCCGGAAACCGGGAAGCGTGTATTCGGCGGTCCGCACCGCGCCGCCGATCGTTTCGCTGCGCTCGAAAACCGCTATTTTCCAGCCTTTGAGCGCCAAATGCGCGGCGCATGCCAGACTGTTGTGGCCCGCCCCGACAAAGATGGCGTCGAACTCGCTCACGCCCCGCCCCAAAATGCTTTATGCTTAAAGATAATTGCAGATGCATATGTTTTCGTCTAGTAGGTATATTAAGGGCCGCAACGAGCCTTGATGATCACGGACAAGAGGGAACAAAGACCATGGACACGCAAAAACTCCTCGGCGAGGTCGCCAGCCAGCTGCTTTCGGGAGAAATCAAGGTGGTCGACCTGACGGCGCCGCTTGGACCGAACACCCCGCTGATCAAGCTGCCGCCGGAACTCGCCGTCGACACGCCGAAGGTCGAGATCCATGAGATCTCCAAATACGACAAGAACGGTCCGTGGTGGGCCTGGAACTGGCTGAAGCTCGGCGAGCATTCGGGCACGCATTTCGACGCGCCGCAGCACTGGATCACCGGCAAAGATTATCCGGACGGCGCCACCGACACCATTCCGGCGCAGAATTTCATCGGCCCGGTCAACGTCATCGACTGCTCGGCGGAAGCGGCGGCAGACCATGACTTCCTGCTCACCGTCGACCACATCAAGGCCTGGGAAGCCAAGCATGGCGCCATCAATCCCGGCGAATGGGTGGTGATGCGCACCGACTGGTACAAGCGCAACGGCTCGGAAGCCGAATTCCTCAACGCCAACGAGACCGGGCCGCACACGCCCGGCCCGACGGCGGAGGCCATCCAGTTCCTGATCGCCAAGGACATCAAGGGCTGGGGCTCGGAGACGATCGGCACCGACGCCGGCAAGGCCGGCGGCATGGAGCCGCCATTCCCGGCCCACACGCTGATGCACAAGGCCAACCGTTACGGCCTTGCCAGCCTCTGCAATCTCGACCAGCTGCCGCCGAAGGGCGCGATCCTGATCGCCGCCCCGCTCAAGATCGAGCGCGGCACCGGCAGCCCGATCCGCGCTTTGGCGCTGGTGCCGGGCAAGTAGGCGAGGCGGCGGTCTTCGGGAGAAGATCATGCTCGAGGGCAATGGAGCGATGGTGAGGCGGGGAGGGTGGCCGTGCAGCGCTGGCGCTCTACGGCGTCCCCCTCTGTCCTGCCGGACATCTCCCCCACAAGGGGGGAGACTGACGGCTTTGGCGCCCCACTCGATCCCGCAACGTGGACAATTAGCGAAAGCCGCGATGACAGCTGATCTCCCCCCTAGAGGGGGAGATGTCCGGCAGGACAGAGGGGGGCGCGAAGGAACTGGGCTTTGCGCGACTGACCTTCGCCTCTCATCGCTTGCGAGCGCCCAATGACCGTCGTCGATCACATCATCGTCGGCAGCGGCATCAACGCCCTGGTTTGTGCGGCAGTACTCGGCGCCAAAGGCGCCAAGGTGCTCGTGCTCGAGCGCAATGATCGTATCGGTGGCTGCATGCGCACCGAGGAGATCACGGCGCCGGGCTTCGTCC
Organism: Mesorhizobium sp. B4-1-3; assembly: GCF_006439355.1. Taxonomy (GTDB): domain Bacteria; phylum Pseudomonadota; class Alphaproteobacteria; order Rhizobiales; family Rhizobiaceae; genus Mesorhizobium. The sequence goes on from NZ_VFTG01000005.1 coordinate 152,898, forward strand.
ACGACGTGATGGCGACTACCTTCGTGCTGTTCATCACGTCGCCGGCCTTCGCCGCGCTCGGCAAGGACCTCGCGCGGCATGGGCTGGAATTCTGCAACACCGCCACGCCGACAGGCGTGCTCACGCCCGACGGCAGCCATGCCGTGCTCACCACCGACCGTGGCGCCAACATCGCGACGCTGAACCGGATCGCCGCCGGCGACGGCGACCGGCACGGCACTGATGTCGGCGGCATCGAGCGCAATGCCGGCCTGCTGTTCGGCCTGCTCGGCGGCGCGCTCTGGTCCTATCCGACGACGAAGCTGTTGGCTGGCGAAGCCTGGCGGCGCGGTCCGCGCGACCTCGCCGCCTTCATGGGCGAGGCGCTGGTGCCAGCGCGCGGCTGGCTGGAAACGACTTACGGTTCCGACCTCGTCCGCGCGCTCTGGGCGCCCTGGGTGCTGCATGCCGGGCTCGGCCCGGAAGACGCCTTCTCCGGCCAGATCGCCAAGGTCATCGCCTTCGCGCTGGAGGCGGCCGGCGCGCCGATCGTCAAGGGCGGCGCGAAAAACCTACTCGCCGCCTTCGAGGCGCTGATCAAGGAGCGTGGCGGCGAGATTCGCCTCAACGCCGATGTCGCCTCGGTCGTCCAGAGCGGTGGCCGCGTCTCCGGCGTGCGGCTTGCGTCCGGCGAGACGTTGAACGCCGAGAAGAGTGTCATCTGCTCCGTCACGCCGACGCAGCTTTACGGCCGCCTGCTCGGCAGGGATGCGCCGGAAGCGGCAACCAAGGCCACGCAGTCCTATCGCTACGGCAAAGGCAATTTCCAGATCCATTACGCGCTGGAAAAGTCGCCCGCATGGCGTGGCGAGGGCCTCGACAAGGTGGCGCTGCTGCATCTGACGCCGGGTTTGGACGGTGTCTCGAAAGCCTGCAACGAAGCGGTGCGCGGCCTGCTGCCGGAAGTGCCGACCATCTGCGTCGGGCAGCCGCATGTGCTCGATCCCTCGCGCTGCCCGGAAGGCAAGGCGATCCTGTGGCTGCAGCTGCCCGAGGCGCCGCGGCACGTCAAGGGCGATGCCGCCGGCAAGCTCGAAGCCCCCGCCGACGGCCGCTGGACCGAAGCGCTGCGCGAGGCCTATGCCGATCGCGTCGAGGCGATCCTCGCCAGCCACATCGACGGTTTCCGCGACACGGTGATTGCCCGCCGCGCCTATTCGCCGGCCGATCTCGAGGCGATGAACATCAACCTGGTCGGCGGCGATCCTTATGGCGGCTCGTCCACCATCGACCAGTCCTTCCTGTGGCGGCCGTTCAAGGCGAGCCGCAACCATGAGACCGGCATCAAGGGCCTCTATCACATCGGCGCCTCGACCCATCCGGGCGCCGGCCTCGGTGGCGGCTCCGGCTTCCTTCTGGCGGGGAGGCTCTGATGGAACAGAAGCTTCCGGAAAAGCGCCAGCGCATCTCGACCCTCGGCCAGATCGGCCTGCAGCAATTCGCGCCCTATCTGATGAACCGCATCATGGGCCGCTACAACGCCACCCTGCGCGACAACTTCCGCAAGCAGGGCCTGACCATTCCGCAGGTGCGGACACTCGCCGTGCTCTCGGTCACCGACGGCGTCACCGTCAACGACCTCTCGGTCTATACGGTGATCGAGCAGTCGACCTTGAGCCGCACGCTCGACACGCTCGAAGGTCAGGGCCTGGTGCGGCGCGAGCAGGGCGTCACCGACAGCCGCATCCGCCATGTGTTCCTGACCGATGACGGCCGCGCGCTGTTCACCCGCGCCTGGCCGGCCATGCACGACGCCTTCGAGGCGATGTTCGACGGTGTCGACGATGCCGAATATGCCGCGCTGATCGCGATTCTGCAGAAGATGCTGAAGAACATCCGCAAGCACGACATCTGAGTTTGACGCACGCGCCGCCCGCCCAAAGGCAACGGGAAGGCGGCAACGGAAGGAGGCAGAGATGGCCGAACGGTCTTTTGCCAAGGAAGTCGAAAAGCTGAGGCTTGGCGCCGGCGAGGAATTCGCCGGCGAGGGCATCCTCGCCATCACCAAGGCGCTCTTGCAATGCGGCGTCGGCTATGTCGGCGGCTATCAGGGCGCGCCGATCAGCCATCTGATGGATGTGCTGGCCGACGCGCAGGACATCCTGGGCGAGCTCGGCGTGCATTTCGAGGCGAGCGCCTCGGAAGCGACCGCCACCGCCATGCTCGCCGCCTCCGTGCACTACCCGATCCGGGGTGCGGCCACCTTCAAGTCGACGGTCGGCACCAATGTCGCCTCCGACGCGCTGGCGAACCTGGCGTCCGGTGGGGTCACCGGCGGCGCGCTGATCATCGTCGGCGAAGACTATGGCGAGGGCTCCTCCATCATGCAGGAGCGAAGCCACGCCTTCGCCATGAAGAGCCAGGTCTGGCTGCTCGACCCGCGCCCGAACCTGCCCTCGATCGTCAAGGCGGTCGAGGACGGCTTCGAATTGTCGGAGGTCTCGAACACGCCGGTCATGCTGCAGGTGCGCATCCGCTGCTGCCACGTCCACGGCCACTTCATCGCCAAGGACAACAAGCGCCCGCCAATGTCGGTCGCCGATGCGCTTTCGGCGCCGCGCCGCGACACCGGCCGCATCGTGCTGCCGCCCGCCTCCTTCCTGCATGAGAAGGAGAAGGTCGCCAAGCGCTGGCCGGCCGCGGTGGATTTCATCAAGAGCCGCAAGATCAACGAACTGTTCGGACCGGATCATGGCTCGGTCGGCATCGCCATGCAGGGCGGCATGTACAATTCCGTCATCCGCGCGCTGCAGCGGCTCGGCCTTGCCGACACCTATGGCGACACCGACGTGCCGCTCTATGTGCTGAACGCCGTCTATCCGCTGGTCGACGACGAGTTCCTCGCCTTCTGCGAGGGCAAGCAGGCAGTGCTGGTCGTCGAGGAAGGCCAGCCCAATTACATCGAGCAGGCCTTTGCCGCGATGCTGCACAAGGCCGGGCGCGGCACCAAGCTGGTCGGCAAGGAGCATCTGCCGATGGCCGGCGAATACACCGGACAGGTGATGCTCGACGGTATCGGCTCCTTCTTGCGCGCCAACGCCCCGCATCTTTTGCCGGACGAGGTCCGCGCGCCGAACAAGTTGGGCGAAGGCGTCGACACCGCCGATCTCATCAATGTCGTTCCCGGCCGGCCGCCGGGCTTCTGCGTCGGCTGCCCGGAGCGGCCGATCTTCGCCGCGACCAAGCTGGTCGAACAAGAGCTCGGCAAGCATCACATCGCCTCCGACATCGGCTGCCATCTGTTCTCGATCATGCCGCCCTTCGAGCTCGGCGCCACCACCATGGGCTACGGACTCGGGCCGGCCTCGGCTTCGGCGTTCAATTCACCCGAAGCAAAACGCCGCTCGATCTCCTTCGTTGGCGATGGCGGCTTCTGGCACAACGGCCTGACCTCCTCGATCGGCAATGCCGTCTTCAACCGGAATGACGGCGTCATCGTCGTCGTCGACAATTTCTATTCGGCCGCCACTGGCGGCCAGGACATCCTGTCGTCGCGCGCCAACAACCGCACCAAGTCCACAAAGCATCCGATCGACGAGGCGGTGAAGGGCATGGGCGTAAAATGGCTGCGCCACATCGACCGCACCTATGACGTCGGCAAGATGCAGGCAACCTTGCGCGAGGCTCTGACGACGGAAGAAAAGGGACCGAAGGTCATCGTCGCCTCGTCGGAATGCATGCTCAACCGGCAGCGCCGCGAGAAGCCGCTGGTCGACAAGGCGATCAAGGGCGGCGAGCGCATCGTCAAGCCGAAATTCGGCGTCGACGAGGACATCTGCACCGGCGACCACGCCTGCATGCGGCTCTCCGGCTGTCCGTCGCTGTCGGTCAAGTCGCTCGACGATCCGTTGCGCGACGATCCGGTCGCCTCGATTGACCAGAACTGCGTCGGCTGCGGCAATTGCGGCGAGGTGGCGGATGCGGCGGTGCTGTGCCCGTCCTTCTACCGCGCCGATGTCGTGCACAATCCTGGCCGCTGGGACCGTTTCCTCGAAAGCGCGCGCCGCGCCGTGATCGGCCTGTTGCAGCGGCGCCGCGAGAGCCGCCGTTTGACGTTCGCCGATGCTTGACCACAACGCAGCGCTGCGCCCGAAGACGGGCGCTTCTGATGACGAGCGGGTGATAAAACTCGCCGTGCTCGCGGTCGGCGGCCAGGGCGGCGGCGTGCTTGCCGACTGGATCACCGACGTCGCAGAGCGCAACGGCTATATCGCGCAATCGACCTCCGTCGCCGGCGTCGCCCAGCGCACCGGCGCCACGATCTATTACATCGAGATGGCCCGCGACACCGGCCGGCTGCCGGTCTTTGCGCTGTCGCCGTCACAGGGCGACGTCGACATCCTGATCGCGGCCGAACTGATGGAGGCCGGCCGCGCCATCATCCGCGGTTTCGTCACGCCCGAGCGCACAACGCTGATTACGTCCTCGCACCGCATCGCCGCCGTCTCGGAAAAGATCGAGCCGGGTGACGGCCGCGCCTCGTCGGAGAAGGTCCACGCGACGGCGCAAGCCGCGGCCAAGCGCTTCATCGCCTTCGACATGGAAAAGATCGCTGCCGACAATGGCACGATGATTTCGGCCAGCCTGCTCGGTGCGCTGGCCGGTTCCGACGCGCTGCCCCTCACACGTGAAAGCTACGAGCAGGCGATCGGCGCCGGCGGCCGCGGCGTGAAAGCCAGCCTCGCCGCCTTCGGCGCCGCCTGTGACCGCGCGCGCGGCATCGCGGCCGCGCCGACGGGCGAGCAGGCAGCGAAGCCTGCTGTGGCCGAACCCAGATCGGGGGCGAAGGTCAGCGGACCCGAAACCTTGCTGAAAGGCTGGCAGGAGCTTGCCGCCCGCGTCGCGGCGTTGCCGAAACCGTCGCGCGACATGGCCGAGCGCGGGCTGAAGAAGGTGGTCGATTATCAGGACATCGCCTATGGCGGCGAATATCTCGAGCGGCTGGACAAGGCCGTCGCGCTCGACAACGCGGAGCGCGGCTACGCGCTGTCGATCGCCGCGGCAAAGCATCTCGCCAATGCCATGTGCTACGACGACATGATCCGCGTCGCCGATCTGAAGACTCGTTCGACGCGCGACAAGCGCGTGCGCAAGGAGGTCGGCGTCAAGGAAGGCTCGGTCCTGCAGGTCACCGAATATTTTCACCCGCGCATCGAGGAGTTCTGCGGCACGCTGCCGGCGGGGCTCGGCAGCTACATCGAGAATCGCCCGAAGCTCGCCGCCTTCCTCGACCGCCGCATCAATCGCGGCCGCCACATCCGCACCGACAGTTTCACCGGCTTCACCATGCTGTGGTTCATCGGCGGCCTGCGCCGCTGGCGCCGCCGCCTGCTGCGCCATAAGGCGGAGCTCGAGCATCTTGAGCGCTGGTATAGCCTGGCGCTTAGCCATGCGCGCCAGGACTACGCTTTGGCCACCGAGATCCTGAACTGCCGCCGGCTGATCAAGGGCTACAGCGACACCCATGCCCGCGCCCAGTCGAAATTCGACCGCGTGCTCTCGGCGCTGCCGACGCTCAAGGGCCGCGAAGACGCCGCCGACTGGATCCGCCGCCTGCGCGAGGCGGCGCTGAAGGACGAGAAGGGCGACATGCTGGACGGCGCATTGAAGACCGTGGCGACGCTCAACGAAGGCGCCGCCTGATAACGAGGATGTGATCCATCTCGCCCCGACGGAATCCGGCCCCATCCTCCGTTTCACGGAGGTAGGGACGAATTACGGAGACAATGCATGTTCGCAAAATACTTTCTGCCCATCGCCTTGGCCGCCGGCACCTTGATGCTGTCCGGCGCCGGCTCCGAGGCTATGCCGCTTATCAAGCCAAGTGCCACGCCGCTGCCGCTCGAGAGCGTCGGCTGGCGCTGCGGCCCCGGCTGGCACATGAACCGCTGGGGCAGATGCGTGCCGAATGGCCGGGTGATCATCCGCCCGATGCATGTGCGCCACTGGCACCCCGGCTTCTGGTTTCACGGCCGTTGGCACCCCGGTTTCTGGAGCTGATGACCCGTCGAAGGGATCGACGCCCACGCTGGAAACGACGCGGGCGTTTTTTGTTGAGTTTCCCGCGCGAGGGTTCAGACAGGCCAAAGAGAGAGAAGCCGGCAGGACAGCGCCCTGCCGGACATCTCCCTCGCAACGGGTCTACGGCATGCATACATTTCCAGATGGCTGGTTTGGCTATAGCGTGCATGCCAACTTGGCATTGTCCAATATAGCGCTTATCGACCCCCACTCCGTCTCGGCTTCGCCGAGCCACCTCTCCCCCGATCGACGGGGTAGAGGAAGGCGCCAAGCTTCTTGCCGTCACGCTCGTCCGGCAACGCTCCTTCCTTTCCCTCCGGAGGGGGGAAAGGTGGCGCTGCGGAGCAGCGACGGATTGGGGGAACCACGTGGCAATCAAGCTTCGGCCTGATAAGTCACGCCAGGCGCGAAGGATCGCGGCTGATCTCATCTTGCGCTGCTGCGTTCCTTGCCAACGGGCGCCTGTCGCCGGCAGGCAAACCCAGCGCTCACACCACCAGATCCCGCATCGGCTTCACCGCAGCCGACTCAGGAAACACCTTGTCGCCAAGCACTGCCGCCGACAGGCCGAACTGGTCCGCCAGCAGCCCCTTCAGCACCGCGCGCACATCGCTTGTCGGCGCAAGGTCGCGCTGCTCGTAGAGCTGTGCCGGCTTCAGTCCCGGCCAGTCGGCGATGACGCGGCCGCCCCTGATCGCGCCACCGGCTAGAAGCACCACCGTGCCCGTTCCGTGGTCGGTGCCGACAGTGCCGTTGATGCGGGCTGTGCGGCCAAACTCGGTAATCGCGACGACCGCCGTGTCCTGCCAGCGCCCGCCGAGCCCCTTCTCGAATTCCTCGAAGGCACCGTCGAGGCCGCCGAGCAGGTTGGCGAGCCGGCCGGAGGCGCCGCCTTCGTTGACATGCGTGTCCCAGCCGTCGAAGGCGAGCGCTGCGATGCGCGGCCCGTCGTCTGCAGCCATCAGCTTCGCCGCGCCTTGCGCCGACTGGCGCATGCCGGCGGCATTGTCGAGGCCGCCTTTCGGCTTCATCGTCTTGCCCCCGAGTTGGTCGCCCATCGCCATGCGGTCGGCGTCGAGTCCTTTCTGAAGTGCTGCGGCCAATACCGGGTCGCGATGATTGTAGAGATCGAGCACGCGCTCGGCCAAAGCATCGCCGGGCGCCGGCAGCGCCTGCGGCGCCCAGCCGAGCACGGGCGCGCCGCCGCGGATCACCAGCGGCGTCGAAGGCCCGACCGCCAGCCCGCCGAGCTTAGCCACGCGCTCGCCCGCCGGCAGGCTGGCCAGCGCCCGGTTGAGCCAGCCGGTCGTGGCGTTGCCGGGGCCCGGCAGACCGCTTTCCAGCACGTCCTGGCCGTCGAAATGCGAGCGATCGCGATAGCCAGTCGCAGCGGCGTGCACCACCGCCGCCTGGCTCGCCTTGAACAGGCGCGCAAACACCGGCATTGCCGGGTTGACGGCGAAGAAACCGTCGAGCGGCAATGCCGGGTTGGCGCCTGAGAGCGAAAGCGCGATATCGCCATGCAGGCCGGCATAATCCGGATCGCCGACCGGCCCGACGGTAGATAGTCCGTCCAGTGCGCCGCGCAGCAGGATGACGATCAGGCGCGGGTCGCGCTTGTCGGCCGCGCGCGCGAAACGCGGCAGGTAGGCCCAGGCAAACAGCGCGCCGCCGCTCATCAGCACCGCGCGGCGGGACAGGCTGGGGGTTTCGCAAAGAAGGCTCATGGCCGCATCTCCATTGCTACCGGCGCTGGAATTCCGGCGCCATCAACAGCAGCGCCAGGCCCTGCTGCTTGGACTCAGCGCGCGAAATCGCCTGCCGTGTTTCGGCCGAGGCGGACGTGCCGATCAGCGACGCCAGTGTCTCGTCGGGATCGCCGATGTCGTCCGTCTGCTTCGCGGCCTGCCAGGCGATGTCGAGCCGCGTCTTGAGACCCTCGGCGGAGGCCCATGCATCGGTCCGGTCGGAAAAGCCGTTCGGCCCTGGCGGCCGCCACAGCGGCTCGCCGAGCACGCTCAGCCAGCGAAGCGACCGTTGCGGTTCGTTGCCGGCGGTGGCGCCGACCGCCCGCCGCAGCGCCACGACAAAGTCCAAGGGCGAGCGCAGCTTGGTCAGCGGCGTCGACCAGGCTTCGGGCATGTCGATCAGCGTCAAGGCGATCGAGCGCAGGTCGCCGTCGGTCTTGGTGAAGACCGTAGCGAGGCGAGCGATCGCCGCCGGCGGTGGATCGTCCGCGATGAAATGGCGGGCAAGCTTGCTGGCGATATGCTGTGCCGTGGCCGGGTGGCGGGCAATGCCGTTGAGCGCCGCCTCCGCCTGGCCCATGCCGCCGTCGGGATAGGTCTTGCCGAGCAGCATCGCCTTGCCTGGCTGGTGCGCGTTGGCGTTGAAGACGAAGGTCCCCGGTTCTCCCAGCCGTCCCTCGCGGCCGGCCATCGTCCAGCCGGTCAGCATGGCGGCGAAACTGGTCACGTCGGCCTGGGTATAGCCGCTGCCGACGCCCAGCGTGTGCAACTCCAGGATCTCGCGGGCGAGGTTCTCGTTGAGGCCGCGTCCGCGCCGCTTGCCGGCGCGGGAATCGGGGCCGATGGACTGCTGGTTGTCGAGATAGAACAGCATGGCCGGGTGGTGCTCGACGGCCAAAAGCATATCGGCGAAGCGGCCGAGCACGAAGGGGCGGATCGCCTCGCGTTCGAAGGCGCCCGCGCAGGCACGCACGACCGGGGCCTTGGCGACGGAAACGCAGAAATGGTTCGACCAGAAGCCGACCAGCCGCTCCACGAAGCCGGGCGTCGCGGCGAGCGCCTTGTCGAACCGGGCCTGCGCCTCGTCGCGATAGATATCGGCCTCGACACGTGGCACCGACGGCTTGGCTTTTGTCACGCCCGGGCCGGCTGGATCATCCGCTGCCATCGGCTGCACGGCCGCCGCCGCCTTCTCATCCCGCGCCGCCTTGCGCTCCATGGCCGCCGTCATGCTGGCCTGGATCGCCGCAGTGCTGTCCAGCAGTCCGGCATTCCGCGGGTCGGCGGGGGAAATCAGCGCGATGTCCTGCTGCTTGAGCTCGGCCACTAGGTAGCCGCGCGGATCGGCGGCGATCTTGCCGAAATCGTCGCCGGGCCTTGCGCCGAGGCCGAAGCGGTGGAGCGCCACCAGCGTCGGATCAGGCCAGGCGGATTGTGAAACCGGTGCGGCCAACGAAGCCTCCGTCCGAAGCCGACGCAGACCGCGCCGGTCGACATGTTCCAATGATCGCAAGAGCGCTCACGGCGCCGGCCGCAGCACCGGCGCCACGAGCGGGCCGTCACCAGCGGCGCCAGTGGTGCCAGCGGTGGTAAGGATGCCAGACCGGGCCGATATAGACGCGGGGTCCGCCCCAGTAATAATAACCGGGATAGATCGCGCGGCGATTGGGCACGCAGCGGCCCCAGTAGTTGGGATGCCAGCCCGGACCGCAGCCCCAGGCGACATGCTCTATCGTTGCCGGCGCAGGTGCGACCGGTGCGATCGGCATCGCCGAGGCGGCGCTTGCGGCGGCCGTGCCGCCGATGGCGAGCGCTGCTGCGAGTGAATATTTCGTCAGACTGTTCATGGCGTACTCCCGAAGGTTTCGAGCTTGAAGAGAACCTGCCCGCCGCTGAAGGCGGTCACAGGTCTGTCCCTCTTTCCCTTGAACGGAGCGCGCCCGCCTTTCCGTCGCTGCCTATGGCGATTTTTTTGCAGGCGGCGGCTGCCGGCCGGCGCGCCGAAGCAGTGCGTCCGCCAGCAATTGGCGATCCTCCGCCGATCCCGATGCGGCGAATTCGATGATGCGCTGTTCCAGCCGCGTGCGAATCGTGACATCGGCGTTGCGCGCCCGCTCCAGGGCGGCGGCAAGCGCGTTGCTGTCGAGGGTGGGTTGCTGCAGCAGGTTCGCCGCCTCGCGCCGCGCGGCCTGCCCGTCGAGGATCACGTCGCGGGATTCGCGGCGCACCTCGCGCAGCGCCTGGCGGAAGACCTTGCGGTCGGCGGCCGGCAATCTGCCGCCGGCCGATTCCAGCGAAAAGCCCGGATTGGACTTGCCGATCAGCCAGCCGGCGCCGCCCGCGAGCGCGCCGATCAGAAAAACGTTGAGCACCAGGGATGCCGCGACGAGACGGGGGCTCATAGATCCTCCTCGGTTTGGTCGACATCGGGGCCGGCGTCGCCGAAGGACGTCGCATTGGCGTCCATCACATAGTGATCGGGCTGGATATCCGGGCTGACGACGGTCACCAGCGCCAGCCCGGCCACGGCGCCGGCAAGCCCGACGCCGGCAAGCCCGAAGCCCAGCCACCAGAACCGCCGCCGGCGCTCCTGCCTGACCTCGGCCGCGGCGCGGGCGAGGATCGTGCGATGCAGTGCCGGCCCGGGTGCTTCGACCCGATGGCGGTCGAGCATGGTGTCGAGCCTGCCGGCGCGCCGCAGGACGGCGCGGCCCTCGTCGGTCTCGGCAAACAGCATCGCAGCGGCCTGATCGGCCGGCGGCCAGCGGTGCAAGGCGCTGCCATAGGCATCCGCCAGCGCGGCGAAGCGCCCGGCATCCATTGGCCCGTCCGAAGGTCTCTCAGCCATGTCGTTCCCCCTTCCGCCGTTCCGGCGAAGCCGTCCTTGCCCGCGAAGCCGCCAATGCCTTTGCTGTCTCAGTCATTGCCATCGTCTCCAACGAGCATGGCCTGCAAAGCGCGCCGGCCCCGCGCGAGCAAACTTTCCAGCGCATCGACGCTGATCTGCATGACGCCGGCGGCCTCGATGTTGGACAGCTCCTGATAATAGACCAGCACGATCGCCTCGCGCTGGCGCGGCGCGAGGCGCTGCAGCGCCTGGTTGACCCTGCGCTCATCGTCCCCCGGCACGGCATCGGGAAGCGGTGCGTCATCGGCAACCTCCGGCAACTCGTCCGTCGTCCATTCGCGCCGGCGCCGCAGCCGGTCGTAGCAGAGGTTGAGCGCCACCCGGTGGATCCAGGTGTCGAATCTCGCGTGTCCCTGACGCCAGCCGGAGGCGTGGCGCCAGATGCGCACGAAAGTCTCCTGAGCGACGTCCTCGGCCTCCGCCGCGTCGCCGAGCATCCTTGCGGCCAGGGCAAGGATGCGTGGCAGCTTGCGCGCCACCATCGCCTGCACGGCGGCGGGATCGCCGGCACCGATGCGGCGTACCAGTTCCTCGTCCGGATCGGCGCCCGTCAACAGGGGCGCTCCCGTGTGTCATTGCTCGGCATAACCTCTTGGTCATTGCTCCTCATTGGGAGCGGTTTTGTGGCCCGGCCTCTCGTCGGCGCTGAGCACGCCGTCGCTATTCTTGTCGAGCCTGGCGAAGCGCTTGGCGAGGAAGGCGTCGAGCTCGCCCTTGTCGACGAAGCCGTCCTTGTTGGTGTCGATACGCGCAAAGGTTTTGGCCGGATCGCCCTTGGCCTTGCGCGCGGTCTGGAAAGCGGTCCATTCGGCGAGGCTGACCTTGCCGTCATTGTCGGTGTCGGCCCGCATGAACGCCTTTTCCCGGCGCGCCTCGAACTTTTCCAGCGTCAGGCCGGATTTGATTTGGCCCGACTTGGGGGCAGCCGAACTGTCCGGCGTCTGGGCGGGCGCGGGGGCAGGGGTCGTCTGGGCGACCGCGACAGCGGTCTGCAAGCCAAGGGCAAGGACAATTAGGATGGGGCGGATCATGCTCTCGTCTCCGGTTGGGCGCGGCCATTGGCGGCCACGCTTCAGCCGTTGAACGCGGCGACGAGCAAAATCCGTCGGTCCTTTTTCGACCGGACAGAAATCCCCGGGATCCGGCACTGCCAAACCGGAGGCTTTCCAGGGGCAGGAGGCGACGACTATCTTGGCTGGTCGACGACCACCAACTGGTCCGGCTTGAAGCCTGCATGCTGCGGCGTCCAGACGTCGCCCTCGCGGTTGAACCAGTGGCACAGATACGTGCCAGAAGCCGCACCGTCGCTGACAGTCATTTCCGGGCCTCCGGATTTCAGCCTGACGACGTCTCCGGTCTTGAAACTATTGGGCATTTCGACCTCCCATGCTGACAACGGGAGTTTCCCACCAACATCGATTCCCGACAATGGCCGAGATGCGCCGATGACGTGGTACAGGGCTGGAGGGCGAAGGCCAGCGGCCCGATCGTTCTCAATCGGTGTCGCGCTGGGGAGCCGTCGGCTGCGCCGATCGGCTGTCGTCTCCGGCCGGGCGGACGGTCATGGACATTTCATCGGGCCACAATGCCTGTGCCTTGATCACCGCCGCCAAAAGATTGTCGGCTTCGACGTTTCCGATCTCAGTCAGCATCGGGTTGTTGCCTCCTGCTTCGAAATCGACGTGATAGACCGTCCAACTCCTCATTGCATTTCAGACAATCTGCGTCTCGGCACAGGTACACGGATAGGAAGCCCGGCTCGCTTTGTGGTTAGGATTTTGAGGTCCGCAAGCCGGGCATGCGCCGACCGATGGGCGGGGGGCTTGGGGTTATCAGCCGGCGCGATCGCAAGACTGTCTGATTTGCCCGCTAGCCCACAATCGACCGAGGTCCATGCTGCCGGACGCATTGGTCCGAAAGAACCAAAGATATAGCCCCTTATTCCCTTGGGGCAGATTGTCTCCGCCGGCGATCTTTTGCCATCTGCTCCATTCCCCCGTGGCTCACGGGTGGACCGCTCGGCGCTCGGCCTCCGTTAACAGCTTGGTTCTCGTGGAGAAATTTTGGTGCCGCTTGCGTGACTCGAACACGCGACCCCATCATTACGAATGATGTGCTCTACCAACTGAGCTAAAGCGGCCCGGGAAGCGTCAGGCTTCCAGAATGGGCTGGGTGATAGACTCAACTGCTCGCTAATTCAAGATGGGCAGCGGTGAATTCCGGCCTCGCTGGCGGCAATTCCGATCTACGGCTACCGCGCGACGGGCGCTGGACGCGGCCACGGTGGCGCGCGGGCCGGCCGTCCTTTGTGCCCGGCTGGCTGGCGCGGCCGTGCGAGCGGTGACGAAAAATGTTGATTCTTCAACAAAAGATGCCGAAATGGCTTTGGCCGGCAAGGCAGCCGCTCGCCGTTGATTGATTGGCCGCCCGCGGCTAACGATCAGACAACCGGGAGCGAACGCGCAGAGGGAGCTCGCTTGGACCCCATCGAGAAAGCGATCCGCAATGCCTTCGAGAAAGGCAATGCCGAGGACCGGGCGTTCCGCGAGAAGGTCTATCGATCGGCTTTTGCCGCGCTCGACCGCGTCCTCCAGGCCAATCCGAACGTCACCGTCGAGGCCGCAATCAGCCGCCGCAAGGCGGTGCAGGCCAAGATCACCGAGATCGAGTCGGAGTTCCTGCCGGCCGTACCCGACGTGACACTGCCGCCGGAGAGCGTCGCGCCGGCCGGCAATCGCGCCTCCGATCCCCGCGTCGAAGCGCCGGCCGCTTCGGCCGCGCCCTCGGTCGACGCGCCTCGGCCGCCGTCGCAATCAGCGCCCTCGCCCTCGATCACCGTCGACGGCGCGGTGCAGCCCGATGCTTCGGACCAGCCGCGCTCGCGCGTGCTGCCGCGCGTGCCCGACATCATGCCGGACGAGACAGCACTTCCCGATGCGCCTTCGCTCGATGATTCGCCAGGCGCTCCCGTCGGCAACGGCGCGCAGGTCGCGCCCGACCGCGACGAGCGGCGAATCAGGGGCCGGCGCCTGCCGCTGACCGCGATCTTCGTCGTGGCGACGCTGCTCGCGGCCGCCGGCATCGGTCTCTATTTCGCCAAGCAGAACGGGGTCTTCAAGACAGCGGCCGAGCTCGACACCGGTCCGCCGGAACCGGCGCCGACGCTGGACGACGAGGATTCTTCGCCGCCGGCCGAGCCAGGCTCGCCGCAGAAGCCGGGCGAGGCGGATCAGTCGAAGAACTGGATCAACGTCTTCTCGCCCGCCGACCCGACCCGTGTCAGCACGCCGTCAGATGCCAATGCGGAAGTGATGAAGGACGACACAGGGCAGTTCCTGCGCATCCGCTCCGGCGCGTCGGGTTCGGCCATTGCCTTCGATGTCGGTCAGGGCGTGCTGGAGAAGCTTGCCGGCAAGCATGCCATGTTCGATATCGTCGCCCGCTCGGAAGAGGGCAAGGAGACCCAAATCTCGGTCGATTGCAATTTTGGCGATTTCGGCGATTGCGGCCGCAAGCGCTACGCCGTCGGCCATGAGCGCAACGAATATCTGTTCGACGTGCAGTTCCCTGACAAGCATCCGGGCGCAGCCGGCACCATCGCGGTCAATTCCGACTTCGACCAGAAGGGCAAGTCGGTCGATATTTACGAGATACGCGTCTCGATCGCCCAGTGATCACGTACCTGTCGACGCTGGCGAAGCGCCGGGCGGGGTGACAGCGCCGACCTTGAATATTGCCAGCTGTCAGTCCAACAAAGCCTGCAGCGTCTCGATGCGGTCGGCCTCGGCCGCCGGCTTGTCCCAGCGCAGCCGCGAGATGCGGGGAAAGCGCATCGCCACGCCCGATTTGTGGCGCGTCGAGCGGTTGAGGCCTTCGAACGCCACCTCCAGCACAAGGCCGTTCCTGCGGTCGGCGCGCACCGAACGCACAGGCCCGAAACGCTCGATCGTGTTGTCGCGCACATATTTGTCGATCTCTTTCAGCTCCTCGTCGGTGAAGCCGAAATAGGCCTTGCCGACCGGCACCAGCTCTTCCGAACCCTCCGGGCCTGACCAGACGCCGAACGTGTAGTCGGAATAGAAGCTCGAGCGCTTGCCGTGGCCGCGCTGCGCATACATCAACACCGCGTCGATAGTGTGCGGGTCGCGCTTCCACTTGAACCACGGGCCCTTCGGCCGGCCGGCGAGATAGGGCGAATCCCAGCGCTTCAGCATCACCCCTTCGATGATCGGATGCGGCGGTGCCTGGCGCAGCCGCTCCAGCGTCTCCCAGTCGGAGAACTCGACAAAGGGCGAAAGGTCGAAGCGGCCGGGATCGAGCGTCCTGACGAAAGCTTCGAGCCGCTTGCGGCGCTCTGTGAAGGGCAGCGCGCGCAGATCCTCGCCGTCGATCTGCAGCGCGTCGTAGCAGCGCATGAAGGCCGGGTATTGCTGCTGGATCTTTGGCGACACGCTCTTGCGGTTCAGCCGCTGCTGCAGGTCGGAAAAGGTTCCGGTCGCCTCGCGCGGGTCGCCGACCAAAAGCTCGCCGTCGAGCGCCGCTTCGAAATTCATTGCCGCGGCAAGGTCCGGGAAGGCGCCGGACACGTCGTCGCCGGTGCGCGAATAGAGGCGGCGGACGCCGCCTTCGCATACCGCCTGCACGCGGATACCGTCCCACTTCCATTCCGCCGCATAGTCGGTCGGCTCGAGCTTTTCCAGGTCGTTGTCATCGACGGCGTTGGAGAGCATCACCGGCCGGAACAGCGCAAGCGCAGCACTCCTCGGCTTTTCCGCCCGGCCCTCCAGCCAGGCGAACAGCGCGGTATAAGGCGGCGTCAGCCCATGCCAGAGTTCCTCGATCTCGGCGACATCGACCTGGCCGAGATCGGCCAGCGCCTGCTTGGCGAGCCGCGCCGACACGCCGATGCGCAAACCGCCGGTCACCAGCTTGATGATGGCGAAGCGCGCCGAGATGCTGGCGTCGTCGAGCAGCCGCGCCAGCACCCTCGGCCCGTCTGAGCGGCTTGCCGCCTGCAGCCTGCCGACCACCTCCGCAAGCGTCGGCACGTGATCGGGGATGTGCCCTTGCGGTTGCGGCCAGACCAGCGACACGGTCTCGGCGAGGTCGCCGACATAGTCATAGGAATAGCCGAACAGCACCGGGTCCATGCGCTCGACCACCAGCGCGCGCAGCATCGCCGGCTTCACCGCCGCGATGTTGAGATCGCCGGTGATCGCCGCCAGCGCCAACCCGCGGTCGGGATCCTCGACACTGCGGAAATAGTCGGTCAGCAGGGTCAGCTTGCCGTTGCGCGACGGCGTCAGCACGAGACGGTCGAGGAGCTCGGCGAAGCGGTTCATCGGCACGCACGCCACGCAAATCGGCGAGGTTTGCGTTCCTTCGCGCCCCCCTCTGTCCTGCCGGACATCTCACCCACAAGGGGGGAGATTGGCGGTTTCAGCCCTGGGGCTTCCCCTGCAGCACTGGAGACTGGCGAAAGCCGGCGCGACGTCTGATCTCCCCCCAAGTGGGGGAGATGGCCGGCAGGCCAGAGGGGGGCGCCGTAGAGCGCTGCGACGGCGCTTGGCGAACTATGATCCATCAATCGCCCTCGTCCTCATAGCCAACGAGATGCAGCGGCCTCGCCGCGATGCCCTCCAGTTCGCACCAGCGCACCAGCGCTTCCTCGCGGCCATGCGTGACCCAGATTTCCTCCGCGCCGGTTTCCTTGATGGTGATGATCAGCTCGTCCCAATCGGCGTGGTCGGAAATGATCAGCGGCAGCTCGACGCCGCCTTGCTTGGCGCGCTGGCGAATGCGCATCCATCCCGAGGCGAAGCAGGAGATCGGGTCGGGGAAACGCCGCGCCCAGCGATCGGCGAAGGCGGATGGTGGGCCGACGACGATGGCGCCGGCGAAATCGGCCTTGCTGCCGCTCTCGACCGTCGCCGGCTCCAACTGGCCGAGATCGATGCCCTGGTTTTGATAATATTCGCTGAGCTTCGCCAGCGCGCCATGGATGTAGATCGGCCTGTCGTAGCCGGCATCGCGCAGCAGCCGCATCACGCGCTGCGCCTTGCCGAGCGCGTAGGCGCCGATCAGGTGCGAGCGTTCGGGAAACTGCGCCGCCGATTTGAGCACGCGCGCGATCTCCTCATGGTCCGGCGGATGGCGGAACACCGGCAGGCCGAAGGTCGCTTCGGTGATGAAGACATCGCACGGGATGGGTTCGAACGGCAGGCAGGTGGCGTCCTTCTGCCGCTTGTAGTCGCCGGAGGCGACGATACGCATGCCTCCATGCTCGACGCAGATCTGCGCCGAGCCAAGCACATGTCCGGCCGGATGGAAGGTGACGGCGACGCCGTTGATATCGAGTGTTTCGCCGAGCGCGGCCGCCTGCGTCGTGCCGGCGAAATGCTCGCCACAACGCAGCCCCATGATGTCGAGCGTCTCTTGGGTGGCCAGCACCGAGCGGTGGCCGGAGCGCGCATGGTCGGAATGGCCGTGCGTGATCAGCGCGTGGCCGACCGGCCGCACCGGGTCGATGAAGAAATCGCCGGGCGGGCAGTAGAGGCCCTCCGGCCGCGGTTTGAGCAGGTCGCTGGCGCGCATGGCTTTGAACATAGTGGCTAAATTGGCCGCGGGAAGCCTGTTGCAAGAGACTGCTGACTCGTCCTAAACCCCGCCGGCCAGCCTCGCCGGTGGGATCCCTTACGCATGAAACCGCTCCAGGCCCCGTCGGGCGATTTGAATGCCGACCGTCGCGCCGATTTCGCCGAGATGCTGCTCGTCTCGGGCGAGCCCGCGCAGGCAGCCGAGCTTCTGCTCGGCGCGCTGGAGCTCGCGCCGCGCTGGGCCGCGGGCTGGTTTCGCCTCGGCGAGATGCAGGAGGCGGCCGGCCTGCTCGATCAGGCGGCGCAAGCCTGGGCCATGGCGCTGAAGCTGGAGCCCGCGGACCGCCTTGGCGCCACGCTGAAGCTTCAACTGATCGGCAAGGCGCCTGCCGCCGCTGCGCCGCCCAGCGCCTTTGTCGAGACTTTGTTCGATCACTATGCCGACAGTTTCGAGGACTCGCTTGTCAGGAAGCTCGGCTATGGGCTGCCGGATTTTCTCTGGCGCGCCATAAGCAAGGCACGGCCCGGCCGGTTTCGACTGGCCCTTGACCTCGGCTGCGGTACCGGGCTGATGGGCGAAAGGCTGCGCCCTTTCGTCGACCGGCTGGAGGGCTGCGACATCTCGGCTGGCATGCTGGGGAAGGCGAAAGCCAAGGGCATCTACGACCGGCTGACCAAGGCCGACCTTCAGCATTTCTCCTATACCGGCGACAGGGCCGACCTCGTGGTCGCGGCCGACGTGTTCATCTATCTGGGCGCGCTTGACCGAATCGTCGGCGCCGTTGCCGGTATGCTCGCCGAGGACGGCCTGTTTGCCTTTTCGCTCGAGACGCTTGCCGACGACGGCGATTTCGCCCTTTCGCCGTCGCGGCGTTATGGCCACTCCGAGGGCTATGCGCGGCGATTGCTCGCGGCCAACGGCCTTGCGGTCCTGTCGCTGGAGAGCATGATTGTCCGGCACGACCGGCGCGATCCGGTCGAAGGCTTGGCCATCGTGGCTGGCTTCCCCGCTGCATCTGCCGAGGTGGGGAAGCCGGCACCCGTGTGATCGGGACCTTGCTGTGAAAAAGCCTGAATGGCATGGTCCGGGTGGCGCGGGGCAGACATCACTGGGAGAAATCCATGCGCTGGACCATGGTTGTGTTGGCATCTTGCCTGACGGTCACCGGCTGTGTCGGCGGCACGTCGATGGCCGAGCGACAGGACGAGGACGTCCAATCCTCATTGCAATATGACGATGTGCCTTGCGACCAATTGCTGGCGCAGCGCAATCAACTGGCGCGGCAAAACAATCTGCCCGTCACCGCCAAGCCGAGCTTCTCCAATCCGGCGATGGGCTTCGGCCCGTTCATTCCTGACACGCGCTCCAAGGCGCAGCGCGACAGCAACAAGGCAAGCGGCGAGATCGACGCCATGAACCGCTCGATCGAGCGCCGCGACTGTGGCAAGCCGAAGAAGAAGGAGACGTTCGGGCTCCCCGGCTCGAAGCCATCCTGAGCAGGCTTTTTGCCGCGCTTCTCTTGACGCAATTGCGGACGAGATCATTGCGGAGCAGCCAAACGGCAACCTTCAAAATCCCCGTGTCGGGGAACTAATACCCCGCCTCTCGGTCGACCAGGTTCTCGAGCTTCTCGCCGCGCTCGTAAGCTGCCATCTGGCGCAGCATGATGGGCACCAGGTGAGTCGGATCCGACGTCGCCGCCGCATGCGGCGTGACGAACACTTTCGGATGGCTCCACAGCGGGCTGGTCTTCGGCAGCGGCTCGACTTCGAACACGTCGAGGCTCGCTTCCTTCAGCGTGCCGTCGTCCAGCGCGCGCAAAATGTCGGCATCCTTCTGCAGGCGGCCGCGCCCGGCATTGATCAGCACGGCGCCGCCGAGGCCGTTGCGCCGGCGCAGTTCCTTGAGCAGCCCGTAATTGACGATGCCTTGGGTCTGCGGCGTCAGCGGCAAGAGCACGACCAGGATATCGGTGGCGTTAAGGAACGGGATCAGCCCCGCCTCGCCGGCATAGGTCGAAACACCCTTCATCGGCCGCTCGCTGCGCGACCATCCGTTGACGGCGAAGCCGAGCGACAACAACGCCGAAGCCGCGGCGCGGCCGAGACTGCCAAGCCCCATGATGCCGACGGAGACGTCGCCGGCCACCCGTTGTGGCGGCTCGTGCCAAATCTTCTTCTGCTGCTGGGCCCGGTAAAGCGAGGCCTGGCGATGGTGGTCGAGCACGCGCCAGACGACATATTCGACCATGTGCTGGGTAAGATTGTCGGCGACGACCTTGACGATCGGCACGTCGGGCAGGCCGGGATCGGCAAAGACGTGGTCGACGCCGGCGCCGATCGAGAAGATGGCGCGCAGATTGGGCAGCGATTTGAGAAGGTTTGGCTTCTGCTTCCACACCACCGCATAGGTGATCGACGGATCGTCGGCGCCGTTCGGCTCCAGCACGACCTCGCGCTCGGCCGAGAGCAACTCGTGCCAGCGCTGCGGGTGGATGCCCGTGAGGGCAAGGAGGATTTTGCCTTTTTCCATTCTCGGATTTTTTCTTCCCTGTTTCGCCAGTGCGGGCCGGTTACTCGCTGACCACGCCGGTCGGTGCGGTCTCGATCTTGAAGGCCGCCGCCATCAGCGCCCGCGTATAGTCGGTTTGCGGGCTGCTGAAAATCTGCTCGGAAGGTCCCGCCTCGACGATCTGGCCATTGCGCATGACGATGACGTCGTTGGCAAGGGCGCGGACGACCTTGAGGTCGTGGCTGATGAAGAGATAAGCGAGGTTGTGCTTGGCCTGCAGGCTGCGCAAAAGATCGACCACCTGCGCCTGCACGCTCATGTCGAGCGCCGAGGTCGGCTCGTCGAGCATGACGAAGCGCGGGTTGAGCACCATGGCGCGGGCAATGGCGACGCGCTGGCGCTGGCCGCCGGAAAACTCGTGCGGGTAGCGGTGGCGCGTTTCGGGATCGAGGCCGACCTCCTTCAGCACGGCGACCACCTTGTCGTCGCGCTGGTCGGCCGAGAGCTTCGGTTCGTGGATCTTCAGCCCTTCCTCGATGATCTCGGAGACCGAGAGACGCGGGCTGAGCGATCCGAACGGATCCTGGAAGACGATCTGTAATTCGCGTCGCAGCGGCCGCATGGCGCCGAAGGAGAGCTGGTTGATGTCGCGTCCGTTGAAATTGATCGTGCCGGTCGAGGAGATCATCCGCGCGAGCGCCAGGCCCAACGTCGTCTTGCCCGAGCCGGATTCGCCGACCACGCCCAGCGTCTGGCCGGCCCGCACCGTGACGTCGATGCCGTCCACGGCCTTCACATAGTCGACGGTCTTGCGGAAGAAGCCCTTCTTGATGGGGAACCAGACCTTGATGTCCTTGCCCGTCATGACGGATTTGGCGCCCGGGTTGGCTGCGGGCGGCTTGCCCTTCGGCTCGGCGGCCAGCAGATGCTTGGTGTAGTCGTGCTGCGGGTTGGTAAAGATTTCCCTGGTGGGGCCGCTCTCGACGATCTTGCCCTTGGTCATGACACAGACGCGGTCGGCAATCCTGCGCACGATGCCGAGATCATGCGTGATGAACAGGAGCGACATGCCCTTGCGGGCTTTCAACTTGGCCAGCAGCTCCAGGATCTGCGCCTGCACGGTGACGTCGAGCGCCGTCGTCGGCTCGTCGGCGATCAAAAGCTCCGGCTCGTTGGCCAAGGCCATGGCGATCATGACGCGCTGGCGCTGGCCGCCGGAGAGCTGATGCGGATAGGCGTCGAGGCGCTTTTGCGGATCCCGGATGCCGACCTCGGTGAGCAGCTCCAGCGTCCGCGCGCGCGCCGGTGCGTCGCGCAGGCCCTGATGCAGTTGCAGCACCTCGACGATCTGCTGCTCGATCGTGTGCAGCGGGTTGAGCGAGGTCATCGGCTCCTGGAAGATCATGGTGATCTTGTTGCCGCGCACGCCGCGCAACGCCTTCTCGTTCATGGCGAGCAGGTCGGCGCCGCCGAACAGGATCCTGCCCGAGGGGTGGCTGGCGGCGGGATAGGGCAGGAGCTTCAGCACCGACAGCGCCGAGACCGATTTGCCCGAGCCGGATTCGCCCACCAGGGCTAGCGTCTCGCCTTTGGCGATGTCGAATGAGATATGATCGACGGCGATCGATTGCTTGCCGCCTTGCGCGAAGGCGACGCTCAGATCTTCGACTGACAGCAGGGCTTTGCTCATTTGAACGTCTTGCGCGGATCGAAGGCGTCGCGCGTCGCCTCGCCGATGAAGACCAGCAGGGACAGCATCAGCGAAATCACGATGAAGCCGGAAATGCCGAGCCAGGGGGCGTTGAGATTGCGCTGCGCCTGCTTCAGCAGCTCGCCGAGCGAGGCCGAGCCGGGCGGCAGGCCGAAGCCGAGATAGTCGAGCGAGGTCAGCGTCGAGATCGAGCCACTGAGCAGGAAGGGCAGGAAGGTCAGCGTCGCCACCATGGCGTTCGGCAACAGATGCCGGAACATGATGGTGAGGTTTGGCACGCCGAGCGCCCGCGCCGCGTTGACATATTCGAAGTTGCGGGCGCGCAGGAATTCGGCCCGCACCACGCCGACCAGCGCCACCCAGGAGAATAGCAGCATCAGGCCGAGCAGGATGAAGAAGCCGGGCGGCAGGATGGCCGAGATGATGAGCAGCAGATAGAGCACCGGGATCGCCGACCAGATCTCGATGAAGCGCTGGAAGAGAAGGTCGGTCCAGCCGCCGAAATAGCCTTGCACCGCGCCGGCCGCGACGCCGATCAGCGAGGAGCCAAGCGTCAGGATCAGGCCGAACAGAACCGAGATCCGGAAGCCGTAGAGCACGCGCGCCAGCACGTCGCGGGCTTGGTCGTCCGTGCCCAGCCAGTTCCAGTTGCCGACGGTGCAGTTCTCGTCGGCCTCGCCTTTCGGATACTGGCTGCAGCGCTTCGTCTTGTCGTAAAGCCAGGACGGCTTTGCCGGCGCCGGTTCCGGAATGGCGTTGTTGACCGTCTGATAGGAGTAGCGGACCGGCGGCCAGATCATCCAGCCATTGGAGTTGATCTCGTCCTGGATCACCGGATCGCGATAGTCGGTGACGGCATAGAAACCGCCGAACTTCTCTTCCGGATAGGCGACCAGGACCGGAAACAGGATCTCGCCCTTGTAGGAGGCGATGATCGGCTTGTCGTTGGCGATCAGCTCGGAAAACAGCGACAGCACGAACAGGAACAGGAAGATCCAGAGCGACCAGTAGCCCCGCCGGTTGGCTTTGAAATTCTGCAACCGCCTCTGGTTGAGCGGCGACAGAAATGGCCTGCGGGGCCGCACCGGGGCGCTTTCGATCGCGGCCTCGGCCATCAGATGTCTCTCCGCTCGAAGTCGATGCGCGGATCGACCCAGGTGTAGATCAGGTCGGACAGAAGGCCGACGAACAGGCCGAGCAGCGAGAAGATGTAGAGGGTGGCGAACACCACCGGATAGTCGCGGTCGATCACCGACTTAAAGCCGAGCAGGCCGAGGCCGTCGAGCGAGAAGATGTTCTCGATCAGCAGCGAGCCGGTGAAGAAGGCCGAGATGAAGGCGCCTGGAAAACCGGCGATGACGATCAGCATGGCGTTGCGGAAGACGTGGCCGTAGAGCACCTTGCGCTCCGACAGGCCCTTGGCGCGTGCCGTCACGACATATTGCTTGCGGATTTCCTCAAGGAAGGAGTTCTTGGTGAGCAGGGTGGTCGTCGCGAAAGCCGAGAGCACGAGCGCCGTCAGCGGCAATGTCATGTGCCAGACATAGTCGGCGATCTTTGCGGGCCAGGAGAGCTGATCCCAATTGTCCGACACGATGCCGCGCAAGGGGAACCAGTCCCAGAACGAACCGCCCGCGAACAGCACCATGAGCATGATGCCGAACAGGAAGCCGGGAATGGCATAGCCGACGATGACGACGCCGCTTGTCCATACGTCGAAGGTCGAGCCGTCCTTCACCGCCTTGCGGATGCCGAGCGGGATCGAGATCAGGTAGGACAACAGCGTGATCCACAGGCCGATGGAGATGGAGACCGGCATCTTCTCCAGGATCAGGTTCAGCACCGAGATATCGCGGAAATAGCTGTCACCGAAATCGAAGCGGATATAATTCCAAAGCATCATGCCGAAGCGCTCGAGCGGCGGCTTGTCGAAGCCGAACTGCTTCTCCAGCTTCTTGATGAATTCGGGATCGAGCCCCTGAGCCCCGCGATATTTCGAGCTGACATCGCCGGCAACGTCGAAATTGCCGCCGCCGCCGGCGTCGCCGCCACCGCTGCCGAGGCGATCGTTGCCGCCCTGGTTGGTCAGCCGGGCAATCACCTGCTCGACCGGGCCGCCTGGCGCGAACTGGATGACCGCGAAGGAGATCGCCATGATGCCGAACAGCGTCGGGATCATCAGAAGAATGCGGCGCAGGATATAGGCGCCCATCAGGCGGCGGGCCCCGTGCGAACAGTGAAGTCAGGCTTTGCCAATCTTTGCCGCCTTGCCCTTGTCGACCCACCACAGCGCCTCGACCGGAAAGCCGAAATCGGGTTTCTGTTCGGGGAAGCCGAACATGTCCCAATAGGCGCTTCGGTGATTCGCCAGATACCAACTTGGAATCCAATCGCGCCGCGCGCGCAAGGCCCGGTCCAACGCGCGCATGGCGGTGGTCAGCGTTTCACGGTCCTTGGCGGCGCCGACGGCATCGATCAGCGCATCGATCGCCGGGCTTGCGATGCCCGACAGGTTGCGTGAGCCTGACACTGCGGCGCTGCGCGAGTGGAAGAAGATTTCCAGATCGTCGCGGGTCGGCGTGGCGCTGAAATTGAAGGCGGCCGACAGAAGGTCGAAATCGAATGTCGATTGCCTGAGCTGGTACTGCGCTGAGTCCACCAGGCGGATCGAGGCATCGATGCCGATGGCCTTCATGTTGGCGACCCAGGGCGAATAGACTTGCACGAAGGTCTCGTCGTCGACCAGGAACTCGGCGGCCAGCCGCCCGCCCTTGCCGTTGAGCACGAAATCGCCGGAGCGTTTCCAGCCGGCCTCGGCGAGCAGCTTCAGCGCCGCGCTCAGTTGCTTGCGGTCACGCCCGGACCCGTCCGATGGAGGTTGCGTCACCGCCTCGCCAAAGGTCTCCGGCGGCAACTGGTCGCGCAGCGGCTCAAGCAGTGCCAGCTCCTGCGGCGTTGGCATGCCCGAGGCCCGGAAGTCGGATTTC
Source organism: Mesorhizobium sp. B4-1-3 (assembly GCF_006439355.1). Lineage (GTDB taxonomy): Bacteria > Pseudomonadota > Alphaproteobacteria > Rhizobiales > Rhizobiaceae > Mesorhizobium. The sequence continues at coordinate 177,420 of NZ_VFTG01000005.1, forward strand.
TCGAAGCAGGATTGCGAGCGCTCATAGGAGCCATAGAAGAAATTGCGCCGCGTCCATTCGAAATCGAAGCAGAGCGCGATCGCCTGCCGCACGCGCGGATCCTTGAATTGCTCCCGCCGCTGGTTGACCGCGGTGGCCTGCATGGAAGGCGTGGTTTCGGCGCGGAATTCATGCTTGACCACCTTGCCGGCCGTGAAGGCGGGAAAGTCGTAGGCCGTCGCCCAGACGCGCGAGGTGAACTCCTCGCGGTAAAGGATCTCGCCCTTCTTGAAGGCCTCGAAGCCGGCCGTGCGATCCTGGTAGAATTCGATACGGATACGCCCGAAATTGTTCTGGCCGCGGTTGACCGGCAGGTCATTGCCCCAATAGTCGGGCACGCGCTCATATTCGATCCAGGCGCCCGCCGACCAGCGCCCGACCTTATAGGCGCTTGAGCCGAGCGGCGGATTGAGCTGCGAGGAATCGAACGGGTTGGCCGTAAAGAAGGCCTTCGAAAGGATCGGGAACCCGACCACATTGAGGATGGTGCGGGCCGACTGCTTGCCGGAGAACTTGAGCTCGACAGTGTGGGTGTCCTTCGCCGCCGCGTCATCCAGATGCGTCAGCGACAGCGCGTAGTCCGGATGCCCTTTGTCCTTCAACAGCTTGAAAGTGAAGGCGACATCGTCGGCTGTCAGCGGCGTGCCGTCATGGAAGCGCGCCTGCGGGCGCAGCGAGAAGGTGAAGCTGTTGCGGTTATCCGAGATCGTGACGCTCTCGGCGATCAGCCCATAGACTGCGTCCGGTTCATCGAGCGCCCGCACCATCAGGGAATCGAAGCACATTTCCATGCGCTGCGGGGAATCGCCCTTGGGGACGAACGAATTCAGCGTGTTGAAGGTCTGCGGGCTCTGGTTGGCGCCCCAGTTGGGCGGGGAGAAGTTGAAGGTGCCACCTTGCGGCGCATCGACATCGACATAGTCGAAATGCGTGAAGTCGGGCTTATACTTCAGGTCGCCGAAGGCCGACAGGCCGTGCAGCTTGACGCCGGTCGGGGTCTCGGCAAAGGCCCGGCCAGGCAGCAGCGCCACGGCAGCGGCTGCGGCCCCGAGCGCCAGGAAGTCGCGGCGAGGAAGCAAAGTCCGCCGCCCCATCAATTGACGCCTTTGTACTTGGCGGCCAGCGCCTTTTCCTTCCCGGGATCGATCCACCAGGAATCGATATCGGCGCCCCGGTAGGTGGGCTGCTTCTCAGGCATGTCGAACTTATTCCAATAGGCCAGCCAGATCACCGCGCGATAGTATTGCGGAACGACGTAGTAGTTCCAGAGAAGGACACGGTCGAGCGCATGAGTGGCGGCGACAAGGTCGTCCCGGTCGGTGGCAAAGATGATGCGATCCACGAGGGCATCGACGACTGGATTCTTTATCCCGGAATAATTGCGTGATCCGGGCGAATCGGCAGCCTTCGAACTCCAGAAATCACGTTGCTCGTTGCCGGGAGATTCCGACTGCTGCAACTGGCTGGTGATGACGTCGTAATCGAAATTGTTGACGCGGTTTATGTACTGGGTCTGGTCAATGATCCGCAGCGTTGCATCGACGCCGATCTTGCGCAGATTGGCTATCCAGGGGCTGGCGATGACCTGATCGGTGTCGTTCCAGCCGAGGATCTCGAATTTGAACAGCGCGCCGGTCTTGGCGTTCACCATCTTGCCGCCTTTGATGATCCAGCCCGCCTGGGCGAAGAGATCGACCGCCTGCTTCAGGTATTTCCGTTCCGCCTGCGGCGAGTCGTAGACCGGGAGCTTGAATTCCTGGGTGAACAATTCGGGCGGCAGCTTGTCCCGGTATTTTTCCAGGATTTCGAGCTCCTTGCCCTGCGGCAGCCCGCTCGACGCCAGTTCGGTCCCCTGGAAATAGCTATGGGTTCGCGTGTTCGAATTATAGAACAGCGTGCGGTTCATCGTTTCGAAATCGAACGGAAGCGTCAGAGCCTCGCGCACGAGGCGGTCTTGCAAGAGCGGCCGTCTCTGATTGAGTACGAAGGCCTGCATGGGTTCCGGTGAGGTGGTCTTGAACACCTGCTTGATCACGTCACCGGCGCTCACCGCCGGAAAATTGTACGCCGTATTCCATCGCCTCGAGCTGTTCTCCGGCTTGATGTCGTCCAGCCCGCCTTTGGTGAAGGCCTGCCAGGCGGCATTGTCGTCGAGGATATAGGTGAAGCGCTGGATATCGAAATTCTCGCGGCCGATCTTCACCGGCAGCTTGGCGCCCCAATAGTCGGGCACGCGCTGCCAGACGATTTCCGAGCCCGGCTTGAAGCTGGCGATCTTGTAGGCGGCGGAGCCCAGCGGCGGCTCGAGCGTCGGCCTGGTGATGTCGCGCTTCTTGCCGCTGGCGTCCGTGCCTTCCCACCAGTGCTTCGGCAAGACGACGAGATCGCCGAGGATCTTGGGCAACTCGCGGTTGCCCTTCTGGTTGAAGTGGAATTCGACCTCCCGATCGGAGATTGCCACCGCATTGGTGACGTTCTCGAAATAACGGTTGTATTGTGGGCTGTTGGCCTTGAGCACCTGGAACGACCAGATCACGTCGTCGACGGTGATCGGCTGGCCGTCATGCCATTTCGCCCGCGGATCGAGCCGGTAGGTCGCGGACGAATAGTCGGAAGGATATTTGTAGGCATCGGCGACCAGCGGGTGGCTGACGCTGCCCTCGTCGGTCGCCTGGTCCATCAACGTGTCGTAAAGCAGCCCGCCGCCGAAACCGGCCAGCCCCGCGGCCGGCGATCCCTGCACAATATAGGGGTTGAAGCTGTCGAACGTGCCGGTGACCACGGAGTTGTAGGTGCCGCCCTTCGGCGCATCCGGATTGACGTAGTCGTAATGCTGGAAATTCTCGCCGTATTTTGAAGGTCCGATCAGCGACGATGTCGTGCGCCATTCGTCGGCAAGGCCGGCCTGCAGGCTGGCGGCCAAGGCAAGTGCGAATGCCGATGCGAAAAGCGTGCGGAAACGGCCAACCTTCATGCGTTCTCCTCGTCGCGAGCCCGGAGCGCTCGCCGTTTCACAGAAACGACGGCCGCCCTATCGCCTAGCTTCAATGCAATTCCGGGCGGAAACCCGGTTCCCGCTGACCTGGAACTGCTCTGACCACCCGCAATCTAGATCATTTGACGCCGGTGGAAACCGCAACGGCCGCCTTTGTCGCCTCCCATGCAGCTTTCCTAACAGAAAAGCCGGGACGAACCCGGCTTTTCCAAGGAAGTCTCTGCGACAAATTGTTTATTGGGCGGGCGCAGCCGGCTTGGCCGGAGCGGTTCCCTCGGCCGGCTTGGCCGCACCGTCAGCCGGCTTGGCGGCGCCGTCCGCCGGCTTGGTCGCATCGGTGGGCTTGGAAGCGTCGGCCGCGGCACCCGGCTGCGGCAGCGGCTTCGGATTGTCCGACAGCGTGCGCAGGTAGGCGATCACATTGGCGCGGTCTTCTTCCTTCGGCAGGCCGGCGAAGCCCATCGCGGTGCCCTTCACGAACTTCTTCGGGGAAGTGATGAAGTGGTTGAGGTTCTCGTAGGTCCAATGCTCCTGGCCACCCTTGGAGAAATCCTTCATGCCGGCCGAATAGGCGAAGCCCTCGTGCTCGGCGACGGGGCGGTCGACGACGTCCCACAGATCCGGACCGACCTTGTTCGGGCCGCCCTTTTCGCCGGAATGGCAGGCCTGGCACTTCTTGAAGATGGCGGCGCCCGCATCGGCGCTGGCGCTGGCAAGCAGGTCGGCGATCGGCTTTTCAGCCGCGGCAGGCGCGGCCGGACCGCCTTCGGTCGGCTCCTGCGCCTCGATGGCGAAGCCGGGCTTTTCGGGCGCCGGCGAGGCGAACAGCCCGTCCGAGACGAGGCCTATCGAAAAGACGATGAAGCAGGTTCCCAGAAATCCGCCGAGCAGCTTGTTGACTTCGTTGGAATCCATACGCCCCTTGCTCCCTTTTCCGGCGGACCGTCCCGTCCACTCCGTCCGTCGGTATCGCGAACTGCCCTGAAAGGCCAGTCAAATCGGGCGGAAACTAGGTCTTTTGCTCTGGCGTTGCAACACCTATAAGGGCGCTTCCAGTGAGACCTTTTGCCACTTTTCCATCCTCGTTTTTCGACCGCTCAAAAATCCGATGTCGACCTTGATCCTGATCCCCGCCCGCATGGCCTCGACGCGCCTGCCGGGCAAGCCGCTGGCCGACATTGCCGGCGCGCCGATGATCGTCCATGTCGCCCGCCGCGCCGCCGAGGCCGGGCTTGGCCGTGTTGTGGTGGCGACCGACACCGAAGCCGTCGTGCAAGCCGTGCAAGCGCATGGCTTCGAGGCGGTCATGACCCGCGCGGATCACGAATCGGGCTCCGACCGCATTTTCGAGGCGCTGACGGCGCTCGACCCCGAGAAGCGGGTCGAGACGATCGTCAACGTCCAGGGCGACCTGCCGACCATCGATCCCGAGATCATCGGCGCGTCGCTGCGGCCGTTCGAGGACAAATCGGTCGATATCGCCACGCTCGGCGTTGAGATCGTGCGCGACGAGGAAAAGACCAACCCGAATGTCGTCAAGATCGTCGGCTCGCCGCGATCCGCGACACGGCTGAAGGCGCTCTATTTCACCCGCGCCACCGCGCCCTGGGGCGAGGGGCCGCTCTACCATCACATCGGCCTTTATGCCTATCGCCGTGCGGCGCTGGAGCGTTTCGTGGCGCTCAAGCCGTCGCCGCTCGAGCGGCGCGAGCGGCTGGAGCAGCTACGCGCGCTGGAAGCCGGCATGCGCATCGACGCCGAGATCGTCAAATCGCTGCCGCTCGGCGTCGACACGCCGCACGACCTGGAACGCGCCAGGCAGATCCTTTCAAGCTGAGACCATCCGCATGACTGCAAAGACCAACAGAATCTCCTTCCAGGGCGAGCCCGGCGCCAACTCCGATACCGCCTGCCGCAACATGTTCCCGTCGATGGAGCCCTTGCCGTGCCCGACCTTCGAGGATGCCTTCAACGCGGTCGAGACCGGCAAGGCCGATCTCGCCATGATCCCGATCGAGAACACCATCGCCGGCCGCGTCGCCGACATCCATCACCTCTTGCCGGAATCGAAGCTGCACATCGTCGGCGAATATTTCCTGCCGATCCACTTCCAGCTCATGGTGCTGCCGGGCGTGAAGCGCGAAGAGATCAAGACCGTCCACAGCCACATCCACGCGCTGGGACAGTGCCGCAAATATATCCGCAAGAACGGCTGGAAGCCGGTGATCGCCGGCGACACCGCGGGTTCGGCCAAGATGGTGTCGGAGGTGAAGGACCGCACCATGGCTTCGCTGGCACCGGCTTTGGCCGCGGAGCTCTATGGGCTCGATATCATCGAGAAGAATGTCGAGGACACCGACTCCAACGTCACTCGCTTCGTTGTGCTGACCAGGAACAAGCAATGGGTGGAGCGCCCCGCGCCGGACGCCAAGATGATGACCACCTTCATCTTCCGCGTCCGCAACGTGCCGGCCGCGCTCTACAAGGCGATGGGCGGCTTCGCCACCAACGGCATCAACATGACCAAGCTCGAGAGCTACCAGCTCGGCGCCTTTACCGCGACGCTGTTCTACGCCGATATTGAAGGCCACCCGGACGATCCGCTGGTCAAGCTGGCGCTGGACGAGCTGCGCTTCTTCTCGCGCGAAATGCGCATCCTCGGCGTCTATCCGGCGAGCGCCTCGCGCGAGCAGTGGAAGGTAGCGGATTAAGGCGTGTCCCCCTGTCGGGGCAAAGACATGCACCAAACGATGAGTTGAGGACTATGCTTGGTGGTCCCATGGATTTACCAGCGGTACTCCCATTCCCTCGAAATCGCCAATGTTGCGCGTCACCAGCGTCATCCGCCGGGTGAAGGCCGTGGCCGCGATATAGGCGTCATTGATCGGTTTGGGATTGGGCACATGCCATTGTGCCGCCTGAACGGTGGCTGCCTCGTCCAGCGGCAGGATTCGACCGGAGAATGTTGTGAGAACCGCATTTTCCAACCAATTGCGCAATGCTTTGCCAGCAACGGCATCATGGCGTTCCACCAGTCTTACGCCAATCTCCAGCTCGTGCAGAACCACGGCCGAAATGAAGGTTTCGGCAGGATCGACGGTTTCGTTCCAGAGCACGACATTGGGATGCGCCCCACTGCTCGATACCTTTCGCAATTCGGATACGACATTGGTATCGAGCAACAGCATTAGGAAAGGTCTACCGGCTGGGCGCGTTCCGTGCGAGGCGGCAGCGGCAGGTCAAAGTCACCTGTCCCCGGCTCAGCCAGCATGTCACCGAGCGACCGCGTTTTGCCGGTGAGCCGTTTATATTCATCGAACGACATGAGGACATGCACTGGCCGCCCTCTGTCGGTGATGATCACCGGACCGTTCTTGGCAGCGCGTTTTGCGCGGCCAAGATCCTGATTGAGTTCGCGACCTGAAAGCGTGGTGATCATATCAATTTCACCAAATGTGGTTACGTAACCACACCTAATGCGTTTGAGCAGAAATTGCAAGGTTGGACCAACGGATGGCAAGCCCATAGCAAGTGCGTGATTGGTTGTGCCCCCGTGCTAGGAGTGTGCCGGGCGGCTCACCTTGTTTACCACGGCTGCGCTTAAATTACTGCGCTCAGCGGCACGTAATCTATCTCCAAGAACTTCTCGACCTCCGGTACCCAGCGGTCGCGCACGAAGGCGACGTGGTCGGGGTGCTCGTTGTAGCGCGCGTAGGCCGCCTGGTCGGCGAACTCCATCGAGAAGCCGAACTGATAGTCGTTCTTCGGGCTCACCTGCCGCAACTGCTCGAAATGTCCCACACCCTTGATCCCGGTCAGGATATTCTTCGCGTCATGGAGGAAACGCTTCGTCTCCAGCGAATGCGGCTCGTGCTTCAAGCTGAACACCACGGTATGACGGATCATTCTTGCACTCCTATTCGCCGTCGACCCAGGCGCGGATGAGGTGGTGGGCGATCGCTCCTTTCGGCGGCGTAATCAAGCCGTCGGCGTGCGTCCTGTCCAACATCGTGCGCACCTCGTCGCGGAAGAACCAACGGCAGTCCTCCAACTCGTTGAGGTCGGCCTGGATATCCTCGTTGAGCGGCTCGCCGAAGCAACCGATCATCAGCGAATAGGGGAACGGCCAGGGCTGGCTGGCATGGTAGACGACGCGGCCGAGCCTGATGCCCGCCTCTTCCAGTGTTTCGCGCCGCACCGCCGCCTCGATTGTCTCGCCCGGCTCGATGAAGCCGGCGAGCGCCGAATACATGCCTGGCGCGAAATGCCTGCCGCGCCCCAGCAGGCATTTTTCATGTGTCACCGTCAGCATGATCGCCACCGGGTCGGTGCGCGGAAAGTGGTCGGTGCCGCAAGAAGGGCAATGGCGCCGGTAGCCGCCGGCGCGCATCTCCGAGCGGTTACCGCATTTCGAGCAGAAGGCGTGGCTGGTGTGCCAGGCAAGCAGCGCCGCCCCTTGCGCCAGCGCGCCGGCGGCCGCCTCGTCGATCAGCCCCTGCATATAGACCGAGCGATAATCGATCGGCTTGATCGTCTCGGGCAATTTTTCCGGCTCGACGCCGGCGGGCACCGCCAGCACGGGGCCTTCCTCGGAGAAGCCGAGCAGCACGCCCTGGTCGAGCGAAACCTCGAAGGCCTGGCTTTCATCCGCCTTGAACCACGGATCGAAGGTGCCGTCGTCGAGTTTGAGGTAAAGCCGGCCGGCATGCATCAGCATCAGCCGCGCGGCAGGATCGGCCAGAACCTTCTCGACCGCGTCGTCGGCCCGGTTCTCGGACTGACGGTCGATCCGGTTTCCGGCGAAGCCGACGAATTGGCTCGGCTCGCGCAAGGGCGCGTCAAACAGGCGAAAGCTCATAGGGACTCGGGCGGGCTGGGGGACACAAGGGGTGCTGAATGGACACTGGTCAGCTTATAGCGCCGCCTTGATCGTTTGGGCAAACCGTCTGATGTCGGAGCGTTGGTAGGGCTCGCGCATGCCGTGCCCCCAGACCGGTCCAGGCCAGCCGGGATCGCCCTCGGAGCGGGCGACGACGTGAACATGCAACTGACGCACGATGTTGCCCAGAGCGCCGGTATTAATCTTGGTGCAGCCGGTCACCCGCTTCAGCGCCTGCGCCACCATATTGGTCTCGAAGGTCAGCATCGCCTGGTCGAGCGGCGTCATCTCATGAATTTCCTCGACGCCGGGCCGCTGCGGCACCAGCACCAGCCATGGCCAGCGGCGATCGTTCATCAATCTGAGCTCGCAAAGGCCAAGCCACATAAGCTGCTCGCTGTCCGCCTCCAATCGGGGGTCCAGCGTGAAACCGGCCTCGAGGCCAGGCAGCATGGGCATTTCCTTCACTTTTGTTGTAAGCATTTTCCAAACCCGGAACGCTAGAGCGGCGGCAGGGTGGCTGCAAGCGATTCATTGCCAGCCATCATTGATTTGAAGACTTTCCGCCTTCGATGCGGCTGCGGGTTCCGGCTCGGCCCTTGCATTTCGCTGCCGAATTGCCGATATGGAACTCGGGAGGTTGGTGGTGGACGATCCACTCGCCAACCGGGTCAGGTCCGGAAGGAAGCAGCCCTAACGAGCCCGGAACGGGTCATTGTTCCAGCCTCCCACCTCTTCGCCTTTCTCCCGCGACATTGACGGCGCCAAGCCGTGCGGGCGAGACTATGCGCAGGAATCGGCCGCCTTCCTTCGCGGTACTGGGAGCTTTTGACGGCGAATGAGCGAAGCCGGAAACTTGGGAACGGAAAGCCGGGAGACCGGGAAGGCCGGCGCCTACCGCGTCCTGGCGCGCAAATATCGCCCTTCGAATTTCTCCGAGCTGATCGGCCAGGAGCCGATGGTGCGCACGCTGACCAATGCGTTCGCCACCGGCCGCATCGCCCAGGCCTGGATGCTGACCGGCGTGCGCGGTGTCGGCAAGACGACGACCGCGCGCATCCTCGCGCGGGCGCTGAACTACAAAACGCCGACCGTCGACCGGCCTTCCGTCCACCTTTCGATCCCCGGCGAGCACTGCCAGGCGATCATGGAAGGCCGCCATGTCGACGTCATCGAGATGGACGCCGCCTCCCACACCGGCATCGACGACATCAGGGACATCATCGACCGCGTGCGCTACGCGCCGGTCTCGGCCCGCTATAAAGTCTACATCATCGACGAAGTGCACATGCTCTCCACCCAGGCCTTCAACGGCCTGTTGAAGACGCTGGAAGAGCCGCCGCCGCACGTCAAATTCATCTTCGCCACCACCGAGATCCGCAAGGTGCCGATCACGGTCCTGTCGCGCTGCCAGCGCTTCGACTTGAGGCGCATCGATGCCGGCGCGCTGGTCGGGCATCTGTCCTCGATCGCAGCCAAGGAAGGCATTTCCGTCGACGACGAGGCGCTGGCGATGATTGCGCGGGCCGCCGAAGGCTCGGCGCGCGATTCGCTCTCCATCCTCGACCAGGCGATCGCCCATGGCAGCGGCGCCGTCAGCGCCGACGCGGTGCGCGCCATGCTCGGCCTCGCCGACCGCGCTCGCATCATCGACCTTTTCGAGCATGTCATGAAAGGCGACGTGGCGGCGGCGCTCGCCGAATTCCGCGCGCAATACGACACCGGCGCCGATCCGGCCGCGGTGCTTACCGATCTTGCCGAGTTCAACCACCTCGTCACCCGGCTGCGCTTCGTGCCGGCCGCGGCCGACGATGCCTCGCTCTCCGAGGAGGAGCGCCGGCGCGGCGCCGAATTCGCCGGCAGGCTTTCGGTGCGCGTGCTGTCGCGGACTTGGCAGATGCTGCTCAAGGGCATTCCCGAGGTGCAATCCTCCAATCGCCCGGTCAGCGCCGGCGAAATGGTGCTGATCAGGCTGGCGCATGCCGCCGACCTGCCGACGCTGGACGAGGCGCTGAAATCGCTGGAAGGCGCGGGACCGCTGCCGAATGGCGCGCCGCGCGCCAATGGCGCACCGGCAAATTCGGGCAATGGCGGCGGCGCAAGTGCCGTCGCGCAGGCGCGGATGTCCAGTTCAAATGGCGGCGCCCAGACCATGCGTCTGGTCGAAACGCAGCCCGCGCCCGTCACCTTTTCTCCGGCGCCGGAGCCGGTTGCCGAAACCCCTGTCGTTCCGGTGAAATCGCTAGCCGACATCGTCGCGCTTGCCGACGCCAATCGCGACATGGCCTTCAAGGTGCTGCTCAAACGCTGCGTGCGGCCGGTGCGGATCGAGCCGGGCCGTCTCGATGTCACCTTGACCGACGACGCGCCCAAGATGCTGCTCAACGACCTGACCTCCAAGCTGCGCGCCTGGACCGGCCGTAACTGGCTGGTGTCGCTGTCGAAGGAGGAGGGCGGCCAGACACTGGCCGAGATGGAGACGACGAAGCGCGAGAACGCCTTCTCCGACGCCAAGGCCGATCCGACGGTCGCGGCCATCCTCGCCCGTTTCCCCGGCGCCAAGATCATCGACGTGCGCATTCCGGACGTGCCGGACGTGGAACAGGCCGAGGCGGAAGTGCCTGTCGAGCCCGCGGCCGACGACGACGAAATCTGAAACAACCTTAGAGGACCACCCGATGAAAGATCTTCTCGGCCTGATGGGCAAGGCGAAGGAAATGCAGGCCAAGTTCCAGGCCATGCAGGACGAGATCGCGACGCTCGAAGCCACCGGCCAGGCCGGCGGCGGCCTGGTCAGCATCACGCTGACCGGCAAGTTCGAGATGAAGACGCTGAAGATCGATCCCTCGCTCATCAAGGCGGACGAGGCCGAGATCCTTGAGGACCTGATCCTTGCCGCCCACAATGACGCCAAAAATAAGGTCGAGCAGGTGATGCAGGAGAAGACCAAGGCGTTGACGGCAGGCCTGCCGATCCCGCCCGGAATGAAATTGCCGTTCTGAGACGGTCTCCATCAGTTAATTGATTATGAATGAAAATTGAGCCCGAGCCGCAATATTAACTATTTTGCCGGCAATGCTCACGGGCTCATTTCGAGGCATTCATAAAGTTTTACCCAAGTCCAGACGTTGCTAACCATCTAGCCATCTTTTTGCCTGAAAGAGTCTCATTCTTGCCACATCTCGGGGCGGGCTGGCATCTGGACATGAGGCTTTTTTGGTGATCGCGACGCGATGGAAGACGCCGCTGCTTATCGGCATCGTCATTTCCCCCTTGCTCCTGGCCGGTTGCAGCCAGACCACTTCCTCCCATGGCATGTCGGTGTCGGGTCTGACCGAGGCCCTTACGCCGAGCTTCCTCAGCTCGCGCTCCTACAAATACTCGATGAAGGACAAGGAATGCCTGCAAAGGGCGATGTTCTTCGAGTCCAACCGGTCGAGCCGCGACGGCATGATCGCCGTCGGCACGGTCGTGATGAACCGGCTGCGCTCGGGCCAGCATGGCAACACCATCTGCGAGGTCGTCGGCGAAAGGGGCCAGTTCGCGCCCGGCGTGTTGACGCGGCCGATGAATTCGAGAGCGCTGCCCGACGTCGAGGAGGCCGCGGACGCGGTGCTGAAGGGCGAGCGCAAGGCCAAGCTCAAGAATACGATGTATTTCCACACCGCCGGCCTGCACTTCCCCTACCAGAACATGCATTACACGATGGTCGCCGGCGGCAACGCCTTCTATGAGAAGCGCGGCCGCAACTGGCAGCCGCTGCCGGACGAGCCGATGGTCGCCATGGCCTCCGACAAGCAGCAGAAAATCGACCCAACTGCTCCCGTGCTGGTGGCTTCCGCCGAGCCGGTGGTCAAGACGATTGTTCGGCAGGATCCGGCCAAGCAGGTCGCGATGAACGCGGCCGAACCGACGCTTCCTGCCAAGGCGGCAATCGTTCCGGCCGAGGAGACCTATGTGACGGCCGCTGCTGCCTCGTCGCAGAAATCCGGCCGCCTAGCGCAGAAGCCGATGGTCGTGGCGATGCAGGAGCCGATGGCCGAGCCGGACGCCTCGCGTTTCGGCGGCACGCTCAAGGGCCGCTACATCACTTCGGTGCCCAGCGCACGGCAGGAAGCGGCGATGGGCTTCCAGTCGACGCCTGAGAACACCGACGCCATCGGCGCGATGATCGTCAGCCAGGACCGGCCGCTCGAAACCAACTGAACCCGATTGCATCTGACGCAGGGCCCGCCATGGCAGCATGGCGGGCCCTGTCCTGTCGGGGCTGTTCCAAACCGCGCTGAAAAATCCTAGATCAAGGCGATGTCGAAGAGAATCGCCGGTCCGGAAATCGAACGCCTGATCCAGCTCCTGGCCAAGGTGCCGGGGCTTGGGCCGCGTTCGGCCAGGCGCGCCGCGCTTCATCTGATCAAAAAGAAGGAGCAACTGCTCGAGCCTTTGGCGGCCGCCATGGGCGAGGCGGTCGACAAGGTGCGCATCTGCTCGACCTGCGGCAATGTCGATACCTCCGACCCTTGCATGATTTGCACCGACCCGCGCCGCGACGCCGGCACGCTGATCGTCGTCGAGGATGTCTCCGACCTTTGGGCGCTGGAGCGCGCGGCGGCCATGAACGTGCGCTATCACGTGCTCGGCGGCACGCTGTCACCGCTCGACGGCATTGGTCCCGACCAGCTCAACATCCGCTCGCTGGTCGACCGCGTCGCCGGAGGCGAGGTGAAGGAAGTCATCCTTGCGGTGAACGCCACCGTCGAAGGGCAGACGACGGCGCATTACCTGACCGACCAGCTGTCTGGCTTCGAGGTCAAGGTGACGAGGCTCGCGCATGGCGTTCCGGTCGGCGGCGAGCTCGACTATCTCGACGAGGGCACGCTGGCCGCGGCGCTGCGCTCGAGGACGGCATTTTGAGATCTATGGGGGCGAGCTAGAGATGACGGTATTCCTTCGCGCCCCCCTCTGTCCTGCCGGACATCTCCCCCAGAACAGGGGAGATTGGCAGCTTCGCTCCCGACGCTCTTCCGGCAACGTTGGCGATTGGCGAAAGCCGACGCGACATCTGATCTCCCCCCAAGTGGGGGAGATGTCCGGCAGGACAGAGGGGGGCGCGACAGAACGCGGCTTTCACAAGCTTGCTCTCGCATTTCTGTTGTTCGCACTGATCTGGCTTTTCACCGCACCCTCCCACGCCGCCCCCATTGACGACCAGTTCCAGGCCTGGCTCCAAACCGACCTCTGGCCCGAAGCCAAGTCCAAGGGCATCTCGAAGAAGACCTTCGACGCCGCTTTCCTCGGCGTGAAGCCGAACCTTAAGCTGCCGGATCTTGTCATGCCCGGCGAGAAGCCGACCACGCCGCAAAAGCAGCACCAGGCCGAGTTCGGCCCGCCGGCCGACTATTTCGCCGAGAAGATCATCCGCGCCGTCACCTCGGGCGGCAGGACGCGCGAGGGCGCCAACGCCCGGGTGCTCGGGCTGATTGAGAAGCGCTACGGTGTTCCGGGCGACGTCGTGCTAGCGATCTGGGGTCGCGAGACCGGCTTCGGCGCGGCCAAGATGCCTTACGACGCCTTCGAGGTGCTGGGCACCAAGGCGTTCATGTCGACCAAGAAGGACTTCTTCCGCACCGAGGTGCTGGCCGCGCTCGAAATCGTCGAACGCGGGCTGGCGCCCGTCAATGCGATGAAATCGTCCTGGGCCGGCGCGCTCGGCCAGCCGCAATTCATGCCGACGTCGTTCCTCAAGCACGCCGTCGACTTCGATGGCGACGGCCGGCCCGACATCTGGAATTCGACTCCCGACGTGCTCGCTTCGATCGCCAACTACCTCGTCCACTATGGCTGGGTGCGGGGTCGCGGCTGGGGGACCGAGGTGACGGTACCGGCCAACGTCTCCTGCTCGCTCGAAGGACCCGATCAGGGCAAGAAGATCTCCGATTGGGTGGCGATGGGCATCCGGCGCGTCGACGGCAAGGCGTTTGCGTCGAGCGAATTGAAGGCCGAGGGTTTTCTGCTGATGCCGGCCGGACGCAGCGGCCCGGCCTTCATCGTCACGCCGAATTTCTATGTGATCAAGCAGTACAACAACAGCGATCTCTACGGCCTGTTCATCGGCCATGCCGCCGACCGCATCGCCAAGGGCGACGCCAGGTTTGCCGGCGCCTGGGGCACGGTCGGCGACCTGCATCGCTCCGACATCGCTGCTTTGCAGCGCGCGCTCGAGGCCAAGGGCTACGATGTCGGCAGCGCCGACGGCCTGCCCGGCTTTAAGACCCGCCGCTCGATCGGTGTCTGGCAGGCCAAGAACGGCAAGCCCGCCACCTGCTTTCCCGATGCGGGTTTGGTCGCGCAGCTAAAATAGCGGCTGCCTCTCAAGCCATGGACCTGGCATTTTTTTGCGGATCGGCGGCTCAAGTTAGCCGGCGCATGGGTCGACTCATGGCGGCCTGCCTGGTCCGATATGGCGTCTGGCAAAATGCCCATTGCCGGTTTGAGAGCCGCTGAATAGGGTGTTGACCAACTGGACAAAAAACACGACGGTAAGCGGTCAAAGCCGCAGCCGGCCTTGCTAAGAATAATAGAGCCCTGAGCCGGGAACTCAGGTCAACAAGACAGGGAACGATCACCATGATGCTCGAAAAGTTTGCTCTCCGCTCTCGCGCCTTGCTTGCGGGCGCCGCGCTGTCCGCGCTGCTCGTCGCGCCCGCCTTCGCGGTCACGCCCGCCGATACGCTGGTCGAGGGCTTTGCCATCGACGACATCATCTCGATGGATCCGGGCGAAGCGTTCGAGCTGTCGACGGCCGAAGTCACAGGCAACACCTATGATCTGCTGGTCCGCCTGGACCTCAGCGACACCTCCAAGGTGAAGGGTGACCTTGCCGAGAGCTGGACCGTTTCCGACGACGGCCTGACCTATACTTTCAAGCTCAAGCCGGGGATGAAATTCGCGTCCGGCAACCCGATCACCGCGGCCGATGTAGCCTATTCCTTCGAACGCGCCGTCAAGCTCGACAAGAGCCCCGCCTTCATCATCAACCAGTTCGGCATCACCGGCGACAACGTCACCGAAAAGGCCAAGGCGGTCGACGACACCACCTTCCAGTTCGTGGTCGACAAGGCCTACGCGCCGAGCTTCGTGCTGAACTGCCTGTCGGCCACCGTCGCCTCTGTCGTCGACTCGAAGCTGGTCAAGGAGCATGTCGCCGCCGTCACGCCGAGCGCCGACTACAAATGGGACAACGACTTCGGCAATGCCTGGCTGAAGACCGGCTATGCCGGGTCGGGGCCATACAAGCTGCGCGAATGGCGTGCCAACGAGGCCGTCGTGCTGGAGCGCAACGACAATTATAATGGCGAGAAGGCCAAACTCGCCCGCGTCATCTATCGCAACATGAAGGAAAGCTCGGCGCAGCGACTGGCGCTGGAAGCGGGCGACATCGACGTTGCCCGCAACCTCGAGCCGAACGACCTCGATGCTATCGCCAAGAACGCCGATCTCACCACCACCAGCGCTCCGAAGGGCACGGTCTACTACATCAGCCTCAACCAGAAGAACCCGACGCTCGCCAAGCCCGAAGTGCGCCAGGCCTTCAAATATCTGGTCGACTACGACGCGTTGAGCACCACCATCCTCAAGGGCATCGGCGAAATCCATCAATCCTTCCTGCCCAAGGGCGACCTCGGCGCCATCGACGACAATCCCTTCAAGCTCGACGTCGCCAAGGCCAAGGAGCTTCTGGCAAAGGCCGGGGTGCCTGATGGCTTCAAGGTGACGATGGATGTGCGCACCGGCCAGCCGACCACCGGCATGGCGGAGTCGATCCAGCAGACGCTCGGCCAAGCCGGCATCAAGCTGGAGATCATTCCGGGCGATGGTAAGCAGACGCTGACCAAATACCGTGCACGCAACCACGACATCTATATCGGCAACTGGGGGCAGGACTATTTCGATCCCAACTCTAACGCCCAGACTTTTGCCTCCAACCCGGACAATTCCGACAACGCCAAGATCAAAACGCTCGCCTGGCGCAATGCCTGGGACATCCCGGACCTGACCAAGGAAACCGATGCGGCATTGCTGGAAAAGGATTCAGCCAAGCGAGCCGACATGTACAAGGACCTGCAGCACAAGATCCTGGACACCAGCCCCTTCGTCATCATCCACCAGCAGTTGGAAGTGGCCGGGCTGCGCAAGAACCTCCAGGACTTCAAGCTCGGCCCGAGCTTCGACACCAACTTCGTCTGGGCGGTCTCGAAGCAATAACCCCGGGCGCGACGCGTGAGCGTAGCTGACAATCAGGCGGCGGCGGGGAGCGGCAGCGCCCGCGCCGTCGCTATTCTATCTTCGCTCGGCCGCTTTCTGGTCGTCGCGGTGACGACCTATCTCGGCCTTCTCGCGGTGACCTTCTTCATCGGCCGCGTCATCCCGATCGATCCGGTGCTGGCCGTTCTCGGCGATCGCGCGCCGACCGCCGTCGTCGAGCGCACGCGCCGCGAAATGGGCCTCGATCTGCCCTGGATCGAGCAGTTCTACATCTACGTCAAAAGCGCGCTGAGGGGCGATTTCGGCACCTCGGTGCTGACCACCAATCCGGTCATGTCCGATATCCGCCGTGTCTTTCCGGCGACCATCGAGCTCGCGACGCTGGGCACGATCATCGGCGCCGTCATCGGCGTGCCGCTCGGGGTGCTTGCCGCCGTAAAGCGCGGCAGCCTGATCGACCAGGTCGCCCGCATCGTCGGCCTTATCGGCTATTCGGTGCCGATCTTCTGGCTGGGGCTGCTCGGGCTGGTGCTGTTCTACGCCAAGCTGCAGTGGATCGCCTTTCCGGCGCGCCTCGACGTCGTCTACGAATACACCTTCACGCCGATCACCGGCTTCTATCTGCTGGATGCCGCGATCCAGGGGCAGTGGGACGTCTTCTACGACGCCTGGCGCCATATCGTCCTGCCCGCGGCGCTGCTCGGCTATCTGTCGCTCGCCTATATCAGCCGCATGACCCGCTCCTTCATGCTGAACGAGCTGGCGCAGGAATACATCGTCGCGGCGCGCGCCAAGGGACTGTCGGAACGGCACATCATCTGGGGCCACGCGCTGCGCAACGCCGCCGTGCCGATGGTGACGGTGATCGCGCTTTCCTACGCCAACCTGCTCGAAGGCTCGGTGCTGACCGAGACCGTCTTCTCTTGGCCGGGCATCGGCCTCTACATCACCAACTCGCTGCAGAACGCCGACATGAACGCCGTGCTCGGCGGCACCATCGCCATCGGCTCTGTCTTCATCGCCATCAATCTTTTCTCCGATCTGCTCTACCGGCTGCTCGATCCAAGGACCAAGACCGGATGAGCGCTGAAACGATCCAGTCTAGGCGCGCGTGGCTGCTCAGCGACCGGCCTGCCTCGCGCCTGCAGGCAAGGCTCGGCCGCGCCTATGTCGCCTGGCGGCGCTTCTCCGCCAATCGCTTGGCGCTGGTCGGCATGCTGATCATCATCGCGCTGCTGGTGGTCGCGGCCTTTGCCGATGTTCTGGCCCCCTATTCGCCGACCGTCGGCGATCTCAAGAACGCCCGCCTGCTGCCGCCTGGCGCCGCGCACTGGTTCGGCACCGACGACCTCGGCCGCGACATCTATTCGCGCATCGTCTATGGCGCGCGCTGGACGCTTTACGTGGTGATCCTCGTCGCCATCATCGCCGCGCCCATCGGCCTGCTGGTCGGCACAATTGCCGGTTATGCCGGCGGCTGGACCGACACGATCCTGATGCGCATCACCGACATCTTCCTTGCCTTCCCGAAGCTGGTGCTGGCGTTGGCTTTCGTGGCGGCGCTCGGGCCTGGCATCGAGAACGCCGTGCTGGCGATCGCCATCACCTCCTGGCCGCCTTACGCGCGCATTGCCCGCGCCGAGACGCTGACGGTGCGCAATTCCGACTACATCAAGGCGGTGCAACTGATGGGCGCCTCGCCCTTCCGCATCGTGCTGCGCCACATCATGCCGCTCTGCATCTCCTCGCTGATCATCCGCGTGACGCTGGACATGGCCGGCATCATCCTCACCGCGGCCGGCCTCGGCTTCCTCGGCCTCGGCGCGCAGCCGCCGCTACCCGAATGGGGCGCGATGATCGCCTCCGGTCGCCGCTTCATCCTCGACCAATGGTGGGTGGCGGCGGCCCCCGGTGCCGCCATCCTCATCGTCAGTCTCGGCTTCAACCTGCTCGGCGACGGCCTGCGCGACGCGCTCGACCCCCGGAGTGGCGATCAATGAGTGGCGACACGCTCCTCGAAGTCGACGACCTGCGCGTCACATTCCCGACCCGCACCGGCCTCGTGCAGGCCGTGCGCGGCGTTTCCTTCTCGCTCGGCCGCGAGCGGTTGGGCATCGTCGGCGAGAGCGGCTCCGGCAAATCGCAGACCGGCCGCGCCATCATGGGGCTGACCCCGCCGCAGGCCGAGGTGTCGGCGAAGAAGCTCGCCTTCGACGGCATCGATCTTTTGTCCATATCGCCGCGCGAGCGCCGGGCGCTGCGGGGAAACCGCATCGCCATGATTCTGCAGGACCCGAAATATTCGCTCGACCCGGTGATGACCATCGGCCGCCAGATCGTCGAAACGCTGCGCACGCACGAGAAGGTCTCCAAGGCCGAGGCGCGCGAGCGCGCTCTCGCCATGCTGCAGGCCGTGCAGATCCGCGACCCGGCGCGCGTCTTCGACCTTTACCCGCACGAGGTCTCGGGTGGCATGGGCCAGCGCGCCATGATCGCCATGATGCTGGTCACCGGACCCGAGCTGATGATCGCCGACGAGCCGACCTCGGCGCTCGACGTCACCGTGCAGCTCGACGTGCTCAAGATCCTCGACAAGCTCGTGGCCGAGCGCGGCATGGGGCTGATCTTCATCTCGCACGATCTGCGCCTGGTCTCCTCCTTCTGCGATCGCGTCGTCGTCATGTATGCCGGCAAGGTGGTCGAGCAGATCAAGGCTTCCGAATTGCGCGATGCGCAACACCCCTACACGCGCGGCCTGCTGAACTGCATGCCGAGGATCGGCTTCGAGCGCCATCCGCTGCCGGTCCTCGACCGCAAGCCGGAGTGGGCGGCATGACGGCTTTCATCACTGTCGAAGGGCTGGAAGTGGTCTTCGACCGTTTTCGCGCGCTGAAGGGCGTCAGCCTCGAGGTGAGGGAAGGAGAATCCTACGGCCTCGTCGGCGAAAGCGGTTCCGGCAAGTCGACGCTGCTCAGGGCCATCACCGGCCTTGCGCCCGTTTCCGCAGGCACCATTACCGTCAATGGCAAGACGCTCGGCAAAACCCGCGACAAGGCGTTCTATCGCGAGGTGCAGATGGTCTTTCAGGATCCTTACGGCTCGCTGCATCCGCGCCAGACGGTCGACCGCCTGCTGCAGGAGCCCCTCGCGATCCATGGCATTGCCGATGGCGAGAAGCGCATCGAGCGCGCGCTGGACGAGGTTGGGCTCGGCAAGGGCTTCCGCTTTCGTTACGCGCACCAGCTCTCCGGCGGCCAGCGCCAGCGCGTGGCGATCGCCCGTGCGCTGATCCTGGAACCTTCGATCCTCTTGCTCGACGAGCCGACCTCGGCGCTCGACGCCTCGGTGCAAGCGGAGGTGCTGAACCTGCTCGAGGAGGTTCGGCGGCGACGCAAGCTCACCTTCCTGATGGTCAGCCACGACCTCGCCATCATCACCCATATGTGCGAGCGGCTGATGGTGATGCAGAACGGCGAGGCGGTGGAAACGCTGACCGCGAGCCAATTGATCGGCCAACGCGTCAGCGAGGACTATACGCGCAACCTGCTGAGGGCGAGCGAGGGGTTTGTGAGAGCGTAGCTTCCGCGCCTCAGCTTTCCGCGACGGCGGTGACGTCTGCCTCACTGCGTTGCGTGTCTTCCGGCTCCTTGATCCGGAACCACGTCACATAGAGCGCCGGCAGGAAGAGCAGCGTGATCGCCGTGCCAGCGATGATGCCGCCCATCATCGCGTAGGCCATCGGTCCCCAGAACACCTCGCGCGCGATCGGGATCAGCGCCAGGCTGGCGGCGGCGGCAGTCAGCGCGATCGGCCGCATGCGGTGCTCGGTCGCTTCGATCACGGCCGCCCAACGGTCCTTGCCTTCGGCGACGAGGTCCTCGATCTGCACGATCAGGATGACCGAGTTGCGGATCAGGATGCCGATCAGCGCCAGCACGCCGAGGATGGCGACAAAGCCGAGCGGCGCGCCGCTGGGCACCAGCGCCGCCACCACGCCGATCAGGCCGAGCGGCGCCACCGCCACCACCAGGAAAAGGCGCTGGAAGCTCTGCAGCTGCACCATCAGGATGGTCGCCATGATGAACAGCATTAGCGGCACCACGGCCGCGATCGGGCCCTGGCTCTTGGCGCTTTCCTCGACGGAGCCCGCCGTCTCGATCGAATAGCCGGGCGGCAGCTTGGCGATGAAGGCATCGACCGAAGGCTTCAGCTCGTTGACGACGGTCGCCGGCAGCACGTCGCCGACAAGGCCGGCGCGCACGGTGATGGTTGGGATGCGGTCGCGCCGCCAGACCGTCGGCTGTTCGAGGTCGTAGCGGAAGTTGGCGACCGCCGCGAGCGGGATCGACTCGCCGTTTCCGGTCGGCAGCTGCATGTTCTGCAGCGTCTCGATCGAGCCGCGCTCGGCCTCGCGCGACCGCGCCACGACATTGATGAGATAGGTCGCGTCGCGCACCTGCGTGATCGTCGAGCCGCCCACCGTGCTGTTCAGCGCGCTGGCGATGTCGGAAGAGGTGATGCCGAGCTGGCGCGCCTTGTCCTGCAGTACGTCGACCCTCAGCACGCGCTGCGGCTCGTTCCAGTCGAAGGTCGGCGCGGCAAGCTTCGGATTGGCCGAGATCACGCCGGCAAATTGCTGCGCAAGCTCGCGCACCGTCTGGATGTCTGGACCGCCGACGCGGTACTGCACCGGCCTGCCGACCGGCGGACCGAGCTCCAGCAATTTGACGAAGGCGTCGGTGCCGACGAACTCCTCGCGCAGCAGCTTCTCCAGCGCCGGCTTCACGCGGTTGCGCGCTTCGATGCTTTTGGTGACGATGACCGTCTGGCCGAAATAGGGATTGGCCGGCTGCACGTCATAGGCGAGCACGAAGCGCACGGCGCCCTGGCCGATATAGGAGGAGAAATGGTCGATGTCGGGATTGCCGACCAGTGCCCGTTCTTCGAAGCGCTGCATCTGGTCGCGCGTCTCCGTGATCGAGGAGTTCTGCGGCAGGTTCCAGTCGACGATCAGCTCCGGCCGGTCGGACGGCGGGAAGAACTGCTGCTGGACGAGGCCGAAGCCGGCGACCGAGCCGGCGAACAGAAGCACCGTGACGATGATCGTCAGCCAATGGCGGCGCACGGAGAAGACAAGCACGCGCCGGAACAGCGCGGTGAAGCGTCCGGGCTGGTCGTGGTGCTTTTCCTTCATCGTCGCCGGCAGGATGGTGACCCCGAGCAGCGGCGCGAACAGCACCGCCACGATCCATGACACCAGCAGCGACACCGCGATGACGACGAACAGCGTGAAGGTGTATTCGCCGGCCGCGCTCGAGTTGAGGCCGATCGGGATGAAGCCGGCCACCGTCACCAGCGTTCCGGTCAGCATCGGGAAGGCGGTCGAGGTGTAGACATAGGTCGCCGCCTTTCGCAGATTGTCGCCGACCTCCAGCCGCGCCACCATCATCTCGACCGCGATCATCGCGTCGTCGACCAACAGCCCGAGCGCGATGATCAGCGCGCCGAGCGAGATGCGCTGCAGCGATATGCCGAGATATTCCATGACGGTGAAGGTGATGGCCAAAACCAGCGGGATCGACAGCGCGACGACGAAGCCGGCGCGCAATCCCAGGCTGATGAAGGAGACGGCGAGCACGATCGCGACCGCCTCGAACAGCGCCCGCGTGAAGCCCGAGACCGCTTCCTCGACGATCACCGGCTGGTCGGCGACCAGATGGACGCCGACGCCGACCGGCAGGTCGGCCAGCACCTTCTGCAACTCCTCGTGCAAGGCCTCGCCGAATTTCAGCAGATTGGCGTTGGGCTTCATGCCGATGGCAAGACCGATCGCGTCCTGGCCATTGAAGCGGAACAGTGCCGTCGGCGGGTCGACATAGCCGCGCCGGATCGTCGCCACGTCGCTCAGCCGGAAGAAGCGGTTGTTGACGCGCAGGTTGATGGCGCGCAGGCTTTCCTCTGAGGTGAACTGGCCGCCGACGCGCACGCTGATGCGCTCCGGACCGGACTGGATGACGCCGGACGGCGTGATGGCGTTCTGCGCCTGCAGGCTGGCAACGATCGCCTGCTGGTTGAGGCCGAGCGCCGCGATCTGGCGCGTCGAGAATTCGAGATAGATGGCCTCGTCCTGCGCGCCGACCAGATCGACCTTGCCGGCATTCGGCACGGTCAGGATCTTGGTGCGGACGTCCTCGACATAGTCGCGCAATTGGCGCGGCGTCAGCCCGTCGGCGGTGAAGGCGTAGATGTTGCCGTAGACGTCGCCGAACCGGTCGTTGAAGAACGGCCCCTGCACGCCTTGCGGAAACTGCGCCTTGATGTCGTTGACCATATTGCGCACCTGAAGCCAGTTCGGCACGACATCGCGCGCCTTGGTGGTGTCCTTCAGGTTGACGAAGATGACGGTCTGGCCGGCGGTAGTGACGGACCGGGTGAAGTCGAGGCTGTCCAACTCCTCGAGCTTCTTCTCGATGCGGTCGGTGACCTGCTGCACCGTCTCCTTGACCGAGGCGCCCGGCCAGTTGGCCTGGATGATCATGGTCTTGATGGTGAAAGCGGGGTCTTCCTCGCGGCCGAGATTGAGATAAGAGAAGATGCCGGCCACCACGAATACCAGCATGAAATACCAAACCAGTGAACGGTGACCGAGCGCCCAGTCGGAGAGATTGAAGCCCTTCATCAGACCCCGCCCTCCGGCACTTTGACCTTCTGGCCTTCGCTCAGACTGTGGACGCCCGCGGTGACGACGCGCATGCCAGCATCGAGCCCTCCGGCCACCGTGAAGCTGGCGCCGTTCTTCGAGGCGACCTTGATATCTCGCGTGCTCACGCTGGAGGATTGCGGATCAACGATCCAGACTTTCTCCGAGCCGTCCTTTTCGAGCAGCGCCGACATCGGCAGCTCGATCATCGGCGCGACTTTGGTCATGCGCGTCGCCGTGATCGTCGACCCCAGCCGGAATGCCGACGGCGGATTGACCAGTGTCAACCGCACGCGGCGGGTGCGCGTGGCGCCTTCCGATTGGGGCGCGACCTCGCGCAGCTTGGCGTCGGTTTTGATGGTCGGCAGCGATTGCAGGATGATTTCGAACGGCGTGCCGACGGTGAGGTCGCCGGTCAACTGGTCGGGAATGTCGACAACGGCCTCGCGCGGGTCGGTGCGCGCCACGGTGACGATCGTCTGTCCCGGCGAAACGGTCTGGCCGACTTCGGCGCCGACGGCGGTGACGACGCCGTCGAAATCTGAGAACAGGCGGGTATAGCCGAGCTGCTCCTGCGACTTGGCTAAAGCGGCATTCGCTCGCTCGACGGCGGCTTCCGCCGCCTGCCGCGCCTGTTTCGCGGCGTCGAATGTGGCTTGTGACGTATTGGCCGAGGCAAGCAACTGGCGCTGGCGATCCTCACTGGCGGCGGCGTTGATGAACTGCGCCTGCGCGTTCGACAGATCCGCTTTCGAAGCCTGGACGGCAAGCTCCAGCGCCGTCGGATCGAGGGCGGCGATTGTCGTGTCCTTGGTGACGAGGTCGCCGACCTTTACGTCGCGCGAGACGACGCGGCCGAGCAGACGGAAGGCAAGGTCGGCGCTGTATTGCGGTTCGACCGAACCGGCAAAGCCGAAGGTCTCGACGGTTTTCGGCTCGATCACCACTGACAAAACTGGCCGGATCACCTCCGGCGGCTTCTCTTCCGAGCGCGAGCAGGCGGCGAGCGCCACGAGGATCAGCAGGGGGGCGATACGCGGGACCCGCTTCATTGCTTCGTCCCCGCCACTTCGATCGTCTGTCCAGGGCTCAGCAACTGTCCGCCGGCAGTGACGACGCTCTGGCCTTCCTGCAAGCCCTTGTCGACTACGACGACGCCCGAATCGAAGGCGAGCACCTCAACCGGCATCGACGTCACGGCCTTGCTTGACGGGTCGACGATCCAGACGGCGGGCTTGCCGCCGGTCGAGGTCAGCGCCTGCCAGGGCAGCAATATGGCTTTGACCGACTTGGCGCTGACCGTGCCGATCACAGCCGCGCCCAGCGGCATGCCGGTCGGCGTGTCCGGGATGCCGACCTTGACCCGGATCGAACCCGACCGGGTATCGACCGCCGGCGAGATCTCGCGCACCTTGCCGACCGCGCGCACCTGCGGGTCCGACAGCAGCGTGATCATCACCGCGGGCGACGGCGGCGTCTGGGCAACCAGGGTCTCGTGCACGTTGAACACCGCATCGCGGTCGCCGTCCTCGGCGATGGTGAACACGGTCTGCGCCGCCTGCACCACCTGCCCGGCCTCGACTTGGCGCGCCGTGATGACGCCGGCGGCGCCTGCCTTGAGCTCGGTGTAGGACAGGTTTTCCTTGGCGTTGGCCAGTGCGCTTTGCGCTGCGTCGACGCTGCCTTGCGACACCTTCAGCGTCTGGTTGGCGGTATCGAACTCCCGCCTTGTGGTGAAGCCCCGGGCCAGCAGCGTCTTCTGCCGCTCATAGGTGACCGCGGCCTGGGTGAGCTGTGCTTGCGCGGCGTCGAGATCGGCCTGGGCCGAGCGCAGATCCGATTCCTGTTCCTGAGGATCGATGCGGGCGAGCACCGCGCCCTGGTCGACATGCTGGCCGACATCGACCAGACGCTCGGCGACGCGACCGCCGACGCGGAACGACAGATTGTTGAGCGTGCGGGCAGCGATGACGCCGGTCAGCGAGGTCCGTGGCGCGTAGTCGGCAAGGGCGACCGTTTGCGTCGTCACCACCACCGGAAGCTTCTTTTCGGCCGCCCGCTGCTTCTGGCAGCCGGCGGCCGCAGCGCCGGCGAAGGCCAGCAGCAGCAAGGTTTTTGGACGAAAAAGAAGGCGGAGCGGCGAAGACGGCAAGGCGGACGGTGTCGCGTTCCTGCTCATGGTTCCCCTTCGACCCGTGGGAGCCGCTCCTGACGGCGGCACGTCGCGGATGAAATGAGATTAATCGATCGGCTGGAAAAGGAAACCATCTCCGAGGCGCGTATCGCCGGGCTGGTTAAGAACCGTCTGCTCTCTAGGCAGGCCCAATCGACTGGGCCAATGTGCCAACTTGAGGAAAACATGAAATAAGGTCAGAAGGATTTCGATCAACGGAACGGGTGCGATCCCGAAGAGGGGTGCCCGATGAGGGACGATATGAAGAATTCAGCCATTTCCGAACGCAAGAACCAGTCGATCTCGCGGGGCGTCGGCATGACGACGCAGATCTACGCCGATCGTGCCGAGAATTCGGAAATCTGGGACGTCGAGGGCCGCCGCTACATCGACTTCTCTTCCGGCATCGCCGTGGTGAACACCGGCCACCGACATCCGAAGGTGATCGAGGCGGTCAAGGCGCAGCTCGACCGCTTCACCCACACCTGCCATCAGGTCGTGCCTTATGAGAGCTATGTTAACCTCGCCGAGCGCCTGAACGGCATGCTTCCCGGCAAGTTCGACAAGAAGACGATCTTCGTCACCACCGGCGCCGAGGCGGTGGAGAACGCCATCAAGGTCGCCCGCAACGCCACCGGCCGCCAGGCGGTCATCGCCTTTGCCGGCGGCTTCCACGGCCGCACCTTCATGGGCATGGCGCTGACCGGCAAGGTCGTGCCCTACAAGGTCGGCTTCGGCGCGATGCCGGGGGATGTCTTCCATGCGCCGTTTCCGGTCGCGCTGCATGGCGTGTCGGTCGCGGATTCGCTTGCCGCGCTCGACAAGCTGTTCAAGGCCGACGTCGATCCGAATCGAGTGGCCGCCATCATCGTCGAGCCGGTGCAGGGCGAGGGCGGTTTCTATGAAGCGCCGCGCGATTTCATGGCAGCGCTTCGCAAGATCTGCGACCAGCACGGCATCCTGCTGGTCGCCGACGAGGTGCAGACCGGCTTTGCCCGCACTGGCAAGATGTTCGCCATGGATCATCATGACGTGGCGCCCGATATCACCACGATGGCCAAGAGCCTTGCCGGCGGCTTCCCGCTGTCGGCCGTCACCGGCCGCGCCGAGATCATGGACGCGCCAGGTCCCGGCGGGCTCGGCGGCACCTATGGCGGCAGCCCGATCGGCGTGGCGGCGGCGCACGCCGTGCTCGATGTCATCGAGGAGGAAAAGCTCTGCGACCGCGCCAATGCGCTGGGCGCAAGGCTGAAGCAGCGGCTGGTGTCGATCCGCGAAGACGTGCCGGAGATCGTCGACATCCGCGGTCCGGGCTTCATGAACGCCGTCGAGTTCAACGACGTGAAGAAGGGCCAGCCCTCGGCCGAGTTCGCCAATGCGGTGCGGCTGAAAGCGCTGGACAAGGGCCTGATTCTCCTCACCTGCGGCGTCTACGGCAACGTCATCCGCTTCCTCTCGCCGATCACCATCCAGGACGGCGTCATGACCGAGGCGCTGGATATACTGGAGACCTCGATCCGCGAGGCGCGGGCGGCCTAACCAGCGGCTCTTACCGGCTCGCTTTCGCTGAAGGCCGCAAGCGCCGCCTTCAGCGCATCCGGCCCGCCTGCCACCGTCTGCGGCGTCGGCGAGAAGCCGGCGCCGAGCATCTTGCGGCCAAGCATATGGTCGGCCGGGCGGTTGACGGATTCGATGCCGAGCAGCCGGTCGCCGGCGTAGTGGTAGATCGAGAACTTGTTGTCGGCGAGATCGCCCAGCACCACGTGGCTGTCCCCGCCTTGCGTCAGCCCGACCATCTGCAGCTTCATGTCGCCGATGTCCGACCAGAACCACGGTACCGCCGAGAAAGGCTCGGCATGGCCAAGGATGGTGCGCGCGGCGAGCCTTGCCTGGTCGGTGGCGTTCTGCACCGATTCCAGGCGCACGTCGCCGCCGGTGAACCAGTGCCGGTAGGAGGCCGCGTCGCCGATGGCGAGGATTTCCGGGATCGAGCTCCGCATATGCTGGTCGACGCGGATGCCGTTCCCGATGGCCAGGCCGGCCGCTTCCGCCAGTTCGACATTGGGCACCACTCCGATGCCGATGATCGCCATTTGCGCCGGCAGGCGCTCGCCGCCTGATGTGATCGCGGCCGAGACGCGTCCGTTGTCGCCTTCCAGACGGGCAACGGTTGTGCCGGTCAGGATGCGCACGCCGATCGCCTCCAGGCGCTGGCGCACATGCGCCGCGATGACCGGCGCCACGGCGCGGCCGAGCAATCGGTCGACGGCCTCGACGACGGTGACGTTGCGGCCGGCCGCCCTTAGCGTCGCCGCGATCTCCAGCCCGATGAAGCCGCCGCCGAGAATGACCACATCCTCGCTTTGCGCGCTGAACTCGCGGATCAGGCGCGCATCGGCCAGCGAGCGCAGCGAGACCACGCCGGCAAGGCCGGCGCCGTCGAGCTTGAGCAGACGCGGCCGCGAGCCCGTCGCGACGATCAGCCGGTCGAAGCCGAGCGTTCCTCCGCCTGCGATAGTCAACTGGCCCGCGCCGGCATCGATGCTGTCGATGCGCACGCCCGGCCGGTAGTCGATTGCGTTGCCCGAATAGAACGCCTCGCCGCGCAAAGGCTGCGGCTTGGCCTCGGCGTCCTTGATGAAGGTCTTGGACAGCGGCGGCTTGTGATAGGGCAGTTCCTGCTCGTCGCCGATCAGGACGACAGGCCCTTCATAGCCTTCTTCGCGCAGGCTGGCGGCGGCCTGCACGCCGGCATGGCCAGCACCGACAATCACAACTCCGTTCGTCATCGCAATCCTTTTTTGTCTGCAAATCTAGGCTCTTGCGCCAGGTGGCGATTGTCTGCCGCCGCCGCAAGAGCCGGGGATCGGGTCGCACCCAGAATGGCTTTCTGTCAATCGGGCTACCGAGACCGAGCCGGGTTTAAAGTTGACATTTGTAGTTTAGAATAATTCTAAACTGTTGTTTCAATTGATTTTTTTTTCTGTCGCGCCAGTTGACTCCCGGCCTCTCCATCGCTTTATGGAGAGCCGCGCGCCAAGCGCATTCCTTTGATGTCTGGGCCTTGAACCCTTTCGATTGGAGGCAAGTGGGTGTCTTTTTATCGCGAACCGCGCATCGGCGCGGCCACCATTTTCCCGGCATGCTCATGGCTCGGCGCGGGTGGGCGCATTTTATTGAATTTCCAAGGAACTGGAGAAGGATGATGACGGCACGTAATGGCGGCAGGCTGGCTGCGATCTGCGCCACGGCTGCACTGACGGCGGCGGTGTTCGTGTTGCCGGCGAAAGCCGAAACCGACGCCAAGGCGGTGATCAAGACCTATGCCGACATCGCTTTGGCCAAATACGAGGATTCGCTCACCACCGCGCAGGCGCTGGACAACGCGGTCGACGCGCTCGTCGCCAATCCCTCGGCCGACACGTTGAACGCCGCGCGCGAAGCCTGGAAGACAGCGCGCGTTCCTTACCAGCAGACCGAAGTCTACCGCTTCGGCAACAAGATTGTCGACGACTGGGAAGGCAAGGTGAATTCCTGGCCGCTGGATGAAGGCCTGATCGACTATGTCGCCAAGAGCTACGGCACCGAGTCGGACGAGAACGCGCTCTACACGGCCAACGTCATCGCCAACAAGGAAATCGAGATCAACGGCAAGAAGGTCGACGCCTCGAAGCTGACGCCCGAGTTCCTTTCGGGCACGCTACAGGAGGCCGGCGGCGTCGAAGCCAATGTCGCGACCGGCTATCACGCCATCGAATTCCTGCTCTGGGGCCAGGACCTGCACGGCACCGGTCCAGGCGCCGGCGAGCGGCCCTACACGGACTACGACCTCAAGAACTGCACGGGCGGCAATTGCGACCGCCGTGCCGAATATCTGAAGTCGGCGAGCGACCTTCTGGTGTCCGACCTGCAGGAAATGCTCGACAACTGGAAGGAAGACGGCGCCGCGCGCAAGAACCTGACCGACGGCGATGCCAATGCCGGCATCTCCACCATCTTCACCGGCATGGGCTCGCTCTCCTATGGCGAACTGGCGGGCGAGCGCATGAAGCTCGGCCTGTTGCTGCACGATCCGGAAGAGGAGCAAGACTGCTTTTCGGACAACACCTACAACTCGCATCTCTATGACGCCGTCGGCATCCGAGACGCCTACCATGCCACCTACAAGCGGCTCGACGGCTCGGTAGTTTCGGGTCCGTCCGTGGCCGACATGGTGAAGGTCGCAGACCCGGCGATCGACAAGGAGCTGTCGGGCAAACTCGATATCACGGTCGCCAAGATGGAGGCCATCAAGGCGCGCGCTTTGGCCGGTGAGGCCTATGACCAGCAGATCGCCGAGGGCAACGCGCAAGGCAACGCCACCGTGCAGGCGGCGATCGACGCCCTGATCGACCAGACCAAGTCGATCGAGCGCGCCGTCGGCTCGCTCAAGCTGAATCAGATCGCCTTCGAGGGTTCCGA
Organism: Mesorhizobium sp. B4-1-3; assembly: GCF_006439355.1. Classification (GTDB taxonomy): domain Bacteria; phylum Pseudomonadota; class Alphaproteobacteria; order Rhizobiales; family Rhizobiaceae; genus Mesorhizobium. The sequence continues at coordinate 206,929 of NZ_VFTG01000005.1, forward strand.
CAGCCTCGACGCGCCCGACAAGGTGTTCAAGTAACCTCCATACCAGCCAAGCGGCGCCGGACCGGCGCCGTCAGCCAGAGCAAACAGATGCTGATCTGCCATTGCAACATCATCACCGAAAAGGAGATCGAGCAGACGATCGTCGGCCTGCTGGATGAGGATCCCTGGCAGCTGATCGTGCCCGCGAAGGTCTACCACGCGATGCGCAAGCGCGGTCGCTGTTGCGGCTGTTTCCCGAATGTGGTGGAAACGATCATTCGGGTCACCGAGAACTATCACACCCGCTCAGAAGTGGGCGGCGCGGACATCGTTTCACACCTGGATCGCGTGCGAGGCTTGCGCGGCCAATACGGGAGCAGAACCCATGAAAGGCGAACCGCAGGTCATCGAGCGGCTTAATGAAGCTCTGTTTCTGGAGCTTGGAGCCGTCAACCAGTACTGGGTGCATTATCGTCTGCTCGAGGATTGGGGCTACACCAAGTTGGCAAAGAAGGAGCGGGCGGAATCGATCGAGGAAATGCATCACGCCGACCGGCTGATCGCGCGCATCATCTTCCTCGAAGGCCATCCAAACCTGCAGTCCGTCGCGCCGTTGCGCATCGGCCAGAACGTCAAGGAAGTGCTCGAATCCGATCTCGCCGGCGAGTATGACGCGCGCACCGCCTACAAGCGCTCGCGCGAGATCTGCCACGACGCCGGCGACTTCGTCTCGATGAAGCTGTTCGAGGATCTTCTGACCGACGAGGAAGGACATATCGACTTCCTGGAAACGCAGCTCGACCTGCTTGCCTCGATCGGCGAGGAAAAATACGGCCAGCTCAACGCCGACCCGGCCAACGAGGCGGAGTAAGGACATGCGGGAATGCGGCGCCCCGTAGATTTTTCGCGCCGCGCGCGGCCGGCCGGGACACACGGTTTGCCGCCCCAGAATACCCCGCAACACCGGATTGGTCGCGGGGCTTTGCTTTTGCTGGTGATCGTGCTTTCCGCAACCGCCTTGGCCGGTGAGCCGGCGGCCCTGCCGACAAGCCGCACCGACCTGACGCCGAAGGATCAGGCGCGCGTCCTGGCGGTCACCAGCCCGACGACCGACTTTACCAAACCCGAGCGGTTCGAGCTGATGCAGGGCGGCGCCGGCACCTCGCGCAAGGACGTCAACCGCGACGCCTTCTCGCAATCCTCCGCCAACATAACCTTCGAGGAAGAAGGGATATTTAAGCTCGGCAACGCGCTGTTCCGCAAGAACTGGGTGTCGTCGCCGTCTTCGACCCAGGCTTCGGATGGGCTCGGTCCGCTGTTCAATGAACGAGCCTGCCAGAACTGCCATCTGAACGATGGCCGCGGGCATCCTCCGGAAGGCGATGCCGGATCGACATCGATGTTCCTGCGGCTTGCGCGCGACGCGAGCAATGCCGAGGAGAAGGCCGCGCTTGCCGACCATAAGCTGCTGAATTTTCCGGACCCGGTCTATGGCGCGCAATTGCAGGGCCTGGCGGTTCCCGGGCTCAAGGGCGAAGGCCGGATGCGCGTCGATTACCAGGAGCAAAAGGTGACGCTCGGCGACGGCGCCGTCGTTTCGCTGCGCAAGCCGAGCTATACGATCGAAAATCTCGGCTACGGTCCGCTCGATCCGTGCACCACGCTGTCGCCGCGCTTGACGCCGCCGATGATCGGGCTCGGCCTAATCGAGCAGATTGCGCCTGCCGATATCCTTGCCCATGCCGATCCGGACGACCGTAACAGTGACGGCATTTCGGGCCGGCCGAACATCGTGCGCGACGAACTGAGCGGTCAGGTGACCTTGGGCCGCTTCGGCTGGAAGGCGCAGACCGCCTCGATCCGCCAGCAGGCGGCTGACGCCTTTGCCGGCGATATCGGCATCTCGACGCCGGAAATGCCGAGGCCTTGGGGCGACTGCACGGACGCCGAGAAGGAATGCCGCGCCACGCCGAACGGCGTGCAGCAGCGGCTGGGCACGGCCGAAGCCCCGCCGCCGGTGATGGATCTCGTCACCTTCTATTCGCAGAACCTGGCTGTGCCGGCACGCCGCGATCTCGACAAGCCGGACGTGCTTGCCGGCAAGAGACAATTTTACGAGATGGGCTGCATTTCCTGCCACACGCCTAAATTCGTCACCATGCGCGGCACGCCCAACAAGGCGCAGGCCTTCCAGTTGATCTGGCCTTATTCGGACTTCCTCCTGCACGACATGGGCGAGGGCCTCGCCGATGGGCAGCGGGTCGGCGAGGCGACGGGGGCCGAATGGCGCACTCCGCCGCTCTGGGGTATCGGGCTGACCGCGACGGTCAACGGCAACACTTTCTATCTGCATGACGGGCGCGCCCGCACGCTTGCCGAGGCGATCCTGTGGCATGGCGGCGAGGGCCAGAAAGCCCGCGACCGCTTTGCCAGCGCCGACGCTGCCGATCGCGAAGCGCTGATCAAATTCCTGGAGTCCTTATGATGTCGAAACGCGTCGCTCTGACGTCGAAACGTCTGGTCCTTGCTCTTCCTTTCCTTTTGGCCGCCGCGCTGCCGGCATCGGCCGCGGTCAAGGCTTCCGATGTCATCGGCCGCGCGATCGACGGTTTCGTCCGCCCCGCCTATGCCGGCCTCGACGAGCATGCAGAGGGCTTGACCAAGGCGATGCACCAGCTTTGCGAAGCGCCGACCCGCCAAAATCTCGAAGCGGCGCGCGCGGCGTTTTCCGCAACGGTGGAGGCCTGGTCGGTGGCCGAGATCATCGCCTTCGGGCCGATCAAGCAAAACAACCGGCTGGAACGCATGCTCTATTGGCCGGACCGCAAGAGCATCGGCCTGCGGCAAGTGCAGGCCACGATCGCATCGAAAGACCCGTCGGCCACCGATCCGGCGCAACTGGCGCAAAAGAGTGTCGCCATGCAGGGCCTCGGCGCGCTCGAATATGTGCTCTATGGCGACGGCGCCGAAACGCTTGCAGGGAAGGACGAGCCCTATCGCTGCGCTTATGGTGCTGCTGTCGCCGGCAACGTCGAAACCATGGCCGGCGAGGTGCGCGACGCCTGGCAAAAGCCCGACGGCTTCGCGTCGCTCTGGGCCAATCCGGGGCCGAAAAACCCGCTCTACCGCGACGGCAACGAAGCGGTGACGGAACTGGTCGGCGTCTTCATCAACGAGCTGGACATGATCCGCGACGTGCGGCTCAAGGGCTTTCTTGGCGCCGAGCCGGATGCCGACAAGCCGAAGCAGGCGATCTACTGGCGCTCGCAGAACACAGCGACGTCGCTGGCCGGAAATCTCTCCGGCATCGACCAGCTGTTCCAGGCCTCGAAGCTCGGCGACGCGCTGCCTGCCGATGCGCGATGGATGGCCGAATCCATCCACATCCAGCTCACCAACGGCGTGACAACAGCGAAATCGATCGCCGGACCTGTCGACAAGGCCCTCGCCGATCCCACGCTGCGTGACAAGCTCGAGCATTTCGCGCTGATCACCTCCAGCCTGTCGACCTTGATCGGCACCAGGATGACCGCCGAGTTCGGCCTGACCGCGGGCTTTTCGTCGCTGGATGGGGATTGATGCCGTGAGAACCGCCCTCATCGACCGCCGCGATTTCTTGCGCGCCGCAGGCGCGGGCTTCGCCGCCGCGATGGCGCCGCGCGCCTGGGCCGAAACGCTTGCCGCGGATGCGGTGTTTGCCACGGCTTTCGTCAAGCGCGACGGCAGCTTCGGCGCCGCCGTGCTCTCCGAGGCAGGCAAAATCCTGCACAAGGTCGATCTGCCGGATCGCGGCCATGACGTCACTTTCGATCCGGTGTCGAAGCGCTCGGCGGTGTTTGCCCGCCAGCCTGGCACGTTCGCCGTCGTCTTCGACCATGCAGGCCGCGACAAGCCATTGACCATTGCCAGCATCACCGGCCGGCATTTCTTCGGTCATGGCGTGTTCTCGCCCGACGGCGCCTTGCTCTATGCGACCGAGAACGATTTTGACAACGCGGCCGGTGTCGTCGGCGTCTATGACGCGAAGGCAAAGTTCAACCGCATCGGCGAGTTCCCGACCTATGGCATGGGCCCCCACGAGCTGCTCCTGCTCGGCGATGGCCGGACGCTGGCTATCGCCAATGGCGGCATCGAGACCCATCCCGACTATGGCCGCGCCGAGCTCAACATCGCTACGATGAAGCCGTCCTATACGCTCGTAGACCGCGTCACCGGCGACCTGATCGAAAAGCACGAATTGCCGCCGGCGCTGCATCAGCTTTCGATCCGTCACATGGATCGCGACCAGGCGGGCACGGTCTGGTTCGGCTGCCAATATCGCGGGCCGGCGACCGACCGCCCGGCGCTGGTCGGCCGCGCCGTGCGCGGCAAGGAGCTCGACCTGCTGGAGATGCCGCGGGATGTGCTCTCCGGCTTCCGCAACTATATCGGCTCGGTCGCCGCCAATGCCGCGACAGGGACTGTCGCCGTGACCTCGCCGGAGGGCAATTCGCTGGCCGTCCTCAATGCCGCCAGCGGTCGCGTGGTCGCGACCCGGTCGCTGGTCGAGGTCTGCGGCCTCGCGCCCGACGGCGCCGGCTTCATGGCGACCACCGGTGCCGGCGAGATCGTCGGCGGCGCCGGCGCTACCCGTTCCGAGCCGGATTATGTCTGGGACAACCATATGCTGCGCATCGCGGCGGCGTGATCGCCGCGCCTGGAAGCAAAGCCGCTTAACATTTCTCCACCCTGGCCCTTGCGGCGGCGGTCTATGCCGGGCACAGGGAATTGTGTTTCGATCCAGTTCTTTAACCGGCCTATGAAGCTGCTTGAATGAAATTGCTCGCCATCGATTGCGCTGCCAATCTCTGCGCCGCCTGCGTCTATGACGCGGGCGCGGCGAAGGAGCTCGGCCGCGAGGTGCGCGATCTCGGCAAGGGCCATGCCGAGCATCTGATGGCCGTCATCGAGACGGCCATGCAGATCGGCGGCATCGGCTATCTCGACCTCGGCGCCGTTGCTGTCTCGATCGGGCCGGGCTCCTTTACCGGCTTGCGCGTCGGCGTCTCGACCGCACGCGGCCTGGCGCTCGCGCTGAGAATCCCGGCAATCGGCGTGACGACGCTGGAAGCTCTGGCGGCGGAGGGGGCGAGCGCCTTTCCCGGGCGCAAGGTGCTGGCCGCGCTCGACGCCGGCCGCGAGGAAATCCATGCCGCGCTCTATGATGAAGCGTTAGCTGAAACTTACGGACCCTCTGCGGTCACGCTTTCCGAGGCGACGAGCATGGCCATGGACGCCGAGGCGGTCCTGGTCGGCACCGCCGCCCCGCGGATCGCCCAGGCGGCGGGTCGTGTCTCCGATACCGGTCCGGTCGCCGCCACCGCCGACATTGCGACCTATGCCAAGCTGGCCGCCGCCAAGGGACCCGGCGAGAAGCCGAAGCCGCTCTATCTCCGTGGCGCTGACGCCAAGCCGCAGGCGGGTTTCATTCTGCCAAGGCAGGACAAGGGAAAAGGCCGCTGATGCGCATACCGTTCTTTCAGCCGCGCCGCAGGGACTATGCCTTGGAACCGCTGACCGTTGCCGACAGCGCCGCCGTCTCGGTGCTGCATCGCGAGGATTTCGTGCGGCCCTGGACCGATGGCGAATTCGCTGCACTGCTCGAGCAGGACACCGTGTTCGGCTATGCGGCGCGCGAAACCGGGCAGGGCGCCAAGCCACCGGTCGGCTTCGTGCTGGCGCGGCTCGCGGCCGGCGAGGGCGAAATCCTGACGTTCGCCGTCGCCCGTAGCCATCGCCGCCAGGGCCTTGGCTGGCAATTGATGGACGCCGTGCTGCGCGAGCTTCATACACAGCGCGCCGAAGCGCTCTTCCTCGAGGTCGACGAGACCAACGCGCCGGCGATCGGGCTTTACCGCAGGCTCGGCTTCATCCAAGTCGGCCATCGCCCGAACTATTACCGTTCGACCGAGCACGGCCCGACCGGCGCGCTTGTCATGCGCCGCGATCTTCGCTAGCCACAGCCGCGCATGGGGCCGGAGCGAATGATCAAGAAATCACGGATTTTCCTGGCGCTCTTCTATGTCGTCATCTGTTCACTGGTGCTGGTGCCGCTGCAGATCCTGTCGATGAAGACCGGGCTCTGGCCCGAAACGGTCATCCTGAAGATCTGGCACAGCATGATTCTGAGGGCGCTTGGCATGCGGGTGCATGTGAAAGGCGCCTTGGCCAAGGACCGCCCTCTGCTGGTGGCGGCCAACCACATCTCCTGGACCGACATCATGGTGCTCGGCTCCTTCGTCGACGTGAAGTTCATCGCCAGGGCCGACATGGAGGGCTGGCCGCTGATCGGCATGCTGTCCAAGCTGCAGCGCACTGTCTTCATCGAACGCGAGCGCAAGCGCACCTCGAGCGACCAGGCAAGCGAGATCGCCAAAAGGATGGCAAAAGGCGACGCCATGGTGCTGTTCGCCGAAGGCTCGACGGGCGACGGCAATCTCGTTCTGCCGTTCAAGAGCACGCTCTTCGGCGCGGCCACGATGGCGATCTCGGAAGGCGCGGCGGAGCAGGTCTTCATCCAGCCGGTGGCAATCGCCTATACGCGCCTGCACGGCATGCCGATGGGGCGCCGCCATCGGCCGATGACTGCCTGGATCGGCGACCAGGATCTGATGCCGCATCTCAAAACCCTGCTTGCTGAAGGCGCGATCGACGCCGAGGTACATTTCGGCGCGCCGGTGCCGTTCTCGAAGGGCTCGAACCGCAAGGAAACGGCAAGGCTGATGGAGGCCAAGGTGCGCGAGATGATGCAGGCCGTCCTCGCGGACCCGGCTAAGAGTCGGTGAGTCCAGGGTGCGCGGCGCGCTTCAGGCAGAATCGTCTGTTTTTTGTCACGGAAAGGCGGTAGAAGCCGCCCGATGGAATTGAACACTATTGAAAGCCACGACATCGGCGCTGGGTCCGAGCACTCGGCCGGCACGGGCCGGACGGCGAAAAAGGTCTTCGTCAAGACCTATGGCTGCCAGATGAACGTCTACGATTCCCAGCGCATGACCGATGCGCTGGCGGCCGACGGCTATGTCGCCGCCGACGCCGTCGAAGACGCCGACCTGGTGCTGCTCAACACCTGCCATATCCGCGAAAAGGCGGCGGAAAAGGTCTATTCCGAGCTTGGCCGCATCCGCGACATGAAGGCCGAGCGCGCCGAGGCCGGCCGCGAACTCCTGATCGGCGTCGCCGGCTGCGTGGCGCAGGCCGAAGGCGCCGAGATCATCCGCCGCGCCCCCGCGGTCGATCTGGTCATCGGCCCGCAGACCTATCACCGGCTGCCCGACGTGCTGGCAAGGGTCCGTGGCGGCGAGAAGATCGTCGAGACCGAATACGCCATCGAGGACAAGTTCGAGCATCTGCCGCAGCCGAAGCGCGCCGAGCTCGCCAGGCGCGGCGTCACCGCTTTCCTCACGGTGCAGGAAGGCTGCGACAAGTTCTGCACCTTCTGCGTGGTGCCCTACACGCGCGGCTCTGAGGTCTCGCGCCCGGTGGCGCAGATCGTCGCCGAGGCCGAGCGCCTGGCCGAGGCCGGCGTGCGCGAGGTGACCTTGCTCGGCCAGAACGTCAACGCCTGGCACGGCGTCGGCGAAAACGGCGAGGAATGGGGCCTCGGCCGTCTCCTGTTCCGGCTTGCGGAAATCCCCGGCCTTGCGCGGCTGCGCTACACCACCAGCCATCCGCGCGACATGGACGACGAATTGATCGCCGCGCATCGTGACCTGTCCGCCCTCATGCCCTATCTGCATTTGCCGGTGCAGTCGGGATCCGATCGGATTTTGAAGGCAATGAACCGCAGGCACACGGCACGTGACTACCTGGCGCTGATCGAGCGCATCCGTGCCGCCCGCCCCGACATCGCCATGTCCGGCGACTTCATCGTCGGCTTCCCCGGCGAGACGGAGGAGGATTTCGAGGCGACGCTGAAGCTTGTGCGCGAGGTGAACTACGCCGCCTGTTTCTCGTTCAAATATTCGCCGCGGCCCGGCACGCCGGGCGCCGAGATGGACGGGCACCTCGCCGAAGCGGTGAAGGACGAGCGGCTGCAGCGCCTGCAGGCGCTGATCAACGAGCAGCAGCGGAATTTCATCGCCGGCCTGGTCGGCCGCACCGTCAGCACGCTGATCGAGAAGCCCGGCCGCCATGCCGGCCAGATCGTCGGCCGCTCGCCATGGCTGAATCCGGTTATTGTTGACGACAAGGCCGGTGGAATCGGTGACATTATTGACGTACGAATCACGAAGACAGGCTCCAACAGCCTGTTCGCCGAGTTGGTCTGATGCATGTCGCCCAAAAGTGCCCGCGGTTTAGGGACAACGACATGCATAGCCAAAAGCCTCGGCAGATGAGGAGAGACGGTTGAGCGCTGCCGAACTGAAGAATTCGCCCCAGAACCAGGCGTCCGGGGCTTCCGACATGGCGCACATCGTACTGACCTTCGACAACAACAAGCTTGCCAGCGCCCTTTATGGTCAGTTCGACGAGAATCTGGCCCGGCTCGAGCAGAAGCTCGGCGTCGATATCCGCTCGCGCGGCAACCAGCTTGCGATCAAGGGCTCGGCTTCGGCCGCCGAACAGGCGCGCCGCGCGCTGGACACGCTCTACGGCATTCTCCAGAAAGGCGTCGACATCGGCCAGTCGGACGTCGACGGCGCCGTGCGCATGGCGATTGCCGCCGACGACCAGCTGACGCTGCCCACCATGGAGCGCAAGGGCAAGGTTTCCGCCGCTCAGATATCGACGCGCAAGAAGACGATCTATGCCCGCTCGCTGACGCAGGACGCCTATATGCGAGCGCTGGAGCGTTCCGAAATGGTCTTCGGCATCGGCCCCGCCGGCACCGGCAAGACCTATCTGGCGGTGGCGCATGCCGCCATGCTGCTCGAACGCGGCATGGTCGAGCGCATCGTGCTGTCGCGCCCCGCCGTCGAGGCTGGCGAGCGGCTTGGCTTCCTGCCCGGCGACATGAAGGAGAAGGTCGACCCCTATCTCAGGCCCCTCTACGACGCGCTCTACGACATGATGCCGGCCGACAAGGTCGAGCGGGCGATCGCGGCCGAGGTCATCGAGATCGCGCCGCTCGCCTTCATGCGTGGCCGCACGTTGGCGCATGCGGCGGTGATCCTCGACGAGGCGCAGAACACCACGCCGATGCAGATGAAGATGTTCCTGACCCGCCTCGGCGAGAATTCGCGCATGATCGTCACAGGCGATCCGACCCAGATCGACCTGCCGCCCAACACCAAGTCGGGACTGGTCGAGGCGCTGCGCATCCTCGACGGCGTGCCCGGCATCGTCACCGTCCGCTTCAACGAGGGCGACGTGGTGCGCCATCCGCTGGTCGCCGAGATCGTCAAGGCCTATGACCGCGACGGCAAGCTGGCGCGAGGCTTGGGCGCCGAAAGCTGATTAAAAGCAATGGCTCCAAACCCGGAACTTGGCGGCGAGACGCCGGTCGGTATTGATATTTTCGTCGAGGCGGGCGATTGGCCGGCGGAAGCCGAGTTGACGCGGCTCGTCGATCGCGCCGTTGCAGCCGCCTTTGCCGAGACCGGCGCCGGCGGAGCTTCCGAGCTCAGCATCGTTTTTTCCGACGACGGCCATATCCGGACGCTCAATGCCGAATGGCGCGGCCAGGACAAGCCCACCAACGTGTTGTCCTTCCCGGCTTTTTCCTTCCCGAAAGGCGGCCGGCTGCCGCCGATGCTGGGCGACATCGTGCTCGCCTCCGAGACGGTGGCGCGCGAAGCCGCCCTGGAAGCCAAGCCGATTGAGAACCATATCACCCATCTCGTCATCCATGGCCTGTTGCATCTTCTGGGCCATGATCACGAGACCGACGCCGAGGCGGAGGAGATGGAAGCGATAGAGCGCGCCGCGCTTGCGAGGCTTGCCATTCCCGATCCCTACGCGTAACAAAAAAGCTCAATTGACCTGATGGCGATGAACGACACACCAGAAACTGCCGCCCGCCCGGACGCCGGCAGTGCTGCCAAGCCTTCCGAAAAGACGGAAGAGGGCTCAAGTCCGAGTATTCCCACCGGCAGCGCGGCCGCCGAGCCGACGCATGCCGGTCCTTCCCTCTTCGACCGCGTGCTTGGCCTGTTCCGGCACCGCAACGGCACCAGCCTGCGCGAGGAGATCGCCGGCGCGCTTGCCGAAACGGCGACCGACGCCGAATCCTTCTCGCCGGGCGAACGCGCCATGCTCAACAACATCCTGCGCCTGCGCGAGGTGCGGGTCGAGGACGTCATGGTGCCGCGCGCCGATATCGAGGCGGTCGAGATCAACACCACCCTTGGCGACCTGCTCGGTCTTTTCGAGCAGTCCGGCCATTCGCGTATGCCGGTCTATTCCGAGACGCTCGACGATCCGCGCGGCATGGTCCACATTCGCGACGTGCTCGCCCACATCACCAAGGTCGCCCGCGTCAAGAAGGGCCGCACCAGGGCGAAGGCGCCGGCGATGACGGCGCTCGACCTCGCGCAGGTCGATCTCTCGCGCACCATCGGCGATCTCAATCTGATCCGCCAGGTGCTGTTCGTGCCGCCCTCGATGCTCGCCTCCGACCTGATGGGCCGCATGCAGACGACGCGCACGCAGATGGCGCTGGTCATCGACGAATATGGCGGCACCGACGGCCTCGCCTCGCTGGAAGACATCGTCGAGATGGTGGTCGGCGACATCGAGGACGAGCATGACGACGACGAGCCGATGATCACGCAGACCGGCGACGGCGTCTTCGTCGTCGACGGCAAGGCCGAGATCGACGAGGTCGCCAAGATGATCGGCGGGGATTTCGCCGCCGGCGAACATGGCGAATATGTCGACACCATCGGCGGCATGATCTTCAACACACTGGGCCGCGTCCCGGCCCGCGGCGAAGTCGTGCAGGCCATCCCGGGCTTCGAGTTCCATGTGCTCGACGCCGACCCGCGCCGCGTCAAGCGCGTGCGCATCGTGCAGAGTCAAAAGGGCGAGCGTCAGCGCCGCCGCGCGGCCCGCACCGAACAGGCCTGATATTCGGAGCAATTCCAGGAAGAGTGCGTAGCGTTTTTTCGTCCGGAATTGCGTAGAAGGACTTGGAGCGGCATGCCGATCGACGATCCGTTCAAGCACGCGGTCCTGGGCTCAGGCGTCTTCTATCGCGATCCGCGCGCGGCATTGGCCTTTCTGCAGGCGGCCTTCGGCTTCGAGCCGAGCGTGCTGGTGAGCGACGCCGACGACCGGCTCGTGCATGCTGAAATGCGTTTCGGCGACGGCTACATCATTGTCGATTCCGAATGGGATGAGCGTATCGCCAGTCCCGCCTCCGTCGGCGGCAGGAACACGCAAGCCGTCTATGTCCGTTTGCAGCAAGATATTGATGCTCATTGCGAGCAAGCGCGCGCGGCGGGCGCGGAAATCGTCGAGGAGCCCGCCGATCATTTCTACGGCGAGCGCCAATATCGTGCCCGTGATCCCGAAGGCCATGTCTGGACATTCACGCGCACCGTGCGTGTTGTGCCCAAGGACGAAGCTGAGCGGCTGAGCGGCCTGCGCATCGAGGGCTGGCATAAATAGAAAGACCGTGTATCAGGCCGCGCTTATCCGGGTTTGGATCGGGCGGCACAGCCTGTTAAATCTCTAGCTCCTGATTCGCGCGACTTGGGAAGCTTGATGCAGCGCTTTGCCGGCCGGATAATTCTGCTGTGGGGGTGGCGGCGGTCGCTGGTGGCCTTTGCCGCAGGGGCGCTGGCGGTGCTTGCCCAGGCGCCCTACGATTTCTTCGCCGTTTGCTTCGTCTCGTTTCCGGTGCTCGTCTGGCTGCTCGACGGCGCCACCGGCGAGGCTTCCGATGGCTGGTTCCGGCGTCTGAGGCCGGCTTTCGCCACCGGCTGGTGGTTCGGCTTCGGCTACTTCCTCGCCGGTCTCTGGTGGATCGGCCAGGCATTGCTGGTCGAGGCCGACAGCTTCGCCTGGGCCTTGCCCTTCGCCGTTGTTGGCATCCCTTTCGCGCTGGCCATCTTCTATGGCTTTGCCACCGTGGTGGCACGGCTGTTCTGGAGCAGCGATATCGGCCGCATCGCCGCGCTCGCCTTCGGCTTCGGCCTTGCCGAATGGCTGCGCGACTTCCTCTTCACCGGCTTTCCCTGGAACGCCGTCGGCTATGCTGCCATGCCGGTGCCGCTCCTGATGCAGAGCGTGTCGGTGACCGGCATGATCGGCATGAACGCGCTCGCCGTCTTCCTGTTTTCCCTTCCCGCGCTCGTCGCGGCGCGCCGGCATCTGAGGCTGGGTATCGCCCTGTTCATCATCCTCGTCGTCGCCCATGTCGGCTTCGGCTATTTCAGGCTCGCCACCCCGGTGAAACCGACACGCTCGATCGATGTCCGCATCGTCCAGCCCGCGGTCGATCTCAGTGAAAAATGGGACGCCTCGGTGCGCGACCGCATCTTCGCAACTTTGCTGGGGATATCGGGGAAAGCGCCGGAAGAGGGGCATGCCAAGCCGCAGCTCATCCTGTGGCCGGAGACGTCGGTGCCGTTCCTGTTCACCGAGCGTCCGGACGCGCTGACGGCGCTAGGCGATATGCTGGCCGACGGCCAGATGCTGATTGCCGGTGTCGTGCGCGAGGAGGGCGGATCGGCGAGCGCCGGCAGCCGCTATTACAATTCCGTCGTGGCGATCAACGACAAGGGCGAGATCGTCGATGCGGTAGACAAGGTGCATCTGGTGCCCTTCGGCGAGTATCTGCCCTTCGCCGACCTGTTCGAACGCTTCGGCATCGGCCAGCTCGTTGCCGGACCGATGAATTTTGCAGCCGGAAACGAGCGGCATCCGATCGGCGTGCCGGGCGGCCTGCGCGCTGCTCCGTTCATCTGCTACGAGGTGATCTTTCCCGATCTCGTCGCCGCCGACGCTGCGTCATCTGACGTAATTGTGAACGTCACCAATGACGCCTGGTTCGGCGATACGCCAGGCCCCTATCAACACTTCAGGCAGGCCCAGATTCGTGCCGTGGAGAATGGATTGCCGCTGTTGCGCGCGGCCAACAACGGCATCTCCGCCGTTGTCGATTCGCGCGGACGCATTGTCGATGCGCTTGCCGTCGACGCACGCGGCGCCATCGACGCGCATGTGCCGGTCTCTGGGCGCGCGCTCCTGTCTCCCGACCAGCGGCGCATTAACGGATTGCTGATCATGTTGCTGTTTGCGCTCGCCGCCTTCACATTGAATGTAAGGCAGCGGCTACGGGTGAATTGACAGTCGGCACATTAGAAACTCATACTGTAATGCCTAAAATTTTCTCGAAGTCGGTTGGAGGGTTCTGTTGGGGCAGGTGGCTCCGGCTTCATATGGGCGGAACAAAATAGAAAAAGCCGGAAAAATTCGGCGAGGAAAAAATGATAGAAGAGAACAAGAAGAAGCCGAATCCGATCGACATCCATGTCGGGAGCCGCATCCGGCTGCGTCGCAATATGCTTGGAATGAGCCAGGAAAAGCTGGGTGAAAATCTCGGCATCACCTTTCAGCAGATACAGAAGTACGAGAAGGGCACGAACAGGGTGGGCGCCAGCCGTCTGCAGGCAATCGCCTCCATCCTGAGCGTTCCCGTCGCCTTCTTCTTCGAGGATGCCCCGGGCGAGGAGACCGGCGGCGGCAATCGGGGATTTGCCGAAGACTCCTCGATGGCCTTCGCCATCGAATTCTGCGGCAGTCCCGAGGGGCTTCAGCTCAACCGGGCTTTTGTCAAAATCGGCGACGTCAAGGTGCGCCGCCGGATCATCGATCTGGTCAAGGCGCTCTCCGCCGACGACGCCGACTGACTTTTACCTATGCCGCCGGCGGGGTCCTGCCGCCGGTGGCATAGCCGACTTTGCCTTCCATTCATGCCAGATCCGTCGCGCCGCTTGACGAGCGGCGCCCGGCACCGCTAACACGTGGCGCGCCAAAATCGGCAGGCCTGCCGATCTTTTTTCAAGAGGGGACACCCGTGACGCGGCAGAATTATCTCTTCACCTCGGAATCCGTCTCCGAGGGCCATCCCGACAAAGTCTGTGACCGTATCTCCGACGAGATCGTCGATCTGGTCTATCGCGAAGCCAAGAAGACGGGCATGGATCCGTGGAAGGTGCGCGTCGCCTGCGAGACGCTGGCCACCACCAACCGTGTCGTCATTGCCGGCGAGGTCCGCGTTCCGGACACGCTTTTGAAGAAGGACAAGACGGGCAACGTCCTCAAGGATGCGTCCGGCCATCCGGTGGTCAACCCGGCCAAGTTCAAGTCCGTTGCCCGCAAGGCGATCCGCGAGATCGGATACGAGCAGTCCGGCTTCCACTGGAAGACCGCCAAGATCGACGTGCTGCTGCACGGCCAGTCGCCCGACATCGGCCAGGGCGTCGACAACGCCGCCGACCGCCAGGGTGAGGAAGGCGCGGGCGACCAGGGCATCATGTTCGGCTACGCCTGCCGTGAGACGCCCGACCTGATGCCGGCGCCGATCTACTACAGCCACAAGATTCTCGAATTGCTGGCCGCGGCGCGCCATGAAGGCAATGGCGAGGCCGGTAAGCTCGGCCCGGACGCCAAGAGCCAGGTCACCGTGCGCTATGCCGACGGCAAGGCCGCCGAGGTCACGCAGATCGTGCTCTCCACCCAGCATCTCGATGCGAGCTGGGACTCCAAGAAGGTCCGCAAGGTGGTCGAGCCCTATATCCGCGAGGCGCTCGGCGACCTGAAGATCGCCGAGGACTGCAACTGGTACATCAACCCGACCGGCAAGTTCGTCATCGGCGGGCCTGACGGCGATGCCGGCCTCACTGGCCGCAAGATCATCGTCGACACCTATGGCGGCGCGGCACCGCATGGCGGCGGCGCCTTCTCGGGCAAGGACACGACCAAGGTCGACCGTTCGGCCGCCTATGCGGCCCGCTACCTGGCCAAGAACGTGGTGGCGGCCAAGCTTGCCGACCGCTGCACCATCCAGCTCTCCTACGCCATTGGCGTCGCCCAGCCGTTGTCGGTCTATGTCGACCTGCACGGCACCGGCAAGGTCGAGGAAGCGAAGCTCGAAGAGGCGCTGCGCAAGGTGATGGACCTGTCGCCGTCGGGCATCCGCCGTCATCTCGATTTGAACAAGCCGATCTATGCAAAAACCTCGTCCTACGGCCATTTCGGCCGCAAGGCCGGTCGCGACGGCTCCTTCTCCTGGGAGAAGACCGATCTCGCCAAGGCGCTCAAGGACGCCGTAGCCGCCTGACGCCAGCGGACGCAAAGGACAGGCCGAGCCGGGCGACCGAAGGATTCTTCGGCCGCCGGCACGGCAAGACCATACGCCCGCAGCAGGCGCTCGCGCTCGAAAGCGGGCTGCGCGAGTATCGGATCGACCTGACGGCGCACGCGCCGGCTGACCTCAGCACCTTGTTCAAGACGCAGGTTTCGGCGCTGCAGCTGGAAATCGGCTTCGGCGGCGGCGAACATCTCCTGCATCGCGCCACGGTAGCCCCGCAGATCGGCTTCATCGGCGTTGAGCCCTTCGTCAACGGCATGGCCAAGATGATGACGGCGCTGGGCAAGACGCCGCTTGCCAATCTCAAGGTCTATGACGACGACGCCACGCGACTGCTCGACTGGCTGCCGTCAGCCTCGCTCGACGGCATCGACCTGCTCTATCCCGATCCGTGGCCGAAGAAGAAGCACTGGAAACGGCGCTTCGTCGGTCCGGCCAATCTCGCCCGCTTTGCCCGGGTGCTGAAAGCCGGAGGCAGGTTCCGCTTCGCCTCCGATATCGACAGCTACGTGAACTGGACGCTGCTTGCCTGCCGGCATCGCGGCGACTTTGAGTGGCAAGCGCGAGACGCTGCCGATTGGCACCGGCCCTATGCGGGCTGGCCCGGCACCCGTTACGAGGCCAAGGCGATACGCGAGGGACGCCGGCCTGCCTATCTGACCTTCATTCGGCAATAGGTAGCCGAGTCTCTGTATCGCATTTATCGCTACAGATCGCTACGTTGCCGGCAAGAAGACAGCCATGGTCGCCACGGTCGGACGCAAGGAATATCCGATCTCGATGCGCCTGCCGGAAGCGGACGTGGCGATCATCGATCGCGCCGCCAGCCTGGTCCCGCACGGATTTCGTGCTCGATGCCGCCGTGCGCGCGGCCGAGGATGAAGCGGCGCAATTCTGGCAACGGCAGGGATTTCTCCCGACGAAGGACAATCCGCTTGTCCTGTTTCGTTCGATCGCTGCAATCGCCGCTCGCTCGTGGAGGCTCAAAGGTAAGGTGAGGCGCCGCCTGTGCCGGCAGGCTTGAAACACCGGCGGCAATCGTCTATATCAGCGTCAAATTCTTGGTCGGTTATGACGAAGAGTGGGTCCACCCGGTCCCGCTCTTTTTTATTACCCGCCGGCCGGAAGCCAAAAGCGACAGGGATCCGATGACTGCAGCGGCAAGCGAGGCCGACGACCGTATCATCCGCGAAAGCGGCATCGATGCGCGCATTGCGCTGATCGTGCAGCCGGTGCTCAAGGCGATCGGCTTCCGTCTCGTGCGGGTGCAGTTGACCGGCCAGAACGGGCTCACGCTGCAGATCATGGCCGAGCGCGAAGACGGCACCATGACCGTCGAGGACTGCGAAGAAGTCAGTCGTGCGGTGTCGCCGGCGCTCGATGTCGATGATCCGATCGAAAAGGCATATCATCTCGAAGTGTCCTCGCCCGGCATCGACCGGCCGCTGGTGCGCAAATCGGATTTCACCGCCTGGACCGGCCATCTGGTCAAGCTGGAGACGTCGGTCCTCATTGGCGACCGCAAGCGCTTCAAGGGCAAGATCGCCGATGCCGATGCCGACGGCATCCTGGTCGAGCGCGACAAGGCGGCCTATGGCGAGGAGCCGACGGTGCGCGTGCCTTATGACGCGATCGCCGAGGCCCGGCTGGTGCTGACCGACGATCTCATCCGCGATGCCCTGTCGAAGGACAACCGGGCGCGCAAGGAAGCCAGGAAACGCCGCGGCGAGGCGCAAGACGCCGGCGCGGACGAAGAAAACGAAACCGAACAGGAAAGTTGATTGAGTAGCCGGGCCATCTGCCCGGCGCGAAATCGGGAGAAAGACAATGGTTGTAAGCGCCAACAGGCTTGAACTGCTGCAGATCGCCGACGCGGTCGCGCGTGAAAAGTCGATCGACAAGCAGATCGTCATCGCGGCCATGGCCGACGCGATCCAGAAGGCGGCGCGCTCCCGCTATGGCCAGGAAACCAACATCCGCGCCGACATCAACCCGAACACCGGCGAGATGAAGCTGCAGCGGCTGATGGAAGTGGTCGAGAAGGTCGAGGACTACGCGACGCAGATCGCGCTTTCCACGGCCCGCGAGCGCAACCCCGACGCCCAGATCGGCGACTTCATCGCCGAGCAGTTGCCGCCGATGGATTTCGGCCGCATCGCCGCCCAGTCGGCCAAGCAGGTCATCGTGCAGAAGGTGCGCGAGGCCGAGCGCGACCGTCAGTATGACGAATACAAGGACCGCATCGGCGAGATCGTCAACGGCACCGTCAAGCGCGTCGAATACGGCAATGTCATCGTCGATCTCGGCCGTGGCGAGGCGATCATCCGTCGCGACGAGCTGATCCCGCGCGAGAACTACAAATATGGCGACCGCGTGCGGGCCTATGTCTATGATGTGCGCCGCGAGCAGCGCGGGCCGCAGATCTTCCTGTCGCGCACGCATCCGCAGTTCATGGCCAAGCTCTTCACCATGGAAGTGCCGGAAATCTACGACGGCATCATCGAGATCAAGTCGGTTGCCCGCGATCCGGGTTCGCGCGCCAAGATCGCCGTCATCTCGCGCGATTCTTCGATCGATCCGGTCGGCGCCTGCGTCGGCATGCGCGGCAGCCGCGTCCAGGCGGTGGTCGGCGAGTTGCAGGGCGAAAAGATCGACATCATTCCGTGGTCGCCGTCGGCCGCTTCCTTCATCGTCAACGCGTTGCAGCCGGCCGAGGTCGCCAAGGTGGTGCTGGACGAGGATGCCGAGCGCATCGAGGTGGTGGTGCCGGACGACCAGCTGTCGCTGGCCATCGGTCGCCGCGGCCAGAACGTGCGGCTCGCCTCGCAGCTCACCGGCTGGGATATCGACATCCTGACCGAGCAGGAAGAGAGCGAGCGTCGCCAGAAGGAATTCGTCGAGCGATCGGCGCTGTTCATGGAAGCTCTCGACGTCGACGAGATGGTCGGCCAGGTGCTCGCCTCCGAAGGCTTCACCAGCGTCGAGGAAGTCGCCTATGTCGACTCCGGCGAAATCTCGTCGATCGACGGCTTCGATGAGGACACCGCTTCGGAAATCCAGACCCGCGCCCGCGAATATCTGGAAAAGATCGAGGCCGAGCACGACGAAAAGCGCAAGGCGCTGGGCGTCAAGGACGAGCTGCGCGAGATCCCCGGCATCACCACCGCCATGATGGTGACGCTCGGCGAGGACGGCGTGAAAACCATCGAGGACTTCGCCGGTTATGCCGCCGACGACCTGATCGGCTGGAAAGAGCGCAAGGACGGCGAGACCAAGGTCTATCCGGGCGTGCTCGCCAGCCACGGCGTCTCGCGCGCCGAGGCCGAGCAGATGGTGCTTGCCGCCCGCAAGAAGGCCGGCTGGATCACCGAGCAAGAGCTCGCCGCCGAAGAGACAGCGGCCGACGAAACCGTCGGTGCGTGAGGTGACCACCAATCGCAAAGCCCGTGGACGAGATGAACGATCGCACTTGCATCGTTACGCGCAGGCAGGCCGAAGCGGATGAACTGATCCGCTTCGTCGTCGGCCCCGATTCGACTGTCGTTCCGGACATCAAGAGAAATCTGCCCGGCCGCGGTTGCTGGGTCACCGCCGATCGCCTACATATCGACAAGGCAGCGGCGAAGAACCTGTTTGCCCGTGCATTCAAGGCACAGGTGACCGTTCCTGCCGATATCGGCGGCATGGTCGACGGGCTGCTCTCCAGATCCGCTCTGGGCATGCTCGGCCTTGCCCGCAAGGCCGGTGCCGTCGTTCTTGGCGCCGCCAAGGTCGAGGGCGCGGTGCGCGACGGGCAGGCGCTGCTGGTGCTGCATGCGACCGAAGCCTCGGACGATGGCGTCCGCAAGATCAGTCAGGCGCGGCGGGCAACCGTCCATCTTGGCGGCCCCGCCATCCTTGCCTACAAACTTTTCTCCGAGGCCGAGTTGAGCTTGGCATTGGGGGGTACAAATGTGATACATGCTGCCGTCCTCGCGCAGGACGCGGGACTGGCGGTTGAGAAGCGCGTAGTTGCGCTCGACCGATATCGGGGCGGTACCCCGAACGATCTGGCAATGCTTGCGGCCGTTGCTGACGAAGATGATGCCGCAGAGGATATGGAATGAACGATACGAAATCGGGCGACGACAAGACGTTGAGCGTTACGCCGAAGAAGACCTTGACGCTGAAGCGCCCCGGCCTCGAGCAGGGCACCGTGCGTCAGAATTTCTCGCATGGCCGCACCAAGTCGGTCGTGGTCGAGACCAAGAAGCGCAAGTTCTCCCTGCCTGGCGACAAGCCGGAGCCGGTGGCGCCGTCCGTGTTCACGCCCAAGCCCGTCGCTGCTCCTGTCGCCGCCGCGCCTGCCGTGCAGGAAGCGCCCAAGGCGCCGCCTCCGCCGGCGGAGCGTTCCGGTATGGTTCTGAACGAACTCTCGCGCGGCGAGATGGAAGCGCGCCGCAGGGCGCTGGAAGGGTCCAAGGCCCGCGAGGCCGAGGATCGCCAGCGCGCTCTGGAAGATGCCAAGCGTCGCGCGGAGGAAGAGGAACGCCGCAAGCGTGAACGCGAGGAATCCGCGCGCCGTCAGGCAGAGGAGGAAGCGCGCCTGCAGGCCGAGGCCGAATCCCGTCGCCGTGCCGAGGAGGAGGCTCGCCGTCGCGCGCCGCAGGCCGCCGACATCGCCACGGCCGATGAGGAGGAAGAGGCTAAGCCCAGACGCACAGGCACCGGCGGCGCAGCCAGCGCACCGCCGCGCCGTCTTGCGACGCCGGAAGTGGCTCGCCCGGCCAAGCCGACCAAGGGCGAGGAAGATCGCCGCCGCGGCAAGCTGACGCTGAACTCGGCGCTGTCGGATGACGACGCGCGCGCCCGCTCGCTATCGTCGATGCGTCGCCGCCAGGAAAAATTCAAACGCGCGCTTCATAATGAGCCGCGCGAGAAAGTCATGCGCGAAGTGATCCTGCCCGAAACCATCACCATCCAGGAACTGGCGCAGCGCATGTCCGAGCGCGCCGTGGACGTGGTCAAGTACTTCATGAAGCAGGGTCAGATCCTGAAGCCGGGCGATGTCATCGACGCCGATACGGCCGAGCTGGTGGCTTCCGAATTCGGCCACACTGTCCGCCGCGTCGCCGAGTCCGACATCGAGGAAGGCCTGTTCAACATCGCCGACCGCCCGGAGGACCTTGTGTCGCGTCCGCCGGTCGTGACCATCATGGGCCACGTCGACCACGGCAAGACCTCGCTGCTCGACGCCATCCGCAACGCCAATGTCGTCTCCGGCGAGGCTGGCGGCATCACCCAGCACATCGGTGCTTACCAGATCGAGAAGAACGGTCAGAAGATCACCTTCATCGACACGCCCGGCCACGCCGCCTTCACGGCCATGCGCGCCCGCGGCGCCCAGGTCACCGACATCGCGGTGCTGGTGGTGGCGGCCGACGACAGCGTGATGCCGCAGACGATCGAATCGATCAACCATGCCAAGGCGGCTGGCGTGCCGATCATCGTGGCGATCAACAAGATCGACAAGCGCGACGCCGACCCGCAGAAGGTGCGGACTGAGCTGCTGCGCCACGAAGTGTTCGTGGAATCAATGGGTGGCGAGGTGCTGGACGTCGAGGTTTCGGCGACCAAGGGCATCAATCTTGACAAGCTGCTGGAAGCTATCCTGCTGCAGGCCGAAGTCCTCGACCTCAAGGCCAACCCGGACCGCACCGCCGAAGGCGCGGTCATCGAGGCGCAGCTGGACAAGGGCCGTGGCCCGGTCGCCACCGTGCTAGTGCAGACCGGCACGCTGATGCCTGGCGACATCATCGTCGCGGGCAATGAGTGGGGCCGTGTGCGTGCGCTCGTCAACGATCGCGGCGAGCATGTACCGGAAGCCCCGCCTGCAATGCCGGTCGAGGTGCTCGGCCTCCAGGGCACGCCCCAGGCAGGCGACCGCTTCGCCGTCGTCAACAACGAGGCGCGCGCCCGCGAGATCACCGAATACCGTCAGCGTCTGGCGCGCGACAAGGCGGTGGCCAAGCATGCCGGCCAGCGCGGCTCGCTGGAGCAGATGATGTCGCAACTGCAGACGAGCGGGCTGAAGGAGTTCCCGCTGGTCATCAAGGGCGACGTGCAGGGCTCCATCGAGGCGATCAATGCCGCTCTCGAAAAGCTCGGCAACGATGAGGTCAGGGTGCGGATCGTCCATTCGGGCGCCGGCGGCATCACCGAAAGCGACGTCTCTCTGGCCGAGACGTCCGGTGCCGCGATCATCGGCTTCAACGTCCGCGCCAACGCGCAGGCGCGCACCGCGGCTGCTGCCGCGGGCATCGAGATCCGCTACTACTCGATCATCTACAACCTCGTCGACGACGTGAAGGCCGCCCTTTCCGGCATGCTCTCTCCGGAGCGGCGCGAGACCTTCATCGGCAATGCCGAGATCCTCGAAATCTTCGACATCTCGAAGATCGGCAAGATCGCCGGCTGCCGCGTCACCGAAGGCAAGGTCGAGCGTGGCGCAGG
Source organism: Mesorhizobium sp. B4-1-3 (assembly GCF_006439355.1). GTDB lineage: Bacteria > Pseudomonadota > Alphaproteobacteria > Rhizobiales > Rhizobiaceae > Mesorhizobium. The sequence continues at coordinate 228,698 of NZ_VFTG01000005.1, forward strand.
CGTGCGCCTGATCCGCGACAACGTCGTCGTCCACGAAGGCACGCTGAAGACGCTGAAGCGCTTCAAGGACGAGGTTGCGGAAGTGCCGGGCGGCCAGGAATGCGGCATGGCGTTCCAGAACTACGAGGACATGCGCGTCGGTGACATCATCGAGTGCTTCCGCGTCGAGATGGTGAACAGGACGCTCTAAATTCGGCTATACTTGCCGGAATGAAACGGGCGGCGGCCGCAGGGCTGCCGCCCATACCGCTCATGCATTTTGAGACATGCGGCGTGGTTCCATCCCGCGCTCCACGATTTCAGGACCGAAGAAATATGTCCCGTTCGACACAGTCAGGCCCTTCCCAGCGCATGCTGCGCGTCGGCGAGCAGGTGCGCCATGCGCTTTCCGAGACGTTGCAGCGTGGCGAGATCATCGATCCTGTGATCGAGAACAGCGTCGTCTCGGTCTCCGAGGTGCGCATGTCGCCCGATCTCAAGATCGCCACCGCCTTCGTTTCGCCGCTCGGCGCGGGCGACGACAACGCCGTGGTCGAGGCGCTCAACAGGCATGCGAAGTTCATCCGCGGCCGTGTTTCCGGCGCGTTGAGGCAGATGAAGTACATCCCGGAGTTCCGCTTCCGGCTCGACACCTCCTTCGACAATTTCGCGAAGATCAATGAACTGCTGAAATCGCCCGAAGTCGCGCGCGATCTCGGCGACGGCAAGAACAACGACAAGGACGAGGACTAGATTGGCGCGTCGCGGCAAGAAGAAGGGGCGGCCGGTCTCCGGCTGGGTGGTGCTGGACAAGCCGGTGGGCATGGGCTCGACCGAAGCCGTCTCCAAGATCAAATGGCTGTTCCAGGCCGAGAAGGCGGGCCATGCCGGTACGCTCGATCCGCTCGCCTCCGGCATGCTGCCGATCGCGCTCGGCGAGGCGACCAAGACCGTTCCTTATGTGCAGGACGGCGCCAAGGTCTACCGCTTCACCGTCGCCTGGGGCGAGGAGCGCTCGACCGACGACCTCGAAGGCCCGGTGACCAACAGCTCCGACCGCCGTCCGGCCGAGGCCGAGCTGCGGGCGCTGTTGCCCAAATACACCGGCGTCATCATGCAGACGCCGCCGCAATTCTCGGCCATCAAGATCGCCGGCGAGCGCGCCTACGACCTCGCCCGCGACGGCGAGACGGTCGAGATACCCGCGCGGGAAATTGAAATCGGCCGTTTGGATATTGTCGAGCATGGCACCGACAAAACCGTCTTCGAGGTCGAATGCGGCAAGGGCACCTATGTGCGCTCGCTGGCTCGCGACATGGGTCGCGACCTCGGCTGCTTCGGCCATATCGCTGAGTTGCGCCGCGTCGAGGTCGAGCCGTTCACACCGGAGGATTTCGTCACGGTAGCCGAGCTGGAAGCGGCCCGCTTCGGCGACAGGACAGAAGCAGGCCCGGACGAAGCCGCGATCCCGGTCGATTTCAGCGCCATTGACGCATTGCTCGTCGAAACGGCGGTGGCGCTCGACTGCCTGCCGCAGGTCGCCGTCAGCGACGACGCGGCAACCAAGATCCGCCTCGGCAACCCCGTCATCATTCGCGGCCGCGATGCGCCGGTCGAGGCCGAGGAGGCCTGCGCCACCGCGCGCGGCAAGCTCGTCGCCATCGGCGCCATCGAGCAGGGCATGTTCAAGCCGAAGCGGGTCTTTGCCGGGTGATTCCGGTGCAATTTCGTTGTTTGTGCAATCCCGGACGGAAAACCGCTGCACACTTCTCCTGGAATCGCTCTAATCTTCGGCTGAGCGCGAGAGCCCAGGGAACTCATGGCAAAGGCTGACACCGGCAGGAAAAGGGCGCCGTCGAAAACCCGCCGGCCTCCGGTCGGCGCGTCGCCCGGCACGCTTATCGCCGATCCCGCGGCGCAGCGCAGCGAGCTTCGGCTGACGCTGATCTCGCCTCGGAAATATGAAACCATCGACAATGCATCGATCGACGACCTCAACGCCCATTGCGAGAAATGGCCAGTCGTCTGGCTGGACTGCACCGGGCTTGCCAACATCCCGCTGATCGAGGAGATCGGCCGCATCTTCAACTTGCACCCGCTGGCGCTGGAGGACGTCGTCAACACCGGCCAGCGGCCCAAGGTGGATTTCTACGAAGATCACGCCTTCGTCGTCATGCGCATGATCGACGATGTCACCTCGCATCGCTACGAGCAGGTCGCACTGTTCTTCGGCGGCAATTTCGTCGTCACCTTCCAGGAGCGCCAGGGCGATCCGTTCGATCCGGTGCGCAAGCGCATTGCCGGCGCGATGCCCAACCGGCTCCGCTCGCGTGGCGCCGACTATCTCGCCTACGCACTGATCGATGCCATCGTCGACAGTTATTTCCCGCCCATCGAGGCGGCGAGCGAAACGGTTGACGGCATCGAGGACGAAATGCTGAACAAGCCGCACAAGCATCAGATGCGGCAGCTGCATGAACTGAGGCGCGACGCCAACGTGCTGAAAGGCGTTCTGTGGCCGATGCGCGACGCGCTGGCGACGCTGATCCGCAACGACGTGCCCTTCGTGAAGGCCGAGACCAAGATCTTCTTCAATGACACGCTCGATCATTCGCTGCGCCTGATCGAGCTGGTCGAGAACCAGCGCGACATGCTCACTGGCCTGATCGAGATGCATGTCTCGCTGACCCAGGCCCGCACCAACGACGTCATTTCCTATCTGACCATCGTCTCGGTGATCTTCATGCCGCTGACCTTCCTGGTCGGCGTCTGGGGCATGAATTTCGATCCGCAAAGCTCGCCCTGGAATATGCCCGAGCTGAAGGCCTATTACGGCTATCCCGCCTCGCTCATGTTCATGGCGATCGTTGCGATCGGTCTGATTGCGTTCTTCAAATGGAAGAAGTGGCTGTAGCCTTTGAGATTCGTCCTTTTCGCAACCAGAACCTGCGACAAGCCGGCTTGACAATTGGGCTGGTGTTTTTTCCGGAATTGCACTATATGCGCCGCAGCTTCGCGCCCTGACGCGTCGCTTGCACTGGCCTCTGCTGGACGACATCCCGGCTGTGGGCGTCCCGTTTCCTCCAACAGATAAGGAAAGCACGATGTCGATCACTGCCGATCGCAAGAAGGAATTGATGACCGAATTCGCAACCGCCAAGGGCGACACCGGATCTCCGGAAGTCCAGGTTGCCATCCTTTCCGAGCGCATCAAGAACTTGACCGAGCACTTCAAGGATCACAAGAAGGATAACCATTCCCGCCGTGGTCTGCTTGCTCTGGTCTCCCAGCGCCGCAGCCTGCTTGACTATCTCAAGCGCAAGGATGACGCGCGCTACCAGACGCTGATCGACAAGCTCGGTCTGCGTCGCTGACGAATTGACCGGCGGGCTCTCGAACAGGGCCCGCCGGTTGCGCATTGGCGCATCGGATGATCCGCTGCATCGGTGCTGAAAAGGAATTCTTCTCCGCGCATGGCGCGTTCCGGAAGCAGCGGTTTCCGGGGTCATGCGCAAGGTCGGGCAACCAGTTGGCCAATCGGCCAACCAGTTGGCCAATCGGGTTCCGGATCGCAGAGGGCTATCCGGAGCCGCCCATGGACGGTCATGGGGCAGGATTGCAGGATGCTCGCTCGGCGCAGAGCCGGACTTGATCGAGCTTCCCGTTGTCTTGCCCGTGGCTGCCCGAAGGAAGCCAGGGAAGGGAGAACCCGTAGCCGTAGGACGGCGCGGCCCTTTCCGCATATGAAGGACAAGATATGTTCAATCAACACAAAGTGGAAATCGAATGGGGCGGCCGTCCGCTCATCCTGGAAACCGGCAAGATCGCGCGCCAGGCTGACGGCGCGGTGCTCGCCACCTACGGCGAGACCGTCGTTCTCGCCACCGTCGTTTCGATGAAGGAGCCGAAGCCCGGGCTCGATTTCTTCCCGCTTACCGTCAACTACCAGGAAAAGACCTATGCCGCCGGCAAGATCCCGGGCGGCTATTTCAAGCGTGAGGGCCGTCCGAGCGAGAAGGAAACGCTGGTTTCGCGCCTGATCGACCGTCCGATCCGCCCGCTTTTTGCCGACGGCTACAAGAACGACACCCAGATCGTCGTTACCGTCGTCCAGCATGACCTCGAGAACGATCCGGACATCCTGTCGATCGTCGCCACCTCCGCCGCGCTCACGCTTTCGGGCGTGCCCTTCATGGGCCCGATCGGCGGCGCCCGCGTTGGCTATATCAACGGCGAATATGTGCTCAACCCGCATATCGACGAGATGCAGGAATCCAAGCTCGACCTCGTCGTCGCCGGCACCGGCGACGCCGTGCTGATGGTCGAGTCCGAGGCCAAGGAACTCTCCGAGGAACTGATGCTCGGCGCCGTCATGTTCGGCCACAGGAGCTTCCAGCCGGTGATCGAGGCGATCATCAAGCTGGCAGAGGTCGCCGCCAAGGAGCCGCGCGACTTCACCGCGCCGGATTATTCCGCGCTCGAAGCCGAGATGCTGAAGGTCGTCGGCGACGAGCTTCGCGAGGCCTATAAGATCACCGACAAGCAGTCGCGCTATGCCGCGGTCGACGCCGTCAAGGCGAAGGTCAAGGCCGCGTTCGCTCCGGCCGAGGGCGAGGAGGCCAAGTACACTTCCGAGCAGATAGGCAGCGTCTTCAAGGAGCTCCAGGCCAAGGTCGTTCGCTGGAACATCCTCGACACCGGCTCGCGCATCGACGGCCGCGATCTTAAGACCGTGCGCAAGATCGTCTCCGAGGTAGGCGTTCTGCCGCGCACCCATGGTTCGGCGCTGTTCACCCGCGGCGAAACCCAGGCGCTGGTCGTCGCCACGCTGGGTACCGGCGAGGACGAGCAGTATGTCGATTCGCTGACCGGCATGTACAAGGAGAAGTTCCTTCTCCATTACAACTTCCCGCCCTACTCGGTCGGCGAAACCGGCCGCATGGGTTCGCCGGGCCGTCGCGAGATCGGCCATGGCAAGCTCGCCTGGCGCGCCATTCGCCCGATGCTGCCTAGCGCCGACCAGTTCCCCTATACGCTGCGTGTCGTCTCCGAGATCACCGAGTCTAACGGCTCGTCCTCGATGGCGACCGTCTGCGGCACCTCGCTGGCGCTGATGGATGCCGGCGTGCCGCTGGCCAAGCCGGTTGCCGGCATCGCCATGGGCTTGATCAAGGAAGGCGAACGTTTCGCCGTGCTCTCAGACATCCTGGGCGACGAGGACCATCTCGGCGACATGGACTTCAAGGTCGCCGGTACCGCCAATGGCGTCACCTCGCTGCAGATGGACATCAAGATCGAGGGCATCACCGAGGAAATCATGGGCATCGCGCTGGGCCAAGCCAAGGACGGCCGCCTGCACATCCTGGGTGAGATGGCGCATGCGATCTCCGGCGCCCGCGCCGAGCTCGGCGAGTTCGCGCCGCGCATTGAGGTCATGCACATCCCGACCGACAAGATCCGCGATGTCATCGGCTCCGGCGGCAAGGTGATCCGCGAGATCGTCGAGAAGACCGGCGCCAAGATCAACATCGAGGACGACGGCACCGTCAAGATCGCTTCGGCGAACGCTAAGGAGATCGAGGCGGCGAAGAAGTGGATACACACCATCGTCGCCGAGCCGGAAGTCGGTGAAATCTACGAAGGCACCGTCGTCAAGACGGCCGACTTCGGCGCGTTCGTCAATTTCTTCGGCCCGCGCGATGGCCTCGTCCACATCTCGCAGCTCGCCAATGAGCGCGTCGCCAAGACCTCCGACGTCGTCAAGGAAGGCGACAAGGTGTGGGTCAAGCTGATGGGCTTCGACGAGCGCGGCAAGGTGCGCCTGTCGATGAAGGTCGTCGACCAGGCGACCGGCAAGGAAATCGTCCAGGACAAGAAGAAGTCGGACGGCGAGGAAGACGCCGCCTGATCGGTTTGATCGGATAATTCAAGACGGGCGCGCCGCAAGGTCGCGCCCGTTTTGTTTGAGGGCACTGCAAAGAGTTCTACGGAGCAGGTGAATGGCCGCCGAGCCGCTGAAGACGCTGTTCTATCCGTTTGAGGCCGAGGCGCTGCCTCTGCCCAGAAAGGATGCCCGCGTCCTTTTTCTCGGCGCCGAGCCTGGCTTCCGCTTGCCCGAAGGTTTCGAGGCGGCGCTGCATCTCGTGCAAGGCTTTCGGCCATATTTTCGTGCCTTGCAGGCATCCGGTTACACGGTCACGCCGCGCGTGGAAGGTTCCGGCTTCGACATGGCACTGGTGCTTGCGGGCCGCCATCGCGGCCAGAATGAGCGGCGCATCGCCGAGGCCATCGAGCGTGTGGCGCCGGGCGGATTGGTCGTCATTGCCGGGGGCAAGGACGACGGCATTGACAGCCTGCGCAAGCGGATCGACATGCTGTCGCCGCTCGAAGGCCATCTGCCGAAACATCACGGCGTTGCTTTCTGGTTCCGGCGGACCGGCACGGAGGCGGCCGCGGCGCTGCGCGCCGGCAACCGCGACCTCGTCATCGAAGGCGGCTTCAAGACCGCGCCCGGGATGTTCTCGTTCGATCGGATCGATGCGGGTTCGAAATTGCTTGCCGCGAACCTGCCCGGCGATCTCAAAGGCAATGTCGCTGATTTCTGCGCCGGCTGGGGTTATCTGGCGGCGGAAGTCCTGCAGCGCTCGCAAGGTCTCACCACGCTCGATCTCTACGAAGCGGATTTCGAGGCCCTGGAGGCGGCCAGGCTGAACGTCCACGGCGTCATCGAGCCGCGCTTCTTCTGGATCGATCTGCTCACCGAGGGCGTCGAACGGCGCTACGACGCGGTCGTCATGAACCCGCCTTTCCACAGCGGCCGCGCCGCCGAGCCCGGCATCGGCGCCGGCATCATCCGCGCGGCGTCGAAGGCCCTGAAACCGGGCGGCCGCCTGTTCATGGTCGCCAACCGCCAGCTTCCTTATGAGCAGATACTGGACGCGGCCTTTGCCAGCCATGTCGAGATCGCCCACGATAACATGTTCAAGGTGTTTTCGGCGCGTCGCTAAAAGCAATTCCAGGAAAGTGTGAAGCGGTTTTCCGCCCGGAATTGCGCCGGGAAAAGCTGGGCACTTCACTGCACGCTGACGATGCGCGCAGGCTCGCGGGCGCCGAAGGCGGACCGCGCTTCGCCGAGCTCGACTTTGAGCGGCGCCGGCCGGCCGAACAGATAGCCCTGCACCACCTCGCAGCCGGCGGCCCGAAGCAGCGTGGCCTGGTTCTCGGTCTCAACGCCCTCGGCGATGATGCCGACGCCCAGCGCCCGCGACAGGCCGACAATGGTCGAAACGATCGCGCCGGAGCTTGCGTCGCTGTCGATGCGGCTGACGAAGGAGCGGTCGATCTTGAGCTTGCCGAAGGAGAAATCGATCAGGTAGCTCAAATTGGAATAGCCCGTGCCGAAATCGTCGACGGCAACGGAGATGCCCATCTCGGCAAGCTGTTCCAGGATCGCCGCGGCGCGGTCGCGATCCTGCATCATCGCCGTCTCGGTGACCTCGAGCTCCAGCCGCGACGGCTCGATGCCGGTCGATTCGATCACCTCCCGCACGATGCCGACGAAATCCCTGGTCATGAACTGGACCGGCGAGATGTTGACGGCGACGAAGCATTCCTGCGGCAGGTACCTGGCGTCGCTGCAGGCCTTGCGCAGCACCCACTCGCCGATCGGATTGATCATGCCGGTTTCCTCGGCGATCGGAATGAACTCCATCGGCGGGATCATGCCGCGCTCCGGATGCTTCCAGCGGATCAGCGCCTCATAACCGACGACACGGCCGCTCGGCAGGTCGAGCTCCGGCTGATAGTGGAGGCTGAAGTCGCCGCGGTCGAAGGCGGTCTTCAGCTCCGACTCGATCCACTGCCGGTAATCCGCCACGCGGCCCATATCGGCGTGGAAGACGGACCAGTTGCCGACGCCGCTGGCGCGCGCGTTCTGCAGCGCCAGGTTCGAGCGGCGCAGGATGAGCACCGGGTCGACGCCGTCCTTCGGCATCGCCATGATGCCGACCGACAGGCTGACCGACTGCAAATGGCTTTGCAGCTGGTAGGGTTCCATCATCTCGTTGATGAGCCTCTCGATGAGCCGTTCGATCGAACCCCTGAGGTCGCGGTCAGGCAGGAGCACGGCGAACTCGCCGGCGCCGATGCGCCCGATCACCGCGTTCTTCGGCATATTCTCCTTCAGCCTGTTGGTGAAGGCGCGGATCAGTTCGTCGCCCTGGCTGTAACCGATGGCGTCGTTGATCTGCTTGAAGCGGTCGATATCGACGTCGATCAGGAACACCGGCTCGCCGGTTCGAATCGTCCCGGACGCGGCCTCGGCTATCTTGCCGACCATGGCTTGGCGCGACAGAAGCCCGGTCAGCTTATCGAAATGGGTTTCGTTGAAGACATAGGCCGCCGATTCATCGATGCCCGCGAAGAACGACAGCGCGGCGCCGCCGGCGGCTAAAGCGCAGAGCGCGGCGATGATGCCGGCCATCGTTTCGGCCGGCATGCCGGCCATGCCGTCGCCGAAGCCGAACCGCAACCCCCATAGCCCAAGGATAAAACTGCCCATGCCGGAGCTGGCGATGGTGATGAGCCGGAACAGCGGAGTGCGTTTGGGATTGCTGACTGCAGGCATGCAAGGTCCCTAGATTACGGGCCCTTATAGCGGATATCTTCTTAAAATGAGTTTCCGCCAATGCATGCAATTTTACTGGAACGCTACTATCGCGGCCGCAAACTATTCGTGCCAGAAGCAATTCCAGGAAAAGTGTGAGCGGTTTTCCATCCGGGATTGCGTAAAAACAAAGAGATAGTGCGTTTCGCCGTTTCCATGAAACGGTGAAATGCGCTAGCCGTCGTTCTGCTTCAATTCCTCCAGTGCCGGCATCGAAACGATGTGATAGCCGGAATCCACATAGTGGATCTCGCCGGTGACGCCCGACGACAGGTCGGAGAGCAGGTAAAGCGCCGAGCCGCCGACTTCGTCGATGGTCACGGTGCGCCTTAGCGGCGAATTGCGCTGCTGGTAGGAGAACATGTGACGGGCGTCGGACACGCCGGAGCCGGCCAGCGTCCGCACCGGCCCGGCCGAGATGGCGTTCACCCTGATGCCGCGTGGGCCGTAGTCGTTGGCGAGGTAGCGCACGCTGGCCTCCAACCCGGCCTTGGCGACGCCCATGACATTGTAGTTCGGCATCACCCTGACCGAGCCGGCATAGGTGAGCGTGATCATCGAGCCGCCATTGCCCATCAGCGCGGCGGCGTTGCGGGCAATCTCGGTGAACGAGTAGCAGGAGATCACCATGGTGCGCACGAAATTGTCGCGGCTGGTGTCGGCGTAAAGGCCCTTCAGCTCGTTCTTGTCGGAAAAGCCGATGGCGTGAACCACGAAATCCAGCCCGCCCCAAGCCTTGCCGAGGGTCTCGAAGGTCGCAGTGACCGAAGCGCTGTCCTCGACGTCGCAGGGCACGATCAGCGAGGCTCCCACCTTCTCGGCCAGCGGCTTGACCCGCCGCCCGAAGGCATCGCCCTGGTAGGTGAAGGCGAGCTCCGCCCCGTGTTCCGACAGCCTCTTGGCGATGCCCCAGGCAATCGAATGGTCGTTGGCGACACCCATGACAAGCCCGCGCTTGCCCTTCATCAACCCGTCCATAAAAGGCAATCCTTATAAAAACGCCGGCTCTATGCGGAATAGCGCTGGAAAATCAGCGTTGCGTTGGTGCCACCGAAACCGAAGGAATTGGACAGGACGGTGTCGATCTTGGCGTCGTCGATACGCTTGCGAACGATCGGCATGCCCTCGAATTCCGGATCGAGCTCCTCGATATGGGCGCTCTCGCCGATGAAGCCGCCCTGCATCATCAGGATCGAGTAGATCGATTCCTGCACGCCGGCCGCACCCAACGAATGGCCGGTGAGCGACTTGGTCGAGGTGATATAGGGCATCTTGTCGCCGAACACCTCGCGAATGGCGCGCATCTCCTTGGAATCGCCGACCGGCGTCGACGTGCCGTGGGTGTTGATGTAGTCGACCGGCGACGACACCGTGGACAGTGCCTGCCGCATGCAGCGCATGGCGCCTTCGCCCGAAGGAGCGACCATGTCGTAGCCGTCGGATGTCGCGCCATAGCCGACGATCTCGGCATAGATCTTAGCGCCGCGCGCCTTGGCGCGCTCCAGCTCCTCCAGCACCAGCACGCCGGCGCCGCCGGCGATGACGAAACCGTCGCGGTTGACGTCGTAGGCGCGCGAAGCGGTCGATGCCTTGTCGTTGAACTTCGACGACATGGCGCCCATGGCGTCGAAAAGGTCCGACATGGTCCAGTCGAGGTCCTCGTGGCCGCCGGCAAACATCACGTCCTGCTTGCCCCATTGGATCAGCTCATAGGCATTGCCTATGCAATGCGCGGAGGTCGAGCAGGCCGACGAGATCGAATAGTTGACGCCGTGGATCTTGAACCAAGTCGCCAGGGTGGCCGACGCGGTCGAAGACATGGCTTTCGGCACGGCGAACGGGCCGATGCGCTTCGGGCTGTTGTTCTTGATCGTGGTCTCGGCCGCTTCGACGATGGTTCGGGTGGAAGGTCCGCCGGAACCCATCACGATACCGGTCCGCTCATTGGTGATATCGCTTTCGCTTAAGCCGGCATCGGCGATCGCCTGGTCCATGGCGACGTGGTTCCAGGCCGCGCCCTGGCTCAGGAAGCGCATGGCGCGGCGATCGATCATCGGCGTGGGATCGAGCGTCGGCGCGCCCCAGACCTGGCAGCGGAAGCCGTGCTCGGCGAAGGAATTGGAAAAGCTGATGCCGGATTTGGCATCGTAAAGCGAGCTCTGCACCTCGTTGGCATCGTTGCCGATCGACGACACAATGCCGAGCCCTGTCACTACGACCCGTCTCATTCGCAACTCCTTCCGGCGTATCCGGGCGAAAAACCTAGCCGGTTTTCGCTTGTGATCATACGCAAATAAACTGACGTGGCGCCCATTGGCTACGCGACGCCGTGGCGAAAAACGGTCAGGCGGCCGACTGCTTGGACAGACCGACCTTCAGATCCGTAGCCGCGTATATGGGTTCGCCATCCGCCTTGAGCCAGCCGTCGGCGATGCCGAGCACCAGCCGGCCCCGCATCACGCGCTTGAAGTCGACGCCGTATTCGACCTTCTTCACCGAGGGCGTCACCATGCCCTTGAACTTCACCTCGCCGGTCGAAAGCGCCATGCCCTTGCCGGGTTCGCCCAGCCAGCCGAGATAGAAGCCGGTCAACTGCCACATGGCGTCGAGGCCGAGGCAGCCCGGCATGATCGGATTGCCGATGAAGTGGCAGGCAAAGAACCAAAGATCCGGCTTGATGTCGAACTCGGCGCGGATGAAGCCCTTGTCGAAAGCGCCGCCGGTTTCGCTGATCTCGGTGATGCGGTCGAACATCAGCATCGGTGGGTAGGGCAGCTGGGCATTGCCCGGCCCGAACAGCTCGCCGCGGGCGCAGGCAAGCAGTTCCTCGTAATCGTAGCTGGACTTTTGACCCGCCATCAAATTTCTGTCCCCGTGTTCTTCGCGGGCGGCAGGGCGCCCTTCTCGTTGGTTTCCTAACACACTCTGTTTGCGGCCGGAAACCGGCGTTTGCGCTTAACCCGTGCGCCTGCCCGGGTCAATGCGCGCTATTGATCGCATTCGGACTACAGAATATATGTCGACTGATGTCCGGTTTGGCATTTGACGTCTTTTTGCCACTCTGGACCTGTTGATGGGCTGGGCCGCAAGCTTCGACGCGAAGAGATGGATTCGGGCTACCGGAAGGAAAATGTCGCTGTGGACAAGCGGGTTCGCGAAGCCGGCCTGAGGCCGACGCGCCAGCGCATTGCGCTGGCCGATCTGCTTTTCGCCAAGGGCGACCGCCACCTGTCCGCCGAGGAACTGCATGAAGAGGCGATCGCCGCCGGCGTGCCGGTTTCGCTGGCGACTGTCTACAACGCGCTTCACCAGTTCACCCAGGCCGGCCTGCTGCGCATCCTGGCGGTGGAAGGCTCGAAAACCTATTTCGACACCAACACGTCCGATCACCACCACTTCTACGTCGAAGGCGAGAACCGGATTTTCGACATCGAAAGCGGACCGGTGACCGTCTCTAACCTGCCGGCGCCGCCGGAGGGCATGGAAATCGCCAATGTCGACATCGTCGTGAGGCTTCGCCCGAAACGCGGCGACTGATCCCGTGGCGATGCGGCCCGTCGACCTGGTTGTGCGGTTTGAATGGGTCACGATCGCCGCGTTGGCTATCGTTTGCTACGCAATGGCCGGCTTTTCCTGGTGGCTGTTTGTACTGCTCATCCTGGCGCCGGACCTGTCGATGCTGGGCTACCTCGCCGGACCGCGCGTCGGCGCCGTCACCTACAATGCCTTGCATGTCCTGATTGCCCCGCTCGTCCTCCTGCTCGCGGGCGCGTTGCTCGCCGGGCCGGTCACGACCGCCGTGGCGCTGATCTGGATCACCCACATCGCCATCGACCGCGCGCTCGGCTACGGTCTCAAGCTGCCCACCGGTTTTCAGGATACGCATCTCGGCCGCATCAGCCGCCAGCAGGACGGTGTGTCCAGTTAGGCTGTGTTGAGATTCAGGTGAGGCCGAGTCGAGAATGGCGGTTTTCGAGAACCGGAGCGGAGCGTATTTAAGGTACCTGAGCACCGGCAGCGCAGAAAGCCGCCATTCGCAGACCGGGCCTCACCTGAATGTGACACAGCCTAGAGCAATTCCCGGAAAAATGTGAGCGGTTTTCCGTCCGGAATTGCGTAAAAACAAAGAGATAGAGCGTTTCGCCGTTTCCGTGAAACGGTGAAACGCTCTAGTTCTTGACCTTCTCGCCGGGATAGGCGCCCCACACCTGCGACTGTGCCATCCAGCCGGTATGGCCGTCGAAGGTCATCTCGCACCATTGGCCGTCGCATTTCTTGATCGAGCCGATCACGCCCGGCTCGATGATGGCGACGACACTCGCATCCTTGGCGGGTTCGTCGAGCAGGTTGATTCGCCCACCCTTGCCGCGCTGCCATGGCGCGACGATCGCGGTGCGGCGGCCGGAGAGCAGCGACTGGTTGATCCAGCCCTCCGATCCGTCGGCGTCGCGCACGCGGCGCCAGGTGTCGAATTCCTGGATGACTTCCATCGGCAGGCCGGCCTTCAGATACATCCAGTTGACGGAATAATTGGCGCCGGGGCCGACGCGCGAATTGACGCGAGCCGGCTTCAGGCTGACGAAGCGCGGCAGCGGCAGCCCGCTCGGCCCGAGCGTTATGGTTTGGGCGGGTGCTGCCGCGCTTTGCGCCAAAGCCTGCGGCGCGCAAAACAGGGCACCGAGAATGGCTGCGCTGAAGGCCAGGCGAAGCGACGCGAAACCAGACACTTTCGTTCCTTTCGGCGCCGGTCCGTCGGGATGAGCGCCCCTTTTTCTTTGTCTTCGGCGGCACCGCTTGTTACAGGAGTGGGCTGATGCCGCGACTGGTTATAAGTTTCGCCGGTCTTGGTTAAAGAGGTCTCAACGAGATCGGTTTCGAGAGCATGATCCTGAAAAGCGGGAACTGGCTTTCGGAAAAGATCATGCTCCAAAAAGAGTAGGATCAGGATGACGATTCGACGGAATGTCATCCTGATCGAGGAAGCTTCGGGGATAAAATGGCAGGCAAAAAACGGCCCCTCGTCGTCATCACGCGCAAGCTGCCCGACCCGGTCGAGACGCGCATGCGCGAGCTGTTCGACGCAAGGCTGAATGTCGAGGACCGGCCGATGACGCAGCCCGAGCTGGTCGCGGCGGTCAAGGAAGCCGATGTGCTGGTCCCTACCATCACCGACCATATCGATGCCGCGCTGATCGCCCAGGCCGGCGAAAACCTCAAGCTGATTGCGAATTTCGGCAACGGCGTCGACAAGATCGACGTCGCGGCGGCCGCCAAGAAAGGCATTACCGTCACCAACACGCCGAACGTGCTCACCGAAGACACCGCCGACATGACCATGGCGCTGATGCTCGCGGTGCCGCGCAGGCTCGCCGAAGGCGCCAATGTGCTGACGGGCGAGAAGAAATGGGCCGGCTGGTCGCCGACCTGGATGCTCGGCCGGCGCATCTGGGGAAAACGTCTCGGCATCGTCGGCATGGGCCGCATCGGCACGGCGGTCGCCAGGCGGGCCAAGGCCTTCGGCCTGTCGATCCATTACCACAACCGGCACCGCGTGCTGCCGGCCGTCGAGGAGGAACTGGAGGCGACCTACTGGGAAAGCCTCGACCAGATGCTGGCCCGCATGGACATCATCTCGGTCAACTGCCCGTCGACGCCGGCGACGTTCCACCTTCTATCCGGCCGTCGTCTCGCGCTGATGCAGCCCTCGGCCTATATCGTCAACACCGCGCGCGGCGACATCATCGACGAGGACTCGCTGGTCAAGCTGATCCAGGACGGCAAGATCGCCGGCGCCGGCCTCGACGTCTACGAGCACGAGCCGGCGCTGAACAGCAAGCTGTTGAAGCTCGCCGCCAAGGGCAAGGTGGTGCTTTTGCCGCATATGGGCTCGGCCACGCTCGAGGGCCGCATCGACATGGGCGAGAAGGTGATCATCAACATCCGCGCCTTCTTCGACGGTCACCGCCCGCCGGACCGCGTCCTGCCGCTCAGGACCTGAGGCTTATTCGCCGGAGACGGTGAGAGCGCCATCCTCGGCTATTCTCACCCTGCCGCCACAGGTTTCGAACGCGTCTCGGCCAAGCCGCACCGCCATCGGCGTTTCCCAACCCATCTCCCGGGCGACGATCAGGCCGAGCAGCAGGATGGCGTCCGGCTCATGCAGCACCAGGGCGGCCGGCGCCCGGCCGTTGTGGACGAGCTCCATCAGTACCGCCGAAGCGGATGACGAGCCGATCGTGCCCGGCAGGAACAGCACGCGGCCGGCAATGACCTCGCCATGCTGCGGATGGCGGACATCGGCGATGCGGCCAGTCTTCGGGTCGACGCCGCCCCAGAAGCTGATCGGCGCCGTCAGCACCAGCGCCTCGCCTTCGCCCGCCTTGCCCGGCACCAGGATTTCGGCGGCAGCTCTCATGCGGCGATATCCGTGAAGACCGGCTTGCCGAGGACCGCGCTTTCGACGCAGTCGGCGAGCGAGGCGTAGAGCACCGCGTAGCCGGTGTTGCCCGGCGCGTAATGCGCGAACTTGCCCGAATTGGTCATCAGCACGCCATTGCCGAGCTCCGGCATGATCGGCGTCACCACCACGCATGTATCGGCGACGACGACGACCCCGCTCGCCTCGAGCCTTTTTCGCCGGCCGTCCTGCTCCAGCACGGCAAGCGCGTGGCGGCCGGTGCAGGCGTAGATCGGCACCGCAAGCCGCCTTCCGGCGATCAGCCGCTCCAGGCTCTCGAACTCGGCGTTCGACAGATGCGGGCTGCCGATCGCCACCGCGTCGATGGTCTTGGCCGCCGCCGCGGTCGACAGGCCCGCGCGGGCCTTGGCCACGATCTCAGGCGTCACGCGGATCACCGCTTCCGGCTCCGGCCCGGCCAGGATGGTTTCGACGTCGGGCGCCTCGGGCGTGACGCCCACAATGTGGAACAGGCCGACCGCGCCGGACGATGCGGCCGCCGCGCCAAAGGCTTTCAGCGCGTCCTCACCGGGATGACCCGTCACGCCGGTGACGACGCCGATCGCGTTGCCCACCTCGTGGCCATAAAGGCTTCCCAAGACAGGCCAGGCGATCTCCGAGGCAAGGAAGGAAGGTGACAGGCCCGAGACATCGAAAACGAGCCGCGCGCGGCGGTTGTCGGGCCGGTGCAGGCCGTAATCCGGCGCGCGGCCGGTGATGGCGCAGGCAATGTCCAGGAAATCGCCATAGCGGTTGGTTCGCGCGCCCAGCACCGAATTGCAGAAGACGACGGCGTTGGACTCGCCCCAGGCGACGTCGCTGCCGAGTGCCGGCCTGTGTCCGGCCTGATACGGCGCGCAGGTCCAGCTCTGCTCGCAACCGAGCTTGCGATAGGCCTCCATCATCCGCCGGGCCATGCCGCGCTGCGGCTCTTCCAGACGAATGCGCGAGCAGCCCATCAAGTCGAGCGCCCCGACATTGAGCGTCGAGCGCACAGCGACCTTCGCTCCGCCGTCGACCAGTTTTTCTGCGAACAGCGTGCCGGAATCGCCGTGGTACAGGGCACCGTCGATATGGGTGGAGGCGATCGGGATCAGCCGCGGCGCGCCGAGCAGGCAGGCGCTTTCGGCGACGATGCGCATCGCCATGCCCGGGCCGTCCTGGCGGGCGGCGATCGCCCGTTCTTCCGGGCTGAGCGAAAGGCTCATAGCAGCACCTTGCGCATGGTGATGGAGGTCGGCCTGTCATAGCCCTCATGCGCCGTGCGCTCGGTCTCGCGAAAGCCGAGTCGGGCAAAAGCTGCGTGGTTTGGCGTCAGCTCGATGCGGGTCTGCAGCTCGATAGCATCCTTGCCGCGTGCGCGCGCAAGATCCTCGACCGCCCGCATCAGACGGGTTCCGGCGCCTTGGCCCTGCAGCCGCGGCTCAACCGCGAGCTTGCCGACATAGAAATCCCGCGCCCGTTCCAGCGCGAAGATGCAACCGACGATGCGGCCGTTCTCGACGGCCAGAAACCCGGTTTCCCGTTTCGCCTTCTCGGCAAGGGTATCGGCGGTCAAAAGATGCGCCGAGGAGGGCGGGTCGATGACCCCGTCCATATAGGCGAAGGCGCGGCGGATCAGCGCGAGCAGGTCGTCCCACCGGTCGAAGTCCGTTGGAAGGCCGGTTATGGAGATGCCGACGCTCTGGTCCATGCGTTCAGACGGCCTTGTAGCGGATGGTGTCGAAGCGGGCCGTGAGGCCATCGTAGAGCAGCAGACGGCCGATCAGCGGCTCGCCTATGCCGGTGATCAGCTTGACCGCCTCCATCGCCTCCAGCGTGCCGATGACGCCCGTCAGCGCGCCGACGATGCCGGCAACGGCGCAGGACGGCACCAATCCTTCGGGCGGCGCTTCCGGGAACAGGTCGCGATAGCTCGGATTGCGTTTGCCGTCTGCGCCTGTCTCGAACGGCTTCAGCACCGTCACCGAGCCGTCGAAGCGGCCGACGGCAGCCGTGACGAGGGGTTTCTTCTCGCTGGCGCAGGCATCGGCGGCCGCGTAGCGCGTCTCGAAATTGTCGGAGCCGTCGACAACGACATCGTAGCGCGTGACGAGGGCAGGGGCGTTCTCCGCCGTCAGCCTCAGGCGATGCGATTCCACTTTGACGTTGGGGTTGATGCGCATGATCGCTTCCCGTGCGCTGTCGGTCTTGGCCATGCCGATCGTATCGCTGCCATGGATCACCTGCCGCTGCAGGTTGGACAAGGAAACCGTGTCGTCGTCGACGATGCCGAGCGTGCCGACGCCGGCGGCGGCAAGATATTCCAGCACCGGCGCCCCGAGCCCGCCGGCGCCGATCACCAGCACCTGCGCCCGTTTCAGCTTCTGCTGGCCCGGCCCGCCGATCTCCGGCAGCACGATGTGGCGGGCATAGCGTTCGAGCTCTTCGTCGGTCAGGGCGGCGTCGGTCATAGCCGAACCATATCGCTGGCGTAGAGCCTTGTCAGTAAGCGCAAGGCGAAGCCTTGTGGTCCACACGCGAGGCAAAGGTTTGGCATGACGCGAGGCAAAGCCTCGTGGCGCAGCGCGGAAATGGCTTCAAGGGCTTGCCGTCAGTCCGACGCTGCCGTGATCGACCGTCAGGAACTGCGCCCGGCCGGCAAGACTCGAAAACAGGGCCGCATCCGTGCCGGTCATGAAGGCTTGGCAGTTCAGCTCTTCCAGGATCGAGAACAACGCCGCGCGCCGGCCCGCGTCGAGATGCGCGGCGATCTCGTCCAGGAGAAGGATCGGCGTCAGTCCCGACATCTCGCCGGTCAGCCTGGCATGCGACAAAACGATGCCGACCAGCAGCGCCTTCTGCTCGCCGGTCGAGCACAGTTCGGCCGGCATCGACTTCGGCCGGTGCCGCACCAGGAGATCGGAGCGATGCGGACCGTCCAGCGTGCGGCCGGCGGCGCGGTCGCGCTCGCGGCCATTGGCAAGCGCGCGTCGGAAGCGCTCCTCGACATCTACGGCCGGCGCGACGGCGACCTCGCTCTCCAGGTCCCCCGAGAGACTGATGTCGGCCTGCGGAAAGGGCCCACTGCCGGGCAATCTGTCGACCATGGCGGCAAGCAGCCGCACCAGCTCGGCCCGCGCTGCGGCGATCGCCACTCCGGTCTCGGCCATCTGGGTCTCGATCGCGTCAAACCAAGCGCCGTCGCGAGAACCTTCGGTAAGCAGGCGATTACGGCCGCGCATGGCTTTCTCGTAGTCGAGCGCGCGCTGGCCATGGCCGGGGTCGATCGCCAGCACCAGCCGATCGAGGAAGCGGCGGCGGTCCGCCGCCGGCCCGGGAAACAGCCCGTCCATCGCCGGCGTCAGCCAGACGACCCGCAACCATTCCAGCATGTCCTCGGCCGATCGCGCCGGCGCGCCGTTGATCCGCACCTTCCTGCCGCCTTCGCCGGCGGCGTCGCTACCGGGCATGCCGGTGCCGATCTCGACCTCTCCTTCCGGTCCCTCGATGCGCGCATGCAAGGCGAAGCCGCCGTCGCCGCCTTCGCGCGCGACATCCGCATAGGGCGCGCGGCGCAGGCCCCGGCCGGGTGTCAGGAGTGAGATCGCTTCCAGGAGATTGGTCTTGCCCGCGCCATTGTCCCCCGACAGCACCACCGCGCCGGGCGCAAGGTCGAGCGAAAGCGCCGCGTAGTTGCGGAAATTAGTAAGTGTTAGCTTACTTATATGGCTTTGCTGCCGAAGCTGTTTCGCATCCGCGGTCACGGCGACACATCGGGTTCGCTAGAGCAATTCCAGGAAAGTGCACAGCGGTTTTCCGTCCGGAATTGCGCCGACAAAGGCACCCTAGACCCGCATCGGCATCAGCACGTACAGCGCGGTCTCGTCGGCCATATCGTGGATCAGCGTCGGCGAACCGGCATCGGCCAGCATGAACTTGGCCTCGGAACCCGTGAGCTGGGCGGCGACATCGAGCAGGTATTTGGCGTTGAAGCCGATCTCGATCGGGTCCGACGAATAGTCTGCCGCCAGTTCCTCGGTGGCGCTGCCAGAGTCGGGGTTGTTGACGGCCAAAGTCAGCTGGCCGTCATTGATCGACAGCTTCACCGCCCGGCCGCGTTCGGAGGAAATGGTCGAAACGCGGTCTACCGCCGCGGCGAAGCTCTGGCGGTCGATGATCAGCTTCTTGTCGTTGCCGGTCGGGATGACGCGCTGATAGTCGGGGAAGGTGCCGTCGATCAGCTTCGAGGTCAAAACGATGCTGCCGATGGTGAAGCGGATCTTGGTGTCCGACAGCTCCGTGGTCACCGCCACATCGGGATCGTCGACCAGCTTCTGCAGTTCGCTCACCGTCTTGCGCGGAATGATGATGCCGGGCATGCCTTCCGAGCCCGCCGGCGCGTCGATCTCGGCCCGCGCCAGGCGGTGTCCATCGGTCGCCACCGAGCGCAACTTCAATTTACCACCCACCTCATGCGTGTGCAGGAAGATGCCGTTGAGATAGTAGCGCGTCTCCTCGGTGGAGATGGCGAACTGGGTCTTGTCGATCAGCCCCTTGAGCGCCGCCGATTCCAACCGGAAGATATGCGAGAACGAACCGGCTGAAAGCTCCGGGAAGTCGGATTGCGGCAGGCACTGCAGACGGAAGCTCGAACGACCGGAGGTGACGGTCATCGCGTTGCCGTCCTCGTCCATCTTCAGCATCACCTCGGCGCCGTCGGAAAGCTTGCGCACGATATCGTAGAGCAGATGCGCCGGCACCGTCGTCGCGCCGCCGCGCTCGACCTTGGCGGGCGTCGCCTCCGTCACTTCGAGGTCGAGGTCGGTGGCCTTCATCTCGAGGCTGGCGCCCTCGGCGCTGAGCAGCACGTTGGACAGGATCGGTATGGTGTTGCGCCGCTCGACCACGCGATGGACGTGGTTGAGGGACTTCAGGAGATTTGACCGTTCCAGGATAACACGCATGACGAAACAGGCTCGCTTCAATGAATGAACGGGTCACCGGCAAACGGTATCCCGCGAAAGCCCTGAAAGGCTTCCAGAATCTCCGTAAGCTGACAGTAAAAAGCCTGCGAACGCAAGCCCGCGGCACCGGTTACGGCCGGCAGCGCGGGCTTTCTGGGGATAAAGCCGGCGAAGCGTGCCGCCGACTGTTCCGCGACCCCTCAGGCCTGGTCGTTGATCAGCCTTCTGAGCAGTTCGAGCTCCTGCGCCAGCGTGTTGTCCCCGCCCGAAAGGTCCTCGATCTTGCGCACGGCATGAAGCACGGTCGTGTGGTCGCGGCCGCCGAAGCGCCGCCCGATCTCCGGCAATGAGCGCGGCGTCATCACTTTCGACAGGTACATCGCCACCTGCCGCGGCTTGACGATCGTGCGCGTGCGCCGGTTGGACAAAAGCTCCGTCTTCGACACGTTGTAGTGGCGCGCCACGATGCGCTGGATGTCCTCGATGCGCACCCGCTTCGGCTCGCCGGAGCGGTAGATGTGACCGAGGATCTCGTCGATGCGGTCGATGGTGATCTGCGGCTCGAAGGACTGGCGGAACAGGAGCTGGTTGAAGGCGCCTTCGAGCTCGCGCCCGCTGCCGGTCACCGTGCGCGCGACATGCTCCAGGATTTCGTCGGAGATGTCGAGCGAGGTGTCATCGGTCTTGGCGGTGGCGCGGCGCAGCTTCAGCATCCCGAGCCGCATGGCGAAATCCGGCGCCGACATTTCCAGCGCCACGCCGCCATTCAGCCGCGAACGCACGCGCGGCTCCAGCGATTCCAGTTCCGACGGCGGCCGGTCGGCCGCGACCACGACCTGTTTGGCGCTGTCGAGCAGCATGTTGATGAGGTGGCAGAATTCGTGCTGGATCGACTTGCCCTGCAGGAACTGCATGTCGTCGATGATCAAGAGATCGATGTCGCGCAGCTGCTCTTTCAGCGTCAGCGCGTTGTTGTCGCGGATCGCGGTGGCGAAGCGCCACATGAAATATTCCGCCGTCAGGTAGACGACGCGCGACTTCGGGTTTTGCCGCAGCGATTCCGCTGCGATCGCCTGCAGCAGGTGCGTCTTGCCGAGCCCGACGGTCGCATGCAGGAAAAGCGGGTTGAAACGCACCGCGCTCGACTGCGATTCCGCCACGGCTCTCGCCGCCGCGAAGGCCACTCTGTTCGACGGTCCCTCAATGAAGGAGTTGAACGTGTAGCGCGGATCGAGCGGCGATCCCAGCACATTGTGGCGGAACTCGGCTTCCGCGGGCGCGCCAGGGCGCGGCGCCGGCGCCCGTTGTTCCACGCGCCCGGCGTTTGCGGTGCCGTTGGCGAGCGCGGTGTGCGTCTGCTTGGTCATCTTGCGCGCCGGCGCCGTTTCCGGCTCGACAGGGTTGCGCCCCTGGCGCGTAGCGGTGCGCACGACGATCTCGATCTTGAGGACGTCCGGATCCTCATGCCGCCAAAGCTCCGCGATGAGCTCGAGATAATGACCGTTGATCCAGGACCGCAGGAAGGCTGTCGGCACGGAGATGCGGACAATGCCGCGGGAAGCCTCGGCGACCTTCATGCGACCGAACCAGCTCGAATAGACCTCCGCTCCAAGACGGGCCTTCAGCTGAGCCTTGACCCGTTCGAACTTCTGTTCCGCGTCGCTGGATACCGCCACGTCGCCCCCTCCGACAAAAGTTGCTGGAAATGGGAGCTCGCCCGCTATTTCCCTCTCGATGCCGCTTTGCATGATCAAGTCCCTCGTTCTTCTCGTACCCTTTTCCACCGGGGATGCGCCTCCTGCATCCTTGGTCCGGCGACCTCATGTTCGCTGCGCTGCCACTGCCGCCGCCGGCAACGATCGTCGCAACTCGTGCAAGGGACCAGCCGCCAGCTCCGCACGCCGGCGTCCAACAAAGACAAGGCAATGCACTGCCGTCCGGCGGAAAGGCCGGTGAGACATCGACTGCCATGTACAATTACGCCAGTCCCCTACCCGCACCGAAGAGACAAACCAAGCCACACGCGGAATTGCTCCACGTCATGAATTCCGCCATTTTGTGCTGGCCGATTCAGGCTGGGTCAGGGGCTAGAGCCCGTCCCTTCGATGGATGGACATTACCGAAATCGCTGTGGATAGGGCAAGGCCACATCTAACGGTTTTTTAACGAATCTGGTTACCGGACGGGGCTTCAAATTGGGTGTCGCGACGGCACGTTCTGACAAAGCCATTGTGATTCAAACCCTTTTCCGTCGAATATGAAAAAGGCCGCCTGAAACGAAATATTCTGAAATAATTCTCTTGACAGCTACTTCTCCCCTGCCGCTCGACAGCGTGTTGAACAAGCTGTGGATGACCCGCCATAAATCCATGAAAAACCTATGGATTTTTTGACAGGCAAATTTGGGCAGTTGCCGAGGGGAGGGCATGCCGATATCAGCGGCACTGAATATGCCGGCAAAACAATGCCGGCATTGGAATCACCTTACAAGTGCAGCCTGCGAGCAAACTTTTTAAGTACTTGCCGGCAAACGAAAAAACCCGGCCTGTACGGCCGGGTTCAGTATCGACGGAGTGAAAGAGGAGTCGGTCAGGCCGACAGCGTCTTGACCCGCTGGGCCAGCCGCGAGACCTTGCGCGAAGCCGTGTTCTTGTGGACGACGCCCTTGGTGGCGGCGCGCATCAATTCCGGCTCCGCCGCCTTGAAGGCTTCCACTGCCGCGGCCTTGTCGCCGGCGGCCAGCGCCTCTTCGACCTTGCGGATATAGGTGCGGACGCGCGAGCGGCGGTTCTTGTTGACCGCTGCGCGGCGGGCGATCTTGCGCGTTGCCTTTTTGGCCGAGGACGTGTTGGCCATGATGCCTCTCTTCTGATCTGGTGAGCGCCAGCGGGATGCCGCAGGGCGCAAAAAACAAACGGGCAGCCACAGGGCCGCCTCGGTTGGTGCGGCTTATAGTTCAGCTTTTCCGGCGCGTCAACGCCACTGGGCAGTCTTTTTGGGTGGTCTTTGGAGACCGAAAGCGCGGCGCGTCGTCACCCGCCTTCAATCATCGGGCGCCATGGCCTAGCGGTTGGTGAAACTCGGCTTCCGCTTCTCGACAAAGGCGGCCATGCCTTCTTTCTGATCGTCGAGCGCAAACAGTGAATGGAACAGGCGGCGTTCGAAGCGCAGCCCTTCGGCGAGCGTCGTCTCATAAGCGCGGTTGACTGCCTCCTTGGTCATCATCACCGACGGCAGCGAGAACTCGGCGATCTTGGCCGCTGCCTTCAGTGCTTCCTCGGTGAGTTCGGCGACCGGCACCACCCGCGATACCAAACCGCTCCGCTCGGCTTCGGCCGCGTCCATCATCCGCCCGGTCAGGCACATGTCCATCGCCTTCGACTTGCCGACGAAGCGGGTCAGCCGCTGCGATCCGCCCATGCCCGGCATGACGCCGAGCGTGATTTCGGGCTGGCCGAACTTGGCATTGTCGCCGGCGATGATGAAGTCGCACATCATGGCCAGCTCGCAGCCGCCGCCGAGCGCGTAGCCCGCGACCGCCGCGATGATGGGCTTGCGCGTGCGTGTGAATTCTTCCCAGCCGACGAAGAAATCCTGGCTGTAGGCATCGGCGAAGGACAGCGCCTGCATTTCCTTGATGTCGGCGCCGGCGGCGAACGCCTTTTCCGAGCCCGTGAGCACCATCGCGCCGATCGCTGGATCGGCGTTGAACGCGCTCGCCGCTGCCACGACCTCCGCGAGCACCTGCGAATTCAGCGCATTGAGCGCCTTGGGCCGGTTCAGCGTGATGAGCCCAACCTTGCCGCGTGTTTCCACCAGAATGGTTTCATAGGTCATGGATTCGCTTCCTTCCGCGGCAGTGGGGTGATCGATACCGTTCCTAGCTTACCGCTGACAGGTCCGGCAATAGAAGGTCGAGCGGCCGCTCTGCACGATGCGCTCGATGTGGCCGCGGCAGCCCGGCTTCGGGCACGGCTCGCCCTCGCGGTCGTACACCGCGAAGGAATGCTGGAAATAGCCGAGCGATCCGTCGGCCTGGACATAGTCGCGCAGCGAGGAGCCGCCCGCGGCGATCGCATCGGCTATGACGGAGCGGATCGCTCCGGCAAGACGTTCGCTTTGTTCTTTCGCCTTCTTGGCCGGTCCTGCGATGGTGCCGGCTTCACGCAGCGGCGAGAGGCCGGCGCGCCACAAGGCTTCCGCCACATATATATTGCCCAGTCCGGCGATCAGGCGCTGATCGAGCAGCGCCGCCTTGAGCGGCGATCTGCGATCCTTCAGCAGCGAGGCGAGCAGGGGGCCGTCGAGCGCGTTGCCGGTTGGCTCGATGCCGAGCCCCGCCAGCATCGGATGTGTGTCCGGCGGCCCTTCGGCAAACAGCATGAAGCCGAAGCGGCGCGGGTCGTTGAAGACGACGCGCGATCGCTTGCCCGTAGTCGAGGCGACATCGAACACGACATGGTCATGCGCCGCGCTTTTCGAGCGCTCGTGATGGAAGGTGCCGGGGATGTCGCTGCTCCCGGCGGCCTCGACCCGGAACGATCCCGACATGCCGAGATGACAGATGAGAACCGGGCCGTTTTCGATATGCATCGTCAGGTATTTGGCGCGACGGCCAAGCGCCGTCACCGTCTTGCCGGTAAGCCGCTCCGAAAAACGTTCGGGAAAAGGAAAGCGAAGGTCGGGCCTGCGTGCCTCGATCTTGACGAGCCGCGCCCCTTCCAGAACCGGTTGCAGTCCGCGCCGCACGGTCTCGACTTCAGGCAGCTCAGGCATGGCCGCCTATCGTTGCGAGGAAGGACGTCCCGTGGCAGCCGGTTGCCAGGCCGAGATGATCCGCGACGGTTTCGCCGATATCGGCGAAGGTCGGCCTCAGCCCGATGTCGCCGCCCTTCAGCCCCGGCCCGATGCCGATCACCGGAACGCGCTCGCGCGTATGGTCGGTGCCGCGCCAGGTCGGATCGTTGCCATGGTCGGCGGTGAGGATGAGGAGATCGCCCGGCCTGATGCGCGACAGCGCCTCCGGCAGCCGGCGGTCGAAGGCTTCGAGCGCCGCGGCATAGCCGGCGACATCGCGCCGGTGCCCGAACTCGGTATCGAAATCGACGAAATTGGCAAAGACCAGATCGCCGTCGCAGGCGTCGTCCATGGCGCCGAGCGCCTTGTCGAACATCGCCATGTTGCCGCCGGCCTTGCGCACTTCCGAAATGCCGCGATGAGCGAAGATGTCGCCGATCTTGCCGACGGCGATGACCTTGCTGCCGCGGCCGGTCAGCCGGTCGAGCAGGGTCTCTTCCGGCGGCGGCACCGCATAGTCGCGGCGATTGTGGGTGCGCTGGAACGTGGCGGGCGTCTCGCCCACGAATGGCCGCGCGATCACGCGCCCGATCTTCAAGCGGTCGGCCAGCCGGCGCACCGTGAGGCAAAGCTCATAAAGCCGCTCCAGGCCGAAATGCGTTTCATGCGCGGCGATCTGCAGCACGGAATCGACCGATGTGTAGCAGATCGGCATGCCGGTGCGGATATGCTCTTCGCCGAGCCGCTCTATGATCTCGGTTCCAGGCGCGTGACAGTTCCCGAGGATGCCCGGCAGCTTGCCTTCTCGGATGATGGCGTCGGTCAGCTCGGCCGGGAAGGCTGGCACCGTGTCGGGAAAATAGCCCCAGTCGAAACGCACCGGCAGGCCGGCGATCTCCCAGTGGCCCGACGGCGTGTCCTTGCCGCTCGACACTTCCTGGGCGGCGCCGTGAAACGCCGAGGCGATCAGCGGCGCGTCGATGCCGGTTCTCGATCCTGTCGCGGTTTGCGCCGCGCAGCCAAGCCCGAGCGACATCATGTTGGGCACCGCGAGCTGTCCGTTGCGCAGCCCTTGCCTGTCGGCGCGGCCGTCGGCGCAGGCCTTGAATATATGTCCGAACGTGTCGGCGCCGGTATCGCCATAGCGTTCGGCGTCGGCCGCGCCGCCGATGCCGAAAGAATCGAGAACGAACAGGAACGCGCGCGCCATGGCTATCTTTGTTGTCAGTGCTCATTGCCAGACATAAGGTTCCCCGGCGGCGTTGGCAAATCGGAAACCAAACCGCCACGCTTGGCGCCATAATTGCGGCGAGGCGCGGATGCAGCGGGGACGAAGCAGATATGGCAAGGCGCGGCAAAACCGCGGCAAGGCAGGCCGTGAAAATGTGCGCGGCCGCCCTCGCGACGTTCGGCGCTGCCTCTTGGCCGGCACGCGCCGACTGGCGTGACGACATCGGAACGTTTCGCATCGGCATCGTCGCCGAACCGGGTGGCGGCAACACCGTTCCGGGGCTCGCGCGCCTGACCGACGCCTACGCCAATGCGCTCGGCATGAAGGTCGAGTTCGTCGTTGCGCGCGATTACGCGGCGCTGATCGAGGCACAGGCGAGCGGACGCGTGCAATACGCGGTCTATTCAGCTCTCGCCTATGCCACGGCTTCAGAGCGCTGCGGCTGTGTCGAGCCTCTGGTGGCGCCGATCGATGCCGACGGCGCCGTCGGCATCCGTTCCGTCCTGGTGACGCGCGACGGCAAAGTGCCGGACCTCGCCGCGCTGGCCTCGCATCGGATCGCGATCGCGCCCGACGACAATGTCGGCGGTTCTCTGTTGCCGCTGTCGGCGCTGTCGGCCGAAGGCGTCAAGATCGCACGGGATTCGCCCTTTCTCGTGCGCGCCGCTTCAGCCACCGCAGCCGAGATGATGCTGGCCGGCGGCGAAGCGGACGCCCTGTTTGGGTGGGAGCCGGCCGGTGCCGACGGCCAGCCCAGCCACTCTGGTGGCAGCGTCGCGCGGCTGGAGGCTGCCGGCCTCCCTGAGGCATCGCTTCGGGTGTTGTGGTCCTCGGGCCTCTTGCGCTACGGCCCGCACGCTGTCCGCAGCGATCTCGAACCCGAGGCAAAGCGCCGGCTGACGGTCTTCCTGACCAGTCTCAGGTCACAGACGCCGGATGTGTACGACCTGCTGGAGCGCGCGCATTCCGGCGGCTTTGGGCAGGCCGCGCAGAAGGACTATGCGATGGCGGTGGCGATCGTGCGGCAGGAGACGGCCGGGCAGGAATAGCGTGTCAGCAGTCGCCGCAGGGTATCGTGGGGGACCGGCGGGGCCTTAGATAGTAGGTTTCGCTCATGTTTATGTGGCTGAAAGTCGACAACAATCCTGCTGATTGCTGTTGGGCGTTTTTCCCGTCCCAGGCGATGACCGGCGTATAGCCTAGATCGCTCTCCACGCGAATCAGGAAAGTGTTGCGGATCCTCAGCGTCGAGGGAACGGTCGTGGTGTCGCCGGGCTTGGTATCGGCGCTGTAGGTGGTGCCCACCAGCTTGCGGGACCACGCCACCGTCACTGTCGGCGTCGCGTCGTCGGACATCTGTATGGCGGTGATGATGATCTTAGGATCCGAGCGATTGTAGGGCTGCAGCGTCGATTTGCCGATCTTCATCATTGCATCGAGATTGGCCTTCACGACGGTCTGCTGCTGCGTGACGAGATCCGCCACCATGCTGCCGATGCGGCTCACCTTCTTGCTGGTCTCGATGGCCTGCGAGGCCTCCATCGTGATGAAATACATGATCAGCAGCACCGGCACGATGAACGCGAACTCGATCGCCGCGACGCCGCGGCGGTCGCGGCAAAACCGCTCCACCTTCGCCGAAATCCCCCGCAGTGCCCCCGCACTATGCATATCGTCCTCCACGCCGCGGCTTCAGCCGTCGAGCAGCCTCAATTGTCGTCGAATGGCTCGTTCTGCCAGGTCACGGACGCGAAATGCAGCGTTTTGCTGTCCTTCAGATTTGCCATCGACTTGGCCAGGAAATCGGTCATCACCGGCCATTTGTAGAACACCCGCAGCATGTTGATGGTCTCTGCCAATCCAGGAGAGACGGTGGGGGTCGTCGAGTTCGTCCCCTGCGTAAGCACGATATCTCCGTCCACGATCTTGAAGCCCGCCGTGGCGGCGTCGGCGAAACTCGGATATTCGCGCAAATCGACCACCAATCCCGGGCAACCCTGGGCCACCATGATCTCAAGCCTGCTGCAGATCAGCTGCTTGATGGAAGCTTCGGTGACGTTCGTCTTTTGCAATTGCCCGGTCCGAAGCTGGCGGGCCACGTCGTCGGTGACGTTGGCCATCACCTCCTGGCCGGCGAACGAAATGCAGCTCTCGAGAATGGCGAAGACGAGAAGCGCGAACGGTATGGCCAGCATCGCGAATTCCATCGCCGTGCTGCCGCGCCTGTCGCTGAAAAAGCCGGGGCGCGATCCGGCGCGCGCCTTGCTATCCATGCCGTTGCCGGATGTGGCATCCTTGCTCATATCGCGTCCCTGCCGATCCCCTTACGGTACCGGCGGCAAGGTTAGCGAAAACCCATTGAGTTCCGGTTTGGATGATCGTTAAATTCGTCGGGCAAGCGTTAAGCTGACTTTAATGCCGGCGGGTTCGCCCCTTCGCAAGGCTCAGTGCCCGGCGTTCATTTCGGATTCGGAAGCCTTCTCGGCCTCGCTCTTGAACGCACTCTCGCAATAGGGTGTGCAGGACATGGTCTGGACTTCGGCGCGTCTGTAGATGCGTACCGAGGAGGCGGCCTGCCGCACGACGGTTACCTGTTCATCGATGATCGGGCTGCCGTCCGTATCGAGCACGACCATATTGGTGACACCGAAGCCCTTGCCGGTGAGAACGATGGTCGAGGCGTCCTGCACGGACGCGTCGGCAATCGCCGGATTGCCGATGACGACCGTGTCGGCCGCACGTGACAATTTGACGATCTTTGCCTGGTTCATGGTGACTTCTATGCCGGCGCCGGCCCTGGCCGGCATGACCAACGCGGCAGTTGCCAGCAGCGCAGCGACTGGAAACAGCGATCTCGACGACGTCATTGAAGCGCTCCCGGCGGGCAGATTCTTCAACGGAACATGAACGAGATTGGTGAAGCAACGGTTAAACCGGGCCCGGTATGATTAAGGATCGCCTGCGTGGTGCGCCATGCGTCCATGGCGCTTATTGTTTTAGCAATATTGCACAAGCGCCGGTTTCCCGGGGGCCCAGGCTCCCTGGCGATGTTTAGGCCACGATTAACCACACAGCGCGTTCGCCACCGGAAAGGAATCGCTAAGGCTGTTTATTAAGCCGATTGAAACGGCTTCTCCCTAAATTTGCGGCATCCGATCAACCGCGAAGAGAAGTTGACGGAAGTGCTGCAACACGTGGAGTAGGAGCTCTCGAATGTCTAATCTCATTGCACGTTTCGTGAAAGAAGAATCCGGCGCGACCGCCATCGAATATGGTCTGATCGCCGCTCTCATCGCGCTCGCCATCATGATCGGCGCTGGAGCGCTCGGCACGTCGCTGAACGCCAAGTTCCAGAACATTGCCAACACGCTTAACGGCGCCGGGAATCCGTAACAAGCTGCGGTATCGCGCCTTCGAACAAGAAGAAAAGGGCCGCCAGTAGCGGCCTTTTTCACGCAGTCGGCCGATTTTGATCGTCAGGCCTCATCGATCGTTAATCCGCCGCGCTTAGGATGCCGCTGAAAACTTGCCATAGGCCGCCGCATCAATGCTTGAAGCCGTGATCTTCGTCGTCTTTCCTTTCTGCATGCTGTTCGCTGCGGTCTCGGACACCTTGTCGATGACGATCGCCAACCGCGTTCCCGTGTTGCTGGTGGCCACATTCGCCCTTGTCGCGCCGCTCTCCGGGATGGACTGGGCAGCCTACGGCTGGCACTTCGCCGCCGGCGCCCTCGTGCTCGCGATGACGTTCGGCCTTTTTGCGCTCGGTGGCATGGGCGGCGGCGATGCCAAGCTTCTGGCCGCGACCGCTCTATGGATGGGCCTCAACATCAACCTGATCGGCTATCTGGTGACGTCGGCTTTCATCGGCGGCCTGCTTACGCTGGCAATCCTTGCTTACCGGAAATCGCCGCTCCCCATGTACACCGGCCACAACCGATTCCTGCGCCATTTCGCGGACGAGAGCGTCGGCGTCCCATATGGCATCGCGCTGGGCGCGGGCGGACTGATCACTTTCCCGGATTCGCCGCTGATGGTCTGGGCGCTGGAAAGGCTCACGACATAGGCTTGGGGCGAGATCGATATCGGCGACTCTCCGGGTGGCCCAAGCCGCCTTTTTTGTTAAAACGCAAGGCGGCTCGGCCGCTTTTTTGTTAACGGCGGCCGTTCCGTCTAATTTGAGTAAACCTTAAATTAATCACGATCGTAAGTATTGCATTAACCTTGTTTTGACGATTACAGCTGCAAAGTCCGGCCTGGCGAGGTGGTTTGCCTTTAAGGCGAAGGGTTACGGACGAATGCCAGCATCCCGATTGATTATTCTGGGCGTGGCTGCGGTCGCGGCGGGTGGCGCGGGCTATGTGGCGAAGAACATGGTCGTGGCGCCGCCGCCTCAGGCCGTCGTCGATGCGCCCAAGCAGCCGGCGATCGCGCTGCAGGATGTGCTGGTGCTTTCCGGCGACGTGCCGATGGGCAGCCAGCTCGGCAACAACATCAGCTGGGAAGAATGGCCGGCCGATGGTGTCAACGCCAATTTCATCACGCGCGCCGCCGAGCCTGACGCGATCGAAAAGCTCAAGGGCTCGGTCGCCCGTGTCGCCATGTATACCGGCGAACCTTTGCGGCGCTCCAAACTGGTCGGCGAAGGGCAGAGCTTCATGTCGTCGATCCTGCCTTCCGGCATGCGCGCCGTCGCGACCGCAATATCGGCCGACACGTCCGCCGGCGGCTTCATCCTGCCCAACGACTTCGTCGACGTTATCATGACCCGCCGCGCCGACACCGGTAATGGCGGCAGCGGTTTCAACACCGAGACGATCCTCAAGAACATCCGTGTGCTGGCCATCGACCAGACCATCCAGGAAGACGAGGAAGGCAAGAAGACTAGGGTCGGCCAGACCGCGACGCTGGAACTGACGCCGCAGCAGGCGGAGATCATCACGGTGGCGCAGCAGATGGCAGACCGCCTGACGCTCGCGCTGCGCCCGATCACCGACATCCATGAAAAGGCTACGGACGAAGCCGACTACCTGGTCAACGGCAATGGCCGGCGCGGAACGGTGCGCCTGATCAAGTCGGGCGAGGTTTCCGAGGTGGGAGCAAGGAAATGAGGCTGAACGGTAAACTGCTGCCCTTCCTGGCCGCCGCTGCGATCGGTTTTTTCCTGGTCGGCACCGGCGCCCCGGGACTGGTCGAAGCCAAGGCCGCGAGCGCCGGCGTGTCGGCTTCCGTCGCCACGCAGCGCGTCAAGCTCGGCCTCAACAAATCCGTGGTCATCGACTTGCCGAGCGACGCCTATGACATCCTTGTCGCCAATCCGGCGGTTGCCGATGCCGTTACCCGCACGGCGCGGCGGATCTACCTGTTCGGCAAGGCGGTCGGCGAAACCAACATCTTCGTTTTCGGTCCCAATGGCGAGCAGATCGTCAGTCTGGATCTGGCCGTCGAGCGCGACGTCGCCGGGCTGGAAGACTATCTGAAGCGCTTCATCCCGTCCTCGCAGATCAAGGTCGAGCTGCTCAACGACAACGTCGTCCTGACGGGCATGGTCGACACGCCACTCGATGCCAAGCGCGCCGTCGACCTGGCGACCATCTTCGTGTCAGGCGGCGAAGCGACGACCGGTCAATATTCGCAGACCGCCGCCGGCGGCTCGGTCAATGGCGGTGTCGACATCAACAATCCCGACCAGGAGCGCCGCGTCTCCAAGATCGTCAACCTCCTGCAGATCATCGGCGACGACCAGGTGACGCTCAAGGTGACCGTCGCGGAAGTCAGCCGCTCGGTGATGAAACAGCTCGGCGTCAATATGTTTGGCAGTGGAGAAAGCAACGGCATCACCTGGTCGGCAACAGGCGACAATCCCATGGGGCTCGGCAAGCCTCTCAGCAATTCGGGATTTAATATCAGCTCGTCCTCACTGCAGGCTTATGTCAACGCGCTGGAACAGTCGGGCGTGATGAAGACGCTCGCAGAGCCAACCCTGACGGCGGTTTCAGGCGAGAAGGCCACGTTCAAGGTTGGTGGCGAATACAATATTGTCTCCAGCCAGGCCATTACCGATCCTGACATCACCAAGGGCATTCCTTCGAAACTGACTTACCAGCTCGACAAGGTGGACTACGGCATCGGACTGGAATTCCAGCCGGTTGTGCTGTCCGCCGGTCGCATAAGCCTGAAGGTCCGGACGGCGGTCTCCGAGCCGACGACTGAAGGTTCCGCCGCGTTTTCGACGGGACAAAAGAATGCTCCCGCCGCGAGCATACTCTCCATTCGCAAGCGCCTCGCCGACACCACTGTCGAGCTTCCCTCCGGCGGCTCGATGATGATTGCGGGCCTTGTCCGCGATGATGTCCGTCAGGCGGTCAGCCAGTTCCCGGGATTGGGCAAGATCCCCGTCCTCGGCACGCTGTTCCGCAGCCGCGATTTCGTCCGCAACGAGAGCGAGCTCGTCATCATCATCACGCCCTATCTGACGCGGCCGGTGGCGCGAAACGACCTGGCCAAGCCGGATGACAATTTCAATCCTGCGAGCGACGGCGCCGGCATGTTCCTCGGCCGCGTCAACCGCGTCTACGGCACCATGCAGACCGACAGACCGCCGGGTCGCTACCACGGCGTCGTCGGCTTCATCTACAAATGAGTAGGAATGCGGATATGTCCAAGTCAGCATCGAAGGTCATGACGGTCCGGACGGCATCCGGCATCGCAAGGCTCCGTCGGCGGGTGGTGCCGGCACTGGTAGCTATGCTGGCGTCGTCGCTCGCAGGTTGCGCCAACCGTGACAGCGTCACGGTTGGGTCGATTCCGGACGATTACCGCACGACACATCCGATCGTCATCGCCGAGAAGAACCAGAAGATCGACCTGCCGGTCGGCGCTGGCGATCGCGGCATGACCGGCGCGCAGCGCGATACACTGCTGGGCTTTCTCGACGGCTATGACAAGAGCGCCGCGCCGGCTCTCACGATCGCGATGCCGGTCGGGTCCGCTAACGAGATTGCCGCCCGATCGGCGGGCCGCGATTTTGCCAGGCTCGCCATGGCGGCGGGCGTGAAGCGCAACCGCATCATCATGACATCCTATCAGTCGGCGGTGCCGGAAGCGTCCGCGCCGGTGCGCGTCGCTTTCGTTTCGGTGCGGGCCCAAACCGACAAATGCGGCCGTTGGCCGGACGATATCCTGGAGACCTCTGAGAACAAGCACTATGCCGACTTCGGCTGCTCGTACCAAAACAACCTCGCGGCTCAAGTCGCCAATCCCAACGATCTGATCGGGCCGCGCAAGCAGTCCGACATCGACGCCGAAAATCGCGGCGCGGTGATCGACAAATACCGCGCCAGGGGCATCTCGGACGAGTTCCTCGGCAATTCGGAAGTAACCTACTAAGCCGCGCCGGACGACGAAGAGAGCAGTCACGGAAAGACCAGGACGATGAGCAATCTTGCCTACGACACGCCCGCGGAAACCAGCGACCTTTCGCAGCAGGACATCGCCGCCATGCAGGCGCTGCGTCCCGTGCCGCGCATTTCGATCCAGGCTTTCTGCGAGACCGAGGGGGTCGCCAATCCCGTCACGCGTGCCGGCGAGGATCGCCGGATGGCCAAGGCCCATCTCAAGGTCCATATGGGCGGCATTCCGACCGCGATCGAGTTCTACCAGTCCGCGCCGACACCGAACCTGATCCTGCTGGAATCGCGTAGCGAACCGCAGCAGTTGCTCGAACAACTGGGCCAGCTCGCGGAATATTGCGATCCGTCCTCCAAGGTCGTGGTCATTGGTCACTACAATGATGTCGGGCTCTACCGCGAGCTTATCCGCTCAGGCATCTCCGAATATGTCATCGCGCCGGTCTCGATGTCCGACATCGTCAGCGTCGTGTCGTCGATCTTCGTCGATCCAGATTCGGAGCCGATCGGCCGCTCGATCGCCTTCATCGGCGCCAAGGGCGGCGTGGGCTCCTCGACCATCGCTCACAATGTCGCCTGGGCGATGTCTTCCCTGTTCAAGTCCGAAGTCGTCATCGCCGATCTCGATCTTGCCTTCGGCACCGCCAATATCAATTTCGACCAGGATCCGGCGCAAGGCATCGCCGAGGCGGTGTTTTCGCCGGAGCGGGTCGACGAGGTCTATCTCGACCGCCTTCTCGCGCAATGCGCCGAGCATCTGTCGCTGCTCGCGGCTCCCTCCACGCTCGAGCGCGTCTATGATTTCGATTCCGAGGCCTTCGCGCAGATCATCGAGACGGCGCAGCGCAGCGCGCCTTTGCTGGTCCTCGACGTCCCTCACGTCTGGAGCGGGTGGACCAAGAGCACGCTGATCAAGGCGGATGAGGTCGTCATCACGGCCACGCCTGAGCTCGCAAATCTTCGCAACACCAAGAACATGGTGGACATGCTGAAGCGGCTGCGTCCGAACGATCCGCCGCCGAAGCTGATCATCAACCAGGCGGGCGTGCCGAAGCGGCCGGAGATCGCGGCTTCCGACTTTGCCGAACCGCTCGGCATCACGCCGATGGCGGTGATCAACTTCGAACCGCTGCTGTTCGGCAATGCCGCCAACAACGGCCGCATGCTCTCCGAGATGGACGCCAAGAGCCCGGTCGTCGCGACCATCAATGAAATAGCGCATGTCCTGACCGGACGCAGCGAAATCAAGGCAAGGAAGAAGGCAGGCCTAGGCTCGATCCTCGGCAAGCTCTCGCGCAACAAGAAGTGACGCTGATTGAGCGGCATCGGGTAGTCGATCATGTTTGGTAAAAGAGGCAAAGACGACGGCAGCCGGGTAACGCCCGAATTCCGTCCGCCGGCATCCGCTCCCGCCGCCCCAACGGGGATGGTGACGGCCGAACGACCGGTCGTGCCACCGTCCAGCACGCCGGCCGCGTCGCCCGCGCGCCGCCCCGTCGAGGCGCCGCCTATGGCGCCGGAGCCGCCAAGAAGGCCCCAGCGCGAGCGCTCGGAGACCTACTACGACACCAAGAGCCAGGTTTTCTCCGCGCTCATCGACACGATCGATCTGTCGCAGCTCGCCAAGCTCGATCCCGAGAGCGCGCGCGAGGAAATCCGCGACATTGTCAACGACATTATCGCGATCAAGAACTTTGCGATGTCGATCTCCGAGCAGGAAGAGCTGCTCGAGGATATCTGCAACGACATTCTGGGCTACGGACCGCTGGAGCCCTTGCTTGCCCGTGACGACATCGCCGACATCATGGTCAACGGCTCCAAGAACGTCTACATCGAAGTCAATGGCAAGGTCGAACAGACCGGCGTCCGTTTCCGCGACAACCAGCAGTTGCTCAACATTTGCCAGCGCATCGTCAGCCAGGTCGGCCGCCGCGTCGACGAATCGAGTCCGATCTGCGACGCGCGCCTGCCCGATGGCTCGCGCGTCAACGTCATCGCGCCGCCGCTGTCGATCGACGGCACCGCGCTCACCATCCGCAAATTCAAGAAGGATAAGCTGACGCTGGACCAACTGGTCAAGTTCGGCGCCATCTCGCCGCAAGGCGCGGAAATCCTCAAGATCATAGGCCGCGTCCGCTGCAATGTCGTCATTTCGGGCGGCACGGGTTCGGGCAAAACCACGCTGCTCAACTGCCTGACCAATTATATCGACCGCGAGGAACGCGTCATCACCTGCGAGGATTCGGCGGAGCTGCAGCTGCAGCAGCCGCATGTGGTCCGTCTCGAAACCCGGCCGCCCAATCTGGAGGGCGAGGGCGAGGTGACTATGCGCGACCTGGTCAAGAACTGCCTGCGCATGCGGCCTGAGCGGATCATCGTCGGCGAAGTGCGCGGACCGGAAGTGTTCGACTTGCTGCAGGCGATGAACACCGGTCACGACGGCTCGATGGGGACGATCCACTCGAACAGTCCGCGCGAATGCCTCAACCGTATCGAATCGATGATCGCCATGGGCGGCTATTCGCTGCCGCAGCGCACGGTGCGGGAGATCGTCGTCGGCTCGATCGACGTGATCATCCAGGCGGCCCGCCTGCGCGACGGCTCGCGCCGCATCACCCACATCACCGAGGTAGTCGGCATGGAAGGCGATGTCATCATCACTCAGGACCTTGTCCTCTACAACATCAAGGGCGAGGACTCGAGCGGCCGGCTGGTCGGCGAGCATGTGTCGACGGGCATCGGCCGTCCGCATTTCTGGGACCGTGCCCGCTATTATGGCGAGGAGCAGCGCCTCGCCAACGCGCTCGAGGCGATGGAGAAACGCGCTGACTGAGGCATCTGGAGGTTGGAAGCAATTCCAAGAAAAGGGTGAAGCGGTTTTCCGTCCGGAATTGCGTCAGAGCAAAGAGATAGGCCGGTTTGCCGGTTCTTTGGAACGGCGAGATGCCCGAGGGACCCTGGTCGATGTTCGGAATTGATACCACCGTATTGGCTTTCGTCGTGCTCGCCGGCTTCAGCGCCGGCGCGGTGGCCTATGCTTTCCTGTTCACACGCATCGACAACGAGAAGCAGGCCGGCAAGCGGCTTCAGACCGTCAAGACGGCCGAAACCGACCGGTCTGTGGTGAAAGCGACACGCGACCGCGCCGCCGAAGCGGTCAAGCGGCGAAAAAACGTCCAGGACTCGCTGAAGCAGCTCGACGAGAAGCAGAAGACCAACGATCGCAACGTCAAGAAACCGCCGCTGAAGGTCCAGATCCGCCAGGCCGGCATGCAGGTTCCGATCGAGCGCTTCTACATGTATTCAGCCGTCTGCGGCATCATGCTGACGGGCCTTCTCTTTTTCGTCGGCGCGCCTTTGTGGGCTCTGCCCGGCGCCCTGCTGGCGGGCGGCCTCGGCCTGCCGCGCTGGTTCGTGTCGTTTCGCCGCACACGCCGCGTCAAGGCCTTCCTGGAAGAGTTCCCGAACGCGCTCGACATCATCGTGCGCGCGGTCAAGTCCGGCCTGCCGCTCAACGACGCGATCCGCCTGATCGCCCACGAATCGCCTGAACCGGTGCGGTCCGAGTTCCGCCGCATCGTCGATTCCCAGCAGATGGGCATGTCGGTGCCCGACGCCGCCATGCGCATGTCCGAGACCATGCCATGCAGCGAGGCCGGCTTCTTCGGCATCGTCATCCAGATCCAGTCACAGGCCGGCGGCAACCTGTCCGAGGCGCTGGGCAATCTTTCGCGCGTCCTGCGCGACCGCAAGAAGATGAAGGCCAAGGTCCAGGCGCTGTCGATGGAAGCCAAGGCATCCGCCGCCATCATTGGCGCCTTGCCCTTCGTCGTCGCCTTCCTCGTTTATCTGTCGAGCCCGAATTACATCATGCCGCTGTTCACCACCCATGTCGGCAACCTGATCCTCGGCTGCGCGGGTGTGTGGATGTCGATCGGCATCCTGGTGATGCGCAAGATGATGAACTTCGAAGTGTAGGGGCGGATCCGGTGACAGAGCAGGTCGTCAAAACACTCACCGACCCTTCTTTCCTGATCGCAATGCTGGTCGGCATTGCCGTGTTCGCCACTGTCTTCACGCTCATGCCGGCGTTCGGCGGCACGTCCCTCAAGTCGCGCATGAAAAGCGTGGCTCTTGAACGCGACAAATTGCGCGCCGAGCAGCGTGCGCGGCTGGCCAGCGAGGCCGACCGCCGTCGCAAAGGCCTACGCGAAGAACAGTCCA
This sequence comes from Mesorhizobium sp. B4-1-3, assembly GCF_006439355.1. Classification (GTDB taxonomy): domain Bacteria; phylum Pseudomonadota; class Alphaproteobacteria; order Rhizobiales; family Rhizobiaceae; genus Mesorhizobium. Next base: position 266,406 of record NZ_VFTG01000005.1, read on the forward strand.
TCGGCATGCGCAACGTCGTCGACCGCCTCGATCTCAGGCGCGCGCTCGCAGATGAAAACACGATCCAGAAGCTCAAGGTCGCGGGCTTCCGCGGCGAGAACCCGCTGACGCGTTTCCTCTTCTTCCGCCTCGTCCTGCCATTCGCCGGTTTTGCCTTGGCGGCCATCTATCTGTTCGTGCTCGGCGGCTTGCCGCAGCAGCCGACTTTCATCAGGCTGTTCGTCTGTGTCGTTGTCGCGTATGGCGGCTTCTATGCGCCGATCGTCTACGTCAACAACCGCGCGACCAAGCGCAAGCAGTCGATCCAACTGGCGTGGCCGGACGCGCTCGACCTGATGCTGATCTGCGTCGAATCCGGGATGTCGGTGGAAGCGGCGTTGCGCAGGGTTGCCGACGAAATCGGCGCGCAGTCGGTGGCGCTTGCCGAGGAATTCGTGCTCACCAATGCCGAGCTGTCCTATCTGCAGGATCGCAAGACCGCTTATGAAAACCTGGCGAGCCGCACCGGCCTGGAATCGGTGAAGTCGGTGTCGCAGGCCCTGGTCCAGGCCGAACGCTACGGCACGCCGGTGGCGCACGCGCTGCGCGTGCTAGCCTCGGAAAGCCGCGACATGCGGATGAACGCCGCGGAAAAGAAGGCCGCGGCCCTTCCGCCGAAGCTTACCGTGCCGATGATCCTGTTCTTCTTGCCGGTTCTGTTCGCCATCATTCTTGGGCCGGCCGGCATCCAGGTCAGCCAGCGCGGCATCTTCGGCGACCAGCACAGCTCTTCGAGTCAGTAAAGCACTCCAGGAAAAGCGTCGAGCGGATTTCCGTCTGGATTGCCTAAAAAACAAAGAGATAGGGCCGTTTCGCACCAATCAAAAAAGCCGCGCGGGCCCGCGCGGCTTTTTTGATTTCAGCGGTGGTCGATGTTGGGCAGCGACTGCCTGCGGTCAGTTCGTGGCGATTTTCGCCTTGTCTTTGTCCTTATCCTGATCCTTCAGCTGGTTCCAGGCGTTCTGCTGGGCAAGCATTTGGCGCAAATAGGCGACATTGGCCTGTGCCTGCTCGGGCGACAGTTCCTGCGAGGCGATCTTCTCGGCCTCGTCGAAGCGGCCCTGCAGTCCGACGACCAGCGCGAGGTTCTGCCGCACCCGGCTGTCGGCGCCGGGCTGCTGTGCGGCCGAACGCATATAGGTCTCGGCCGTGCGCAGGTCGCCTTCGAGCACATAGGACATGCCGAGATTGGACAGTACCGAAGGCTCGTTCGGCTTCAGTTCCAGCGCCTTGCGATAGTCCTGCCGCGCTTCGTCCTTCTGCCCCATCTGGTCGAGAATGGCGGCCTCCGCCGACACCAGCTTCCAGTCCGGATATTCGGGCGTCTGCGCGCGGCGCACGGCGTCGAGCGCAGGCTCGAACTGGCCGTTGGCGGCAAGCGCCTTGCCATAGGCCGCCAACACCTCGCGATCCTTGGGATAGGCGATCGCCAGCTTGCGCATCACCGCCAGCGACTGGTCGGCGTCGCCGTCCATCTGCAGCGCCGCCGCGAAATTTATCGCCAGGCGCTTGTCGTTCGGATTGCGGGCATAGGATTGGCCGAGTCTGGACGTTGCGGTGCGCAGGTCGTCTGCCGACATCGTTTCCAGCGGCTTGCTGCCGGAGCGGGAGATGGAGCCGGTGGTGAACTTGCTGGTGCTGCCGCAACCGGCCACGCTGGCCGCCAGCGCCGCCATGAAGACCGTGGTGATCATACGCTTGGCTGTAAGGTTCAACGCTTCGGTCGGCATCGGCGCCCGGTCTCCATTCCTGTGCGGCCATTGGCTGGCCGTCTTCCCTCCCGCAGAAATATTCTGTTAACCCTAACGGACCGTTAAGAAGCGCCGACTCAAGCTGTTCGGCCGGAGATCATCACATGCCTGTCGAACTCGTTGCCCAGAAGCCGGAAGCCGCCTTGCCTGTCTATTTGGTGGCAAAGGACGCCCTTGAGGCCGCGGCGCTGCCGCCGTCCGTCGTTGCCTGGGCAAGAGCCAACGGCTTTTCCGGCGAGGCGGGGCGCACCCTGGTCCTGCCGGGCGAGGACGGCAGCCTTGCCGGCGCATTGTTCGGCACCGGCGATGGCGAAAGCGTTCTTTCCCTCGGCGCGCTCGCAAGGTCGTTGCCGGAGGGCGACTGGCATTTCGCGTCGGCCCCCGCGCAGCCCGATCTCGCCGCGCTCGCGCTTGTCCTTGGGGGCTATGTCTTCACACGCTACGGCAAGAAGCCCGGCAAGGCCTTGCGCTTTGCGCTTCCGGAGGGCGCCGATGCCGCGCATGTCCGCCGCGTCGCCGACAGCGTGGTCCTGGCACGCGACCTCGTCAACACGCCGACCAGCGACCTGGGGCCGCTCGAACTGGAAGAGGCCGCCCGGAAACTTGCGGCCGCCCATGGCGCCAATATCTCGGTGATCCATGGCGACGATCTCCTGGCGCGGAATTTTCCGATGATCCATGCCGTCGGCCGCGCCTCGACCGGCGCGCCGCGGCTGATCGACATGACGTGGGGGCCGAGCAATGCGCCGAAGGTGACGCTGGTCGGCAAGGGTGTCTGCTTCGACACCGGCGGCCTCGACATCAAGCCGTCGTCGGGCATGCTTTTGATGAAGAAGGATATGGGCGGCGCCGCCAACGTGCTGGGTCTCGCCTCCATGATCATGGCGGCGAAATTGAATGTCCGGCTGCGCGTGCTGGTCCCCGCAGTCGAGAATTCGATCGCCGGCAATGCCTTCCGGCCCGGCGATGTTCTGCGGAGCCGCAAGGGCATCACGGTCGAGATCGGCAACACGGATGCGGAAGGGCGACTGGTTCTCGCCGACGCGCTGGCGCTGGCCGATGAGGAGCAGCCCGCCTTGCTGGTCGACATGGCGACGCTAACCGGCGCCGCGCGCGTCGCGCTGGGCCCGGATCTGCCGCCCTTCTACACCGCCGACGAGACGCTTGCCGCCGACCTCGCCGCCGCCTCCGTGGCCGTCGAGGATCCGCTGTGGCGCATGCCGCTTTGGCGTCCCTATGACGCAAAGCTTTCCTCGAAGATCGCCGACATCAACAATGTCACCACGGATGGCTTTGCCGGGTCGATCACCGCGGCGCTTTTCCTCAAGCGTTTCGTCGAGAAGACCCACAGCTGGGCGCATTTCGACATCTTCGCCTGGAACCCGGCCGACCGCCCCTACGGCTTGACCGGCGGCGAGGCGCAAGGCATTCGCGCCCTGGAGCGGATAATTACTGAGCGATTTGGCTGAGGCCAGCACAGCAAGTGGGCGATCAAATCGCCACTGAAACGGAACCGAAACAATTTGCCGGCATGCTTGGGCGATGTCGATCTCGATGCGCCCGAGCCAGGCCTTGCGACTGTGGCAGCAGGTGATGCTGACCCAGGTGCGCGACGGCGAGCCCGATCTCACGATGCGCCAGACGGCGATCCTGTTCACCATCTATCTCGACCCGCCGCCCCATACGGTGCGAGGGCTTGCAGCAAAACTCAACGTCACCAAGCCGGTCATCACCCGGGCGCTGGACACGATGGGCGCGCTGAAGCTGGTCTCGCGTCATCGCGACGAGCTCGACAAGCGCAACGTGCTGATCCGGCGCACGGTGGAAGGCGCGCTCTTTGTCGAGCGCTTCGGCGATGGTATCGTCGCCCGTGCGCATGAATTGCCCATCTAGAGCATGATCCTGAAACCGGTTTTCGGATAAGATCATGCTCCAACAAAGAGTTTGACTGGATTATCGATTTGACCGCCAGGGATGCCCGCCTTCATGCCTTCCGCTCCGACCTTGCCGATGCGAGGCTGAAGGGGGAGGTCGCCGCCGACCGCTTCGTCACCGGCCGCCCGGCGCGGATCACGGCGCCGGTCGCCGACCTGCGCAAGGCGCCGCGCCCGGATGCGGGCGTCAACACGCAGGCGTTGTTCGGCGACGACGTGCTGGTCTTCGAGGATGCGGAAGGCTGGGCTTGGGTGCAGGCCGAGCGCGACGGCTATGTCGGCTATGTGGCCGACAATCTTCTTGGCGCGCGTGACTATGCGCCGACCCACATCGTCGCTGTACCGCGCACCTTCCTCTATCCCGGACCGGATCTGCGTTTTCCGATCAATGGGCAGCTGTCGATGGGCTCGACAGTGACGGTGACCGGGTCGGCCGAGACGCGCGGCACGCATTATGCGTTGCTGCCCTCCGGCCAGGCGATCATCGCCCGCCATTTGCGGCCGATCGCCGAATTGGCCGACGACTATGTCAGCGTCGCCGAAAGCTTCCTCGGCACGCCTTATCTCTGGGGCGGGGTCTCGGGCTTCGGCATCGACTGTTCCGGCCTCGTGCAGCTCGCGATGCGCATGACCGGCAAGGACGTCCTGCGCGACTCCGATATGCAGGCGGCGTCGATCGGCACGCCGTTGGAGCCGGGTCCGGAATATTCAGGTCTCAGGCGCGGCGACCTCATCTTCTGGAAAGGCCACGTCGCGATCATGACCGACGAAAGAGACATGATCCACGCCAACGGCCACACCATGCTGGTCTCGCGCGAGGGGCTGAAGGAAGCGGTGGAGCGCATCGGCTATCTCTATGGTGGTCCGACGGGGTTCAGGCGGCCCTGACCTTTCCTTCTCCCCGTTCACGGGGAGAAGGTGCCCGAAGGGCGGATGAGGGGCGGCGCCGCCGTTGGCGGTTTGCCGCTATCACCCGACCTATCGTCTGACCAAACCATCATCTCGAAGGCCGGCGCTGCCCCTCGCCTGCCTGCCGGCATCCTCTCCCCGTAAACGGGGCGAGGAACGCTGATCCCTTTTTGTTCCGATTTTCCTTGGCGATTTCGTGCCGCCGCGCTACCTCTTGCGCGTGACCGAGCAGCCGCGCCTTGCCGAACAGAATGCCGCCGTCCTGCTGCCCGAACCGTTCGTTAAATGGTTCGGCGAAAAGGGCTGGTCGCCGCGCGTCCATCAGCTCGAGCTGCTGGCGCAGGCTCAAAGCGGCCAATCGGTGCTGCTGATCGCGCCGACCGGCGCCGGCAAGACGCTGGCCGGCTTTCTGCCGTCGCTGACCGAGCTGGCAAACCGTCCCAAGCGAAGGCCGGGCGGAGCCCGCCGCGGCATCCACACGCTCTACATATCGCCGCTCAAGGCGCTGGCCGTCGACATCGAGCGCAATCTCGGCAAGCCGGTTGAGGAGATCGGCCTGCCCGTCACCATCGAGACCCGTACCGGCGACACGCCTTCGCACAAACGCCAGAGGCAGAAACTGGCGCCGCCCGATATCCTGCTCACCACGCCCGAGCAACTCGCGCTGTTGATCGCCTCGAACGGCGCTAGGCGCTTCTTCGAGGACCTGCGTTATGTCGTACTCGACGAATTGCATTCATTGGTCACCTCCAAGCGCGGCCACCTTCTGGCGCTCGGCCTGGCGCGGCTGCGCGCCTTCGTTCCGAGGTTGCAGACCATAGGCTTGTCGGCCACGGTGGCCGAGCCCGACGAGTTGCGGCGCTGGCTGGTTAGTCAGGCTTCTCCCGGCGCCATGTCCGAGCTCATCGTCGTCACGGGCGGCGCGAAGCCCGAGATATCGATCCTCGACTCCGAAGAGCGGGTGCCCTGGGCCGGGCACTCCGCCCGCTACGCCACGCCTGAGATCTACCGCGAGATCAAGCGCCACAAGACCACGCTGCTCTTCGTCAACACGCGCAGCCAGGCTGAGCTGCTGTTCCAGGAGCTATGGCGCGTCAATGAAGACACGCTGCCGATTGCGCTCCATCACGGATCGCTGGATGTCGCGCAGCGCCGCCGCGTCGAGAAGGCGATGGGCGAAAACGCGTTGCGCGCCATCGTCGCCACCTCGACGCTCGATCTCGGCATCGACTGGGGCGACGTCGATCTGGTGGTCCATGTCGGCGCTCCCAAGGGTGCCAGTCGCCTGGCGCAGCGCATTGGCCGCGCCAACCACCGCATGGACGAGCCGTCCAAGGCGATACTCATCCCGGCCAACCGTTTCGAGGTGCTGGAATGCCGCGCGGCGCTCGATGCCAATTACCTCGGCGCGCAGGACACGCCGCCGCTGGTCAATGGCGGGCTGGACGTCTTGGCCCAGCACGTGCTGGGTTGCGCCTGCGGGGCGCCGTTCCATGCCGATGCGTTGTTCGATGAAGTAAGGACGGCTGCACCCTACGCCGGCTTGGATAGGCCGACATTCGATCGGGTCATCGACTTCGTCGCCACCGGCGGCTACGCGCTGAGAAATTACGAGCGCTATGCTCGCATCCGGCAGACGAAGGAAGGCTTGTGGCGGGTTTCAAATCCGGCCGTCGCCCAGCAATACCGGCTCAATGTCGGCACCATTATCGAGGTGCCAGCGCTCAATGTGCGTTACGTCCAGGCTGGCAGCAGGGGGGCAGCCTCGCGCGGCGGCAGGGTGCTGGGAAAGATCGAAGAAGCATTCCTGGAGACTTTGACCCACGGCGACACCTTTATGTTCGGTGGCAAGATCCTGCGCTTCGAAGGCATTCGCGAGAACGAATGCTTTGTCTCGAACGCGCCCGGCAGCGATGCGAAGGTGCCCTATTATGGCGGCGGCAAATTTCCGCTTTCGACCTATCTCGCTGAGCAGGTTCGCGCCATGCTCGACGATCCGCAACGCTGGAAGAAACTGCCCGAGCAGGTAGCTGACTGGTTGAGATTTCAGGCGGACAAGTCCGTCCTGCCGAAACGCGACGATCTGCTGATCGAGACCTTCCCGCGCGGCAACCGTTATTACCTCGTGGCCTATCCGTTCGAAGGCCGGCTGGCGCATCAGACGCTCGGCATGCTGCTGACGCGACGGCTCGATCGGGCCGGAGCGAAGCCGGTCGGTTTCGTGGCCACCGACTATGCGCTGGCCATCTGGTCGCTGGGCGACATGGGCTGGATGTTCAAGAACAGAAAGCCGTCGCTGGCCACACTGTTCGATCAAGACATGCTGGGCGATGATCTGGAAGCGTGGTTCGCCGACAGCTGGCTGCTGAAGCGCACCTTCCGCAACTGCGCGCTCATTTCCGGGCTGATCGAAAAGCGCCACCCCGGGAAGGAGAAAAGTGGCCGCCAGGTCACCGTTTCGACCGACCTCATCTATGACGTGCTGCGCAGCCATGAACCCGACCATATTCTGCTGCAAGCCACCCGGACGGATGCTGCGACCGGGTTGCTCGATGTCAGCAGACTTGCCGAGATGCTCTCGCGCATCCGCGGTCGAATCATGCATAAGAATCTCGAGCAGATATCGCCGCTCGCCGTGCCGATCATGCTTGAAATCGGCAAGATGCCGGTGAATGGCGAGGCGGACGAAACACTGCTGATGGATGCCGCCACCCTCGTCGAAGAGGCCATGGGGCCGGAAATGGCGGACTGAAAGAAGGCCTGGAGGGATGAATTTTTCGCTGTCGCGCGCAATGCTGATCGCCGAGGCCGACCTTGTCGGCATCGCCGGCGAGCGCGCGGTCTGCGACCGGCGCGGCGTTCTCTATTTTCCCGATCTTCGCCTGCTTGCGGTCTCCGACCTGCATCTCGAAAAAGGCTCCTCCTTGGCCCGGCGCGGCGCGCTGATCCCACCCTACGATACCGGAGCAACCTTGCTGCGGCTTCAGGCGGTCATTGCCGACTATCAGCCGCGCATCGTCGTCAGCCTGGGCGATTCCTTCCATGACGGCGGCGGCGCCGAGCGCATGCACCAGAGCTTCCGCGAGCGCCTGGAAGCGATGATGGCCGGCCGCGACTGGTTCTGGGTCGCCGGCAACCACGATCCCGATGCGCCCGCCGATCTGCCCGGTGAGACGGTCAAGGAGCTTGCCGTCGGCTCGCTGCTTTTCCGGCACGAACCCTCGAAGCTGCGGGTCGAGGGCGAGATATCAGGTCATCTCCACCCTTGCGCGCGTATCGTCCAGCGCGGACGCTCGGTCAGGCGGCGCTGCTTCGCCGGCGACGGCGGCCGCATGATCATGCCGGCCTTCGGCGCCTATACCGGCTCGCTCAACGTTCTCGACCGCGCCTATGCCGGCCTGTTCCGGCTGGAAACGCTGGTGGCCTATATGCTCGGCACCGAGCGCATTTTTGCTATCTCAGGATCGATGCTGCGGCCGGGCTGAAACAGCCTTACCTGCCATAGTAGAGCGTGACCGTGTGCTTCGCCTCGGCGAAGAACAGCCAGCGCTCGACTAGCATGCCGGCAAACTGTGCGACGGCCGCAAGCACGGATGCGATCGCTCCCAAAGGCCAAGGCAGGAAGAAAGCGACGACCAGCAGGATGGCCGGCGCGATGAAAGCCAGCGCCTGTGTGATCCGCCGCAGCTTCGCGCTGTGCTTGCGCGCGATGCGAAAGCCCATTTCCTTCAGCAGGTAGTTTTCTTCCGTGTGCGGCCATTCGATCGACTGCACGGTGCCGCCGGTCAGACCCGTCGCCGTATTGGCGGTGGTGGGGATTTCGAGGCGGTCATTGTAGCGCCAGGTCGCAAGCTTCCAACCCCAGCCGGCGAGCGTGGCGAGCAGCGCGAGGGCCAGCATAGCGCTGGGGCTGGCGCTGAAGCTTTGAAACAGGGCGTTGGCGAGAACGCTTCCGGTCATCGCCGCGAAGATGAGGTAGGCCGGTAACGTATAACGGCTGTGCCACTGCGCGATCGGCTTCAGCGAGGCGTAGATCATGCCGGTGGTGCAGACAGTCACCACGGCACCTGCCGCCGCCAGCAGCCCGGTAATCGCCACCCAACCGCCGCTCTTGCCGAGAAACACCCAGCCGATACCGAAGATACTAGCCGGGATGAAGGCTGTGACCGAAGCCACGCCTTCGCGTGACAGCCACGAGCTGCGCCATTGCGAGAAGGCCCGCCAGGCTCGCTCCGGCCGGCCGAGGTGACCGGTGGAGGACAAAAGCCCTGCCGCGATCAGGCCGAGGGCCAAAGCCATACCGACAAAGCCGAGCCAGAAATCGGCGGGGATCACTCCAAGCCCGCCAAGCATGCCGAGCAGCGCGAGCAGGCCGTAGCCTGTCCCGGTGGCGGTGGTGAAGAAGACGACGGAAAAGGCGGGATGCATGATCGGCTAGTTGGAAAGCATGCGGTCGATCCAGCCGAGGAACCCGCCCTCGGCCCGGATCGGCTCCAGCGCAGGGGCGTCGACATTCGCCGCGCGTTCGCTGCGGGCGCGCGGCGGCAGATACCGGTTGGTCGGCTTGTAGCCGAGTTCCGGCATCAGCGCGACGCCGCCACGCTCCTCGACAAGCCGCGAGATAGCGGAGGCCGGATCGCCGAGATCGCCGAAATGCCGGGCACTGGTCGGGCAGGCGGCGACGCAAGCAGGCACGCGATCGTCTTCGGCCAGATTGTCGTTGTAGATGCGGTCGACGCAGAGGGTGCATTTCTTCATCACGCCGATATCGGTATCGAACTCGCGCGCGCCATAGGGGCAGGCCCAGCTGCACAGTTTGCAGCCGATGCATTTATCCTCGTCGACCAGCACGATGCCGTCCGAGGCGCGCTTGTAGGAGGCGCCGGTCGGGCAGACGGTGACGCAGGCCGGCGTCTCGCAATGAAGGCAGGAGCGCGGGAAGTTCACCGTGCGGCCGCCCAGCTCCGTCGTGTGCTCGTAGGTATGCACGCGGTTGAACCAGACGCCATCGACATGACCGCCATAGGGTTCGATATCGGTCAGCGGCGCCATATGGCCGCCGGTGTTCCACTCCTTGCAGGCGGTGACGCAGGCCTGGCAGCCGACGCATGTGTCGAGGTCGATGACCAGCCCGAGTTTCTTGTCGGTTTGCGCGGGAAGACAGGTCATTCGGCGGCTTCCCTCTTCATGCGGAATTCCGCGCCGAAGCGAAGCACGTCCGGCGAAGGCTCGAATTGTGGCGGCCGGCGGAAACGCTCGAATTGCGGCTCGGTGAAGCCGGCTTCTTCCCGAGCACATTTGACGATGCGCACGCGCACATCAAACCACGCGGCCTGTCCGGTGACGGGGTCGGAATTCGAATAGCACCTGCCGCTGGCATCGGCCGACGTCTGGTCACCGATGATGTGGTTGAGCAGGAAGCCGCGATTGCTCTCCGCCGCGTCGTCCTTCAATCCCCAGCTGCCGCGCCGCTTGCCGACCGCGTTCCAGGTCCACACCGTATCCGGGTTCACGCCGTCGATCAGCTTGATCTGGCCCTTCACCCTTCCGTTGACGCTTTCGATCCAAACCCAGTCGTCGTCCGCGAGGCCGAGCTTGCCGGCCGTCTGGCGGTGCACGAAGAGCCGGTTCTGGCTGGTGATCTGCCTTAGCCATGCATTCTGCGAGCCCCAGGAATGGTACATGTGCATCGGCCGCTGAGTCAGCGCATGCAGCGGATATTTTTCGAGGTCGACTGTGTCGTCCTCGAAAGGTGCGTACCAGAAGGGCAGCGGGTCCATATAGGCTTCGATGCGGCCGCGTTCGGCATCGGGTGGCTGCACCTTGCCGTGGCCACGCGCGGCAAGCCTGAACCGTTGGATCGGCTCCGAGTAAAGCTGGAAGACGATCGGCTCTGCGCAGGGGATGAAACCCATCTCGACCGCCAAGTCGAGATAGGCGCGGTTGCCCATTTTGTAATAGCGCTGGTCGGCGGCGAACTCGTGATGCCAGAAGCCGCCATTGTCGATGTAGCGCTGCAGCTGGTCGGGGTTGACGTCACCCCTGCCGATCGATCCGCCATTCTTGCCGCGCCAGCCGGCGAGCGGGCCGATGCCGGGGGCGCGCTCGTGGTTGACGATGTAATCGGCATAGTCGCGGTATTTGGGGGCACCATCCTCGTCGACGAAGCCTGGCAGGCCGAGCCGCGCGCCGAGCTCGATCAGCACCGACTGGAAAGGCCGCACGTCGCGGTCCGGCTGCACCACCGGATGACGGATGGCGTCTGCGGCCCCGTCCGCGTGGCTGATCGGCCGGTCGAGCAGGCTGATGCAATCGTGCCGCTCGAGATAGGTGGTGTCGGGCAGCACCAGGTCGGCGAACGGCACGGTCTCGGAATAATAGGCGTCGGAATAGATGATGAAGGGGATCCTGTAGGCGCCCGCCTCGTCCTTGTCGGTCAGCATGGCAATCGTCTCGACCGTGTTCATCGACGAATTCCATGCCATGTTCGACATGTACAGCATCAGCGTGTCGATCGGATAAGGATCGCCGGCCCAGGCATTGCGGATCACCGTGTGCATCAGCCCGTGCGCGGCCAAGGGCGCTTCCCACGAATAGGCCTTGTCGATGCGCGTGGGCTGGCCGGCGTCGTCGACGAGGAGATCGTCCGGGCCGCAGACGAAGCCGAGCGGCATGCCGTCGAGCGGCGTCATCGGCTGGGCGTTTTTTCCGCATGGCTTCGGCCCCGGCGGCGCGCAGCGCGGATAGGGCGGCTTGAAGCGGAAGCCGCCCGGAACGTCGACCGTGCCGAGCAGCACCTGGAGCAGATGGATGGCGCGGCAGGTGTGAAATCCGTTGGAATGGGCCGAGATGCCGCGCATGGCGTGCATCGAGACAGGCCGGCCCTTGATCGTCTGGTGTCGCCGGCCGGCCCAGTCGGTCCAGGCGACCGGCAGCTCGATCGTCTGCTCGAAGGCGACATGCGCGAGTTCCGCCGCGATCCGCCGGATCGTGTCGGCGGCAACACCGCAGCGCGCCGCCAAGGCGTCCGGCGAATAGCTGTCGTCCATATAGCGCTCGGCGATGAGCTCGAAGACAGGCTGGCAGCGCCGACCGCCAACGTCATAGCTGCCGGTCAGCGCCGGCTTTGCTTCGGGGTTGACTGCGTTGATCGGCGTCTTCGCCACCCTGTCCCACACGAGCGGGTTGCCGTCGGCATCGCGCACGAACAGCCCGTCGTCGGCCGCACCCTGTTCCCGGACGACGAGCACCGGCGCATTGGTGTAGCGCAACAGGTAATCCAGATCGACACGTCCGGCCTTGAGCAGTTCGTGGACCAGCGCCAGCACGAACAGGCCGTCCGTGCCCGGTCTGATGCCGATCCAGTCGTCGGCAATGGCGTTGTAGCCCGTGCGGCAGGGGTTGATCGAAACCACCTTGGCGCCGCGCGCCTTGAGCTTGCCGAGGCCGATCTTGATCGGGTTGGAATCATGATCTTCGGCGACGCCGAACAGCATGAAATATTTCGTGTTGTCCCAGTCGGGCTCGCCGAACTCCCAGAACGAGCCGCCGATCGTATAGAGCCCGCCGGCCGCCATGTTGACGGAGCAGAAGCCGCCATGCGCGGCGAAATTCGGCGTGCCGAATTTCGAGGCCCACCAGCCGGTCAGCGATTGCGACTGGTCGCGCCCGGTGAAGAAGGCGAGTTTTTTCGGGTCAGTGCGGCGGATCGCCGAGAGGCGGTCGGTAGCGATGGTCAGCGCTTCCTCCCACTCGATCTCGCGGAATTCGCCTGAGCCGCGCGGACCGCTCCGCAGCAGCGGTTTCCTCAGCCGTGCCGGGCTGTAATGCTGCATGATGCCGGCGCTGCCCTTGCCGCAGATCACGCCGCGGTTCACCGGATGGTCCTTGTTGCCGTTGATGTAGCGCACCTTGCCGTCCTTGATGTGGACGTCGATGCCGCAGCGGCAGGCGCACATGTAGCAGGTGGTCTTGGCGATGCGGTCGGAGACGCTTGGCGAGGTCTCCACGCCGTCGCCCTCATCCGGTGCCCGGCTGTCGGCCAGCGGCCGTTGCGAGGGGGCGGAATTGGCACCGCGCGGCTCGGCCTTGCTCATGATCCGCGAACGCTCTTGCCGCTCGCCATCTTGGCCTTCGTCTTGGGTCCGGGGCCGCGCATGTAGTGGAGCTCGGGATGATAGCGCTCACCGGCGAGCTGCCGCTTCAGCCGGCGGCTCCAATGCGCGAATAGGGATTTGAAGCGCCCTGTCATTTCCCGCTCTTGGCCTTTGACGACCAGTTTTTTCCAATTTCCTGCAAAAACTTAGAACAAAGCAATTGATCCGTCTAACAAGCAGCTCTTGTAATTCCGATCGATTCTGCTTCTTAGTTAGCCATGACTCTCGATCAGTTGCGCATCTTCGTCGCCGTCGCCGAGCACGGCCATATGACCAAGGCCGCCGAGCGGCTCGGCATCTCGCAATCGGCGGCCTCGGCCGCCATCCGCGCGCTCGAAAGCCAGCACGGCGTGCGCCTGTTCAACCGGGTCGGCCGCAACATCGAGCTGGCCCAGACCGGTCACCGCTTCCTGCCCGAGGCGAAGGCGGTCCTGGATCGCGCCGCTGCCGCCCGCGGCGTGCTGGAGGATGTCTCGCAGACCGTCGCCGGCAGCCTGTCGATCGCGGCCAGCCAGACCATCGCCAGCTACTGGCTGCCGCGTCGCCTGGCTGCCTTCCATGAGGCCTATCCCGCCGTGAAGTTGAGCGTGACGATCGGCAACACCAGGCAGGTGGAGACCAATGTGCTCGACGGTCGCGCCGACTTCGGGCTGGTCGAGGGTCGCACCGAATCCGACATCCTGCGCCGGGCCACGGTCGACGAGGACCGCCCGATGTTGGTGGTGGCGCGCGCGCATCCCGAAATTCCAATGACGCGAGCGGGGAACCTCGATATCAGGGCCTTGCGCTGGATCATCAGGGAAGGCGGGTCGGGCACGCGCGAGGCGCTGGAGGACTTCGCGCTCAGCCAAGGGGTCCCGCCGGCGGAGCTGCAGATTTTCCTCGTCCTGCCCAGCAACGAGGCCGTGCGTCAGGCGGTCGAGGCCGGCGCGGGCGCCACGATCATCTCGGAGCTCGTCGTCGCGCGCTCGCTGGCGGAGGGCAGCCTCAGGGCCGTGCCGGTCGAACTGCCGAAGCGCGACTTCGCCATGATCACGCACCGCGACCGCCAGGCCAGCCTCGCCCAGATGGCGCTGAAGGCGCATCTGGGTGGAAGGGTCAGCTGAGCCCAGGCGGCACCCCTCACGCGTATTTCCGCTGCGCGTCGAGCGCCAGCCCAAGGCCGACCGAGCCGAACATGTCGCCTTCGATGACGGAGGCCTGCGGCACCAGCGACAGGATTTCCCGCTTCGCCAGCGGGATGGCAGTCGAGCCGCCGGTGAGGAAGACGGCGGTGATGGCCGAGGCATTAACGCCAGCATCGGCGATGGTCTGTTGGACCGTGGCGGCAATGCGTTCGATGTCGCTCGCAATGGTCTCCTCGAGGCCCGCGCGCGTGATCTCGGCTGCAAAGCGCGCGCCGGGCAGCGACACCTTCACTTCGGCCGAAGACTGGTCTGTCAGCGCGATCTTCGCCCTTTCGACCAGGCCCGCCAGCGCATGGCCGTAGCGATGCTCGACGACATGGATGAAGCGGTCGACGAGATCGGCACGCTCGGCCTCGTAGCGGATCTGCCTCAGATCCGTCATCGCCTTGGCGGTGTAGACGAGATTGATGCGCTGCCAGGTGGCGAGGTCGATGAAATAGGCGGCCGGCAGATTGCGCTTGTGGTCCTTGGTCCGTGTCAGATAGCCGAGCTGGGGCATAACATGGGCGATGCTGAGCAGCCGGTCGAAATCGGTGCCGCCGATATGGATGCCGCAATTGGCAAGGATGTCGGCCTTGCGGTCGCTCGAGCGCGCGCGTTCCGGCGAGACCCGCACGATCGAGAAGTCGGACGTGCCGCCGCCCATGTCGACGATCAGCGCCAACTCCTCGCGGGTGACGTTCTGCTCGTAATCGAGCGCCGCCGCGATCGGCTCGAATTGGAAGGCGATGTGCTTGAAGCCTTGCGCGCGGGCGGCTTTTTCGAGCTCGCCCTGCGCCTTCGCATCCGCGGCCGCATCGTCGTCGACGAATTGCACGGGCCTGCCCAGCACCACGTTCTCGACCGGGCCGCCGGCGTCTTCTTCCAGCCGCTTCTTCAAATGGCCGACAAACATGCCGACAATGTCGATGAAGCCGACCTGGCGCGCCTTGATGCGCGTCTTTTCGTTGGCGAGCGCGCTCCCGAGAACGCTCTTCAACGAGCGCATCAGCCGGCCTTCGATGCTGTCGGTGTAGTCGCTGATCGCGCGGCGGCCGAAATAGGTGTAGCCGTCCTCGAAGTTGAAGAACACGGCGCTCGGCAGGGTGGGTTGCTCGCCTTCCAGCGCCACCAGCCGCGCCCGGCCGTCGCGGATCACGCCCACGGTGGAATTGGACGTCCCGAAATCGATGCCGCCGAATGCCGATCGCATCGCAGGCTCCCGTCGTTGTTTCATAGCGGCAAGCCGACGCAGTGCGCGCCGTCATCCGGAAGACCGGACCGCTCTATCGAAATTGAATGTGTTGCTGTGCCTAGGGCTGGGAGGCGGCGATGTATCGCAAAACCGGGAAAAGGGAAACCCTCTTTTGAAGGGAAATGGGTCCTCTCATTCCCGAGGCATCAATCCTTGCGGAAGATGAGCCGGCCCAGCCAGCCGGTCAGCATGGCGAGCGACACCGCGAACACGCCGTAGAGGAACGAATAGTCATGCGCAACGCGGAAGACCGATTGCTCGAAGCCGGACTTGCGGATCTCGAGCTGGGCGGAGCTTTCCTTGACGAACATGCCGCTCTTGAACAGGAATGCGCGGGCTTTATGGGTGCCGACCGGCACGTTGGGCGCGAGCCGCACGGTGGCGCGAAACAAGTTCTGTGACAGGAACTGCACGCCGCCGACATTCTCGCTGTAGAGGCCTGTCGCCGCCTTGCGCTCGCGCAGCGCGGCGGTGAACTCCTCGATGGTCGCTGGGCTGTCGGTCTCGTCGGCGGGCTTCATGTAGAGGTTCTGCGCCCCGAGCGAGAGCTGCTTGTATTTGGCGGGTTCGGCGATGTCCTGCAGCGGCCGCGTCGTCGCGACGGAATAGGAGACCGGCACGTTCTCGAACGTCTCGGAGTCCAGATTGATCCAGACGCCGAGCACGCGGTCCTTGCGCCGGACCACGACCGGGCGCGGCGGCCCTTCGAGCACGACGACCACATCGTAGCGCCCTTGGCGCGCGATCAGCGGGTCGGGATTTTCCAGCGATCCGAAGATGGTGAGGTCGGCGCCGGAGAAGCCGGCCGTGATTGAGATGGCGTCGGTCGACAGGCCGATCTGGATGCTTTCGGCAGGCGGCGTCTGCGCAGTCGCCGGGGAAAGGGCAAAGAGCATCGACAACGAGGCGGCGGCTGCAAATGCTCTTGGTCCCGCCATCAATTGAGGCCCGCGGCGGACAATGAATAGAGATTGGGCGGCGTCACGAAGAGATCGGCGGCAAGGCGGATGGCGACGGCCAGCACCAGCATCGCCAGAAGCGCGCGCAGCTGTTCGCCGCGCAGCCTCTGGCCGGCCTTGGCGCCATATTGCGCGCCGGCGACGCCGCCGGCCATCAGCAGGAAGGCGAGGATCACGTCGACCGTCTGGTTGGTCGTGGCATGCACCAAGGTGGTGTAGGCCGAGGTGAAGATGATCTGGAACAGCGAGGTGCCGATAACGACATTGGTCGGCACCTTGAGCAGGTAGATCAGCGCCGGCACCATGATGAAGCCGCCGCCGACGCCCATGATCGACGACAGGAAGCCGATTGCCGCACCCAGCCCAAGCACCGGGATAACGCTGACGAACAGCTTCGAGGCGCGGAAGCGCATCTTGAACGGCAGCCGGTGGATCCAGTTGTGCTGTCCGGATTTCTTCAAGACCGGCGCCGCGCCGTTGCGCGTGGCGCGCAGCGCGTTGACGCTTTCGACCAGCATCAGCCCGCCGACCGTGCCGAGCAGCACCACGTAGAGCAGCGAGATGAACAGATCCAACTGGCCAAGCCGGCGCAAGAGCGCAAAGACGAAGATACCGGCCGTCGAGCCGACGATGCCGCCGGCCAAAAGCACGCCGCCCAGCTTGAAATCGAGCGTGCCGCGCTTGAAATGCGAAAGCGCGCCGGAGAAGGAGGAGGCGATGACCTGGTTGGCGCCGGTGGCGACCGCGATCGCCGGCGGGATGTTGTAGAAGATCAGAAGCGGCGTGATCAGGAAGCCGCCGCCAACCCCGAACATGCCCGACAGGAAGCCCACCGCCGCGCCCATCGCCAGCAGCACGAAGACGTTGACGGAAATTTCCGCGATCGGGAGATAGATGCCCACCCGTCAGTCTCGATCAGTTTGCTTTCCGGCGAACGCCGCCGTCCCCAGCAGTTTCGCAGCGAAAAGCCAATATTTTCTTGCACCGGCGCGGCGGCGTGTTCGAACCCCCGCCGCCGCGCCGAAACGAAAACCATCTCAATCAGTTAACAGGCAAATGTGTGGCAAGGCGTCGCGTATGCGACGCGCCTGCCGTTATTTCTTCGCAAGCAGCGCCTTGACGAGCGGCGCGTCGATCTCGCCGGTCGGCTGCATCTTGTTGTCGGTCTGGAAGGCCATGATGGCGTTCTTGGTCTTGCCGCCCATCACGCCGTCGGCGCCGCCGGCATCGTAGCCGTTCTTGTTGAGGATCAGCTGGATGTTCTTCACCGCCTTCTTCATGTCGATGCCGGCGGTGGTCTGCGGCGTGCTGTCTTGCCAGGATTCCGGAATGTCGGCCGAGTTGGCGGCCGCGTTGAGCGGCTTGGGCTTCCACAACTCCGTGGCTGCCCGCGCCCGCTCGAGCTGCTCGGGCCTGAGCGCATTGGCGATCTCGTCGCGCTTGGCGGCGGCGTCCTTGTCGCCGGTCTTGGCGACCAGCGCGAACCACTTGTAGGATTCTTCCAGGTTCTGCTTCATGCCGACGCCTTTGGCGGCCAGGATGCCGAGGTTGAATTGGCTGTCCTTGACGCCGAGGTCGGCGGCTTCCTGGAACCAGTGCGTCGCCGATTCATTGTCGGTCACGCCGTCCGCCGCCATGGCGAACAGCACCGCCAGATTGTGCATGGCGCTGGCGTTGCCCTGCTCGGCGGCGAGCTGGTAGTAGGTCTTGGCCTTCTTGATGTCGCGCGCGACGCCGATGCCTTTTTCGTAGAAATTGCCGATGCGGTACTCGGCCGGTGCGAAGCCCAGCTCGGCCGACTGCTCGTACCATTTCGCAGCCACCTTCATGTCTTCCTTGACGCCGCGCGATTCCGCATAGCGCGAGCCGACCTCGAACAGCGCCTTGGCGTCGCCGCCGGCGGCCGCGTCGCGCAGCGCCACCGGACCGATTTCGGACGGAACGTCGAATTTGGCCGCGGCCGTCTGGCTTGCCGCAGGCGGCACAGCGCCTGTCGTGTCGGCGGAGGTGGCGGCCGACGCGCCGGTTGCTGCGCTGTTCGCTGCCGGACTGGCTGCCACGGGCTCCTTGGCCGCCGGTTGCGTGTCGCCATCCCTATCCGTCGCGGCGGCGGGTTCGGATGGCATCGCGGAAGCCATCGGCGCCGGTGCGGCGGGCGTTGCAAGCGCCACCGGCGCGGGTGCCGGTTCGGCCGGCATGGCAGCTGCACTTTCGGGACTTGTTGGCACAGGGGCGGCTGATGCCGTCTGCTGGACGGCCTCCGCCTGCCTGACAGGACGGGCAGGCGCGCTTTCGGCCTGTGCCGTCGCGGCATCAATCTTCGGTGTGTCGGCCTTCTGCGTATCGGCTTGCGGCGCGGCGGTGGCGTTGAGCGAAGCCGTGTCGACCGTCTGCGGGGAGACGACCGGTGCGGGCTGGCTGTTGGCTGTCTCGACCGGATCGGACAAAAAGGCCTTGCCCAGCTGCAGGCCGGCAAGCGCCATCATGATCGCCGCGGCCGCCATCAGGATCGGCTTGCGCCGCGCCTTGAGCAGGTCGCCGATCCTCAGCGCCTTCACCGGGCCGGTCATGGTCGATTGCCGTTTCAGCGTGTCGGCTTCCGCAGCCGCGGCCTGGGCCGCGCGGCGGGCGGCTGCGATGAAATCGGACTTCGCTGCATCGCTGTCGGTGCGCCGGGCCGGCTGGCCGCCGCGCTCGTCGCGCACGCGCTTCATGATGGCGTTGAGGTCCGGCGCGCCAGAACCGGGTTCCAAGGGCCGGTTGGCGGCCTTGGGATCGAGCGGTTCGTCGATGTCGACGCTCGGCACGTCGCCGACCGGCGCAGAGCCGGCAAGCGGCTGCGTGTCCGCATCTTTCTTGCCCTTGAAAGCGCGCGCCAGGCCGCTGAACATCGATCTCCTGCGGCCGGCCGTCTCGCTCTTGTCGCCGATCGCATCCGGCCCGAGGGCTGCCATGGCTGCCGCTGCCGCGGCCTCGGCAGGCGTGCGCGGCGCGCTTGGCTCATCGCGCATGATGGCCGCAGCGCGGCCCTCGAGGCTGGCCATGTCTCCCGTCAGCGGCGTCGGCTGGTCGATATCCATTGAAGGCGCGTCCTGCACCGCGATCTTGCCGCGGCCACCGCGCTTCGCGGCCGGTTGCGGATCGACCAGCTCGCTCATCGCTTCGCTGGTCTCGCCCGCTTCGAGCGAGCCGAGCCGGTCGACGATCTTGAGCAGCGTATCGTGGATCGCCTCGAAGGTCCGCGAATTGCGCTCGTCGGAGCGACGGGTGAGCGCTTCGAGCGTCTTCAGGTCCTGGGCGAGGCCGGCCACCGCGGTCGCGTTGGCCTGCGCCGTGCCGGACGTCGACTCGGCAAGCGATTTGACGGCGCTCTCGGCCGCCTCGCGCGCCACGCTCAGGATCGAGTCGCGCGTGCCGGCCAGCGACTTCTCGATCTCGTTGAGACGCGGGCTGATGTCCTCGAATTCGGGCAGTGGCGTGCCGGGCTTGGAGAGATGCGCCGACAGGCCGGCGACCTGCGCTTCCAGGCTGCGGATCAGCGCCGGATCGATTCCGGCGACCTGCTGCGCCGACGATTCCAACCGGCTGGAAATGTCATCGAGACGGCTTTCCAGCCCACGGATCGCCATCTCGTTGGCGGGATCGGTCGCGCGCGTCTCGATGCGCTTGGCCAAAGCGGTGAAGCGGGCGTCGATCGCTTCCATGATGCCGGCGCTCTCATCTTGGCGCATGCGCTGGTCGAGCCGGTCCGCGACCTCGTCCAGCCGCCGCTCGAGATCGCGAAACAGCATATTGCTCTGTTCGATCGCATCGCCCTGGCGGCGCTCGAGCAGCGTGGAGAGCGCGTCGAAGCGCTGTTCCAGCCCCTGGAAGATCTGGTCGGCATCGGGCATGGCCGGCGCGCGATCCATCTTCTCCGTGATGGAAGCGATCTGCTTGCCCAGCCGCTCCATGGCCTGCTCGGGCAGGTCGGCGCGACCGGCGAGCTGATCCACGCGGCTGGTGAGAAGGTTGAGGTGATCGAGGACCTCCGCTCCCGGCCGCGACTGCGCGACCTCTTCGATCTGCACCGCCAGGGAGGCGATGCGCTTCTCGATCCGGCCGAAGGTTTCGGGGTCGAAGGCATTGGCCTGCGCGGCCACCGTCGAGGCGACGATGGCGCGGGAAATCTCGTCCAGCCGCTCGTCGATCATGGCGAGCGTTTCGCCGCCGCGCGCGGTCTGCTGGCCGGCAAAACGGTCGACCGCGCCGGCAAGCATGCGCACCT
Organism: Mesorhizobium sp. B4-1-3; assembly: GCF_006439355.1. GTDB lineage: Bacteria > Pseudomonadota > Alphaproteobacteria > Rhizobiales > Rhizobiaceae > Mesorhizobium. Next base: position 286,842 of record NZ_VFTG01000005.1, read on the forward strand.
TTTCCTCCAGCGAGCGCAGCGAAAGCGATTCCGGCAGGTTGTTGACGGCGCTGCTGATCTGTTCGAGCCGGTCGGTCAGCACCGAAAGGCTCGGGCCTTCCGCACGCTTGCGCTGGTCGGCGTCGACACGGTCCTCGAAAGCGCTCCAGCGGCGGTCGAAATCATCCCAGCGGCGGTCGACCTTCTGCACGCTTTCCTCGCGCGCCAGCGTGTCCAGCGCGCCCTTCACCTGTTCCAGCTCCAGCCGCAGCAGGTTGACGCTGCGGTCGTCGCTCTTTTCGGCCAGCGTCTGGATGGCGCCCGAAAGCCGCTCGAATTCGAGGCCGAGCTCGGCGCTGCTCTTGTCGGGCATGCCGTTCGCGCCGCGCTGGCTGTTGGCCTGCATGGCGCGGTCGATGTCTTGGCGGAACGCTTCGAATTCACGCTGCAGGCCGGCGGTCATCTGATGGCGCAGTTCCTCGCGCAGCCCGTGCAGCTCGAGGGCGATCTTGCCGACCATGGCGACGCTGTCTTCCTGGCCACGCACCCGGTCGATGTCGCGCGCGATCGCCTGATAGTTCTGCCCGAAGGCGGGCGCGGCGCCGGGCGCCGGATTTTGCGGCCGCTGGTTCTGCGCGCCGGGATACTGCGCCGCCGGGTTTTGCGGCGGCCGGTCCAGAGGTCTTTGTGCGGAGTAGGTGTCTTCATACCAGCGCGGCTGGCCGTAAGGCTGCGTGCTTGGATAGCGCGGCTCGACCGACGGCCGCCGCAGCTCGGGGCGATCGGGGATATCGGCGCGCGTCCGATCCAGCCGCTGCTCCAGAGTTTCGAGCGAGCGGTTCAGTTCCTCGAGCGATGCGTGCGGCCGGCGCTGCCTGCCGGCATTGAGTGTATCGAGATAGGACCGCTTGCTGTTCATCGATGCGCCCGTGTTCAGAATGGCCGGCCAGAGGCCGGTTTTCCAGTAGCCAGCCGGGAACGAAGCGCCGAGCGGTTTTGCCGCGGTGGAAGACAAGCCTTCCCGGGTTTTCACCCGCGCTTCGAAAAACCGTGAAAAATTCGCTACAGGATAACCACGGGTGACCGACATGCGCACATTTCGCCCAACGTGGTAAACAAGGCGTTAACCAAGCTTAAGAAGCCGCGCATAATCATGCGCCGCATCCGGGTGCGGCATAAAGTTCCGGTTCGACAACGCCCTTGCGTCACCCTGCGGCTGTCGATATAGAATTGACGTAAACGTAAAAGGTGCGAAGCCGTGCCTCTTGCGATTGATTTGTTGCAACCACGATTGGAAGCACGCCCCCGCTTCCATTCAGGCGACGCTTGGTCCGCGACCGCGACGCCATCAGGGGAAAGCCAATGACCATGAAACTTGTTTCGCCCGGCGAAGCCGCGGCCAATACCAATGACATTCCGGCCGAAGCCGGTGAGGAATTCGTCCGCATCGGCGAGATGGCCAAGAAATACGGCGTGACGCTGCGCACGCTGCGTTTCTACGAAGACAAGGGCCTTCTCAATCCGCATCGCGATGGCTCGACCCGACTCTACACGCGCCGCGACAAGGCTCGGCTGAAGCTGATCCTGCTCGGCCGCAAGGTTGGATTCTCGCTGCGAGACGTCAAGCAGATGATGGATCTCTACGATCCTACCGGCACCAATACCAAGCAGTTGCGGCTCGCGCTCGACAAGTCGGAGAAACAGCTCACCCGGCTGCAGAAGCAGCGCGCGCTGATCGACGACGCCATCGGCGAATTGAGCAATTCGATGTCCATCGTGCGCCAGATGCTCGTCGAGCGCACCGCTGCGCCGCAGGCAAGCGCCGCCGGCTGATCGCCCGCTCTTCCGGAAATACCTCGGACAAAAAAGCCGCGTGGCTATGGCCGCGCGGCTTTTTTGTCGCCACGATGCCTGACCGCTCGTAAAAATTTTTGGCTGCGACGAAGTTGACGTTTACGCAAACGTCAATATTTGCTATCGCAGCATCGACATTGGCCCAGCCTCCTGTCCAGGACGTGGACAGGCGACTTGCTTGGTCGGGCCGGGACCGTAGGGGTGGAGGAAGGCATGACGATCTACAGGGCGCCGATCCAGGACACGCTGTTCGTGCTCAACGATGTGCTGGGTTATCAGCGCTATTCCAACCTTCCGGGTTTCTCGGACGCGACGCCCGACGTTCTCGAGGCGATCCTCGCCGAAGGCGCGAAGCTTGCCGAGAACGTCATGCATCCGCTGAACCGCGTCGGCGACATCGAAGGCTGCGTGCGCCATGACGACGGCTCGGTGACCACGCCCAAGGGCTTCAAGGATGCCTTCGACCAGTACCGCGAGGGCGGCTGGATGGGGCTTGCGGCGCCGGCGGAGTTCGGCGGCCAGGGCCTGCCTTACACGGTCCACACCGCGGTCTCTGAATATATGGTCTCCGCCAACATGGCGCTGATGATGTATCCGGGCCTGACGCAAGGCGCGATCGCGGCGATCGTCACCCACGGCACGGACGAGCAGAAGGCGACTTGGCTGCCCAGGCTGATCGAGGGCGCCTGGACCGGCACCATGAACCTGACCGAGCCGCATTGCGGCACCGACCTCGGCCTGCTGCGCACCAAGGCCGTTCCCAACGGCGACGGGACTTACAGGATTTCCGGCCAGAAGATCTTCATCTCCGCCGGCGAGCACGACATGTCGGACAACATCGTCCATCTGGTGCTGGCCCGCGCCGAGGGCGCGCCGGAAGGCGTGAAGGGCATCTCGCTGTTCATCGTGCCGAAGTTCAAGCTCGACGTCTCGGGAAATCCCGGCGAGCGCAACACGCTCTCCTGCGGCTCGATCGAGGAGAAGATGGGCATCCACGGCAACTCGACCTGCGTCATGAACTATGACGAGGCCGAAGGCATGTTGCTCGGCGAATTGAACGGCGGGCTCAAGGCCATGTTCACTATGATGAACGAGGCCCGCCTCGGCGTCGGCCTGCAGGGGCTTTCGGTCTCGGAGATCGCCTATCAGAACGCTGTCTCCTACGCCAAGGACCGGCTGCAGGGCCGTTCGCTGTCGGGCGCCAAGGCGCCGGACAAGAAGGCCGACCCGATCATCGTCCATGCCGATATCCGCCGCTCGCTGATGACCATGAAGGCCTTCAACGAGGGCGGCCGGGCGCTGGCGCTGTGGACGGCGATCAAATCCGACGTCGCGCATCGCTCCGGAGACGATAAGGACCGCCAGGCGGCCGACGACTACACCGGGCTGATGACGCCGGTGGTCAAGGGCGTGCTCACCGACAAAGGCTTCGATCACGCGGTGATGGCCCAGCAGGTGTTCGGCGGCCACGGCTATATCGAAGAGCACGGCATGAGCCAGTTCGTGCGCGATGCCCGCATCGCCATGATCTATGAAGGCGCCAACGGCATCCAGGCGCTGGACCTCGTCGGCCGCAAGCTGGCCCAGAATGGCGGCCGCGCCGTGCAGGCCTTCTTCAAGGAAGTCGGCGAGTTCTGCGAGGAAAACCGCGCCGACGAGAAGATGGCGCCCTTCACCAAGGCGCTGAAGAAGGGCCTCAACGATCTGCAGGCGGCCACCATGTGGCTGGTGCAGAACGCCATGGCCAAGCCCGACAATGCCGGTGCGGCCTCGACCGACTACATGCATCTCTTCGGCTTGGTGGCGTTGGGCTATATGTGGGCGCAGATGGCGAAGTCTGCGCACACGAAGCTCGCGGAAGGCGCCAATGGCGCCGGCGCGTTCTACGACAGCAAGCTCACGACGGCGCGCTTCTTCATGGAGCGTATCATGCCGGAAACCGCGACGCGCCTCGCCCGCATTTCCAGCGGCGCGGACACGCTGATGGCGCTGCCGGCGGAAGCGTTCTAGGTTTGGTGGGCCGGCATCGCCGGCCCACAATTGTCGGAACGCGGAGGAAATCGTGGCGACAAACCCAGCCGAAATTCTTGGCCTGCCGAAGCCCGCCTGGGCGGCGGACGAGGTCGGGATGCTCTACGATATGGCCTGCCGCTTCATGGCCGAAGAGATCGCGCCGCGTTATGACGAGTTCGAGAAGAACGAGATGTTCGACCGCGAGAGCTGGCTGAAGGCCGGAGCGGCGGGCCTGCTCTGCGCCTCGATGCCGGAGAAATACGGCGGCTCGGGCGGCACCTTCGCGCATGAGAGTGCCATCATCGAGGCGATCGGCCATGTCGGCGTGGACGGTTTCGGTATCGGCCTGCACAATTCGATCGTCGCGCCCTACATCCTCCATTACGGCTCCGAGGATCAGAAACAGAAATGGCTGCCCAAGCTCGCGACCGGTGAGCTGATCGGCGCCATCGCCATGACCGAGCCCGGCGCCGGCTCCGATCTGCAGGGCGTCAAGACCCGCGCCGAGAAGGACGGCAACCATTACAAGATCAGCGGCTCGAAGACCTTCATCACCAATGGCCAGCTCGCCAATCTGATCATCGTCGTCACCAAGACCGATCCGGCCCAGGGCGCCAAGGGCACTTCGCTGATCGTCGTCGAGACCGACGAGGTCGAAGGCTTCGAACGGGGCCGCAACCTCGACAAAATTGGGTTGAAGGCCAACGACACCTCGGAACTGTTCTTCAATGATGTGCGCGTGCCCACCTCCAACCTGCTTGGCCATGAGGAAGGCAAGGGCTTCGTCCAGTTGATGCAGCAACTGCCGCAGGAGCGCCTGCAGATCGGCACCGGCGCGATCGCCATGATCGAGCGGGCGCTGGCGCTTACCATCGACTACGTCAAGGAACGCAAGGCCTTCGACAAGGCGGTCATCGATTTCCAGAACACCCAGTTCAAGCTGGCCGAATTGAAGACAGAGGCCACGATCGGCCGCGTCTTCTACAATGATTGCGTGGCCCGCCACATCGACGGCGGCCTCGATCCGGTCACCGCCTCGATGGCCAAATACTGGCTCAGCGACCTGCAGGGCAAAGTCGTCGACGAATGCCTTCAACTGCATGGCGGCTATGGCTACATGAATGAATACCCGATCGCCCGCATGTACCGCGACGCTCGCGTCCAACGCATTTACGGCGGCACCAACGAGATCATGAAATTGCTGATCGGGCGCTCTCTCTGAGCGCCGCGGCCGGCAAACCCACAGGAGCACGAAATGGCCGAAGCTTACGTCTATGACGCCGTGCGCACGCCGCGCGGCAGGGGCAAGAAGGATGGCGCGCTGCATGAGGTGCCGGCGGTGCGGCTCGCCGCGAAGACGCTCGAAGCGCTGCGCGACCGCAACGGGCTCGACACCGGCAATGTCGACGACATCATCTTCGGCTGCGTCGATCCGGTCGGCGAGGCTGGCTCCGTCATTCCGCGCGCTGCCGCCTTCGAGGCCGGTTACGACACCAAGGCACCCGGGATGCAGATTTCGCGCTTCTGCGCCTCCGGCCTCGACGCCATCAATTTCGGCGCCGCCAAGATCGCGCAAGGGGCGGACGAGATCGTCATCGCCGGCGGCGTCGAATCCATGTCACGCGTCGGCATGGGCATGTCTGGCGGCGCCTGGTTTATGGACCCCTCCGTCGGCCTGCCCGGCTGGTTCGTGCCGCAGGGCATCTCGGCCGACCTGATCGCCACCAAATACGGTTTTTCCCGCGACGACGTCGACGCCTATGCTGTCGAGAGCCAGAAGCGCGCTGCCAAGGCCTGGGCCGAGGGCCGCTTCAAGAACTCCGTCATCCCGATCAAGGATCAGAACGGCCTTACGATTCTTGATCATGACGAGCACATGCGGCCCAAGACGGACATGCAGTCGCTGGCTTCGCTCAATCCGTCGTTCGTCATGCCCGGCGAGATGGGCGGCTTCGACGCGGTTGCCGTGCAGAAGCATCCGGAAGTGGAGGAGGTCAACCACGTCCACCACGCCGGCAATTCGTCCGGCATCGTCGACGGCGCGGCCGCGGTGCTGCTCGGCTCCAAGAAAGCCGGCAAGGCCATGGGGCTGAAGCCGCGCGCGCGCATCCGCGCCTTTGCCAATATCGGTTCGGAGCCGGTGCTGATGCTGACCGGTCCGGTCGACGTCACCGAGAAGCTCCTGAAACGCGCCAAGATGAAGCTGTCGGACATCGACCTGTTCGAGCTCAACGAGGCCTTCGCTTCCGTCGTGCTGCGCTACATGCAGGCTTTCGACATTCCGCATGACCAGATCAACGTCAATGGCGGCGCGATCGCCATGGGCCATCCGCTCGGCGCCACCGGCGCCATGATCCTGGGCACGGTGCTGGACGAACTGGAGCGCCGCGACCTCAACACCGCGCTGGTCACGCTCTGCATCGGCGCCGGCATGGGCACCGCCACCATCATCGAACGCGTCTGAGGGAAAGAGACTATGAGCTACACCAATTTCACCCTCGACGTGGACGCCGACGGGATCGCGCTGGTCACCTGGGACATGCAGGACCGCTCGATGAACGTCTTCACCGAGGAGGTGATGCGCGAGCTGAACGCCATCGTCGAGAAGGTGACGGCCGATGCCGCCGTCAAGGGCGTCGTCATCACCTCGGGCAAGGACTCTTTCTCCGGCGGCGCCGATATCACCATGCTGCAGAAGATGCTGGCCACCTTCGCCGCCGACAAGGAGAAGGATCTCGACAAGGCGACCAAGGCCCTGTTCGAGAATGCCGGCTACATGACCGGCTTGTTCCGCAAGATCGAGACTTCCGGCAAGCCCTGGGTGTCGGCGATCAACGGCACCTGCATGGGCGGCGCCTTCGAGATGTCGCTCGCCTGCCATGGCCGCGTCGCCGCCGATTCCGATAAGGTGAAGATGGCACTGCCCGAGGTGAAGATCGGTATCTTCCCCGGCGCGGGCGGCACCCAGCGCGTGCCGCGGCTGACCGACCAGCAGCAGGCGCTGCAGATGCTGACCTCCGGCCAGAACCTGACGCCGCAAAAGGCGAAGGCGATGGGCCTGATCCATGAGATCGCGGAGCCGAAGAAGCTGATCGAGACCGCCAAGGCGATGATCAAGAACGGCCTGAAGCCGGTGGCGCCGTGGGACGAGAAGGGCTTCAAGCTGCCGGGCGGGCCGATCTACTCGGCGGCCGGCGCCAATCTCTGGCCGCCGGCTATCGCCATCCTGCGCCGCGAAACCTACGGCAATTACCCGGCCGCAGCCGCGATCCTGAAATGCGTCTATGAAGGCCTGCTGGTGCCGTTCGACACCGCGCTCAGGATCGAGCAGCGCTATTTCACCGAGATCATGCAGTCGAAGGAGGCGGCGGCGATGATCCGCTCGCTGTTCCTGTCGCTGCAGGAACTGAACAAGGGCGCACGCCGGCCGGCCGGCGTGCCGGACACCAAATTCAAGAAGATCGGTATTCTCGGCGCCGGCTTCATGGGCGCCGGCATCGCGTATGTCACGGCAAAATCCGGCATTCCGGTCGTGCTGCTCGATCGCGATCTGCCGTCGGCCGAGAAGGGCAAGGCGCATTCCGACAGCCTCATGGCCGATCAGGTCAAGAAGGGCCGCGCCAGGCCGGAGGACAAGGACAAGCTTCTGTCGCTGATCACGCCGACGGCGGACCATGCCGACCTTGCCGGCTGCGACCTCGTCGTCGAGGCGGTCTTCGAGGATTCGAGCGTCAAGAAGGACGCCACCGAGAAGGCGGAAGCGGTGCTGAAGTCGTCGGCGATCTTCGCTTCCAACACCTCGACGATTCCCATTACCGCCCTGGCGAAGAATTCGGCGCGGCCGAAGAACTTCATCGGCATCCATTTCTTCTCGCCGGTCGACAAGATGATGCTGGTCGAGATCATCCTCGGCAAGAAGACGGGCGACAAGGCCTTGGCGGTCGCCTTCGACTTCGTGCGCGCCATCAAGAAGACGCCGATCGTCGTCAACGACACGCGCGGCTTCTACGTCAACCGCTGCGTGCTCCGCTACATGTCGGAAGCCTACAAGATGCTGATCGAGGGCGTTCCGGCGCCGATGATCGAGAACGCCGCCAAGGCCGCCGGCATGCCGGTTGGCCCACTGGCGCTGACCGACGAGACGGCCGTCGACCTTGCCCAGAAGATCATGAAGCAGACCATCAGGGATCTGGGCGAGAAGGCTGTCGACCCCAGGCAGATGGCGCTGATCAACACGATGGTCGACACGCACGGCCGCTTCGGCCGCAAGAACGGCAAGGGTTTCTACGACTATCCGGCAAAGCCCGCCAAGAAGAAGCTGTGGCCGGGCCTGAAGGACCTCTATCCGCAACTGAAGCCCGAAAAGGTCGACTATGAGGAGCTGAAGCAGCGCCTGCTGGTCACCATCGCGCTGGAAGCGGCGCGGGTGATGGAAGAGGGCATCGTCACCGATCCCCGCGAGGCCGATGTCGGCTCGATCCTTGCCTTCGGCTTCGCGCCCTTCACCGGCGGCGCGCTGTCCTACATCGACGGCATCGGCGCCAAGCGTTTCGTCAAGGTCGCCAAGGGCCTGCAGAAGAAGTATGGCGCCGAGTTCAAGGCGCCGAAGCTTCTGCTCGACATGGCCGAGAAGGGCGAGACCTTCTACCAGCGCTTCGACCCCTACCAGAAAGGCGAGGTCCGAGAGGCGGCCTGACGAACCGGAATGTATGTCTGGGGGCGAATGGCCCGCACTATGGCCACGGCATCGAGCCGTGGCCCTTATCGGGTCGGCGAGGAAAGTCGGCTGGCTTTTCGCTGCCTGCCGATCGACATCGACTTCAACCTTCATCTGAACAACGCCCGGCTGCGCCGGTGGACAAGGGCGTGACTGCGCGCTAGACAGGCTTGAGGCATTTTTTCCTGTTTGAAGGAGTGCGCGCGTGCTCTCACACGACCGCGTATGGGCCGCAATCGATGCTCTCGCTGAGCGCTATTCACTATCGGCTTCCGGACTTGCCCGGCGCGCCGGTCTTGATTCGACAGCCTTCAACAAGTCGAAGCGGCTGTCGTCCGACGGCCGGCCGCGCTGGCCCTCGACGGAATCGCTGGCCAAGATCATCGAGGCCACCGGCGCTTCGCTGGAGGAATTCACCGGACTGGTCGAAGGTCGCGGTGGCGCCTCTGTCGCCCAGCACCGCAGCGCCGTCCCGTTGCTTGGCTTCGCCCAGGCGGGCGCGGGGGGCTTCTTCGACGACGCAGGCTATCCGGCCGGGCAGGGCTGGGATCTGGTCGAGCTTCCGGCGCGGGCGACCGAGACGTCCTATGCGTTGCAGGTGCAAGGCGATTCCATGCTGCCGCTCTACCGCAACGGCGATGTGCTGATCGTCGAGCCGGGCGCGCCGACCCGCAAGGGCGATCGTGTTGTCGTCAAGACCACCGCCGGCGAGGTGATGGCCAAGGTGCTTGACCGGCAAACGATGAAATCGATCGTGCTGGTTTCGCTCAACCCAGACCACCCTGACCGGGACATCTCGACGCGCGATATCGAATGGATGGCGCGCATCGTCTGGGCGAGCCAGTAGGCCGGGCTCATGCGGCTTCTTCAGACAGCCCTGACGGTCCTGGCGATCCCGGTCATGGCGGCTCTTGTTGTTGCCGGCGGGCACACGGTCAAGGGCCACGAAAGCGCCGTCACGGTCGATCAGATCGATCCCATCGCCGACGCGCACCCCACCGGCGACGACACGCCTTCCGCTTCCGATGCGGCGCAAGAGCCGGCGACCTCGGCCATTCCCGCGCCGGCCGCTTCACAGCCGCCGAAGCCCGCCGTTCATTCGAGGGCCATCGATCCCGACGTCGTGGCGCCACCTGATCTTTCAGACAACGAACTCGAACGGGTGGAGCCGCGCGCGCCCCTCAGCGATCTGGCGCTGGCCGGGCCGCCCAAGCCGCCCAAGTTGAAAATGCCGGACGACTGGAACGGCACCAAGCTGTTCCAGCCGGTCGCCAGCGCCGCCGGGCTGATCGAGGCGAAGGGCTATGCGGTCGCCGTGTCCGGCGTGGATGTCGTCAAGGCCGATGAAACCTGCAGCGACGAGGGCAAGAGCTGGGCCTGCGGCGCCCGCGCCAGGACGGCTTTCCGCGCCTTCCTGCGCGGCCGTGCGGTTGCCTGCACGGTGCCGCCGGAAGGTGGTCGCGACACCATTACCGCCGAATGCCATATCGGCAATCAGGACATCGGCCAGTGGCTGGTCGAGAACGGCTGGGCGCGCGCCGCGCAAGGTGGCCCCTATGTCGAGGCCGAGAACAAGGCCCGCACGGCAAGGAAGGGTATTTTCGGCCCGGCGCCGAAGCTCGACGGGCTGCCGGCGATGCCGGCCGCGTCGGGCCCGGCGCCGGTGGCGCCGGATTCGATCCTGCCGGCCGATGGCGGCGCCGTTACGCCGCCAACTGACCAGCCAGCGCCCGCTCAATGAGCGCGCGTGTCTCGGCGATGCCGTAAAGCGCCGCGAAGGAACCGAAGCGCGGTCCGCGTTCCTGCCCGATCAGCACCTGGTAGATCATCTGGAAGAAGGCGACCGACACGCCGGGTCCGCCTTCCGGGCTCTGCTTGGAATGGTCCTGGTAGCGCTCGATCTTGCGCGCCACGTTGAGCGCGGCGTTCTGGATCGCTTCGCCGTCGGCGCCTGGCGGCAGCGCGCCGAGTGCCTCGGAGAGCTTGGCCAGCGCCTCGCGCTCCACCTCGTCGGCGGCGCGGAAAACCTTGGTCGGCTTCACGAAGTCGTCGAAATAGCGGATCGCGTAGCCGGTCAGCCGGTCGAGTTCGGGATGCGTCTTCGGCGTCACGCCCGGCGCATGCCGCGAGATGAAGCCCCACAGCACAGACTTGTCATGCGCGTTGGAGGCGCTGACGAGGTTGAGCAGCAGCGCGAAAGGCACCGGCAGGTCGATCGCCGGCGGGTTGCCGTCATGCATGTGCCAGACCGGATTGCCGAGGCGCTCCTTCCAGTCCTGGCGCGGATAGGCGCCGAGGAAAGCGTAATACTCATCCACCGCCTTCGGGATGACGTCGAAATAGAGCTTCTTCGCCTGCCGGGGCCGCTGGTACATGTAAAGGCCGAGGCTTTCGGTCGGCGCGTAAGTCAGCCATTCGTCGATGGTGAGCCCATTGCCCTTCGACTTGGAGATCTTCTGGCCCACCTCGTCGAGGAACAGCTCGTAGACGAAATGCTCCGGCGCGCGCCCGCCGAGGATGTTGCAGATGCGGTCGTAGATCGCCGCATTGGTCTGGTGGTCCTTGCCGAACATCTCGAAATCGACGCCCAGCGCCGCCCAGCGCATGCCGAAATCCGGCTTCCACTGCAGCTTCACATGGCCGCCGGTGACCGGCAGCGTCGTCTCGGTGCCATTGTCGTCGAAGGTGATAGTGCCGGCCTTGGCGTCGACATTTATCATCGGCACGTAGAGCACGCGGCCGCTCTTCGGCGAGATCGGCAGGAACGGGCTGTAGGTCGCCTGGCGCTCCGGCCCGAGCGTCGGCAGCATCACGCCCATGATCTCGTCATAGCGTGCGGCGGCGCGCAGCAGCACCTCATCGAAACGGCCGGCCTTGTAGTACTGCGTCGCGCTGGCGAACTCGTAATCGAAGCCGAACGTGTCGAGGAAGCGGCACAGCATCGCGTTGTTGTGGTCGGCGAAGCTCGCATAGTCGCCGCCGAACGGATTGGGCACCGAGGTCAGCGGCATATGCAGGTAGGGCTCGAGCGCGGCGCGGTCCGGCACGTTGTCCGGTATCTTGCGCATGCCATCCATGTCGTCGGAGAAGCACAGAAGCTTGGTCTTGACCTTGTCTTGCGTCAGCACCCGGAAGGCATGCCGCACCATGGTCGTGCGCGCCACCTCGCCGAAGGTGCCGATATGCGGCAGGCCGGACGGGCCGTAGCCGGTCTCGAACAGGACGGTTTCGGGGAAATCCTTGCCTTTGTAGCGGGCAATGATCTTCTTGGCCTCCTCGAACGGCCAGGCCTTGCTCTCGGCCGCAGCGGCAAGCATCTCGGGATTGAGATCGATGATGTTTGATCCCGTCATGTCGAAGTTCCAATCATGGCCGTCTGCGCGGCGGATAAGATTTGTCGACCGGTCTCTAGGCGCGCGAGACCGGAGCGTCAACGATTTGCGCCGGTTTTCCTTGCGGCGCCATAATGGCGCTCCTACGTTGGAGCCTCACTTTCAAGTGCATGTCACCCAAATGCGTGGTCGTGGTTTTGGAGCAATGGCATGCACGCTATTAGGAGCTTTGAATGCCTTTGCTGAGCCCGCATGAAGCCCTGATCCACCTGATGGTCATCACATCGGCTTCGGATCGCGACATGACCGATGTCGAGCTGGCGCGGATCGGCGATGTCGTCCGCTCCTGGCCGGTGTTCGTCGATTTCAACCAGGACAGGCTGGTTCAGGTGGCGCAAACCTGCCAGAAGGCGCTGCATGACAAGGGCGGGCTGGAAGGCGTGCTGACGCGTGTCGCCGAAGCGCTGCCCGAGCGGCTGCGCGACACCGCCTACGCCGCCGCCTTCGAGGTCGCCGCCGTCGATCTCGAGATGCGCATGGAGGAGGTGCGTGTCCTGCAGCTCATCCGCCTCAAGCTCGATCTCGACACGCTGACCGTGGCCGCGATCGCGCGTGCGGCAAAGGCGCGCCTGCGCACGCTGACGTAAAGAAGCTGACAGCCTAGAGCATTTCACCGTTTCCGTGAAACGGTGAAATGCCCGATCTCGTTGTTTTTACGCAATTCCGGGCGGAAAACCGCTCACACTTTTCCTGGAATTGCTCTAGGCTGCAGTGACAATTTAACGGTTTGGGATTCCCATCGCGAGGCAAATCAGATTCAAGGCTGACTTTTGGAGGT
>NZ_VFTG01000050.1 GCF_006439355.1 Mesorhizobium sp. B4-1-3
ACCTCCAAAAGTCAGCCTTGAATCTGATTTGCCTCGCGATGGGAATCCCAAACCGTTAAATTGTCACTGCAGCCTAGCGATCGCCAGAGGGGAACGCCTTGATGAAATCGACTGCCGCCGTGCTGGCCGCCGCCTGCCTTTTGTGTTCGACGGGCGCGCATGCCGACGAGGCGGCTTTTCTGCGCTCGCTGCAGGGAAAGTTCTCCGGCAAGGGAACGGTCAGGATCAGGACCAACACGCCGGTGATGAACATCAATTGCACCTTCACCTCGGATGCGACGGCGAACTCGCTGTCGCTTGACGGCACCTGCCGCGCGCTGCTGATCATGTCGCGCGAAATCCGCGCCGACCTGAAGGTCAGCGGTGGGAACTACACCGGCACCTATATCGGTTCGCGCAGCGGACCCGCGGGGCTCAGCGGAAGCCGCAAGGGCGACGCGATCAATCTCGACATCCATTGGGCGAAGATCGTCAATGGCGATCGCGACGCGGAGCTGACGGTCGAGAAGGTCGGGCCGGACAACATGCGCATGACGGTGACCGACATGGATCCGGCGACCGGCAAGATGGTGGTGACGAGCCGGATCGATCTGAAGCGCAGCTGATGCTTCACTCTTCAAGCGGCTCGGGCGGATTGGCGGCGCGGCCCTTGCCGAATGTATAACCGGTCTCGACGGCTTTCCTGCCGAACTTGTCGCGCAACGTGTCCATCGCGCCTTCGGCCAGCGCGCGCTTGCGCGATTGCAGGTCGACCAGATCCGGCGGATCGGCCTTTTCGTCACCGGAGAGATCGCTGACGCCGATGCCGAGCAGGCGGAATTTGGTGCCGTCGGCCTCGCGGCGCAGCAGGTCGAGTCCGGTCTGGAAAATGCGGTCGGCCAGTCGGGTCGGATCGCCGAGCTGGCGGTTGCGGGTGCGCGTCTTGAAATCCTGCGTCTTGAGCTTGAGCACCACGGTGCGCCCGGCGATGCCGGATTTCTTCAGCCGCGCCGAGACCTTTTCCGACAGGCCGCGCAGCACCGGCACCAGCTCCGCCAGGGCGGCGATGTCGGTGTCGAAGGTGGTCTCGGCCGACACGCTTTTGGCATCGCCGTCGGGATCGACCGGGCGATCGTCCTCGCCGCGCGACAGCCGATAGAGCCGGTCGCCCATCACGCCATAGCGGCGCATCAGGTCGCCGCGTTCCATGCGCTGCAATTGCGCGATCATGCGGATGCCGTCACGCTCCAGCGTTGCGGCCAGCGCCTTGCCCACGCCCCAGATCATCGTCACCGGCTGCGCGGCGAGGAAGCTTGGCGCCTCAGCCTCGCCGATCACCGAAAAGCCGCGTGGCTTGCGGAAATCCGAAGCGATCTTGGCCAGGAACTTGCAGTAGGAGAGGCCGGCCGAAACGGTGATGCCGAGTTCCCTTTCAACCGTCTGGGCGAAGCGCGCCAGCACCAGCGCCGGCGGCATGCCGTGCAGCCGCTCGGTGCCGGCAAGGTCGAGAAAGGCCTCGTCTATCGACAACGGCTCAACCTGCGGCGTCAGTGCCTGCATCAGCGCGCGGATCTGGCGACCGACCCCAACATATTTTTCCATGTCAGGTGGGATCACCACCGCTTCGGGGCAGAGTTCCAGCGCCTTGAACATCGGCATGGCCGAGCGGACGCCCTGGATGCGGGCAATGTAGCAGGCGGTGGAGACGACGCCGCGCCGGCCGCCGCCGACGATGACTGGCCTGTCCTTCAGCGCCGGATTGTCACGCTTTTCGATCGCCGCGTAGAAAGCGTCGCAATCGATGTGGGCAATCTTGAGCCGGTAGAGTTCGGTGTGGCGGACAAGACGCGGGCTGCCGCAGCGATCGCAGCGATGCGTCTGCGAGCGCTGGAGCGCCAGGCAGTCACGGCAAAAACCGTGTTCGGGATTGTTGACAGGAGCCGCCATCGCTGCGAACATAAAGAGAACAAACGCAATGGTACGACAGCGCAGGGCCGGCAACAAGCTTGGCCTGGGGAGAACGCATGAGCACGACCATAGCACCACTGACCCCTGAGCGCTGGGCCGATTTCGAGGATCTGTTCGGCAAGCAGGGCGCCTGTTACGGCTGCTGGTGCACGCATTTCCGGCTGGCGCCGGCGGAGCGCCGCGCCAGCGACAAGGAGCGCAACAAGGACCTTATCAAAGCGCGAATCGAGGCCGGCCCGCCGCCGGGCCTTCTCGCCTTCGAGGACGGCAAGGCCGTCGGCTGGATGCAGGTCGGCCCGCGCGCCGACGTGCCCGAATGGAACAATCAGGGGAGGGGCTCGGCGCCGCTCGATCCTGCTGATGCCGGCGACCCGGGCGTCTGGGCGATCTCGTGCTTCTTCATCCGCGTCAAGGCGAGGGGCCGCGGTATCACGCATCGCCTCGTCGAGGGCGGCATCGCCTTCGCCCGCGAGAACGGCGCCAGATTGCTCGAAGCCTGCCCGATCGACCTGTCGCGCGATTCGCGTTCGATCGGGCTTTTCGTCGGCTCGTCGCGCGTGTTCGAGAAGGCCGGCTTCGAAAGGCTTGTGGAGCGCAAGCCCGGCCGGCCGCTGATGCGGCTGGTGCTTTAGCCGGATGCCCTTTTGGCCTACAGTCGGCGTCTTGCGGCTGTAACGCTTCTTGCCTACCAGAAGCACCAATCATTCTTCCGGGACAACGGAGAACCAACGTGAAGCGTATTTTGCCACTTGCCTTTGCCCTTGCGCTCAGCGCGCCCGCCTTTGCCCAGACCGTCGACAATCAGGGCGCCAAAGAGCTGTCCGACAATCTGGCGCGCTATTTTGGCAAGCAGGCCTTCGACAAGGGTGTGCTCAAGGTTTCCGTCGAGGGCGACGCCTACAAGATTGCGCTCGACATCAAGGCGCTCGTCAATGTGCTGCCGGAGCAGAAGCTCCTGAAATTCGACATGGCGCCATACGCGCTGATGGTGAAGCCGCGCAGCGACGGATCATGGGATGTCTCGTCGAATTTCTCGCAGGGCGCGTCCTTCGAATTCGATGGGCCGCAGGGCCGTCAGAGCATGGACTTCACGATCAAGGACGGCAAGTTGACCAGCGTCTACGATCCGGCCCTTGCGGCCTTCACCAACGCGACCAGCTCATTGGCCGGGATGACCATGACGTCGCGGGAAGCCAAGCAGCAGGCCGATGTCTCGACCGGCGCCGGCACCGCCACCGTGACGGCGACCAAGTCCGCCAATGGCGGTGTCGACTTCACGGCCACGCAAAAGGTCGCGGACTTCGTCGAGACGATCAAGGTGAACGATCCCGACAACGGGATGAACTTTCCGCTCACCTTGAAAACGCCGGAGCTTTCGGTGGACGCAAACGGCAAAGATGTGCGGACCAAGCCGCTGCTCGACCTGCTCGCCTTTGCCGTGGCCAATGAAGACGAGGCCAAGCTCAAGGCGAACCAGGCCGAGCTCAAATCGCTGATGCTGGCCGCGCTGCCGATCTGGCAACGGGTCGACGGCAACTACGGCTTCAAGGATTTTATTGTGGAAAGCCCTATCGGCGAATTCGGGGCGAAGCAATTCAGCACCGCATTCGGCATGGACGGCGTCTCCCAGAACGGCAAGGTCGATTACTCGATCAAGGCCTCCGGGCTGACGATCCCGCATCAGACCCTGCCTGAATGGACGGTGCCGCTGTTGCCGACGGACATCGACCTCAACTTCGGCGGCGCCAATATCGATCTCGATACGATGGCCAGGAAGACGATCGAAGCCTTTGATCTCAATAAGAATCCGCCGCTGCCGGATGAATTCGGCAAGGCCTTGGTCAACGATTTCAAGGCCAAGAAGCCCAAAGTCGTGTTCAAGCACTCGACGGTGAAGAATGGCGATATCGAAGTCGCCATGGAA
The DNA here is from genome assembly GCF_006439355.1 of Mesorhizobium sp. B4-1-3. Taxonomy (GTDB): domain Bacteria; phylum Pseudomonadota; class Alphaproteobacteria; order Rhizobiales; family Rhizobiaceae; genus Mesorhizobium. Next base: position 3,872 of record NZ_VFTG01000050.1, read on the forward strand.
GGCGAGGTGTTTTTCCCGGATAGCAAGAAGCCAGATGGGAGCGTGACCATAGACATCGGCGGCTACGACAAGATCGTCGATGCCCTGAAGGAAGCGGCCAAGAGCGATGAGCAGATGGCGCAAGCCTTCCCGTTCGCGCTTGCCGTCAAGGGTTTTGGCAAGACACTGCCGGATGGCCGCCTGGAATGGGTGATCGACACGAAAGCCGACGGTTCGGTCAAGGTGAATGGCGCCATGCTGAAAGGCCCGGATGCCGCTCAGGACGACAGTGCGGGTCAGGATGACAACTCAGGCGACGACGGCGCCAACGGAACGGATGATTCCACCGGGGGCGACGATTCCGACGGCGGCGACAATGGCGGGGCCGGCGCGAAGCTCCAGCCCTGAGCGTCTGAGCTAAAGCCCGAGAGCGCCGGCGATCTTGGGTCCCGCCTCGCGCCAGTCCTCGACCGAGATGATGTCTTGCGGCGTCGGCGGCAGGAAGGCGCGCAGCGCGTTGTCGGCCATCAGATGGAAAAGATGGGCGTCCGCCACGGAGTTGCGCGCCGAGACCAGGTTGGAGGGCTGGTCGTCGACGAAGGCGACCGGCCGGCCTTTAAGGCCGCGCAGTTTCGCAATGGCCGGCCCCTTGGCCATCTCCGTCGTCAGCAGCGGGTAGTCGAGCCCCAGCGCATCGAGATGCGCGCGGCGCACGGCGCGGTGCTTGTGCGGCATGGCGGTCAGCATGACGATCTCGGCGCCTTGTCCAAGCATCGCCAGGGCGTCCGCCGCGCCCTCGGTGAGGCTTTGCCAATCCGCCTGGGTGTCAAAGAAATCGCCAAGCAGCGCCGTCACTTCCGGCTGTTCGATCAGCCGCCCGGTTGCGGTTTCGGCGATGTTGCCGGTCAATCGGAAGGAAGCCAGCGTCAGTCCGAAGCCGCGCGTTTTCAGGAAATGCGGGAAGGGCCGGACGAATTCGAGCACGACATCGTCGACGTCGAGCACCAGCAGCGGCCGGTTGTCGGCGGCAAGCTCTTCGATCTGCCGCGCCGTCTCGGGATCGTCGCTCATGTCGAACGCTCGTGATCGTCGTTGCCGAGCGGGAGCGCGCGCAATGCGTTGCCGACGGCGGCCGGCGGCGTGCCGGTCTCCTCGGCGAAGCGCAGCAGCGTCGGCTCGTGGGCCAGGATGAATTGCAGGACGCCGGCGAGGAAACCGGGCTCCGCGGCGGCCCTGCGGATCGAGTTCGCCTCGATGCCGGTGATCGCCAGGAAGCGCGGCAGAAGTTCCGGATCGGCGGCGACGAAGCCCAACGCCTTGACGGCAATGGTTTCCGCTTCCTCGCGCATTGACGCTGCGTTCGCCATCATTACCTTTGGAATGGTGGATTTTTTGAGTCTCCTTTCGCAGTAACGGCAAGCGTCGCTTGCGGCAAGCCTCCGCTCTCTCCCGTGCAACGTCCGAAGGTGGAAATTGGTGCAGCTTTCCAACCTCCGGTTTCCGTTTCGTCAATCATATTGGGCTAGAGTGGAAAAGGGTTGGGTGCGGTCCGAAGGGGACGCATTGCGATCGTCCTCGGCTTCGAGGGCGGCCGGGACGGGAAACTGATGGCTAAGAAGGTCATGATCGTCGAGGACAACGAGCTCAACATGAAGCTCTTTCGGGACCTCATCGAAGCCAGCGGTTACGACACGGTCCGCACACGCAACGGGCTGGAGGCGCTGGATCTCGCCCGCCAGCACCGGCCGGATCTCATCCTGATGGACATCCAATTGCCCGAAGTCTCCGGCCTGGAAGTGACGAAATGGCTGAAGGAAGACGACGAGCTGCATTCGATTCCGGTCATTGCCGTCACCGCGTTCGCCATGAAGGGCGATGAGGAGCGCATCCGCCAGGGCGGCTGCGAAGCCTATATCTCCAAGCCGATCTCGGTGCCGCGCTTCATCGAGACGATCAAATCCTATCTGGGCGACGCCTGATGCCTGAGACCAGCAGAACCGGAGTTTTTCGATGACAGCGCGGATCCTCGTCGTCGACGATATCCCCGCCAATGTGCGGCTGCTGGAGGTTCGACTGCTTGCCGAGTATTTCGAGGTGCTGACGGCCAATAACGGTCCAGATGCGATCGAGACCTGCGAGAACGGCAAGGTCGATGTCGTGCTGCTCGACGTGATGATGCCCGACATGGACGGGTTCGAGGTGTGCAGACGCCTGAAGAGCGATCCGGCGACCTCGCATATCCCCGTCGTCATGATCACAGCGCTCGACCAGGTGTCGGACCGCGTGCGCGGCCTCGAGGCGGGCGCGGACGATTTCCTGACCAAGCCGGTCAACGACCTGCAGCTGATGACGCGCGTGAAGAGCCTCGTCAGGCTGAAATCGCTGACCGACGAGCTCAGGTTGCGCGCCTCGACCACGCGCAACATCGGCATCGAAGAGCTTCTGAGCCGCGATTTCGCGACCGGAGACGCCAAGCCGAAAGTGCTCCTCATCGACGAGCGCAAATCTTCCGTCGAACGCATCCAGAAGATGCTGCGCAACAGTGCCGAGCTCGATGTCGCGACCGATCCGAATGCGGGCTTCTTCCAAGCGGCCGAGACGCCGTATGAATGCGTGCTGATCTCGACTGCCTTCTCCGACTTCGATGCGCTGAGGCTCTGCTCGCAGCTGCGTTCGCTCGACCGCACCCGCTTCCTGCCGATCATGCTGCTCGCCGACGAGGGCGAGGAGAGCCGCATCCTGCGCGGCCTGGAGCTCGGCATCAACGACTACCTGATCCGGCCGATCGACCAGCACGAGCTGACGGCGCGCCTGCGCACGCAAGTGCGGCGCAAACGCTATAACGACCAGTTGCGCGCCAGTGTCGCCCAGACGATCGAGATGGCCGTGATCGACGGACTGACCGGGCTGCACAACCGGCGCTATCTCGACAGCCATCTGCAGACTCTGTTCGATCGCGCCGTGGCGCGGCGGCGGCCGCTGTCGGTGATGATCACCGATCTCGATCGCTTCAAGTCGATCAACGACACGTATGGCCATGACGGTGGCGACGATGTGCTGCGCGAATTCGCCAGGCGGCTGCGCAAGAATGTGCGTGGCATCGATCTCGCCTGCCGGTTCGGCGGCGAGGAGTTCGTCGTGGTGATGCCGGATACCGAGGGCGCGGTCGCCGAGAAGGTGGCCGAGCGCATCCGCGCCGAGATCGCGCAGGCGCCGTTTGCGGTCGGCAAAGACGGCAAGACCATCGAGGTCACGGTGAGCGTCGGCGTGTCCTCGCTGCTGAAAGGGACCGACAGCGTCGCGGCGCTGATGAAGCGCGCCGACCTTGCGCTCTATGAAGCCAAAAGCGGCGGCCGCAACCGGGTGGTCGCCAAGGCTGCCTGAAGCGCTTCGCGATCTTTCAGGGTTTGCTCATACGCTTTATATTTCAGCCTCGCGCATGTCTTTGCCCCAAGATCGGTTCCTACTTTCGGGAGAGATGCTTGGGAGGCGCCGATTCCCGGCGGTCTGAATAAGGTTACAAATTTACCTTAACCCAAGCGATTCGCGAGCGGTGGTTAAGAAATGGTTGATTTTTATAAGGTCTTGCGCAAATCTGCGTCGCATAGACAGAAGACGTGGCCGGCACGAGGGTAGACTGGCCGGCTCGATCCAAAAATACCCCATGATGCTCAGGTCCGCCGCATCTCCTGGGTCCGTGGGGTCGGCCGGCCGGCGCTGGCACATAGTGGCCTCCTCGTACCGCTGCCAAACGCCGACCGGCCCCCTTTTCTACACAAACCGCAATCGGAACCTTGCGCAGAGCATGACGCAATTCGTGCCGGAGGACCGTGTCGGACCTTTCCTGGAGTTCGTTCCAAAACAAAAACGCCGCCCGAAGGGCGGCGTTTTGATTTCTCGGGATAACCAGATTACTTGATCTTGGTTTCCTTGAATTCGACGTGCTTCTTGGCGATCGGATCGTACTTGCGGAACGAAAGCTTGTCCGTCTTGGTACGGCTGTTCTTGCTTGTCACGTAGAAGAACCCGGTGTCGGCGGTCGACAGAAGCTTGATCTTGATGTTTGCGGCTTTGGCCATGATGTTCGTCCGTTAATGTTCGTGGAGTTTTGGCCGCTGGAGCACGGGGAAAACACCCGGACGCGGGAAACTTGGCGCGAGACATAAAGAATGCGCCCGGAAAGTCAAGCCCGGGCGCTGCCCTCGCCTTATTTCGGCATGGCCGATTTCGCCGCTTCAGGCGCTATGCTCGACCAGCTGCCCCTTCTTTTTCCAGTCTCCCGTCGTGTTCCACCAGCGGTTCGGATTGGCACGGTCATCCAGGCCCTTGGAACGGCTGGCGAGCAACGGCTGGATGCGGATGACGGGCTCCTGGTAGGAATGGGCCTGGAATATCGCCTCCACGACACGGGCGGCGAGCGCCTGGTCGTCGGCGATCTCGAACGAAACTTCGACAGTGCCGGGCCGCCGGCGCAATTCCGTCTCGGCGCCGGCGGCTGCGCCTTCGAGCGGACGGTAGCGCTCGATGCCTTGCGCCGACTGAAAGGCGTTGGCGTCATACTTGCCCATGCGCAGCGGCGTGATCGCCACCACGGCCTCCATGATGCGCTCGACATCGGCGGCCGGCGCCTGGAACGTGACGAGCAGAAGCAGTTCCATCCTGAGGGATCTGGTTTCGAAGCCGCTGTCGATCATCGCAATTCTCCTACCTAGCGTTTGAGGCAGGGTATAGCAGGGGTGCTGCTGACACGGTGATGTCAGGATGCCCGACGTTCAGGACATTCGCCTGGAGCGCGTCGCGCAGAAACGGATTCAGGCGACGCGCTTCAGTCTTTGTTTTGATGCATGTCGTTGTCCAGAACCGCTGAACACTTCTGGGCGACATGCATTAGAGCGTTTCACCGTTTCACGGAAACGGCGAACCGCTCTATCTCTTTGTTTTTACGCAATTCCGGACGGAAAACCGATCACACTTTTCCTGGAATTGCTCTAGAGAATCTTGCGCACCAGCCGGAACAGGACCAGAAGCATGTAGGCGGCGAAGAAGACGGCCAGCGACCAGCCGAAGCCCGAGGGGCCGAAGGCGTCCATGCCGATGCCGATCGCCTGCGGGCCGATCACCATCCCGACCCCGTAGCAAAGCACGAAGGCGGCATTTGCCGATGCCAGCTCATGGCCTGAAAGCTGCGAGCCGAGATGAGCAAGGCCGATCGTGTACATGGCGGCGACGACGCCGCCCCAGACGAACAGAAGGGCGGCCATCAGATGCCAGTTCTGCGCGAAGAACGGCATGAAGACGGTGCCGATAAGGCCGACGGTGGCGCAGGCCAGAAGCAGGTAGCGACGGTCCGAGACACGGTCGCTGATCATGCCGATCGGGATCTGCAGGAGCACGTTGCCAAGCCCGATCATCGTCAGCAGAAGCGCTGCGTCGGCTTCGGAATAGCCGATCCGGCTGCCATAGATAGGGAATAGCGAGAAACCGCCGGTCTCGACCGCGCCGAAGACAAGCACGGCGAAGGTCGCGGTCGGCACCAGCCAGATGTAGCGCAGAAAATGGCTGGTCTCGCTGTCGGCGACGATGGTCGGGCTCTCGTTGCGCGCCGCAAGCACCGGAATGGCGGCAAGCGTGACCAGCGCTATGGTAACGCCGAATGGCAGGAAGCCCGAACTGCCGAGATGGGCGAACAGCCAGGGTCCGGCGGCGAAGCCGAGCGACAAAACGGTGGCGTAGATGCCAAGCACAAGCCCGCGGCGGCTCGGCGGGGCGGAGGTGCTGATCCAGAATTCCGACAGGATGAACAGCACCGTCAGCGAGATGTGCAGGGCGACGCGGAGCGGAAACCACATCCAGAAATCCGGCGCGAAATGGAAGCCGACAAAGGCGAGCGCGCCGATGGCGATCATCAAAAGCATCGTCCAGGCGACGCCGAGCCGCATGGCAAGCGGCGTGGCAAGAGGCGCGCCCGCGATCGAGGCGAGGCCGGCGACGGCGGTGTTGAGGCCGATCATCGAAGCGGAATGGCCGCGGCTTTCCAGAATGACGCTGAGCAGCGGCATGCCGAGGCCGATCGCGATGCCGACGACGCTGATCGAGGAGATCGCCGCGACCATCGGCAGCCAGTGTACGCGTTCGTCGCCCTGCTGTTGGGTATCGACCGTCATGGGATCAAAATGCTCTGCTTCTAAAGGACTTCGCGGACAAAGCGGTTGCGGACGAGCCGGAAGAACGGCACGGCACCCCCCGGCCGCAGCAAGGGATCGTCGGCAAGCCGGCCTTCCAGTTCTTCCAGGATCATGCCGGTAATGTCGGGGATATCGGCCTTCCGGGCATCGGCAAGCGGCAGCCAGACGAGTTCCTCGAGTTCGTTGGTCGGGCCTCCGCCAGGCAGTTCCACGGCAACGTCATCGCGCCAGGCGCTGAAGAAACGCGTATCGAAACGGCGCACGCGGTTTGGCGGGGTGATGGCGCGGGCGACGAAGCGGAGCACGTCCAGCGATGGGATAACGCCATGTTCGGCGAAGCCTTGCCAGTCGCGCTTCGCGGTCGAGAAGGCGCCCTTACGGCCGATCAGCAGGCCGGCTTCCTCATAGGTTTCGCGAATCGCCGACAGGGCGATTGCCCGCGCCCGCGCCGCGCTGGCTTGGCCGGGGCCGGCGACCAGTTTCTCTTCTTCTTCGCCGCGCAGAGGCGCAGCGACGGGAATGCGGCTGTCCGCGGGATCGGTGCGGCCGCCGGGAAAGACGAATTTCCCGGGCATAAAGGCATGCCCGGCATGGCGCCGGCCCATCAGCACCAGAACGTCCTTGTCCCGGCGATCGAGCAGAATGAGGGTCGCGGCATCGCGCGGACGCAATGCCCGGCCGCTGCGCACGGCCAGGCCCTTATCGAGCTTGTCGACATCCGCCTTGGTCATTCCTTCCATGCGCTCGACCTAGCGGAAACTTCCTTGATGTGAAAGTGGCTTGCGCGTCGCGGCCTTTGAACCAGGGCGGACAGCGGTGCAACCTAGCCTATGAATGGCCCTCGAATTCGTCCTTCTCGTCGCCGAAGCCGTGCATATAGAGCGCCCATTGCAGTCCGATGACAGCGCCTTTGACCGGCTGCAAAAGCGCGAGCGCGAGAATGATGGTCAGCGGCACCCAGATCAGCGCGTGCTGTAAGTTCGACAGCGTGGCGGTCGCCTCCACCGCCATGAAGGCGCCGAGCACGATGTGGCCGACGATGACGATGACCAGATAAGCAGGAAGATCGTCGGCGCGATGGTGATGAATCTGCTCACCACAGACGCTGCACGTCTCGACAGTTTTGGTGAAGGCGTAAAACAGCTTGCCTTCGCCGCAATGCGGGCAGCGGCCGCGCAGGCCGCGCTTGATCGCCGTCCACAGTGGACGGGTGACACGGCCCGAATGATGCTCGCCGCCGAAAACCTGTTCTTCCGTCTGGAAGTTACTTGGCATTACCGTCTCCTGCCGCGCGGTCCCACGCGCGATTGCGACGCGCGGGCGCGGCCCTTGGCCTTGTGGAACGACCGCCTCGAGCCGGGCAGGGGCTTGGGGTCGGTCAGCATCTCGAAACGCATCGCGCCGGCCATCGGCGCGACCTCGACCAGCCGGACTTCGACGCGGTCGGCAAGCTGATAGCCTTTGCCGGTGCGTTCCCCGCACAGTGATCGGGCGGTTTCGTCGTAGATATAGTAGTCGCCGCCCAGAGTTGACACCGGAATAAAGCCGTCGGCCCCGTACTGCGGCAATTGGACAAAGAGTCCCGCCTTTGCGACGCCGGAAATGCGCGCGTCGAACGTGTCGTTGAAGCGCTCGGCGAGATAGGCGGCGATCAGCCGGTCGACCGTATCGCGCTCGGCGGCCATGGCGCGCCGTTCCGTGGCCGAGATCAGCGCGGCGACCTCTTCCAGCCGGTCCGCCTCCTGCTGCGTCAGGCCGCCAGGCCCAAGTCCAAGCGCGGAGATCAGCCCGCGGTGCACGATCAGATCGGCATAGCGACGGATCGGCGAGGTGAAATGCGCGTAGCGCCTGAGGTTGAGGCCGAAATGGCCGATGTTCTTCGGCGAATACTCGGCTTGGCTCTGAGAGCGCAGCACCACTTCGTTGACCAGCGCCTCGTTATCGGCGCCGCGCACCCGTTCCAGAATGCCGTTGAACTGGCTGGGCCGGATCTGCGCGCCGCGCGCGAGGGACAGGCTGAGCGTTTGCAGGAACTCACGCAGCGATTCCTGCTTGGCGAGCGACGGAGCGTCATGAATGCGATAGACGAGGGGCTCCTTCTTGCCCTCCAGGGTCTCGGCGGCCGAGACATTGGCCTGGATCATGAACTCCTCGATGAGCTTATGCGCGTCGAGTCGCTCCGGCACGACGACCCTGTCGACGGTGCCGTCGGGCTTGAGCAGGATCTTGCGCTCCGGCAGGTCGAGCTCCAGTGGCTGGCGGGCGTCGCGGCCGCGCTTCAGCACGGCATAGGCGTCCCAGAGCGGTTTCAGGACGCTTTCGAGAAGCGGCCGCGTCTTGTCGTCGGGCACGCCGTCGATCGCGGCCTGCGCCTGCGGATAGGCGAGCTTGGCCGCCGACTTCATCATGACGCGGTGGAAGGAATGCCTGAGTTTGCGGCCTTCGGAGGAAAAGGTCATCCGCACGGCGATGGCCGGCCGGTCCTCGCCTTCGCGGAGCGAGCAGAGGTCGTTCGAGATGCGTTCGGGCAGCATCGGCACGACGCGATCCGGGAAATAGACCGAATTGCCGCGCTTCAACGCCTCGCGATCGAGCGGTTTTCCATAGCGCACATAGGCCGCGACATCGGCGATCGCCACGGTGACGACGACGCCTCCGGGATTCTTCTCGTCCGTGTCGGGCGTGGCGAAGACAGCGTCGTCGTGGTCCTTGGCGTCGGCCGGATCGATGGTCACCAGCGGCAGGTCGCGCCAGTCCTCGCGGTGATCGAGCGTCGCCGGCTTCACCGCATCGGCCTCGGCGATCACGTCGGCCGGAAAGACATGGGGGATGTCATGGGCGTGGATGGCGATCATCGAGACCGCCTTCTCGCTGCTCAAGGATCCCAGCACCGCCAGCACCTTTGCCCTGGGCAGTCCGTAACGGGAGGCCCGCGCCGGCTCGACCTCGACGAGATCGCCGTTTTTCGCGCCGTTCTGGAATTCCTTGTCGACGATCAGTTCCGGCTGGCGCCGTTCGACCGGCTCGATACGGAAAGTGCCGTCCTTCAGCACGCGGAAGACGCCGAGCACCGCGTCGCTGCGTTTCTCGAAGATCTTCATCACCCGCCCGGTATAGGCAGGGCCTGACGGGTCGTCGGTCGGGAAGGTTTTCGCGAGCACGCGGTCGCCAATGCCGGGCACGGGGCCGCTGGCGCCGCGGGAAACGCGGATGGCAATGACGGGCGGAGAACCAGCGCCGGTATATTCGCTCGGGCTGGCCAGGAGCGCTCCGTCGTCGTCGCGGCCGAAAATATCGAGCACAGCGACGTGCGGCACGGCGCCGGCGCGGGTAAGGCGCTTGCGCTCCTTGGTCAGCAGACCCTCATCCTGCAGGTCGCGCAACATGTCCTTCAGCCAGACGCGATCCTGGCCGCGTAGCGCGAAGGCCTTGGCGATCTCGCGTTTGCCGGAGCGGTCGGGGTTTTCGGCGATGTAGCGCAGGATCTCGTCACGCGAGGGCCGGTAATCGTCCTTGACCACCTTGGCTCTCGTGTCGGCGTGGCGCGGATCGCCGTGGCTTCTTCCGGAGATCCTGCGCGCCACGTCCTGCTACCCCTTCTTCGCCGCCCTGCGGAAAGGCTTCTTGCCGCCTCCGCCCTTGGCTTCCTTTTCGGCGATCAGGGCGAGCGCCTCTTCCATCGTCACCGACTGCGGGTCCTTGCCCTTGGGCAGCGTCGCATTGACCTTGCCGTAATTGACATAGGGTCCGTAGCGGCCGTCGCGGACGACGATCTTGCCGCCGCCGTCGGGATGGTCGCCAAGCTCCTTCAGCGCCGCCGGCGTGGCCCCGTTGCGGCCGCCCTTGCCCTTCTGCTGCTTCTCGGCGATCACCGAGACGGCGCGGTTCAGGCCGATCGAGAACACGTCCTCGATGCTCTCCAGATTGGCGTAGGTGCCGTCATGCAGCACGAACGGGCCGTAGCGCCCGAGGCCGGCCGAGATCATCTTGCCGGTCTCGGGATGTTTTCCCACGTCGCGCGGCAGGGCCAGCAGCGCCAGCGCCTTCTCGTGGTCGATCGACTCGGGCGTCCAGCCCTTGGGCAGGCTCGAGCGCTTGGCCTCCTTGCCTTCGCCGCGCTGGATATAGGGGCCGAACCGGCCGCTCCTCAGCGTGATTTCCTCGGCCGTATAAGGATCCTTGCCGAGCAGCTTGACGCCGTCCTCGCCATTGCCGTTCTCGCCATTGGGATTGGCGGCGTCGCCGAGCTGGCGGGTATAGGAGCATTCCGGGTAGTTCGAGCAGCCGACGAAGGCGCCGAACTTGCCGAGCTTCAGCGAGAGATTGCCGGTGCCGCATTTCGGGCAGATGCGCGGATTGGAGCCGTCCTCGCGCTCCGGGAACACCAGCGGCGCGAGCTCTTCGTTGAGCGCATCGAGCACGTCGGCGACGCGTAGTTCCTTGATGTCATCGACCGCGCCGGAGAAATCCTTCCAGAAGTCGCGCAGCACGTCCTTCCAGGCGAGCTTGCCGTCGGAAATCTCGTCGAGTTTCTCCTCGAGAGAGGCAGTGAAGTCGTATTCGACATAGCGCTCGAAGAAGCTTTCGAGGAAGGCCGAGAGCAGCCGGCCCTTGGCCTGCGGCACCAGCCTGCGGCGGTCTATGGTGACGTAGTCGCGATCCTCGAGCGTCTTCAGGATGGCGGTGTAGGTCGACGGACGGCCGATGCCGAGCTCCTCCAGCTTCTTGATCAGCGACGCCTCGGAATAGCGCGGCGGCGGCTCGGTGGTGTGCTGGGTGGCGTTGATCGCCTGACGGGCAAGCTGCTCGCCGGAACGGATCTCAGGCAGGCGGCGGCTCTCCTCGTCCTCCGCGTCCTCTTCCTTCTGGTCGGTATAGGCGGCGATGAAGCCGTCGAAACGGATGACCGAGCCGATCGCGCGAAGCTCCGCTGTGCGGGCGCCGTTGACCGCCTCGATCTCGACCGTGGTGCGCTCGATCTCGGCCGGCTGCATCTGGCTGGCGATGGCGCGCTTCCAGATCAGCTCGTAGAGACGGGCCTGGTCGGCATCGAGATATTGCCGCACCGAAGCCGGCGTGCGCTTGAAATCGGTCGGGCGGATCGCCTCGTGGGCTTCTTGGGCGTTCTTGGCCTTGGTGGTGTAGAAACGCGGCTTTTCCGGCAGGTATTTCGCGCCGAATTCGCTGACGATGGCGTTGCGGGCAGCCTCGATCGCCTCGGGCGCCATCTGCACGCCGTCGGTTCGCATATAGGTGATGAGTCCGGCGGTCTCGCCGCCGACATCCATGCCCTCATAGAGCTTTTGCGCCACCTGCATGGTGCGGTTGGCCGAGAAACCGAGCCGCGAGGAGGCGGCCTGCTGCAGCGTCGAGGTGGTGAAGGGCGGGCCGGGATTGCGCTTGGTGGGCTTGGCCTCGACCGACAGTGCCTTGAAGGTCGCGCCTTCCAGCATCGCCTTGATGTCGTCGGCCTGCGCCTTGTTGGCGATGTCGAGCTTCTGCAGCTTCTTGCCGGCATAGGCGGTGAGCCGCGCCTCGAAGCTGTCGTTGCGCGGCGTGTCGAGGATGGCGGCGATCTGCCAGTATTCCTCGCGGATGAAGCGCTCGATCTCGGATTCGCGGTCGCAGACCAGGCGCAGCGCCACCGACTGCACGCGGCCGGCGGAACGGGCGCCCGGCAGCTTGCGCCACAGCACCGGCGACAGGGTGAAGCCAACGAGATAGTCGAGCGCGCGGCGGGCGAGATAGGCGTCGACCAGCGGCGCGTCGATCTGGCGCGGATTGGCCATGGCATCGAGCACCGAGGCCTTGGTGATGGCGTTGAAGACGACGCGGCTGACCGGCTTGTCCTTCAGCGCGCGCTTCTGCTTCAGCACTTCCAACACATGCCAGGAAATCGCCTCGCCCTCGCGATCCGGGTCGGTGGCGAGGATCAGGCCGTCGGCATCCTTGACCGCCTTGGCGATGTCGGCGAGGCGCTTGCCGGACGCGGTGTCGACCGACCAGGACATGGCAAAATCCTCGTCGGGCCGCACCGAGCCGTCCTTGGCCGGCAGATCGCGGACATGGCCGAACGAGGCCAGAACCTTATAGTTCTTGCCCAGATACTTGTTGATTGTCTTCGCCTTGGCCGGCGATTCGACGACGACGACGTCCATGAGGTCTCTTAATCAGCTGTGAGGTGGCGGAAGAACTCCGCGACGCACGACGAAATCCCACTCTTTTCGTCGCTCACATGGCCGTGCTTTTGCAATCGGTCAAGGGGAAGCGGCCAATTTGGGAAGCGGCCGTCGGCGATACACTCTTAGAGTGTATGGCAAAGATCACATTTTCTGCGGATGGAGGCATGCACGCCCGAACCGGGCGGACGACCGGTAAAAGACGACTGGCTGCCGGATCGAGGGTGCCGGCAGCCAAAGCGTTCAACTGCGTGAGTTCAATCAGCCTTGACCACGTGCCAGGCGCCGGCGACGCCTTCGCCAGTCATGTCGCCGGCCTTCTTGTCCTTGACGAAGGTATAGACCGGCTTGCCGTCATAAGCCCACATATGGGTGCCGTCGGTGCGCTTGATGACAGACCATTCGCCTTCGGTCTTCGCGCTCGCCTTGGCCTTCAGCGGCGGCCAGTTGGCGGCGCATTTGTCGTAGCAATCGGACTTGCCCTTCTCGTCCTTGTCGAAGGTGTAGAGCGTCATGCCCTTGGCGTCGGTGTAGATCTTAGTGCCGCCGACTTCGGCTTCCTTCCAGGCTTCGGCGGCTTGGGATGCGAGGGTGCCGAGCAAAAGGGCGGCGAGCCCGAGTGCGATCGATTTCATGATGGGTCTCCCTGAGAACGAGCGCGCGGCGATCGCGCGCTCGTATCCCGACAACGCACTGGCGCGGCTATTTCTTCCGTGGCGAAGCGGCGACGTGCCGCACAATGGTGATTGGCAGGGGCGTGCCCGCATCGCTATATCGACGCCAGCATAATCAGGACTCATTGGATGGCATTGGACATCGGCTATGTCAGCGCGGTCGGGGCAGGGGCGATCTCGTTCCTGTCGCCTTGCGTGCTGCCGCTGGTGCCGCCCTATCTCTGCTACATGGCCGGCGTCTCGGTCGATGATTTCCGCGGCCATGCCGGCATCACGGCGCGCGAGGGCGCGCGCGGCGCACTGCTCTATGCCTCCCTGGCCTTTGTGCTCGGCTTCTCGACCGTCTTCGTCGCGCTCGGCGCCGGTGCCTCGACCATCGGCCGCTTGCTGCGCGTCTGGCAGGAACCGCTGGCGATGGTGGCGGGCGCGTTGATCATCGTCATGGGCCTCAACTTCCTCGGCATCCTGCGCATTCCGCTTTTGTCGCGCGAGGCGCGCTTCCAGTCGCAGGGCAAGCCGGCCAACATGGTTGCAGCCTATATCATGGGGCTCGCGTTCGCCTTCGGCTGGACGCCCTGCATCGGTCCCGTGCTGGGGCCGATCCTGACTTTGGCCGGCGGGCGCGAGACGGTGGGCGAAGGCGCGCTGCTGCTTGCCGCCTATTCGCTCGGCCTCGGCATTCCGTTCCTGATCGCGGCGCTGTTTTCCGGCGCCTTCATGCGCTTCCTCGGCAAGTTCCGCGTCCATCTCGGCCGCGTCGAGAAGGCGATCGGCGCGCTACTGGTCGTTGCCGGCGTATTTTTCCTCACCGGCGGCGTACAGAGCGCGTCCTATTGGCTGCTGGAGAATTTTCCGGTTCTGGGGCGCTTGGGGTAATTTTGCCGCCAGTGAGTCGGGCCGAACGATGGACCTGCTGATTGAGAGGCAGCTGCTCTGCCGTCTCACCGGAATTTAACCGCATTGGTGCAGCATCACCCGGCTGCTAGCATGCTTTTGATTCAAGCTCTTTTATACGGTTGCCATCCATGAGCCAGAGAACCTGCCTGTCCGTCATCCTCGCCGCCGGCGAGGGCACGCGCATGAAAAGCGCCGTGCCGAAGGTGCTGCACGCCATCGCCGGCCTGCCGATGGTGGCGCACGTCGTGAAGGCAGCCGAGGCTGCCGGGGCCACGGGGCTGGCGCTGGTGATTGGCCACGGCGCCGACGAGATGCGCAAGGCGGCGCAGAAATTCGCGCCGAAGGCGGAGACTTTCGTGCAGGAGAAGCGGCTCGGCACCGCGCATGCCGTTCTCGCTGCTCGCGAAGCGATATCAAAGGATTACGACGACGTCCTCGTCATGTTCGGCGATACGCCTCTGATCGATGCGCAAGCGCTGGCCGCCGCGCGGCAGAAGCTCGCGGCGGGCGCCGCCGTGGCCGTCATCGGCTTTCGCCCGCCTAGCCCGACCGGCTACGGCCGGCTGATCGAGAAAGATGGCCACTTGGTCGCCGTTCGCGAGGAAAAAGACTGCTCCGACGAGGAGAAGAAAATCGGCTTCTGCAATGCCGGCATGATGGCGGTGGCGGGCAAGCATGCGCTTCGGCTGCTCGACAAGGTCGGCAACGACAACGCCAAGGGCGAATTCTACCTGACCGACATCGTCGAGATCGCCGGCGCGGAGGGTCTCGACGTGGTGGCGACGGAAGCGAGCTTCGAAAGCGCGCTCGGCATCAACAACCGGGCCGAGCTTGCCGAGGCGGAAGCGATCTGGCAGGCACGGCGGCGGCGCGAGGCGATGCTGTCCGGCGTTACGCTGATCGCGCCCGAAACCGTCTATTTCTCGCACGATACCGAGATCGGCACTGATACGATCGTCGAGCCGAATGTCTGGTTCGGGCCGGGCGTCAGAATCGCGTCGGGCGCCAAGATCCACGCCTTCAGCCATATCGAGGGCGCAACGATCGCGTCCAATTGCGATGTCGGACCGTTCGCGCGGCTCAGGCCGGGCGCGGATCTTCGAAACAAGGCAAAGGTCGGCAATTTCTGCGAGGTCAAGCAGGCGACGATCGAGGAAGGCGCCAAGGTCAACCACCTGACCTATATCGGCGATGCGCGCGTGGGGGCCGCGGCCAACATCGGCGCCGGCACAATCACCTGCAATTATGACGGCTACTCGAAATTCTTCACCGATATCGGCGAGGGCGCCTTTGTCGGCTCGAATTCCTCGCTGGTGGCGCCGGTCTCGATCGGCAAGGGCGGCTACATCGCCTCCGGCAGCGTCATCACCGAAAGCGTGCCCGACGACGCGCTGGCCTTCGGCCGTGCCCGCCAGAAGACGATCCCCGGCAAGGGCAAGGAGTTGCGCGAACGCTTCGCCTCGGCCGCCGCGGCGAGGAAGAAAGCCGCGGAATGATCTTCAGCGCCTCCTCAGGGAAGCCGCAACTCGCGCAGCTATGAACGAGTGGAACCAGGGCCTGAAAACCCGAGCGGTTGAGGTAACCGGATTGCAAGCGCGATCTGGCATCGTGCATTGGCAAAGAACCGTTCCGATGACACGGAACGAAACGCAAAGTGACTTTCGCGGCAGGCCGGCAGTGCCTAGATAACGCTGGGTTTTCCGCTGGGAATCGGGGGTTTATCGCATGTGCGGCATCGTTGGAATCGTCGGCCGAAGCCAAGTCGCGCCGCTCATTGTCGACGCGCTGAAGCGGCTTGAATATCGCGGTTATGACTCGGCCGGCGTCGCCACCATCGAGAAGGGCGAGCTCGGCCGGCGCCGCGCCGAAGGCAAGCTCGTCAATCTCGAGCGCCGGCTGAGGGACGAGCCGCTCGAGGGCACGATCGGCATCGGCCACACGCGCTGGGCCACTCACGGCGTGCCCAACGAGACCAACG
>NZ_VFTG01000051.1 GCF_006439355.1 Mesorhizobium sp. B4-1-3
ATCTACACGGTAACACCTCGGCTGCCTCCGTGCCGCTCGCTCTCTCGGTAGCTGTCGCCGACGGCCGCATCAAGAAGGGCGATCTTGTGCTTCTCGAGGCGATGGGTGGAGGTTTCACCTGGGGCGCGGTATTGCTCCGCTGGTAAGTGCCGAACTCGCCGGTTCGGTTCTTGACCTTGCCGGATCAATTACTTAGGCTCTGCCTTTACCTGTATCGATTTACGTTTTGCGAGCAGATGGGACGGTCGCATGGGGGGAAAGACACTTACGCGTGCCGACCTAGCTGAAGCCGTTTATCGGAAGGTCGGCTTGTCGCGAACTGAATCGGCGGAACTCGTCGAGGCGGTCCTGGACGAGATCTGCGAGGCCATCGTTCGCGGCGAGACGGTAAAGCTGTCTTCCTTCGCCACCTTCCATGTCCGCTCCAAGAACGAGCGCATCGGCCGCAACCCCAAGACGGGCGAGGAAGTGCCGATCCTGCCGCGTCGGGTGATGACGTTCAAATCCTCGAACGTGCTCAAGAACCGGATCCTGCGTTCGCACCAGAACAGCAAGGGCAAGGGCGGCAAGTAGTTTGCTGGCGAATGCGGTTGAAAATCGCCGGCCATTTTGACGCTGGGCTTGAATATCGTTTCATAAATCGCTGAAATAAGGCGCGATTCGGCATCATGCGCCGGATCGTGGTCCAGTGTGGAGGATTGGCCCATGGACAAGAGTCCCGATGCTTTCCGCACCATCAGCGAAGTGGCGGAAGACCTCGATCTGCCGCAGCACGTGCTGCGTTTCTGGGAGACGCGCTTCACCCAGATCAAGCCGATGAAGCGTGGCGGCGGCCGGCGCTACTACCGGCCGCAGGACGTCGAGCTCATCAAGGGCATCAGGCATATGCTCTATGATCAGGGCTATACGATCAAAGGCGTGCAGAAGCTGTTGCGCGAGAACGGCAACCATTTTCTGGTCGCTATCGGCAATGGCGACATGGCCGCCGTCGAGGCGATCGCCCAGCGCCGCCAGGCCGAGCAGGTACCGCTGACAGCAGCCGCCCAGCCGCGCGGCGACGAGGACGCGCTGGTCGGCCAGCCGAAGGTCAAGCCCAGCCGCCGTTTCTTCGGTCTCGGCAAGAGCGACGACGAAGGTCCGGTTCAGCCCGACTCTTCGAAATTGTCGCGTGACAATCGAGCCTTGCTGCAGGAGGCGCTGTTCGACTTGCTGGAATGCAAGCGCTTGCTCGACCAGGTCCGTTGAGCGGTCGTCATGCCGCTTGATGCCGCGCGGTCAGCCCGCCGGAACTGGCTCGGTGTCCGTGCGTTAGGCCTTCGCGAAGAGAAGGACAACAAGCATGGCATCGTTTTCGACCCTCTCCGATGTTGATATCGACAAGCAGGTCGCGGCGCTTTCGCGGCAATTGCACGATCTCAAGAGAGTTTTGGCCAGGCGCGGTGACGCCTATTACGAGGATGGCCGCGAGGCGGCGTCCGACTATTATTCGCAACTTGCCGACCGCCTCCACGAGGCGCTGCCGGCAATAAGGCGCAGGGGCAGGGCGATCGAGCGTACGGCGCGCGATCATCCGGCGACGGCCGCCGCCGTCGGCCTGGTCGTGGTCGGACTGCTTGCAGGCCTTCTCATCAGCCGCCGCTGATCGATCGACGGTTTGAAACAGAAATGGCGACCGTCCTTGACGGCCGCCATTTCCATATTACTCGGTTGCCAGCGATCAGTTCGCCAGCTTGAGCCGAGTCTTCGGATTGACCTTCATGACCTGACTGCATTTGCCGTAGACGGTGCCGTTCTTGTCGGTGGCGTCTGTATAGGTGCCCTTGCAATCGAGTTGCAGCACCAGGCACGAGCCATGGCCCTTGCAGACCGCACCGCCGTCGCCGGTCGGATGCGTCCCCGCGAAGGCAGGAGCCGAGACGGAACCGAAAGCCGAAACGACGAGAGCGGCGGCGAGGGTGATACGCTTGAAGTTGGTCATTGAGCATTTCCTTCCATTGGTTGTCGGGATCGCCGTCCTGGGTCCCGCTGGGTTGAGGAGCGCCTTTCGCGGCGCCCATGGCCGCTTAGTGCCGCCTCCAATGGAAAGGTACATATGCCGCGCGACTTTTTTGGTTTGGCCGGCAATTTCAGCGGACTGGACGGTCCGGGTGCGCGACCTTCGTTGGCGATACGCGGCACGCATCCGGCGCGCAGCGCCTCGACATGGAAGCGGCTCCGCCAGCTTGTCGGCAGGCGTCACGAACCGCGGATTGCGGCCGACGATAGCGCGTCGGGGTGGGTGGATTTGGCAGAGCCGAGCTTCAGGGCGAAGCCGGCAACGAAAGCCGGATGGCGAAGCGTCAGGATGAGACGGGCGGTCGTCAGAACCAGGCGGTATCTGGCCGACAGGTCATCGCGGGTCCCATCACCCACATTCCGGCGTGCGGTTCGACATCACCGGACGTTTATGCGGAAAATCCGATGGGAAGGCCGGTCCGCTTCAGCGGCGAAGGCCTGCCTTCCCATCGGTGGAAGGGAAGATCAGGCGTTCTTCGGAGCCATCTTCTTATGGTGGTGGTGGTGGTGATGATGATGACGGTGGTGATGCCTGTGGTGATGACGATGATGGTGATGCTTCTTCATCGGAGCCGCATCTGCGCTTGTGGCGCCCAGGATCGGCATGGTGAACGCCAGGGCCAGAGCCAGCCCGAGCGCTGAGAGAAGGGACTTCTTCATGATTCGTTTCCTTGTTAAGCGGGCGTTCGGGATCAAATCCGTGCCCAAGCCTCGCGAAAGGAACTATCCTCCTGGTTTTTTTCGCCAATTTTTCCCAAATGTAGATTTTTGTTTCTGGATTGTTTCTGAGAAGTCCTCTGGAGCAATTCCAGGAAAGTGTGAGCGGTTTTCCGTCCGGAATTGCGTAAAACAAAGAGATAGGGCGTCTTGCCATTTCCATGGAACGGTGAAGCGTACTAGCGCCGCGCGCGCCCCGAGATGCGAAGACCTCGCGATTCTGGAAATCCCGAGAGCGTGGATGCTTGGCCTCACATAGGCGGCGCGACACCGTGATTCCCGACCACGACGCGATTGGCGACGAGCTTGCCGTTGCCGCTGCGCTCGGCATTGACGAACACCGCGACGCCAGGCTTGAGATCCGCTGGAGTGGCGGTAGCGAATGTCACGATCGGTGTGGTCTGCGGGATCGCGATCCGTTTCTTCTGGCCGTTGTCATAGGTGAGCGTCACCGAGCGGCCTTCGATCTCGGTGACGTCGGCAACGGTGCCGTTGGTCATGCGGCTGTTGGGCTGCAAATCCCAGTCGCGGTCGCCTTCTCCCGTGCCCTTCAGTGCGGCCGGGAAGATCACGACCTCCAGGGCGCCGCTGCCGCCATCGGCTTTGGATACCGAGGCGATGCCGAGAAAATCACCCTGCTTGATATCGGCTGCCGATGCCTTGGCGACAGCCGAAATCTTCCAGCCGTCGGCAAGCGTGATCGCATCGGTGTTGCCGTCGCGGTCCTTCACCGTCAGCGTCGATCCGGCGACGCTGGCGACAGTGCCCCGTATACGCACGGCATCCGCCGCCCAAGCTTGCGTCGCGCCGATGACGCTTGAGATTGTGCCGAGCACGATTGCGAACGATTTCAAATTCATGGCGTCTGATCCTTCCGGGAAACTTCCGGCGCCGGCTGTCGGCCGCCGGTGACGGCAAGCTAACGAATCGGGACGTCGAAAATGCCGGCGAATCCGGTCTCGGACCTTCAAAAGAACTTGATTGAGCGCCGCGCGACCTTACATTGCTGGTGTCTGAGGCACGGCCAAAACGCCGCTTCACGATGGCGTGACGCCGCACCGGTGCTCTTGGCAAATGAAGTGTTAACGAGCATTCTCCCGCCCGTCTCAGGCAACACCATTTCATCAGACCCTGTTTCATCCCAAGGAGTTGCCATGCCCAACACCGCACGAAACGCTGTTTCCAACGACATCATTGCCGCGTCCGGCCTCAACCCGTTGAAAGCCGCTCGCGAAACGAGGGGATATACGATCGAGGAACTCTCTTTGACCTGCGGCCTGGCTGTGGGCGAGATCGTCGACATCGAGGACGGCAAGGACGCCGACCCCGCCAAGCTCCGGCGCATCGCTTCGGCGTTGCAGATACCGGAAGAGGAATTGATCAAAATGCCGGACGAGGGGAATTGGCCTACCCAGCAATAGAGGCGCGAAAGGCGCACATCGAAGAGCCCGCCGGGATTTCGCCCGGTGGGCTTTTTAGTGCCTGCAAGGCGCAGGCGCTGGCTCTTGCCAAGGTCGGCCGCATCATGCGATTCGCCACCGCTGCTGCTCGAGCGATTCCAGGAAAGGTGTGAGCGGTTTTCCGTCCGGAATTGCGTAAAGACAAAGATATCCTGACGAGGAATTCACATGAGCTTGGAATCGGTTCGCGCCTTCTTTGCCGAGCACGCGCCGGACGTGGAGGTAATCGTTACCGAGACAAGCTCGGCCACTGTCGCGCTTGCGGCGGAGGCGCATGGCGTGACGCCGGCGCAGATCGCCAAGACGATCTGCCTGCGCGTCGGAGAGGAGACCATGCTGGTCGTGACCAGCGGCGTAGCCCGGCTCGACAATCGCAAATTCAAGGACAGGATGGGTGGCAAGCCGCGCATGCTCGGCGCGGAGGAGGTGCTGGCCGTCACCAGCCATCTGCCGGGCGGCGTCTGCCCGTTCGGCCTGCCGGCGCCGCTGCCGATCTTTTGCGACCTGTCGCTCAAGCCTTTCGACGAAGTCGTTCCCGCCGCTGGCGCCACCAATGCCGCAGTGCGCATCACGCCGCAGCGCATGGCCGATCTGGTCGGCGCCGTGTGGGTCGACGTTTGCCAGTAACAATTCCCGCCAGATATCTCTTCGCGGCTCGCAAAAGGGCTACCGCCCGGCTTTGACCGGAGCTTGATGGTGAGCGCTCGCTTCCATTTGGCTTGGCACGGGGCGCTCGCGCCTGAAGCGTTTCGCCGTTGCGCCCCGACCAACTCGAAAAGCGTCGACGAACGGCCAAATTCTGGACATTAGTCTTGACAGAAATACATATGTTCAATACCGGTCAGGCAACCGAACAGCATGCAATATGGGAGGAGTACACGGTATGGCATCCAATATTTCGTTGACGGGCCTTGCCCGCGATCTCGAGGAGCGAGCCAAGTCCGGCAAGCCTATCCGCATCGGCCTGATCGGCTCCGGCGAAATGGGCACCGACATCGTCACCCGCGTCGCCCATATGTCCGGCATCGAGATCGGTGCCATCTCCGAATTGAACCTTCCCGCGGCCAGCAAGGCCGTCGACATCGCTTTCCAGGAAACGGGACGCGCGCGGGAAGTGTCGAACGCGTCGGCTATGACCGCTGCCATGGAGGCCGGCAAGATAGCGGTCACCAACGATTCCAGCCTGATCATCGGCAATGACCTGATCGACGTCGTCATCGACGCGACCGGCGTTCCGGCCGTCGGCGCAGAGATCGGCCTGCGCGCCATGGAGCACGGCAAGCATCTGGTGATGATGAATGTCGAGGCGGACGTCACCATCGGCGCCTACTTGAAGAGCGAAGCCGACCGCCTCGGTGTGACCTATTCGCTAGGCGCCGGCGACGAGCCGTCTTCCTGCATGGAGCTGATCGAGTTCGTCTCCGCCATGGGTCACCCGATCGTCGCCGCCGGCAAGGGCAAGAACAACCCGCTCAACATCGACGCCACGCCTCCGGACTATGAGGAGGAGGCGAAGCGCCGGCATATGAACGTGCGCATGCTGGTCGAATTCGTTGACGGTTCGAAGACCATGGTCGAGATGGCTGCGATCGCCAACGCGACCGGACTGGTTCCCGACAAGCCCGGCATGCATGGCCCGGCGGCCACGCTCGGCGAATTGTCGAAGGTGCTGGTGCCCGAGAAGGACGGCGGCGTGCTGTCGAAAGTCGGCGTCGTCGACTATTCGATCGGCAAGGGCGTGGCGCCCGGCGTCTTCGTCGTGGCCGACATGTCGCATCCGCGCATTTCGGAGCGCATGGAAGACCTGAAGATGGGCAAGGGCCCGTATTTCACCTTCCATCGCCCCTATCACCTGACTTCGCTGGAAGTGCCGCTGACCTGCGCCCGCGTCGTGCTTTACGGCAAGGCCGACATGGTGCCGCTGGCCAAGCCCGTGGCCGAGGTCTGCGCGGTCGCCAAGAAGGATCTGAAGCCGGGCGACAAGCTCGATGCCATCGGCGAATATTGCTATCGCGCCTGGATCATGACGGCGCCGGAAGCCCATGCGGCACGCGCGATCCCTTGCGGCCTGCTGCAGGGGGGCTCCGTCACGGCGCCCATCAAGAAGGGCGAGCTCATCACCTATGCCAACGCGGCGCCCGCTCCGGGCTCGAAGATCGCCGAGCTGCGCGCCCGCCAGGACAAGCTCGTCTACGGCGCTGTGGAGGCGTGATCATGGCTGGAGCCAACAAAGCCGTCGTGGATAGCCGGGCCAACCTGCCTTTCGTCTATGGCCAGTACAGTCCGGAGCAGCTGAGACAGGTGCTTCATAAGATGTACCTCATCCGCCGCTTCGAAGAGGGCGCGGAAGAGTGCTACATGCGCGGCCTCATCCACGGCACCATGCACCTGTCGATCGGCCAGGAGGCCAGCGCGATGGGCATCTGCATGCCGCTCGCCGAGGATGACCAGATCACCTCGACGCATCGCGGCCATGGCCATTGCATCGCCAAGGGCGCGGAGGTCAGCCGAATGTTCGCGGAGTTCTTCGGCAAGACCACCGGCTACTGCAAGGGCAGGGGCGGCTCCATGCATATCGCCGATGTCGCCAAGGGCAATCTCGGCGCCAACGGCATCGTTGCCGGCGGCATTCCGATCGCGGTAGGCGCCGCGCTTTCGTCCAAGATGATGAAGACCGGCAAGGTCGTGGTCTCCTTCTTCGGCGACGGCGCCAACAACGAGGGCGCCTTCCACGAGGCGCTGAACATGGCGGCCATCTGGAAGCTGCCGGTGATCTTCGTGTGCGAGAACAACGGCTACGGCATGTCGACCTCGACGGCGCGCTCGACGGCGGTGAAGAATATCGCCGAGCGGGCGGCCGCCTATTCGATGCCCGGCGTCATCGTCAACGGCAACATCTTCTCTGAGGTGGCCGAAGCGTCCTTCAATGCGGTCGAGCGGGCGCGCGCGGGCGAGGGGCCGACGCTGATCGAATCCAAGACCTACCGCCACCGCGGCCATTCCAAGAGCGACCGCAACCGCTACCGCACCAAGGAAGAGATCGAGGATTGGATGGCGAACCGCGATCCGATCACGCTCTTCGAGACCGAGCTGCGCGATTTCGGCTTCATCGACGACCAGGGTATGCAGGCGATCCGCGACGCGGTCGCCAAGGAGATCGCCGACGGCATCGAGTTCGCCAAGGCGAGCCCGGCGCCGGAGATCGCCACCCTTCAGAACTATGTTTACACGGAGCATGCGTGATGGACGCCGCGGTGCGTGAACTGAGCTACGCCCAGGCGATCCAGGAAGCCATGGCGATCGCCATGGACATGGACGAGCGCGTCTTCCTGATGGGCGAGGATATCGGCGTCTATGGCGGCGCCTTCCAGGTGACGGGCGATCTGGTCGAGCGCTACGGCACCGACCGCGTGATCGACACGCCGATCTCCGAACTGGGCGGCGCCGGCGTCGCGGTGGGCGCGGCCGTCACCGGCATGCGGCCGATCTTCGAATTCCAGTTCTCGGATTTCGCCACACTCGGCATGGAGCAGATCGTCAACCAGGCGGCCAAGATGCGCTTCATGCTAGGCGGCGAGGTCTCGGTGCCGGTGGTGATGCGTTTCCCGGCCGGCTCCGGCACGGGTGCCGCCGCGCAGCACAGCCAAAGCTTGGAGGCCTGGCTAGGTCATGTGCCCGGCCTCAAGGTCATTCAGCCGGCGACGCCGCACGATGCCAAGGGCATGCTGTTGGCGGCAATCGCCGATCCGGACCCGGTCATGATCTTCGAGCACAAGCTGCTCTACAAGATGAAGGGGCATGTGCCCGAGGGCCACTACACCGTTCCGATCGGCAAGGCCGAGATCCGCCGCGAGGGCCGCGACCTCACCATCGTCGCGACATCGATCATGGTGCAGAAGACGCTCGACGCCGCGGCCGCGCTCGAAGGTGAAGGTATCGACATCGAAGTGGTCGATCTGCGCACGATCCGCCCGATCGACAGGCAGACCGTCATCGACAGCGTGAAGAAAACATCGCGCCTGCTCTGCGTCTACGAGGCGGTGAAGACGCTCGGTATCGGCGCGGAAGTGAGCGCGCTGGTCGCCGAGAGCGAGGCCTTCGACTACCTCGATGCGCCGATCGTGCGCCTCGGCGGCGCCGAGACGCCGATCCCCTATAATCCGGACCTGGAAAAGGCGACGGTGCCGCAGGTTCCCGACATCATCGCCGCCGCGCGCGACCTTGTGAAAGGGGTTCGCTGAGCGATGCCGACCGAAGTCATTCTTCCCAAGGTCGACATGGACATGGCGACCGGACAGATCTCGCGCTGGTTCGCCGAGGAGGGCGCTCGCGTCAAGAAGGGCGACGTGCTCTTCGAGATCGAGACCGACAAGGCAGCGATGGAGATCGACGCGCCGGCCAGCGGCACCCTGCGCAACATCACCGGCAAGGAGCGCGTCGACATTCCAGTCGGCGAGCCCGTCGCCTGGATTTATGCCGACGATGAAGTGTATTCGGCTGAGACGCCGCAGAAGAAGGCTCCAATCTCCCCCCCTGTGGGGGAGATGTCGGCGAAGCCGACAGAGGGGGGCGCTGTCCCGCCAACGTCTCATTCTTTCGCGCCCCCCTCTGGCCTGCCGGCCATCTCCCCCTCAGGGGGGGAGATCAGCCAATCGCCGATCGTAGCGCGCGCGACGCCGCTTGCACGGCGCTTGGCGCGCGAGGCGGGTCTTGCGATTGCCGGCATAGCCGGCAGCGGTCCGCGCGGCCGCGTCGTGCGCGCCGACGTCGAAGCCGCAGTCGCCGCGAAAGGCGCGACCATCCCTGTCCAGCCGCCAGCCGCGATTCCGGTAGAAGTCCCGCCCGCTCCGGCGCCGAAGCCGATGTCGGACGATCAGGTGCTGAAGCTGTTTGCCGAAGGCTCCTACGAGCTTGTCCCGCACGACAA
>NZ_VFTG01000052.1 GCF_006439355.1 Mesorhizobium sp. B4-1-3
GCCAACTTCCTCGGCTTCGTCAAGCTTGCTGCCATCATGCTCTGGCTCAAATGATTAAATTGTCACTACAGCCTAGAACAATTCCAGGAAAATTATGACACCGGTTTCGGCCAGCACCTTCCGAAGGAAGGCTGGAAGCGTGGACTTAACGGGCGCTGCGGCCGCAAGGTTCCGCCGCCGCCATGACGGTTTTTTGACATTCCTGTTGGCTGGCCCAGTGGAATGACGCCACTAACGATTGCGGCCCGGGTCCAGGCTTGCGACATAGGCGCCCAAATGGCGACCGCTCCCTCGATCCCAAAAGCCGCATTCTGGATGGCTCTGTCAATCGCCTCGATGCTGGCGATGTCGGTTGCCGGCCGCGAGACGACGGCCGAGCTCAACGTATTCCAGGTGCTGGAACTGCGCTCGGTGATCGGTTTCTTCATCCTTTTGCCGCTGGTGGTGATGAACGGCGGTTTTGCCGCAATGCGCACCGGGCGCCCTTTCGTTCACATCGCCCGGAACGTCATCCACTACACCGGCCAGGCCGCGTGGCTCTATGCGCTGACGCTCATTCCGCTCGCCGTGCTGATCTCGATCGAGTTCACGACGCCGATCTGGACGGCGCTTCTCGCGGTCAGTTTTCTGGGGGAAAGACTGTCCCGGTCAAAACTGACGGCCATCGTGCTTGGCTTGATCGGCGTGGTGATCATCGTACGCCCCAGCGCCGGCTCGATGGATCCCGGACACCTCGTCGTGCTCGGCGCCGCGGTCTGCTTCGGCATTTCGATGGTGCTGGTGAAGTCGATGACCAAGACCGAAAGCGTGGTGCGCATCATCTTCTGGATGCTGATCATCCAGTCGGTGGTTGGCTTGATCCCGGCTCTCTATAGCTGGCGCACCCCGTCGCCAGGGCTCTGGCCATGGATCTTCGTCATCGCCTTCACTGGCATGTCATCGCATTTCTGCCTGGCCCGCGCGCTCACCCAGGCCGATGCCACGATCATCTCGCCGATGGATTTCCTGCGCGTGCCGCTGACGGCGCTGGTCGGCTGGCTGCTCTATCATGAGCAGATCGACGTCTTCACCGCCGGCGGCGCGGCCCTGATCCTCGCCGGCAACCTGCTCAACCTGCAGAAGAAGACGCCACGGGTAGCGGAGGCCGAGGCGGCAACCCCTTAGAGGGTTTCACCGTTTCACGGAAACGGCGAACTGCTCTATCTCCTTGTTTTAAGCAGTCCGGGCGGAAGGCTACGGCGAAGTCGCCGAGCCTAACCGCTCACACCTCCTGGAATTGCTCCAGGCTAAACCAGCTCGACCTCGACCACGCCAGGCACCGCGCGCATCGCCGATGCCACCTGCGGCGAGATGCGGTAGCGGTTGGGCAGTTCGATCTCGACCTCGCCCTGTCCGGCGTCCTTGATCAGCACGAAGCTCACCTGCCCTTCGCCCTTGACCGAAAGCTGGTTGGCCAGCGTGCCGAGGGGTGCCGCGTCGCGTACGAAGATGCGTAGCGCCTTCTGGATGCGGCTCGCCTCATCCTCCAGCGATTGCACGGTCTGGATGCGCAGATTGATGCCCTCCGGCCGGTCTTCGGCCGAAACGGTGATCACCACCGAGCGTCCGGGCTCCAGCATGTCGCGATACTGGGCCAGCCCCTCGGAGAACAGCACCGCCTCGTACTGGCCGGTCGTGTCGGAAAACTGCACCACGCCCATCTTGTTGCCGGTGCGGGTCTTGCGCTCCTGCTTGGTGGTGACGGTGCCGGCGAGCCGCCCTGCGGCGGCGCCGCGCTTGACCGCCGCGGAAAACTCGGCCCAGTTCTGCACCCGCATCTTCTGGAGTGCGGCCTTGTACTCATCCAGCGGATGCGCGGAGAGATAGAAGCCCACCACCTGGAACTCGCGATGCAGCCGGTCCGCGGCAAGCCACGGGTCGGTCGCCGGCAGGTTGAGCGCTTGCGATTGGCTGCCGAGCGAAGCGCCGAAAATGTCGGCCTGGCCGGAAATGGCGTTCTGCTGCGCCAGCGAGGCCAGCCCCATCATCCTCTCGACGCCGGCCATCATCTGGGCGCGGTCGTGCCCGAAGCAGTCCAGCGCGCCGGCCATGATCAGGCTTTCGAAGACGCGCTTGCCGACGATCTTCGGATCGACGCGCTCGCAGAAGTCGGCAAGGTTCTTGAACGGCTTCTCGCCGCGCACCTCGACGATGTGTTCGACCGCCGCGTCGCCCACGCCTTTCAGCGCCGCCAGCGAATAGAAGATCTTGTTCTCGCCCACTTCGAAGGGGCGGAAGCTGGTCATCACCGACGGCGCCACCACCTCGATGCCGAGGCGCATGGCATCCTGGCGGAAATCGGCCAGCTTGTCGGTGTTGCTCATGTCGAGCGTCATCGACGCGGCCAGGAACTCAACCGGGTAATGCGCCTTGAGATAGGCGGTCTGATAGGAGACGACCGCGTAGGCCGCGGCGTGCGACTTGTTGAAGCCGTAGTCGGCGAACTTGGCCAACAGGTCGAAGATGAAGTCGGCCTGCGGCTTGGAGACGCCCCGCTCGACCGCGCCGGAGACGAAGCGCTCGCGCTGCTTGTCCATCTCGGCGCGAATCTTCTTGCCCATGGCGCGGCGCAGCAGATCGGCTTCGCCGAGCGAATAGCCGGACAGCTCCTGCGCGATCTGCATGACCTGTTCCTGGTAGACGATGACGCCTTGCGTCTCCTTTACCAGATGGTCGATCTTGGGATGGATCGAGGCCATCTCCTCCTCGCCATGCTTTCTGGCGTTGTAGGTCGGGATGTTTTCCATCGGGCCGGGGCGGTAGAGCGCCACCAGCGCGATGATGTCCTCGATACAGTCCGGCCGCATGCCGATCAGCGCCTTGCGCATGCCGGCACTTTCAACCTGGAACACGCCGACAACCTCACCGCGCGACAGCATGGCGTAGGTTTCGGGATCGTCGAGCGGTATCGTGGCGAGATCGATGTCGACGCCGCGCCGCCGGATCAGCTTCACTGCCGTTTCCAGCACGGTTAGCGTTTTCAGGCCGAGGAAGTCGAATTTCACCAGCCCGGCCTGCTCGACATATTTCATGTTGAACTGGGTGACCGGCATGTCCGAGCGCGGATCGCGATACATCGGCACCAGCTCGGATAGCGGGCGGTCGCCTATGACGATACCGGCGGCATGCGTCGAGGCGTGGCGGTAGAGGCCTTCGAGCTTCTGCGCCGTGTCGAGCAGCGTCTGGACGATCGGCTCCTTCTCCGCCTCCTCGGCGAAGCGCGGCTCATTGGCGATGGCGTCTGCCAGCTTGACCGGATTGGCTGGGTTCTGCGGCACCATCTTGGAGAGCTTGTCGACCTGGCCGTAAGGCATCTGCAGCACACGGCCGACGTCGCGCAGCACGGCGCGCGCCTGTAGCGTACCGAAGGTGATGATCTGCCCGACCTGGTCGCGCCCGTATTTCTGCTGGACGTAGCGGATGACCTCCTCGCGCCGGTCCTGACAGAAGTCGATGTCGAAGTCCGGCATCGACACGCGGTCCGGGTTGAGGAAGCGCTCGAACAGCAGCGAGAAACGCAGCGGGTCGATATCGGTGATGGTGGTCGAATAGGCGACCAGCGAGCCGGCGCCCGAACCGCGCCCCGGCCCGACGGGAATGCCTTGCGACTTGGCCCATTTGATGAAGTCGGCAACGATCAGGAAGTAGCCGGGAAACTTCATCCTCTCGATGATGCCGAGCTCGAATTCGAGCCGTTCGCGATATTGCTCGACCGTGTAGCCGGGCGTCGGCCCGTGCGCGGCAAGCCGCTTCTCCAGACCCTCGCGCGCCTGGCGGGCAAGCTCTGCCGCCTCGGCCTTTTCGGCCGCGTCCTTGTCGGCTGCGTCGGCGCCGGTGAAGCGCGGCAGGATGGGGCTGCGATTCTTGGGATAATAGGAACAGCGCATCGCGATCTCGACCGTGTTGTCGATCGCTTCCGGCAGATCGGAGAAAAGCCGCGCCATATCGGCCTGACTGCGCAGGAAATTGTCCGGTGAAAGCCGCCGGCGATCGTCCGCGGCGACCACCGAGCCTTCGGCAATCGCAATCAGCGCGTCATGCGCCTCGTAATCCTCGCGCTTGGAGAAGAACGCCTCGTTGGTGGCGACCAGCGGCAGGTGGTGCGTGTAGGCCAGGTCGACCGTCGACTTTTCGACCATCCGGTCGTAGCCGGCGACCCGCTCCAGTTCGACATAGAGCCTGTCGCCGAACAGCCCCTTGAGGAACAGCAGCCGTTGTTCGGCGAGGTCGCGCCGGTCGGCCTTGAGCGCGCTGCCGATCGGACCGCGCGGGCCGCCGGTCAAACAGATCAGCCCATCGCTCCGGCCCTCCAGCGTGGCGCTGGCGAGGTGCACCGGCTCGCCGGGCGGCGTCTCCAGATAAACCTTGCTGATCAGCCTGACCAAATTGCGGTAGCCGTCCTCGCTGGCGGCGATCAGCACGACCGGCGACATCTCCGGCCCGGTGCGGCGGCGGTCGCGCTGGCCGTCGCTCGCCTCGCCGGAAAAGGCGAGATCGACCTGGCAGCCGATGATCGGCTGGATACCGTCCTTGACCGCCTTCTGGGCGAATTCGAGCGCGCCGAACAAATTGTTGGTGTCGGTGACCGCGATCGCCGGCGCCTCGTCCTTGACCGCATGGCCGACGATGGCGCCGAGCTGAAGCGCGCCTTCGAGCAGCGAATAGGCCGAATGCACGCGCAGATGGATGAAGGTCCGCGTCGGCGCTTCCGGCCGCGCGGCCTTCACGGCTGCTTCGCGCTGCAACGGGTCGCGTGGAAGTCGTTCATCCGCCATGTTTTTTCGCGCTGCCCCAAAGACTCAAAATCCATGCGAATGTATTGTCCCGGACGGGACCATGCCAGTCCAGCACAAAAGACCCACAGGCACAGGCTTGCGACCCGGTACCGCCTCTTCTCAGGCGAACTCCATGATCACGGCATCGACCGCGAGGCTGTCCCCCGGCTTGGCGTTGAGCTTGGCTATCGTGAGGTCGCGTTCGGCGCGCAGCACGTTTTCCATCTTCATGGCCTCGACCACGGCCAGCGTCTCGCCGGCCTTGACCTCCTGGCCCTCGGCCACCGCGATCGAGACGACGAGGCCCGGCATCGGGCAGAGCAGCATCTTCGAGGTGTCCGGCGGCAGTTTCTCCGGCATCAGCCTTTCAAGCTCAGCCGTGCGCGGCAGCATGGCGCGCGCGGTCACCGACATGCCTTTCCATGCAATCCGCAGCCCGTTCAGCGCGGGGCGGATCTGGGCTGCGATGCTGTTGCCGCCGACCGTGCCTTGCCAGATCGCGTCACCTGGCCGCCAGTCGGAGGCGACCGTCAACGGCTTGCCGCCGTCGATCGACAGATCGACTTCCATCGGGATGGAGATCATGCCATCGACGATCTCGACCGGAAGATAGCCAGCGTCGATCTTTACCACCCAGTCCCGCTTGAGATGGCCGGAATGCGGCGCCAGCCTGCCGCTCAGGCGGTCGAGCCGGTCGCGGCGCAAAAGTTCGATCGCCGTCGCGACGGCGGCGAACACCGCCCTCTCCTCGCCATCCGGCGCGACCGGTGAAAAACCGTCCGGATATTCCTCGGCGATGAAGCCGGTCGATAGCCGCCCCTCGCGCCAGCGCGGATGCTGCATAAGCGCCGAAAGGAACGGGATGTTGTGCTCGATGCCATCGACGACGAACCTGTCCAGCGCCTCCGACATCGCGTCGATCGCTTCAAGCCTCGTCGGCGCCCAGGTGCAGAGCTTGGCCACCATCGGGTCGTAGAACATCGAAATTTCCGAGCCTTCGGTGACGCCGGTGTCGTTGCGGATGACGATGTCGCCGAAGGTGCCCTCTTCCGGCGGCCGGTAACGGGTCAGCCGGCCAATCGACGGCAGGAAGTTGCGGAACGGATCCTCGGCATAGAGGCGGCTCTCCACCGCCCAGCCGTTCAGCTTCACGTCGCTTTGCTTGATCCCGAGCTTCTCGCCGGCGGCGACGCGGATCATCTGCTCGACCAGATCGATGCCGGTGACGAGCTCCGTCACCGGGTGCTCCACCTGCAATCGCGTGTTCATTTCGAGGAAATAGAAGTTCTTGTCCTTATCGACGATGAACTCGACGGTGCCGGCGCTCTGGTAGTCGACGGCTTTCGCCAGCGCCACCGCCTGCTCGCCCATCGCCTTCCTGGTCTTGGCGTCGAGGAATGGCGACGGCGCCTCCTCGACCACTTTCTGGTTGCGGCGCTGAATGGAACATTCGCGCTCGCCAAGATAGAGCGCCGTGCCATGCGCGTCGGCCAGCACCTGAATCTCGATATGGCGCGGATCGACAACGAACTTCTCGATGAACACGCGGTCGTCACCGAAGGAGCTTTTCGCTTCCGAGCGCGCTCGCTCGAAACCGTCGCGCACCTCCGACTTGCTCCAGGCGATGCGCATGCCCTTGCCGCCGCCACCGGCCGAAGCCTTGATCATGACCGGATAACCGATCTCGCCGGCGATGCGTTCGGCATGGTCGGCGTCTTCGATGACGCCGAGCCAGCCGGGCACGGTCGAGACCTTGGCCTCGCTGGCGAACTTCTTCGATTCGATCTTGTCGCCCATCGCCTTGATGGCCTTGGGCTTCGGCCCGATGAAGACGATGCCTTCCTTCTCCAACGCCTCGCAGAAGGTGGCACGCTCGGACAGGAAGCCATAGCCCGGATGCACGGCTTCCGCGCCGGTTTCTTTGCAGGCGGCGATGATCTTCTCGGGCAGCAGATAGCTCTGCGCCGCCGGCGAAGACCCGATATGCACCGCTTCGTCGGCCATTTCGACGTGGACGGCGTCGCGGTCGGCATCCGAATAGACCGCGACGGTGGCAATGCCCATCTTGCGCGCCGTCTTGATCACGCGGCAGGCGATCTCGCCGCGATTGGCGATCAGGATCTTCTTGAACATTCGGATGTCTTTCCTCCGGCGAAGCGGTCCAGTTCTATGGACAATTCCGGCGCGCCTCAAGTGTCCTCGGATTGGCTTTTCCGGCCGGGTACGGATTGCGGAAGCCGCGCCGAAAAACGTCGCAAGAGACGTTGGCCGCCAGCGCGGAACTCGCTAATGTTACCCCAACACTAAAGAATGGCAGGCTGGCATTCGCCACGAACAGCTTGCCGTTAGCCAAAACTTACAGACCGCTTGGGAGGAGTGCCTCATGAAAACGCGTGCCGCCGTAGCTGTTGGTGCCGGAAAGCCGCTGGAGATCATGGAGGTGGACCTCGAAGGCCCGCG
>NZ_VFTG01000053.1 GCF_006439355.1 Mesorhizobium sp. B4-1-3
TGCTTCGAGAAAGCCTCTCAAGAATCCTTCTTTTGCTGCCTGGCAATAGACATTCGACTTATCTGCGATTCCCCTACTCACAAGGGGAAGATTGGCAGCTTCGGCGGCGCGCCACTTCTGCAGCGCCCGGTAAAATCCCCTCACTCCGGCCGGTACAGCTCATCCATGCTGCGCGCCGAGAGCTCCGCGAAAGGCGCCTGCTTCTTCACCCGTCCATGTTCCAGGATCACCAGGTCGTCGCAGAACGAGATCGTCGAGTGGTGGTGGCTGATGACGATCGTGGTGCGGCGGCCGGCGCGTGACTTCAGCGTTTCCACGATCGCCGCCTCCGAAAGCCCGTCCACCGCGTTGGTAGCCTCGTCGAGGATCAGGATGTCCGGATCACGCACCAGCGCGCGGGCGAGCGCGATGCGCTGCCTTTGCCCGGCCGACAGGTTGATGCCGCGATAGCCGACCACCGTCCGGTAGCCCTGCGGCAGGCGTTCTATGAATTCATGCGCCTCGGCGAGCTCGGCGGCGCGGCGTGCGTCTTCCGTGCTCGCCGTGTCCTTGCCGTAGGTGATGTTGTCGAGAATGGTGCCGTCCACCAGTTCCAGCTCCTGGCTGGCCAAGGCGATATGCGCCCGCCAGGCGACCGGGTCGATCTCGCCGAGCGCGGTGTCGTCGACCAGGATTTGTCCGCCGTCCGGCTCGACGAAGCGGCACAACAGGTTGACGATGGTCGTCTTTCCGGCGCCGGAGCGGCCGATCAGCGCGGTGGAGCGGCCGCTTCTTATGTCGAAGCTCACCGCATGCAGCACCGCCGCGCGCTGCTCCTCATTGGCATAGCTGAAGCTCACGCCCTGGAAGGCGATTCTTTCTCTTAAAGTGGCGAAGGGCCGGCTGCCTTGCGGCGGCGCCGGCTTGCCCGTCGGGTCGAGCAGCCAGTTCACCTCGTCCAGCGAGCCGGAAAGCCCCTGCAATTGGCTCCAGGTCATCTGCAGCGCCCTGACATGCGGCTGCAGCCGGTAGAGCAGAATGAGGAAGGCGGCGACCAGGGGAAAGCTCAAGCCCGCGAGCCAGGCGCCGATCACCACCGCCAGGAACAGCATGGCGTGCAGCACTTCCGTGAGCGGTCCCAGAGCGCCCTGGCGGTTGGCAAGCTGGAAGGCCGCCCGGCGCACGCCGTCCGACGCCGTCTCGAACGCCGCCTTTTCGCGCTCTTCCTGGCCGAAGATGCGGATCAGTCGGCCGGCATGCACCAGATGCAGCATCCGCGAGGCCAGGGCGCTGTTGCGCGCCGTGACGCTGCGGCTGGGCGCCTTCAGATGCGCCGACAGCGCCATATGCGCCCCTTGCACCAGCGCCAGCCCGATCATCACCAGAAGCGTCATTTGCCAGGAGAGCAGCAAGAGGAAGCCCAGCAGGATGAGCGCGGCCGAGGCGCTGACGATCGAGCCCAGCATTGCCTGGATGGCGTCGGAGGCGCGCCAGGATTCATTGGAAATGATGTTGAGCAGGCGTCCTGGGCTTTCCTTCAGGAAGAAGGGATAGCCGACCTCGAGCAGCCGCCCGGCGAGCGCCGCGCGGATCGCCTGGCCGGCTTTTCCATAGATGTGGGCCGTGAGCACCGAGTTGGCGAAGGCAAGCAGGTTCTTGAGCAGGATCGAGCCGAGGATCGCGGCCGCAATCGCGATCAACCGCTCGCGCTCGCCAAGCCCCGCGCCAACCTTCTGCAGCAGCGCCGAGAGGCCCGCCATGCCGGCTGTGTCGCCATGCCCCATGATGATGCCGAGCAACGGGATGATCAGGCCGATGCCGAAACCTTCGAGCGCCGCGCTTGCCAGCCCGAGCGCGACCACGATCGGCAGCAGGCCGAGCTGGCGGCGGCCGAGTGCCTGGCGCAGCATTGACAGCGTCGGCCGCTCGCTCATGGCGCGCTGACCTCCACGCCGGCCTCGGTCGTTTGCTGGGCGCTTCGCGCCTGTCGCGGCGGACGTCTGGCCAGTACCAGAAACGCGAATTTCGCTGCGCCCGCGAGGTTCATCAGAACGATTGGCCAGTGCGATAGGCTGAGGTCGCCATCGAATCTGGGGCCGCCGGCAAGCTCGCGCAGAGCGGCGCGCGCGGCCCAGTAGAAATGCCGCAGCAGCCACGGCGCGCGACCTAGATGCTTAAGGCAGAGCGCGCCGTTGCCGAAATGATAGTCGCGATGCAGGCGGTCGACCGCCTCGCGGTCGCGCCGGCCATGATGGTGGAAGATCGTCATATCGGGCACATATTCCACCGCCATGCCGGCAAGCATCGCCCGCACCAGATAGTCCGTGTCCTCGGCCGAGCGCAGCGCCCCGCCGGCGCCGAAGCGCTCGTCGAAAGGACCGATCAAGGCGGCGACCTCGCGG
Organism: Mesorhizobium sp. B4-1-3; assembly: GCF_006439355.1. Classification (GTDB taxonomy): domain Bacteria; phylum Pseudomonadota; class Alphaproteobacteria; order Rhizobiales; family Rhizobiaceae; genus Mesorhizobium. The sequence continues at coordinate 2,382 of NZ_VFTG01000053.1, forward strand.
TGCATCGTCATGTTGCAGCCTAGCACGAAGCCGCCCGGATGGACGGCCTGCGTCAGCACTTCGCGCTTGTCGCAGCGCTTGATGGTGAAGGGCAGGTCGCGCGTGTCGCCGATCTCGACGCGGCCGCCGCGGATCAGCCATTTGTCGCCGCTCGCATAATGCCGCTCCAGGTCGACGAGGTAGTTGCCGTCAAGCCGGCAGTCGTCGTCGACGAACACCAGCACCCGCCCGCGTGCCCGCGCCAGCCCCGCATTGCGCGCCGCCGCCAGCCCGGGCCGCGCCAGCGAGACCGCCGTCAGAGTGATATCGGAGGTCGCGGCGGCGGCCGAAAGATACTCGGCCGTGCCGTCGCGCGAACCGTTGTCGACCACCACCAGCTCGGCCGCGAAGGCCGGATGCGCCCGGCAGGCGGCGCGGATCGAATCGATGCAGGCCTCGAGCACCGCGAGGCGGTCGCGCGTGCAGACAATGAAGGAGACCGCCGGCTGCTGCTTGGGCCAGGGCTGAGCGGGCAGGGCTGGGGGAGCGTGCCACGGCAGCGGATGGCGCTCGACGTTCATGCCGCCTCCACCCGAAAAGGGGCGAGCACCGATGCCGCTGGGGCGGATTTGAAGCGGTAGGCGACCCAGTCGGCGCGTTTGCCGGCCCACATCGAAGCCTGGCTCAGCCAGGGTGCCCAGACGCCGGGGCTGAGCGCGTATTTCTCGCGGCGGCGGATCGCGTTCCATTTCCCCGTCAGCGTCAGCAATTCATGCGCCAGCGCCGGCCGCTCCTCGTCATTGACGAGTTGGTAGAGGAAATAGAACAGGTTGAGCGCGCCGGCTTCGAAGCTAGGTCTCGTCGAACCGGGAAGGGCGGCGATCCGCTCCTCAAGAGCGCGGATGAAAGCCGCTGCCCGGGCCACGGTGTCGAAGGTGACCGTCTCGCCGATGGCGCGCAGGGTCGCGCCGTCTTCCGTCAGCCCCTCGCTCTCCAGATTCTCGCCGACTATTCTGAGGTGCGTGCGCCGCATCTCCTTGTTGTGCAGGCTGGTCACGCTGCCGGGATGAATGCGGTAAACCAGCAGGCTTTCCGGGATCAGCGCCGCCGGATAGCGCTCGGCCAGCCGCCGGAAGAGGTCGAAATCCTCGGCATGCCGGTAGAAGCCGTCGTAGTGGAGGTCGGCCTCGCCGATGACCTTGCGATTGTAGACCACTGTCGGATGCATGAAGATGGTGAAGAATTTCGACAGCACAGGCAGACCGAGACGGAATACCGGATCGAGCCGGCCCCGGGCGATGCGGCCATGCAGCAGCGTGTCCACGAGCGCGCCGCAGAAGCCGAGCTCCGGCCGCGCGGCAAACAGCGCCGCCTGGCGCGACAGCCGCCAGGGATAGGCAAAGTCGTCGGCGTCCATGCGCGCGACCAGATCGCCCCGCGCGATCGCCAGTCCCTCGTTGAGGCTGGCGACAAGTCCGCGGTTTTCGCGCGAGATTATGGATACCCGGCTGTCGTCCTGGCGGCAGCGTTCCAGGATCTCCAGCGAGCGGTCGGTCGACCCATCGTCGATGGCGATAAGCTCGATCCGGCCGTGGTCCTGCCGCAGGATCGATTGCATCGCGGCGGCCACATAGCGCTCGGCATTGTAGACCGGCAAAAGCACGGAGATGAGAGGTGCCGCGGTCATGGCCGGCTCTGGTCCGTCGGCCGCAGATCGAGCGCCGGAACGGCGCCAAACCCGCGCTCCTCGCTCGCGCCGCGCCGACGCACTGGCGCGACGTAGGGGAAGTAGCGCTTGAGACCGTTGAGCGGTTTCTCGAAAAACATCCAGGAGAGCGAGGCAACGACCAGCGTGGCGGTGCCCGCGACAAGGAACCGCCCCGGCCCCTGTTCCGAGACGTTGACCGGGATCCATGACTGCCCCCTGACGGTCAAGGCGAGAAGGATCGAATGATAGAGGTATACGCCGTAGCTGATGCGGCCGAGCCACAGCAGCGGGGGGAGTTCGGCCAGCCTGCCCAGCGTGCCGCGCAGCCCGTTCGAGCATGCCGCGACGATTGCCAGCATCGGCGCCAGCGGCAGCACCTGCACCAGCGCCCAGCGGGGCCACTCCCAGGCGGAATTCGCCAGCCCGGGATCGGACCAGACGACGAGCAGGAATACCGCGGCCAAGACCGGCCAGCCGAGCCGCATCCACTGCGGCGCATCCGCGCCCCGGGCGCGGCGCACGGCCAGCAGGGCGCCGCAGCCAAGGGCATCCATCGAGGCCGGCGGCAACAGGTCGCGAGCAAGCGCCGGGCTGGCGGCAATCGGCCCGCAGAACCGGTAGGCGAGCGAGAAGGCAATGACGCCGATGGTGATCGCCTCGATATGCCGGCGCGGCGCCAGAAGCACGATCAGCGGCCAGACTAGGTAGAACTGCTCCTCGATGCTGAGGCTCCAGAAATGGCAGAGCAGCCAGGGCGTCCAGTCGTTTTGCCGCGCATACCAGAAATTCGAGAGGTAGAGCGCATGCCAGGCGAACGAGGCCCTGGATTGCTCCGAGGCAAACCACACGAGCCCCAGCACCGCGACGTAGGGCGGGAATATGCGGATCATGCGCCTGGCATAGAAGGAACGCAGCGCCGGCCCGGCGGCGAATGCTCCAGCGTCACGCGCGTCAAGCAAAAGCCGGGTGATAAGGAAGCCGGAGAGCACGAAGAACAGCCTGACCCCGAGATGGCCGACGAATGACGAGCCGCCTGGAGCGAAGAAATGCGAATAGAGCACCAGCGTCACGGCAATGGCCCGCAATGCATCCAACTGAATGTCGCGCGCGTTCGCCATCAGCGACATTCGCTGTGCATGGCCGTGCGGAGCGCTGTCGTTGCGGCTCAGCGGAATGCCCGTAGGGCTCAATGTAGCGGCATCCTCCACTGCGTACCCGTCAAGGGTTTCTCGCGGTCCATATTGCAGCGCAACACAAAATGCCCGCGGCTTTGAAATAAATATGTGATGGGCCGAGGCGGGAGTAATATTTATGACGCTGAAGTTATTCGCCGAGGTGTCCAATAGTCCTATGTGTTTATGGGCAGTTAGTCTGATTCTTTAGGGGTTTATCGCAGGTAGTGTTGGCATAATGGGCCGGCAACCAGAACGGGAACTTGAAAACATCGAAACCGTCGGCCTTTGTACCCTTCCGAATCTATTCGAAACTCCACGAAAAGTGCGTTGGATTCAAAGCTTTGTGCGGTGCGGCAGGCGGACGCCTTGTCCCACCATTCGCCGGATGGTGCCTCACGACAGCGCCACCGCAAGGCTTTATCTCCCCGGACATATGGGGAGGGGATGGAGAGCAAGTGACGTCGATGCCAATTGCAAAACCGGAGACGCATGTCGGGACCATGCCCGTGCTTGGCCTGCTTGGCGCGATATTGTCGGTGCAGATTGGCGCCGCCTTCGCCAAGGGCCTGTTCCCGGTGCTGGGTTCGGAAGGCACGACCATGCTGAGGCTCGCCATCGGCGCGTTGATGCTGGCGGCGGTGCTGAGGCCCTGGAAAGTGCTGCCCTCGCGGAAAAACCTGCCTTGGCTCGCCGCCTATGGCGTCACGGTCTGCGCCATGAACATGCTGTTCTATGCCGCGCTCCAACGCATTCCGCTCGGCATCTGCGTGGCGCTTGAATTCACCGGGCCGCTGTTTGTCGCCACGCTCGGCTCACGGCGCCTGCTCGACCTTGTGTGGGTGGCGCTGGCCGTCGCCGGCATCGTGCTTTTGTCGCCCTTTGCCGGTGTGAGCCGCGGGCTCGATCCTCTGGGCGTGGCGCTGGCACTGGCGGCGGGCGCCTGCTGGGGGCTTTACATCATTTTCGCGCAGAAGGCTGGCGCCGAGCTCGGCGTGCGCACCTCCGCCTATGGCATGGCGATCGCCGCGGTGCTGGCGCTGCCTTTCGGCTTCAGCGCCGCTCAAGCCTATCTCACCGACCTGCATATCATGGCAGGCGCGTCGGTGGTCGGCCTATTCTCCAGCGCGTTGCCCTTCTATCTGGAAATGCTGGTGCTCGCCCGCATGCCGGCAAAGGTCTACGGCATGCTGGTCTGCCTGGAGCCGGCAGGCGGCGCGCTGACCGGCTTTCTGTTTTTGCATGAGAAGCTCGATCTTTTACAATGTACGGGCATCGCCGCCGTCATCGCCGCCGCCTTCGGCGCGGCGGTTGCGGCGCGGCGGCCGGTGCCATTGCCGGCCTGAGCGCATCTTGCGAACATGCCGCGCCCGCGAATCGCGTTAACGGTTTGGCCGGCCTGGAAAAATGATCCCTCGACGGCAGCGTCCGACCACATCCGGTGGTTGAAATAAGACTTAGGTCCTACAGTAAAGCGCAACAAGTCCGAGTGGACAAGACAAGGGTCGTGGGCCACTTCCTTATGACCTGCTGATTGGGGATGCTTATGCTGCGACATTGCCGGTGGGGTGGCTTGGCCGACGGGCTCAAGGGCTGGCATGGGGAGAGCGGAATGCGCTTGAAGCGCAGGGGCTGCAGGCTGGTCTTGCGAGCGCTGACCGCGTTGGCGCTTGTTGTCGCGCCTCTCAGTCTCTCCGTCGATGGTTTGGTCGTGACCAAAGCCTATGCCGGCAAAGGCGGCGGTGGCGGCGGAAACGGCGGCGGCAAGGGTGGTGCGGGCGGCAATAGCGGGAACGGCAACGGAGGCGGGAACAACGGCAACGGGAATGGCGGCAATTCCGGCTCGGCCGGCGGCTCCAATTCCGGTTCGGCCGGTGGCTCGAATTCCGGCAATGGCGGTGACAA
>NZ_VFTG01000054.1 GCF_006439355.1 Mesorhizobium sp. B4-1-3
GCCTCTCAAGAATCCTTCTTTTGCTGCCTGGCAATAGACATTCGACTTATCTGCGATTCCCCTACCCACAAGGGGGGAGATCAGCAGCTTCGGCGCTTCGCCCTGCCTTCAACGTTGGGCAATTGGCGAAAGGGGCGGTGACAGCCAATCTCCCCCAAGTGGACCCCAAGTGGGGGAGATGTCCGGCAATAGAAGAGGCGCCGAAGCGCCCCTTTGCTCACCCATTCACCAGGGCCAGCAGCTCCTCCGTATAGCGCTTTCCGACCACCTTGTCGGGCGACAGCGCATCGCCGATTGCCGCCACCTCGGCAGCACTCAGCTCGATCCTGGCCGCGGCCGTGTTCTGCTCCAGGTGATGTACCTTCCTGGCACCTGGGATCGGCACGATGAAATCGCCCTGGTGCAGCACCCAGGCGAGCGCCAGCTGCGCCGGGGTCACGCCCTTTTCAGTTGCCATTTTCTCCAGCACAGCAACCACCGCGTTGTTGGCTGCCATCGCCTCGGCCTGGAAGCGCGGCAGAGTGAGGCGCCAGTCGCCGGCGCCGAGCGCGTCGGGCTTGGCGATCGTGCCGGTGAGCAGGCCGCGGCCGAGCGGGCTGTAGGGGACAAAACCGATGCCGAGCTCGCGGCAAACGGCGAAGACCTCGTCCTCCGGATCGCGGCTCCACAGCGAATATTCGCTCTGCACCGCTGCTATCGGATGCACGGCATGCGCCCGGCGCAGCGTTGCGCCGCTCACCTCCGACAGGCCCAGCGCCCGCACCTTGCCTTCGCGCACCAGTTCGGCCATGGCGCCGACCGTGTCCTCGATCGGCACGTTGGGGTCGACGCGGTGCTGGTAATAGAGGTCGATCACGTCGGTATCGAGCCGCTTCAGCGAGGCTTCCGCCACCGCCTTGACGTGCTCGGGCCGGCTGTCGACGCCGACCATGCGGTCGGTGCCCGAGCCGTGCTCGGAAATCTTGAAGCCGAATTTGGTGGCGATGGTGACCTTGTCGCGCACCGGCTTCAGCGCCTTGGCGAGCAAGATCTCGTTCTCATATGGACCATAGACTTCGGCCGTATCGAAGAAGGTCACGCCGATCTCGACCGCGCGGCGCAGCGTGGCGATCGCCTCCGCCTCCGGCTGGCCGCCATAGCCGAAGCTCATGCCCATGCAGCCGAGGCCGACGGGGAAGACTTCGAGTTCAGTTCCAAGTTTGCGGGTTTGCATGGCGCATCTCCTTGTTGCGATGGGCATGAGATAGCGCCTGGCGTGTTGTTCGATAATCAGTTCTTTTTTGCACAGCTTGCTCTATAAAATAGAACAATGAACCGAATGAACCTCTCGCAGCTCGCTGTGCTCGCCACCGTCGCCCAATGCGCCAGCTTTCGTGGCGCCGCGCGCGAGCTCGGCATCGCGCCGTCGGCGGTCAGCCACGCGGTGTCGAGCCTGGAGGCGCGGCTCGGCGTGCGGCTTCTGGCCCGCAGCACACGCAGCGTATCGCCGACCGAGGAAGGCGCGCAATTGCTCGAACGGCTGCGGCCGGCGCTGTCCGAGATCGATCTCGCGCTGGAGACAGCGGTCGAGGCGCGCGACCGGCCGGCGGGCAATCTGCGGCTCACCGTGCCGCGCACGGCCGCCCACCTGACGCTCACGCCCAGGCTCGGCGCTTTTGCCGCGGCTTATCCCGATATCGTGCTGGAGATCGTCATCGAGGATCGCTTCACCGATGTGGTCGAGGGCGGTTTCGACGCTGGTGTGCGGCTCGGCGAAAGCCTGCAGCGCGACATGATCGCGGTGCGCATCGGGCCCGACCTCCGCGGCGCGGTGGTCGGCTCGCCATCCTATTTCGCTTCCATGCCGAAGCCGCGCCATCCGCGCGAGCTTGCCGACCACCGCTGCATCCGCTTCCGTTTCTCCAGCGGCATCCTCTATCGCTGGGAATTCGAGAAGGACGGCGAGGAAATCGAGATGGCGGTCGAGGGGCCGCTGATCCTGGACGAGGATCATCTGATCGCCCAGGCGGCGGTCGACGGCGCCGGGCTTGCCTTCGTCTTCGAACCTTATGTGCGGGCGCCGCTCGCCGACGGCAGAGTGATCCGCGTGCTGGAGGACTGGTGCCCGCCCTTCGACGGCTTCTTCGTCTATTATCCCAGCCGCCGGCAGATGCGGCCGGCGCTGAGGGCGTTCGTGGATTTCTTCAAGGTGGGCGGGTAGGGAGGCGATTGCGGAACGAAGCCGTCGCTTCGGTTCGCGTCCACTTACCGACATTGGCGCCGCCAATGGAATTTGCTGCACATCTCGGATGAAAGCCGGCGCCGACTTCGTTCGCCTCGCATGCAATCCATCACTAACACCCCAACCCGCTACGGCTGGGCGATGATCGCCCTCCACTGGCTGATCGGCATCATCTTCATCGGCCAGTTCGCGCTCGGCGTCCTCATGGTGCGCACGACAAGCCAGCGCACGTCCTTCGAGCTGATCCAGTTGCATAAATCCCTCGGCTTCCTGCTGCTCGGCCTGATCATCCTGCGCATCGCCTGGCGGCTCGGCAATGCGGCGCCGCCATTGCCGACCTCTGTCGGAACGCTGGAGCGAAGGACAGCGCCGCTGGCGCATTTCGCCCTCTATGCCTTGCAGATCGCGCTCCCCCTGTCCGGCTGGGCGCTGGTCTCGGTGTCGACACTGGAGATCCCGACCATGCCGTTCAACCTCTTCGTGATGCCCAATCTGCCGCTCGCCGAATCCGATGCTGCGGAAGGGTTCTGGACTTCGGCGCATTGGTATCTCGCCTATGCCGGCATCGCGCTGGTGGCGCTGCATATCGCGGCGGCGCTGCGCCATCATTTCCTGCTGCGAGACACGGTGCTGACACGCATGATCACACCTTCGTCAGGCGGGGAATAGAACCGCTCCCTCCTTCGTTGGTGGGCGAGAACGCAGAAAAAGCGTATCTGCGGAAGGAAGAAACCCATGAACGCGCGCATCCTCGGATTGGCGGCTTTCGCCGCTTTCCTTGCCGTGCCTGCCGTTGCCGCGGTGGCGCTCAGCGACGCCGCCGGCAGCTACACGATCAGCCCGTCGGGCTCCTCGATCCGTTTCACCATCGGCAAGGCAGGCGGCGGCGGCTTCGACGGCGCCTTCGGCCGCTTCAAGGGCACGATCCGCATCGACAATGGCGATGTCGGCCACTCTAAGGTCGACCTCACCATCTATCCCGAAAGCGTCGGCACCGGGCAGGGCCGCATCGACCAATTCCTGCGCTCCGACGCGGTGTTCGACGCCGCCAACAATCCCGAAATCCAGTTCCGCTCAACAAACGTGACCCGCACCGGCGACACCACGGCGCTGGTGACCGGCCGGCTGACGGCGCGCGGCAAGACGTTTCCGGAAAAATTCACCGCCGAGCTCGGCGGGTTGAACGGCGGGACCATCAAGTTCCACGTCACCGGCAAGGTTCTGCGGTCGCGCTACGGCATGGATGTCGGCACGCCGCTCTATTCCAATGTCGTCAGTTTCGACATGATGCTGACGGGCAAGAGGGGTTAGGGGCAGTCCCTTTCCTCGCCTCCGCAAAGCGGGGGAGAGCGACTATCTGGCGTGTCAAGTTGCATTTGCGAACTCGGTTCTCGCGTCGCGTGCCTTTGCGTTGAGG
>NZ_VFTG01000055.1 GCF_006439355.1 Mesorhizobium sp. B4-1-3
CAAAATGCGAAGAGCCAACTGGAGCAGAGACTTCTTCTATGAGCTCTTTACTCATATGCGATAGCCCTGCCCTTGTGAGGGAGATAGCCGGCAGGCCAGAGGGGGGCGCGAAGGAACGCCAACCTCTCGTTCTGTCGGCCTTCAGACGACCAGCCCGGGATGTGTGGGCCCCTAGAGCAATTCCAGGAAAAGTGTGAGCGGTTTTCCGTCCGGAATTGGGTTAAATCAAATAGGCAGGGCGTTTCGCCGTTTCCGTGAAACGGTGAAACGCGCTAAGATTGGCAACGCTGGCGGGACAGCGCCCCCTCTGCCCTGCCGGGCATCTCCCCCACAAGGAGGGAGATCATCTAATCACCCCGCCATCGCCAGCGGCGCGGCGCTCTTGTTGGGGATCTGGATGTCGATCTCCAGCGTCGACATGGTAGCACCCCGGTCCATCGAGACCTGGAGGTAGTCCTGGTCGATCTGCACGTGCTTGGCGATGACCGCCATGATCTCCTCGCGCAGGATGGAGACGAGATCCGGCTGGCCGCGGCTCTGGCGCTCATAGGCGAGCAGCAGCTGCAGCCGCTCGCGCGCTACCGGCGCGCTGGTGCGCCGTTTGAAGAGATCGAGGATACTCATGCGGCCCTCCTTCCGAGCAGCCGGTCGAGGAAGCCTTTGCGTTCGAAGGGGACGACCACCGGCAGGTCCTCGCCTTCCAGGCGTCTTGCCGCTTCGAGGTAAGCCTTTGCCGCACCATTGAGCGGCTCCGAGAGCGTGACGGGCGAACCGAGGTTCGAGGCCCTAAGAACATCCTGGCTTTCCGGGATGATGCCCAAGAGCGGCGTCGACAGGATCTCCAGCACGTCGTCGATCGACAGCATCTCGCCGCGCGCGGCGCGCGCCGCGTCATAGCGCGTGACCAGCACGTGCTTTTGCACCAGCTCGCCCTGCTCCGCCTTCATGGTGCGGGCGTCGAGCAGGCCGATGATGCGGTCGGAGTCGCGCACCGACGAGACTTCCGGGTTGGTGACGATGACCGCCTCGTCGGCGAAGCGCATGGCAAGCTGGGCGCCGCGCTCGATGCCGGCGGGGCTGTCGCAGAAGACATAATCGAAGACGGAGCGCAGCCTGGCGATGACTTCCGCCACGCCCTCCTCCGTCAGCGCATCCTTGTCGCGCGTCTGCGAGGCGGGCAGCAGATAGAGCGTTTCCAGCCGCTTGTCGCGGATCAGCGCCTGCGAAAGCTTGGCTGAACCCTGGATGACGTTGACGAGGTCAAACACCACGCGGCGCTCGGCGCCCATGATGAGGTCGAGGTTGCGCAGGCCGACGTCGAAATCGACCAGCGCAACCTTCTTGCCGGTCTTGGCCACGGCGGCGCCGAGCGCAGCCGTCGAGGTCGTCTTGCCGACGCCCCCCTTGCCCGATGTGACCACGACTACCTTGCCCATATTCATCCAGCCTCCGTTGGCGGTTTTTATTCTCTAGTCCGTGCATGGCACGGCGGGATTCTTTGTCAGCTTCGCACGCGAAACCGGTCCGAAGCTTGCGCGTCAGCCCAACGGCACCACGCACAGCGCATCATTGTCGAGGAAGGCCTGCACGGCCTTGCCGCGCGAGACGCCTTCCATTTCCTCGGCCGTCGTGTACCAGCCGTCGACGGCGAGCAGCTCGGCCTCGTTCTTGCGGCAGAAGATGCGCGCCGAAACATTGCCTTCCGAGCCGGCGATCGCGCGGCCGCGCAGCGTGCCATAGACATGGATCGAGCCGCCGGCGACGATTTCGGAACCGGACGCGACCGAGCCCAGCACGATGACGTCGCCATGCGGATGGAAGACCGACTGTCCCGAGCGGATCGGCGCCTTGATCATCAGCGTGCCGGCCGAAGGCAGCGCCGGCTCGGCGCCCTGCCCCGCGCTTGCGGCTTGCGCAGGTTCGATCCTGACCGATTCGAGCCTTGCCAGCTCGGGGTCCACCGGCTCATCGCCGGACATTTCTATGGGGGAAACTTCCGCCTGGGGCGCCTCAGCAGGCAACTCGGTCACCTCGGCAGCCTGCATCTGCTCCCCGGCGGCTTCGAGTTCCTCGGCCCGCGCTTTGCGCGCGGCCCGGCCCAGCAATCCTTCGGCCGTCGCCTCCTTGGCCCCCGCCAAGAGCGGTGGCAGTTCAGGCCCGAGCTCGGCGCCCTCCAGCTCGATGGCATAGACGCGGATACCGCGCGAGCCGAGCACGCCGACCAGCGCTCCGATCTCCTCCGGCCCCGGCTGCAGAAGGTTCAGATCCAGCACCACCGGGCGCCCGTTGAAATAGCCCGGCGAGTTGGCGATCCAGCGATCCAGCCCCTCCAGCCAGTCGGCGATCGGCGCCTCCGGCGTCAGCGTGAAAGCGACGAAGGAACGGGCGCGAAAGCGGATCGATTTGTTGTGCAGGGGGGCGGCGAAGGTCACGTCCAGGCGAATCCTTACTCAATGGTTAAAGGGTGCCGGGCGAATGGTTAACAAAAGGTTAATTTTGGGGGCCGAGGCCGTTAAGGAAGTGGCGCGGCTAAGTTCTGTGGCAACGCGGTGACAGGGCCCGCCGATGCCGCTATCGTCTCACCCCAGCCTGGCGGAAAGCAAGGGAGATCATGTCATGGGACCGGAGATCAGCAAGCCCGAGGACGTTGCGGCCGCCTTCGCCGATGCCTGGAACAGGCATGACATGGACGACTTCGCGGCGCTGTTTTCCGAGGACGCCAATTTCGTCAATGTCGTGGGCATGTGGTGGAAGAACCGGGCAGAGATCGAAGCAGCGCACCGCGCGACGCATGAGACCATGTTTCGCGACAGCCGGCTGGAGGGTGTCGCCGCATCGATCGTCGAGCTGTCTCCAGGCCTTGCATCGGTGCACTATAGATGGACCCTGACCGGCGCGTCCGCGCCGGACGGCTCGCCCGCCGGAACGCGGGAAGGCATCCTGCTTCTGGTGATGAAGAAGGAACAATCCGGCTGGCGGATCAAGGTGGCCCAGAACACCGATATTGTTCCAGGCGCCATCGCTCCCCCTGCCCGCGCAAGCAGATAGAGCGCAAGGCGACGAGGTGGTCAGCGCCATGAGCCCCAAGGGCACGATGCCGGCGACCATCGACTGCCGCTTCGCCGACACCACGCCGGGCCAAGTAGCGTACCGCTCGAAATTCACCCGCAAGCGGGCGCCTGCCAACACCCGCTACCACTGGGAAGTGGGCGAGCCGACCTACCTCGAGAGCAAGGAAGTGAGGGCAACCGGGCCGGCCTGCGGCGGGTGTATGCGAAAGCGACGCGGAATGCAGCGAGCGGGCAGAGTGTTGGGTGCTGGATCTGGCAGGGTTAAGCGATCGATCTTCTGGACAGGTTCGCGGCGCAAGCACCGGCCGGAGATGCTTGGCGCCTTCCCGATTGCTTGCGACTTCCAAGCTATGGTGGATTCCGCTGGCGACAGCCGGTCCAAGTTTCGTAGGCGCAATAGTCGGAGTACTAATTGGGCGGCTAAGCGGTTAGACAGACGGTTACTCCGTTCGCGATACACTTGGTTGTTTCTATGCCCCTCCTCCCCGCC
>NZ_VFTG01000056.1 GCF_006439355.1 Mesorhizobium sp. B4-1-3
GACCTCGGAGCCTCGCTCGGAGCGCCGCGTCGAAGCCGTTCCGGAATCAGAGACAAAGCCGCCGGAACATCATTGTCTACAAAGATGGGTTAGGCGGCTTTCATGGCTTTGCAGATTTCTTCGACCAGCATGGCGGCCGAAATCGAGCCCGGGTCCGGGTGGCCCAAAGAACGCTCACCGAGACGTGCGGCGCGGCCGACGGTTGCGACCATGTTGCGTGTCGCTTCTGCTCCCTGTCGGGCAGCCGCGATTATGGCATCGGCATTCTGACCATCGAGTGCGGCATCGGCGGCCGGTCCCCAGGCATCAAGCATCGTCTTCTGGCCCGGCTCCGCCTTGCCACGCTGGACGATGCCGTCGCGCATCGCCGCAATGATGGTCCGCAGTTCGCCATTCGGCATTGATCCGCGCGGACCTGCGGCCTTGCCGGCGCGCAGAAGGGCGGTTGCGTACAGTGGTCCGGACGAGGCTCCGACCGCGTTGAGAAAACCTTTTGCAGCGGCATTGAACACGTCCTGCAACGTGCCCTCGGCGGCCCGGGCCGCATCGGCCGCGGCCTTCATGCCTTGTTCCATGGCAATACCGTGGTCGGCGTCCCCGATTGCCCCGTCAAGTGCGCAGAGCCTGTCGCGCTCAGCTGCCATCCGCGCGGAAAATGCCCGGAAAAGGGCTTTCAAATCCCCGGTGGTAAACTCCATCGCACTCAGCTCCGGAACATGGGGCAGTCGCAGGGATGATCGATCATGCGCTGCAATTCGTCGTCGAGGTGCATGATGGTAATCGACGCGCCGGCCATGTCGAGCGACGTGCAGTAGGAGCCGACCAGCGTCTTGTGGACCGCCAGTCCGGCAGCCTTCAAGCGCTCCGCGATCCGCGCGTTCAGGATGTAGAGTTCCATCAGCGGTGTTGCGCCGAGCGAGTTGACCAGAACAGCAACACGAGAGCCGGCCGGCGCCTCCATTTCCGCCAGGATCGCGTCCATGATTTCGTCCACGACCTCGTTGGCCGAACGCAATGGCCCCCGCCGGGCGCCGGGCTCGCCATGGATGCCCATGCCGATTTCCATTTCGCCAAGGGGAAGATCAAAGCTCGGCTTCCGCGTCTGCGGCAGGGAACAGGACGACAGCGCCACGCCCATGGTGAAGGTGCGGTCGTTTGCGCGTCTGGCGATCCGCTCCACCTCGTCCAGCGGCATCATCATGTCGGCGGCCGCGCCCGCGCACTTGAAGATGAACACGTTGCCGGCCACGCCACGGCGCTTTTGCCTTTGGTCACGCGGCGCCGACGCGATGTCGTCGGTGGTCAGCACCGTGCGCGCCTCGATGCCTTCCATCTCCAGAAGCTCGGCGGCCATGTCGAAGTTCATCACGTCGCCGGCATAGTTGCCATACATGAACAGAACGCCGGCGCCGCCACTGGCGGCCATCGCCGCGTCGACCGCCGGCTGCGGAGGAGGCGAGGCGAAGACGTTGCCGATCGCTGCGGCATCCGCCAGTCCCTTGCCGACATAGCCCAGGAAGGTCGGCTCATGGCCTGAGCCGCCGCCGATCACCAGTGCGACTTTGCCGGGCCGCGGGCCATTCTTGGCAACGACCGCGCGCGGGGCGTTGTCAGGGCGCCAAAGATGCTCGGGATGCGCGGCCAGGATACCGACCAGCATTTCGTCCACGGCCGCATTGCCGTCGTTTATCAGCTTCTGCGTGAGGCTCATTCGCGTCTCCCTGTATCATCTCCGGCCATGAGACTAGAGGGTTTCGCGACGGTGGGGAAACGGTCTTCTTCTGGTCCAA
>NZ_VFTG01000057.1 GCF_006439355.1 Mesorhizobium sp. B4-1-3
GGGCTGAGGCAGTCATAGGGTTCCAGCCCGATCGACTTCAGTTGGCCGCGGATGCCGTCCATGCGGCTCGGGTCGACGCCGGATTCGATGATCGAGGAGACGAAAGCAGCAAAGCCCGGCGGCGACCAGCCGTCCTCCTCGAAGCGTTCGGGATGGATGAAGGACAGGCCCTTGAAGGGATGGTCGCGCTCGACCGGGCCGTACATGTGGACGCCGCAGCTTGTGCAGGCATGGCGCTGGATCAGCGCCGAGGGGTCGACCACCTTGAGCTTGTCGCCGTTCTCGGTGACGGTGACGTCGCCGGTGCCGGCAACGGCCACCACCGAGAAGACGGCGCCTTCCGGCTTCCAGCATTTGGTGCAGCCGCAGGCATGGTTGTGGGCGATCTGCCCCTTGACCTTCACCTTCACCGGATTGCTGGTGCACAGGCATACCAGCGTGCCGCCGGAGAAGGATGCGCTCTCCCTCGGCAAGCCGTTGTCGATCGAGTGATGCAGTTTTTCCGCCATTGCTACTTCCTCCCATGTTTGACCACAGAGGTCGCGGGCTTGCTGGCCTGCGGCCCGGTGGGTTTGCTTCAGTAAACCACGACGCTCCTGATCGACTTGCCCTCATGCATGAGGTCGAAGCCCTTGTTGATGTCTTCCAGCTTCAGCGTATGCGTGATCATCGGGTCGATCTGGATCTTTTTCTCCATGTACCAGTCGACGATCCGCGGCACATCGGTGCGGCCGCGCGCGCCGCCGAAGGCGGTGCCCATCCAGCTGCGGCCGGTGACCAACTGGAAGGGACGCGTCGAAATCTCCTGGCCGGCGCCGGCAACGCCGATGATGACCGACTTGCCCCAGCCGCGATGCGAGGCTTCCAGTGCCTGGCGCATCACCTTGGTGTTGCCGGTGCAGTCGAAGGTGTAGTCGGCGCCGCCGATCTGGTCGGCGCCGCGCTTGGTCAGGTTGACCAGGTAAGGCACGATGTCGCCGTCGACCTCCTTCGGATTGACGAAATGCGTCATGCCGAACTTCTCGCCCCAGGCCTTCTTGTCGTTGTTTAAATCGACGCCGATGATCATGTCGGCGCCGGCCAGGCGAAGACCCTGGATGACGTTGAGGCCGATGCCGCCAAGGCCGAAGACCACGGCGGTCGCGCCCTGTTCGACCTTGGCGGTGTTGATGACGGCGCCGATGCCGGTGGTCACCCCGCAGCCGATATAGCAGATCTTGTCGAAGGGCGCGTCGGGATTGACCTTGGCGACCGCGATCTCCGGCAGCACGGTGAAGTTGGAGAAGGTCGAGCAGCCCATATAGTGAAACAGTTTTTCGCCGCCGACCGAGAAGCGCGAGGTGCCGTCGGGCATCAATCCTTGCCCTTGCGTGGCGCGGATGGCGGTGCACAGGTTGGTCTTGCGCGACAGGCACGACGGGCACTGCCGGCATTCGGGCGTGTAGAGCGGGATGACATGGTC
>NZ_VFTG01000058.1 GCF_006439355.1 Mesorhizobium sp. B4-1-3
TAGGGGAATCGCAGATAAGTCGAATGTCTATTGCCAGGCAGCAAAAGAAGGATTCTTGAGAGGCTTTCTCGAAGCAGAGGAGGCCACGATGCCATTGGTATTGTCGATCTTGCGAGAAGTACGCGATCCGCGCGACATCAATGCGCGGCATGATCTTGCGGAGCTGCTGTTTGTGGCGCTGGCGGCGACGCTGTGCGGAGCCAAAAGCTGCGTGGATATTGCCGAGTTCGCGGAGGGCCGGGAAGACGAACTGAAAGAGATTGTCGAGCTGAAGCATGGGTGCCCGAGCCACGACACCTTCAGCCGGGTGTTTCGGCTTCTCGATGCGCAGGAGTTGTCGACGGCGCTGAGTGCCTTCATGTCGGCGTTGCGACGCGAGCTTGGGCTTGGCGCGCCGCGCGGAGTGGTGGCGATCGACGGCAAGGCGCTGCGGCGCGGCTATGAGAAGGGGCGCGCCTTCATGCCGCCGCTGATGGTCAGTGCCTGGGATGCCGAGACGCGGGTGGCGATTGCGGCGGCACGGGCGCCAGGCTCCAATGAGGTCGCGGCGACGCTGGCGCTGCTGAAGAGCTTGGACATCAAGGGCTGCACGGTAACGGCCGATGCCTTGCATTGCCGCCCCGAGACGGCCAAAGCGCTGATTGCCAAGAAGGCCCACTATGCGCTTGTGCTGAAGGCCAACCGGGGCCGCTTGTTTGCAGCCGCTGAGAGAAGCTTCGCGCAGGCCGATGGCATCGACTGCTTCGAGACCCGCGACAGCGCGCACGGCCGCACCGAAATGCGCCGCGCCAGCGTGTTGCCGCTGGCCCAGCTCAGCGAGCCGCCCGCCTTTCCCGGCCTCAAGGCCATCGGCCGCATAGAGGCTTTGCGCACCGTCGCCGACGGCGAGACGACTGCGTCGGTCCGCTATATCGCGCTGTCCAAGGCGCTGACGCCTAGGAAATTGGCCGAGACGGTTCGTACCCACTGGACAATCGAGAACCAATTGCACTGGAGCCTTGATGTTGTCTTCCATGAGGACGACGCGCGCACCCGCAAGGACAATGCCCCGCAAAATCTGGCCGTCATCCGCAGGCTCGCTCAAAACATCTTGACCGCTCACCCCCTCGACAAACCTATCGCAAGCAAAATGCGAAGAGCCAACTGGAGCAGAGACTTCTTCTATGAGCTCTTTACTCATATGCGATAGCCCTG
>NZ_VFTG01000006.1 GCF_006439355.1 Mesorhizobium sp. B4-1-3
TGCCAACTTCCTCGGCTTCGTCAAGCTTGCTGCCATCATGCTCTGGCTCAAATGATTAAATTGTCACTACAGCCTAGAGCGTTTCACCGTTTCACGGAAACGGCGAAACGCTCTATCTCTTTGTTTTACGCAATTCCGGACGGAAAACCGCTCACACTTTTCCTGGAATTGCTCTAGGCGCTAAGATATTCGACCAGTTCCCCGATAAGGGATGAAAGGTCCGCGGAACTGGTCCCGCTCCCGCCTGCGCCATGAAGCTCAGCCGCCGTCGAGCGACTTCAACAGATTGTCAATCGTGAACGGGTTGGCCTTCGGCTTCGCCGGCGCCGGGGTCGAACCGTCATTGACGCCGGGCAGCGACCCGTCGACCTTCCGTGCTTGCTCGGCCGCCTTGCGTGCGGCTTCCAGCTTCGCCTGCTCCGCCTTCTTGCGATCGGCCTCGACCTGCGCTTTGGCCGCCTGGTCCGCGGCCCGCTGCTCGGCCTCGGCCTTGGCCTGCGCATCAGCCTCCGCCTTGGCCTGCGCGTCGGCCTTCGCCTTCGCGTCCGCTTCGGCCTGCGCCTTGGCATCGGCTTCCGCTTTTGCCCTCGCCTCTTCGTCGGCCTTGGCTTTTGCCTCGGCTTCCGCCTGTGCCTGCGCTTCCGCTTCGGCCTTGGCCCTAGCTTCCGCCTCGGCCTTCTGCCGCGCCTCTTCCTCTTGCCGACGCAACTCCTCGGCCGCCTTGTCGCGCTCCGTCTGCAGCGCCGCGTAATAACGCACCTCGCGCCGCAGCCGCTGCTTTTCGAGCAGCGCCGCCTGCATCGCCTCGACCCGCTGCTGTTCCTTCTCCAGGGCACGCTGCGTCAGAAACTGCGCCAGCGGGCCGCTGTCGAATTGGGGCGCAGTCGCTCCGAGCGGGCCGGCCAGGCTGAAATTCACGGCAGGCTCCGAACCGACCAAAGCTTCGTCGCCGGGACGGTAGGTCAAGGCTCCCTTTGCGGTGACCGTGCCCGTGTTTAGATCGGCGGTCACGTCGGCGGACAAGGTCGCACCGGGATTGTCGAGACTGATCGGCGGCGCCCGCAGCGTGCCATTGGCGACGGTGAAGGCGACATCGGTGTCACCGGCGGCGAAGCTGCCGTCGCCTGCGATCTGCGGCGCGAACTCCGCCGTCTTGGCCGTGTCGATATCGCGTCCGATCGCATCGGCCTTGGCGATGATGGCGGCAAAGCCGTCCGGATTAATGCCGTCCACATGCAATCCCTTCAGCGCCGCCGTGCCGGATCCCGACAGAGCTGCGATCATGGCGTCGACCGATTTGCCGCTGGTCGACAGCGCTGCCGAAAGATCGCCGCGGCCGCCGATACCGGCGCCGGGCAGAGCCGAGGAAAGGTCGCCGTCGGCCAGCCTCATCTGGCCGGAGAACAGGCCGGTGCCCTCCGTGTTCTTCAGGTCGAACAGGCCGGTCAGATCGCCGCCATAGAGCTTCGCCTTGAGGTCGGAGACATGGATGCCTTCGCGATCGAGCTTCAGCGAGAAGGCGGCGTCATGCGCCGTCGCGAACGGCCCCACGGCGAGCGCCGAGGTGTTGAGATCGAGGTCGGCGGTGAACGGCAGCGTCGACTTCTGGCTGAACGGCGTCGTCGGCCATCCGCCCTTGGCGGGAGCGAAGGACTGGTCGCCGAACAGCGAGACCGCCAACGGATCGAGGTCGAGCTCGTCGAGCGCCAGCGCCCCTGCAAGATGCGGCAGCCCATCCTTGGCGTCGATGTTGATGTCGCCGGACACCGCAGCCTTGTTGATCGAACCGGTGAGGCCGCTCAGCACCAGGAGCCCGTTGCCGAAATCGGCATCGGCCGCCAGCGCCGTCGATGTCCCCGTTCCCATGCCGGGCAAGCCTACCCCCGTCGTCATCAGCCACGGCTCGATATCGGCGGCACTAAGATTGACCTTGCCCTTGGCGGTGACACCCTGCGCCGTCTCGGCGACGGTTCCGTCGAAGCTTGCCCTGAAGTCGTCGGCCGTCAGGTTGAAGCTGGTCGCGAGACCGCCGGCGACCGAGCCCTTCGCCGAGATGTCGGTGTTGGCGTGGCCGAGCATACCGAGCGGCAGCGCCGGCAGGCCGTAAAGCGCAAGCAGCGTGGTGGCGTTGTCGTTGCGGGCGTTCAAGGTGATCGACACCGGCGCCTCGGAAAGCTTGTCCGCGGTCCCCTTGCCGGAGAGCGAGGCCGAGAAGGCCGAGCCGCCCGCTTTACCCTGGGCTGAGAGCGCCAGGCCCGTGGTGCCGTCGCCATTGTCGGCGGCGCTGGTCAAGAAATCGATGCGCGCGTCCTGGAACAGTTCGGGATAGGCCGCCGCGCGGCTGGCCAGGCCTTTGAGCACGCCATTGTCGGGATAATGCTGAGCCGCGACATCGATCAGCGGCTTCAGATCCACCGCCACCACGGAAGCGTTGAGCTTGCCTGTCGGACTCTGCGGAAAATCCTTGATCCGGCCCGTGGCGCTGATCGAGGCGCCGGCCAGGCCGCCGATCGAAAGCCGATCGATCTCGAGCAGGCCCTCGCGCAGCCGCAGCGCCGTGTCGACGGTGTCGGCGCTCAAGCCGCCGGCGCTGACCGGACCTGCCTTGATCTGGAAATCGAGATCGCGGTCCGAAAAGCGGTTGGCGCCCTTGTCGCTGATAAAGATCGAGGCGAAGGCTGCGAGCCCGTCGACATCCATTTCGCCGCCCGTGAGCCGCATCAGCACCGAGGGTCGGGCGCCGTCCGGCTGGCTGGAATCGATGCTGCCCGAAAATTTCGCCTTGCCGAGGATGAGCTCGAGATCGCTGAAGGACTGCCGGTTCTCGCTGAGATCGACCTTGGCCTTGAAGCCTGCGGCGGGCAGCCGGCGGATGGCCTCGTCGACATCTTTGGACAGCCAGGCGGCGAAACCGGAAGGCTGTCCGACGGCGAGCAGCAACGAGCCGGTGAAGCCGAAATGGTCCTCGACGCTCAGCATGCCGTCGGCTTCGAGCGTCGTGCGGCCAGGCAGCGTCGCGGCAAGCGACTTGAGCGACCAGCCGCCCTCGACCGGCTCGGCCGACAGCCGCACGTCGCGCACCGTCGTGTCGCCCGCCACCACCGCCGGCAGCCTTACCTCGAGCGTGCCCGGTATCGTCGGCTTCGGCATATGCTGCAGCGTCTGCTCCAATGCCGCGATACGCTGGTCGAGCGTGAAACCAGAGCCGGCGGCTCCGCCGACGGCCTCGTCGAACTGCACCTGCGCCCCGCTGGCCTCGACCGAGAAATGCGGCTTCAGGCCGAGATCGACCGACGCTTTGCCGTCGGCAGTATAGGGATTGTCGAGCGGCCCGGTCTCGAAGCGGAACTCGTCGACATTGAGCTTCTGGTGATCGAGCGCGAACTTGCCGTTCAGCCGGAAGCCCGGATCGGGCTTGCCGGTGCTGACCTTGACCGGCTCGCCGTCGTTGCCGCGCAGCTCGACCGAATTCCTGTCGACACCGGTTTTGTCCGCGCCCGATATCTTGAACTGGCCGGAATAGACAGCGGCGCCCTTGACAATGCCGGCATTGCCGTCAGCCTCGATGATCAGCGGATAGGCATCGGGATCGGCTTTCAGCCTGAGCCGCATCTGGCCGTCCGGTTCCACCTTGCCGGTTGAAGCCGAGACGTCGGCGCGCAGGCCGTCGAAGCGCAGCGTTCCGTCCATCCGCCATGGACCGGTGAGCGCCTTGGCTGAAACGGTCGAGTTGATCTCCGAAATCAGGTGGCTGCGTCCGCCGGCGGCATGGCGCAGCTCGATCTGCCCCTCGGTTACCGACAGCTTCTCGATGGCGATCTGGCCGGGGTGGAAGGGTGTCGACGGCCGGAGCGCCCAGTCGACGGTGCCGTCGTCGGCGATATTGATGATCGCCCTGGGATGCACCAACCTCATGTCGAAGATCAGCACTTCGCCGCGCAGGAATGGCGCGAGCTCCGCATCCATGGAAAAGGTCTCGACCGTCATCGCCGGCTTGCCTTCCGGCCCGCCCGCGACCTCGACATTCGAGAAGGTCACTGACGGAAACGGCAGCAGCCGCGCGGTGGCATCGCCCTTCACCGTCACTTTGCGGCCGAGGACGGCGCTCGCCTCGCGCTCGAAATCGCCCCGGTAACCCGTCCAGTCGATGAAATACGGCACCACCAGCGCCGCGCACAGCACCAGCACGAATAGGCCACCGAAGATCACGAACAGGCGGGCGAGCATCTGTTTCCCGAGTTGAAAGACAGCCGCACTCTACCCGCATCCGCGTGTCGATAAAGAGGCAATTCAACGCCTGGCGCCGCCAATCTCTCCGGTTGCGCGACCGATCGCGCTCGCGATATCTCTTTTGCGGATTCCCGCCCTTCCGGTCACGTCCTTGGCCGCGACAATCTGAACCCAACACGGAGCGTTCCCGATGTCAGGCAAGAACTGGGACAGACTGCCCATCGACGCGCAGAGCGTCGACGCTCCATTGTCGACGGCTGCGATTTTCCTCGTCGTGGCTGTCGGCAGCGACGAGGCAGCGCTTTCGAATGTCGCACCGGTGCTGGGCGAGCTCGACGATCTCGTCAAGAATGTCGGCTTCCGCGACTTGTCGGGCCGGCTGTCCTGCATCGCCGGCATCGGCGCCGGGCTCTGGAACCGCCTATCGCCTGGCCGCCGGCCGCGCGAGTTGAAACCCTTCGCGCCGATCGAGGGAGCGGCGCATTCGGCGCCCTCGACGCCGGGCGATCTCCTGTTCCACATCCGCGCCGAGCGGCCCGACATGTGCTTCGAGCTCGAGCGGATCCTGCTGGACCGCCTGGCCGGCAGCGTGACCGTCGCTGACGAGGTGTCCGGCTTTCGCTATTTCGACGCGCGCGATCTCCTGGGCTTTGTCGACGGCACCGCCAATCCGACCGGCCTCGACCTGCCGGCCTCGGCCCAGGTCGGCGACGAGGACGGCGATTTTGCCGGCGGCAGCTATGTTGTCGTGCAGAAATACCTGCACAACATGGCCGCCTGGAAAGAGACGCCGACGCATGTCCAGGAAGAGATCATCGGCCGCACCAAGATCGACAACATCGAGATCGATGACGACGACAAGCCGCGCAAGTCGCACAAATCGCTGGCCACGATCGAGGACGACGCCGGCAATGAATACGACATCCTGCGCGACAACATGCCGTTCGGCCGCCCGGGCCAGAACGAGTTCGGAACGTATTTCATCGGCTACACGCGCTATCTGTGGGTGATCGAAAAGATGCTGCAGCGCATGTATGTCGGCGAGCCGCCCGGCGCCTATGACCGGCTGCTCGACTTCTCCGCCCCGCATACCGGCACGACCTTCTTCGCGCCGACGCGGCCCATGCTGCAGAAGCTGGTCGAAGGCGTGGGAGAATAGCTGCCGACCGGCGTATCAGCCCGCCGCCGGCAAGATCTTGCCAGGATTCATGATGTTGAGCGGATCGAGCGCCTGCTTGATCGTGCGCATGATATCGACGCCATGGCCGAGTTCATGGCGCAGGAAGCCGACCTTGCCCTGGCCGATTCCGTGCTCGCCGGTGCAGGTGCCTTCCATGGCGATGGCGCGCATGTTGAGCCGGGCGACGAATTTCTCGGCAAGCGCGATCTCGGCCGGGTTGTCGACATCCATCAGCACCAGCACATGGAAATTGCCGTCGCCGGCATGGCCGACGATCGGCGCGATAAGCCCCATCTCGGCAATGTCGGCCTCGGTCTCCGTGACGCATTCGGCAAGCCGCGAGATCGGCACGCAAACGTCCGTCGACAGCCCTTTGGCGCCGGGACGCAGCGTCAGCGACGACCAGTAGGCGTCATGCCGGGCCTTCCAGAGCTTCGTCCGCTCCTCCGCGACGCTGGTCCACAGGAACGGCCCGCCGCCATTCTCCTCAGCGATCATGCCGAAAGTCTCGGCCTGCTCGGCAACGCCGGCGTCGCTGCCGTGGAACTCGACGAACAGGCACGGGCTCTCCGGATAATCGAGCTTGGAATAGTTCTTCATCGCCCGCATCTGCAGCGCGTTGACTAGCTCGATGCGCGCCACCGGGATGCCCATCTGGATCGTCGCGATCACCGTGTTGCAGGCGGCCTCCAGGCTCGGAAACGGGCAGACGCCGCCGGAGATCGCTTGCGGAATGCCCTGCAGCCTCAGCGTCAGCGACGTGATGACGCCGAGCGTGCCTTCCGAGCCGACCAGAAGCCGCGTCAGGTCGTAGCCGGCCGAGCTCTTCTTCGCCCGCTTGCCGGTCGTCACCGTCTCGCCGTCGGCCATGACGGCGGTCAGCGACAGCACGTTCTCGCGCATTGTCCCGTAGCGCACTGCGTTGGTGCCGGAAGCCCTGGTCGCCGCCATGCCGCCGAGCGAGGCATTGGCGCCCGGATCGATCGGAAAGAACAGGCCGGTGTCGCGCAGGTGCCGGTTGAGGTCCTCGCGCGTCACGCCGGGCTCGACGGTGCAGTCGAGGTCCTGCGGGTTGACGGCGAGAATCCGGTTCATGCGCGACGTATCGATCGAAATGCCGCCGCCCGGCGCATTGGTATGGCCCTCGAGCGAGGAGCCGACGCCGAAGGCGATGACCGGCACGCGGTGCGCGGTGCAGACGCGCACGATCTCCTGCACGTCCGCCGCCGTCTCGACGAAAGCGACGCCGTCCGGCGCCTGGGTCGGGATATAGGTGGTGGTGTGCGCGTGCTGGCCGCGTATCGCCTCGCCGGTCTGGAAGCGCTCGCCGAAGCGCTGCTTGAGTATGCCGAGCACGGCAGCGATGCCTTCCTCGTTGCGTTCGACGGGGTTGAGGTCGCTCAAAGCCATGAATTCCTCCGCGAATGGACCAGCGGCCACTCTTGTTATGCAGCTATGGATGATGCCTAAAGCAATTCGAGGAAAAGTGCCAAGCGGTTAGGTTAGGCGACTTTTGCGCCAGAACGACGAGAATCTCAGCAGCCACGCCCTGTCCAGCGACGATCAAGGAAAGCAATGACGATCCCCGCACCCATCATATCCCGCCCATTGGCGATCGAGAAAGACTGGATCGACTATAACGGCCACCTCAACATGGCCTATTACAACGTGCTGTTCGACCGAGGCACCGACGAAGCGTTCGCCATGATGGGAGTGGACGCAAGCTATACGGAGGAGCGCCGCCTGAGCGTCTACACCGCGGAAGTCCATGTCTGCTACGTGCGTGAGCTGCATCTTCACGACACGGTCAAGGTGTCATTCCAGCTCATCGATCATGATGACAAGCGGTTGAGGACCTATCAGGAAATCCGCCATGTCGACGGCTGGCTCGCCGCCACGTCGGAAACGCTGTCGCTGCATGTCGACATGGAAGGACCGAAGGTCGCCCCTTTCCCCGCCGACGTGATGGCCAAGTTGGATGCCGTGCGCGCCGCCCATGCGGCGCTGCCGATGCCCGAGCGCGCCGGCCGCTCGATCGGCATCAAGCGCAAGAGCGCTTGAAAACCCGCGCGCCCGCGTTAACCTTACCAAGGTTTTAACGTGAACAAGTCGGTTGAGTCCGTTGAACGACTCACCGGCGCGTTCGACAAACCGCCCTACCGGGTTTGCGCACGGGGCGGCTGGCGGAATGCGGTGCGAGGACAGTGCATGAAAACCGACATCAAGGTCGAAGTGGAGCGCTTGGCGGCCGATCCACGCATCACCGACTATGATTTCTGGCGATCGCTGAAGAACGTCAACAACGAGATCTTCCACATCGCCAACAACAACGAACCTATCCCGTTCGACATGATCCGCTGGCGTGCGATTCTGAAACAGGCGCGCATGAAGCGTGGCCACGCTTAAGGCATGTCTCCCGAAAGTGCGAACCGGTTTCGGGACGAAGACATGCGTAAAATCAAAAACCTAAAGCGCATGGAGCGAACCTGAAGGATCGCGACGCGCTTTAGCCGTCACGTTTGTCTGAACCCGCCAAGCGGCGAGCGCGGCTCGACCGGTGACGACTGGATGATGGCGGTGTTGGTCATCGCATGGGGAATGACCCGGTCGATCACGCGCTCGAGCTCGCTCACCGAGCCGACATGGGCGAGCGCGATGAAGCAATCCTCGCCGGTCACCCGGTCGCATTGCGCGATTTCCGGCAGCTCGCGAATGATGTCCGCCACCACGGAAAGCTGTCCGGGCACCGGCCTGATTCTGAGCCATGCCGACAGCTTCATGCCGAGCGCGGCCGGATTGATCCTGACCGTATAGGCCTCGATCACGCCGTTTTCCTGCAGCTTGCGGATGCGCTCCGCCACGCTCGGCGCCGACAGCCCGACGGCGCGCGCCAGTTCCGCCGTGCTGATGCGCGCGTCCTTTTCCAGGAGCCGCAGGAGCTTCAGATCGATCGCGTCCAGATCGGCATTTTCACTTCGAAGGTTTTTCAAGCCGAACCTCTTCTATCACAAAGCGAAAGCGGCATATCGCCGTCTATTACGTATATAGTCGGCGAGTTTCGCCTGCGATAATGCGCAGATGAAAACGCAAACGCAAATTCCAGCTGCAAACCGGGCCAGCGGTGATACCGAAGCGCGCGCCGCCCTCGCCGGCCCCACCAAACTTGCCAGGACGGCGGACGCGTTGCCGCCGCATGTCTGGTTCTGCGTCAGCGCGGTGTTCCATTATCTCGGGCCGGCCTTCGCAGTCCTGCTTTTCGCTCAGGTCGGCGTGCTCGGCATGGCGTGGCTGCGCATCGCCACCGCCGCTCTCATCTTCGCCCCTTTGACCATGCCCTGGCGCGTTTTCGCGCGCGCCGATCGCGGTCGCCGGCTGCTGCTGCTGGCCTTCGGCGCCTGTCTGGCGGTGATGAACTGCTCGTTCTATCTGGCGCTCGACCGCCTGCCGATCTCGCTGGTGGCGGCGAGCGAATTCGTTGGCACGATCGCCGTGGCGCTGGTCGGCCTGCGCAGCCGGCGCAACTTCGCCGCGCTGGCCGTTGCAGTGGTCGGCATCTTGCTTCTCATCGACGTGAAATGGTCGAGCGATCCGATCGGCCTGTTCTGGGCGTTTTTGAATGGCGCCCTCTTCGTCGGCTATATCATGATCGGTCACCGCGTCGCGCAGGCAGGTTTCGGCATCGCCGGCCTCGGCGCCGCCATGGCGGTCGCATTCCTCATCGTGTTGCCGATCGGCTTCCGCCAGGCGCTGCCCGCTTTCTCATCGCCGCAACTGCTTGCCGCGGCGATCGGCGTCGGTGTCTGCTCCTCGGTCATCCCCTACATCTGCGACCAGCTCGCCATGGCCAGGCTGCCGCGCGCGAGCTTCGCGCTGATGCTGTCGCTCCTGCCGCTCACGGCGACGCTGATCGGCGTCATCGTGCTGCGCCAGGTGCCGGGCGGCACTGATTGCCTCGGCGTCACTCTGGTGATCGCCGGCGTTGCCATGCATAAGCCGGCGGCAAATACATGAATTGTTCGACTAGGCGAGCTTCTCTTTGAGAAATGCCACCGTGCGGGCCCAGGCGAGATCGGCAGCCTTCTTGTCGTAACGCGCGGCCGAGGTGTCGTTGTTGAAGGCGTGATTGGCGCCGTCATAGACATAGACCTTGTATTCGACATGCGCGGCGTCGAGCGCCTTCTTGTAGGCGTCGATGCCGGCATTGGTCCTGCTGTCCAGCCCGGCATAATGCAGAAGCAGGGGGGCCTTGATCTTGGCGGCGTCCTCGGCCTTGGGCTGCATGCCGTAATAGGCCACGCCGGCGTTGAGGTCGGGCGCGTGGACGGCAAGCTGGTTGGCCGCGCCGCCGCCCCAGCAGAACCCAACCGCCCCGACCTTGCCGTTGCCGTCCTTGAGGCTCTTGAGGTAGGCGACCGTCGCCACGCCGTCGGCCGCGACCTGGGCAGCATCGAGCTCGCTGAACATGTCGCGCGCCTTGTCCTCGTCGGACGGCGTGCCGCCAAGCGGCGACAGGAAGTCCGGCGCGAGCGCAACGAACCCTTCTAGCGCCACGCGCCGGGCGACATCGCGGATATGCGGGTTGAGGCCGCGGTTCTCATGAATGACGATGACGGCGCCGAGCTTGCCTGACTGGTTCGCCGGCTTGACCAGATAGCCCTTCATCTCGCCGCTCGAGCCGGGATAGGTGACGTCCTCGCCCTTAACGCGGCTGTCGTCCTCGGCGACGATCGCCGCCTTTGCGGAATTGGCTGCCAGCATCGGCGCGATCGCGGCCGCCGCGGCGCCCGAGCCCGCCAGCTTCGTCAACTGCTCCATGAAGCGGCGGCGGTCGAGCGTCAGGTGCGTGTATTCGTCATAGGCATCGATCATCGCCTGCGTGATGACAGGTTGCGTCGTGATGGCCGTAGCGGCGGGTTCGGTCATGGCTATCCTCGAGGATTGGCGGTGATCCGCAAGATAGGGTCGAGAATTAGACGGTCCAGTCACGTTCCGGATGACGATCCCCATGGGATTGAGACAGCCCGCCACACGCCGACAAGCCGGTTTGATTCATCACATTTTGGTTATTTCAAAAAGGCTTGACGATGCTGTCACATTAGGGCGCGAAGTTGCCGGAGCCGCCCTGCTGATACGAATGACGAAAAGGGGAATGCCATGAACGTCCAGGACATCATCAACACCGTTTCCTCGAAGGCTGGCCTCGACGAGCCCACCACCGAAAAGGTCGTCGGGACCATCTTTTCCGTTCTGGAGCACGAGGCGGAAGGCACCACCGTTTCGTCTTTCTTCGCCCAGATACCCGGCGCCGATGCTTTGGCCCAGAAATATGACGTGATGGCCGCCGGCGCGACCAATTCGGGCGGTGGCCTTTTGTCGTCGCTGCAAGGCGCGCTTGGCGGCGTGCTCGGCGAAAAGGCCGGCGCCCTGATCAACGGCGTCGCCGCCCTCAAGGCCTCCGGCCTCGACATGGCCCAAATCCGTCAGGCCGGCGAGACCTTGATCAAGCAGGCCGAGGCCGCCGCCGGCCCTGATCTGACCAACCAGGTACTAGACCAGGTGCCTAGCCTGCGGGGCCATCTCGGACTTTGAAGCTTGACGCCGTCCTGCCTTATTTGGGCAGCGTGTAGGCCATCACGTAGTCACCCGGCTTGGTGCCGACCGAGCCATGCCCGCCGGCGACGATGACGACGAACTGGCGGCCGTCGGCGACCGTGTAGGTCATCGGCGTGGCCTGCCCGCCCGCTGGCAGCCTCGCCTGCCAGAGCTGCCTGCCGGTGGTGAGGTCGTAGGCGCGCAGATAGTCGTCGACTGCCGCGCCCAGGAAAGCGACGCCGCCCGCCGTGATCATCGGCCCGCCAATGCCCGGAACGCCGACCTTGAGCGGCAGCGGCAGCGGCGTCATGTCGTAGACGGTGCCGTTGCGGTGCTTGTAGGCGATGTTGCCCGTCTTGAGGTCGACGCCGGCGACATAGCCCCAGGGCGGCGCCTGGCAGGGAATGCCGAGCGGCGACAGGAACGGCCCCATCACCACCGCGTAAGGCGCGCCTTCGTTGCGGTTCAGCCCCTGCTCGCTGCCCTTGGTATCGCCCGGCGGCGGCACGTCCGCGCGCGGGATAAGCTTGGACGTGAATGCCAGGTAGGTCGGCATGCCGAACATCACCTGCCGCACCGGATCGACCGCGACGCCGCCCCAGTTGAAGACGCCGAAATTGCCGGGATAGATCAGCGAGCCCTGCAGCGAGGGCGGCGTGTAACGACCCTCATAGCGCAATCGCTTCAGCTCGATCCGGCAAGCCAGCTGGTCGAACATGGTGATGCCCCACATGTCGGCGCCGGTCAGCGGCTTCGGATTGAAGGACAGGTCCGAGGCCGGCTGCGTCGGCGAGGCCTGGTCGCCCTCTATCGCGCCGCCGGGCGCCGGCACTTCCTTGACCGGAATGATCGGCTCGCCGGTGCGCCGGTCGAGCACGTAGAGGTCGCCCTGTTTGGTCGGCCCGACCAGCGCCGGCACGACGCCGTTAGCCGTCGTGATGTCCACCAGCGACGGCTGCGCCGGCACGTCCATGTCCCACAGGTCGTGATGCACGGTCTGCCGCACCCAGCGCAATTGCCCGGTGTTGAGGTCAAGCGCGGTGATCGAGGACGAGAACTTCTCGACATTGGCGCTGCGGCCCATGCCGAGCTGGTCCGGCGTCTGGTTGCCGAGCGGCACGTAAAGCAGTCCGAGCTTCTCGTCGGCGCTCGCCGTCGACCACATGTTGGGCGAGTTGTGGGTGTAGGTGTGCCCGGCGGGCAGCGGCGTCGTCACGTCCGGATTGCCGGAATCCCAGTTCCACAGCAGCGCGCCGGTTCCGACATCGAAGGCGCGGATGACGCCCGACGGCTCCTCGGTCGAGTAATTGTCGTTGACCGCGCCGCCGACGATGATCTTGCCGGCGACGATAAGCGGCGCCGAGGTCGAATAATAATAGCCCGACTTCGGATAAGGCATGTTGGCCATCAGGTTCAGCGTGCCGCCCTCGGCGAAGGACGGACACACCTGCCCGTTCGCGGCGTCGAGCGCGATCAGCCGGGCGTCCGACGTCGGCAGGTAGACGCGCTGCGCGCAGGGCTGGCCGGCGGCGATCTTGGGGTCGGCGTAATAGGACACGCCGCGGCAGGTCTGGTGCTGCCGATTGGGGTCGAGCTTGATCTTCGGGTCATATCGCCACTTTTCCTTGCCGGTCGCGGCATCGATGGCGATGGCGAAATTGTGCGGCGTGCAGATGAACAGCGTGTCGCCTACTTTCAGAGGCGTCACCTGATAGGTCGTCTCGCCGACATCTTCGGGGCCCTTCACGTCGCCGGTGCGGTAGGTCCAGGCCGGCTGCAGCTTGGCGACGTTGTCGGGCGTGATCTGGTCGAGCGGCGAATAGCGCTGGCCGAAAGGCGTGCGGCCGTAGAAGTGCCACTCGCCTGCCGGCATGTCGCCACCGAGATTGGCCGCCGCCGCGACCTTTTCGGTGCCGAGCGTGCCGCCGATGTCGTAAGGATCCGCGGTCATCGAATAACCGGCGACCGCAAGCGAGGCGAGCACGGCCAGGATCAGCGGCGCGCGCCCGTCTGGTCCCCGCAGGCCTCGCCTTGCCCATGGCGTCAAAAGCCACAGGGCGATGAGCACGATGACGCCGCCACGCGGGCCGAGCTGCCACCAGTCGAAGCCGATTTCCCAGACCGCCCAACATAAAGTGGCGAGCACGAACAGCGCGTAGAGCCAGAGCGAGATCGACCTGCGCCTGAAAAGCAGCCAGGCGGTGACCAGGAAGACCAGGCCGGCGACCAGGTAATACCAACTGCCGCCCAGCGCGACGAGCCAGATGCCGCCGCCGCCGAGAATGAGACCGATGAGGAAGAGGACGAGGGAGGTGATGGTGGTGGCCACGAAAGACTCCCGCAGTTATGCGCAGCAGAAAGATCCCCGCCGCAAACCTGGAACCAATATGCTTCCGATTCTGTTCCAACCGCAGCGGCAGTTTCGGTTGGCCCGTGCGCCATGTCAATTCATGGCGCCGGACCTCCCGCTGCGCAATCAGCGTTTCGATCCCGCTGGCGGTACATGGAGCGGGCACGGGCGCATGCCGGACGGTCTTTCGGAAATCGATCGGCCGGTGGTATGTCTAGTCGATGGACAGCGCTGCCACAATGCTCCGACGCGCCCGCGCGGCCTATGAGAGGCGGGCCTGGGCGGATGCGCTGGAATTGCTGCGGGCCGCGGACGCAGTCACCGCTTTGGAAACAGACGATCTGGAGCGCATGTTCTGGTCGGCTGGAATGCTTGATCGCGATCCCGATATCCTTGCCGCAGCCGAACGCCTGGTCAAAGCGCACAGCGATGCGGGGCGTGACGACAGGGCGGCATATTGGGCCTGCTTCCATGGTTCCCGGCTTCTGGCATTGGGTGAGCATGGCCGCGCAACCGCATGGCTGCAGCGCGCGCAGCGTCTTGTGGAGAGCTTTGGTCGCGAATGCTCGACACAAGGCTATCTGGCTTTGCAGGCGGCACAGAAAGATCTCAGGGCAGGCAGTGATGAAACATCCGCTGCGCATGCAAGGCAGGCGCTTGCGATAGGCGAGCGCTGTCGCGACATCGACCTGATCGCTTTCGCCAGATGCGTTCTGGGTCGCGCCTTGGTACGGCAAGGGCGCGTCGAGGAAGGCATCGCCTCTCTGGACGAAGCCATGTTGCCCGTCATCGGCGGCGAGCTCTCGCCGGTAGTCACCGGGCTGGTCTATTGCAATCTCATTGCCGAGTGCCGCCAGGTGTATGCGCTCGATCGCTCCCGCGAATGGACGGATGCGCTGTCGGCCTGGTGCGGAGCGCAGCCGCAACTGGTTCAGTTCAACGGTGCCTGCATGCTGCACCGGGCAGAAATCATGGAAATGAACGGCAATTGGCTGGAGGCGATCGCGGAGTCGCGCCGTGCGGCATCTTCTCCTGTTGCCAAGGCGGCTCGCGACAACACGATCGGGGGCGCCGCCTATCAAGAAGCCGAAATCCTCCGCCTGCGCGGTGAATTCGCCGCCGCCGAGGAGATGTACCGGAATGCCAGCCGGCTAGGACTCGAGCCGCAGCCGGGCATGGCCTTGCTGCGGCTGATGCAAGGGCGCACGGAGCGGGCGGCAGCGACCCTGCGCCGTGTGCTCGCCACCACTGAAGCGCCGCTCAGCCGTGCCCGCCTGCTTCCAGCGATGATCGAAATCGCAATGGCGGCGGGAGCGATCGAGGAGGCCCGCAACGCCTGCCGTGAGATGGAAGCGACCGCCAGCCGGTTCGCGACCGAGATACTGGGTGCGATCGCTTCTCAGGCAAAAGGCGAAATCGAGATGCACGACGGCAACGCCGCGGCTGCGCTCGGCCACTTCCGCGCGGCGCTCGCGATCTGGCAACGTGCCGGCGCTCCCTACCTGGAGGCGCGGCTGCGCGTGCTGGCCGGCCAGGCCTGCCGTATGCTCGCGGACGAGGATGGCGCGGGACTCGAATTCGACGCCGCGCGTTCGGTTTTTGTGGAACTCGGCGCCGCGCCCGATCTCGATCGGCTCAACGCATTGGCCAAGCCCGTCACGCCATCGGGGCACGGACTGACGCGGCGCGAGATAGAGGTGCTGACCCATATCACCACTGGAAAGACAAACAGGACGATAGCGGCCGAACTTGGCCTCAGCGAAAAGACCGTCGATCGCCACGTTTCCAACATCTTCGACAAGCTCGCGGTCAACTCGCGTGCCGCGGCGACCACCTACGCCTTCCAGCATGGCCTGCTCTAACGCATATCGTCCAGGTTGCGCAGTGTCTTGGGGCAACGACAGGTGTCGAAACAAACACTTTAGATCGTCGACCATTCGTCGCGACGCGCTCCGCGTCACTACTGGCGCCCGTGGGGAGAAATCCCCATCACTTTTCCTTTGCCGCATGGGGTCTATCCCCGAAGCGCGTCGACGGGCCGGTTCGCTACTCTTCTCCGATAGCTCACCAAGCCGATGGAGACAGAGATGAACGAACGAACGGAAGTGAAGTCAATTCACCAGGCAAATCCGCAAGGCACGGGCGTGATCGGCATAGCGGAGACCAAGGCGCGTGCAGGTGCGCTGCTCGAACTCGGAACAGCCTTCTTGAGACTTCAGGCTGACACCTCACAGTCGCAGCCGGGCGAAGTGAACATCGACAGCGAGCCGCGCCCCGCGCCACGAGAGGAGCATTTCGACGTCGTCATCGTCGGCGCAGGCCAGAGCGGCCTTTCCGTCGGTTACTATCTCGCCCGCAAGGGAATAAGGTTCGTCATCCTGGAAGCTCGCCAGCGCGTTGGGGATGTTTGGCGCGCGCGATGGGATTCGCTGCGTCTTTTTACGCCGGCGCGCTTCGACCGACTGGCGGGCATGCGTTTCCCGGCCCCCGTTCATTCCTTCCCGACCAAGGATGAAATGGGCGATTATCTGGAAGCCTATGCCGAGAAATTCGCCTTGCCGGTACGCACGGGCACCAGGGTTGACGAGGTTAGTCGCCACGGCGAGCGTTATGTCGTCACCGCGGGCGCGAGCCGTTTCACCGCCGATCATGTCGTCATTGCCGCCGCGAGCTACCAGAAGCCGAAGCTTCCGGATTTCGCCGCGCTGCTTGATCCGGCGATACGACAATTCCACTCATCCGCCTATCAAAACCCGTCGCAGCTCAGGCCGGGCGGGGTACTTCTGGTCGGGGCCGGCAATTCAGGGGCGGAGATTGCCATGGACCTGGCCGGCACGCACCGCGTCTGGCTGGCCGGCCGGCATCCAGGCCATATTCCCGTGGCCTACAATAGCGCCATCGCTCTCCGTTTGGTGATACCGTTCGTCTTTCGCGTCCTTCTCCACCGTCTGCTTTCCGTGGATACTCCGATCGGGCGCGGGGCAAGGCCAGGACATCTCATTCACGGCCTGCCGTTGATCCGGGTAAGGCCGCAACAAATGGACTCTGCCGGGATAAACCGGGTTGCGCGCATCGCCGCCGTCAAGGAGGGCAAGCCGGTGCTCGAGACCGGCGAGGCTCTCGATGTCGAGAACGTTATCTGGTGCACCGGCTTCCGGCCCGGACTGGATTGGATCAAACTGCCGATTTTCGATGAAAGCGGGCGGCCGGGGCAATATCGCGGGGCCGTTACCGGCGAACCTGGGCTCTATGTCTGCGGCCTGCCATTCCAGCACTCCCCCTCCTCGACAATGATTCACGGCGCGGAAAGGGACGCCGGCTACGTGGCGCATACGATAAGCGAGCGGATGCGGATCGCCAAAACCTAGAACAAAACGTAGACAGTTCTGGTCTTTCGCTCCCGAATCACTACATTCGGGGGCGATGTCGGGCTTTTCCGAAGACATGCCTTTTTTCGATGAACCGAATGCGCGGCCGGCGGCGGCCCCATCGGGCATAGCCGCGCGCGCCATGGCGGCGCGCAGCGGCCAGAACAGCGCGCCCGATTATCTGAAGGGCCTGAACCCCGAACAGCGGCTCGCGGTCGAGACGACCGAAGGCCCGGTTCTGGTGCTGGCCGGCGCCGGCACCGGCAAGACGCGGGTGCTGACGACGCGCATCGCCCACATCCTCGCCACAGGCAGGGCCTTCCCTTCGCAGATCCTGGCCGTCACCTTCACCAACAAGGCCGCGCGCGAGATGAAGCAGCGCATCGGCTTCCTGATCGGTGAAGGCAACGTCGAAGGCATGCCCTGGCTCGGCACGTTCCATTCGATCGGCGTCAAGCTCCTGCGCCGGCATGCCGAATTGGCCGGGCTGAAATCCGACTTCACCATCCTCGACACCGACGACGTGGTGCGGCTGATCAAGCAGCTGATCCAGGCCGAGGGGCTGGACGACAAGCGCTGGCCGGCCAAGACCTTCGCCCAGATGCTCGACAACTGGAAGAACAAGGGGCTTGGCCCCGACGAGATTCCGGAAGGTGATGCGCGCAGCTTCGGCAACGGCAAGGGCCGCCAGCTCTACAAGGCCTATCAGGAACGGCTGCAGACGCTGAATTCCTGCGACTTCGGCGACCTGCTCTACCATCCGATCCGCATCTTCCGCGCCTATCCGGACGTGCTGAAGGAGTATCACCGCAAGTTCAAATACATACTGGTCGACGAGTACCAGGACACCAACACCGCGCAGTACATGTGGCTAAGGCTGTTGGCGCAGCGGCCCAATTCTGGGCGCGGCCCATTGGCCGAAGGCCGCAAGCCCGACCGGGCGTCGGTCGGTCAGACCGCCCCCGCGGAGGCCAGCGAGCGAAGCGAGCGCGCGGCCGTGAGCGAGAACAAAGTCAACATCTGCTGCGTCGGCGACGACGACCAGTCGATCTATGGCTGGCGCGGCGCCGAAGTCGACAACATCCTGCGCTTCGACAAGGATTTTCCCGGCGCCACCATCATCCGGCTGGAGCGCAACTACCGCTCCACCGCCCATATTCTGGGCGCTGCCTCGCACCTCATCGCCCACAATGAGGGCCGCTTCGGCAAGACGCTGTTCACCGACCGCGACGACCCCGAGGACGATAAGGTGCATGTCCACGCCGCCTGGGACTCGGAGGAAGAGGCGAGGGCCATCGGCGACGCTATCGAGGCCTATCAGCGCCAGAAGCACAATCTCAACGACATGGCGATCCTGGTGCGCGCCTCCTTCCAGATGCGCGCCTTCGAAGACCGCTTCATTACGCTCGGCCTCAACTACCGCGTCATCGGCGGCCCGCGCTTCTACGAGCGCCTGGAAATCCGCGACGCGCTGGCCTTCTTCCGCGTTGTCGCCAATGGCGGCGACGACCTCGCTTTCGAGCGCATCGTCAACGTGCCGAAGCGGGGACTCGGCGAAGCCACCATCCGCCAGATCCACGACACGGCGCGCGCCATGCGCGTGCCGATGCTGGAAGCGGCCGCGACGCTTGCCGAAAGCGACGAGCTGAAGCCGAAGCCGCGCGCCGCACTGCGCGAGGTCGCCGCCAATTTTGAGCGCTGGCAAAAGGCGTTGGAAACCACCCCGCACACCGAACTCGCCGAGACCATCCTGGAGGAGAGCGGCTACACCGACTTGTGGAAGAACGACCGTTCGGCGGAGGCGCCCGGACGGCTGGAAAACCTCAAGGAGCTGATCCGCTCCATGGAGGAGTATGAATCGCTCCGTTCCTTCCTCGAGCACGTGGCGCTGGTCATGGATGCCGAGCAGAATGCCGAGCAGGACGCCGTCTCGATCATGACGCTGCATTCGGCCAAGGGGCTCGAATTCGAGACGGTTTTTCTCCCCGGCTGGGAGGAAGGCCTGTTTCCGCACCAACGCGCGCTGGACGAAGGCGGCCGTTCCGGCCTGGAGGAGGAACGCCGGCTCGCCTATGTCGGCCTGACGCGGGCGAAAAAGAACCTGCATATCTGGTTCGTCTCCAACCGCCAGATTCACGGCCTCTGGCAATCGACGATCCCGTCGCGCTTCGTCGACGAATTGCCCGAAACCCATGTCGATATCGCCGACGGCGGTAACAGCTACGGCGGCTACGGCAATCCCTATGGCGGCGGCACCTTCGCTTCCGGGCGCGGTGGCGGCCGGCAGAATCCCTACGGCGCCTCGCGCTTCGACAATGTCGGCGCCAAGGACCAGGGCAGTTTTTCCAACACCTATGCCACGCCCGGCTGGCAGCGCGCGCAGGCGAACCGCACCGAGGCGACCGACCGCAACTGGGGCACCCGCTCCGGCCACCAGGTCGAACGCATCGGCTATGGCGAGACCGATAGCGGCTACGGCGCCGGCCGCACCTCGGTGAAGGGCCGCACCATCGAGGGCGAGCTGGTCGCCAAATCCGTCGCCGACACGCCCTCCGCCTTCAATGTCGGCGACCGCGTCTTCCACCAGAAATTCGGCAACGGCAACATCGCCGCCATCGACGGCAACAAGCTCACCATCGACTTCGACAAGGCCGGGCAAAAGCGCGTGCTGGATGGGTTTGTCGCGCCGGTGTGATCGGCCTCCTCACCTGTACCTTGCCTGGTTCCATTTATGGCCGAGCAGCGACAGGATGATGATCAGCCCGTTCAAGAACTGCACGTAGAGCCGCTCAGGCCCGCCGCCGCTTGAGCCGTCTTTTTCCTTCTCCACTTGTGGGAGAAGGAAAGTGTCACGCAACCATCACGTTCACGTCCTAGACCGCTCGACGGCAAGGGCTGCCCGCATCGTCGATGCCGCGCCCTTTTCAGCCAATGGCCGCTCTGCTCGTCAAGAAGGGGATATCCATGAAACATCTCACCCGAATCGTCGCACTCGGCGCGGCACTCGCGCTGTTCAGCGCCATGACGCCGGCGCTCGCCGATGGCGTCGCCTGTGTCAACAAGGGGCTGGTCGGCGTCGGCCGCATTCCGGCGAGCCAGAAGGACAAGTTCGGCGAGACTTTCGGTTCGGGTTCCGGCATGTCGATCGACACCAAGTCCTGGGCCCGCGACGGCGCGGGCTACAAGGGTTCGCTCTGGCTGCTGCCGGACCGCGGCTACAATGTCGTCGGCACTACGGACTACCGCCCGCGACTCAACACCATTTCGATCGAGCTGACCCCGACCGCTCCCGGCGCGGCGCCCGCCGCCGGACAGGAACAGTCCGGCGTCAAGGCGACGCTCGCCGACACCATGCTCCTGACCGACGACAAGGGCGCCGACGCCACCGGCCTCGATCCGCTGAACGGCGTGCGCGAAGCCGCCGGCGGCATGCCGATCCTGCCGCAGGCCGACAACGGCAAGCTGGCACTGGATGACGAAGCGATCGTGCGCCTGCACGATGGCACCATGTTCATCTCCGACGAATACGGCCCCAATATCTACCGCTTCTCGGCCGACGGCCGCCTGATGTCCGCCACCCAGCCGCCCGCGGCACTGGTGCCGATGCGCCACGGGAAGCCGAACTTCGCTTCCGACAATCCTGGCCCGGGCGCGGTCGAGCCCGATCCGAAGGATCCCGAGACCGGCCGCCAGAACAACCAGGGCCTCGAAGGCATGTCGATGACGCCGGACGGCAAGTTTCTGATTGCTGTGCTGCAGTCGGCCGCCCGCCAGGACGGTGGCGATTCCGGCTCGACGCGCCAGAACACCCGCGCGCTGGTCTATGACGCCTCCGATCTCGCCCACCTCAAGCTGGCGCATGAATATGTCGTCCCGCTGCCGGTGTTCAAGGACGCCAAGGGCAAGACCAAGGTGGCCGCGCAGAGCGAGATCGTTGCGCTTTCCGACAAGAGCTTCCTGATGCTGGCGCGCGACTCGGGCAACGGCCAGGGCCGGAAGGGCGACGAGTCGCTCTACCGCAAGATCGAGATCGTCGACCTTTCCGCCGCCACCGACATCGCCAACGGACCGTTCGACGCCGCCGACAAGCCGGTCGCGCCGAAGGGCGTGCTCGACCCGTCGGTGACGCCGGCCAAGCTGACCTCCTTCATCGACATCAACGACAAGGGCGAGCTCGGCCGCTTCGGCCTGCACAACGGCGCGCCGAACGACAAGAACAACCTCTCGGAGAAGTGGGAGGCGATGTCGCTGGTCAGCATGCTCGATCCGAAGCTGCCCGACGACTATTTCCTGTTCGTCGCCAACGACAACGACTTCCTCACCCAGGACGGCTTCCAGGTCGGCGCGCCCTACAAGGCCGAGGACGGCGCCGATGTCGACACCACTTTCCTGGTCTATCAGGTCACCCTGCCTGGACTTTCCGGGAACAGCCTCGCCGCGAACTAGTTCTGCTTCGGTCGCATGCCGGGCGGCATGCGGCCGAGCGCGGAAGGGATGCATGAGCGTCAGGCCTGCGGTAGCATCGCGGGCCTGATTCATTTTCGGTGCTGCCATGGATGACAAAAAGCCCGCTCGCCGGCGGAC
Organism: Mesorhizobium sp. B4-1-3; assembly: GCF_006439355.1. GTDB lineage: Bacteria > Pseudomonadota > Alphaproteobacteria > Rhizobiales > Rhizobiaceae > Mesorhizobium. Next base: position 21,305 of record NZ_VFTG01000006.1, read on the forward strand.
CCACGACCTGACCAGCGGCCCTATCCCGCGCACGCTGCTTTTGTTCGCCCTGCCGGTGCTGGGCTCCAACGTGCTGCAATCGCTCAACGGCTCGATCAACGCGGTCTGGGTCGGCCGCTTCCTCGGCGAGGCGGCGCTGACGGCGACGTCCAACGCCAATCTGGTGCTGTTCCTCATTCTCGGCACCGTCTTCGGCATCGGCATGGCGGCGACCATCCTGGTGGCGCAGTCGGTCGGCGCCCGCGACCTGCCCGAGGCGAAGCGCATCGTCGGCACCAGCGCCACCTTCTTCTTCCTCGTCTCGGTCGTGTTCGCCGTCTGCGGCTGGATCTGGGTCGACGCCATCCTGACCGGGCTCGGCACGCCGGCCGATGCCTTGCCGCTGGCGCGCGCCTATCTGCGCATCATCTTCGTCGCCGTGCCGATGATGAACCTCTTGTCCTTCGTCATGACCGTGCTGCGCGGCGCCGGCGACTCGCGAACCCCGTTCGTCTTCATGGCGCTGGCGGTCGTGCTCGACGTCGTACTCAATCCGCTGCTGATCCGCGGCATCGGCCCCTTCCCCGCGCTCGGCATCGCCGGCTCGGCGACCTCGACACTCATTGGCCAGACGGTGAGCGTCATCGCCATCCTGATCGTGCTTTATGCGCGCAAACATCCGCTGCGGCTGGCAGGCGCCGATCTCGCGCTGCTTAGGCCAGACCCAGCCTTGTTGCGCATCGTGGTCTTCAAGGGCGTCCCGATGGGCCTGCAGATGATCGTCATCTCTGCCGCCGCGCTCACCGTGATGGGCATCGTCAATTCCTATGGCTCGCAGGTCGCCGCCGCTTACGGCATCGCAGCCCAGCTCTGGACCTATATCCAGATGCCGGCTCTGGCGATCGGCGCCGCCGTTTCCTCTATGGCGGCGCAGAATGTCGGCGCCGGCCGGTGGGACCGCATCGGCAAGGTCGCGGCATCCGGCGTCGGCTTCAACCTGGTGCTGACAGGCGCGCTGGTGGCGCTGCTTTTCGCTTTCGACCGCCCGGTGCTCAGCCTCTTCCTCAGCAACGACAGTGCGGCGATCGACATCGCCGCCCACATCAACAAGGTGGCGTCCTGGTCGTTCATCCTGTTCGGCGTCACGATCGTGCTGTTCGCCACGGTGCGCGCCACCGGCGCCGTCATGCCGCCGCTCATCATCCTGATCATCTCGGTGTTGATCATCCGCACCGGCTTTGCCTATTCCATGCGCAGCGTTATCGGCCAGGAGGCGCTGTGGTGGAGCTTTCCGGCCGGCTCGATCGCCTCGCTCGTGCTCGCCGCAGCCTATTACCGCTTCGGTCGCTGGCGCACGATGCATATGATCGAGGACCGGCCGGCCGCCGGCGAGCCGCCCGACACCGGCCTCGGCGTGCCGCGGCAGCGTGCGCAACTCCTGCCGGAAACCGAATAGCTAAAACCTACCGCGCGTATCTGGCGCCGAAGCCAAGCGCCACCAGCGAAAAGACGATGATCATGCCGGCAAAAGCCAGGCTTGCCACGGTGGCGCTCGCCAGGCTCGACAGGATGCCGATGCCGATCACCGGCAACGCGTTGCCGCAGAAACAGCAGATGAAGAAAGCCGAGACCACCTCGGCGCGGCGGTCGGCCGGCGCGATCTGATTCACCACCTGCAAGCCGCCGCGATAACCGAGCGCCGCCGCCACGCCGCACACCGCCGTCGCCGCGATCATCAAGGCCATCGAGGCATAAACCTGTGCCGCCACGACCAGCGCCACGGCCGGGATCATCATCGCCAGCGCGGCAAGCATGGTGGAGCGGGCGGACAACCGGGCGGTGCCGACAATCGTCGCCGCCGCCACGACTGACAATTCGAAGAACAGGCCACCGGCCTCCGCGTGATTGGTTGCATGGAGCTGCTGCGCCAGGATGCTCGGCGCCAGCGCCGCATAAAAACCGACCAGCGCCATGGCGCCGAAGCCGGTCACCGCCGGCGCCACGAATTGCGCGCGGATATCGTCGGGCACCGAGAGCCGTGGCCGCAGCGAAACGGCCGAGAACCGTCCGGGTCTGGAGACCGTTTCCCGCGTGCGCCAGATCAGCACGGTGACCAGCGCAAGCAGCACGAGATAGACGGCGAATGTCAGCCTCAGCGGCCAGGGCGCGTACTGGGCGAGCAGCCCCGCCATGAGTGCGCCGACCCCGAGACCGATGAAGTTGGTGCTGGTGGCGATGATGGCGGCGCGCGACTTGTCCTTGCCTTCGATCAGTTCGGCAAGCCAGGCGGTGCCCGCACCCGCGCCGACACCGATGCCAAGCCCGCTGAGGACGCGTGCGACATCGAGCCAGGCGAGGTTCTCGGCAAACAGGAAAAACAGCGCGCTGACCACGGCAACACCCATCGCGGCGAGCGCGGCGGGACGGCGGCCGACGACGTCGGAGACCCGTCCGAAAAACAGCAGCGCCGCCAGGTTGCCGACGACGTAGACGGCATAAACCAGCGTCAGCGTGATTTGCGAGAAACCGAAGGCCTGCTTGTAGATCACGTAAAGCGGGGTCAGCGCGGTGCTGCCGGCGAACAGCGCGGCGATCATGGCGGCGACGGCGGCCATCGCGGCGCGCCCGCCAAGTTCGTTGTCACGCGTCAGGGTTTGAGCGTAGCTGGTCATGGCGAGCTCCGAGGTTGCAAGCCCAACGCCGATATAATGGCGCCGTTCCAGCCGGCGAACGCCCTCCTGACAATTCCGGCAGGATGGTCAGGCGCGGCATCCTCTCGTAACGTCTACGCAGAGCGAGGAGGAATCATGGGCAAGGGACGGGTCGAGGCATTCACCGATGGCGTCGTCGCCATCATCATCACCATCATGGTGCTGGAGCTGAAGGTGCCGCACGGCGAGGATTTTTCCGCCCTTTTGCCGCAGTGGCCGATCTTCTTCTGCTATGTGCTCTCCTTTATCAATGTCGGCATCTACTGGAACAACCTGCACAACATGTTCCACACCGTGCAGCGTGTCGACGGACGCGTGCTCTGGGCTAATCTCAACCTTCTGTTCTGGCTGTCGCTGATGCCGGTGACCACCGCCTTCATGGGCGAAAATGAATTCGCACCGGCGCCCGTGGCGGTTTACGGCATCGACCTCGCGCTTTGCGCCGTCGCCTACACCATCCTGGTCATTAAACTGCGCCATCTGCACGGCGCCGACACACCCTTTGCCAAGGCGGTGGGCCACGACAACAAAGGCAAGATCTCGCTGGCGCTCTACATCGCCGCGGTCTTGCTCAGCTTCCTCAACCAGTGGATCAGCGTGGCGATCTACGTGCTTGTAGCGGCGATCTGGTTCGCACCAGACAAGCGCTTCGAGAGACTGATCGAAAAATAGAGCTTACTTGCGCATCGCCTTGAGCTTCTCGGCGGCCGAGGCGGCAAGGTCGGCATAGCGTTCCTCCAGCCGCTCGGCCGCCTTGATGATCGAAAAGTCATGGCCGAACTTCTCCAGCGCCAGCCGCAGCTTTTCGGCGAAATCCGCCTGCTTCTCCAGCGCCTCGAACAGTGTTTTCACCTGCGCCTCGCTGATATCGGGATTGGCGAGCATCTTCGGCACCTCGCGACTCATCTGGTCGCCGTCGGCGGTCTGCTCCTTCAGAATTTCGATCCAATCACTCAAATGCCGAGCTCCTTTTTCAGGACAGCATGCGCGGCAGGCGCAGCGATGGTCAACCCGTTGCGGCTGTCGCCGTCACCCGTTGCGGCTGTCGTCGTGAACCCGTTGCGGCAATCGCCGTCGCTGTCGGGACGAACCAGCCTTGCCTCTGCGGCGCCCGACGCTAAGTTCGGCCCGACCCGAGCAAGGATGGAAATCATGACCAGCGACGCCGAAATCCAGACCGTCCTTCCCGCCTTCGCTTCCGGCAACGTCGCAGTCGTCACCGGCGGCGCCAGCGGCATCGGCCTTGCCGCCGCGAAACGGTTCGCGGCGCTGGGCATGAAGGTGGTGCTTGCCGACATCGGCGGCGTGCGACTTGATCAGGCGAAACAGGCGATCGCCGCGATCGCCGGCGACGACGCCGTGCTGCCAATTCCCACCGACGTCTCCAAGGCGGGAGAGGTCGACCGGCTGGCGGAACTCGCTTACGGGGCCTTCGGCGCGGTGTCGGTGCTGATGAACAATGCCGGGGTCGGCAACAATCCAGGCAAGCCCTGGGAGAACCGCGACGCCTGGAAGCGGCTGCTCGACATCAATTTCTGGGGAGTCGTGCATGGCGTCGAGGCCTTCGCGCCGCGCATGCTCGCCGCCGGGAAACCAAGTCTCATCATCAACACCGGCTCCAAGCAGGGCATCACCACCCCACCCGGCAACCTCGCCTACAACGTCTCCAAGGCCGGCGTGAAGACTTTTACCGAAGGGCTGGCGCACGCGCTGCGCAACGAGCCTGGCGCGAAAGTGTCGGCGCATCTGCTGATCCCCGGTTTCACCTATACCGGCCTGACCGAGGGCGCGGCCGAAAAGCCCGCCGGCGCCTGGACTGGCGAGCAGGTGATCGACTTCATGCTGGAATCGCTGATCGACGACGATTTCTACATCCTGTGCCCCGACAACGAAGTCGCGCGGCCGACGGATGAAAAGCGCATGGCCTGGGCGATCGGCGACATCATCGAGAACCGCCCTGCGCTGTCGCGCTGGCATCCCGATCACAAGGACGCATTCGCGGCCTTCATGAACCGCTGACAGCCGCCTCAAGCCGCCGCTTTCTTCTTGGAGGCGTTCTTCCCGGCCGTCGCCTTCTTTGTGCCCGCGCCAGCGGTCTTGGACGGATGTTTGGAACCGTTCCTCCCGGCCACCGCCTTATCGGCCGCCTTTTCGGCGATCTCGCGATCATGGCGTTTTGCCGCCGTTTCGCATTTCGAGCGAATCTCCTCGACCTCGGATTCCGTCAGATGTTCGATGCCGATGAAGTGGTTATGGGCGCGGCTGACCCTGATCAGCTCGTCCAACTTCGCCTGGATCGCCGCGCCGTCGCGATTTTGCGTGTTCTGGATCAGGAACACCATCAGGAAGGTGATGATGGTGGTGCCGGTGTTGATGACCAGTTGCCAAGTGTCCGAGAAGCTGAAGAACGGTCCACTCAACGCCCATGCAACCACGATCGCCACGCAAATGGCGAAGGTGGACGGCAGACCCGCCAGATGTGCCACCTGGTTGGCTATCCGCGTAAAAACTTTCTCGATCATGCAACTCCCTCGAACCGTGAATGCGCAGGCATTTGCACAGAAACAAGCTGCCGCAAGTTCCGGTTCCGCGGGATCGAGTTTTCGTGCCCGCACGCTGCTGCAATCGGCTACACGCAGAAAGCGCAGGCACACTAAAAAACATCTTATCCGTTTGTTTGCAATAGTGCCGATGCAGGCCAGAAAGCCTGTTCCTTCCGCTTCACGGCGGTTTACCTCCAGCCCCTTCCGCTGCGCCACCCCCGCATGGCGGAAGGGGCACTCACGATCAGAGCGCGGAGCATGACCATCGAAACGCCCCGTCCTGTCACGCGCTATCTTTCCTCCCGATTGCTTGGCGGCGCCGCGTGTCTCGGCCTTCTGCTGGCCAGCGCTGGGGCAAAGGCCGATCCCGGAACGGATCCGAAGATCACCGGCAGCATAGAACAGCACTGGACCACCAACGCGCTGGACAGCGATCGCGCCGTCACCGACTGGTACACGCAGCTGCGCGGTTCGATCGACCAGCAATGGGGCGACGCCGACGCCAATGCCAGCGTCCATGCCGATTTCGAGGCATCCCGCTACAACAGGGCCTCGATCGAGGACGACCGCTCTCTGGCGCTGTCGGCGCAAGCCTTCCGTCGCCTGGAAGCAGGTTTCGAGTTGCGCGGAACGCTCGGCTATCGCGTGCTGAGCACCGGCGACGATCTCGAGATCGGCCCGCTCATCATCGGCACGCGCGAGCTGAAGCAGATCCTCAGCGCGCAAGGGCAGCTCGGCATCGATCTAGGCAACGCGACTTCGCTCACCATCGAGGCCATGGAAAGCATCGAAAAGGTCGGCGATACCCATTTCCAGGACGATCTCATTTCGCCGACCAAGCTTCACGCCGACCGCATCCTTTCCCAGATCGCGGCAAGATTGACGCGGACCTTCGGCGAATATGCCTTCGGCGGCTCTACATCGGCACTGCTCGCCTCGGTCGAACGCGTCGGCTTCCCGCCGCTCCAGCTTTCCTTCTTCCAGTACACCGCGCAGGCCGAGGCGGCTTTCAAAGGTAAGGACGGCTCGAGTTTCGGCCTGGCGCTAGGCGCGCAGTATTTGCGTGGCGCGGACGGCATCTATGAGCGCGTTTTGCCGGCCTGGCAGGCAAATTTCGTCCAACCGCTGCCGAAGGGATTCGAGCTGCGCGGCACCTGCTTTGGCCGCTACGAAACGTCCGACACCGACGATCCGCTCGCCTCATGGCTGCGCCGCGCCGAGCTCGAGCTTGGCTTGAAGCTGCGCGAAAATCTTGCCGTCGGCACCGGAATCTTTGCCCAGCTCAAGGACAATCTGCTGCTTGAGAATGTCGAGCGCAGCAAAGGCGTCTATGCCGAGGCGACGTGGGGCGCCACCAAGACGCTCAACATCGTGTTCCGTATCGATTACTCGCAGAAAGTAAAGACCATTCTCGACGAGCATGAAAACACGGTCGACGCCTTCGTCGGCGTGCGCACGAACATCTGACGTTGGCGGCCAAGGCCGCCAGTCAGCGATCAGAAATGACAGACAGGAGGGTGTGCGAGACCCTCCTGCCCGTTATTGCGGATGCTAGCTGTCCGCGCTTCTGCTCAGTGCTTCTTCAGCGAGTAGTTGTTGCTGCCGACGTTGACGCCGATCCCGCTGAGGATACCGGAAACGACATTGGTCTTGTTGCCGTTCAGAATGCCCGAAACGACGTTACCGTTGAGGATGTTGTTGCCGTTGAGCACGCCATTCAACGCGCCGAGATTGACGTTCGGCGACACGTTGATGAGGCTGCCCGAGCTACCACCCCAGCCACCGGCGTAGGCGCCGGCGGGCGAGAAGGAAACAACAACAGCTGCCGTGAGTGCAAATACGAACTTCTTCATGACTACTCTCCTTTGTTGCTTGCGGTGTTCCTTCAACTTCACCCCTGTATTACCTCCGAATTGATTTGTACATTTTGCGGAAATGCTTGCAACCGCAGAGTGGTGAATCCGATCTATACACGCCGTTTTACAATTTTTAACGCTAATCTTTTACGTTAAAAACCTTGGTTACGGACAATGGTAAATCGATGGGGTGCAGGTAGATCAGGGGGTATCGTGTTCCCAGCGATCGAGAAAGACTTCGATCGGCATGGCCTGCATGTCGGGAATTGCGCGCGCCAGTTTCTTGGGCGCCCAGTCCCACCAGGCGAGGGCTTCGATGCGTGCCGCGATTGTGGCGGAGAAACGCCGGCGCAGCGGCTTTGCCGGAACGCCGGCCGCGATCGTGTAAGGCGCGACGTCATGCGTCACAACGGCATTGGCGCCGATGACAGCGCCATTGCCGATCGCGACGCCCGGCATGATGACCGCGCCATGGCCGATCCAGACATCGTGGCCGACACTGACCGATTTTGCCTGCCGGCGCGCGCGGAATTCTGTGTCGACGCCCAGCCAGCGGAAATACTCGTTCGGCCGGTAGCTGACCTTGTGCTGCGTCAGCCGCTCGATCGGATGCTCGAGCGCGTTGATGCGGCTGTTGGCGGCGATCGAGCAGAACTTGCCGATCGTCGTGTAGATCGCCTCGCAATGGCGTTCGAAATAGGTAAAGTCGCCGACACTCACCTCGCGCAGGATCACCCGCTCGCCGATCGAGGCATAGCGGCCGAGCTTGCATCCCTTCAGCTCCGCGGTCGGGTGGATGCGCGGCTCAGGGTCCTTGAGGACGAGGTTTTCAGGACGGTCCATGAAGCGGCTTTACGCCGGCGGGGACCGCCCCGCAAGCGCGACCTGTCCCCGGATAAACCCTCGGAGCCTATTGCGGCTTGCCCTTGGTCCACACCACGTTCTGGCCGTAAAGCGGTACTGTCGTGACCGACATCTTCGCCGAGCCGTTCTGCACCTGGCGCGAATGCGACAGATAGATCAGCGTCTCGTTCTTCTTGTCGTAGATGCGGTTCACCACCTGCTTCTTCCATATCAGGCTGAGGCCCTGCTTGAACACCTCCTCGCCGCCCTCGCTCATGTCGATGTCGCCGACGGTGATCGGCCCGGTCTGGCGGCAGGAGATCGAGGAATCGGAAGGATCCTCGAACCAGTTGCCCTTGTGCAGCCGGTCGATGATGCTGCGGTCGAAATAGGCGACGTGGCAGGTGACGCCGTCGACTTTCGGGTCCTTGATGGCGTCGATCATGATGTCGTTGCCGACCCAGTCGACACCCACTTTACCCACCTCGTCAGCCATCGCAGCGCCGGCGCTGAGGGCAAGAGATGCGGCGAACAAGCTGATCAGTTTTCGCAATGGTTGCCTCCTCGGTTGGCATTTGCCGATGTCAGGTGGGACAGGATCGTGGCGTTTGCAAGCCGCCGATGACTTACAACGAGGCTATGCCTGCCGGAAGGCCAACATCTGCCGCAGCACGTTTGACTTCAGCACGAAGTGCTGGACGAGCGCGCCGACCACGTGGAGCAGCACAAGATAGAGCAGCGCATTCTTGCCGACGACATGCACGAGACCCGCGCCTGGCACCTGCAGGAACCACGCCGCGGCGCCGGAAAGCGGAACGATGAAGATGAGCGCGTAGATCACCAGATGCGTCGCCCTGGCGAGCAGCCGCAGCGCCGGATGCTCCATCCCCGACACCGGCGGGACGCCGCGCATTGCCCGCAGCCACAGCCGCCAGGCGGCGAGCACCAGCACCGCAAGGCCGAGCACGACATGCATATAGGCGAGCGGCCAATCGCTGGCGGCGGCTTCCTGCCCACGCCGCAGCGCGCGCCACACATGCTCCATGCCGTCATGGGCAACGAACTGGACCAGGATGAGCGCCGCGATGCTCCAATGCAGCCATATCTGGGTCTTCGAATAAGATATCGGCGCGCCGCCCATCGGGTTACTCCATCACCAACGTCTACGGAACATAGTTGGGAAGCCACACCGTTCAAATTAAGGATCGGTAAGGCTCCGCGCCGCGATCCGCCTGCCTGGCCGCTTGCGGCAACGCGACATCTTTGCGCCCACGGCGCCGACCCGTTAAGACTGTCGCCAAACTGGCTTTTAGCCTGAGCAATGGCGGCGGACATTCACTGATGATGCGTTCAATCCTGATCGGCATTCTCGTCCTGATGGCGGCGGGAATCGGCTGGCTGACATTCGACTGGTACCGGGGCCATTATGGCGGCGAGCCCTTCGGCGCGCCCTTCACCCTGGTCGACCAGAAAGGCGCGCCGATCACCGAGGCCGCCTTCAGGGGCCACCCAAGCGTCGTCTTCTTCGGGTTCACCCATTGCCCCGAGGTCTGCCCGACGACCCTGTTCGAGCTCGCCGGCTGGCTGAAGACGATGGGCGACAGCGGCAAGAACCTCAACGCCTATTTCGTCACCGTCGATCCGGAGCGTGACACGCCGGAGACGATGAACACCTATGTCAGCAACTTCTCCGACCGCATCACCGGCATCACCGGCGATCCGGACAAGGTGCATGCCATGGCCAAGGCCTTCGGCATCTATTGGAAGAAGGTCGACACCGGCGACGGCGACTACACGATGGATCACACGGCCTCGGTGCTGCTGCTCAACGCCAAGGGCGATTTCGCCGGAACCATCGCCTACGGCGAGAGCGCCGACACCGCCATCGCCAAGCTGAAGCGCCTGGCAGCCGGCGGCCAAACCTGATGGCGCAGACCAGGCTCCACCTCACCGCCAACAAGGTCGAGGCCGACCGCATCTTCGCGGCGCTTGAGGCCGCCTTCGAGGAGGACGGCCTGCCGCTCGCCGTGCTGGAGCTCGATGAGGAAAAAGACATCCACGAAGTGTCGCTCTATGCCGATGGCGACGTCGATCCCGTCGAGGCGCAGGTCAGGGATATCCTCGCCGGTCTCGGCCTGCCGAAGGCCGTCGAGCGCGAGGTCCTTCCCGATGTGGACTGGGTGTCGCGCTCGCTGGAAGGCCTGAAGCCGGTGCGCGCCGGCCGCTTCCTCGTCCATGGTTCGCATGACCGCGCCAAGCGCCACGCCGGCGACCTCGCCATCGAGATCGAGGCGGGCCTTGCCTTTGGCACCGGCCATCACGGCACCACCGCCGGATGCCTCGAAATGCTGGAGCAGGTTGTGCTGCGCGAACGGCCGCGCAACGCGCTCGACCTCGGCACCGGCAGCGCGGTGCTCGCCATCGCGCTGGCCAAGCTGGCGCATATCCCGGTGCTCGCGACCGACATCGATCCGGTCGCCGTCCGCGTCGCCGCGGCCAACGCCCGCCTCAACCATGTCAAGGCGCTGGTCGAGACGGTGACGGCGCCGGGCTTCCACAACCCGATCTTCGCCAGGCGCGCGCCTTTCGACCTCATCGTCGCCAACATCCTGGCCCGGCCGCTGATGCGGCTGGCGCCGGAAATGGCCAGGCACGTCAGGCTCGGCGGCTCGCTGGTGCTCTCCGGCATCCTCGACCGGCAGCGCGACGCGGTGATCTCGGCCTATGTCGGGCAGAGCTTCCGCCACGTCCGCACGCTCCACCGCGAAGGCTGGGTAGCCATCCACCTCAAGCGCTGAGGCCGGGTTGCATCCAGCCGATCTGGCCCTGCCGAAATCGATTCCGGTTTTCAAGATCATGCGCTACGGTCGCCGCAAGAGCATGATCCCGAAAAGTGGGAACCGGTTTTCGGAGAAAGATCATGCTCCAACAAAGAGTTAGATCGTGAAGGCGATTCAACGAAACGCCATCGCGATCTATCCACTCGAGGGAGCCAAAAATGTTCCAGACCTTTGATTCCGCTGGTGATCCGGCCGTCGGCAAGCCGCGCGTGGCGCTGCTGCGGCAATGGCTGGCCGAGAACGGCCTGGACGGCTTCATGGTGCCGCGTGCCGACGAGCACCAGGGCGAATATGTCGCCGACCGCTCGGCGCGGCTGAAATGGCTGACCGGCTTTTCCGGTTCGGCCGGCGTCGCGATCGTGCTGCGCGACCGCGCCTTCATCTTCGTCGACGGCCGCTACGCGCTGCAGGTGCGAAATGAGGTTGATCTCTCGATCTTCACCGTCGAAAGCCTCATCGACAATCCGCCGGCCAACTGGATCAAGGACAATCTCGGCAAGGGCGCAAGGATCGGCTTCGACCCGTGGCTGCACACGATCGGCGAGATCAAGGCGCTGAAGGCGTCGGCCGAGCAGTCCGGCGCGACATTGGTGCCGCTCGACAGGAACCCCATCGACATCATCTGGAAGGACCAGCCGGAACCGCCGCGCGCGCCGGTCGAGATCCACCCGCAGAACCTTGCCGGCGAACTCGCCAAGGATAAGCTGGCGCGGCTGGCGAGGGCGATCGAGAAGGATGGCGCCACCCATGCGGTGCTGACCGATCCCTCGTCGATCGCCTGGGCCTTCAACATCCGTGGCGGCGACGTGCCGCATACGCCGCTGGCGCTCGGCTTTGCCATCCTCGCCGCCGACGGCAAGCATCAGCTGTTCATGGACCAGCGCAAATTCTCGCGGCAGGTCGCGGCCTACCTCACCCAGCTTGCCGATCCGCACGATCCAGGCGAGTTCGAAGCCGCGATCATCGAGCTCGCCAAGGGTGGCGCCAAGATCGCGCTCGATCCCGTGCTGGCAGCGGAGAAGCTCCGCATGCTGGTCGAGGACAATGGCGGCAAGGTCGTGCTGGCCGCCGACCCGGCGCGCATTCCCCGCGCCACCAAGAACCAGGCCGAGATCGCCGGCAGCCGCGCCGCGCATCGCCGCGACGGCGCGGCTGTCGCCAAGCTGCTGTGCTGGCTCGACCGCCAACCGCCTGGCTCACTCGACGAGATCGCCGTCGTCACCAAGCTTGAGGAAGTGCGCCGCCAGACCGGCGAGGAAACGCAGATGCCGCTGCGCGACGTCTCCTTCGACACGATTTCCGGCGCCGGCCCGAACGGCGCCATCATGCATTACCGCGTCTCGCGCGCCACCAGCCGCAAGCTTGAGAGCGGCGAGCTGTTCCTGCTCGATTCGGGCGGCCAGTATCAGGACGGCACCACCGACATCACCCGCACCGTGCCGATCGGCGAGCCGACCGAGGAGATGCGCGAGCGCTTCACGCTGGTGCTGAAGGGCATGATCGGCATCTCGACGCTGCGCTTCCCCGCCGGTACGCGCGGCTCGGAAATCGACGCCGTTGCCCGCATAGCGCTGTGGAAGCATGGCTGCGACTTCGCCCATGGCACCGGTCACGGCGTCGGCTCCTATCTCGCCGTGCACGAGGGGCCGCAGCGCATCGCCCGCACTGGTACCGAAAAACTGCTGGCCGGCATGATGCTGTCCAACGAGCCCGGCTACTACAAGGAAGGTGCCTACGGCATCCGCATCGAGAACCTGATCCTGGTGACGCCGGCGGAGCCGGTCGAGGGCGGCGACATCGCCATGCACGGCTTCGAGACCCTGACGCTGGCGCCGATCGACAAGCGGCTCATCCGCACCGATCTTCTGACGCGCGATGAGTTGCACTGGCTCGACCAGTATCATGCATGGGTGCTTGCCGAGATCGGCCCGATGGTGGACGGCGAAACGCTGGCCTGGCTTGAGAAGGCCACGGCGCCGCTGCCGCACGACGCCAAGATTTGATTACGTCGAAGCTATGGCTCGCTATCTAGTTCTGCACGATCTGCGCTCGGATCAATACGGAGCCTACGACACGCTTATATACTGTGGAGTTACGGGATTCTTTACCTTAAAAATCGGCTCAAAGCAGAGAACACACCGATTCTTTCACTTGGAACACAAGGTCGGCGACGTTAGTCAGTCTAACGATACCATAATTTCAAATTACATAGCAAAGAAGGCAATACGAAACGCTTCCGCAGAACAGTTCAAGGTATCCGAGCTTTTGACGACTCCTGGGTATACAATCGGCCGCATTGTTAGACCAGCAAATGGATTCGGAGCGGTTTATGCGTATAAAACTGACGAGAAATCAACGAACGAGTACCTAGACCTTTACGCTCAAATAAATGCTTTCATGAATCGACTTTCGGAAATTTCAAGGGTCGTCCATCCAACGAAGGAAAATTTTTCGGCGCACGGATATGAGATACGAAGCTTGTTAATATTGGCATGCACTGAAGTTGAACTTCTATTCAAACGAATCCTTTTCGAAAGACCCAGCCGAAATAACCAAAATATGGCAAATTTTTTTAAGTTAACAAAATTGGCAAAATTGGATGAATACAGCGTGACTTTCAATTTCTTTCGAGAATTTGGAAATATAGAGCCGTTTTCCGATTGGTCAGGAATACCACATTATCAACCACTATGGTGGTATCAATCATACAACAAAACAAAGCATGACAGGCATTCTGAATTTACTGCCGCTAGTTTAAAATCTCTCATTTACTCTATTGCAGCTTGCGCCATATTATTGAAAGCACATTCCCCCCTCTCTGTTTTTGGGTCTAAAAGGCACCCCCTTGTCGAAAATTTCGAAACGAACTTTACCTTGAAATCCCCCAATTGGGCAAAAAATGAGCAATATTGGATGATACCAGGACGTCCATTGAAAATGATACCTGTTTCCGAGGCGAAAATAATCTGACTTTACGGGCCATGAAATCTACCCGACGAACTGCCGCGCGATTATCAGCACGGCCGCGCCGGCCAAGAACATCGCCATCAACCCGCCGCGCAGCGAGACCAAAGCAGTGACGATCAGTGCCGCCCATTCGGCCGGCCCGGCACCAAGGACGGCCGGCGCGACCAGCGTCGTCAGCACCGCGGCCGGCACGGCGTTGAGGCCGGCTTCGACGCGCGGGTGGATATTCTCGAAGCGCGATATGACGAGGTGGCCGCCGATGCGGGTCAGATAGGTGGCGATCGCGCCGGCGAGGATGATCCAGAAGGTCGTGCTCACGGCCGCTCCCCTATTCCGCTATGGTGCGGCGGCAGGATCACCGCCAGGAGGACGCCGGCAAGCGCGCCAATCGAGACATGCCAGGGAGAGCCGACGGTTCTGTAGGCGATGATCGATGCGGCCGCGCTTGCGGCGACGACTGGCAGCCACAGCGGCCGCTTGCGGAAACCGAGGACGAGGCCGAGGAAATAGATTGGCAACAGGAAATCGATGCCCAGCGCATGCGTATCCGGGATCATCTTGCCGAACACCGCGCCCAACCCGCTTTCGATCACCCAGAACACGTAGACTGGCAGGCCAAGCCCAAGATACCAGACAAACCCGACCGGTTTGCCCGATACGGCCCTCGCCTCCGCTACGGCGAATTGCGGGTCGGTCAGGATGAAATAGCCGGCGGCCTGCTGCAGCAGCGGCCAATGCGCGATGCGCCGGCCGATCCCGGCCGAATAGAGCACATGGCGGAAATTCACGGCGAAGATCGACAGCACGATCAGCCACGGCGCGACATGCTGGCCGAACAGCTCGATGCCGACCATTTGGCTCGCGCCGCCATAGATCATGGCGCTCATCAGGAATGCCTCGAGCACCGAGAAACCATTGTCGACGGCGATCGCGCCGAACAGGATCGCGAACGGCGCCGAGGCGACGACCACCGGCATCGACAAGCGCACACCGTCCCAGAAATCGCCGCCGGCCCTGCTCTCAGAGATTGCTTCCGCCGCCATCAAGCCGCTCCCAATGCATGTCGCCCAGAAGTGCGCAGCGGTTCTGGGACAACGACATGCATCAACAAAAAGACTTGAAGCGCATCGCCCGAATCCGTTCAGCGCGACGCGCTTCAAGTGCGGTTTGATTTAGGGAGCGTCGCCCTCAATGTCACACCAATTCGCTTGACCCAGCGATCAGCGGAACTGATCGCCGGGGGCTTGGGCCGCTCGACCGTGGCCTTGGGTCAGATCTTGACAGCTGTCCCCTGGATCGCCCTGCCCCAGTCGAGCAGCGGCTTGGCGCGAAGCGTGAAGCCGACGAGATCGTCGACCAGCGCCGGCGAATGGATCGTCGCCGGATCGATGTCGTGCCTGACCACGAAATGCCGGTTGCGCACCGCTTGGGCGAGATCCTCGTCGCCGACATCCTCGAAACCGCGCGGTGCCCGCTTCAGGCGGTCCTCCGCATCGAGCTCCAGGCCGGCCTTCTTGAGCGATGAGACCATGGCCCGGAACGCAGCCGGTTTGGTCACGATCGCCTTGCGCATCGCCTGCAGCAGTTCGGGCGCCGGCTGCCACCAGGCAACGCCGGCGAAGCAGCGCTCGAGCCCGATATGCACATAGAAGACGCCCTGCTCCATCTTGGTGCCGTCGGGCGAGAGGATCGCCGAGAGGTGCCGGTTGTAGGGCCGCTTGTCCTTGGAGAAGCGCACGTCGCGATTGATGCGGAACAGAGACCTCTTGCGGTCGCCGCGCAAGCCGAGCTTGGCCGCCTCGAAGCGTTCGCTGAGTGTCTCGACCAGATCGCAGAACGGCCCATGCAGCTCGCTGTCGAAGAGGTCGCGGTTCTCCTGGAACCATTCACGGCTCTGGTGGAAATCGAGCGCCTTCAGGAACGGGATGGCCTTTTGCCCGAAACCTTTGAACGCGCCCGTCATCAGCCGCCCCTGCCGATGCGCCGCAGCCAGGTATCCTCGTCGATGACCTCGATGCCGAGGTCGCTCGCAACTTTGAGCTTCGAGCCGGCGCCGGGACCCGCCACCACCAGGTCGGTCTTGGCCGAAACGGAGCCCGCCACCTTGGCGCCGAGCCGCTCCGCCATCGCCTTGGCTTCCGAACGTGTCATCTTTTCCAGCGAGCCGGTGAACACCACCGTCTTGCCTGAGACCTCGCTGCCGGCCGAGATTTCCATGACATAGGGTTTCGGGTGGACCTGCGCGAGCAACGCATCCAGCACGTCGTCATTGCGCTCATTGCCGAAGAAGTCGCGCAGCGCGTTGATCACCGTGTCGCCGATGCCGTTGATCGATGGGAAGACGGTATGCGGATCCTCTGCCTTTGCCGTCTCCTTGCCGATCC
This sequence comes from Mesorhizobium sp. B4-1-3, assembly GCF_006439355.1. GTDB lineage: Bacteria > Pseudomonadota > Alphaproteobacteria > Rhizobiales > Rhizobiaceae > Mesorhizobium. The sequence goes on from NZ_VFTG01000006.1 coordinate 37,428, forward strand.
GGATGAGCTCCTCGATGGTCGAGAACTGGCGGGCAAGCACGGCCGCCGTCGTCTCGCCGATATGGCGGATGCCGAGCGCGAAGATGAAACGGTCGAGCTCCGGCTCGCGCCGCGCGTCGATGGCGGCGAAGAGTTTGTCGAGGCCTTGATAGTTGCGCTCCTCGACGCTGCGCACATTCTTGCGCGTCTTGCCTGAAGCTTCCTCGCGCAGCCGCGCCTGCTCTTCCCGCCGCTCGGCCAACGCCCTGGTGACCGCCGGACGGCGATCCTTCAGCGTAAAGATGTCGGCGGCGGTCTTCACCAGCCCCGCATTGAAGAAGAGGTCGATGTTCTCCGCGCCGAGGCCCTCGATGTCGAGCGCGCCGCGCGACACGAAATGGCGCAGCCTTTCCACGGCCTGCGCGGCGCAGATCAGCTCGCCTGTGCAGCGGCGGCGCGAATCCTCCTTGCCCGTCTTCTCGTTGATCTCGCGCGTCGCCGGCGAGCCACAGACCGGGCAGGTATGCGGGAATTCGTAAGGCACGGCATCGGCCGGCCGCTTGTCGATGACGACGCTGACGATCTGCGGGATGACATCCCCTGCCCGCTGGATCACCACCGTGTCGCCGATGCGCACGTCGATGCCGTCGCGGATTGGCTGGCCGTTGCTGTCGAAGCCTTTGATGTAGTCTTCATTGTGCAGCGTGACATTCTCGACCACCACGCCGCCGACGGTCACCGGCGCCAGCCGCGCGACCGGCGCCAGCGTGCCGGTGCGTCCGACCTGAATGTCGATCTTCTCGACCGTCGTCATCGCCTGCTCGGCCGGAAACTTATGCGCGACGGCCCAGCGCGGCTCGCCGGTGACGAACCCCCAGCGGCGCTGCAGGTCGAGCTGGTCGACCTTGTAGACGACGCCGTCTATGTCGTAGCCAAGCGAGGAACGCTGCTCCTCGATCCGGTGGTAATGCGCGATAAGTTCGTCGATCGACTTCGCCCGCACCATCAGCGGGCTGACCTTGAATCCCCACTCCTTGAACTTCTGCACGGAATCGTACTGGGTCGGAGCCGGATCGGCAGTGGTATAGCCCCAGGCATAGGCGAAGAATTTGAGATTGCGGCTTGCGGTGACCGACGGGTCCTTCTGGCGCAGCGATCCGGCCGCCGTGTTGCGCGGATTGACGTAATCCTGGCCGCCTGTAGCCGCCGAGCGCTGCTTCAGCGCCTCGAATTCGGCATAGGTCATGTAGACCTCGCCGCGGATTTCAATGACCTCCGGCCAGCCCGAGCCCTGCAGCTTCTTCGGGATGTCGGCAATGGTCTTGAGATTGGCGGTGATGTCCTCGCCGACCGTGCCGTCGCCGCGCGTCGCGCCCTGCACGAACACGCCGTTCTCGTAGCGCAGCGAGGCCGACAAACCGTCGATCTTCGGCTCGGCGGTGAAGGCGATGTCGAGGTCCTTGTCGCGGTCGAAGAAGCGTCTTCCGCGCTCGATGAAATCGGCGACGTCCTGGTCCGTATAGGCCTTGGCGAGGCTGAGCATCGGCACCGCGTGGCGGACCTTGGCAAAGCCTTCCGCCGGCGGCGCGCCGACCCGGCGCGACGGCGAATCCTCGCGCACGAGATCGGGGAAGCGCGCCTCGATCGCGAGATTGCGCCGCGCCAGCGCGTCATACTCGGCGTCGGAGATCGTCGGCGCGTCCTCGGTGTGATAACGCCGGTCGTGCTCCGCGATGTCCGCGGCGAGCCGCTTCAGCTCCTCCGCGGCCTCGCTTTCGCTCAGCGATTCGACTGGTTTTTCCGACATGGAACGCGGTCCTCGATCAATGCATGTCGCCCAAAAGTGTCGTGCGGTTTTGGGATAACGACATGCATAAAACAACAACCCAAGCGCAGCGCGCTTGGCGGCGGGCCACTATAAATCAGGATTCGCCGGCATGAAGTCGGCTTGCGCAAAAATCATTCCCGAACAGCAAGATGCAGCCATCTGCTGACTCAACCTGCAGGCTGGGAGGACCAAGCTCCAAGGATGTGTTGCGATTCAGGTCAGGCCGCGTCGAGAAGGCTGATTTCTGAGAACCGGAGCGGAGCGTACTTGAAGTACGTGAGCACCGGAAGCGCAGGAAACCACCGTTCGCAGACCGGCCTCACCGGAATATCAGCACATCCTAAGCTGCTGCCGTGTTCTCGCGTAGCAGCCGCTCCGCCGCCGCGCGCGCCTCGTCGGTGATGACGGCGCCGGCCAGCATGCGCGCGATCTCTTCCTGGCGCGCGGCGCGGTCCATTTCGGCGATGCCGGTGGCGACACGGTCCTTGCCGCCGGATTTCGAGATCAGGAAATGCGTCGCCGCGCGTGCCGCGACCTGCGGCGCATGCGTGACCGAGAGTACCTGCACCCTTTTCGACAGCCGCGCCAGTCGCTGACCGATGGCGTCTGCCACCGCGCCGCCGACGCCGGTGTCGATTTCGTCGAACACAAGCGTCGGCGCCGAGCCACGATCGGCAAGCGCCACCTTCAAAGCCAGCAGGAAGCGCGACAGCTCGCCGCCCGAGGCGACCTTCATCATTGGCCCCGGCCTGGTGCCCGGATTGGTCCGCACCCAGAATTCGACCTGGTCAATGCCTTCTTCCATGCGGCTTTCGGCATCGCTTCCCATTTCGACGATGAATTCGGCCCGTTCGAGCTTCAGCGCCGGCAATTCCGCCATGACAGCCTTGGTCAGGCCCGCAGCCGCCGCGTGGCGCAGCGACGAGAGCTGTGCGGCGGAAATATCGTAAGCCTCGCGCCCGGCAGCCGCCTGCTTCTCCAGCGCATGCAGCCGATCCTCGCCGGCATCGAGGTCGGCGAGATCGGCCATCATCGTGTCGCGCAGCTGCGCCAGGTCGTCGACCGCGACATTGTGTTTGCGCGAGGCGGCGCGCAGCGCGAAAAGCCGCTCCTCCGCCTTCTCCAAGCGCTGAGGATCATATTCGGTGGCGCGAAGCGCGGCCTCCACGCCGGACTGCGCGGCGTCGAGCGAGATCATCGCCTCGTCCAGCGACTTCACCACGTCTTCGAGCAGGCCCGGCGCTTCGCCCGACTTGCGCTGCAGCCGGCGCAACAAGCTGGCAAGCTGCGGCAGGGGCGAGGACGGCCCCGACAGCACATCCTGCGCGTCATGGATCTCGGCGGCGATCTTTTCCGCGCGCATCATCGTCGCGCGCAACTCGGCCAGATCGGTCTCTTCCCCAGGCTGCGGATCGAGTTTAGCGAGCTCGGCCACGGAAGCGCGCAGATAATCGGCCTCGCGCGCCGCCGCCTCGACCTTGGCGCGGTGCCGGGAAAGCTCCTGCTCGCAATTTCGCCAGTAGCGCCAGGCTTCGCTCGTGCCGCGCACGGCGCCCAGATGGCCACCGAAACTGTCCAGCAACTCGCGATGCGCGCCGGGATCGACCAGGGCGCGCTCGTCATGCTGGCCATGGATCTCGACCAGCGCGCGGCCGACATCGCGCATCAGCGTGACGCTGGAAGGCTGGTCGTTGACGAAGACGCGGGTGCGGCCGTCGGCCGTCTGCACGCGGCGCAGGATAATGTCGCCATCGTCCTCGATGTCGTTTTCGGCGAGCAGCGCGCGTGCCGGATGATTGCGCGGCACGTCGAACACGGCAATGACCTGGCCCTGCGCGGCGCCATGGCGGACGAGCGAAGCATCGCCGCGTGCGCCGAGCGCCAGCGATAACGCATCGAGCAGGATGGATTTGCCGGCGCCGGTTTCGCCGGTCAGCACCGAAAGCCCAGGCAGGAAGTCGATGTCCAGCTTCTCGATCAGGACGATATCGCGGATCGACAGTCTGGACAGCATCGCTAGCTTCAGGCGCCGGTGATCAGCTTCCCGGCCTTAGAGATCCACGAACCGGCATTTTCGCGCGGCTCAAGCCCGTTGCTCTGCAGGAGCTTGTAGGAATCCTTGTACCACGGGCTGTCCGGATAATTGTGACCAAGCACTGCCGCGGCCGTCTGCGCTTCCGAGGTCAGGCCCATCGCATAATAGGACTCGGTCAGGCGCGCGAGCGCCTCCTCGACATGGCGGGTGTTGGAATAGTTTTCGACCACGGTGCGGAACCGCTTCACGGCGGCGATGTATTCGCGGCGCTCGAGATAATAGCGGCCGATCTGCATCTCCTTGCCGGCAAGCTGGTCGTTGGCGAAGCGGATCTTGTCCTTGGCGTCCGGGACATATTCGGAGTTCGGCCAGCGCGTCACCAGATCCTGCATGGTCTGGATGGTCTGGCGCGCCTCCTTCTGGTCCTGGGTGACGTCCTTGATCTGCCGATAGTAGCTCAAGCCGATGATGTATTGCGCGTAAGCCGCGTCGTCGGTCGACGGATAGAGCGTCAGATAGCGCTTCGCGGTTCCGATCGCCTCGTCGTAATTGCCGGCGCGATAATCAGCGAAAGCGCCCATCACCATCGATTTGCGCGCGAATTCCGAATAGGGATGCTGGCGATCGACGGCGTCGAACTTCTTGCTGGCCTCATCGAGGCGGCCGGCATTCATGTTGGCCAGGCCTTGGTTGTAGAGAACGTCGGCCGGTTCGGTCTGGTCGACATAGGTCGCCAGGTTGACGTCCTTCTCGGAGGACATGCAGGCCGACAGCACGAGCGCGGGAGCAACCACCGACAGCGCCAGCAAAACACCCCGACGCGGCGCTACCGATTGACCAACTCGCGAAAAAAACATGTTTGGATTCCGCCCCTTCGGCGTCGTTTCGGTCCGGGCCGAAGCCTTAAACCATTATCCCCTTGCCCGGCAACGCTATGTCCGGCCAATCGCACATTTTTGTGGCGGGCTGACGCCACGCCGGAGGTTGTACAATTTCAGCGATTCGTGATGCAATCATGCAACACAAGCCGTCCTACGAAACCAGAAAACGGTTAAAAATCAGATCACCCAAGGTGCGTAGACCGGCCGGCTGACGGCAATCATCTCGGCGACGCGGCCGCGCTCGCGGCGCCGGGTCTCGACGATTTCGAAAGCCGTGTGGTCGGAAAGCAGCCGGCGCAACGCGGACGCGTTCATCCGGTGGCCACCGCGATAAGAGCGGAAGCAGCCGATGAAGCGCGCGCCGGCCAGCGCCAGGTCGCCCATGGCATCCAGCGTCTTGTGGCGGGCGAATTCATTGGGATAGCGCAACCCGCCGACATTGATGACGCGGTTGTCGTCGCCGATGACCAGCGAGTTCTCCAGCGACGAGCCGAGCGCATAGCCGGCGGCCCAAAGCCTCTCGACGTCCTTCATGAAGCCGAAGGTGCGGGCGCGGGCGATGTCGCGGCGGAAGATGTCAGGATTGATGTCGGAGGCGAATTGCTGGCGGCCGATCGCCGGGCTTTCGAAATCGATCTCGACCTCGAATCGCGTGCCGTCATAAGGGCGGAACTCCGCCCAGGAGGCGCCGGCTTCCACGCGCACCGGCTTGACGACGCGGATATAGCGGCGCTTAACCGTCAGCGTCTCGATGCCGGCCTGGTCGAAGGCTTCGACGAAAGCCATGGCGCTACCGTCGAGAATGGGGACTTCCGAACCGTCGATCTCGATGACGAGATTGTCGATGCCGAGGCCGAACACCGTGGCCATCAGATGCTCGACTGTGCCGATATGCTCGCCGGCCGGATCGCCAAGCATGGTGCAAAGATCGGTGGCACCGACTTCCGCGACCAGGGCACGGATCTCGCGGGTCTGGCCGCCGTTCGAAAGATGGAAGACGATGCCCGTATCGGCATCGGCGGGGAGGAAATGAACGGTGACGGTTTTGCCGCTATGGACGCCGATGCCAGCCAGCGTCGCGCGCGATTTCACTGTCGTCTGATAGTCGTGCAAGAGTAACCCCATAGCCCCAAATGCCTGCGTCCGCTCTATCGGCCTTGGGTATCTTGCAGCCAGGTGAACCTGGCGCTCGCATAGGATGCGGCAAAATAAGCAAGAGCATGCGGCTCTGTGTGATCGGCAGGCAGGGCTACTCCCCGAATCCCAGCGAACCGACTTTAGTCCGTGGGGAAGATAATGATCCGCCCTGGAGACTCCAAATCACGGTTTCTTACCCCGTGTAACTGCGGGGTGCTGTCAAAAATAGCCAATAAGCCATTGTTTTTAACCAGCTTTGCAAAAACAACAGGCAGACGATTTCTCGTCTGCCTGTTAACAACTGTTATATATCGTTAACGATCGGCGGTCGGCCGTATCGACGATAGTCGGTTCGCCGGATCACGATCGGCGATCCGCCGGATCGATCAGTTGGCCTGGCGGCGCAGGAAGGCCGGAATTTCCAGCTGGTCGTCCTCTTGGACCGTGCGGGCCTGCGGCGTCAGCCGGCCCTGATCGTCGAGCTGCCCGCGGCGCGGCGCGTAGAGCTGCGGATCCTGGCTGGCGAGACGGCGCATCTCGGGCGCGGCCTGGCGCAGCTTCGGTTCGCGCGGCTGCGCCGGCTGGAGACGGGCCGGTTCTTCCTCGCGGCGGGTAAGGCCGTTGGTCAGGCGCTTGATCAGCCCCATCGGACCGCTGTTCTCATGGTCCGCCGGCCGGGTCTTGGCTTCAACCTCAGCCCTCACCACCGGCGGAAAGTCTTCCACGCGCGGCATGCGTTGCGGCGCCGCGGCGACCGGCTGCGGCATCTCGCGCTGGGGCGCGGGCTGCTGCATGACCTGCGGCTGCATCATCGGCTGCGGCTGTGGCTGCGGCTGGGCCGGCGGAGCCTGGAAGATCTTGCTCTGCGGCCGGAAGTCGTCGACCGGCGCGGGGCGCGGCTGTGCCATGGCGGCGGCATTCGCCTCGGCAAGCTGGATAGCCTCTGCGACCGGATCGACCGGGCGCGGCTCATAGACCTGAGGCTGAACCGGAGCGGGACGGATCTCGGCGGCCGGAGCCGTCGCCGGACGGGCGGCCGGCTTCTGCGGCGCCCGGATCGAGATCGGCGCAGCCGCGATCTCGGCCGCCGACTTGTCGATGCCAGTGGCGACGACCGACACGCGGATCACGCCTTCCAGCTCCTCGTCGAAGGTGGCGCCCAGGATGATGTTGGCGTCCTGGTCGACCTCCTCGCGGATGCGGGTCGCTGCCTCGTCCACCTCGAACAGGGTAAGATCGCGGCCGCCGGTGATCGAGATCAGCAGGCCCTTGGCGCCCTTCATCGAGGTTTCGTCGAGCAGCGGGTTGGCGATCGCGGCTTCCGCGGCGGCCATCGCGCGGCCTTCGCCCGATGCCTCGCCCGTGCCCATCATCGCCTTGCCCATCTCGCGCATCACCGAGCGGACATCGGCGAAGTCGAGATTGATCAGACCTTCCTTGACCATCAGGTCGGTGATGCAGGCAACGCCCGAGTAGAGCACCTGGTCGGCCATGGCGAAGGCATCGGCGAAGGTGGTCTTGTCATTGGCCAGCCGGAACAGGTTCTGGTTCGGAATGACGATGAGGGTGTCGACGCATTTCTGCAGTTCCTCGATGCCCATGTCGGCCGTCTTCATGCGGCGCTGGCCCTCGAAATGGAACGGCTTGGTGACGACGCCGACAGTAAGGATGCCCTTCTCGCGCGCCGCGCGGGCAACCACCGGAGCCGCACCCGTGCCGGTGCCGCCGCCCATGCCGGCGGTGACGAAGCACATATGAGTGTTGGAGAGGTGATCGATGATCTCGTCGATGCACTCTTCCGCCGCCGCGCGGCCGACTTCCGGCTGCGAGCCGGCGCCGAGGCCTTCGGTGACATGCGCGCCGAGCTGGATCAGCCGCTCGGCCTTCGACATGGTCAATGCCTGTGCATCGGTGTTGGCCACCACGAACTCGACGCCGCGCAGGCCGGCTGTGATCATGTTGTTCACGGCATTGCCGCCGCCGCCGCCGACACCGAACACGGTGATGCGTGGCTTGAGCTCGGTGATGTCCGGCTTCTGCAGATTGATGGTCATTGTCTCCGTCCTTTGCCTTTCCCGCCGCCTCGCCGCTGCGGCCGCCTATGGGGCTGTCCCCGTCAAATTAAAAACTGTCTCTCAACCACTGACTCATGCGATGCAGTTTTCCGCCTGTTCCGGTCATCCTGAAACCGGAAAGTCCTTTCGCCGAATGGCTCTCGAAGCTCGCCATCTGCGGATAGATCATCAGTCCGACCGGGGTCGAGAACGCCGGCCCCTTGGCCGCCTCAGGCAGGCCTGCGACGCCAAGCGGACGACCGATGCGCACATTGCGCCCGAGAATGCGGCGCGCTGCTTCGGGCAGGCCGGCGAGCTGGCTGGCGCCGCCGGTGAGCACAACGCGCTTGCCGACGGCATTGCCGTAGCCGGACTTGTTCAGCCGGTCGCGCAGAAGCTCCAGCGTCTCGTCGATGCGGGCGCGGATGATGCGCGTCATCACCGAGCGCGGTATCTGCAGCGGCACATCGCCCTCCTCGCCGATCGGCTGGATCGAGACGAGGTCGCGGTCGTCGGCGCTGCCGGGCAGTGCCGAGCCATGCATCACCTTCAGCCGCTCCGCGGCATCGAGCGAGGTCGACAGCCCCTTGGCCATGTCGAGCGTCACATGGTTGCCGCCGATGGCGATGGCGTCGCCATGCACGAACTTGCCTTCCGAGAAGACCGAGATGGTCGTCGTGCCGCCGCCCATGTCGATGCAGGCGGCGCCCATTTCGAGCTCGTCATCGACCAGCGAGGCAAGCCCGCTGGCATAGGGCGTCGCCACCATGCGTTCGACCGACAGATGCGAGCGGTTGATACAGAGTTCGAGGTTGCGCATCGGCGCTGCGTCGCCCGTCAGCACATGCATGTCGACGCCGAGCGCATCGCCCACCATGCCGCGAGGGTCGCGCATGCCGCGCTCGCCATCGAGCGAGAAGCCGACGGGCAGCGAATGGATCACCTCGCGCTCGGCCCGAAGCGCCTGCTTGGCGCCGGCGGCGAGCACGCGCTTGATGTCGACTTCCTCGACCTGATGACCGCCGAGATTGATCGTCGCCGAGAAGGCTTCGCTCTTCAGCCGGCCGGCCGTCATGTTGACGATGAGGGAATCGACGGTGAGTCCGGCCATGCGCTCGGCCGCGTCGACGGCAAGCCGGATGGCATGCTCGGCGCGGTCGAGGTCGACCACCACGCCCGACTTCACGCCTTGCGACTTCTGATGGCCGATGCCGATCACCTGGATGCGGTGCGAACGCCCGCGCAGGAGCTTGCCGTCCTCGTTGGGCTTCAGCTTCGCCACCACGCAGCAAACCTTGCTGGAGCCGACATCGAGCACGGTGAGCGTGCCCGACCGGCGCGAAGATTGATCACCGCTGCCACCAAGCCAGCTCATATCTTCGTCTCCGCCTTGCGCTTGGCCAGGTTCTTCGGCTTGTCGCTGAGCGCGGCTTCGCGTTGCGTCGCCGCCTCCGGCGAGAGCTCCACCACAAGCCGGTCGGAGAGCCGCATGTCGACGGCAGCGATGTCGCGCGTCAGCAATCCGTTGTCATGATCGATCTTGACCAGCTCGGCGATCGCCTGGTCCTCATTGTCTTCCGGCAACTTGATCGTGATGCCGTTCTCCAACCTCAAGTCCCAGCGCCGCTCGCCGACCCGGATGTAGCCTTTGACCCGCGCCGCGATCTCGGGATAGCGCTTGATCTTGTCGAGAAAGGCCGGCGCCATCGCCGGTGCGCCTGCGCCGATGATCAACGGCAGCAGCGCCTGCTTGCCGCCCGAGAACGGCGCGATCACCTCGCCCGACCGCTCGATGACCGAAACCGAAGTGCCCTGTTGCCAGAGCGCGAAGGGCTCGCGCTCCTCGATGCGCACTTCCAGCGTATGCGGGTAGATCTTGCGCACTGCCGCGCCCTCGACCCAGGGCAGCGTCGCGATGCGCTCGCGCGCGGCCTCGGCATCGAAACCGATCAGCGAGGTCCAGCCATCGAGGCCGAGCCGGTCCAGCACGTCGATCTCGGAGGTCTGGCGATTGCCGACCACCTTGATCTGGTCGACGGCAAAGCCGGTGCGGGCCGTAATGCCCTGCACGATGCTGTCGGTGTAACCGCCGAGAAAGGCGCCGTAGGCGCTGCTCGATGCGATCAGCGCGGCGGAAAGGATCGCCGCAGAGAAGCGCGGCGCTTCGTACTCGCCGTCGCACAGGCGCGCCAGCACGCGCATCGGCCGGCGGAACTGACGCGGCAACACGAAACGGTCGAATGACAGCGACATGCCAAACAGCGCGGGCCGAGCCGCGCCGCCGCCATTACCCTGTCCCCACCTCAACGCAGACACGAAGCGTCCTCCACCATCCAACTCAACAAATCGCCGAACGAGTGTCCCGCTTGCGCGGCGATTTCAGGCACCAGAGACGTCGGCGTCATGCCCGGCTGAGTGTTGACCTCGAGCCAGACAACCTCGCCGTTTTCGGAGTGACGGTCGTCGTAACGGAAGTCCGATCGGGAAACGCCCCGGCAGCCAATGGCAAGATGAGCCTTGAGGGCCAGTGTCTGTATTTTTTGGTAAATATTCGGTGAAATTTTAGCAGGGATTTCGTGTTTTGATCCGCCGGGAACGTATTTTGAATCGTAATCGTAGAAGGAATGCCCGGTCGGGATGATCTCGCAGACGCCGAGCGCCACATCGCCCATCACCGCGCAGGTCAATTCGCGCCCATGGATGTAGCGCTCGACCATGACGGTCTCGCCATATTGCCATTCGGTCGAGCCGATCACCTGCGGCGGATGCGACTGCCCCTCATGTACGATGACCACGCCGAAGCTCGACCCCTCATTGACCGGCTTGACCACATAAGGCGGCTTCATCGGATGCTTGTTCTGGACGGCGAAGCGGTTGACCACCTTGGATTCCGCGACCGGGATGCCGGACGCCTTGGCGATCTTCTTGGCCTGCTCCTTGTTCATGGCGAGCGCCGAAGCGAGCACACCCGAATGAGTGTAGGGAATTGCGAGATATTCGAGAATTCCCTGAATGGTGCCGTCCTCGCCGAACGGACCGTGCAGCGCATTGAAGGCGACGTCGGGCTTGAGCTCGGCAAGCATAGCTCCGACATCGCGCGAAACATCGACACGGGTGACCTGATAGCCTTCACTCTCGAGCGCATCCGCACACGCCTTCCCCGAGGACAGAGACACGGGCCGCTCCGAGGAGAATCCACCCAGGAGGACAGCCACATGCTTCTTCTTCATTCCCGTCATCCCCTCTCACGCCGGGCCTGCAACCGATATTCCCGCACCGCATTTCGGCGCATTGAGTCCGAGTCTTCCGGCAGGTTGCCCCCCAGACGGAAAACGCGGCTGAACGCGTCGAACGACTCAAATCAGGAAACGCTTTAGGGCAGAGAATCAGAGAGTTGATTCGCTGGCAAGTACCTACGATTCCGAGAGATTCACTTTCCGCGAAAACGGCCGCAAAAAGTGATTTGTGAGTCTTTAAGGCAACGCTTTCGCGGCCTTTTCAAACCGCTGGAAGTTCAAGCATCACATGAACTTGAGCCTGGGCTCAAAGGAGTTGGCCAAGAAACTCCTGCACGGCGTGGCCGGGGCGGAAATTGCCGAGGCGCTTGATCTCCCAGTGCAGCCGGATGCCCGAATTCTCGAGCACGCGCGCCCGCACCGTCTCGCCGAGATATTCGAGGTCGTAGCCGGTGGCGGTGCCGGTGTTGATCATGAAGTTGCAATGCATCGGCGACATCTGCGCGCCCCCGATCATCAGACCGCGACAGCCCGCCTTGTCGATTTCCTTCCAGGCCGAGGTGCCTTCCGGATTCTTGAAGGTCGAGCCGCCGGTTTTTTCGCGGATCGGCTGCACCGTCTCGCGGTGGTTCTGCACCGCATCCATCGCAACCTTGATCGCCGCCTTGTCTTCGGAAAACCCTTCGAAAACGGCCGAGGTGAAGATCAGCCCGGAAGGCGCGGACGAGTGGCGATAGGCATAGCCCATATCGGCGTTGCTGAGCGTATGGAGATTGCCCTTACGGTCCAGCGCCCTCACCTCGACGATCCGCTCGCGGGTCTCGACACCGTTGGCGCCGGCATTCATCCTGAGCGCGCCGCCAACGGCGCCGGGGATGCCGTGGTAGAAGTGAAAGCCGCCGATGCCGGCTTCGTAAGCCACCGCGGCGACACGTTTGTCCGGCGTTGCCGCTCCCGCCTTGATCGTGGTCGGCCCGGTGGCCTCGGCCTCGCCAAAACCCTTGGCCGAGAGCCTGACGACGAAACCGGGAATGCCGCCGTCGCGCACCAGCAGATTCGATCCGACGCCGACCACCATGACTGGTATTTCTTCCGGCACGGCGCGCAGGAAGGCGGCGAGGTCGTCCTCGTCGGCCGGCTGGAACAGTGCCTCCGCCAGGCCGCCGGCCCGGAACCAGGTGATCTTGTCCATCTCGGCGTTCGGCGTGATGCGGCCGCGCAGGCCGGAAAGCTTGTCGCCGAGCTTGTCGATCAAGTCCTGGCCGCGCATCATGAGGGCGTCCCCCCAAGTTCCTTGGGCAGCGCATAGGCCCATTGCGTGATGTTGCCGGCGCCGAGGAAGACGACGAAATCGCCGGGCTTGGCAAGCTCGCGAATGGCGGGCGCGATCGCCGCCTGACCATCGATATAGCGTGCGTCGCGGTGGCCGCCAGAGCGGATGCGCGACACCAGCGCGTCGGAAGTCGCGCCTTCTATGGGCTCCTCTCCGGCCGCGTAGACCGGCGCGACCATGACCGTATCGGCATCGTTGAAGCAGACGGAGAACTCATTGAACAGATCGTGCAGCCGGGTGAAGCGATGCGGCTGCGCGATGGCGATGACACGTCCCTTGGTCGCGCTCCGCGCGGCCTTCAGCACCGCCGCGATCTCGACCGGATGGTGGCCGTAATCGTCGAACACCTCGACGCCGTTCCACGAGCCGGTATGGGTGAAGCGCCGCTTGACGCCGGCGAAGGACGACAGGCCCTTCTTGATCGCCTCGGCCGAAAGGCCAAGCTCATGCGCGACCGCGATTGCCGCCGTCGCGTTGGAGACGTTATGCCGGCCGGGCATCGGCAGGCGCAGATCCTGGATCGTCGAGGTACCGCGGCTCTTGCGGTCGCGGATGACTACATCGAACTCCGAGGTCGCGCCCTGCATGCGGTGGTTGGTGAAGCGGACATCGGCCTGCGCGTTCTCGCCATAGGTGATGACGCGCCGGTCCTCGATACGGCCGACCAGCGCCTGCACTTCCGGATGGTCGGTGCACATCACCCCGAAGCCGTAGAACGGCACGTTCTCGACGAACTGGCGGAAGGCTTCGCGCACCTTGTCGAAGCTGCCATAGTGGTCCAGATGCTCGGGATCGATGTTGGTGACGACGGCGATGTCCGCCGGCAGTTTCAGGAACGTGCCGTCGCTCTCGTCGGCTTCGACCACCATCCACTCGCCATCGCCCATGCGCGCATTGGTGCCGTAGGCGTTGATGATGCCGCCATTGATGACGGTCGGGTCGAGCCCGCCGGCCTCAAGCAGCGTCGCCACCATGGACGTGGTCGTCGTTTTGCCATGCGTGCCGCCGATGGCGATGGCCTGGCGGAAACGCATCAGCTCGGCCAGCATCTCGGCCCGGCGCACGATCGGCAAAAGCCTTTCGCGCGCGGCTTTCAGTTCCGGGTTGGACTTCTTGATTGCGGTCGAAACGACCACGACTTCGGCGTCGCCGAGATTCTCGGCCTTGTGGCCGACGAAACATTCGATGCCCTTGTCGCGCAGCCGCTGCACATTGGCGCCGTCGGCCTGGTCGGACCCCTGCACCTTGTAGCCGAGATTATGCAGCACCTCGGCGATGCCGCTCATGCCGATGCCGCCGATGCCGATGAAATGCACAAGGCCGATCGTCTGCGGCATCTTCATGGGCGCGTCCTCCTGTAGTCCGAAACCGTTTTGCCGGACGCAATAGCCTCTGTCAGATCGGCGAGCAACCGCGCCGCGTTCGGTTTCCCGGCCGAGCGGGCCGCGGCGGCCATGGTCGCCAGCCGGTTCGGATCCTTGATCAGCCCGCCGACCAGTTCGGCGATCCGTTCCGCCGACAGAGTCGACTGCGGATGGAGCTCGGCGCCGCCGGCGGCGGCGAGCGCCGCGGCATTCGCCGCCTGGTCGTGGTCGAGCGCGTGTGGGTAAGGCACCAGCAGCGCCGGCCGGCCGATGACGGAGATTTCCGAAACCGTCGAGGCGCCGGAGCGCGACATCACCAGATGCGCCGCCCCAATGCGCGCCGCCATGTCGGTGAAGAACGGCGAAACCTGGACGTCGACGCTGAGATCGGCATAGACCTCCTTCACCCGCGCCACATCCTCGGCGCGCGCTTGCTGCGTGATCACCAGCCGCTTGCGCTGGTCTTCGGGCAAAAGCGCGATCGCCGCGGGCACGGCATCGGAAAAGAACTGAGCGCCCTGGCTGCCGCCAAACACGAGCAAGCGGAACGGCTCGCCCTCGTTCGAAGCGACATACGGCGTCTTCGCCGCTTCGAGGACCTGGGGCCTGACCGGATTGCCGGTGGTCACGGTCTTTGCGCTGGCGGCGCTCTCCCCTTCCGGCAGGAAGCCGCCGGCTATCGCGTCGACGCGGCCGGCGAGCGCCTTGTTGGCGCGGCCCATGACGGCGTTCTGCTCGTGGATCAGCGTCGGCACTCTTCGCCTTGTCGCGGCATAGAGAGGCGGCAGCGTCGGATAGCCGCCGAAGCCGACGACCGCCTCCGGCTTGATTTTGGCGATCACCCGGCTGGCTTCCCGCACGCCCTGCCAGATTTTCCAGAAGGCCGAGAGCATCGCGACCGGGTTCTTGGAACCCAGCGTGGCCGAAGGGATCGTGTGCGTGTCGGCTGCCGGGAAATGGCGGGAATAGCGCTCGGCGCGGTGGTCGGTGGCAAGATGCACCTTCCAGCCGCGGTCGATCAATTCATGCGCGAGCGCCTCGGCCGGAAACAGATGTCCGCCCGTTCCACCGGCGGCAAGCAGGATGACACCCTTTGACATCCTGCCTCATTCCGCCGGCATTGCGCGCTGCGCGAGGACGAAGCCCATCTGCTTGCGCTTTTCCGGCCGCTTGCGCGTCAATGCGAGCACCATGCCCATTGAGACGGCGATGGCGATCTGCGAGGAGCCGCCATAGGAGATGAAAGGCAGCGTCATGCCCTTGGCCGGCATCAGTTGCAGGTTGACGCACATATTGATGGCCGATTGCAGGCCGAAGACGGTGACGAGGCCGCCGACCGCATAGCGGGTGAAATCATCGTGTTCCTTGAGCGCGATGCTCAAGCCGCGCAGCACGATGAAGGCGAAGATCGACATGATGAAGAAGCACATGATCAGCCCGAACTCCTCGCCGGCGACCGAGAAGACGAAGTCGGTATGAGCATCCGGAACAATGCGCTTGACGGTTCCCTCGCCTGGCCCGACGCCGAACCAGCTGCCGTTGATCAGCGCCTCGCGGCCCATGTCGACTTGGAACGTGTCGCCTTCGCCGGTCAGAAACTTGTCGATGCGCAAGGCGACGTGCGGGAACACCGAATAGGCAGCGAACAGCCCGCTTGCCCCAACGAGGCCGAGAGCCACGATCCACAGCCACGGCAGGCCAGCCATGAAGAACATCACACCCCAGGTGCCGGTTACCAGCATAGTCTGGCCGAGGTCGGGCTGCGCCACCAGAAGCGAGATGACCAGCGCAAGCAAAAGCATGGCGAACAGATTGCCGGGAATGTCGGGCTGGCGCTTGTGCTCGGCAAAGAGCCACGCGCAGATGATGACGAAGGCGGGTTTCAGGAATTCGGACGGCTGGATGGAAAGGCCGGCGAGCGACACCCAGCGCCGCGCGCCCTTCACCTCGACGCCGATGTAAAGCACCGCCACCATCAGCACCAGCATGATGCAGAGCATCACCAGCGACATGCGCCTTATCTGCCGCGCCTCCAGGAAGGAGACCGCAAGCATGACGAGGAGCGCCGGGATGGTGAAGATGACCTGTCTGGTGGCGAAGTGAAAGCTGTCGAGGCCGATACGCTCGGCCACCGCGGGGCTCGCCGCGAAGGATAAAATGATGCCCAGCCCCATCAGCGACAGGAACGCGGCCAGGAACCAGCGGTCGATCGTCCACCACCAGGTTGCAACAGGACTTTTGTCGAGACGGCTTTGCATCAACGTGGCCCTCCGATGGGTTTCACACCATCAATAGCAGTCGCAGCTTGCCTGAAGGCTTCGCCGCGAACTTCGAAATTCTTGAACTGGTCGAAACTGGCGCAGGCCGGCGACAGCAGCACCACCGCCTCGCCGCCGGCGTCGTTTGCCGCGTCATGGGCGGCATGCTCGACCGCCGCCGCCAGCGTTCCCGATATCTCGTAGGGCACCGCCTCGCCGAGCGTCGCGGCAAAAGCGGGCGCCGCTTCGCCGATCAGATAGGCCTTGGCGATGCGCGGGAAGAAGCCGCGCAGCGGCTCGATGCCGCCTTCCTTGGGCAGGCCGCCGGCGATCCAGTAGATGCGCTTGGCGAAGCTCGACAGCGCGGGTGCGGCCGCATCGGCATTGGTGGCCTTGGAATCGTTGACGAACAGCACATGGTCCTTGCGGCCGACCTGCTCCATGCGGTGCGCGAGCCCGGGGAAGCTTTCCAGCCCGGCCTGGATCTCGCCGAGATCGAGCCCGACTTTCAGGCACGCGACGACGGCGGCCAGCGCATTCTGCGCATTGTGCTGGCCGCGCAACGAGCCGATGCCTTCGAGGAAGGCGACGCGGCTATAGCGGCCATGCACCGCTTCCATCAGATTGGTGCCGTCGGCGAAATAGCCGTCGGTCAAAGGCAGGCGCTTGGAAATACGAACCACCGGCCGGCCGGCGCGTTCCAGCCGGTCGGCGATCTGGGCGCACCAGGAATCGTCGACGCCAATGATCGCGGTGTCCGAGCCGGCGACCAGCCGCTCCTTGATCGAGGCGTAATGCGCCATCGTGCCGTGCCGGTCGAGATGGTCGGGCGTGAGATTGAGCAGGATGCCGGCGGTCGGGTTGATCGAGGGCGCAAGGTCGATCTGGTAGGACGAGCACTCGACCACATAGTGCCGCCGGGGCTCGGGCGGATCGAGCGTCATGATGGCGCGGCCGATATTGCCGCCCATCTGCGTGTCGCGGCCTGCCGACTTCAGGATATGCGCCGTCAGCGCCGTTGTCGTCGACTTGCCGTTGGTGCCTGTGATCGCGATGAAAGGTGCCGCCGGGGCGCGGCTGATGCGCTCGCGGCAGAACAGCTCGATATCGCCGATCACCTCGACCCCGGCGCCGCGCGCCAGTTCCACGGTCCAATGCGGCTTCGGATGCGTCAGCGGCACGCCTGGCGACAGCACGAAGGCGGCGAAACGCGGCCAGTCGGCTGCACGCAGATCGCCGGTCGCAATGCCCGCGGCGGCCGCCTTGGCGACGCTGTCCGGATTGTCGTCCCAGGCCAGCACCTCGGCGCCCCCCGCGATCAGCGCATGCGCGGTGGCGATCCCCGAGCCGCCAAGCCCGAAGAGCGAAACGCGTTTGCCGGAAAAGGAAGCGGCCGGGATCAAGCAGCGAGTCCTATCTGAGCTTGAGGGTGGAGAGGCCGACCAGCGCCAGGATGACGGCGATGATCCAGAAGCGGATCACCACCTGGCTTTCGGTCCAGCCGAGCTTTTCGAAATGGTGATGGATCGGCGCCATCAGGAAGACGCGCTTGCCGGTCATCTTGAAGTAGCCGACCTGGATGATGACCGACAGGATCTCGACCACGAACAGGCCGCCGACGATGACCAGAACGATCTCATGCTTGGTGGCGACCGCGATGGTGCCGATCAGCCCGCCCATCGCCAGCGAGCCGGTGTCGCCCATGAAGATCGCGGCCGGCGGCGCGTTGAACCAGAGGAAGCCGAGACCCGCGCCGATCACCGCGCCGAGCACGACGGCGAGTTCACCGGTGCCGGGCACGAAATGGATCTGCAGATATTCGGCGAAGACCGCGTTGCCCGAGAGATAGGCGATGACGCCGAAGGACGCCGCCGCGATCATGATCGGCACGATCGCCAGCCCGTCGAGGCCGTCGGTCAGGTTCACCGCATTGCCCGCGCCGACGATGACGAAGCAGGAGAACGGCACGAAAAACCAGCCGAGGTTGATGAGGAATTCCTTGGCGAAGGGAAAGGTCAGCGACGACGAGAACGGCGCCTGGCCATTATGCATGATCACCCAGGCGGCGATCGCCGCAATGATGAACTCGATCGCCAGCCGGGCCTTGCCGGAGAAGCCCAGATGCGACTGCTTGGTGACCTTGAGGTAGTCGTCGTAGAAGCCGATCGAGCCGAAGCCGACGGTGACCAGAAGCACCACCCAGACATAGATCGAGGAAAGATTCGCCCACAAGAGCGACGAACCGATGATGCCGGACAGAATCATCAGGCCGCCCATGGTCGGCGTTCCCGCCTTCTTGAAATGCGTCTGCGGGCCGTCGGCGCGGATCGGCTGGCCCTTGCCTTGCCGCAGGCGCAGCGAATTGATGATCGTCGGCCCGAAGATGAAGACGATCAGCGCCGAGGTGATCAGCGCGCCGCCGGTACGGAAAGTGATGTAGCGGAAGACGTTGAAGAACGAGATCTTGTCCGCGAAATCGACGAGCAGTGTGAACATGGTCCTTCCGTCCCCCGGAATCCGACCTCAAGTCGGCTTAATGTTTGTGGCTTCCGCCGGAAATTTGCCGAGCAATGCCTCGACCAGCTTCGAAAGCCCGATGCCTTTCGACGATTTGACCATCACCACGTCGCCGGGCCTGAGCGCGGAGATCACGATCGGCTTCAGCTCCTCGGCTCCCGCCCGATACTCCGTCTGGACGTCGGACGGCAGAACCTTGGCCAGCGCCTGCATTTCCGGCCCGCCGAGAAAGACGTTGTGCGTGCCCGTCCCGACGATCAGCTCGGCGAGCGCCGCGTGCAGCTTGGCCGAATGGCTGCCGAGCTCCAGCATGTCGCCGAGCACCGCGATGCGCCGGCCCTCGCCCGAGACCGGCGTGGCGTTGAGCAGCGCCATCGCCGCCGCCATCGACGCCGGATTGGCGTTGTAGCTCTCGTCGATCAGCGTGATCGGCCCATCGGGATGATGCAGGACATGGCGCCGGCCCCGCCCGCGCTCGGCCGCAAGGTCCGCAAGCGCGGCCGCGATCTTGTCGATGTCCGCGCCGACCAGTTGCGCGGCGCCAAGCACGGCCAGAACGTTCTGCACGATGTGGCGGCCGGGCGCCCCGACACGGGCGGCCAGGTCCCTCTTGCCGATCTTGACGGCGATGTCGGAATGGTCGGCATAGAGTTCGCAGCCGACAAGGCGGAAGGCCGAGCGGGGATTTTCGCCGAAGCCGAAGACATGCTCGACGCCTGCGTCTTTCGCCATTTTCCCGAGCAGCTTCCAGCGTGGATCGTCGCGGTTGAGCAGCGCGGCGCCGCCGGGCTCGATCCCCTCGAAAATCTCGGCCTTGGCCATGGCGATCTCGTCGAGATTCTTGAAGAAGCCGAGATGGGCGGCGGCAATGATCGTGACGATGGCGACATGCGGCCTGACCATCTTGACCAGCGGCCTGATCTCGCCCGAATGGTTCATGCCGATCTCGAAGACCGCGTAGTCGCAGTCCTGCGGCATGCGCGCCAGCGTCAGCGGCACGCCCCAATGGTTGTTGAACGACTGCGCCGAGGCATGCACCCTGCCGACCGCCGACAGCACATGGCGCAGCGCTTCCTTGGTGGTCGTCTTGCCGGCCGAACCGGTGACCGCGATGATTCTGGCCTTCGAGCGGGCGCGGGCCGCGACGCCGAGCTTCTCCAGCGCCGCAAGCACATCCTGCACGACGATCATCGGCGCCGTCAGCCGACCGAGCGAGGGCAGCTTTCCCTCGGCGACGACCAGCACGGCCGCTCCGGCCTTGACCGCCGCCGTCGCGAAATCATGGCCGTCCATCGCCTCGCCCTTGATGGCGAAGAAGGCGTCTCCAGGCTCCAGGCTGCGGCTGTCGATCGAAATGCCGATGATGCCCTCCGGCAGCGAGCCGATCGGCCTGCCGCCCATCGCCTCGACCAGCGCTTCCGACGTCCACAGCAGGTTCATGCGGCGCGCTCCTTCAGCGCATCGCGCACTTCCTCATGGTCGGAGAAGTGGAAGGTTTCACTGCCGATGGTCTGGCCTTCCTCATGCCCCTTGCCGGCGACGATCAGCGTGTCGCCGGCGCGCAGCATCGCCACCGCCTCGTGGATTGCCTTGCGGCGGTCGCCGATCTCGATGGCGCCGGGCGCTGCGGCAAGAATCGCCGCCCGGATGGTTTCGGGCACCTCGCTGCGCGGATTGTCGTCGGTGACGATGACGATGTCGGCGAGCCGGGTCGCGATCTCGCCCATGATCGGCCTTTTTCCCCGATCGCGGTCGCCGCCGCAGCCGAACACCACGACGACGCGGCCCGTGGTGAAAGGCCGGACCGAGGTCAGCACGTTTTCCAGCGCATCGGGCTTGTGGGCATAGTCGACATAAACGGGAGCGCCGGCGGCTGTGGTGCCGACGAGGTCGAGCCGGCCAGGCGCCCCCTTCAATTTCTCCAATGCCGCCAAGGCCTTGGCCGCGGGCGTTCCAGTTGCGATGGCAAGGCCTGCCGAGACCAGCGCGTTGGCGATCTGGAAATCGCCTGCCAAAGGCAGGTCGATCTCGTGCAGCACGCCGTCAGCCATGATTTCGGCGCGCTGGCGATGGCGCTCATGCTCGACCCGCTTGAGCGTCAGGAAATCGCCATGGCGCCCGACGGTAAGCACTTTCAGCCCCGCCGCCTTCGCGGCCTTGATGGTCGGCTCCGACCACGGATCGTCGGCAAAGACGATCGCGGGCGCGCCCTTCGGCAGCAGCGTGTCGAACAGACGCAGCTTGGCGCGGTGATAATCCTCGACCGTCGGATGATAATCCATGTGGTCGCGGCCGAGATTGGTGAAGGCTCCGGCTGAGAGCTTCACGCCGTCGAGGCGGCGCTGGTCGAGGCCGTGGCTCGAGGCTTCCATCGAGGCGTGGGTGACGCCGGCATCCGCCAGTTCCTTGAGCAATCGGTGCAGCGCCACCGGATCGGGCGTCGTCAGCGAGCCATATTCGTTGCGGCCGGGCGCCACGACACCGGTCGTGCCGATCGAGGCGGCGGCAAAACCCGCCTGCTCCCAGATCTGGCGGGTGAAGGCGGCGACGGATGTCTTGCCGGCGGTGCCGGTGACGGCGACCATGGTTTCCGGCTGGCGGCCGAAGAAGCGCGCCGCGCTGAGCGCCAGCGCCAGGCGCGGATCATCGACGGCGAGAACCGGGATCGATATGCCGGAGACGGTCGTGCCCTTGCCGGTGACGATCGCAGCGGCGCCGCGGCTTGCGGCGTCGGCCGCAAAGACCGAGCCGTCGGCCTTGCTGCCGGCAAGCGCGAAGAAGACGACGCCGGTCTTGACCGCGCGGGAATCGGAGGAAAGTCCGGTCACCTCCAGATCGGGGAAAGCTGTTCCCTCGACAGGCAGGATACCGGCTAGATCTTTTAGATGCATTGAGTCCCGTTCACCGCAACAAAATAGCGCGCAGTTGCCGGCGCGCCCCAAGAATCACTGATAGGAAACCAGCGTTGCACCATTTTCATGGCTGAAATCTGGCTTCACGCCAAGCATGGCCGCTGAGCGCCTGATGATATTGCCGGCCATAACCCCCGCATTGTTGGCGGCGACGTCCGTCATCCCGGGTTTTTCCGGATGCGGAGCGTCGGCGATCGTGAACACCAGGAATTGCGGATCGTCCATCGGAAAGGCGGCGACGAAGGTGTTGAAATTCAACTCCTTGGAGTAACGACCGTTGATGACCTTCTCGGCCGTTCCGGTCTTTCCGCCGACCCGGTAGCCCGGGGCCCGAGCGTTTCTGGCCGAGCCCTTCTCGGCGTTGAGCGTATAGAGGTAGCGCATGCCTTCGACCGTCTTGTCGGTGACCACTCTCTTGGCCACCGCCACGGCCTCCTCCTCGCTGCGGACCAGGAATGTCGGCTCGATCAGATAACCCTGCATCAGCGCCGCGCAGCCGACAGCGGCCTGCAGAGGCGTCGTCGACACGCCGTGGCCGAACGCAATGGTGAACGAGTTGACCTGTTTCCAGACCTTGGGTTCAGTCGGGCGCGCGACCTCCGGCAATTCGGTCTGCATCCTGTCCAGGATGCCGAGGCGGTGCAGGAATTCGCGGTGCCCCTCGATGCCGACCAGCTCAGCCTCCCTGGCCGACCCGATATTGGACGAATAAAGGAACACCTCCGGCAAGGACAACACGCGGTTCTTGCCGTGGAAATCGTGGATGGCCTGATGGCCGACCCGGATCGGATGCGACGCGTCGAAGCGGCTGTTCATCGTCGCCTTGCCGGAATCGAGCGCCATGGCCGAGGTGAAGCTCTTGAAGGTCGAGCCCATCTCGTAGAGACCGGCCGACATGCGGTTCAGCCGGTCTTTTTCCTGTGCGTTGTACGGATTGTTCGGGTCGAAGTCCGGCACCGAGGCCATGGCCATCACTTCGCCAGTCTTGATGTTCAGCACGACCGCGCCGGCGCCCAGCGCGCGATAGCGCTCCAGGCCGGCGGCGATCTCGTCGCGCACCACATGCTGGACGCGCAGATCGATCGAAAGCTTGACCGGCTTGAGATCCTTGGCCACGGCCAGACCCGACGCCTGCAGGTCGCTCAACCCCTGCTCGTCGATATACTTCTCCATGCCGGAGATGCCCTGGTTATCGATGTTGGTCAGGCCGACGATATAGGACGAGGTCTCGCCGCTCGGATAGAAGCGCCGCTTCTCGGTGCGAAAGCCGAGGCCGGGAATGCCGAGCGCCAGGATGTCGGCCTGCTGTTTCGGCGTCAGTTGGCGCTGCAGCCAGACGAAGCCGGCGCCGCTCTTGAGCTTGCGGTAGGTCTGCTCGTAGTCGATCTCCGGCAGCACGGTCGACAATTTCTCGATGGCTTCGTCGGCGTCAACGATGCGGCGCGGCTCGGCAAACAGCGATGCCGTCTTGATGTCGGTCGCCAGCACCTCGCCGTTGCGGTCAACGATATCCGGACGCGATGCCGTGACCCGGCTCTCCGGACCGCCCGAAAGATCCGGGTCCTGCATGCCGAGATAGACGAGCCTGCCGGCAATGGTCGAATAGATCGTAAAGAACACCGCCATGGTCATGACGATGCGCGTCCTTGCCTTGCCGCCTGTCGCCTTGCGGGCGGCATCGACGACGATCGAGCCGTCTTCGGCCCGCTTCTTCCGGCGCTTCAGCAGGTCACCGATCCTTGGAAGCCTGCTGATCATCGAACGGTGCTCCCGGTGACCACTGGATCCTCGCCGTCCGCTGGCTCCTTCCCCGAATTGTCGGCCATGCCGCCAAGCCGCTGCGAGGAGAGGTCCTCGATGGTCACGGGTTTCACGGGAATGTCGTCGAGGCTGCCTATCTGGTGGGCGTTGACCGGCTCGAGTCCGAGCTGGCTCTTATAGACATCGGCAAGCTTCTGCAGCCGCGACGGCTGCGTGAGCAGGCTCCAGTCCGCCTTGAGGAGATCGATCGTTTCCTCCTCGTAGTGGATCTGCGCCTGGATTTTCTGCACCGCCGCCAGTTGCTCTTCGGCTTCCCGCTTCGTCTTGTAGGTCAGGGCCGCGGCCGAGACCATGACGGCGATCAGGACTATGTCGCTGGTACGAAACACGTGCTCACCTCTCCCCCGGCCGCTCGACGGCGGGAAGCTTTGGAAGGCCGAAAATCGAAAAATCGTCGGGGCGCGCCGGCGCATCGGTGCGGATCGCCGCGCGCAGCCTGGCCGAACGCGCGCGCGGGTTGGCGTCCAGCTCGGCCTCTCCCGGCGTCACGCCGCCGCCTGCCTTGCGGAAAGTCGCGACGCGCGCCGGCGCATCAGGCATATGCCGAGAGCCGCCGGCAACTTCGGAACGGTCGGCGATGAAGCGCTTGACGATGCGGTCCTCCAGGGAATGGAATGTCACCACGGCAAGCCGACCGCCGGGTTTCAGCACATGCTCGGCAGCCAGCAGCGCCCTTGCCAGTTCGCCAAGCTCGTCATTGACGAAGATGCGCAGCGCCTGGAAGACGCGCGTGGCCGGATGGATCTTGTCCTTCGGCCCGCGTCCGATATGCGTCTGGATGGCGTCGGCGAGATCGAGCGTGCGCTCGAAAGGCTTCTTCTCGCGCCGGCTCTCGATCATGCGCGCAATGCGCCCGGCGTGACGTTCCTCGCCGAGAAAGCCGAAGATGCGGGCAAGGTCGCCCGTCTTGAAGGTATTGACGACGTCGGCCGCGGAGAGACCCGCCTGCGCCATGCGCATATCGAGCGGCCCGTCGGCGCGAAAGGAAAAACCGCGCTCGGCCTGGTCGAGTTGCATGGACGAGACGCCGATGTCGAGCACGACGCCGTCGGCGCTTTCGACATGCTCGTCCAGCGTCGAGAACGGCGCCTGGACCAGCCTCAGCCGGCCACCGGCCTGCTCCTCGAGCGCCCTGCCTGCCGCGATCGCGTCCGGATCGCGGTCGATGGCGACGACTGAAGCGCTGCGAGCGAGAATGGCGCTGGTGTAGCCGCCGGCGCCGAATGTCCCGTCGATGATAGTGTCGCCCGCTTTCGGCGCGAGTGCCTCGATCACCTCGGCAAGGAGGACCGGAATGTGACGGGCCAGTCCGCCATCGGCGTGAGGGTCATCGCCGTGGCCAGCCATCATTCCGATCGCTCCCCGGGCTTCGTCCCCTGCCGAAGCTGCAAAAGCCTGGCCCGCGCCTGCGCCCCATAGGCGGCAAGCCGCCCCGGCTCCCAGACTTGAAAGAAATTGCCGCGGCCGACAAAGGCCACCTCGTTCGAGATGCCCGTATGCTCGCGGATGAAATCGGTCATGGTGATGCGGCCGTCCTGGTCCAATTTCAGAAACGTGCCGTCGCCATGGCAGAAGAACGACATGTCGTCCGCCGTCTGCAGGAACGGGTCCTCCAGCGCGATCCGCTGCTCGTACCGGTCGAGCAGATCGAGGCCGCCCACATCCATGGCCGGCAGGTCCAGGCAGCGCAGCGCGTAAAGTTCCGAATAGCCGCGCTTCTGCACCACGGCGCGGAAATGCGCCGGAACGGACACCCGCCCCTTCGCATCGATCCTGTTCACCGCGTTTGACAGAAATCGGTCCAATGAACGCTACAGCCGCTTCCGCCGCCGTACCCCTTCCCATGTTGTTCTCCGCGCCCCCGCCGTGCTTGCGGCAAATCGCTTCATTCACCGGGGAGAAAACGGGCAAACGCGCAGCCGCCTCGGCTGCCCGATTGGCGTACGCTTCACCCTGACGCGGAACGAAAGCTTGATCTGAATGGGATATCATGGGGTACTTTGGGCGTCAACGGGAACAGACATCACAAACATGCGTCCCACAACCAGAAAGCGCAGGCTGAAGGCGCGTCTCGTTTTATCCTCTATTAAGCCTAACGAAGCGTTTAGAGCCTCTGGCCCAAAAAGACGCAGCTTGCTGCGGACGGCCGGCGCGCATAGCGTCGGTTGAAGTTTTCTGCCCCGATCGAGGATCGAATTGATGTCCGACACTGCGAAGTCACGCGCCGCGACGCTTACCCATTTGCGCAGCGCCGGTTTCGCCAAGGGCGATCCCATCCCCTTGCCGCTGACCATGGCCTCCATCTTCCACGCGCCGGGCGACGCGACCGGCTTCGATCAATATGGCCGCTTCAGCAACCCGACCTGGCATGCCGTGGAGCATGCGCTCGGCCATCTGGAAGACGCGCAATGCGTTGCCTTCCCGTCGGGAATGGCGGCGATTTCCGCCGCTTTCTTCGCGCTCGTCAAATCGGGCGACAGCATCCTGTTGCCGTCGGACGGCTATCACACGACGCGGGCTCTGGCCGAGCGTTTCCTGAAACCGCTCGGCGTCGCCTATGAGGTGAGGCCGACGGCAAGCATGCTCGATGGCGGCTTCGCCGGCTACCGGGCGGTCTTCGTCGAAAGTCCGTCGAACCCGCGGCTCGACATCTGCGACATCACCGCCGTCGCCGAGGCCGTCCATGCGCAAGGAGGGCTCCTGATCGTCGACAACACGACGATGACGCCCTTCGGCCAGCGCCCGCTGGATCTCGGCGCCGACATCGTGGTCTCGGCCGACACCAAGGCGATCAACGGCCATTCGGACGTGCTCTTTGGCCATGTCGCCAGCCGTGATCCCGACATTGTCGCCAGGGTGAAGGATTGGCGCGAGACGGCCGGCGGTATCCCCGGTCCGTTCGAAGCGTGGCTCGTGCATCGCGGCCTCGAGACGCTCGAAGTGCGCTTCGACCGCATGTGCTCGTCGGCCGAGACCATCGCGCGACGCTTGAAGGACCATCGCGCCGTCAGCGGCTTGCGCTTTCCCGGGCTCGAGGGCGACGCCTCGCACAATCTGGCGCGCGCCCAGATGGATCGCTTCGGCTTTTTGATCTCGTTCGAGCTGGCTTCGGAACAGAAGGCCGAGGCGTTCATCGACAATTGCGCGCTGATTGAATCGGCAACCTCATTCGGCGGCGTGCACACGTCGGCCGAGCGGCGCTCGAAACGCGGCGACGCCGTGTCGCCGGGCTTCGTTCGCCTAGCGATCGGCTGCGAGCCGGTCGAGGAGCTTTGGCAGGCGATCGAGGCGTCGCTGGACAAGATCGGCCCCTAATCCCGCTATATCAGATCGTCAGCCTCGATCTTGCGCCGGCCATGAAGTACGCGGAGGATTTCGATCGCATCCTCGCGGACGCGGTAAAAGGTGAGATATTCGCCAACGACGTGCTCCTTATTCACCCTCAAGGTACGATTTAATCGCATCGGCTCCAAGAATTGACCACGTCGAAGAGGCCGCTTCGCGGAGAAATGCTTGAATCAGAGCTCTCGCCCGTCGGCGTAACCTCCTGATCCCGTTCAGCTATCGCTACGAGAAATTGCCAGCTGGCCTGTAAGCCGGGTTCTGTATGGCCCTCGCCTTGCGACGAGAACGTGGCGGCCATTCATCTTGGGCGCATGTTGCCACGCGCCTCACGCAACCTACCCGGACGGTGGGCCGGAAACAGCCCTCGAAGGTTTCCCTTCGCACCGCCCCTATTCGGTTTTGCTCCCGGTGGGGTTTGCCCTGCCGCTCCTGTTGCCAGTCGCGCGGTGGGCTCTTACCCCACCCTTTCACCCTTGCCCCGGCAATGCCGAGGCGGTTTGCTTTCTGTGGCACTTTCCCTAGGGTCGCCCCCGCCGGCCGTTAGCCGGCACCGTGTCTCCATGGAGCCCGGACTTTCCTCACCCGCAACCTTTCGGTTCTCGCGGGCGCGGCCGCCCGGCCAGCTGGCAAGGGCGTATAAAGGGATTCCCGCTTGAAAACGCAAATGAAAAAGCTGGCGCAGGCACCCGAGGCAGTGAATCTGGGGCAACGACATGCCTAGACAGCACGCGTTGCCCAAATCCACTTCGGCTTAAGCCGGCGAGCCCAATGCCGCCATCTGCACCTTCACCTTGCTGCAATAGGCGGCCGAAACCGGATTCATCCTCGTCGCGCCATGGCCGGCATTGTATTTCAGGATCGTGCCGCAGGTGGTGCCGCCACCGAGACCCTGCGCCATGGCGAGATATTTCATGCCGTATTTGATGTTGGTGTCGGGGTCGAACAGCCCGTTGGCCGAACCGGTATAGCCCATCATGCGCGCTGTGGCCGGCTTGATCTGCATCAGGCCGATCTCGCCGGCGCTGCCGACCATGTTCGGCCTGTAGTTGCTTTCGATCTTGATAACGGCCCTGGCCAGCGACACCGGCACGCCATAGCTCGCGGCATAGCGGGCAATGATCGCCGAATATTGGCCGCCGCCCGTCGCTGGCGACGACAACGCCGGCTTCTCAGGGCGGATGGAGGCTGTCGCGGTCAGGTCGACAGTCTGCCTGTTGCGCTTCGAATTGCGCGTTGCCGTTCTTTTCCCCGCCTTGGCTTCGGCAACCTTCTCCACCTTGGTCGGAGTGGTTCCCTTGATCCTGGAGCCCTTGGCTGTCGGGCTTGCCTTCGGTGCCGCGGGGGCAGCGGCGAAGCCATTGTTAGCCCGCAAGCTCAGAGGGGCACTGTTCGCTGGGTTAAAGGCAAGAGTCATCACTCCGGCAGCAACGGCTGCCGCTACAACGGTCAATCTTTGCATCTAGTCCTGTTCTGTTAGGGCCGCGCGAAGAACTTCGCGAGGTTGGGTCAACTCAACACCGGGCATATTTGGGGGGATAGACGCCCGACAACTTGCAGGGCGGGCATTTGAAGGTGAAATTGGCGGCAATGAAGGCGGCGCAATTCACTTTAAATGACAGATTGTAATTTAAGGAACCTGTCGAGATTGTCTGACGGTGACTGCCTATACGGCAGCCAGGAGCCGTTCCAGCGTGCGGATGGTCGATTTATCCGCCACGCCATCCACCAGCCGCCTCCGGAAATGTCGCTGGAACGCCGCCACCACGATCTCCGTCTGCCGGTCGTAGACACCCGATATCTCGACGCCGTAGCCGTAGAGCGCCAGCATAGACTGCAGCGCCTCGACGTCGGCGCCGGTGTCGCCGGCCTTCAGCGCGGCGCCCGGCTTTATCGGCGCCGCAGGCACGAGGTGGCCAACACCGGCCGCGAAGAGCGCCTTCCAGGGAAATTTTTCGCCGGGATCGACCTTGCGACCTGGAGCCACGTCCGAATGCGCGAGCACCCTTGCCGCGGGGATCGAATAACGGCCAACGATCCCCACGCACAAGCCGATCACGGCATCGACCTGCCGCCTCGGAAAAGCCTTGTAGCCCAGCGAATGCCCGGGATTGACGATCTCGATGCCGACGGAACAGGAGTTGATGTCGGTGCGGCCGAGCCAGGAACTCTTGCCGGCATGCCAGGCGCGGTCGCTCTCGCGCACCATCTGCACGATGCGGCCATCCTCGTGGACAAGATAATGCGAGGAAACTTCGCTCGCTGGATCGCACAGCCACGCCTCGGCGCCGGCGCCGCTTGCCATTCCGGTATAATGCAGCACGATCATGTCGGGCCGGAGCGTCTCGCGACGCGGACCGAAATTGGGCGACACCCGGACCTCGGCACCTGGCTGGTCGGGCAAAAAGCCGCTCATACGTGCCTGAGGCCCCGCTCGATCATCTCATAGGCGGCATTGATCGCGGCGACCCTGGTGGTGGCGATCTTGATGAATTCCTGCGGCAGGCCGCGCGCGATCAGCCTGTCCGGGTGATTGTCGGAAATCAGCTTGCGATAGCGTTTCCTGACTTCCTCGAACGGCTTGCCGCGCTCGATCCCCAGAACGACGTAAGGATCGGCGGCGCCGAGATTGACGTGCCTGGACAGGATCGCCTCGTAATGCACCTCGTCGATCCGAAAGATCTCGGCGATCCGGTGCAGGAACTGACCTTCCCGCTCATGGATGAGCCCGTCCGCCTTGGCGATGTGAAACAGTCCGTCGAGTATGTCTTCCAGCATCATGCAGTTGGCGTGGCCGGAACCGCAGAGTTGCGCCATGCGCTGGGCATAGGTCTCGAAGCCGGCGACGTCCTGCTTGGCGATATCGTAAAGCCGCGCCACGTTGCGCGTCTCGCTCGCCGGCACTTCGAAGATTTCCTGGAAGGCGCGCACCTCGTCCTGCGTGACAATGCCGTCGGCCTTGGCCATCTTGGCCGAAAGCGCGATCATCGCCACCGAGAAGGCAACGCGCCGGCGCAAGTCCGGATCGCCGGAAAACACGGTGCGCACGGCTTCCACGACATCCGCGACACCCGAGGACGCCGACGACGAAACACGAGCGATGAAGTCGCCAAGGCGGTCCCAAATCGACATGTCGGCTTCATAGAGCGAACCGGGCGGTTCTATCAAGCCGGGACAATGCCGCAGGCTGCCGGCGTGATGTGGGATCGACGCAAAGAAGGCCGGCAATGCCGGCCTTCCTCAAGATTGTGGGTCGGTCCTTACTGCGCGGGCGCGGCAGGAGCCGGTTTTGTTGCCGGAGCCGGTTCGGCAGGCTTCGAAGCATCGGGCGAAGCCGGCTTCATGGGCTGCTCGTTGGCCGGCGGATTGGTGCTCTGGGTCGTGGTCTTGTCGGTACCGCTGTCGCTGCAAGCCGCCACCCCCAGCAGGGCGACCGCCGAGACCGACGCCAGAATGAGCTTCTTCATGGTATCTCTCCTTCAGCAGACGCTCACATTTCGGTGAGCGGTCGCAGGGGAAATGCATCAGCAAGCTGCCGGTTTCGTAACGTTGCATTTCGATGTGTAACATCAACTTACGATTGCTGGCGCCAAAAATCCCAAACCAGCAGAACATGCGCTCGAAGACATGAATGGATAAGCAGAATGCCGGCAGCCGCAGGAACTGGGAAATGGGACTTCTGGATCGACCGCGGCGGCACGTTCACCGATATCATCGGCCGTGATCCGCAGGGCCGCCTGCACCCACGAAAACTCCTGTCCGAAAATCCCGAGGCCTATGCGGACGCCGCTATTCAGGGCATCCGCGACCTGTTGGGTCTCAAAGCGGGCGCAGCCATTTCCGCCGAGGCGATCGGCGACATCAAAATGGGCACGACAGTTGCCACCAATGCGCTGCTCGAGCGCAAGGGCGATCGCGTGCTGCTGTTGATCACCAAGGGTTTTCGCGACGCATTGCGGATCGCCTATCAGGCAAGGCCGGACATCTTTGCCAAGGAGATCATCCTGCCGGAACAACTCTACGAGCGCGTCATCGAGATCGACGAGCGCGTGCGCGCCGACGGCTGCGTCGAGCGCCTGCTCGACATTGCGGCCTGCCGCCCGGCGATCGAACAGGCAAAGGCCGACGGCATCGACGCGGTCGCCATCGTCTTCATGCATGCCTGGAAATACCCGGACCACGAAAAAGCCGTGGCAAAAGTCTGCCGCAAGATCGGCTTCAGCCAGATATCGGTCTCTCACGAGATCTCGCCGCTCATCAAGCTGGTCGGCCGCGGCGACACCACCGTGGTGGACGCTTATCTGTCGCCGATCCTGTCGCGCTACGTGCAGCGTGTGGCCGGCGAACTGGGCGCCGGCCCGCGCCTGATGTTCATGATGTCGTCGGGCGGCCTCACCGCCGCCGACATGTTCCAGGGCAAGGACGCGCTGCTGTCAGGGCCGGCGGGCGGGGTCGTCGGCATGGTCGAGACGGCGAAGCTCGCCGGCTTCGACAAGGTCATCGGCTTCGATATGGGCGGCACCTCAACCGACGTCGCCCATTATGACGGCGAATATGAGCGCGCCTTCGACACCGAGGTCGCCGGCGTGCGCATCCGCGCGCCGATGATGCGCATCCACACGGTCGCCGCCGGCGGCGGCTCAATCCTGCATTACGAGGCGGGCCGCTTCCGCGTCGGCCCGGATTCCGCCGGCGCCAATCCCGGCCCGGCTGCCTACCGGCGCGGCGGTCCGCTCGCCGTCACCGACGCCAATGTCATGCTCGGCAAATTGCAGCCCGATTTCTTCCCGGCGATTTTCGGCGCCGGCCAGGACCAGCCGCTCGATGCCGGCACCGTTCGCGAGAAATTCGCGGCACTTGCCGCCCAGATCGGCGACGGCCGCTCGCCCGAGGCGGTCGCCGAAGGCTTTGTCACCATCGCCGTCGAGAACATGGCCAACGCCATCAAGAAGATCTCGGTGCAGCGCGGCTACGATGTCACGGAATATCTGTTGAACTGTTTTGGCGGTGCCGGCGGCCAGCACGCCTGCCTGGTTGCCGACGCGCTCGGCATGGAAGCCGTGCTGATCCACCCCTTTTCC
Organism: Mesorhizobium sp. B4-1-3; assembly: GCF_006439355.1. Lineage (GTDB taxonomy): Bacteria > Pseudomonadota > Alphaproteobacteria > Rhizobiales > Rhizobiaceae > Mesorhizobium. Next base: position 69,206 of record NZ_VFTG01000006.1, read on the forward strand.
GGCCTGCTTTCCGCATACGGCATCGGCCTCTCGTCGGTCTTCGCCTCGCGCCAGCAGGGCCTGCTGCAGCCGCTTGCCGACGAATCCGGCGCGGCGATCGAGGCACTCATCGCGGCCTTGCGCACGGATGTCATCGCCGAGCTTGGCGAGCAAGGCATCGCCGAGGACGAGGTTTCAACCAAGCCCGTCCTGCACATCCGCTACGACGGCACCGACACGGCGCTGCCGGTGAATTTCGAGCATGGCTCGATCTTCCGGGCCAGGAGCGACTTCGAGGCCGCGCACAAGGCGCAATTCGGTTTCGTCTATGACGACAAGCCCATCGTCGTCGAGACCGTCGCCGTCGAAGGCATGGAAGCCGCGCGACAGGGCAAGGCTGAAATCTCCGCCCGTGCCGGACTTGCAGGGGTCGAGCCTAAGCCTTCGGAATGCCGGCAGATTTATACCGAGGGCCGCTGGCACGAGGCCGGCGTCTACCATCGTGAGAACCTGCGGCCCTCCGACACGGTCGCCGGACCCGCGCTGATCATCGAGCCGAACCAGACCATCGTCGTCGAGCCTGGCTGGCGCGCCGAAATCACCAGTCTCGACCACGTCGTGATCCGCCGCACGGAACGAAAAGCGCGTGCCGCGGCACTCGGCACCGAGGCCGATCCGGTGATGCTGGAGGTCTTCAACAACCTCTTCATGTCGATCGCCGAACAGATGGGCGTGACGCTGCAGAACACCGCCTATTCGGTCAACATCAAGGAGCGGCTCGATTTTTCCTGCGCCGTGTTCGACCGCCATGGCGCATTGGTCGCCAACGCGCCGCACATGCCGGTGCATCTGGGCTCCATGGACCGTTCCGTCGAAACCATCATCCGCCTGAATTCCGGCGATATCCATCCGGGCGACGTGTTCGCGCTCAACGCGCCCTATAATGGCGGCACGCATCTGCCCGACATCACCGTGGTGACGCCCGTCTTCGACGATGCGCGCAACGAGATCCTGTTCTGGGCGGCCTCGCGCGGCCACCACGCCGATGTCGGCGGCACCGCGCCCGGCTCGATGACGCCGCTTGCGACGACGGTCGATGAGGAAGGCGTTCTGTTCGACAATTTCCGCATCGTCGATCGCGGCCGCTTCCGCGAGAAGGAGCTGGAGACGCTGCTGACCGATCATCCCTACCCCGCGCGCAATCCCGTCCAGAACATCGCCGACCTCAAGGCGCAGATCGCCGCCAACGAAAAGGGAGTGGCGGAGTTGCGCAAGATGGTCGCGCATTTCGGCCTCGATGTCGTCGAGGCCTATATGGGACATGTCCAGGACAATGCGGCCGAAAGCGTGCGCCGCGTGATAGAACGGCTTCCAGACAGCGCCGCTTACGAATATCCCACCGACACCGGCCAGGTGATCAAGGTGAAGATCACCGTCGACCGGCAAAAGCGCGAGGCGACCGTCGATTTCACCGGCACCTCTCCCGTCATGAAGAACAACTTCAACGCGCCGGAGCCCGTTGCCCGCGCAGCGGTGCTCTACGCCTTCCGCGTCATGGTCGAGGACATAATCCCGATGAATGCCGGCTGCCTCAGGCCGATCAACATCGTCATCCCCGATGGCTCGATGCTGAAGCCCGCCTACCCTGCCGCCGTCGTTGCCGGCAATGTCGAGACCTCGCAGCATGTCACCAACGCGCTGTTCGGCGCCATGGGTGCGATCGCCAACGCGCAAGGCACGATGAACAACCTCACCTTCGGCAGCAGGAAATACCAGTATTACGAGACGATCTGCTCCGGATCGCCGGCCGGCCGGATGAATTCGGGGCGTGGCTTTGCCGGCACCTCCGGCGTGCACACCCATATGACCAACTCGCGCCTTACCGATCCGGAGGTGCTGGAACTGCGCTTCCCCGTCGTGCTGGAAGACTTCCACATCCGCGAAGGCTCCGGCGGCAAGGGCAAATGGAATGCCGGCGACGGCACTAGGCGCACCATCCGCTTCCTCGAAAAGATGGAATGCGCGATCCTGTCCTCGCACCGCAACCGCCCGCCCCAAGGCCTAGAAGGCGGCGGCGACGGCGAGGCCGGATCGACCAAGGTCAGGCGCAATGACGGCTCGATCGACATCCTGAAGGCCTGCGACCAGACCACGCTCGATGCCGGCGAAGCCGTCATCGTCACCACGCCGACGCCTGGAGCATTCGGAAAATCGTAAGAATTTGTGACGGCCTGCCGTCAACAGGTTGTCACCCGCCTGTCATGACGCTGCGCTACCCGCTTGCGCCAACGCAAACGGGGAATCACCTTTCCATGTCAGACGTATCCGGAGAACTCGTTTATCGTCGTGGCAAGGAAGTCGGAAGGGCGGTCTATCAGAACCGGGCATTGTCGAAGGACGGCATTTCCGAGCGGCTCTTTGCCTTCCTGTTCTCAGGTCTGGTCTATCCGCAAATCTGGGAAGACCCGGATGTCGACATGGAGGCCATGCAGCTCGGCGCCGGTCACCGCATCGTCACGATCGCGTCGGGCGGCTGCAACATTCTGGCTTACCTAACCCGCTCGCCCGCCCGGATCGATGCCGTCGATCTCAACGCCGCGCACATCGCGCTGAACCGCATGAAGCTGGAAGCGGTGCGACACCTGCCTTCGCAGGGCGACCTGTTCCGCTTCTTCGGCGCCGCCGGCACCAGCCACAACTCCGACGCCTATGATCGCTTCATCGCGCCGCATCTCGATCCGGTGAGCCGTCATTACTGGGAGCGCCGCAACTGGCAGGGCCGCCGCCGCATCTCGGTCTTCGACCGCAACTTCTACCAGACCGGCCTGCTCGGCCTGTTCATCGCCATGGGCCATCGCGTCGCAAAACTGTTCGGCGTCGATCCGGCCGGCATCATGAAAGCCGAGAACATCGGCGAGCAGCGCCGCTTCTTCAATGAGGAGCTGGCGCCGATCTTCGACAAGAAGCTCTTGCGCTGGGCGACCTCTCGCAAGGCTTCGCTGTTCGGCCTCGGCATCCCGCCGGCCCAGTACGATTCGTTGATCACCTCCGGCGACGGCTCGATGGCGAGCGTCTTGAAAGCACGGCTGGAAAAGCTCGCCTGCGATTTCCCGCTGAAGAACAACTACTTCGCCTGGCAGGCCTTTGCCCGTCGTTATCCGCTGCCTGGCGAGGCGGCGCTGCCCGCCTATCTGGAACAGCGCAATTATAAGACGATCCGCGACAACATCGACCGCGTCGCCATCCATCATGCCAACCTGATCAAGTTCCTGGCCGCCAAGGAGGCGGGCAGCGTCGACCGGTTCGTGCTGCTCGACGCACAGGACTGGATGACCGACGACCTGCTCAACGCGCTCTGGACCGAGATCACCCGCACCGCCTCGGCGGGCGCCCGCGTCATCTTCCGCACCGCGGCGGAACCCAGCCTGCTACCCGGCCGTGTCTCCGATTCGCTGCTCGACCAATGGACCTACGAGGCCGACACCTCGCGCGAATTCTCGGCGAAAGACCGCTCCGCGATCTATGGCGGCTTCCACCTCTATGTGAAGCGCGCCGCATGAGCACGACGGAGCTGCCGGCCAGCCATGCCGATCTGATGGACGGCGTCTACCGCTGGCAGCGCCATATCTATGACCTCACCCGCAAATACTACCTGCTCGGCCGTGACCGCATGATCGACGGGCTGGACGTGCCGCGGGGCGGCGCCGTTCTGGAGCTCGGCTGCGGCACCGGCCGCAACATCGCGCTTGCCGCCCGCCGCTATCCGGACGCCCGCTTCTTTGGCCTCGACATCTCGGCCGAGATGCTGGAGACGGCAAACGCGGCCATTGCGCGTGAAGGTCTGTCCGGCAAAGTCAGCCTTGCACGCGGCGATGCCACCGATTTCGATGCCAAGGATCTCTTCGGCATCCAATGCTTCGACCGCGTCTTCATCTCCTATTCGCTGTCGATGATCCCCGGCTGGGAGAAGACCGTATCGGCCGCGCTCGCCACGCTCGCCCCCGGCGGTTCGCTGCACGTCGTCGATTTCGGCCAGCAGGAAGGACTGCCACGCTGGTTTCGCGGGCTGTTGCGCGGCTGGCTGCGGAAATTCCATGTTTCACCGCGCGCCTCGCTGCGCGACGTGCTTGAATCGGAATCGCAGCGCACCGGCGCAACCTTCCGTTTCAGAACGCTTTATCGCGGCTATGCCTGGCTGGCCGTGATCGGATCCCGCAAATAGCAAAGCGATCAGTGCAGCGCCTTCACCAGCGCCCCAACCATCCTCTGCGGACGATAGCCGAGCTTGGCCGGCGTCAGCCCAAGCCGCACCACGACCAACTGCTCCGATGGAACGATCGCCACCGTCTGGCCGTCATGGCCTTCCATCCAGTATGTGTCCTTGGGCAGTCCCGCTGAAATGCCAGCGCCGGGTTTTTCCTCATCGCCCGGACCTTCGATCCAGACCTGGCCCTTGCCATAGACTTTTGAAGCCGGCGCCGGCTCGCGCATCCAGTCGACGAAACCGGCGGGCAGGATCTGGGTGCCGTTCCAGACGCCGCCCTGCAGCAGAAATTGGCCAAAGCGCGCCCAGTCACGCGCCGTGGCGTAGAGATAAGACGAGCCGACGAAGGTGCCCTGCTCGTCGGTCTCGAGCACCGCGCTATGCATGCCGAGCGGCTCGAATAGCGCCGTGCGCGGCCAGGCCAGCGCCTTGGTTTTGTCGCCGATCGCGTCCTGCCACAGCCGCGACAGCATCACCGCCGTGCCGCTCGAATAGGAAAACACCTTGCCGACCTCGCCGGTCAGCGGTTGGGCCTCGGCGAAACCGGCCATGTCCGGCTCGAGATAGAGCATGCGCGTCACGTCGGCGACGTCGCCATAATCCTCGTTGAACGCCAGCCCGCTCGACATCGCCATCATGTCGGCAAGACTGATGGCGGCGCGGCCGTCGGCCTTCCACGGCGCGAAAAGGCCCTTTTTGTCGAGCGCGAGCTTGCCGTCCTTGACCAAAGTGCCGACGATCGCGGCATTCACCGTCTTGGTCATCGACCAGCCGAGCAGCGGCGTCTTGGCCGAAAAGCCCTCGCCATAACGTTCTGCGACGATGCGGCCGTTCTTCACCACCACGATGGCGCGCATGCCGATGCCGGCCATGGCGACATCGTCGACGATCTTCGCGACTTCGGAGTTCTGCGAAGCATCCACGCGGTCGCCATCGGGCCACAGCGTATCGGGTTGCGCCGCGGCAGGCGGCACCGCGCGTAGCGAGGTCTGCCGCGCTTTGCCGGTATCGCCGTCGGGAACCGATGCGCAGCCGACCCCGAAGCGTTCTACGGCAACGCTCTTGCCGAAAACCCAAAACAGCCCGGCCGAAACCATCCCCCTTTTTCTGTCGACCGACACTTTCATCAGCCTGAGCAGCGGATGGCCGGGCGCCTGCACGTCGACCGCCAGCACTTGGTTCGGGTCGCGGCCGGCGATGAAGACATTCGAGCAGACGATCTTGGCCGAATAGCCGGAGCCGACGCGGATCAGTTCGGGCGGGGCGAAATAGAGCCAGGCGAAGAGCCCGATTACCGCCAGGATCACAAGACCAAGCAGCCATTTGATGAACTTCGCGACAGCCCGCATCTTTCCCCGCCTTTTGGATTCGCCGGCCCGATTTATGTCATCGATTTGCCGCCATTGCTTCCGCAAAATCATCGGCGTTGTCGAGCGCCGTCAATGGATTATCAACCATGTTCGGCGATCAACATGCTCCATGTCGCCCAAAAGTGCGCAGCGGTTTTGGGACAACGACATGGACAGACAAATGAGAACTTGGACGATCTCGTGGGGCGATCGTCCGGAGGGGGCCCGCGTAAGCGACCACCATCAGTGAAGGACCCATCAGCGGCCGGCTGAACCCGGCCTGGGGAACGCCATGCGCCGTCTCGCGGCCATTCTGATGCTGACGCTGCTCTGCGCCTGCTCGACCGTCGACGATCTCTCTCCGCTGTCGCCGTCCTCGCAGACGGTTGCCGTGCGCGCGCCCAAATTCGAGGACTCCAAGCCGCATCAATGGGATAGCGGCGCGCCGTGGACTTATGCCATCCACGGCACGGATGTTTCCAAATACCAGACCTCGGTCGACTGGCCGACAGCGAGAGCCAGCGGCATCTCCTTCGCCTTCATCAAGGCGACGGAAGGCGGCGACCGCTTCGACGACAATTTCAACGAGCACTGGTCGCGCACGAAGGCAGCCGGAATTCCGCGGGCGGCCTATCATTTCTTCTATTTCTGCACGCCGGCGGAAACCCAGGCGCGCTGGTTCATCGCTAATGTCCCCAATGACCCGTCGGCAATGCCGCCGGTGCTCGACATGGAATGGAACCCGAAGTCGCCGACTTGCCGGCTGCGCCCGGACCCGGCCACGGTGCGCAGCGAAATGAGCGTCTTCCTGCAAATGGTCGAGCGTCATTACGGCAAGAAGCCGATCATCTACACCTCGCTCGATTTCTTCGACGACAACCAGCTGGCGAGTTTCCGCGGCTATCCCTATTGGCTGCGCTCGGTCGCCGGACACCCGCACCAAAAATACGGCGGCCACCCCTTCACCTTCTGGCAGTACACCGGCACCGGCATCGTGCCCGGCATGACCGGCAAGTCGGACATCAACGTCTTCAACGGCTCGGAAGCCGCCTGGAAGAAGTGGCTGCGGCAGAACACCCGTTGACAACCGTGCCCCCGCCTGCTTTTCGACACAGCGGGCGGCGAGACATGCAACCGCTGGTAATCCGGAGCGGCGCATTCGCGCGAGTGCTTGGCGCGGCTCCCGAACTTTGAAATCCTCGCATGCGCCTGTCCGATCCCGATCCGGGATCACGATGGGGTCATGCGCCGGTCTCGAAAGGAAAACGATGCGATTGCGCGTTGAAATCCTGATGGCGCTTTTCCTCGGCGCGTCGGCGCTGCCCGTCGCGGCACAGGAATGCGGTGGCGATTTCGAGGCCTGGAAGCAGGGCGTCGCGGCCGAAGCCAAAGCGGCCGGTGTCGGCGCCGTCGGGCTCGACGCGCTGGAGGACGCCACCATCGATCAGCGGGCGCTGGCGCGCGACCGCGCCCAGGGCGTCTTCACCCAGACCTTCACCGAATTCGCCAATCGCATGATCTCAGCCTACCGCCTGAAGCAGGGCGCGGCCAATCTGAAGAAATATGCCGATGTTTTCGCCCGCGCCGACAAGGAGTTCGGTGTCCAGCCGGCCATCATCGCTGCTTTCTGGGGGCTGGAGACCGATTTCGGCGCCGTGCAGGGCGATTTCCATACGCTCAATGCGCTGGTGACGCTTTCGCATGACTGCCGCCGCCCTCAGCTCTTCCGGCAGCAATTGGTGCCGCTGCTCACCTTGCTCGACCGCGGCGTGCTGCCGCCCGACGTCAAGGGCGCCTGGGCCGGCGAGATCGGGCAGACGCAGATCCTGCCGACCGACTATCTTGCCAAAGGCGTCGATGGCGACGGCGACGGCAAGGTCGACCTCAGGAACAGCGTGCCGGATGTCATCATGACGACCGCCAACAAGATCATGTCGCGCGGCTGGAAGCGCGACCAGCCCTGGGTCCAGGAAGTGCGCGTCCCCGACCAGATGCCGTGGGACCAGACCGGCCGCACCAACAAGCTGCCGCTGTCGCAATGGGCTCAATGGGGCGTGACCAACCCGGACGGCACGCCGCTCGTCGACAATGGGCTCAAGGCCGGCCTCGCCCTGCCGATGGGCCGCAAGGGCCCCGCCTTCCTGACTTACGACAACTTCGACGTCTATCTGGAATGGAACCAGTCCTTCACCTATGCGCTGACGGCCGCCGTGCTTGCCACCCGCCTTGCCGGCGCGCCGCAATTCGATCCGCGTATGCCCGAGCAGGGCCTGAGCGGCGATCAGATGAAGGCATTGCAGACCAAGCTCGAGGCCAAGGGCTACGATGTCGGCACGGTCGATGGCATCCTCGGCACCAACACGCGCGAAGCGGTCCGCAAGGAGCAGACGCGGCTAGGGTTGCCGGTCGATGGCTGGCCGACGCCGGAGTTGCTGGCAAAGCTGTAGCGCCCTTCCCTTCTCCCACAAGAAGGGGAGAAGAGGGAGCTCAATCCGCCATCGTTTCCAGACTCGCAAACCCAACCGGCGCATCGCCCTCGTCGAACGGCGTCGTCACCTCGACGAACGTATCGGGATAAAAGCCGTTGAAGCGGGTCCTGAGCGACAGTGAGTAGGCGCCGATATGGCCGATCTCGATCCAGTCGCCGGTGTCGACCGTTTCCGGCAGCCAGAACGGCCTGGACAGGATGTCGACGGAATCGCAGGTCGCGCCGCAGACCTTGAACGGCACGATGTTTTTCTCGTCGCCATTGCGCGTGCGGATCGCGGGATCCGGGATGAAGCGCGCCGGCAGCGTGATCTTGCCGGTCCAGGAGTCCGACAGCGACGCCCAGATGCCGTCATTGATGTAGAGCCGCTTGCCCTTGCGCAGCAGCACCCGCACGATCAGCGACAGGCACCGCGCCACGATCACGCGGCCAGGCTCGGCCACCAGCGGCATCTGGTCGAACTGATACTCCTTCAGGTCGCCGGCAAGCCGCGACATCAGCTGACCGAGCGAAGGCATCTCGACCTGTTTGCGGTTGGGATCGTTGCCATACTCTGCCGGAAAGCCGCCGCCGACATCGAGCCCGGCGATCTCGAATGTCAGGCGGTTGCGCACCCAGTCGGCCGAGGCGAGCGCGCGCTCATAGGTGTCGGGATCCTCGATCTGGCTGCCGACATGGAAGCAGAGTCCAACCTTGTAGCCGGTGCGGTTCAGCCGCTCGGCGAGTTCGACGGCATTGGCAGGCCCGGCCCCGAATTTCTTCGACAATTCGTAAGCCGCATGGCCCTTGGTCTGGATGCGCACGAAGACGCTGATGGCGCCCGGGTCGATATCGAGCGCCCGCACCACGCGCGTCAGCTTGGTGATCTCATCCTCATGGTCGAGCGAAATCACGCGGATGCCGTATTTCTCCAGGGCCAGCTTGATATCCGACTGCGCCTTGACCGGGTGCATGTAGAGCATCTCGGCATCTGCCGAGACTGCCCGCACGGCGGCGAATTCGCCGGGCGAAGCGACGTCGAAGGTGCTGACGCCGGCTTCCACCAGCGTTTTCAGCACGATCTGCTCGCCATTGGTCTTCACAGCGTAGGCGGTCTTGCCTGGAAACATGCCCATGAACTGCAACGCGTCCGCCTTCAGCACCTGCGGGCGGAAACAATAGACCGGATCGTCGGGACGAAGCGCCAGTGCCGCATCACGGGCATTTTCGAATCGCTGCATGGACGAATCCTCGGGGTCTGGAGCGCAATTAATCCTAGCTAGCCGCCAAAGAAAACAGTTCTGTGTCTGGCGACCCGGAGCGGCCGGTTGCACATTTTGCCAACGCTAAACCACCAGTCAGGTTTCGGGTGGCCCTTGTCTGCGGACGCGATATCGGTTGGTGAGGTGCAACGGCTAGGATTGCGACCGGCCGGGAGGAACAAGAGATGTCCACTATAGCCGGCGCCGCGCCGACGCGCGGACCGATGACGTTCAAGGATTGGGCGCAGCTTCTCTTGCTCGGCGCGATCTGGGGCGGCTCGTTCTTCTTTGCCCGCATTGCGGTGTCCGAGATCCACCCGCTGGCGCTGGTGCTGTTTCGCGTCGCCATCGCCGCGATCGCGCTTCAGCTCTATTTGGCGGTCCGCGGCCCGTCGTTCCGGCTCGCCTTCCCGCATGCCGGCCTGTTCTTCCTGCTGGCGCTCTCCAACAACGTCGTGCCTTTCTCGCTGATCTTCGCCGGCCAGACGCAGCTCGGCGCCGGCGTCGCCTCGGTGCTCAACGCTACGACGCCGTTCTGGACGCTGGTGCTCGCCAACGCGCTCACCACCGACGAGAAGCTGTCCTGGAACAAGCTGGCCGGCATCTTCCTCGGTGTTGCCGGCACCGCCGTCATGATCGGCCCGGGTCTTGTTGCCGGCCTCGGTGGGCCGGTCTGGGCCAAATTCGCGCTGATCGGCGCTTCGGTATCCTATGCGATCGCCTTGATGATCGCGCGCCGTTTCAAGGGCGTGCCCTCGCCCGTTGTCGCCACCGGGCAGTTGACCGCCTCGACCATCATCATGATCCCCATCGTGCTCATTGCCTATGGACCGACGGGACTGTTCTCGGGCTCGCCGCCGGTCTGGGCCGCGGTGCTGGGACTCGCGCTGCTGTCCACCGCCTTCGCGTACATCCTCTATTTCAACCTCGTCGCCTCGGCCGGCGCCACCAACGCCTCGCTGGTCACCTTGATCGTGCCGGTCAGCGCGGTGCTGCTCGGCTTCCTCTTCCTCGGCGAGCGGTTGGCGCTGTTCGAGATCGGCGGCATGACGCTGATCGGTTTAGGCCTGATCACCATCGACGGGCGGTTGTTCGGCAAATGGTAGCGGTGTCATGCCACGCCGCCGCCACAATTTATTCACAACGGCGAAGCCGGCTTTTGCCGAAGAGTTTCAAAGGCTAACGACTAATTCCAGGTCGCGAATTTCACAATCATGTCGCATTGCAGCACGTTTTCCGCTTGCCTGTGGCACAAATGACCCTAGACTCCTGCCATAGCTCTGAAGAGGAGGCTATGACATGGGACTGACGAGGCCGATCAACGCTTTGATGATTTGTGCCGCATTCGCATTCATCGGTGCCCTTATTATAGGAGTTCTTCCCTGACCCGCCAAAGCCGGGAAGACTAAGCGCCGAGAATAGTCCAACAGTTCGAAAAGGCCGGGTTTCCACCCGGCCTTTTCCATTGCAGATCTGGCTCACGGCTTGGCTTAAGCCGCGGCCGATCCGGTCGCCTCCGCCTCATGCGAGCGGATGCCGATCATGTGGCAGACGGCAAAGACGAGATCGGCACGGTTCATCGTGTAGAAATGGAAGTCGCCGACGCCGCGCTCGACGAGGTCGAGCACCTGTTCGGCCGCCACCGCCGAGGCCACCAGCGCATGTGTCTGCGGGTCGTTCTCCAGCCCTTCGAAGCGCTCGGCGAGCCATGCCGGCACCAGCGCGCCGCAGCGCAACGAGAAATTGGCGACCTGCGTGAAATTATGCACCGGCAGGATGCCCGGCACGATCGGGATATAGATGCCGGCGCGCCGCGCCCGCTCGACATAGCGCTCGTAGAGATCGTTGTCGAAGAAGAACTGGGTGATCGCCCGCGTCGCGCCATTGTCGACCTTGCGCTTCAGCATGTCGATGTCGGTGGCGAAATCCGGGCTTTCCGGATGCTTTTCCGGATAGGCCGAGACCGAGATGTCGAAATCGCCGACGCCCTTCAGCGCGCCGACCAATTCGGCGCCGTTGGCGTAGCCGTCGGGATGCGGACGGTAGCTTGTGCCCACACCGGCCGCCGGATCGCCGCGCAACGCCACGAAGCGTTTAACGCCCATGTCGGCGAACTCGCGGATGACGCTGTCGACCTGATCACGCGCGGCGTCGACGCAAGTCATGTGCGCCGCCGGCGTCAGCGACGTCTCGTTGAGGATGCGCTTGACGGTGCGCGCCGTGCGCTCGCGGGTCGAGCCGCCGGCGCCGTAGGTCACCGACACGAATCTCGGCTTGAGCGGCTCGAGCCTCGTGACGGTATCCCAGAGCCTTGCTTCCATCTCATCCGTTTTCGGCGGGAAGAACTCGAACGAAACCCTGACCTTGTCGCCGATGTCGCGGCGGCGGGAAAAGCGGAACTGGTTCATCAGGCTGTTTCCCTTGCTGGAAGTGCCTCATTGGACGGATCGGCGATCAGCAGGCGGCGGTCGCGGCCGAGCCAGAGCTTGACGGTGAGCCTTGCTTCGTTGCCGCCGCGCGGCTCGAACTCCTGGCTGTCCTCAAGGTCGAGGCCGGCCTCCGCGAACCAGTCGGACATCTGCCGATCGGAGAAGCCCAGCCGCATATGCGCGTGCTGGTCGCGCAGGAATTCGAGATTGTGCGGTGCGAAGTCGACGACGATCAGCCTGCCGGATGGCCGCAGCAGCCTTGCCGCCTCGGCGATGGCGCGGGCGGGATCGTCGAGATAGTGCAGCACCTGGTGGATGGTCACGAGATCGAAGGCGTTGCGCTCGACCGGCGGCGAGAAAATGTCGCCCTGGCGAACCTGCGCATTGGCGATGCCGGCCTTGTCGAGATTGGCGCGCGCCACGGTCAGCATCTCGCGCGACATGTCGATGCCGACGCCGCGCCGGTAGAGCGGCGCGAAGATTTCGAGCAGCCTGCCCGTGCCGGTGCCGAGGTCGAGCATCGACTGGAACGGCCGCTTGCCGACGAGCCTGATGAGCGCCGCCTCCACCGCGCGGTCCGGCACATGCAGCGAGCGGATATGATCCCAGCTCGCGGCGTTCTCGGAGAAATATTCGGCGGCCCGGTCCTGCCGCTTGCGCTTCACCGCCGCCAGCCGCTCGAGATCGCGCACCACCTGCGCATCGGCCTCGCTGATGCCGGAGACGAGGCGCTGCACGAAGTCGCGCGAATTGTCCGTATCGGTCAGCCTGAAGAAGGCCCAGGACCCTTCCTGGTAGCGGCCGATCAGCCCGGCATCGAGCAAAAGCTTCAGATGGCGCGAGACGCGCGGCTGCGACTGTCCAAGAATCTCGGTAAGGTCGGAGACGGTCAGGTCGCCGCGCGAAAGCAGCACCAGGATGCGCAGCCGGCTGGATTCGGCCGCCGCCTTCAATGTATCTACCATTGTATCGAGCGAGACATGCATGAGCGGACTCTCGTTGAAAGATATAAAGATATGTTTATGTCGATTTCGGAACCCTGGCAAGCGCCATGTCGCTTCCGGACAACAAAATGGCGCAGCCGTGATCCGCGCCGGGCGGACGGTTCTTGGGCGGAGTAAAGAGGATGTTCGAGACGCGCGAAGGTGAAACGCTTCTTGCGGCCGATCCGGCGCAACAGCGTCCGGACGGTCATATCGTCTTTGTCGGCCGCATCGTCTCACCCTGGACCAGCCGCGAGGATTGCCCCAAGAACATGCGCGCCGCCCGCGAAACCGGGAAAGCCGCAACAGTCCTGATCGACGAGCTCTATCGCCCGGGGTTGCAAAACCTGGAACGCGCCAGCCACATCGTCATCCTGTCCTGGCTCCATCACGCGCCGCGGAATCTGATCGTGCAGAAACCCCGCCATGCGGCTGAACCGAAAGGCGTTTTCTCGCTGCGCTCCCCTGCCCGTCCGAACCCTGTCGGCTTGCATGTGGCGAAGCTCGTCGCTCTCGACATCGAGGCCGGGCGGATCGGGATCGACGCCATCGATGTGCTCGACGGCACGCCGGTCATCGACATCAAACCCTATTACGCCTCGGTCGAGGCCTTCCCCGAAGCGACGATTGCCGGGCGCGACGGGAAATGAGCGCCCTCACCGGCCGCCGCCGCGCCATCGCTAAGGCGCTGACCGCGCTTCTTCCCCTCGCGCCCTATGCCGACATGGAAAAAATCCGTGCCGACGCCGGTTCCGTGCACATGAAGACCCTGCCGCCGTCGATCGCGGTGTGGCTTGCAACCATCGCCCATGTCCGCCACGCCCACACCGACTACGAGAAGTTGCTCGCAGAGGGCTATGATCGGGATTCGGCGCGTTTCTTCGTGATCGGGCGGACCAATGAGGTGCTAACCCGTTGGCGCGCGACGAGGCTGCTCAAGGAGGACGAGGAGGACGAGTGAGGCCGGCGCCGAACGTCCGATGGGCCCCTTTGCTAGGGAGGCATGACGATCCGGCCTGGTCGAACGCCCTGGCTATCCCTGACCCGTGCTCCAAATAAATCCGGCGGCGCCTCTGGAAAAACGCCGAAAGCGCCGTACATCAAGCAAACGGAGTATCCTCCGCTTATCTTCGGAATTCTCGCCCTACAGCAATTCAGGAAAAGTGCTTAGCGGTTTTCCATCGGAATTGCGCAAAAACAATGACTTGCAGCGGCTTGGCGAAACGTTGAAGCGCTCCAGGAGCAAGGATCACAGATTATGACAAACAAGGTTTGGTTCATCACCGGATCGTCGAAGGGCTTTGGCCGCGTCTGGGCCGAGGCAGCGCTCGCCCGCGGCGATCGCGTCGCCGCAACCGCGCGCGATGCCGGCACGGTTGCCGATCTCGTCGAGAAATACGGCGACAGGATCGCGGCCCTAAAACTCGACGTCACCGACAAACAAGCGGTCGATGCCGCCATAGCCGAGGCACACAAGCGCTTCGGCCGGCTCGATGTCGTGATCAACAATGCCGGCTACGGCCATTTCGGCGCCATCGAGGAAGTCACCGAGAAGGAGGCCCGCGACCAGATCGAGACCAACGTCTTCGGTGCGCTCTGGGTCACCCAGGCCGCGTTGCCCATCATGCGCGCGCAGCGCTCGGGCCATATCATCCAGATCTCGTCGATCGGCGGCGTCAACGCCTTTGCCTCGATCGGCCTTTACCACGCCTCGAAATGGGCGCTGGAAGCCTTCAGCCAGTCGCTCAGCCAGGAAGTCGCGCAGTTCGGTATTCACGTGACCCTTGTCGAGCCGGGCGGTTTCTCGACGGACTGGGCCGGCCCGTCGGCCAAGGTCTCCAAGCCGATGGAGGTCTATGAACCGGTCCGCGCGGCGATGGCCGAGCGCCGCAGCCGCTCGGTCGCCGGCGATCCGCAAGCGACCGGCCCGGCGATGCTCGCCATCGTCGACGCTGCCGAGCCGCCGCTCAGGGTCTTCTTCGGCGATGGCGGCCTGCCGATGATCAAGCAGGAATATGCCAGCCGTATCGCCACCTGGGAAAAATGGGACCATGTCTCGGTCATGGCGCAAGGCGCCAACAAGAACCGCAAAGCCTGAACCAAAGGCCGGGCCACGCCGTTCTCGCGGCGTGGCCTTTTGGTCAAGCCGGGTATATCCACTGCTCTGGCACCCGCACCGAGATCTCCTCGCCGGCCCTTACGACGCCCGGCTTTTCGACCCAGGCGACAAGCCCGCGCAGGCGCTTCGCCTCCTTCGGAAAGAGCAGCGCGGCGGCGTTGATATCCGGGGCGCCGACATGCTCGGCGATTGATTGCCCGGCAACGCGGCACGGCTTGTTCTGGCCGTCGACCTTGAGCGTCGCGCCACCCTTGAAGAACATCAGCGAGCCGGCCGGCAGCATCGACAGATGCGGCACGCCTTCGATCACAAGATTGGCGCCGATCCATTCCGGCTTGATCTCCTTGAGCCCCATGCGTTGGGCGACGGTCGCAAGCTCGTCCGCCGCGACCAGCGACAATTGCCGCTCGTTGCGCATTTCGGTGCCGCGCGGATACCAGGGCTCGCGCCCGCCCGAGCGCCGCGTCGTTCCGCCATGGAAGTCGCCGGCGATACCGCCGAAGCCGAGCAGCAGTTCCTCGACCGCCCGCGTCTCGAAATGATCGTGCGGGGCGGCATAGAGCGCCGCTGCCTTCGCCGTCAGCTTGCGGCTGGGCACGATGTCGACCGTCGGTTCCGCCGCGGGAAAAAGCTCAAGGTTCGTTTCCTGCATGCCGCTGGTCTAAAGGTGCCGAAGAAGGCGGTCCAGTCGAAAGCGCTGATGATCCGATCACACCGTTTGATGGCGATCACGATCTTCTTACCGCCAATCCCTTTCGCCGGCCGACGCGAGCCGCAATGCTGCCGTGCCGGCGACATAGACGATCGCGCGCAATCGGGAGGAGGTTCGATCATGCAGGTTGGACACGCCGTCGCGGCGCTTTGGCTGGTCTGGGTGATATCCTGGGTGCTTGCCGCGGCCTGGGCCGATCCGGCGCAAAAGCGCGCCGATCTCAAGTCGGAGGCGCGCTATCGCGTCCTTTGGCTGGCCGGCACCGTGCTGATGTTCGTGCCGGCACACGGCTATGTCGGCCGGCTCAGGCTCTGGACGCCGACGCTCACCGAGGCCTGGATCTGTGTTGCGCTTGTCGCCATCGGCATCGCCTTCGCCTGGTGGGCGCGCCTTCATCTCGGTCGGCTGTGGTCGGCCAATGTCACCGCCAAGGCCGATCATCGCGTGATCGATACCGGCCCCTATGGCCTGGTGCGCCACCCGATCTACACCGGACTGATGCTGTCCGTCCTCGCGACCATGGCGGTCAAGGGCACGGTTTGGGGTATAGCAGGCGCCGCCCTGCTGCTCGTCGGCGTCGTCGTCAAGGCGAGACTGGAAGAGAGCTTCCTGCGCGGCGAGCTCGGCCCGGCCTATGACGATTACGCCAGGCGCGTGCCGATGCTGGTGCCCTTCGCACCGGCGTGAAGCCGCATCCTCAAAGCATCCTGAGCAGCGCACCGCCGATCGAATAGCCGGCGCCGAAGGCGCAGATCAGGCCGAAATCGCCGGCCTTCATGTCGGCATGGTTCTCCGACAGCGCCACGATCGCGCCGGCGCCGGCAGTGTTGCCGAGCCGCTCCAGCACCATCGGCGCGCGGTCGTGATCGACATCGTGGCCGAAGGACAGTTTCAGGATCATCGCATTCATGCGCGCATTGGCCTGATGCAGCCAGAAGCGGCGGATGCCTTCCGGCGTCAGCCCGTGCTCGGCCAGGAACTCGACGATGAATTTCTGCCCGGCGACGGTGACTTCCTTGAACACCTTGTTGCCGACCTGCTTGATAAGGTTGCCTTCCAGGTTGATTATATAGGGATCCTCCTGGGCCGTGCGCGTGTGGTAGCCGAGATTGGTGCGGATGTTGTTCGACATCTGCGTCCAGGTGCGCGTGTCGAGCACCTCGAAACGCCCGGGCCGCTTTTCGCCCTGCGCCAGCCCCTCGACGACCATGGCGACCGAGGCGTCGCCGAAGATGAAATGCGTCTGCCGGTCGCGGAAGTTGAGATGACCGGTTATGATCTCCGGCGTCGACACCAGGATGCGCTTATGCGCCCCTGCCCTCACCAGGTTGACCGCGACATGCAGTGCTGCCGCCGCGGAAGAGCAGCCCAGTCCCATGTCGAAGCCGGCGCCCTTGGTGCCCAGCGCCTCCTGCATCTCGATGGCGATGGCTGGATAGGGCCGCTGATGGTGCGAGGCCGAGCAGATCACCAGGTCGATATCCGACCCGTCGACCTCGGCATGGGCAAGCGCCTTCCTCGCCGAAGCGAGACCGAACTCCGCCTCCAGCGACAGCGCGTCGTCAGGCCGCGCCGGAATGCGCGGCGCCATGCGCGTCGGGTCGAGGATGCCCTCGCGCTCGATGACATGGCGGCTCTTCACGCCCGAGGCATGCACGATGAAGTCGCTATCCGATTTCTGCAAAAGGGGCTCGCCAGTGTCGGCGCGGCGCGCATTCTCGGCGTCCACCCAGCTGTTGAAGCTTGCGACCAGCTCTTCATTGGTGATGACGGGTTCAGGGATTTCGGCGCCGATGCCGCTGATGATGACGCGATGCATGTCCAATCCATCCGAGAGGCGGCAAGGTGTGCCGAGGCGAGGCGCTACACTTGTCGCATTTGCCCGGTTTATTCCAGCTTAATTCGACAACCGCCGCTGGCATTCAATTGGTGGATGCTCAAGCTCGTTTGGCGACGATGAAGATCCGTGGGAAGCGCAGCAGCACCTTGCCGTTCGCCGTCTTCGGATAGGCCTTGGCGATCTTGGCGGTGTAGCTTTCGAGAAATAGCACCTTCTCATCCTCATCGAGCGGATCGAGAAAGGGCTTCAGCCCCGTCGCCTTGACCCATTCGACGATCGCTTCGGCATCGGCCAGCGGATGGTTATAGATCGTGTGCCAGATGTCGAGCCGGTCGGCGAGCGGCGACAGAAGATCGTAATAGAAGGACACCGGCGGCAGCGGCCCGCGCGCGGCGCCCTTGAGCTTGGCTGCGAACGGCGCTTCCGCCGCGGTCTCGCGCATCAGTTGATGCGAGGGCTCGCCGAGATTGTCCGGCATCTGCACGGCCAGGGCGCCACCCGGCGCCAAAACCCCCGTCAGCCGCTGGAACACGGCCGGATGCTCCGGCAACCACTGGAAGACGGCGTTGGCGAAGATGACGTCGACGGGATGCTCGGGTTGCCATCCGGCGGCATCCGCCAATTCGAAATTGACACTCGGCAGCCGCACCCGCGCCTTCTCGATCATGTCCGGCGAGGTGTCGAAGCCGCTCACCTGGGCATCCGGCCAGCGCTCGACCAGAAGCTCGGTCGAGTTGCCCGGACCGCAGCCGATATCGACGACGCAGCGCGGAAAATCGACCGGTACCTGCGCAACCAGATCGCGCGCGGGCCGCGTGCGCTCGTCCTCGAACTTCAGATATTGGGCGGCGGACCAGTCAGCCATGTCAGAACCTCGCTCTGTTCGCCGCCCCTCCGGACCGATGCTACCGCGTCAGCCGCTTGTGCGTCATGCGGTGCGGGGTCGCCGCTTCGGCGCCGAGGCGGCGCAGCTTGTCCTTCTCGTATTCCTCGAAATTGCCTTCGAACCATTCGACATGGGCGTCACCCTCGAAGGCGAGCATGTGGGTGGCCATGCGGTCGAGGAACATGCGGTCGTGGCTGATGATGACGGCGCAGCCGGCATAGGCTTCGAGCGCGTCTTCCAGCGCGCTCAGCGTCTCGGTGTCGAGGTCGTTGGTCGGCTCGTCGAGCAGCAGCACGTTGCCGCCGCCCTTCAGCATCTTGGCCAGGTGGACGCGGTTGCGCTGGCCGCCTGACAGGTTGCCGACCTTCTGCTGCTGGTCGCCGCCGCGGAAGTTGAAGGACGAGCAATAGGCACGGCTGTTGACCTCGTGCTTGCCGAGCTTGATCACCTCGGCGCCGCCCGAAATCTCTTCCCACACCGTCTTGTTCGGGTCGAGCGCATCACGGCTCTGGTCGACATAGCCGAGCCGCACGGTCTCGCCCTTGCGGATCGACCCGGCATCCGGCGTTTCCTGGCCGGTGATCATCTTGAACAGCGTCGTCTTGCCGGCGCCGTTCGGGCCGATGACGCCGACGATGCCGCCCGGCGGCAGCTTGAACGACAGATCCTCGATCAGGAGCTCGTCGCCGAAGCCCTTGCTGAGGCCTTCGACCTCGATGACGAGGTTGCCGAGTCGCTCGCTCGCCGGGATGACGATCTGGGTGTCGGTCGGCTTGCGGCTCTGCGACTGCTCGACCAGTTCTTCATAGGCCTTGATACGCGCCTTGGACTTGGTCTGGCGCGCCTTGGGCGAGGATTGGATCCACTCGCGCTCGCGCCAGATCGACTTCTGGCGGGCGTCGTCCTCGCGGCCTTCCTGGATCAGGCGCTTGGCCTTGGCGTCGAGATATTTGGTGTAGTTGCCCTCGTAAGGGATGCCGCGGCCGCGATCGAGCTCGAGGATCCAGCCGGTAACGTTGTCCAGGAAGTAGCGGTCGTGGGTGATGATCAGCACCGAGCCGGGATAATCGCGCAGGTGCTTTTCCAGCCATTGTGTGGTCTCGGCGTCGAGATGGTTGGTCGGCTCGTCGAGCAGCAAGAGGTCGGGCTGCTCAAGCAGCAGCCGGCACAGCGCCACGCGGCGGCGCTCGCCGCCCGACAGGTTGGTCACTTCGGAGTCCGCCGGCGGGCACTGCAGCGCATCCATCGCCATCTCGACCTGCTGTTCGAGGTCCCAAAGATTGAGGCGGTCCATGTCGTCCTGGAGCTTGGCCGACTCGTCGGCCGTCTCGTCGGAATAGTTCATCATAAGCTCGTTGTAGCGCTCGATGATGGCGGTCTTCCTGGCGACGCCGTCCATGACGTTTTCACGCACGGTCTTGGTGTTGTCGAGCTGCGGCTCCTGCGCCAGGTAGCCGACGGTGGCGCCCTCGGCCAGCCACGCCTCGCCCTGGAATTCCTTGTCGAGCCCGGCCATGATGCGCAGGATCGTCGACTTGCCCGAGCCGTTCGGGCCGAGAATGCCGATCTTGGCATCCGGATAGAAGGACAGGTGAACGTTATCAAGCACCTTCTTGGTGCCGTAGGCCTTCGACAGGCCGGACATGTGATAGATGAACTGGCGAGCCACGCGCGCTTTCCCTGGAAACTGAAGTGTCAAGTGGATGGGGGTTGGGCGCTATGTAGGCGATGAAGCGCCCAACGGCAATCGCTTTCGGCGCGAAACGGCCAATCCACGCGCATTCGCCGGTCTGCGCCACCCGACCAGGCCTCTACAAGGCCAAGCTCAGCGGCCGCGACCGGTCGGCGAACCCGGCAGCGAGGCGATCATCCTGCGGGTGGCCCCCGATCAGCCTGAAAAGATCAGCGTGACCGGAAACGACCTGACCAAGTAACTTCCGCCTACTGGAAGCCGATCGCGTCGACCGTGCCCTTCGGGCAACCGGCTTTGGCTGTCGGGGCGGACGCCATCAAGAGATCGGCGAGCTTGCTGTCGGGGCCGATCGGGCCGGACAGGCCGAGCGTGATTTCGCCGATCATGCGCCGGCCGCTCGACGGGTCGACCAGGCAGGACACGCGCACCCGGTCGCCCGCACCCGCGCCGAAGGCTTCGTTGAAGGCGCCGCGGATCTGGTCCGAGGTCAATTGTTTGCCGATGTTCTTGTTGAAGAGATCGCGCACCTCGGAAGCGTTCACGGCACGCATCAGATTGAGCGCGTCCGAGAAATATTCCTGCTGGTTCTTGCCGTAGCAGGTGCCGTGCTTGATCCATTCGTGCCGCTCGAGCTTGGACGCCGTGCCCGGCATCACCTGGTCGAGCTCGGCGCGCGTTTTTGCGTCGAGATCGACCGGCGGCAGGTCTCCCCAATGCGCCGGATTGTCATTGGCCTTGTCGCCTGCAGACACCTGGCAATAGAAATTGCCGTTCGGCTGCGGCCACAACCCATGCAGCGTGAAGTGCGAGGCGTCGAACTCGCTCGGGCTCTGGGCCTTGCATTCGGACTTGCTCGCCTTGGTCTCGCAGAAAGCCGGCTGCCAGCTCAGCGCAAAGACATATTCGGGTTTTCCGGAGGCTGACGACGGCTTTGTCTGGCTGGAGGGCGCTGGCGTGGCGGAAGCGCTGCCGCCGCTGACATGGCCGCAGCTGATCTTCACCCAGCGCCGCTCGGGATCGGCGCCCGGCACCTGGATAAGGTAGTGGGTGGGCTCGTCCTTGTTGCCGGCAAGGAGATCGTAGCTCTGCCCGGCCTGCGTCGAGATATTGCCTGGGTTCTTGCCGCTCTTGATGGCCTGCGTCGCCGGACAGGCGCTGTCGGACACGAAGGTCCCGCTCATCTTCACGTCGGCATGCGCCGCCCCGGCACCGGCGAGAGCCAGCACCATCGAACCCCACAATGCCCAAACCCGCATCCCGCTCTCCCCGCGATCATTGAACCGTATTGGATTCGTCACACTAGAACAGTCGACGTGTCAGAATTGCGATCTTTTTCGTCGCGCGAAAAAACAATCCCCAGCTGAGCGCTTTCATCGGCGTGTCCGCAAGCGCGCTCGTCCACTTGACGCGGGCAAAGCCCTCGCCCAACAATCGACCAGAGCATGATGCCGAAAAGTGTGAAGCGGTTTTCGGGCGCCATCATGCTCTATCTCTAGGGGTTTGGAGTCGGACATGCCATTCGACAAGCAAACCAGCCTGGCCTCACCGACCGGGGCCGAGCTCAATCTGTATGTGAAAGAAGCCGCGGGACGTCCGCGCGCCGTGGTCCAGATCAATCACGGCCTAGCCGAGCATGCGGCGCGCTATGCCCGCTTTGCCGACTTCCTCAGCCAAAGAGGTTTCCACGTCTACGCCCATGACCATCGTGGCCATGGCGCGACGAAGGCGCCCGACGCGCCGCTCGGCAAGTTCGCGGACGTGGACGGCCTCGCCAAGGTGATCGCGGATGTCAACGCCGTGCACGATCTGATCGCAGGGGAACGCCCAGGCCTGCCGGTGATCGCTTTTGGACATTCGCTCGGCGCCTCGGTAACGCTGAACTTTGTCCTGCGCCACTCGCAACGCATCCATGCTGCCGCGATCTGGAACGGCAATTTCTCGCAAGGCCTGCTCGGCCAGTTGGCGCTGCTCATCCTCGGTTGGGAGCGGATGCGGCTGGGCTCCGACGTGCCGTCGCGGCTTCTGCCCAAGCTCACTTTCCAAGCTTGGGGCAAGGCGGTGCCCAACCACCGGACCCTGTTCGATTGGCTGTCGCGCGATCCCGTCGAGGTCGACAACTATGTCGCCGATCCGCTCTGCGGCTGGGATGCCTCCATCTCGATGTGGCGCGATGTGGTCAACTTGGCGCAGCACGCCGGCAAGGATTCCAGTTTCGCCGGCGTCCGGCGCGATCTCCCCGTCAACCTTGTCGGCGGGGAGAAGGATCCCGCGTCGGACTACGGCAAGGCCGTCCATCACCTGGCAAAGCGCATGCGGGCGATGGGCTTTTCGAATCTGGTTTCAAAGGTTTACCCGGAAACCCGCCATGAAAGCCTGAACGAGATCAACCGCGACACCGTCATGAACGATTTTGCCGCTTGGGCTGACAGGGTGCTGAAATCCTGACGCGGTGGCCTATCGCATGGGTCGTGACACGGGCGGCCCCGATTGCTAGAGGCTGCGCTTTGTTTAACCACGGTGATCCATGGCCGAACCTCCGCTGAAAGGCATCCGCGTTATCGAACTCGCCCGCATCCTGGCCGGTCCCTGGGCCGGGCAGTTGCTCGCCGATCTCGGCGCCGATGTCATCAAGGTCGAGAGCCCGGATGGCGGCGACGATACCCGCAAATGGGGTCCGCCCTTCGTCATCAGCCATGACGGCGATAACCTCTCGGCCGCTTATTATCATTCCTGCAACCGCGGCAAGCGTTCGATCGCCGTCGACTTTTCCAAGCCCGAGGGCGCCGAGACGCTGCGCAAGCTGGTCGCCACCGCCGACGTGCTGATCGAGAACTTCAAGCTCGGCGGCCTGAAGAAATACGGCCTCGACCATGAAAGCCTGAAGGCGATCAATCCGCGCCTCGTCTATTGCTCGATCACCGGCTTCGGGCAGGACGGCCCCTATGCGCCGCGCGCGGGTTACGATTTCATCATCCAGGCCATGGCCGGCATGATGTCGATCACCGGCGAGCCCGGCGGCGAGCCGCAGAAGGCCGGCGTCGCCATCTCCGATCTGTTCACTGGCCTCTATTCGGTGGTCGCCATCCAGGCGGCACTTCGCCACGCCGAAAGGACCGGCGAAGGCCAGCACATCGACATGGCGCTGTTCGACAGCCAGATCGCGGCGCTCGCCAACCAGAACCTCAACTATCTGGTCTCCGGCAAGTCGCCGGTGCAGATGGGCAATGCGCATATGAACATTGCCCCTTACGAGGTGCTGCCGGTGAAGGACGGCCACATCATCCTGGCGGTCGGCAATGACGGGCAATTCGGCAAGTTCTGCGCCGTGGCCGGGCTCACCGATCTGGCCGCCAATCCGGACTTCGCTACCAACCCGGCCCGCGTCGCCAACCGCGTGAAACTGCGCGAGCGGATCGTCGAAACCCTCGCTACCTGGGACCGCGATCCGCTGCTGGCTAAGCTCGAGGCGGCCGGCGTCCCGGCAAGCCCGATCAACACCATCGGCCAGATGTTCGACGATCCTCAGACGATCGCGCGCGGCATGCGGCTCGACCTCGATGACGGCCACGGCAACCGCCTGCCCTCGGTGCGCGCGCCGATGGTGATGTCGGGCACGCCGCTCGTCTACGAGCGTCCTTCGCCGCGTCTTGGCGAGCATACGCAGGAAATCCTTGCCGAACTGGAGAAATCGAAATGAAGACCGGTGGACAACTGATCGTCGAGGCGCTCGAGGCGAACGGCACCGACCGCATCTTCTGCGTTCCGGGCGAATCCTATCTCGCGGTGCTCGACGCGCTGCATGATTCTTCGATCCGCACCATCGTCTGCCGCCAGGAAGGCGGCGCCGCGATGATGGCGGACTGCCAGGGACGGCTGACCGGCAAGCCCGGCATCTGCTTCGTCACCCGCGGCCCCGGTGCCACCAACGCCTCGGCCGGCGTCCATATCGCCATGCAGGATTCGGTGCCGATGATCCTCTTCATCGGCCAGGTCGCCAGCCACGCCAAGGAACGCGAAGCCTTCCAGGAGGTCGACTACAAGCGTTTCTTCGGCGACATCGCCAAATGGGTGGTCGAGATCGACAATGCCGCGCGCATCCCCGAATTCGTTACCCGCGCCTTCGCCGTCGCGACTTCCGGCCGTCCTGGCCCGGTCGTCATCTCGCTGCCGGAGGACATGCTGACCAGCGAGGTCGACGCTCCGGCAGCGCTGCCGCACACGCCTGTCGAGACGCGCCCGGGCGAAGCCGAGCTCGATGCGCTGCAAATGCTGCTCGCCAACGCCAAGCGGCCGTTCGTCATCCTCGGCGGCACGCGCTGGAACGAGGAAGCCGTGGCCCAGATGCGCACGATCGCCGAGACCTGGTCGCTGCCAGTCGGCTGCTCCTTCCGCCGCCAGATGCTGTTCGACCATCTCCATCCGAACTATGCCGGCGATGTCGGCATCGGCGTCAATCCGAAGCTGGCAGAGCGGATCAAGCAGGCCGACGTCGTGCTTTTGGTCGGTGGCCGCCTGGGCGAGATGCCGTCTTCCGACTACACGTTGCTGAAAAGCCCCTACCCCGACCAGGCGCTGGTGCATGTTCATGCCGATGCCGGCGAGCTCGGCCGCGTCTACCGGCCGGCCATAGCCATCAATGCCTCACCCGCCGCCTTCGTCGAGGCGTTCGCAAGGCGCAAGCCCGCCGCCAAGCCTGTCTGGGCTGGCGAGATCGAAAAGGCGCATGCCGCCTATCTCGAATGGTCGACCCCGCCCCAGACCGGCCCGGGCGCCGTCCAGATGGGCCCGATCATCGAACATCTGGGAAAGGTCCTGCCGGAGGACGCCATCCTCACCAACGGCGCCGGCAACTACGCCACCTGGGTGCATCGCTTCTATCGCAACCGCCGCTTCGGCACGCAAGCGGCGCCCACCTCCGGCTCGATGGGTTACGGCACGCCGGCCGCCGTCGCCGCCAAATCATTGTTCCCGGATCGCACCGTGATTGCCTTCGCCGGCGACGGCTGCTTCCTGATGAACGGCCAAGAGTTCGCGACGGCTGTCCAGTATGACCTGCCGATCGTCGTGATCGTCGTCAACAACGGCATTTACGGCACGATCCGCATGCATCAGGAGCGGGAATATCCGAGCCGCGTCGTCGCCACCGAGCTCAAGAACCCAGACTTTGCAGCACTTGCCCGCGCCTATGGCGGCCATGGCGAGACGGTGGAAAAAACCGCCGACTTCGCGCCGGCCTTCGAACGCGCGCTGGCCAGCGGCAAGCCGGCGATCATCGAGATCAAGCTCGATCCCGAAGCGATCACGCCGACCCGCACGCTGACGCAGATCCGCAACAAGAGCTGAGCGCCGACAAGAGTTTAAGCCGAGTTCCTCGCGCCAGCCTTCAAAGTTCGCCGCGCTTCAGCCTACATCGCCTTTTCGATCTGGCCGCGGATCTCGCCGTCCTTGTTCTTGGCCGTGTGGACGTTGACATAGTATTTGCCGGCTTCCAGATCGGCCGCCTGCGCGTCGGTGAGCGTCGCGGAGCCCTTGATGGGACTCTTGAGCTTGCCTTTGAACGGGATCACCGGATCGGCATTCGCCCCCATATCCGCCGGACCGTGGATGTGAGCGGCAACTGCCGGCCCGCTGAGGCCGGAATATTTGACGTTCCAGCTGAGCTTCTTGCTGGTGGTGTTGAAGGTTAACGTCGCTGTGCCCTTGCCCTTTGTGGTGACGGGTGGGCTCTGCTGGCTGCCGTCGAGCGTCGCCTTGTACTTTACCATCTCCGCCATCGCCGGCGATGCGAGAAGGAAGGCGGTCGAAACGGCCAAAGCCGAAAGCATCGGCACGGATAGGATGCGCATGAAGAACCTCCGTTGATTGCAGCATCCTTCGCGGCTCCCCGGCGCGCGGATGCGCCCATTCAACGGCTGGGAGGCCGGATGTATCCCTGGGCGCACGATTATTTTACCTCAGCCAACGAAAAGGGGCGGTCGCCCACCCCTTTCCACCTTCCGAGTTGAGAGCGGAGCTTACTTGATCGCCTTGTCGGTGATCGCGGTGGTGTAGGCGCCGCTCGCCTCCTTGCTGATGATCTTCTGGTCGAGCAGCGCCTTGGCGGTGCGCTCGTAAGCGGCGGGGATCAGCTTGCCGTCGGCATTGTCAATCAGCTTGGCCACTTCCTTCATCATGAACTTCTGGTGGTTCTCGTCCTGGCCGCCGGCATCGACGACGATCTCGGCCGCCTCGTCGGTGTGCTCCGTGGCATATTTCCAGCCCTTCATCGAGGCCCGCACGAAGCGCACCATCTTGTCCTCGAAGGCCGGATCCTTGAGCTTGTTCTCGAGCGTATAGAGCCCGTCCTCCAGAAGGTCATTGCCCATGGCGGAGTAGTTGAACACGACCAAATCTTCCGGCTTATAGCCGGCGTCCAGCACCTGACCGTATTCGTTATAGGTCATCACCGAGATGCAGTCGGCCTGCTTCTGGATCAGCGGCTGCACATCGAAACTCTGCTTGAGCACGGTCACGCCGTCCGGGCCGCCATCGGTCTTGAGGCCGATCTTGTTCATCCAGGCGTAGAACGGGTATTCGTTGCCGAAGAACCAGACGCCGAGCGTGTGGCCCTTGAAGTCGGCTTCCGTCTTGATCGGGCCATTCTTGGGGCAGACCAGCTCCATGCCCGCCTTCTTGAACGGTTGGGCAATGTTGACGAGCATCACGCCCTTGTCGCGGGCGGCGAGCGCGCCGCCCATCCAGTCGACGATGACGTCGGCGCCGCCGCCGGCGATCACCTGCTCGGGCGCGATGTCCGGGCCGCCCGGCTTGATGTCGACGTCGAGACCTTCGGCGTCATAGAAACCCTTGGCCTTGGCGACATAATAGCCGGCGAACTGGGCCTGCGTGACCCATTTCAGTTGTAGTGTCACCTTGTCGGCGGCCATCGCCTGGAAGGCGGCCAGCGACATGGCGCCGGCCAGAGCAGAAATCAGCAGTCTTTTCATCTTATTACCCTCTGAAGTTAGCATCCAAACCCACCGCCCCTATCCACCACGGACAGAGGGATGCCAAAATGTGACGGCTCTCTCGACGAGAGCGACCACGCCATAAAAGACCGAACCCGCAAGTGCTGCAACTGCGATTTCGGCCCACACCATGTCGATGTTCATCCGCCCGACTTCCGTCGAGATGCGGAATCCCATGCCGACCACGGGCGTCCCGAAGAACTCCGCGACGATGGCGCCGATCAGCGCCAGCGTCGAGTTGATCTTCAGCGCATTGAAGATGAACGGCATCGCCGCCGGCAGCCTGAGTTTCAGCAAGGTCGGCCAATAGCCCGATGCATAGGTGCGCATCAGGTCGCGCTCCATATGGCCGGATGCCGCCAGCCCCGCGACCGTATTCACCAGCATCGGGAAGAAGGTCATGATGATGACCACCGCGGCCTTGGACGGCCAGTCGAAGCCGAACCACATGACCATGATCGGCGCCAGGCCGATGATCGGCAGCGCCGAGACCATGTTGCCGATCGGCAGCAGCCCGCGCCGCAGGAACGGCACGCGGTCGGCGAGGATGGCGACGACGAAGCCGGCAAGGTTGCCGACGACATAGCCGACGAGCACCGCCTTGAAGATCGTCTGCCGCACATCCGAGCCCAGGATCGGCAGCGAATTGACGATACGCGCCCCGATGGCGCTCGGCGGCGGCAAAAGGATGAAGGGGATGCCGGCGCCGCGCGTCACCGCTTCCCAGATGATGAGGATCCAGGCGCCGAAGATCGCCGGGATAATCAGGCGCAATGCGTTCCTTGCGGCGCTTTGGCTCGGACGCAATGAGGAGAGCAAGGCGACGCAGCGCCAGGCAAGCAGCCAGGCAGCGGCGAGCAGCAGGAAATATGGCGCCAGCGCCGTGCCTTCGAAACCGGCTATGCCCTTGATCAGGAGCCAGGCGGCGGCATGCGCACCGACGAACAGCACGATGGCCTCAACGACCGGCGTCAGCCTTGCGGTCGAGACCAGCGCCGCAATGAGCAACAGCACGATGATTAGCCCCTTCGCGCCCATATAGGGATAGGCCAGCGTCGCGGCCGGCTCCGCCAACGCGGCTGCTTCCGGCTTCGTCATTGCGCCAAGCGCAAAGGCGACGAGGCACAGCACGACTGCCAGCACTGATTGCCATGATGACTTCAGCCAGGTCATGCCGGCCTCCCGCCCATGGCGCGGTCGACGAGGCGTCCGGCGATGCCGACCACCATCACCAGTAGCGCGGCGACGACGGAACCCGCGACCAATGCCGACCAGATATCGATGGTCTGGCTGTAATAGGCGCCCGCGAGCAGCTTCGCGCCGATGCCGGCGACGGCACCCGTCGGCAACTCGCCGACGATGGCGCCGACCAGGCTCGCCGCCACCGCCACCTTCATCGAGGTGAACAGGAACGGCACCGAGGCCGGCACGCGCAGTTTCCAGAAAATCTGCGAGGCGCTGGCATTGTAGGTATGCATCAAATCGAGATGCATGAGCTCGGGCGAGCGCAGGCCCTTCACCATGCCGACGGCGACCGGGAAGAACGACAGATAGGTCGAGATCAGCGCCTTCGGGATCAGGCCGGTGATGCCGATCGCCGCAAGCACCACGATGATCATCGGCGCCACCGCCAGGATGGGAATCGTCTGCGAGGCGATGATCCAAGGCATCAGGCTGCGGTCGAGCGTCGCCACATGCACGATGCCCACCGCGATGACGATGCCGAGCGCCGTGCCGAAGGCGAAGCCGAGCAGCGTCGAGGACAATGTCACCCAGGCGTTGTAGACGAGGCTGCGGTTCGAGGTGACGGACCGCAAAAAAGTGTTTTCGAAGAAATTCACCGCCACCTGGTGCGGCGCCGGCAGCGTCGGCTTCGGCTGCGACAGCGTCTTGCCGACGAACTCGACCGCGCCCGGCGTTTCGTTGCTTCGTTGATCGAGATCGCGCTGGAACGGCGCGTTGAGGATGACGGCGAACACGTACCAGAGCACCACCACGCCGGCGAGGATGGTGGTAACGGGGATGATCTTGGAGCGGAAGGAGTCCATCTAGCGCCGCCTTTCCCCTCTCCCCGCCGGGGAGAGGGTGGCCGGAGCGAAGCGAAGGCCGGGTATCTTGGTTGCCATTGCGGCTGTGCCCGCACTCTTCGTCATCCTAGGGCGGAGCAAGGAGCGAAGCGACGCAGCGCAGACCCTAGGATCCATGCCGTTACTTCTGCGCTCCGCAGCGGTGCAGAACAGGGCTTTGTGTGCCAAGCCTCGGACGGACGTTCTCGACCGCTTGCACGCTTCGGCCGAGGTCACGGAATTGATCCTAGGGTCTGCACTCCGCTTCGCATCGCTCCGCCCTAGGATGACGAAGGCGTGGGGGCCTCGTCCGCACTCATCCTCCCTCCCCTCAATCATCATAGCTGTGCCCTGCCCTTAGGCCATCCCGCACGCGCGCTCCGATCGCCAGGAACTCCGGGGTCTCGCGAATGTCGAGCGGCCGCTCCTTCGGCAGCGTCGATTCGATGACATCACTCACCCGCCCCGGCCTTGGCGACATCACGACGATGCGCGTCGAGAGATACACCGCCTCGGGAATCGAATGGGTGACGAAGCAGATCGTCTTGTTGGTCCGCTTCCACAACTCCAGAAGCTGCTCGTTCAGATGGTCGCGAACGATCTCGTCCAGCGCGCCGAACGGTTCGTCCATCAAGAGCAGATCCGCATCGAAGGCGAGAGCGCGCGCGATCGATGCGCGCTGCTGCATGCCGCCGGAAAGTTGCCAGGGATATTTCTTCTCGAAGCCGGAAAGATTGACCAACTCCATCGTGCGCTTGATGCGCTCCGCCTGCTCGGCCTGGCTGAGCCCGATGACCTCCAGCGGCAGCGCCACATTGCGCTCGATGGTGCGCCACGGGAACAAGGCCGCCGCCTGGAAGACGTAGCCATAGGCGCGTTTCTCGCGCGCCTGCTCCGGCGTCATGCCGTTGACCGAGATCGTCCCGGATGTCGCCTTCTCCAGGTCGGCGATGACGCGCAGCAAGGTCGTCTTGCCGCAACCGGACGGGCCGATAAAAGAAACGAACTCTCCCTTGCCGATGGTCAGATCGACATTGGAAAGCGCCTGCACCGGACCGTCATTGGTCTGGAAGGTGAGGCCGAGCTTGCTTGCCGAAACGACGGCTGGCGGCTGTTCGGTCATTGGCTGCAGCCTGCCATAGGCGGCCGCGGCCGCGCCGTCCGCAATCCGGCTGATTTTATGATAGCGTTGCTTTCCACTCGTCCTGTCCCACTCGATCGACGCCGCCCGGAGCCTTGCCGATGTCGCCTAAACCCACCTGTCATCTCGTTCACCCCGAAAGCACCTATCAGGGCAAGCAGGGGCTGAGCTATTTCGCCGGCATCGCCGCCGAGACCGTCGGCTCGTCCGGCATCTGCATGCATCTTCTCACCATGCCGCCCGGCGCGCGCGCCAAGGCGCATATGCATGAAAGCCACGAAACAGCCATCTACGTGCTCTCCGGCGAAGTCCACACCTGGTACGGCGACCGGCTCGAGCATCACATCGTCGTCAAGGCGGGCGACCTGTTCTACATTCCGGCCGGCGTGCCGCATCTGCCCGCCAATCTGAGCGACGCGCCCTCCTCGGCGGTGATTGCCCGCACCGATCCCAACGAACAGGAAAGCGTCGTCCTGCTGCCGGAACTGGATACGCTGGTCGCCTGAAGCAGACGGGATCGCCGTCATTTGCATCGCGCGACTTCGCCCATCACATTGCCGTCCTCGTCGGCCACCACCAGCTTCTTCGCATCCTTGGCACTGCGCTTGATGGTGAGCTTGGCCGGCGCCTGTCCCTCTTCGCCCTCCGCCTCGCATTTCGCCGTCACCACCAGCGAGCCGTCGGCCTGGGGGTGCTTGTCGCTGAAGGTGCAGGCGCTGGCCGCCGTGATCAGTTCCTTGCCGGTCAAAAGCAGCATCTTGTCGGCGGCGACCTGCTGGCCGTTGCGGTTGATACAGCCATATTTGTCGCCATAAGGCTTGCTGAGGTCGATGCCCGCGGCAAGCGCCTGGCCGGCGGCCAGCACAGCAGTCGCCGCGATCGCCGGATGAAGAGCCCGCATGGTCAGACCCCGGTGGCCGGAATGCCGGTGCGTTCCACCTTGCGCGGCGCGGAAATCTCCTTCCAGGTCGACAGCGCCCGGTTGACCGCCGGGTTGGGCTCGCGGGCGACGAACTCGCCATGGCCGGCCTTGGCCTTCACGTCCGCCTCCTCGATCGACAATTCGCCGCGCGAGAAGACGAAGCGCGGCAGGCCGGTCACCTCGACGCCTTCGAAGACATTGTAGTCGATCACCGACTGCTGCTTCTTGGCCGAGATCGTCTTCTTGCGCTTCGGATCCCAGACGATGATGTCTGCGTCGGCGCCTTCAACGATCGCGCCCTTCTTCGGATACATGTTGAGGATCTTGGCGATGTTGGTCGAGGTCACCGCGACGAACTCGTTCATCGTCAGCCGTCCGGTGTTGACGCCTCTCGTCCACAGAACCGGCAGGCGGTCCTCGAGACCGCCCGTGCCGTTCGGGATCTTGGTGAAGTCGCCGATGCCGTTGCGCTTTTGGCTAGTCGTGAAGGAGCAATGGTCGGTCGCCACCACCTGCAGCGAGCCGGCCTGCAGGCCGGCCCACAGCGAATCCTGGTGCCACTTGCTGCGGAAGGGCGGGCTCATCACGCGGCGCGCCGCATGGTCCCAATCCTTGTTGAAATATTCAGTCTCGTCGAGCGTCAGATGCTGGATCAGCGGCTCGCCGTAGACGCGCATGCCCTTCTGGCGCGCGCGGCGGATCGCTTCATGGCTCTGTTCGCAGGAGACATGCACGACATAGAGCGGCACGCCGGCCATATCGGCGATCATGATGGCGCGGTTTGTCGCCTCGCCCTCCACTTCCGGCGGGCGCGAATAGGCATGGCCTTCCGGGCCGTTGTTGCCGGCGGCTAAAAGCTTTTGCGAGAGCGCTGCGACCACGTCGCCATTCTCGGCATGGACCAGCGGCAGCGCGCCGAGATCGGCGCAACGCTGGAACGACGAGTACATCTCGTCGTCGTCCACCATCAGCGCGCCCTTATAGGCCATGAAATGCTTGAACGAGGTGATGCCCCGGTCGACGACTTGAGCCATCTCGTCGAACACCTGCTTGCCCCACCAGGTGATCGCCATGT
This sequence comes from Mesorhizobium sp. B4-1-3, assembly GCF_006439355.1. Lineage (GTDB taxonomy): Bacteria > Pseudomonadota > Alphaproteobacteria > Rhizobiales > Rhizobiaceae > Mesorhizobium. The sequence goes on from NZ_VFTG01000006.1 coordinate 101,400, forward strand.
GGAAGGAATAATCGCAGGACGCTTTCGAGGTCTTGTTGTCCCACATCTGCAGCGCTTCCAGCAGCGATTGCTGCGGCGCCGGCAGACAGAAATCGACCACCATGGTGGTGCCGCCGGAGAGCGCCGCGCGGGTGCCGGATTCGAAATCGTCGGCCGAATAGGTGCCCATGAAGGGCATTTCGAGATGCGTGTGCGGATCGATGCCGCCCGGCATGACATAGCAGCCCGTGGCGTCGAACTCATGGTCGCCGTGCAGGTTCGAGCCGATGGCGACGATCTTGCCGTGCTGCATCAGCACGTCGGCCTTCCACGTGCGGTCGGCGGTCACGACGGTGCCGTTCCGGATAACCTTGGTCATTGTCTGTTCCCCTGTTCTTTCGCGCTTCTTTGCGAGCGGTGTTGCGAGGTGACTGTGTGGAGCAATTTCAGGAAAGGTGTGAAGCGTTTTCCGTCCGAAATTGCGTTGAAACAAAGAGATAGAGCATCTCACAGTTCCGTGAAATGGTGAGATGCTCTATCGGTCATTCGACGATTCCCGCCGTCTCGACCACCGCGTGGAAGAGCACGTCGGCGCCCGCCGCGGCCCATTCCTTGGTGATCTCCTCGGCCTCGTTGTGGCTGAGTCCGTCGACGCAGGGGCACATCACCATCGCGGTCGGCGCGACGCGGTTGATCCAGCAGGCGTCGTGGCCGGCACCGGAGACGATGTTGCGATGTGAGTAGCCCAGCCGCTCGGCGGCGTCGCGGATCGCCTTGACGCAATTCTTGTCGAAGGTGACCGGGTCGAAATGGCCGACCTGCTCGATCTCGTATTTGATGTCGAGCGCATCGCAGATCGTATCGATGCCTTCGCGGATGCGCGCGTCCATCGCGTCGAGCACTTCCTTCTCCGGCGAGCGGATGTCGATCGTGAAGACCGTGCGGCCGGCGATGATGTTGCGCGAGTTCGGATAGGCCTGCATGTGGCCGACCGCGCCGACGGCGTCGGGCTGGTAGTCCATGGCGATCTCGTGCACCAATTCGATCACGCGCGCCATGCCGAGCCCGGCATTGCGGCGCTTCGGCATCGGCGTCGAGCCGGTATGCGCTTCCTTGCCGGTCAGCGTCACCTGCAGCCATTTGAGGCCCTGGCCGTGGGTGACGACGCCGATGTCGATGCCCTCGTCCTCCAGGATCGGTCCCTGCTCGATATGCAATTCGAAGAAGGCGTGGATCTTGCGATCGCCGACCTTCTCGGTGCCCTTCCAGCCAATGCGCTCGAGCTCCTCGCCGAACTTTTTGCCGTCCTTGTCGACGTGCTGGTAGACGTCTGCCTGGTCGAGCACGCCGGCGAACACGCCGGAGGCCATCATGGCCGGCGCGAAGCGTGCGCCTTCCTCGTTCGTCCAGTTGGTGACGACAATCGGATGTCTCGTCTTGATGCCGAGATCGTTGAGCGAGCGCACGACTTCCAATCCGCCCAGCACGCCGAGCACGCCGTCATATTTGCCGCCGGTCGGCTGCGTGTCGAGGTGGCTGCCGACATAGACGGGCGGCAGGCTGGGATCGGTACCCTCGCGGCGGGCAAACATCGTGCCCATCTCGTCGACGCCCATTTCGAGCCCGGCGGCATCGCACCAGCGCTTGAACAGATGGCGACCCTCGCCATCCTCGTCGGTCACGGTCTGGCGATTGTTGCCGCCGGCGATGCCGGGGCCGATCTTCGCCATTTCCATGATGGAATCCCACAAACGGTCTGAATTGATTCGCAGATTTTCGCCGGGTGCGGCCATTTGCGGTTCCCATTTTCACCAGGGGTCTTGTCGCCCCTTGAGTGGTTTGCATCCTGACCGTATGGTCAGCTTTCAGACTACACAAGCTGACCAAGCGGTCAACGAGAATCTTGGGGGAGACATGACCGAACCCAGCCGTCCCATGCGGCGACAGGACATAAGGCGGGAGAATGAAAAAGCTATCCTGCTCGCCGCCGAAAAGGTGTTCGCGGAAGCCGGGTTCGGTGGCGCCACGATGCAGTTGATCGCCGACCTGGCGGGGCTGCCCAAGGCAAATCTCCACTATTATTTCGCCACCAAAGAGGAGCTCTACCGGTCCGTCGTCCAGAACATCTTCGAGATCTGGCTGCAGGCCGCCAATTGCTTCGACGCCGCGCGCGGCCCGGTGGACGGCATCAGCGCCTATATCGACGCCAAGATGGAAATATCGCGCCGCCACCCGGACGGCTCGAAGGTCTGGGCCTCGGAAGTGATGCACGGCGCGCCGGTGCTGCAGGACTATATGGAATCGACCCTGCGCGAATGGACCGACGGCCGCGTCGAGATCATCAGGCGCTGGATCGAGGAGGGCAAGATGGACCCGGTGGACCCGCGTCATCTGCTCTACATGCTCTGGGCCACGACCCAGCATTACGCCGATTTCGGCCATCAGATCGAGACGCTCAACGGTGGCAAGTCGCTCTCCGACCGGCAATGGCGGGAAGCCAAGGAAAACATCAAACGGGTGATCCTGACCGGCATCGGCGCGCAGCCGGCCTGAACCGCGCCGCTGTCGAGGTCGGCGCTTGTTAGCCGACCTCGCTCAGCCGCTTCACGGACACCCTCCCCTCGACGGGAAGGATGTCCGCCCCGGCTTATCAGTCGATCGACCTCAGAACATCGCGAACGTGATCGATCAGCTCGTTGATCTGGCCCTTGGTGATGATCAGCGGCGGCGACAGCGCGATGATGTCGCCGGTGGTGCGGATCAGCGCGCCGCGCTCGAACGCCTTCACGAAAGCCGAGAACGCCCGCTTGGTCGGGCTGCCGGCGATCGGCGCCAGTTCGATCGCGCCGATCAGGCCGATGTTGCGGATGTCGATGACATGCGGCTCGCCCTTGAGCGAATGCAGCGCGTCTTCCCAGTACGGCGCCAGTTCCTCGCCGCGGGTCAGCAGGCCCTCTTCCTTGTAGGTGTCCAGCGTGCCAAGGGCCGCGGCGCAGGCGATCGGATTGCCCGAATAGGTGTAGCCGTGGAAGAACTCGATCATGTGCTCGGGGCCGGTCATGAAGGCGTCGTGGATCTCCTTCTTGACGAACACCGCGCCCATCGGGATGACTCCGTTGGAAACGCCCTTGGCGGTGGTCATGATATCCGGCGTGACGCCGAAATAGTCCGCCGCGAACGGCGCGCCGAGGCGGCCGAAGCCGGTGATCACTTCATCGAAAATCAACAATATGCCGTGCTTCGTGCAAATTTCCCGAAGCTTCTGCAGATAGCCCTTCGGCGGCAGGATGACGCCGGTGGAGCCGGCGACCGGCTCGACGATGACGGCCGCGATGGTCGAGGCGTCATGCAGCGCGATAAGCCGCTCGAGATCGTTCGCCAATTCCGCGCCATGCTCCGGCACACCCTTCGAGAAGGCGTTCTTCTCAGGCAGATGCGTGTGCGGCAGATGGTCGACGCCGCCGAGCAGCGTGCCGAACATCTTGCGGTTGGACACGATGCCGCCGACCGAGATGCCGCCGAAGTTGACGCCATGGTAGCCGCGTTCGCGGCCGATCAGGCGGGTGCGCGAGCCCTCGCCGCGAACGCGGTGATAGGCGATCGCCATCTTGAGCGCGGTCTCGACCGATTCCGATCCGGAATTGGTGAAGAAGACATGGTCCATGCCCTTCGGCGCGATGTCGACGAGGCGGTTCGCCAGCTCGAACACGATCGGGTGGCCCATCTGGAAGGCCGGCGCATAGTCGAGCTCGGCGGCCTGGCTCTGGATGGCCTCGGTGATCTTCGGCCGGCAGTGGCCGGCGTTCACGCACCACAGGCCCGCGGTGCCGTCGAGCACCTTGCGGCCGTCGCTGGTGGTGTAGTGCATGTCCTTGGCGGACACGAACATGCGCGGCGCCTGCTTGAACTGACGGTTTGCCGTGAACGGCATCCAGAATGCGCTGAGATCGTTCGGCGTGACTTTCAACCGGTTGGACATAGCCAAGACTTCCCCTTGTAACCCTGTTTCGGTGCGGCCAACGCTTGGTCTTTGCTGCGTTTTCGTGCTACGCAAATTTTTGACCGGTTGGACAAACGTTAGCGCCGCCTGCCGGCGGTCAGGGGATTACTAGCGGAAATGCGGCATAAAAAGCGCGCTCCACAGCCCAAGGAAAAACTGGTCCAGACAATTGGTCCAGAGAGCCCACGCGAAGACGGCCGGCAAGGATGACGGGCACGACAGAAGGCTCCGCTCCCCGCCGCACCCGCATCCAGCAGGAAAAGCGCGAGCTGATCCTGGAAGCCGCGCTCGAAGTCTTCTCCGCCAACGGGTTTCGCGGCTCGACCATCGACCAGATCGCCGAAGCCGCCGGCATGTCGAAGCCCAACCTTCTCTATTACTTCCGCCGCAAGGAAGACATTCACGAGACGTTGATGCAGCGCCTGCTCGACACCTGGCTGGCGCCGCTGCGCGAGCTGGACGACATCGGCGACCCGCTGACGGAGCTCAGGAGCTATATCCGCAGGAAGCTCGAAATGGCGCGCGACTTCCCGCGCGAAAGCCGGCTGTTCGCCAACGAGATCCTGCAGGGCGCGCCGCGCATCAGGCCGATGCTGGAGGGCGAATTGAAGACGCTGGTCGACGAGAAGGCCACGGTCATCAAGGGCTGGATGCGCGCCGGCAAGATCGCCCGCACGGATCCCTGGCACCTGATCTTCTCGATCTGGGCGACGACGCAACACTATGCCGATTTCGATGTCCAGGTGCGCGCCGTGCTCGGCGCCGACCGCGGCGGCGACGGCCGCTTCGAGGACGCGGCGCGCTTCCTGGAGCAGCTGTTCCTGGATGGGCTGAAGCCGAAGAGCTGACCCTGCCCTAGTCGCCTACGCGCTGCGCCGCTCGGTTGGAAGCCCCTCCACCAGCTTCTTGAGCTTCGCAACCGAGTTCTGCTCGGCAAGCGGCGTGTAGACGATCAATCGCATGTCCGAACCGTCGTCGATCGACAGGCTCATATGCTCGAACGTCATCGCGCCGGCGATCGGATGCCGCAGGTGCTTGAGGCCGGAGAGCCGGTGCACGACATCGCGCTGCGGCCACCATTCGCGGAACTCGGGACTTGAACGCATCATCAGCGCGATCAGCCGCTCGAAATCAGGATCGCCGGTGTATTTCGCGCTCTCGGCGCGGAACGCGGCAAGGGTCGCGCGCGCCAGCTGCTCCCAATCCACCAAAAGGTGCCGCCGGCGCGGATCGGTGAAGACACCATGGATGATGTTGCGGGCATCGCCCTCCAGCAGGCCGTAATCGCCGAAAATGGCGACGGCCGCGTCATTCCAGGCCAGCACGTCCCAGCGCGGTCCGACGACATAGGCGGGCTGCAGGACCAGGCTCTGCAGCATGTGCAGCAAGGGCCCCTCGACCTTGCCCGCAACGATGCGCCGCCGCTCCGGTTGCTGGCGGCCGGCGAGCGTGAACAAATGCCGCTGCTCGGCGGCGTCGAGCCTCAGGGCCTGGCAAAGCGCCGACAGCACCTCGACCGAAGGCCGCACGTCCCTGCCCTGCTCAAGCCACGTGTACCAGGTCGTGCCGAGGCCGGCGATCATCGCCACTTCCTCGCGCCGCAGCCCGGGCGTGCGTCGCCGCTGGCCGGCGGCGATGCCCGTATCCGAAGGCGAAAGCCTTTCGCGGCGCGAGCGCAGGAAGGCGCCGAGCTCGCGCCGGCGCTGATCTTCGGGGGAATGAGCGATGGCATCCATGCGCTTATTATAGCAGTACTGATACCAGGATAAAGTTTGAACTGTTTGAGATACACGCCGTGTCCCATCTTTCCGTTCACAGCAGCGCAAGGAGGCTCTGGACATGGAACTCAAGGACAAAACCATTCTCGTCACCGGCTCGACCGACGGCGTCGGCCGTGTGGTCGCCGAAAGGCTCGGCGCCGCCGGCGCCCGCGTGCTGGTGCATGGCCGCGACGAAGGCCGCGGCGAGGCAACGGTCGCCGCGATCGAGGCAAAGGGCGGCAAGGCCGAGTTTCTCGCGGCCGACCTCGCTTCGCTCGCCGAAGTGCGCCGCCTGGCCGAGACCGTGCGCGCAAGGACCGACCGGCTCGACATCCTGATCAACAATGCCGGCGTCGGCACTGGCGGCCAGACCGCTAAGCGGCAGGTGAGCGCCGACGGCTACGAGCTGCGCTTCGCCGTCAACTATCTTGCCGGCTTCCTGCTGACGTCGGAGCTTTTGCCTTTGCTCAAGGCAAGCGCGCCGGCGCGCATCGTCAACGTCGCCTCGGCCGGCCAGCAGGCGATCGACTTCGACGACGTCATGCTGACGCATGGCTATAGCGGCGTGCGCGCCTACTGCCAGAGCAAGCTGGCGCAGATCCTGTTCACCGTAGATCTGCCGGAGCAGCTCGACGGCACCGGCATCACCGTCAACGCGATCCATCCGGCAAGCTATATGGACACCACCATGGTCCGGCAGGCGGGCGTCACGCCATGGAGCTCGGTCGAGACCGGCGCCGACGCCATCGTCAACCTCGCGACGTCGCCCGCGCTCGAAGGGCGCAGCGGCCGCTATTTCGACGGCCAGCGCGAATCGCGCGCCGACGCACAGGCCTATGACGAGAAGGCTCGGCGCCGGTTGCGGGCACTTAGCCTCGAGTTGACCGGACAATCCTCCACGACATCCAAGGAATAACATCCATGAGCGAGACCATCGAACACTGCGTCGTCATCGGCGGCTCATCCGGCATCGGCCTTGCCACGGCCAAAAAGCTGGTCAGCCCCACGATGAAAGTCACAATCACCGGACGCAACGAGGAGAAGCTGAAAAGCGCCTGGAAGAGCCTCGGCGGCATCGTCGGCAAGGCCGCCTTCGACGCCACCAAGCCGGACGAGGTACGGCAGTTTTTTGCCGAGCTCGGGCGGTTCGACCACCTGGTTCTCGCCGCGAGCGGCGGCAAAGGCTTGGGGCCATTCGCGACGCTAGACCTCGCGGATATCGGCAGCGGCGTCGACGAGAAGATCCGGCCGCAGCTAGCCTGCTTGCAGGCGGCCCTGCCGACCTTGAACAAGGCCGGGTCGGTCACCTTCATCTCGGCCGTCTCGGCCCAGATCGCGGCGCCCGGCGTTGCCGGCATCGGCGCCATCAACGGCATGCTCTTGACCGTCGCGCCAATCCTGGCGGTCGAGCTGAAGCCTTTGCGCGTCAACGTCGTGGCGCCCGGCGTCATCGACACGCGCTGGTGGGACTTCTTGCCGGACGACCAGCGGCAGGCGGTGTTTGCCGAATATGCCGGCAAGACGCCGGTCGGCCGCATCGGCCGCGCCGAAGACGTCGCCGAGGCGATCGCCTTCCTGGTCTCCAACAGCTTCATGACCGGCCAGGTGCTGACTTGCGACGGCGGCCTGCGCTTTGCTGCGTGAACAGGCGCGCGGATCTCTTATCCGCGCGCCAAGCCGTTCGATCAGGCAGCCTTGGCGGCTGGCATCGGATGGATGGCGTGGAAGGGAATACAGAGCCGGTTCCACGTGTTGATCATGCCGAGCGCGACCGAGAGCTTGACCAGTTCCTCCTCCGAGAAATGTTCGAGCGTGCGGGCGTAGAGCTCGTCCGAGACGCCATTGTCGGCGATCAGCGTCACCGCCTCTGTCCATGCAAGGGCGGCGCGCTCGCGCTCGGAAAACAGCGGCGATTCCTTCCAGGCGGCGACCAGATAGAGCCGCGTTTCGGTCTCGCCGTCGCGCCTCGCCTCACGGCTGTGCATTTCGACGCAATATGAGCAGCCATTGATCTGCGAAGCCCTCAGCTTGATCAGGTGCAGCAGGCCCACTTCCAGCCCGCACTCGTCCACGGCCTTGTTGAGCGCCGACACCGCCTTCATGATTTCCGGCGCTTTGGCAAAGAACTGCAGTCTCGGTTTCATCGTCTTTCCTTCCAGGGTTTTTGGTGGGGTTAGGGGGGATCTAGATCTGCTTGGATGAAGCGGATTTCTGCGGCCGCTGGTGGCGCTCGACGAAGGCGCAACTCGCGGCATAGGCGCGAGGATCGCCTTCGGCCGCATACTCCGCCACGACGTCGGACAGCTTCACCTCGGCGAGCGCGGCCCGATAGGCGCGCTCGGCCTTGAGCATCGCGACATTGATGCCGCAGGGCTTCACATAGGCCGACGCATCGATCTTGACCGGGCCATGCTGGCGGATCTCGCCGCAGCGGAATGCCGGCTCTCTGCCCTCGATGGCGAGCACGATATCGAGCAGAGTGATTTGTTCGGCCGACCGCGCCAGCCGGTAGCCGCCGGCCGGCCCCGGCACCGATTCAAGAATATGCGCCGCCGTTAGCTGATTGAGATGCTTCAGGAGATAGCTCGGCGACAGCCCGAAGCACTCGGCGAGCGCGGCACCGGGCATCGTGCTGTTGCCATCGACGCTGGCCAGCGTCGCCGCGCAGTGAATGGCCGCCTCGACGCCATCGCCCAGTTTCATGGTGCCGACCTCCTATCGTGGGTATATATTATCCTGGATATTTTTTATCTGCAATAGAAAAATGGAGGTTTGCCATGTGCGCGATGACTTCCGAGCGCTTGGGTTCCTCGCACCCCGCGAAGCGGGGGAGAGGTGGCCCAACGAAGCCGGGACGGAGAGGAGACGACCTCTGTGTGGTCAGAGCCGGTGAAGAATGGGGTGTCAGCAGATAAACAGGCGGCAGGAGCCTGGGACTAGTTCCCAGCCGTCCCGAACGCCCCTCTCCGTCCCGGCGTCGCCGGGCCACTTCTCCCCACTGCGTGGGGCGAGGAACCTAAACTCTGCGAAGGCAACCCTACTCCGCAGCCACCTTGGCCATCGGATTGTTCGGGTGCGTCGTCCAGTTGGCGTAGATCGGCGACACCGGCTTGCCGGTGCGCTGGTCGAGCACGCCGGCCGCCAGCGGCTCCATGGTGATGCAGCCTTCGACCGGGCAGACATTGACGCACAGATTGCAGCCGACGCACTCGGCCTCGATCACTTCGAAATGTCGCACACCATCAACCATGCTGGTGATCGCCTGGTGCGAAGTGTCCTCGCAGGCGATGTGGCAGCGGCCGCACTTGATGCATGCGTCCTGGTCGATATGCGCCTTGGCGATGTAATTGAGGTTGAGATACTGCCAGTCGGTGACGTTGGGCGTGGCGCGACCGATGACGTCGGAGAGCGAGGCGTGGCCCTTTTCGTCCATCCAGTTCTCAAGCCCCGCGATCATCTCCTGCACGATCTTGAAGCCGTAGGTCATCGCCGCCGTGCAGACCTGCACGTTGCCGGCGCCGAGCGCCATGAATTCGGCCGCATCGCGCCAGGTGGTGATGCCGCCGATGCCGGAGATCGGCAGGCCATGGGTTTCGGGATCGCGCGCGATCTCGGCCACCATGTTCATGGCGATCGGCTTCACCGCCGGGCCGCAATAGCCGCCATGCGAACCCTTGCCGTCGATGGTCGGCTGCGGCGCGAAATTGTCGAGATCGACGCCGGTGATCGAGTTGATGGTGTTGATCAGCGACACTGCGTCGGTGCCACCGGCCTTCGCCGCGCGGGCCGGCTTGCGTATGTCGGTGATGTTGGGCGTCAGCTTGGTGATGACGGGCATGCGCGTGTACTGCTTGCACCAGCGCACCACCATCTCGATATATTCCGGCACTTGGCCGACCGCCGAGCCCATGCCGCGCTCGCTCATGCCGTGCGGGCAGCCGAAATTGAGCTCGATACCGTCAGCGCCGGTCTCCTCGACCAGCGGCAGGATCGCCTTCCAGCTTTCCTCGACGCAAGGCACCATGATCGACGCGATCAGCGCCCGGCCCGGCCAGTTCATCTTGACCTGCTTCATCTCGCGCAGGTTGGTCCGCAGGTCGCGGTCGGTGATCAGCTCGATGTTGTTCAAGCCCAGCAGCCGGCGGTCGGCGCCCCAGATCGCGCCGTAGCGCGGACCGTTGACGTTGACGACCGGCGGTCCCTCTTCGCCCAGCGTCTTCCACACCACACCGCCCCAGCCGGCCTTGAAGGCGCGCTCGACATTATAGGCCTTGTCGGTCGGCGGCGCCGAGGCCAGCCAGAACGGATTGGGCGACTTGATGCCGATGAAATTGTTGCGGATGTCTGCCATGCTCACGCCCTCCCGTTAGAGGTCAGTGCCCGGTGGATGCTCTCGGCCGCATCGCGCCCTTGCGCCACCGCCGAGACCGTCAAATCGTCGCCACCGAAGATGCAGTCGCCGCCGGCCCAGACCTTTGCCAGCGAGGTGCGGCCTTCGGCATCGACCTTGATGCGGCCGCCTTCGAGCTCGATCTGTTCCGCGCTGCCGTTGAGATGCGCCGGCACGAAGCTCTGGCCGATTGCCTTAAACACCTGGTCGGCGTTGAGCCGCAGCCTTTCGCCGGTACCGACAAGCTTGTCGCCGCTCATCGCGGTGTATTCGAGCTCGATGGCCGACACCTTGCCGTTCTCGGCAATGACGCGCTTCGGCTGCAGCCAGTGGCGGATGGTGACACCATTGGCGGCGGCCAGATCCTGCTCGAACTCCGAAGCGTTCATGTGCTCCTGGCCCCGCCGGTAGCAGATCGTCACCTCTTCCGCGCCGAGCAGCTTCGATTGAACCGCCGCGTCGATCGCTGTCATGCCGCCGCCAATGACGACGACGCGCCGGCCGACTGGCAGGCTGGAGAGATCGCTTGCCTGGCGCAGTTCCGAGATGAATTCCACCGCATTGGTAACGCCGTCGGCATCCTCACCCTCGGCGCGCAGCGCATTGACGCCGCCAAGCCCGAGCCCGAGGAACACCGCATCATAGTTGCGCATCAGGTCAGCCAGCTGGAAGTCGCGGCCGAGCGCCTTGCCGTTCTGGATGTCGATGCCGCCGATCGAAGTCACATAGTCGACCTCGGCCTGCGCGAAATCGTCGACGCTCTTATAGGCGGCGATGCCGTATTCGTTGAGGCCGCCGGCCTTGGGACGCGCCTCGAGGATGGTCACGTCATGGCCGTGACGGGCAAGGCGATGCGCCGCCGCCAGCCCGGCCGGCCCGGCGCCGACCACGGCGATGCTCTTGCCCGTCGGCTCGGCGCGCTTGTAGAACTGCTTGCCTTCGCCCATCGCCACATCGGTGGCGTAGCGCTGCAGCCGGCCGATCTGCACCGGCTTGCCTTCGGCCACCTCGCGCACGCAGACCTCTTCGCACAGCGTCTCGGTCGGGCAGACGCGGGCGCACATGCCGCCAAGGATGTTCTGGTCGAAGATGGTCTTGGCGGAGCCCAGCGGATTGCCCGTCGCGATCTGACGGATGAACAGCGGGATGTCGATCGAGGTCGGACACGCATTCATGCACGGCGCGTCATAGCAGAAATAGCAGCGGTCGGCCTCGACCAGCGCCTCGTGGTGATCGAGCGGCGGATGCAGGTCGGAGAAATTGTCGGCATATTGCTCGGAAGACAGCCGGCCGCCGGCAATGCCCTCGATGAAATGACCAGTCGCCATTCCAGTTCCCCTTGTTGTCGTTTTGGGGAAGGCTAGCACGTTTTATTTTTTTATCAATTGGTCAATTTTCGGCCAAGTCACTGAAATGGCTGGCCAAAAATATGACAAATGGAGTCATGTTATGGTCATCTCGGCAACCTTCACGGTGTCGTGGCTTGTGACCCTGTGGCTGCGGATCGACCGGATCTCTTCCGCCACCAGTTCCTGCAACCGCCACAGATTGCGGTCATGGATGCCGAAGGTCTCGAGATGGCTGACGGTGTTGTAGAGATATTCGGCGCCGGAGCCGACATGGCCGCAGGCGCGTGCCAGCACCCAAGCCACCTTCTCCAGCGGCTGCCTGAGCGACGTCCCCCTGCCGGTCACGCCAACCCAGAAGCCCAGCGCTTGCAGCCGGCCTTGCGCCGTGCGCACCGGAACCCACCTGACCGAGGCAACGGCTTCGTGATCGTCGATCCCGCGTCGCAACAGCCTTCGATCTGGGCGGCCTCGTCGCCGTCCGGCAGGCGGTAGATGACACCGTCGCAGCGTCCGCCGCGTTCGAGCGCCATCATCAGTCCGGGCTGCGCGGCGCTGCCTCTCCAGCGCACGAGATCCAGGCAGAAGGAGCGATGCCAGCCATGCGCCGAGGCGCGCCGCTGCTCGACCGACTCGAAGGCCGTTTCCAGATCAGCGAGCGAACACCCAAAGCGTCCCGCGTCGGCTTCGCCGGCAAGACGCGTGGCGATTGCGCTGAAATCGTCGTCGCTGAGTTGCGTCCACTCCCCGCTCGGGCCGGGATCGATCTGGTCGCGATGGCAAAGAGCGACAAGCTCGGGCGTGAGCGACATCTGGCGCATGGAAAACGCGCCCCCCTTTGACGGCAGCAAAGTCGAAGGCGCGGGCTATGCAAGATCGGGGGCGGAGCGCCTTGCCGACCGATATTTTCGGCCCATGTCGGATTTCTGTCGCCAGGATCGTCCTAAGGTGTGTTGAGGTTCAGGTCAGGCCGCGCCGAAAACGGCGGCTTTCGAGAACCGGAGCGGAGTACTTAAGTACGTGAGCACCGGAAGCGCACGAAACTGGCGTTTGCAGGCCGCATTACCTGAAGCTCAACATACTTAGGATGGATCGAACAACGATCGCGCCTGAACCGGTGAGGAGACCGACCATGCCGAAATCCCCGCAACCTTTCTTTTGGTACGAGCTGATGACCACCGACCTCGACGCCGCCGAGGCTTTCTACACCGCCGTTGTCGGATGGAAAGCCGAGCCTTTCGACAAGGCGCCTGGCATGCCCCGCTATATCGTCGTGAACTCAGCCATGCGCGGCGTCGGCGGGCTGATGACGATGCCGGGAGAACCCGCCAAGAGGGGCATGCCGCCGACCTGGCTGGGTTACATCTATACCAAGGATGTCGACGCCTCGACGCAAGCGCTCAAGGACGCCGGCGGCGCGGTCCATCGGGCGCCCGACGACATTCCAGGCGTCGGCCGCTTCGCCGTCGTCGCCGACCCGCAAGGGGCGGCCTTCATGTTCTTGCAGCCCAATCAGCCTGAACAGCCGCCGGTGCCGGCGACCACGCTTGGCCATGTCGGCTGGCATGAGCTCTACACGACCGACTGGAAGGCGGCTTTCGAGTTCTATTCCAGCCAGTTCGGCTGGGAGAGCGCCGGCGAGTTCGACATGGGCGAGATGGGTATTTACAAAACCTTCGGAGCCGGCCCCGAATCCGGCGGCGGGATCATGAACAAGCCGCCTCAGATCCCGGTTCCCGTCTGGCAATTCTATTTCAACGTCGACGCCATCGATGCCGCGGCGAAGCGTGTCGCCGACAATGGCGGCAAGGTCATCATGGGTCCGATGGACGTGCCGAGCGGCCAGTGGATCATCCAGTGCCAGGACCCGCAAGGCGCGCATTTCGCGCTGCTGGCGCCGGCACGATAGCAGCACTGTTCGATGGGCTGGCGCCGGGTCACTCCGGCGTCAGCACCGCGAGCTTCAGGTCGGCCTTTTTCGCGCCGCTGAGCTGGATGATGGCCGCGCCGCCAGCCAACTTGAAGCGCACGCTCTTGCGGATGCCCGGGCAGTTCTTGACGCCGCTGAAAGCCGCCGATTTCACGGTCTTCCCGTCCTGCACGACATCGATCCAGGCCTCATCGGACAGGCTGAACTGAAGCTCACCCCCGGGCGGCACGGTCACATTTGCCGTCGCACCGAACGTGCCGGCTTTCGGCGCACGGTCCGGCGGCACTTCAAAGCTGACCGTGTCGACGGCCTCAAGCGAGAAATCCACCGCTTGCCCGACCGCGAGGGTGGCGCCGGACTGAACCGCCGGCGCTGTCGGAAACAGGGCTTGCTCGCGCGCGACCGGCCATTTGAAGGCATCGCAACCCGCGTCTGCGGCTGCGGCGAAGCTGGTGCCTGCAAGAATTGCCAACAGGCTGATGATGACGACTTTTTTCATGGCAAAGCGGATCCGTACGGTTTGATACCTCATCCATCAATACAACTTTAAGGATAAATATGCAACCATGGAGAGAATAAGAATCTGGGAGAATGAACATTTCCACTCACCGATTGTTGATGGTGAGCCATGGGAAGTGAGTGGTCCATTGCCAGGCGATAATCTATGGCCGGACGGGGAGGGTAGATGGAGTTCTAGATGAAGCTTTTCGAAGGCCTTGCTCAGTACCGTCCGCAAGCGCTGGGCGTGTTGCGCATCATGACCGCCTTGCAGTTCATCGAACATGGCTCGCAGAAGCTGTTCAACTTCCCGGCCAGCGCTGAGCCGCACGCCCTCACTGCGCTGACGACGACCGCCGGCATCCTCGAATTCGCCGGCGGCATCCTTTTGGCGCTCGGCCTCTTCACCCGCCCGGTCGCCTTCCTTCTGGCCGGCGAAATGGCCATCGCCTATTTCATGGCGCACTTCCCGCGCGGCTTCTTCCCTGTCAACAATGGCGGCGACTTGGCGATCTCCTTCTGCTTCATCTTCCTCTATCTGTTTTTCGCTGGTCCTGGCGCCTTCGCACTGGACAACCGCCGCAGCGCCTGAAGCATCGAAGGCTGCGCGTCTGGAGGCTTTTTGTTTTGACGCGATTCCGCGCGGAAAACCGCTTCGCACCTTCTGGAATTGCTCTAGCCGCGCATCCGCTCGAAATTGGCATCGAACAGCGGTGCGGCCTGGATGCGCGCCGCATGGCGCTTGCCGAGGATCTCGATCTCGAAGCCGTCCGGCCTGTCGGCGATTTCCTTCGGCAGATAGCCCATGGCAACCGACTTCTTCGAATGATGGGCGTAGCCGCCCGAGGTGACCCAGCCGCGCACGACGCCCTCATGCCAGATCGCCTCGTCACCGATGACATCGGCATCGACAGCGTCGACGATGAAGGCGCGCAGCCTGAGCTTGCCGCCTTGCTTGCGTTCGGCAAGCGCTGCCTGCTTGCCGATGAAATCGGCCTCCTTGCCATAGGCGACGAAGCGGTCGAGCCCGGCCTCGACCGGCCCGTAGATCGGCCGATATTCGCGCGCCCATGAGCCGTAGTTCTTTTCCAGCCTCAGCGCGTTGAGCGCGCGCGAGCCAAACAGGCCGATGCCGAATTCCTCGCCAGCTTTCACCAGCGCGTGGTAGGCGGCGCGCTGGTATTCCGGCGCCACCCAGATCTCATAGCCGAGATCGCCGGTATAGCTGACGCGGCCGACAAGGCACGGCGCCATGCCGATATCCATTCGCGCAAACGCCATGAAGGGGAACGCCGCGTTGGAGACATCGGCGCGGGTGACCTTGGCGAGCACTTCCCTCGCCTTCGGCCCGGCAATCGCAAGGCCGGTGAGCTTTTGCCCCAGCGCCTCGACCCTCACCGAGCCGTCCTTGGGCAGATGCGCCTCGAACCAGCGCATATGATACTGCTCGGCGATGCCGGATCCGGCGATGAACCACTCTGCGTCGTCGATATTGGCTAAAGTGAAATCACCGATCAGCTTGCCGTCGGCCTTCAGCATCGGCGCAAGCGTCATGCGGCCGCGCTTGGGCAGCTTGCAGGCGAAGATGCGGTCGAGCCACGCGGAAGCGCCCTCGCCCGTCACCTTGTATTTGGCGAAGTTCGAGATCTCCGACAGACCGACGCCGTTGCGCACCACCGCGACTTCCTTGGCGACATGGTTGAAGTCGGTGGAACGCCGCCAGGAAAACTCGTCGGTGACGTCTTCCGGCGCATACCAGAGCGGCACTTCGAGCCCATAGGACACGCCCCATTGCGCGCCTTTGGCGGCAAGCGTGTCGTAGAGAGGCGTCGTCTTGAGCGGACGTCCAGCCGGTAGTTCCTCGTTCGGGAAACGGATCGAGAAGCGCCGCGAATAATTCTCGCGCACCTTGGCGTTGGTGTAGGCCATTGTCGCCCAGTCGCCATAGCGCGCCACGTCCATCGCCCAGATGTCGGCGCCCGGATCGCCTTCGATCATCCAGTTGGAGAGCGCAAGGCCGACGCCGCCGCCCTGGCTGAAGCCGGCCATGACGCCGCAGGCGACCCAGAAGCCCGGCAGGCCGCGCACCGGACCGACCAGCGGATTGCCGTCCGGCGCGAAGGTGAAGGGGCCGTTGATGATGTGCTTGATGCCGGTCTTCTGGAACGCCGGGAAATGGCGGAAGCCGACCTCCAGCGACGACGCGATGCGGTCGATGTCCGGCTCCAGCAGCTCATGCCCGAAATTCCAAGGTGTGGTGAACTCCGACCACACCTTGTTGGCCTTCTCATAGGTGCCCATCAGCATGCCGCCGCGCTCCTGGCGCAGATAGAGCTCGCCGTCGAAGTCGACCGCGTGGATGATCTCGGTGCCGGTCTTCTTGTTCCAGTCGGCGACTTCCGGCATGTCCTCGGTGATCAGGTACATATGCTCCATCGCGAGCACCGGCAGTTCGAGCCCAACCATGCGGCCGACCTCGCGCGCCCACAGCCCGCCGGCATTGACGACATGCTCGGCGATGATATCGCCCTTGTTGGTGATAACGCGCCACAATCCGTCGGGACGCCGCACGATATCCTCGACCTTGGTGAAGCGCTCGACCTCGGCGCCCAGCTTGCGTGCGGCCTTGGCATAGGCATGCGTGACGCCGGACGGGTCGAGATGGCCGTCCTCCTTGTTGCGCACCGCGCCGACGAACTGGCTGGGATCGATGAGCGGCATCAATTCCGCCGCTTCCTTGGCCGAGATCACCTCGAGGTCGATGCCGAGATAGCGGCCCTTCGATACCACGCCGCGCAGCCAGTCGAGCCGCGCCTCGGTCGCGGCCAGCAGCACGCCGCCGGTCAGGTGCACGCCGGTCGCTTGCCCAGAAAGCTCCTCGATCTCCTTGTAGAGCGAGATCGTGTATTTCTGCAGCTTGGCGACGTTGGGATCGCCATTGATGGTGTGCATGCCGCCGGCCGCGTGCCAGGTCGAACCGGACGTCAGCTCGTCGCGCTCGAGAAGCACGACGTCGGTCCAGCCATGGCGGGCAAGATGGAACAGCACCGAGCATCCGACGACACCGCCGCCGATGACCACGACCTTTGCATGCGACTTCATGGACTTTTTTCTCGTTGGTTCAGTGAGTTGAGAGATCGAAATGAATCAGGATGGGAAGCTGTTCCCTCACGGCTCGCCTTGCCCGATCGCTTCCTTGCGGCGCGCCATATAGGCTTCGAGCGCTTCGCGCAGGGCAGGATCCATGGGCGGCTGGGCATATTCCTCCAGCGCCTTCTTCCAAAGCCTGGTCGCGCGCGCCGTCGTGTCCAGCGCGCCCGCCTCCTGCCAGGCCTCGTAATTCTGCCAGTTGGAAAGCATCGGCTGGTAGAAGACGGTGGCGTAGCGCTCCAGCGTGTGGGGCTCGCCGAAGAAGTGGCCGCCGGTCGGCACCGCGCCCAGCGCCTCCACCGCAAGCTCCGGCTCGTCGACCACGATCGGCCGCAGGAATTCCATCATGTGCTGGATCATCTCGACATCGATGACGAGCTTTTCGAACGAGGCCGTCAGCCCGCCTTCCTGCCAGCCGGCGGCATGATAGACGAGATTGCCGTGGCCGAGCACCGCGCCCCACAGCGCCATCATCGTCTCATAGGCGCCTTGCGCGTCGGCGGCGTTGGAGGCCGAGCCAGGCGTCGTGCGGTAGGGCAAATTGTAGCGCCGCGCCAATTGCCCGGAAGCAACGTTGGCCTTGGTGTTCTCCGGCGTGCCGAAGGCCGGCGCACCCGACTTCATGTCGACATTGGAGGTGAAGGCGCCATACATCACAGGCGCGCCGGGACGCACCAGCTGGGTCAGAACGATGCCGAACAGCGCCTCGGCGTTCTGCTGCGCCAGCGCGCCGGCCAATGTCACCGGACTCATCGCGCCCATAAGCGTGAACGGCGTCACCGCCACCGACTGGCCGTATTCGGCCATGGTCATCAGCCCCTCCGCCATCATCTCGTCGAAGCGGCGCGGCGAGTTGACCGAAATGATGGTGGTGATTCCCGGGTCCTGCGCCATCTCATCCAGCGTCAGACCGCGCGCGATCGCCATCATTTCGATGCCGTCCAGCGCCCTGCCCCGGCCGATGGCCGACACGTGGAAACATTTGTCGGTCAGCGTCAGATTGGCGAAATAAGTGTCCATATGCCTTGTGTTCGCCGGCAGTTCGACCGGCGCGCAGACCTGGTTGCCCAGCATGTGGATGCAGTTGAAATGCTGCGCCAGCCGCACAAGGTCGGAATAGTCGGCGAGGTTGCCGGCGCGGCGGCCGCGTTCCATGTCGTGCACATTGGGAGGGCCGGCGACGAGGGTGAAATTGATGGTGCTGCCGCCGAGATGGACGGCGTTGTCCGGATTTCGGGGCGTCAGCGTATATGCCGGGCGTGTCGACTTCAGCGCCTCCTCGACCATGCCGCGATCAACGCGCACATTCATCGAGCCGCGGTCAACCTTGGCGCCGGCACGCTCCAACAGCGACAGCGCCCGCGGGCTCATCACCTCGATGCCGAAGTTTTCCAATATATGCATCGATGCCTGGTGGATGGCCTCGATCTGATCGGCCGACAGCAGCGCCATCGGCGGATAGGGATTCTCCACCCGTCGTCGCGGCAGTTGTGGGATGGCGGCCGGTCCCCGGTTGCTGGTGCGCTCGGCGCCGCGCTTGCGTCTTGGTTCGCTCATGCATGCATCAGAGCGCCGGCATCACAGGCGAGCTGTCAAGAATTCGCCATTTGCGGGCGTGATTTTAGCCAAGGCGGCATTTCTCAAAATCGAGAAAAAGAATTACGACACAGACGGTCGTAATATCGATACTCGATTTTTCATGCCGGCCACATCCGCGTTAAGGAAGCCAGCAAGACTCCTTTTATGATTTCGGCCTATTCGTCTTCCAATGCGTAGGTCGAGTTTTAGTAAAATTGTTGCTGTTTCCGTGCTGCTGGCGCTTTCGGCCTGCGCGACGGCGCCCAGCCACATCAACAATGTCTGCGCCGTCTTCGACCAGAATGACGGCTGGTTCGACAACTGGCAGTCCGCCGCCGAGCGGACCGAGCAGAAATACGGCATCCCCGTTCCCGTGCTGATGGCGACGGTGCGCAAGGAATCCGGCTTCAAGAGCAATGCCCGCCCGCCGCGCACCAAGCTGCTCGGCTTCATCCCGTGGACGCATGTCTCGAGCGCCACCGGCTACTCGCAGGCGCTCGACGGCACCTGGTCGCAATATCAAAGCGAGACCGGCAACTGGGCCGCGCGCCGGACACGCTTCGCCGACGCCGTCGATTTCGTCGGCTGGTACCACTCCAAGACCGCCGCCACGTTCGGTGTCGCCCGCAACGACACCTACAACCTCTATCTGGCATACTATCTCGGCTGGACCGCCTATGGCCGCGGCAATCGCGGCGACGCCGGCGTTCAAAGCTACGCGCGCGCCACAGACCAGATGGCGCGCGACTACGCAGCGCAGCTACGGCAATGCGGCAGCTGACACCCGACCCGGATTAGTGTCGCCTTGTCGTGTCCTTCGGCCTTGGGACACCGGTTTCCGAATCCTCGTCGCGCACTTCATGGCGACGGGCTTTGAGCACCGCCTCGTTCTCCTCGACGCCCTCTTCGATAGCATCGGCTTCCGCACTGGCGTTTTTGCCATCCGGACGCTGCGGCGGCGTGCCGGCAAAGCCCGGCCCCTCGCCCTGCGGCGCATCATCCGGCACGCCTTCATGCGCAGCGTGCTCCTTGTCGAACTTGATGACCGGCTCCATCTTGGCCAGCACGTCGTCCGAAAGCCAGCACAGGCTCGTATGGCCGCCGCCGAGATTCTTCACCGGCGGCACCTTCGTCTCGCACAGATTGTCGGGCACCAGCTTCTTGTAGCCGCATCGCGTCTGGAACGGGCAGCCGGTCGGCGGGTTCATCGCCGAGGGAATGTCGCCTTCGAGCACGATGTGCTTCTTGACGACGCTGGTGTCGGCGATCGGGATCGCGGACAGTAGCGCCTCGGTATAAGGGTGGTAAGGCGGCGAGAAGATCTGGTCGGTCGTGCCCTGCTCGACGATATAGCCGAGATACATCACGACGACGCGGTCGGCGATGTAGCGTACCACCGACAGGTCGTGGCTGATGAACAGCATCGTCGTCTTGTTCTTGCGCTGGATGTCCATCAACAGCTCGGTCACCGCCGCCTGCACCGAGACGTCGAGCGCCGAGACCGGCTCGTCGGCCACCACCACCTTGGCGTCGCCGGCAAAGGCGCGCGCGACGCCGATGCGCTGCTTCTGTCCGCCCGAAAGCTGGCGCGGCTTGCGGGTCTCGAAGGCCCTGGGCAGCTTCACAAGGTCGAGCAGCTCCAGCATGCGCTGGCGTCGCTCGGCGACCGTCTTGCCGACTTTGAACTTCTCCAGCGTACGGATGATCTGCGAGCCGACGCTGTGGCTGGGGTTCAGCGTGTCGAACGGATTCTGGAACACCATCTGGATCGACGACACGGTGTCGACGCCGCGGTTCTCGATGCCCGTCGACTGGATTTCCTTGTTAGCCAAAGTCACCGTGCCGGAGCTGGCGGTCTCGAGACCCAGAAGCACCTTGGCCAGTGTCGACTTTCCGCAGCCGGACTCGCCGACGATCGCCACGGTCTCGGATTCGCGCGCGGTGAACGAGATCGTCTCGTTGGCCTTGACGACGCGGCCTTCGCTGGAGCCGAACACCTCGCTGCCGCCGACCTTGTAGTATTTCTTGAGGTCCTGGATCTTCAGCACCGGCGCGCCGGGCTCGACCTTTTCGCTGACCTTCTTGGCGCCGGGCGGCAGCGCCTCCCAGTCGATCTCGTTGAAGCGCACGCAGCGCGAGAAATGCCCCTCATGGCCCTCGACCGGGATCATCGGGATCTCCGCCGCGTTGCAGACGCCCTCGACGAAATGGTGGCAGCGCGGCCCGAAATTGCAGCCCTTCGGCCGCTCATGCGGCAGCGGCAACTGTCCGGGAATGGAGATCAGCGGCCGCGAATTCTTGTCGGCGCCGGGCAGCGGGATCGAGCGGAACAGCCCCTGCGTGTAGGGATGGCGCATCCGGTCGAACACGTCCTCGATCTTGCCGGTCTCGACCGCCTCGCCGGAATACATCACCGTGATCTTGTCGCAGGTTTCCAGGATGAGGCCGAGATTGTGCGACACGAAGATCATCGAGGTGCCGAACTTCTCGCCGAGCCCCTTGACCAGTTCGACGATGCCAGCCTCGACCGTGACGTCGAGCGCGGTGGTCGGCTCGTCGAGCAGAAGCAGCGCCGGCTTCGACAGCAGCGCCATGGCGATGACGATGCGCTGCTGCTGGCCGCCGGAAAGCTGGTGCGGATAGGAGCGCATCATGCGCTCCGGATCGGGCAACTTCACCGCCCGCACCATATCAAGGGCGCGGCTGTAAGCCTCTTCCTTCGACACCTTGTCGTGGATCAGCGGCACTTCCATCAGTTGCTGGCCGATCTTCATCGCCGGGTTAAGGCTCGCCATCGGCTCCTGGTAGATCATGGCGATCTTGTTGCCGCGAATGGTGCGAAGCTCTTCGTCCGACATCTCGCCCATGTCCCTGCCCTGGAACTTGATCCGGCCGCCGACGATCTTCCCGATATTGGAGAGGTCGCGCATGATGCCGAGCGACACGGTCGACTTGCCGCAGCCGGATTCGCCGACGATGCCCATCGCCTCGCCGGGCATGACCGTGCAGGAAAAATCCATCACAGCCGGGATCTCACCCTTGCGGGTGAAGAAGGAGATCGAGAGGTTCTCGATCTCGATGATGGGCTGAGCCGGATTTCGAACTGCCTCGTTCATGGGTCGCTCCAATCCTAAATTGTTCCAGCAGGTAGGGCCTGAACCCTGACCATCAATCCTTCATCGACTGTTCGCGCAGCGAATCCGCCAAAAGGTTAAGCCCCAGCACGAACGACATCAGGGCGATCGTCGGCGGCAGCGCCGGGTGGATGAAGGAACGCAACAACCGGCTGGCATCCTTGATCGCGGTGCCCCAGTCGGGGCTCTCCGGCGCCAGGCCCAGGCCGAAATAGCCGAGCGTCCCGAGCAGGATCGTCGTGTAGCCGATACGCAGGCAGGCATCGACGATCAGCGGACCCCGCGCATTGGGCAATATCTCCCACAGCATGATGTACCAGGGCGATTCACCGCGCGTCTGCGCCGCCGCCACATAGTCGCGCGTCTTGATGTCCATGGTCAGTCCGCGCACGATGCGGAACACGCCGGGGCTGGAGGCGAACACCACCGCCACGAAGATGTTGAGCTGGTTGGGATCGATGTGGACGATCTTGAGCGGATCCTTGTCGAAGACCAGGCCCGCATAGATCCAGCCGCCGACGACCAACGTGATGCCGAGCAGGATATAGAGCCGGTCCGGCCGGTTCTTGTAGCGGGTCCAGAACAGGACGCAGAAGAAGATGATCGGGAACAGGAAGAACAGTCCCGCCATCGCATAGGGGATCGGCGTGTCCATGATGCCCGGCGTCACCAGGAGGTAGAACAACAGGATCACCGGGAAGGCCAGCACCAAGTTGGCGAGGAAGGACAAGAGCGTGTCGATCTTGCCGCCATAGTAACCGGCAGGCAGGCCGAGCGTGATGCCCACCATCAGCGCGAAGCCGGTGGCGGCCGGCGCGATGATCAAAACAATCTGGCTGCCATAGACCATGCGCGAGAACACGTCGCGCGCAAGCTTGTCGCCGCCGAAATAGTAGACCAGCTTCGACGCCGGCTCGATCGCGCCGGGCAGCGTGTCCTTCATCACCGAGACCTGGGCCAGCGGGTCGAAGGGCGAGATGGTGGAGGCGAAGATCGCCGTGAACAGCCAGAACAGGCAGATGAAGACGCCGGCAATGCCGACGCCGCTGTCGAAGAGCTGGCCGTAGAGCCCGAGCTTCCGCCTGTAGGAAAAGCTCGCGCCCATCACCAGGATGAGCGCGACCCACACCGGCCAGAACCGCCAGAGCACGCCGAGAACGACATCGAAGGCGCTGATATATTCCGTTTGCATCGGCCCTGCCCCTACTGAACCCTGATACGCGGATTGAGAAACGCGTAGCCGACATCGGAAATGAGCTGCGTGATCAGCACGATGAACACCGAGACCAGCGAGCAGCCGAGCAAGAGATCGATGTCGTTGTTGCCGGCGGCTTCGACCAGCGTATAGCCAAAACCCTGGTAGCGGAACATCACCTCTACGATGACGACACCGGTGAGCAGCCACGGGAACTGCAACATGATGACGGTGAAGGGCGCGATCAGCGCGTTGCGCAATGCGTGCTTGATGACCACGCTGCTGAAGGACAAGCCCTTCAGCCGGGCTGTGCGGATATATTGCTGCGTCATCACCTCGACCATCGAGGCGCGTGTCATGCGCGCGATATAGCCGATGCCGTAGATCGCCAGCGTGATCACCGGCAGCGTGAAATTGTAAAAGGTGATGCCTTGGCTGGCTGACGCCGCCGAGCCGTTCAGCCAGCCGAGCCAGGATGCGAAGATGACGGTGAAGATGACGCCCGACACATATTCGGGCGTCGCCGTCGAGGCGATCGAGGCGACCGACAGCACGCGGTCGGTTCGCGAGCCTTCGCGCATGCCGGCCAGAATGCCGATGAGCAATGAGATCGGCACCATCACCGCCAGCACCCAGAACATCAGCAATCCAGTGGCGCCGAGCGCCGGGAAGAGCTTCGCCGCGACGGTCGTCTTGAACTTGGTCGAGCAGCCGAAATCGCCCTGCAGCACGCCTGAGAATTGCGGCTCGGTCGGGTCGTTGCAGAAGGAGAAGCGCTGCGTGGTCTTGCCGGTCGCCGGGTCGGTGATCGGATGCTTCGGCAGGACGCCAAGCCACTGGCCGTAGCGCAGGAAGAAGTTCTGCCGGTAACCGTGGTTGACCAGCCAGCTTTCAAGCTGGTCGGCGGGCGTGTGCATCTCGGTCTGGCTGATCGCCAGCTTCTTCAGATTGGGCTCGAGATTGACGAGGAAGAAGACGACCAGCGTCAGGCACAGCATCGTGAGCAGTATCGTGCCGATGCGTCTGGCGATGAATGAGAACATGTGTGCCCCCCTGCCGGCCGGGTTGGGGTCAGATGTGTTCAACCCTGTTTCGTAATGCGGATGGCGCCCCGCCGCCGCTGCAGGTCATGCAACGGCAACGAAGCTGCAAATACGAGGGGCGGCTGCCCCTCGTATTCATCGCGCCATGGATCACGCCTGGTCGAGCCAGACCTTGCCGAAGTCGTGCTCGTAGGTGGGGTGCATCGAGTGGTTCTTCACCTCGGGCTTGATGTTGATGTAGAGCTTGCGCCAGTAAGGCTGGATGATGATGCCGGAATCCTGCAGCATCTGCTCGATATCTTTCATCACAACCTTGCGCTTCTCCGCATCGGCGATGCCGAGCGCCTCGTTCACTTTCTTGTCGAAGTCCGGATTGGCGTAGGCCGTCTCGTTCCACGCTTCGCCGGTGCGGTAAGCGATGGCGATCACCTGGATGCCCAGCGGGCGCATGTTCCAGTTGGTTTCCGAGAACGGATACTTCGTCCAGTCGTTCCAGAAGGTCGAGCTCGGCAGCACGGTGCGCTTCACCTTGATGCCGGCTTCGCGCAGCTGGGCGGCGATCGCGTCCGTGGTGTTCTTGTGGTAGTCCTCGTCGTTGCTGATCAGCTCGTGCTCGAAATCGATCGCGCCGGCTTCCGTCAGCATCTGCTTGGCCTTGGGGATGTCGCGCTTGATCTCCGGCAGCTTGACATATTCCGGATGGATCGGCGCGACATGGTGGTTTTCGGCCGGCGTGCCGGCATTGCCGTAGCCGAGCTGCAGGACGGTTGCGTTGTCGACGGCAAGCAACATCGCCTGACGAACCTTCTGGTTGTCATAGGGCTTGTGCGTGACGTTGAAGCGCGACACCACGGTGGCCGCCGTCACGACCTCCGACACCGGGGCGCCGACATCGGCGATGATCTTGATATAGTCGGCGGTCGTTTCGTGATTGGTCTGGACTTCGCCCGATTCGAAGGCCGAGACGGTCGCGGCCGGATCAGTGCCGTAGTCGATGAACTCGACCCCGTCGAGGAAGGCCTCGCCCTGCCACCACTTGCCGGTCGTGCGGCGCTTGTAGACCACCTTCTGGCCGACGTCATAGGAGACCAGCTCGAACGGACCGGTGCCGATCGGGCAGTTCTTGAAGTTGGCGCCCTTCTCGTCGAAGGTCTTGTGCACGACGAGCGCCGGATAGTCGGTCAGGTTCGGGATGATGGCGATATCGGGCTTGGTCAGCTTCAGCTTGACGGTCATGTCGTCGACCTTGACGACCGAGCCTTCGCGCAGCTTCTTGGTCTTCTCGTCAACCAGGCTGCCGAGGCGGCCAGGCATCGAGTTGCCTTCCGCGCTCTTGTCCGCCCAGCGGCCGAAATTGTAGATCACGTCATCGGCGGTGAACTTGTCGCCGTTGTTCCATTCGACGCCCGGCCGCACATGCAGCGTGTATTCGGTGGCGTCGTCATTGATGTCCCAGCTCGCCAGGAGGTAGGGCGCGAAGGTGTATTCCTTGGTGTATTTCACCAGCGGCTCGAGCGCCTGGCGCTCGGCGTTGGAGATTTCGGACCAGTCGGCGGTGCGCGGATCCTTCGGGTCCTTGACCGACATCGCGACCTTGATCACTCCGCCCTTCTTGCCCTGCACGTCCTCGGCCCGGGCCGAGGTCGGAGCGGCGAGGCCGAGCATGCCATAGGCCATTGCTGTCGATGCGCCAAAAACGCTGGCCAAAGCCAGGAATTCGCGACGATCGACCCCGCCCGATTTGGCTTCTTCGGCCATTTTCAGAATGTGATCCGGAACCCGATCACCATTGCTTTTGTAGATTGCCATGACTTACTCCCATTGTTGGCTTTCCGCCTTTTAACATTCCGCATCCAGACCGCGTTGTCAAAAGACGGTGTAGAATGGGAACATGCCCGGGAATGTGCATCTTTGGCTGCAACTCGGTTCGCGCGATAGCGACAGTCTTGACGCAAATTTGTTATCGCGACGGGGATTTCCCAAAAAATCTTCGCGGGCGATTAAATCAATACATTTTATACGGATAAGGGGCCTCGCCTCCGCGGCGGATAGCCTGCCGGGCATACCGATAAGCGCCGGAACAGCTCAGTATTCGCGTTCGTAGAAGACGCCGCCTTTGGCTTCACCGGCGTCGTTGGCCTCGCCGCGCAGCTTCACGCCGCGACCGACATTGAGGTCGATCGTCGCCTTGCCGGAACCCGGCTTGTCGCCCTTCTGTATGGTCACATAGGTGCGGTCGTTGAGGTACTTGCCGGCCGAAACCGCCGTGCCGCCCTTCTCGTCCATCGTCACGTCGAGATCGTCAACGCCGATGGCGCTTTGCAGGTTCTCGAGCAGCGAGGTCGAACCGCCGACGCCTGCCAGTTGCGCGGCGGCGCTCGCAAGTTGCGCGATCTGCAAGGGCGACAGTTTCGACATGGATTGACCGAAGATGAGCTGCGCCAGCACCTCGTCCTGAGGCAGCGCCGGCACGGAGGAGAAGTTGAACTTCGGATCGGTCGCTTCGCCCGACACAACGATCGTGACCGTGGCGCTGCTCGTCGTCGTAGTCGCCGTCATGTTGAGATAGGGAACCAGCGAACCCTGGAACCCGATCGTGCCGTCGGTGAAGGTCAGCCGCTTGGAAAGGATGATCAGCCGTCCGCGCTGCAGCGTGAAGGTGCCGACCGCCTGCGGCGACGAGGCCGGGCCCGTCAACTTCAGCGAGCCGCCGAGCTCGGCGTCGACGCCCCTGCCCTGGATGAAGATCTGGTTCGGCGCGTTTACCGTCACGTCGAGCGTCAGGCCGCTGCCGCTCTTGCCGCTGCCGCTCGACGTCGCCGGGCGCAGCGCCTTGTCCTGCGCCCGCACGGACGCGGGCGCGTTCTTGTGTTTCACATCCAGCGCCGAAAGCGACCCCGGCAGCTTTTCTGGGACGGTGATGACCGTCCTCGCCAGATTGATCGTGCCGGCGATCACCGGCGCCGAAACGAGCGGCCCCTTGACCGTCAGGTCGCCGCCGAGATTGGCGGTCACCACCCGGCCGTCGGTGTAGCGGCCATCGGTGAGCTTGATCGACAGGTCGGCTGGGAAGCCTTGCGCCGGCGTGATGCCGACCGTGCCGCTGGCCGACAGGTTACCGCGCGTCGACAGCTTTCCGGTCAAACGGTTGATCCTGGCGACGCCGCTGCCGATCGAGACGTCGGCGGCAATATCGTTGACCGCCAGGCCGGAGCGGGCATCGATAAGGCGCGAGCCGGATGTGGTGACTTTGCCGCTGATCACCGGCGCGGATGCAGGACCACGCACCTGCACATCGACATTGGCGGTACCGTTGAGCGCCAGACCTTGCGCCGCGAGCTTGGCGGCAAGGAAGGAAAACGGCACCTTGCCGTTGAAGTCGAGCGCCAAGGTTGGTGTGCCTGCCGTCGCAACCGTGCCGCCGCCCTTGAGGCCAAGTCCGGCACCGTCGCTGATGTTTGCGTCGAAGGCGAGCTTGTTGCCGGCGAAAGTACCGGACGACGACACATTCATGCCGCCGAGGCCGGCGCCGCGCGTCTGCGAGGTCTGCACGCCGGCGGCATCGATCTTGAAGGCGACCGAGGGGGTCGAAGGCTGGCCGGTGACCTTGACCGTGCCCGAGATCGAACCGGCCGCATCGAGACCCGGCGAGAAGCTGTTGGCGAGCGAGATCGGCACCCTGGCCAGATTGGCGTTGATGTCGAGCGCCTGCGCGGCCTTGCCCGTCACCGTCGCCGTGCCGCCGCCGAGATTCAGCACCAGCCGGTCGAGCGTCGTCACGCCGTTGGCGATCGTGATCGTCGAGGCCTGTGCGATCGCGGCCTTGATGCCCTGCACGGTCGCCTGGCCGGACGCCAGCTCGACGGTCGTCATGCCGTTGGCGACCTTCACGCGGCCGGCGGCTTTGGCCGGGATGTTCTTGACGGTGGCCCCTCCCGAAAAACCGGTCCAGTCGCCGTCGCGCTTGAGATCGACATCGATGCCGGTGATGGCGGTGCCGCCGGACGTCACGCTCTCGGCCCGCACCGTGCCGGCAATGACAGGTGCTGCCATGTAGTTCGCGATCTGCGCGTCGATGGCGACATTCCTGGCGGAAAGATCGCCGCGCTTGATCTCCGAGGTGTTCGCCTTGATCGCGACATTCGGCCCGTTGCTCGCCTTGGTAAAGGCGATCGTGCCACGCACATTGCCCTCGGCTTTTTCCAGGGCCAGCGCGGCCAGCGGCCCGATATCTGGGAGGTCGAGCGAAACGGTGCCGACCGGCACGAAGGCGTCGTCGAGCGCGAGATCGCCCGAAATCTTGTTCGGACCGAGCGACAGCAGAAGCCCGTTGATCGCACGGCTGCCATTGGTCGTGGCGAGCACCGCGCTGCCCTGCAAATTCTGCCCGGCGACGTTGCCGGTGAGCTGAACATTGGCCGCCGGATTGGTCGCATCGGCCTTGCCGCTGGCCGTCAGCCTCAGCGCGGTGATCTCGCGCGCCGCCACCGAAAGCCGGTCGCTGCTCACCGTCATCGACAGGTAGGGCGCGGTGACCGGGCCCTGCGCGTTCAGGGCAAAGGCGACGGCGCCCTTGGCGTCCTTCGAGAGCCCTGAAACGTCGCTCAGCGCACCCCTGATATCGGCGGCCAGCTTGCTGTCGGCAAGGCTCGCCTGCCCGTCGGCGCTGAGCGCTCCCGAATTCAGCCTCAGGCCATCGACATTGACATCGCCCTTGGCATCGCGCTTCAGCGTGGCGCTCAACTCAGCGCGCTCGCCAAGCACGCCGCGCACCGCCGCCGGCAAGGCGGAAGAAGCGACATCGGCCTTCATATTGAGGTCGACCGCGCCGTCGCCCAGCGATATCCGGCCGGCGACCTCACTGTTAAGCGCATCGCTCTTGAAGGAGCCGCTGTTGATGGCGACGGCATCGGGTGCCAGGCGGCCGTTGACCTTGGCCGAGACCTTGCCGGCAATCAGGGGTGCCAGCATTGGATTGTCGAGGCCGATCCTGTCCACCGACACGGTGCCGGAAACCTGACCAGCCCGCCCCTTGAGGTCGAAGGCATCCGAATGCAGCACTAGGGTGAGACCGTCCACCTTCGCCTGGCTGGCGGCAACGGAAGGCAGGATGGCGGATATATCGAGCCGCGCTTGCGTGCTCTCGCCCGCCATCTTAGCCGACAAGGACTGGACCGCGATCTTGACCGGGCTTTCGGCGCTGCCGATCGTCAATGGCAGGCTCGGCCCCGATGATGTGAGGTCGAGGGAGAAGTCGCTGGCGCCATTGGGATTGAGGGTGCCGGCGGCCTTGCCGGAAATCCCTTCGCCGGAAAGCGTGGCGTGGTCCAAGGCGACGCCGCCAGCCAGCGTGTAGCTGCCGGCAGCGTCCAGATCCAGCGGCCCGAGCCCCGCCTGCCGGGTCTGGCTGGACTGGGCGCCCGCGACCTTGGCGTTGAACTGCACGTCGGGATTGGACGACGGACCCGTGACATGTGCCGTGCCTTCCAGCGTTCCGGCCCCGTCGAGGCCGGGCACGAAATCATTGGCGAGCGCCACCGGAAGGTCGGCGAGGTTGGCCGTGAGGTCGAGGGTCTGGCCGGCGCTGCCGGAAACGATTGCCGAGCCGCCGCCGAGATTGAGCGAGAGCTTCTCGATTGCAGTCACGCCATTGGCGATGGACAGGCTCGAAGGCTCGGCGATGCCCGCCTTGATGCCGCGCACCGTCGCCTCGCCGGACGTGATCTCCACGCTTGTCGTGCCGCCGGCGATCTTCACGCGGCCGGTAGCGGTGGCGGGAATGCCGGACGCCGTGGCACCGCCGGTAAAGTTCGTCCAGTCGCCGTTGCGCTTTAAGTCGATGCCGATGCCGCTGATGACCGTGCTGCCGAAGGTCACGCTGTCGGCTTTGATCGTGCCCGAGATCGCCGGCCCTTTCAGGTAGTTGGCGATCAGCGCGTTGACAGTGATGGCTTTCGCCGCCAGATCGCCGCGCGCGATCGACGTGCTGGCCGCATTGATGGTAACCGTCGGCGCCTCGCCATCCTTGGCAAAGGCGATCGTGCCGTTGATGTCGCCGGTCGCGGTCTGGTTGCCGAGCGCCGCAAGCGGTCCGATGTCGGGCACGGCAAGCGTCAGCGTGCCGAGCGGCAGGAACTTGTCGTCGAGCGCGAGATCGCCCGACACCTTGTTGTCGCCGAGCGCCAGGCTGAGACCCCTGATCGAGCGCTTGCCGTCGGCCGTCACCAGCGAGGCTGCGATGTCGAGCGCCTGCCCCTCGGCGTTGCCGGTCAGCGAGATTTCGGCGGTCGGATTGGCGACATCGGCTTTGCCCTTGGCTGAGAGCTTGATGTCCTTCACCGTGCGGCCGGCCGCCGTCAGGCTGGGGCTGTCGGCTGAAACGGAGAAATCCGGCGCCCAGCGCGGACCGGTAGTCGTCAGCGCGAAATTGACCCCGCCAGCGAGCGGCGTGCCGGCGAGCGAGGACAGCGGCGAGACGTCGCCCAAACTGCCCTTGACGCTGGCCTGGATGTCCGTTCCTTGCATGCTGCCGGTGCCGCTGGCGCTGAGCGAGCCGGAGCTGATCTCCAGCGAGTTGGCGGCGAACGCGCCTTGCGGATCGCGCGTGGCGGTGGCCGAGAATTTCACCCGTTCGCCGAGCAGCGAGCTGATCTGCGGCGGCAACGCCTTCGAGATAGCGTCGGCGTTCATCTTCAGCGTCATCGACAGGTCGGCCAGCGCCACATTTGCCGTCAGCCCGGCATTGAGCGCATCGCTGCGCAAGGTGCCTTTGTCGATGGTCACGTTTTGGCGGCTGATCGTGCCGGAAAGATCCGCGGCGAGCTTGCCGGTCACCAGCGGCGCCAGCGTCGCCACATCGGTCTTCAGGCCGGCGGCCGCGAGCTTGATGGCGACCGGGCCGCTGAGGGTCTCGATGTTGAAGCCATCGGAATGGATCTCGCCCGTAATGTTGTTGAGCTGCGTGCCGCCGACGGCGATCGAGGTAAGGGACGTGCCGACATCGACCATCGGCGCCTTGCCGTCGCCGAAAGCGCGCACCGTGGCCTTTTCGACCGCGACCAGGATCGGAACCGCGCTGTTGCCGACATCGACGGTTACCGGCTTGTCCTTGGCGGAGAGCTCGACCGCCAGGTCGCTGGCGCCCTTCGGATCGACATTGCCGGTCGCGGCGCCGTGCACGGAGTCGCTCTCTATGATGGCGCGCTCGATATCGACACCGCCGGATGTGGTCGCCGTTCCGGCGAGGTCGAAGTTCGTCTTGCCGGCAAACATCGCCTTTATCTTCTCCGGCAGGAACCCTTCGAACTGGCCGTCACCCTTCGCCTCGATGCGGTGGCCCTTGTCGGTGAGCTGATGTCGGCCGGTGAGTTGGCTGATGATCCGGCCGTCGACCATGAAGGTGCCGACGCCGCTCCAGTTGGCCAATGGCCCGCCGCCCGAAACGACGATGTTGACGGGCGGCGCATCCGGCAGTTTGAGCAAATTGGCGATGATGCCGCCGGCCGGCTCCGACGCCTTGAGATCGAGGTCGAGCTTGTTGTCGGCCGGCGCGAAGTGGATCTTGGCGTCGACATTGCCTTGCTTGCCGTCATGGCGGCTGACGTTGAGCACGCTTTGGATCGCCAGAGGCGACGGATCGGTCCTGAGCGATCCCTTGGCGGCAAGTTCGGCGATGCCACTGCCGGCAAGCTCCTGTCCCAGCGCGATCTCCGGCAGGTCGATCTGCTTCACGTCGATCGACACCGGCAGGCTCGTCGAGCCACCCTGCGACGGCTGCTGGCTCGGCTGCGGCAGTCGCGCCAGCTCGATGCGCTCGGCGGCGAAGCGGTCGGCATTGAAATTCCGGGAGAGCAGCGCCACCGGCGACCAGTCGAGCGCCACCTTGCGCGCCACCATCCAGGGGCCGGCGCGGTCCTCCAGCACGACGTGGTCCACCCTGAGCGCGCCCGACCAGATGCCTTCGATGCCGGCGACCGTGACCTTGCGGTCCTCGTTGGAAGCCATCTTCGAAATCAGGCTGGCGAGGTTCTGGCGGCCGCCTTCGGTGCCGGTCAAGACGACCACCGCGCCGATCGCCACCACCAGCAGGATGAGCAGCGCGTAGATTAAGGTGCGGAGGATGCGCCAGAGAATCTTCATCGTCAGAACGCCTGGCCGATGCCGGCATAGATGCCGAAATGCGGATCGCCCGGATCGCGATTGAGCGGCACGGCCGCGTCGATGCGCAGCGGACCGAACGGCGTGATGTAGCGCAGGCCGACGCCGGCGCCGACCTTCACATCTGAGAAATTGGGGAAGGACTTGGTCGATACCGTGCCGGCATCGACAAACGGTACAATGCCGATCGTATCGGTGACGCCGATGCGCATCTCGACCGAGGTTTCGAAGAAGGAGAGGCCGCCGATCGGCTGGCCGTTAATGTCCTTCGGGCCGATGCCCTGGTAGGCATAGCCGCGCACCGAGCCGCCGCCGCCGGAATAGAAG
This sequence comes from Mesorhizobium sp. B4-1-3, assembly GCF_006439355.1. Classification (GTDB taxonomy): domain Bacteria; phylum Pseudomonadota; class Alphaproteobacteria; order Rhizobiales; family Rhizobiaceae; genus Mesorhizobium. Next base: position 133,887 of record NZ_VFTG01000006.1, read on the forward strand.
CGCCGGTCGGCCGGCACGTTCTGCAGCCCGGTGCCGACGATCGAGCCGAGCGTCGCGCGTTCGGCGAGCACGAACCGGCTTGCCGTGTCGAGCGACTGGTAGGTGTAGCCCTCGCCCTTCAACTTCAGGAAAGCCGCGCCGCTCAATATGTCGTAGCTCGGCTCGGCATAGGCGAGGAAGCGGAATCCCCTGGTCGGGTTCAGCTTGTTGTCGCGGCTGTCATAGACATATTGCAGCGGCACGCTGGCGATCAGGTAGGTGTGCTTGCCGAAAGCGTCGGTGATCCTCGAATAATCGAGGTCGAATTCGGCCGACACCCGCTGCTTCTTGTCGAGGTCGTAGGAGACTCCCACATCGCCCTTGACCGAGAAATGGTCATAGGCATCGGGGTGCTCGAACACCGTCTTGATGCCGGTGAAGAATTTCGATGTCGGACCGAGCACGCCAGGCTTCTCGAACATGACGCCGGCATTGTAATTGAGCGCAGAGATGCTGTTGCTGCCGATGCCGCTGATGGAGCCGTCGAAACGCAGCTTCTCGGCCTGGCCGAACAGGTTGCGGTGCCCCCAATAGCCTTCCAGCCCCAGGCCTTCCGTGTTCGAGAAGGTGCCGCCGACGCCGAAGAAGCGCGGCTTGCGCTCGCTGACCTGGACGCCGATCGGGATGTTGCCGTTGGCGTCGAGGCTGTCGGCTTCCTTGACGGTCACGCTGTTGAAGACCTCGAGGCCGAGCAGCCGGTCGCGGGCATCGTCGATCTCCTGCGGCGAATATTGCTGGCCCCGCTTCAGCCCGGTCATGTATTCGGTGAAGTCGCGATCGACCTTTTCAGTGCCCTCGACCGTGGTGTCGCCATAACCGGCGATCGGACCGGCGGCCACCGTCAGCGTCACGTCCAGCGTTGAGCTGGCATGCTCGGCGACGATCTCGCGGTCCGTCACCTTGGCAAGCGGCCTGCCCTCTTCCTTCAGCGCCCGCACGATCAGCGCTTCGGCTTTGAGCACCGCGCCGGAGCCGGCATCGCCGCCGGCGATCAGGCCGAAATCGGCCGCCGCCAATCCCGCCGCATCGCCCTTCAGCCGGATGTTGCCAAGCGTGAACTTCGCCCCGGGCGAAACGGTGACGACCACCGGAATGGGCTGCGGCCCCTTGAACTCGGCATCCGGCGGCAAGTCGTCGATCGACTTGCCGCCGATCGTGATGGTGACCACGCCCTCGTAGCGGGCATCCGCGTAGAGGGCGGCGACCAGTTGCTCGCGGTCGCCGCGCGCCTTCGCCATCAGGCCGAGCGACCCCGACACCGGATGGTCCTCGTCATTTTTCAACGCCGAGGCGTTTTCGAGCCTCTTGACCAGGTCCTTGTCGGCATCAGGCGCATTGATCGTCACCGAATAGCGCAGCGGATCGACGATATCGGCATCCTCGTCCTTGGACGAGCCCCAAAGCTTGATGCCGAAAATCTCGAAAGCCGCCGCCTGCCGCATTTCTCCGGCCAGCACGGTCAAGCAGACGAGCGCGAAAAGCAGGGCGCGCGGAAGCCCGCGCCCTGGCGCGAACCCTCCTGACATCTGCGTTTCATGCGCCGGCATTAAGACAACCTAGTCGACAAAACTAAAATTGGAATGAAGTTCCGCAACGTTCGTAAAGGGGCCACAATCCAATTGTCTGAAATAGATCGGGCTTGGAATTCACACCTTTTGCGATTCCGCAAGAAACTGTGATCCGTCTCACAGAGGTTCTGTCGAAATACCGGCCTTTGGCCGGCATGGAAACCGTTCGCGGGTGATAAACCTGCGGCGCTCCGGCGTTGACAAGCCTGCACGAAGCTTGATCATGCCCGGACGCTGGCGATGTCTGGAGGGTGGTATGGCAATGCGCGCGGCTCGTGGTCTCTCTTTCCTTGTTCTCATCTTTTTCGCCCTGGGCGGGGCGGCCCTTGGGGCCGAAGCCCGGCGAATGGTGACGACCGACAATTCCGACTATTTCGGTTTCGACCTCCGGTCGGAGCAGAATGTGAGCCTCGACCAGTGCAAGGCCACCTGCCTCGGCGACCCGGCCTGCCGCGCCTTCACCTACAACATCAAGGCCAAATGGTGTTTTCTCAAATCCGACTATAACCAGTTGAAATCCTTCAACGGCGCCGTCGCCGGCAAGGTCGCGAATGTCGACGGCGACCCTGATATCGGCGCCCCGCCGGCACTGGCTTTTTTCCCGAACTGGATGGCCGACCAGGCCCAGCAGTTCCGCAACAAGCTGACCGATCCGGCCTATGACAAGCCGACCGAAGGGCTTGCCGCGCTGCAGGCCGCCGCCGAGCAGGCCTCGCTTACCGGCGATCACCGGCTTGCGATGCAGAAATACCAAGCCGCGATCTCCGTTCTGCCCGATGACGGCGCGCTCTGGCTGGCGCTGGCGCGCGAGATACTTGCCGTGGAGCCGGCGCCGAACACCACCGAGCCCGCGACCTTCCCGATGAACGCCACTTCGGCGGCCTTCAACGCCTACAAGCTGGTGCGCACGGCAAAGACCCGCGCCGAGGCGCTGGCGCTGCTTGCCGCCGGCCTCGACAAGCGCGATCTCTACCGGCCGTCGCTGCAGGCCTATGAGGCGAGCCTTGCGCTGGTGAGCTCGCCGGCCGTCCAGGCCGGCTATGCCGATCTCAAGGCGCGCAAGGGCTTCCGTGTCGTCGAGCACACCGTCGATGCCGATTCCTCCGCGCCGCGCATCTGCGCCCAGTTTTCCGAGGAACTGGTCAAGACCGGGGTCGATTATTCGCAATTCGTGACTGTCGACAACGCCGCGCCGAAGGCCGTTGAGGCCAAGGACAAGCAGATTTGCGTCGAGGGCCTGGAGCACGGCCAGCATTATGACGTGACCTTCCGCGCCGGCCTGCCGGCGGCGATCGGCGAAACGATCGCCGCGCCCGTCGTGTTGTCGATCTACGTCCAAGACCGTGCTCCGTCCGCCCGCTTCACCGGCGACAGCTTCGTGCTGCCGGCCGGCGCCCGGCGCGGCATTCCGGTCGTCACCGTCAACATGAATGCCGCCAAGATGACGCTCTACCGCATCGGCGACCGTTCGCTGGCGCAGCTTCTGTCCGGCTATCAGTTCCTGCATCAGCTCGATGGCTATGACATCTCCACCATTTCCGACCAGATGGGCGCCCCCGTCTGGTCGGGCACGCTCGATATCGCCAATGATCTCAATAAGGAGGTTACCACTTCGTTCCCAGTGGATGAGGCGATCCCGCAGCGCAAGCCCGGCGTCTATGTGCTGACCGCTCAACCTGTCGACGACAAGAGCGACGACTATGGTTCGCGCGCCACGCAGTGGTTCGTGGTCTCCGACATCGGCCTTTCCACCTATACCGGCCAGGACGGCCTCAATGTCTTTGCCCGTTCGCTGGGCTCGGCCAAGCCGATTTCCGGCGCCGAATTGACGCTGCTTGCCAAGAACAACGAGATCCTCGGCACCGCGACGACCGACGCCGAGGGCCACGCCGTCTTCAATCCGGGCCTCACCCGAGGCGAAAACGGCATGGTGCCGGCCGTGCTGATGGCGAAGCAGGGCGACAACGACTTCGTCTTCCTCGACATGGGCAAGGCCGGCTTCGACCTGTCGGATCGCGGCGTTGAGGGGCGGGCCTCGCCGGGCGCGCTCGACGTCTATGCCTGGACGGAGCGCGGCATCTATCGCGCCGGCGAGGACGTGCATGTCGCGGCGCTGGCCCGCGATGGCGCCGCCAAGGCGGTCGAGAACCTGCCGCTGACCTTCATCTTTACGCGTCCCGACGGCGTCGAGAACCGCCGCATCGTCAGCAATGGCGAGTCCGCCGGCGGCCATGCTGTCGACCTGCCGCTCGAGGCCAACGCCATGCGCGGCACCTGGACCGTGTCGATCTACACCGATCCCAAGCAGTCGCCGGTCGCCAGCCAGATGTTCTTGGTCGAGGACTTCGTGCCGGATCGCATCGAATTCGACCTGACCGCCGACAAGAAGGAGATCGCCCAGGGCGAGACCGCCAACGCCACGGTCGACGGCCGCTTCCTCTACGGCGCGCCGGCCGCGGGCTTGGCGCTTGAGGGCGAGATGACGCTGTCGACTACGAGCACCTGGGACAGCTTCAAAGACTTCACCTTCGGCCTCGCCGACGAGCAGTCGAGCGAGCCGACCGTGACGCCCCTCGCCAACCTCCCCGTGGTCGGCGACGACGGCAAGGCGACCTTCCCGATCACCATCGACCAGTTGCCGTCGACCACCAAGCTGGTCAACGCCAAGGTCACGGTGCGCATGCGCGAGGCCGGCGGCCGCGCCGTCGAGCGCTCGCTCGACATCGGCGTTCGCCCGCAGCGCGACGTCATCGGCATCCGGCCGGACTTCGAGAGCGATGAGGTGCCGCAAGGCGGCACCGCCAAGTTCAGCATCATCGCCGTCGACCCGAACGGCAAGCGCGAGGACCTGAAAGGCGCCCAATGGTCGCTGGTCAAGGTCGAGCGCAATTATCAGTGGTACCGTTCCAACAATTCCTGGAACTACGAGGCGGTGAACCTCACCAAGGCCGTCGCCAATGGCGCGGTCGACCTGAAGGCCGATGGCGAGGCGACCGTGTCGCTGCCCGTCGACTGGGGCCGCTACCGGCTCGAGGTTGAGACCGCCGATCCCGACGGCCCGACGACCAGCTATGAGTTCGATGCCGGCTGGTATGTCGCTTCCACCACCACCGAGACGCCCGACGGCCTGGAGATCGCCCTCGACAAGGATACTTACGCGGCCGGCGAAGTCGCGAAGCTGAAGGTCTCGCCGCATTTTGCCGGCGAACTTCTGGTCACCATCGGCGCCGAGAAGCTGTTGAAGACCGTCACCGCTTCGGTGCCGGCCGGCGGCAGCACCGTCGACATCCCTGTCGGCGACGACTGGGGCGCCGGCGCCTATGTCACGGCAACCCTGTTCCGGCCCGGCGACGCGCAGGAATCACGCATGCCGGCCCGAGCCATCGGCATCCAATGGCTGTCGGTCGATCCGGGCTCGAAGAAGCTGGCGGTCGCGCTGACGCCGCCCGAAAAGGCCGTGCCGCGCCAGCAACTGTCGATCCCGGTCGCCGTCAGCGGCGCCCAGGCCGGCACCAGCGCCTATGTGATGGTGGCTGCCGTCGACGTCGGCATCCTCAACCTCACCAACTACAAGGCGCCAGATCCGGAGGACTGGTTCTTCGGGCAGCGCATGCTGGGGCTGGAGATCCGCGACCTCTATGGACGCCTGATCGACGGCTCGCTCGGCACCATGGGGAAAATACGCACAGGCGGCGACGGCGCCAACATGCAGGCGCAGGGCAGCCCGCCGACCGAAAAGCTGGTCGCCTTCTTCTCGGGCCCGGTCGAGCTCGACGCCAACGGCAAGGCGCGCATCCACTTCGACATTCCGCAATTCAACGGCACCGTGCGTATCATGGCCGTCGCCTGGACCAAGGAAGCCGTCGGCCACGCCCAGACCGACGTGATCGTGCGCGATCCGGTGGTGATTACCGCCGGCCTGCCGCGCTTCCTGGCACCCGGCGACGCCGCGACCATGCGCCTCGACATCGCCGACACCGATGGCCCGGCCGGCGACTATGCGCTCTCGGTCACCACGACCGGAGATCTTACGACCGGCGACAAGCCTTTGCCCGAGAAGCTGACGCTCGCCCAGGGCAAGCGCCAGTCGCTCACCTTCCCGCTGGTAGCCAAGACTGCGGGCGACGCCTCGGTCACCGTCAAGCTCGCGCATGCCGACGGCACCCAGGTCGAGCAGACGCTCTATCTGCCGGTGCGGCCGGCGCAGCTTCCGGTCACCAACCGCATGGTTGTCGACCTGAAGCCCAATGGCGGCTCGCTGCGCGTCGACAAGGAACTGCTTGCCGCCAGCGTGCTCGACGGCGCTTCGGTCAGCGTCGGCGTTTCGCAGTCCTCCGCGCTCGACGTGCCGTCACTGCTGATGTCGCTCGACCGCTACCCCTATGGCTGCGCCGAGCAGACCACCAGCCGCGCCATGCCGCTGCTCTATGTCAACGACATGGCCAAGAGCATCGGCATGGAGAACGACCCTGACCTGCATCAGCGCATCCAGGATGCCATCTACAAGGTGCTGTCCTACCAGTCGTCGAGCGGCAGCTTCGGCCTCTGGGGACCAGGCTCCGGCGATCTCTGGCTCGACGCCTATGTCAGCGAATTCCTGACCCGGGCGCGCGAGGAGAAGTATGACGTTCCGGCGCTGGCGATGAACCAGGCGCTGAACAACCTGCAGAACTCCCTGGGCTACGATCAGAGCGTCCAGGATCGCGGCAGTGAGATCGCCTATGCGCTCTACGTGCTTGCCCGCAACAAGAAGGCCTCGATCGGCGACCTGCGCTACTACGCGGACACCCAGCTCGAAGCCTTCTCCAGCCCGATGGCGGTCGCCCAGTTGGCGGCGAGCCTGGCGCTCTATGGCGACACGCAACGTTCGGAGGCCACCTTCCAGACGGCGCTCAGGCTGGCGCAGTCGGAGACCGACTACGACTGGTATCGCTCGGACTATGGTTCGCGGCTGCGTGACGGCGCGGCGATGCTGGCGCTGGCGGCAGAATCGAAACCGGTGCCCAGCATCATGCCGCAACTGATCAAGCTGGTGGGCGTGGCGCGCGCAGATGCCCGCTGGACGAGCACGCAGGACGAATCCTGGATGCTGCTTGCCGCGCGGGCGCTGAAGGAAGGCAATGATTCCATCACGCTTTCCGTCAACGGTGCGCCGCATTCTGGCGGCTACTCCGACCAGGTCGCCGGCAGCGAGCTTGTCGACAGCCCGCTCACCATCGCCAACACCGGCGCGACACCGCTGCAGGCGGTGGTGACCGCGGTCGCCGCGCCGGTCGATCCACTGCCTGCCGGCGGCGACGGCTTCACCATCGATCGCACCTATTACAAGCTCGACGGTACCGAGGCCAACGTCAGCGAGGCCAAGCAGAACGAACGCTATGTGGTCGTGCTCAAGATCTACGAGCAGAACAAATGGCCGTCGCGGCTCCTGATCACGGACCTGTTGCCGGCTGGCTTCGAGATCGACAATCCGAGCCTGGTTTCCAGCGCGCAATTGTTGAACTTCTCCTGGCTGGCGCAGACGGACGCCGCGCATCTGGAGTTCCGCGACGACCGCTTCGTCGCCGCCTTCAACCCCAACGAAGGCGATGGCGACCGCAACATCACGCTGGCCTATGTCGTGCGCGCCGTGACGCCGGGCACCTACGCCCATCCGGCGGCGACGGTGGAGGACATGTACCGGCCGCAATATTCGGCCCGCACCGCTAACGGCGTGATGGAGGTGAAGGCCGAGTAGCAATGAAAAGGTCGCCGATATCTCCCTTCTCCCCGTCCCTATACGGGGAGAAGGTGCCGGCAGGCGGATGAGGGGCAGCGCCATGCTCTCCAAGAAGTTTGTGCGTCGAACAGCCATCGGCGGGATTTCGCTCACTGGCTTGGCGGCACTTTCGGTCGCCGCGCTCTGGGAACTTGACCGCGCCTTCCCGCCGCCGCTGCCGGCGAAGCTGACGGTCTCGACCGAAGTGCAGGATCGCGACGGCCAGCTGCTGCGCGCCTTCGCCACGCCCGACGGCTACTGGCGGCTCGAAACCCGCCTGGACCAGGTCGACAGGCAATTCGTCGACATGCTGGTCACCTATGAAGACAAGCGCTTCTGGGACCACCGCGGCGTCGACTTCCTTGCGCTTTGCCGCGCCGCCGGCCAGCTCGTCACCAGCGGCCATATCGTGTCGGGCGGCTCGACCTTGTCGATGCAGCTTGCCCGGCTGATCGAGCCGCGCGACAGCCGCAGCATCGGCTCCAAGCTCAAGCAGATGCTGCGCGCCATCCAGATCGAGCGACGTCTCTCCAAGCAGGAGATCCTCGAACGCTACCTGACGCTGGCGCCCTATGGCGGCAATCTGGAAGGCGTGCGCGCCGCATCGCTCGCCTATTTCGGCAAGGAGCCGAAGCGGCTGACCGTCTCGGAAGCCGCCCTGCTCGTCGCGCTGCCGCAACTGCCGGAGAAGCGTCGCCCCGACCGCAATCTCGGCATTGCGCACGCCGCGCGCGACCGCGTGCTGACCCGCATGGTCTCGGCTGGCCTGCTCGGCGAGCGCGAAGCCGCGCGTGCCGCGCTCGACGATGTTTCCGGCCTGCGCCGCAAATTGCCGGCGCTGGCCGCGCATGCGTCCTATGCCATGCTGCCCAAGGCCGTGCCCGGCACGCCGCTACAGCTCACCATCCGCAAAAGCGTGCAGCAGGGGCTGGAGCAGGTCGCAAGGGATGCCGCCAGGAAGCTCGGCCCGAAACTTTCCGTCGCCATGGTCATGGCCGATGCGCGCACCGGCGACATTCTGGGCGAGGTCGGCTCGGCCGATTTCTTCGACGCCAGCCGCTCCGGCTGGATCGACATGACCAGGGTGGTGCGCTCGCCCGGCTCGACGCTGAAACCTTTCATCTATGGACTTGCCTTCGAGCAGGGGCTGGTGGCGCAGGAAACCATCATCGAGGACAGTCCCGCCGATTTCGGCGGTTACCGCCCGAAGAATTTCGACATGGGCTACCAGGGCGATGTCTCGATCCGCCAGGCCCTGCAATTGTCGCTCAACGTGCCGGCGATCCGGGTGCTCGACGCCGTCGGTCCGGCACGGCTGACGGCGCGGTTCCGCCAGGCCGGCGTCAACCCTATCCTGCCGGTCAACGAGGCGCCGGGCCTTGCGATCGGGCTAGGCGGCGTCGGCATGACCTTGCGCGACCTGGTGCAGCTCTATACGGGCCTTGCCAATGGCGGGAAGATGCACACGCTGCATGACGGCACCGAGCCGGCCAATGCAGAGCGCACCACCGCCACCATCCTCGACGACCAGGCAGCCTGGCAGATCAACGACATCCTGTCCGGCGTGAAGCCGCCGGAAGGCGCCGTGCAGCGCGGCATCGCCTACAAGACGGGCACCTCCTACGGCTATCGCGATGCCTGGTCCGTCGGCTTCGACGGCCGTTACGTGCTGGGCGTATGGGTCGGCCGCGCCGATGCCAGCCCCGTCCCCGGCCTGTCGGGCTATGTCTCGGCCGCACCCATCCTGTTCGAAGGCTTCGTCCGTTCCGGCCTTGCCGGCGTGCCGCTGCCCGGCCGGCCGCCGGGTGTCTTCAACCCCAAGCGCGATGAATTGCCGGTGACGCTCGCCCGCTTCGGCGCCGGCGCCGACGGTCTGGTGCAGGCGACCGCCGCCGAGCCGGCGCCGACCATCATCTTCCCGCCCAATGGCGCCCGCGTCGATCTCGGTACCAACTCCGCCGATGCCACCCCGCTGGTGCTGAAGCTCCAGGGCGGCCGCGCGCCGTTCCGCTGGCTTGCCAACGGCAAGCCGCTTGCCGGCATCGACCGCCGCCGCACGGCGATCTGGCAACCCGACGGCACCGGCTACTCGACGTTGACCGTGATCGACGCGGCCGGCCGCGCGGCCAGCGTGAAGGTTTTCGTTGAATAGGATGCGGCAAGCGATTCAGGGGATTGCGTTTTGGGCGTCGCTTTCGATCGCTGGCACCCTCGCAGCTCTTGCCGATCCCCTGCCCGCCGGCTTCGTCAGGCTGGCCGATGTCGATCCGACCATTCGCCAGGACATTCGCTACGCCGGCCGCGAAAACTTCCTGCGCCGCAAGGTGGACGGCTATGATGCGCCGACCTGCATCCTGCCGCGCAGGCGGCGAAGGCGCTGTCCAGCGTCCAGAAAGCCATCACCGCCAAAGGCCTGACGCTGGTGGTCTTCGACTGCTACCGTCCGGCGCACGCCGTCGCCGATATGGGCAGTTGGACAAGAGAAGGCGGTCCGCCGGATCCGCAATGGTATCCGACCATCGAGCGCGGTGATCTCATCGCCAAGGGCTATGTCGGTGAGCTGTCCAGTCATTCTCGCGGCTCGACGGTCGACCTCGCCATCGCCGATGCCGCCGGGAAAAGCACCGTCCATCCGGCCTGCGGTGCGCCCGACGGCGGCGCGCTCGACTTCGGCACCGGTTTCGACTGCTTCGATCCGGCGAGCGAGACGGCGCACCGCCCTCTTGGCGCCGAAGCGGCAGCGAACCGCAAGATGCTGCTTGCTTCCATGCGTGCCGCCGGCTTCCGCAATTATGCGCGCGAATGGTGGCACTTCACCCTCGCCGAAGAACCTTTTCCAAGACGGCGCTTCGATTTTCCGGTCACCGCCAATTAAGGCGCGCCGACGCTTGCCCTGATCTCGACCATCTCTAATTAGCGCGGCGGACGAGGAGGCGTGCGGCCAGCGTTGAGGAAATTATTTTATCAACCGGCCAGATCACGGCGAAAAATTGCTTCCAGAAGGTGAAAATGGCAACATTCAATGCACCTAAATTCTATAAACTAGGTAGAGTTCGTGCAGTCCAACGGAGGCGGGAATGACCAAACCTCATTTCAGGAAACTGCTCGGCGCGCTGGTCGCCACATCTGTCCAGTTCGGCACGCTCGGTTTCGCGTTCGCCGACACGACCATTCTGAATGTATCCTACGACCCGACACGTGAACTCTATAAAGCCTATGACGAGGCCTTTGCCGCGCATTGGAAGGCAGAGACCGGCGAAACCGTGACCATCCAGCAGTCGCATGGCGGATCCGGCGCCCAAGCCCGGGCGGTGATCGACGGCCTCGACGCCGATGTCGTGACGCTGGCGCTCGAAGGCGACATCAACGCCATCGCCTCGAAGACGAAGAAGATCAACCCGGACTGGCGCACGAAGTTCGAGAACAACTCGGCGCCTTACACCTCGACCATCATCTTCCTGGTGCGCAAGGGCAATCCCAAGGGCATCCACGACTGGAGCGATCTGGTGAAGGACGGCGTCCAGGTCATCACGCCGAACCCGAAGACGTCCGGAGGCGCGCGCTGGAATTATCTTGCCGCCTGGGCCTATGCGAACGCCAATGACGGCAACGACGAAGTCAAGACCAAGGAGTTCGTCGGCAAGCTCTATGCGAACGTCCCCGTCCTCGATACCGGCGCGCGTGGCTCGACGGTGACCTTCGCGCAGAAGGGCCTGGGCGACGTGCTGATCGCCTGGGAGAATGAAGCCTATCTCGCGCTCGACGAATTCGGCGCCGACAATTTCGACATCGTCTACCCGCCGACCTCGATCCTGGCGGAGCCGCCGGTCGCGGTCGTGGACGCCAATGTGGATGCCAAGGGTACGCGAAAGGTCGCGGAAGCCTATCTGGGTTGGCTCTATTCCAAGGAAGCCCAGACCATCATCGCCAAGAACCATTATCGCCCTGCCAAGCCCGACCTGGTGCCGGCGGAGGACCTTGCAAAGCTTCCGGCAATCAAGCTGGTCACCATCGACGACCCGCAATTCGGCGGCTGGAAGAAGGCGCAGCCTTATCATTTCGGCGACGGTGGTATATTCGACCAGATCTACAAGCCGGCGCAGTGAGGCCGGACGGCCGGTGAGCCTCACGGGCATGCCGGCCGAACGCGACTGCGCAAAGCCATTCTGGTTTGAACAGAAGGGACGATCCAGAACAGCATGACCACAGCACCCGTCAAGGCGGGGTGGCGATTCAAGCAGCCGAGTGTCATTCCGGGTTTCGGACTGACGCTCGGCTTCTCGCTTGCCTACCTCACGATCATCATCCTCATCCCGCTTTCGGGGCTGGTCTGGCGCTCGGCCGCGCTTGGCTGGGCCGATTTCTGGGCAATCGCCGCTGACCGGCGCACCCTCAACGCGCTGAAGATTAGCTTCGGCACCGCCTTCCTGGCGGCTGTCGTCAACGTCGTGTTCGGCACGGTCGTCGCCTGGGTGTTGGTGCGCTACCGTTTCCCCGGACGCCGCATCGCCGACGCGATGGTCGACCTGCCTTTCGCCCTGCCCACGGCCGTCGCCGGCATCGCGCTCACCACGCTCTATGCGCCGAACGGCTGGATCGGTCATCTCCTGATGCCGCTCGGCATCAAGGTCGCCTACACGCCGCTCGGCATCGTCGTCGCGCTGGTGTTCATCGGCCTGCCCTTTGTCGTGCGCACCGTCCAGCCGATCATGGAAGAGATCGACAAGGAGGTCGAGGAAGCAGCCGCCACGCTCGGCGCCAACCGTTTCCAGATTATCACCCGCGTGCTCTTCCCAGGCCTGGCGCCCGCGATCATCACCGGCTTCTCGCTCGCCTTCGCGCGCGGCGTCGGCGAATACGGCTCGGTCATCTTCATCGCCGGCAACCTGCCCTTCAAGTCCGAGATCGCGCCGCTGCTGATCGTGATCAGGCTCGAGGAATACAATTACGAGGCGGCGACCGCGATCGCCGCGATCATGCTGGCGCTGTCCTTCCTGATGCTTCTGGTCGTCAATCTCGTCCAGACATGGAGCCGCAAGCGCTATGGCTGATCCCGAGATCAAATCTTACGAGCCGCATCACGAAAGCCAGTCGGCCGCCGTGACCGAAAGCCGGCCGGTCAAGGCCGTGCTGATGGCAATCGCCCTTGCCTTCCTTGCCGTCTTCCTGCTTTTGCCGCTGGTCGTCGTCTTCCACCAGGCGCTTGCCATGGGCATCGGCGCCTACACGGAAGCCCTTTCCAGCCCCGACACGCGCTCCGCCATCCGCCTGACCTTGCTGGTGGCCGCGATCTCGGTGCCGCTCAACGTCGTCTTCGGCATCTCGGCCGCCTGGGCGATCGCCAAGTTCGAGTTCAAGGGCAAGGCGTTCCTGACGACGCTCATCGATCTGCCCTTCTCGGTCTCGCCGGTCATTTCCGGCCTGGTCTATGTGCTGCTCTTCGGGGCGCAGGGACTGCTCGGCGCCTGGCTGAAGGCGCATGGCATCGTCATCCTCTTCGCCGTTCCCGGCATCGTGCTGGCTACGATCTTCGTCACTTTTCCCTTCGTCGCGCGCGAGCTCATCCCGCTGATGCAGGAACAGGGCAATGGCGACGAGGAGGCGGCGCTTTCGCTGGGTGCCAGCGGCTGGCAGGCCTTCTGGTACGTGACGCTACCCAACGTCAAATGGGGACTGCTCTACGGCGTGCTTCTGTGCAATGCGCGCGCCATGGGCGAATTCGGCGCGGTCTCGGTGGTGTCGGGCCACATACGCGGCCTCACCAACACCATGCCGCTGCATGTCGAGATCCTCTACAACGAATACAACGCCGTCGGCGCCTTTGCCGTCGCTTCGCTGCTCGCTGGCCTGGCGCTGGTGACGCTGGTCTTGAAAACGCTTCTCGAGATGCGCTACGGCGCCGAGATCGCCGCGACACGCGGGCATTGATAGAGGTCATTCTATGGAAGTTCGCGTCGTCAATGTGCGCAAGGAGTTCGAGCGGTTTCCGGCGCTCCACGACGTGTCGCTCGACATCAGGTCCGGCGAGTTGATCGCGCTGCTCGGGCCGTCGGGCTCCGGCAAGACGACGCTGCTCCGCCTGATCGCCGGCCTGGAGCGGCCGACCAAGGGCGCGATCTTCTTCGGCGACGAGGACGCCTCGCAGAAGTCGATCCAGGAGCGCAATGTCGGCTTCGTCTTCCAGCACTACGCGCTGTTCCGCCACATGACGGTTGCCGACAATATCGGCTTCGGCCTGAAGGTCCGGCACGGCGCCACAAGGCCGTCCGGCCAGGAGATCCGCCGCCGGGCGCTCGAACTGCTCGACCTCGTCCAGTTGTCGGGCCTGGAAAAGCGCTATCCGGCGCAGCTTTCCGGCGGTCAGCGCCAGCGCGTGGCTTTGGCCCGCGCCATGGCGATCGAGCCCAAGGTGCTTCTGCTCGACGAACCCTTCGGCGCGCTCGACGCGCAGGTTCGCCGCGAGCTGCGCCGCTGGCTGCGCGATATCCATGACCGCACCGGCCACACGACCGTCTTCGTTACGCATGACCAGGAAGAAGCGCTGGAGCTCGCCGACCGCGTCGTGGTCATGAGCCAGGGCCGCATCGAGCAGGTCGGCACCGCCGACGATATCTACGACACGCCAAACTCGCCCTTCGTCTATTCCTTCATCGGCGAGTCGAGCTCGCTACCGGTCAAGGTCGAGAATGGCGAGGTCTGGATCGCCGACCGGCCGATCGGGCTGCAGGCGCCGCATGTGCCGTCCGGCGAGGCGGTTCTCCACTTCCGCCCGCATGACGTCGAGCTGCTTGACGGCTGCAGCGGCTGCATCGCCGGCACGGTTGCCGCCAGCCGCCGCGTTGCCGGCACCAGGCGCGTCGAGCTCGAAATCGGCGGCGAGCGCCAGCGCGTCGAGATCGAACTGCCGGTCGACCATCCCGCGGCACAGAAGAGCCGGGTGGCTTTCAGGCCGCGGCGCTGGAAGCTTTTTCCCACGTCCTGAGCTGTCTTTCACCCTGACAGCTCCTCCGGCGCCCAGCTTGGTGCAACCTGCGAATCCACTTGGAAGAAAATCCTAGCAGAGAGCTGTTTTGGCGAGATATTTTCCAGACCTTCGCCTACCTCTCGGAGCGCGTGCCTCGTCGCACCAGGCTTTCCCGACTATGGTCTCGCCATAGCTTGATCCATTTCCAAGGAGCCCTGTTTTCATGAAGCGTCTGTTGTTCGGCATCGCAGCTTTTGCCGGTCTCGTCCTCGCGTCCTCCCAAGCCTGGTCGGCCGACAAGCTTTTGAACGCATCTTATGACGTCGGCCGCGAGCTGTTCGTCGACATCAACAAAGCCTTCATCGCCAAGCACCCCGGCGTCACGATCGATCAGTCGCATGCCGGCACCTCGGCGCAGGCGCGCGCGATCGCCGAAGGTCTTGGCGCCGATGTCGTCACCTTCAACCAGGTCACCGACGTCGACTTCCTGGTCAAGAAGGGACTGGTCTCAGCTGATTGGCAGAAGGATTTCCCGGACAACGCCTCGCCCTTCTATTCCTTGCCTTCGTTCCTTGTCCGCGCGGGCAATCCCAAGCATATCAAGGACTGGAACGATCTGGTGCGTGAGGACGTGCAGGTGATCTTTCCGAACCCGAAGACGTCCGGCAATGCGCGCTACACCTATCTTGCCGCGACCGCCTACGCCAAGGAAGCCTTCAAGGGCGACGACGCCAAGGTGAAGGAATTCATCACCAAGCTGTTCAACAACGTGCCGATCTTCGACACCGGCGGCCGCGCCGCCACCACCACCTTCGTCCAGCGCGAGATCGGCGACGTGCTGATCACCTTCGAGTCCGAGACGCGCGGCATCCGCAAGGAATATGGCGATGACAAGTTCGAGCAGGTCACGCCTTCGGTCAGCCTGCTGGCCGAGTTTCCGGTAGCGGTCGTCGACAAGGTTGCCGACGAGCATGGCAGCCGCGATCTCGCCAAGTCCTATCTCGACTTCCTCTACACGCCGGACGGCCAGGAGATCGCCGCCGAAAACGGCTTGCGGGCTAGGGACGCGACGGTGGCCGCCAGGCACAAGGCCGACTTCCCAGATGTCCGGCTGCTGACTGTCGAGGAAGTCTTCGGTGGCTGGGACAAGGTGCAGAAGGAGCATTTCGCCGCCGGCGGACTGCTCGATCAGGCCTACGGCAGCCGCTGAGCCACCGCACAATCAGGAAGCGCAGGAAAGCCGGCTTTAGAGCATGATCCCGAAAAGTGGGAACCGGTTTTCGGAGAAGATCATGCTCCAACGAAGAGTTAGATCAGGATGACGATTCAACGAAACGCCATCCTGATCTAGCCGGCTTCCTCATTTGAGCCGGCCGGCATTTCGTAGGGGAAATCCGGCATCCAACGTGAAAAACGTTACGAAGAATCAACGCGTTTGCGCCTAAGCTGCCGGGCAAATAGTAGGTCAGGCGGTCAACTGTCATGATTTGCACACAAACAACCGCCAGATGCAGGCGCACTGGGGTTTGATGAATTGAATCGGGCATGCTGACCAAAAAAGGCAAATACGGCCTCAAGGCCCTCGTGCATCTTTCCGGCCTGCCGGCTGGCCAGCTTGCATTCGTCAACGACATTGCCGTCGCCAACAACATCCCGAAGAAATTCCTGGATGCGATCCTGGGCGAGCTGCGCAATGCCGGCTTCGTCCAGAGCCGCAAAGGCAAGGAAGGCGGTTACCGCCTCGCCCGGCCCGCTTCCGAGATCAAGATCGGCCATGTCGTGCGCGTGCTCGACGGGCCGCTGGCGCCGATCCCTTGCGCCAGTCGCACGCAATACCAGCGCTGCGAGGATTGCGACGAAGCCACCTGCCAGGTCCGCCACATGATGCTGGAAGTGCGCCAGGCGATCGCCGAGGTGCTGGACAACCGCAGCCTCGCCGCCATGCGTGACGCCGACAACGACGATTTCCCGGCGGAGCTCACGTCTCAGATTTGAGGCAATTCAAGAGGGTAAAGCGGCAGGCTTGACCGTTTCGCCGCAAACTTGCGCCCGCAATTGCCCTAAAAGACAAGCCGCACCCCTGACTTGTCGCCCTCGGTTGCCAGTCTACCGCGGACGCAGTAAAGCGACAGAGCATGGTCCCGAAAAGTGGGAACCGGTTTCGGGCAGGATCGTGCTGCATCGAAAGAGTGAAACAGGGCTCTGACGCATGAGGCTGCCTTGGCTTGGCAATTCCCGCAGGGCCAGCCGGCAGCCAACGTCGAACGATATCTATCATACCGAGATCACCGCCGACGTGCCGGTACCGGAGCGCAACGAGTCCGTCCGCTTCTTCAGCCGCAAGGTCATTCGCCCCGGAAAGCTGCGCCGCTTCACCAATCGGGACCTGCGCGAAAGCCTGCAGTCCTGTTTCTATCTCGGCGTCGCGGCAATGCTGCCGGTCTCCTGGTGGGGACCCATCTGCGGTTGGGTGTCCAGGCTCAGGCGCAAGCGCCACTTTCGCAAGGAGTTCGCCCGTTACGATATTGCGGTGAAGGCCGTACTCGGCGATTCCGTCGACACGCGAGCGATGTTCGAGGCGCAACTCGCCGCCATTCACCGCCGGCGGCTGACGCTTGCGGCGCATCTCGTCGCCGGCTGGCGTTGGTCGCCGGCGGTCCGCCTTGAAGGCATCGAGGCTCTGCAACAAGCCCTGCGCAACGGGCACGGCGCCATCATATGGTGCGACCAATTCACGGCGCAGACGATCATGGGCAAGCGCGCCCTGCATGAGGCCGGCGTCGACACCCATCAGGTGAGCGCGCAGTATCACGGCTTCTCGCCGAGCCAATTCGGTTTCCGCGTGATCAACCCGCCATTGGTCAAGGTCGAGAACCGTTTCCTGAAAAGCCGGATCGTCTTTGAGCGGACCGACGCCTATCAGGTCACTACGCGTATCCAGAAGGCGCTGAAGGCAAACGGCGTGGTGCTGATGACCAACACCATCTATGCCGGCTCCGCCTTCGCCGAGGCCGCCATGGGCGAGCGCGGTTGGACCCACCTCGCTTCGGCGCCGGCAAACTTCGCCGCGCGCGCGGGTGCTGCGCTGTTTCATATGGCGACGATCGAGACGGTCCCTTTTCGCCAGTACCGGGCGATCGTCCGCGAGCTGAGCGCGAGTCCAGAAGCGTCCACATCGCCCCCCAAGGACGCGACAGGGAAGAACCTCGTCGTGCAGGCGGGATTTATCCTGTCGAAGCGCGACCATACGCTGGAAACGCTCAAACTCTGCCCGGAGCAGATGATGGCCTGGTCGAGTGCCACGCGGCTAACCGAGCGTCCAACCGAGGCTACGATCGGCAACGAGGGCGCCTGAAGCCCTGTCCGGTGCAATGCTGAAAATCACTGATCCTGGTCGACGACTTCTCTCAGGATCCCGGCAACGCTTCGGGTTCCGTCGACCGTCACCGCCCGCTCGTCCGCGGCGGGCTCTTCCAGCGTGGCGAACTGGCTGTCGACCAGGCTAGCGGGCATGAAATGGCCCTTGCGGTTGGCGACCCGCCGCCAGGCGGTCTCGCGATCGATCTTCAGATAGAGGAACACTGTGTCGGGACAGAAGCCGCTCAACCGCTCGCGATAGCTGCGCTTGAGCGCCGAGCACGCCGCCACCGTTGTCCGCCCGTCGGCAACCGAGGCCGCGATACGTTCGCCTATGGCGTCGAGCCAGCCCTCGCGCAGCGCATCCGTCAGCGGCTCGCCGCGTGCCATGCGCGCCACGTTCTCCGGCGGATGCAGCCGGTCTCCTTCGATGAAATAGGCGCCAAGCGCCTCGGCGAGCGCCTCGCCGACGGCCGTCTTGCCGCAGCCGGCGACACCCATCACGACGATGGCCGGCGCGGTCCGAAGATCGGTCATGCGGAACTCCGGGATCTGCGGTCTCGCGCTCGCCTCATCCACGTCAGCGGCTTGCCGGCGCGCGCCCGTAGAGCAGAAGCATGGCGACGATGACGACGCCGTAGATGATCTGCCGCCCCGCTTCCGGCATCTGCATGACCGAGAGGATGGACTGCAGGAGCGTGATCAGGATCACGCCGGCGACGGTGCCGAGATAGGAGCCGCGCCCGCCGAGGATCGACGTGCCGCCGAGCACGACGGCAGCGATCGACGGCAGCAGATAGGCATCACCCATCGACTGCGCCGCCTTCGACGCATAGCCCGCCAGAAGCACACCGCCAAAGGCAGACAGCCCGCCGGAGACGGCGAAGGCGATCATCACGATGCGACGCGTGTCGATGCCGGAGAGATAGGCGGCGCGCTCGCGGTTGCCGATGCCGTAGACGGCGCGGCCGAAGCTGGTGCGGGTCAAAACGAAGACCATCGCGGCGCCGATCAGCGCCCAGATGATGACAGCGTTGGGAACGCCAGGAATGGTGAAGCCGGTCGCCAGGTATCGCATCGCGGCGGTCGCCGAATCCTGTGGCGAGAAGCCGCCCGTATAGACCACCATCAGCCCTTGAGCGACTGCGTTGGTGGCCAAAGTTATGATCATGGAGGGGATGCGCAGATAGGCGACACCGATGCCGTTGACGATGCCGACCGCTACGCCGCACAGGACGCCGAAGGGGATGGCCAAAGCGACGCCGGCCGGCCCGTAGGCGGCCGCCGCGCAAGCCATCATGGCGCCCGCCGCGACGGACCACGGCACGGAGAGGTCGATCTGGCCGAGCAGGATGACCAGCATCATGCCGGTGGCGATGACGCCGAGGAAGGACGCGACCTTCAACTGCTGCAGCAGATATTCCGGCGACAGGAAGCTGCGCGAATAGAGGCTGCCGAGCAGCAGCAGGATGACGATGCAGGCGAAGGCCGTGAGCACCGCCGGATCGGCGCGGCGGATGAATTTCGGCATGCGTCCGGCAAGGCCGCCAAGCGTCGTTTCGCTCACAGGAACCACTCCAACCGGTTGCGCACCCGAAACAGCGCGAAGGCGCCGAGGCTGACCGCGATCAGCAGGATAACGCCCTGGAACAGCGGCTGCCAGAGCGGATCGAAGTCGAAGACGAACAACAGGTCGCCGATGGTGCGGAAGGCGAGCGCGCCGAAGATGGCGCCAATGGCGCTGCCCTTGCCGCCGAAAAGCGAGACACCGCCGAGCACAACCGCCGCGATCGAGAACAGCGTGTAGGAATTGCCGCTCGCATAGGCTGCCTCGCCCGTATAGGTGAAGAAGGTGAGGAACAGCCCGCCGACCGACGCCAACAGCCCCGCCAGCGCATAAGCAAGGAACTTGCCGCGCCGGATCGGCACGCCGGACATATAGGCCGCCGTTTCCGACGAGCCGGCGGCGTAGGCCGCACGGCCGAACTCGGAGCGGCTGAACGGCACCCAGACGACCAGCACGACGACGAGCAACGCGACCAGCGAGGTCGGGATCACGTCGAACAGCTTTCCCGTCAGCGCGTCTGCCAGGTCTTCATTGACCGATCCGCCCGGAAACGGCCGCAGCAAGAGCCCGATGCCGTAATAGACGGCACCCGTTGCAATCGTGGCGACGATCGGCTGTAGGCGCCCATAGATGACGATGGCGCCGTTGATCGCCCCGCAGACCAGCCCCGCCGCAAGGACCGCGATCACGCCGAGCGCGGTCTGGAGCGGCGTGCCGACCACCAGCCATGACGCCAGGCAGTTGGTGAGGAGCAGGATCATGCCGACCGACAGGTCGATGCCGGCGGTGATCACCACCAGCGTCTGCGCCATGGCGACGAAGGCAAGAAGCACGCCCTTGTTGGCTGCTGTCTGCACCACATTGGCGGTGAACCCCGCGGGATGGTTCGTGGTGTAGATGATGAACATGACGATGAAGATGCCGAGCGCCAGCAGCGTTCCGCGTTGCTCGGCCAGTAAGTAGCGCCAATCCTTCACGCGCCCGCTCCCTGCTTCATGTCGACGCCTTCGCCATGGATGTTGAGCGCGCTGGCGATCAGCGCGTGCTCGGTGATATCGGCGCCGACGAGCTCGCGCTTGACGCTGCCGTCATAGAGCACGAGCACGCGGTCGCAGCAGCCGATCAGCTCGTCATAGTCGGTCGAATAAAACAGGATGGCGGCGCCGGCATCCGCCAGCTTGCGCATCAATTGGTAGATTTCCTGCTTGGTGCCGACATCGATGCCGCGCGTCGGATCGTTGAGCAGGATGATGCGCGGTTGCCGCATCAGCCATTTGGCGATGACGACCTTCTGCTGGTTGCCGCCCGAGAGCGCACCGACGGGAATGTCGAGCCCCGCTGTTTTGATGGCGAGCAGCGCGACCATGTCGTCGATCAGGCGCTGCTCGGCGGCGCGATCGATGATGCCGCCCTTGGCCAGCCGGTCAAGGGCCGCGAAGGAGAGGTTTTCGCGCACCGTCATGGGCAGCATCAGCCCCTCGGTCTTGCGATCCTCGGGGATCAGCGCCATGCCGATGCCGTCGTCGCTGGCCGCCTTCGGGCTGGAGATGGACGCCGGCTTGCCGTCGATCAGCACCTCGCCGCGCAGGCCGCGCAGCACGCCGAAAAAGGCAAGCAGCAATTCGCGCTGACCCTGTCCGTCGAGACCGCCCAGGCCGACGACTTCGCCGGCCCTGACGCTGAGCGAGATGTTGTCCAGCCGGTCGGCCCAGGAGAGATTGCGCGCTTCGAGCACCGGCGTGGTGGCCTGAGCGCCAGCGGGTTTCGGCGGGAAGATGTGGCTGTATTTGCGGCCGATCATCAGCTCGACCACCTCATTGTCGCTCTTCGAGCCAGCCGGGTAGCTGGCCACATTGCGGCCGTTGCGGAACACCGTGCAATGGTCGGCGAGCTCGGCGATCTCGTTCATGCGATGCGAGATGTAGAGCAGCGCCAATCCTTCCGAGCGCAGCCGCTTCAACACCTCGAAGACCCTGGCGACATCCGCCGCCGTCAGCGCGGAAGTCGCTTCGTCGAGGATCAGGATGCGCGGCTTGCGGGCCAGCGCCTTGGCGATCTCCACCATCTGCCGGCGCGATAGCGGAAGGTCCTTGACCAGAGCGCGCGGATGGATGTCGGAAGCGCCGGCGCGCGCCAGCGCTTCTTCAGCGATCCGCCGCTGCGCCTTGCGGTCGATCATGCCGAAGCGTTTCGGCGGATCGGAAATGGCGATATTGTCAGCGACGCTGAGTTCAGGGATGAGCGACAGCTCCTGGAAGATGCAGACGATTCCGGCCTGATTGGCCGCGGCCGGCGAAGCGAAGCTCACTTCGCTCCCGTCCAGCGTAATGCGGCCTTCGTCGGGCGCCACGACGCCCGCCATAATCTTGATCAGCGTCGACTTGCCGGCGCCGTTCTCGCCGAGAATGGCGTGGATGCTGCCGGCGGTGACGGTCAGGTCAGCCTTTTCCAAGGCCCTGACGCCGCCATAGCGCTTGGATATGCCTTCCATGCGGAAGAGCGGAACCACACCGTCCATCGGCCCTCCGAAATGTTCATGGGAAGGGCGCCACGGTTCACCCGCGGCGCCAGCCAGCGACCCAAAGACTACTGGTTTTCTTTGGTCTGACCCATGATTTCCTGCGCGCTGAAATTGATGCCGCAGGTCGGGAAGGAATTGCCGACGAAGAAATTGTCGGACTCCTTCGGGAAGTAATCCGTCCCTTCCTTCATGGGATCCGAGGCGACGGCCAAGGGCAGCTTCACCTCTTGCGGCACCACTTCGCCTTCCAGCGCCGCGATCGCGGTCTTGATGGCCACTGCGACCTGCGCCGGGCCGGAGCCGGCCGAAGTGCACTTCAGCCCATCGGCCGAATGCGCCGCGCAGAATTTGCGGAAGCCGTTCTCGGTCTCGCCGCCGAATGGCACGAAGGGATGCTTGGCGTCGATCATCGCCTGCACGATGCCGGTGTCGCCGCCTTGGCCGGTGATGCCGTCGAACGGGCCGTTGGTCGCGATCGCATCGGCCGTCACCTTTTGCGCCACGCCGTCATCCCACTTGCCGGCGACCTCGGTGACGTTCCACTTCTTGCCGGAAGCATCCAGCACCTCATGGATACCATTGTGTCGGTCGGTGTCCACCGAGGTGCCGGCGACGCCGCGCACCTCCAGGATTTTGCCACCGTTCGGCACTTTCTCGACCAGCCACTTGGCCCATAACTCGCCGAGACCCTTCTGGTCGACATTGACGTTGATGGCGTCCTTCGTATCGAGGATGTTGTCGAAGGCGACCAGCACGATGCCGGCTTCCTTGGCGCGCTTGATGACTGGGCCGAAGGCGGTCGGGTTCTGCGCGTCGGTGACGATCGCGTCATAGCCGGAATCGATGAAGTTGTTGATCGCCGAGATCTGCGCCGGCACGTCCTCGCCGGTCGAGACGACCTTGAATTCCTTGATCTTGGCCTTCACGTCCGGCTGCGCCGCATAGGCCTTCGCCGTCTGGACCATCTGGATGCGCCAAGTGTTGGCGATATAGCCGTTCGAGAAGGCGATGCGGTATGGGCCTTCCTTCTTGGGGAACTTGAAGAACTTGGTGTCGGCCGACCATGGCGCGAAGCAGTCCGGCTGCGCGGCGGGTCCGGAGACGATTTCCGGTCCGGCGGCCATGGCGGCCGAATGGAGCATGACGAATGCAGTGGCGGCAACGACGCCGCCAACGAGTGACTTGATCATCGGTATTCCTCCCAATTGCCTATCTGCAGAACTATGAAATCATGGCACGCCGGCACCCTCCTGCCGAACCGAGATGCTTGCCGGGCGATATGGATCGCCCGCCTTCTCCCTCTTCCCTCGCCTTCCAGGGACATTCAGAAAACTATCATGTTATACATAAGAAACAAGCATCAGCTGTAGCTTATGTATAAAAAACAGGCTTCTGAAGCCCCGGATGTTGATTTTACAGACAAATGGTAGCGCTACCATGGAGAGCTGTAAAGCGCCGCTTTTCGTCATTTTTTCGTGTTCAGAAAAACCCTTCCAGGAATGGTGCAGAGCGGTTCGCTCGTCGTTTCCGCTGCAGCTCTAACGCGCGGTGCTCTCGCGTCGCATGAGCTCGAAACCGAGGTCGACGATCCGCTGTTCCGGCCGGTTCCCGGCGATCGCCGCCAGCGCCATGGCGACGGCGCGCGTGCCGATTTCATAGCGATGCGTACGCACGCTGGTAATCGAAGGAAACGACACCTGCATCATGTCCAGATCGTTGAAGCCGGCAATGCCGATCTGCTTGGGCACGTCGATGGAAGCGCGATGGCATTCGAACAGAACGCCGAGCGCGATATCGTCATTGTTGCAGAACACGCCGTCCAGCGTCGGCATCTTGGCCAGCGCGTCGCGGAACAGCTCGCGTCCGAGGCTCACGCTTGACGGAACCGGCGTCGTGGTGATCAGGCGCTGATCGAACAGGCCGGCGGCTTCCATGGCGGCGCGGTAGCCGGCAAGGCGCCGCTGCGAGCGCGGATCCATTCGCGCACCGATGAAGCCGATCTTGCGGTACCCGGCTTCAAGGAGATGCTCGGCGGCCGTCCTGCCGCCATCGAAATGCGAGAAGCCGACCATCATGTCGACCGGGTCCGGCCCGGTCTCCATCACTTGCACCACCGGGCAGCCGGCATTTTCCAGCAACCGCCGCGCGCTTGGCGTCTGGTCGATGCCGGCAACGATCAGCGCCGCCGGGCGTTGCGATCCGAAGACCTGCAACAGCCGCTCTTCCTCGAGGCCCGAATAATGGGTATTGCCGATCTGGATGCGGAATGGACTGTCGGAGAGGCTGTCGTAGATGCCGCGCACCACCTCGGCGAAGACGTTGTTGGTGAGCGATGGAACCAGCACACCGAACACCTCGGCGCGCGCCGAGGCAAGCGCACGGGCGTTCGGGTCGGGCACGTAGCCGAGTTCGGCGACGGCCGCCTGGATCTGCCGGCGAAGGTCCTCCGACACCCGTCCCGGCTCACGCAGCGCGCGCGACACCGTGATCGCGCCGACACCGGCCTTGCGCGCCACATCGGCGATGGTCGGACGGCCGCCGCCGCGACGGGAGCGCGGCTTGCTCAAGGGCGAGCCTCCTGCGGCAAATCCCACCCGCTGCGCGCCTGCAATGCCATTGACCCTGGTGTCGCCATCTCGCAGGCCTGTACCGCGTTCATCAAAGCATGTCTCCCGAAAGGGGACCGGTTTCGGGACAAAGACATGCGTAGAATCAAGAGCCTAAAGCGCAAAGAGCGAATCTGAAAGATCGCGACGCGCTTTAGCCTTGGCGTCGCGCAGCCGCGATTTGTTGTCAAGCTGAAGCGTCTTCCTGGAAAGCGCCGGCACGAGCCAGTCAGGCCGTGACGACGCCGCTGCGCCTTGCCTTCCAGAACACCAGAACCATCACCAGGATGTTGAGCAGGTTCCAGGCAATCCCGTTCAGGAAGGCGGCCGAATAGGAACCAGTGAGGTCATAGATCCAACCCGACATCCAGCCACCGATAGCCATGCCGAAAATAGTCGCCATGATGACGATACCCACGCGTTGGCCGGCTTCTTTGGCCGGCATGTATTCCCGCACGATGATCGCATAGCAAGGCACGATGCCGCCTTGCGACAGGCCAAACACCAGCGAGACGACGTAGAGCGAGGCGAGCCCGTCGAAAGGAATGTAAAAGAACAGCGACAGGCATTGCAGCACCGAACCGATCAGCAAGGTCTTCACCCCGCCGATCCGATCTGCGACGAAGCCGGAAGCGAGGCGGCTGACGACGCCGGCGGCCATCATGATCGAAAGCATGTCCGCGCCATGCGCGACGCCATAGCCAAGGTCCATGCAATAGGCGACGATATGCACCTGCGGCATCGACATCGCCACGCAGCAGCCCAGACCGGCTACCACCAGCAGCATCTGAAGTGCCGCCGGCGACAATGCAATCGGCTGGACCGGGCGCGTGCCCGGCGAGCCTGCCACAACCACCGGAGCACGACGGCGCAGCATCAGAACCAGCGGCACCATCGTCACCAGGCACGCGATGCCGATCGCCAGATAGGTGAAGCGCCAGCCCTCCGCCCTCATCATCGGCGGTATGATCGCCGGCCAGACCGTTCCGGCGAGATAGCTGCCGGACGCGGCCGCAGCCACCGCAACGCCGCGCCGACGATTGAACCAATGGGAGATGTCGGCGATCAACGGTCCGAAAATCGCGGACGTCCCCAACCCGATCAGCAAGCCTTGAGCGAGCGTGAATTGCAGGATCGAACCGGAGAGCGACGCCAGCAGGAAGCCGGCAGCGAGCGCCGTCGAGGAAACAAGCGCCGGGATCCAGTAACCGACACGATCGATGGCGCGCCCGACCAGCACATTGCCGGCCGCGAAGCCGACCATGGTCGCGGTGTAAGGCATCGAGGCCGCGGCGCGATCGACGCCGAACTCGGCCTGGACCGCCGGCAGAACCACGACCACCGCCCACATGCCGACGCCCCCTATGGTCGCCAACAATACGGAAATGGCCAACCTCGTCCAGGCATAGCTGCTGTCTATGCCTGGGAGCGCTGCATTGCTGGAGATCGTCGTCAAGGCGTTCCTGTCCGCTGTTCTCGAAGTCGGCGGTTCGGCCTCCACTATCGGTGCATTTGCCGAGCCGAGCAGCGCCAGGACGCACAATTCGGTGACTCCAGAGCCTGGAACCCGTCTCAACTCCTGGAGTTTTGCCTTGAGGAAGGAGTTCGCCATGACCGCCAAAAAGAAATGGTCGGCCGACGTGACCGAGCACAGCGATGCGCTGGATCTGGAGGAGCACGTGTTCGAATCCGACGACGCCAAGAAGATCGCCGCCTCGCTCAAGCGCTCGGCCGAGCACAGCGACCGCCGCAAGGCCGAGCCGTTCCAATCCGCTATGTCGATGTTGAATTTCTACATCAACCGCGCCGGCAGGAACCTGCCCGAAGAGCGCAAGAGGGTGCTGGAAAAGGCCAAGGACGAGCTGCGCGTCGCCTTCGGCCGCGAGAAGCAGGATTAAGTTCTGCCTGGCAGGCTCTAACGCGACTGGATCACGTCGTCGGTATTGGCCAGCAGTTTGCGGACCGCGTTGCGCGCCGCATCCGGCCTTTTCAGGCGGATATTCCTCTCGATCGCCTCGTGCAGCTTCTGGGCATGCTGCAGGTCGTCGAGCTCGCGCGTGGTGTATGTAAAGAGATGGTCGAAGGCAGATTCGATCAGCACGCCGAGCGGGACCAAGAGGTCGTTGCCCGACGCTCTCAGGATGGCGAGATGGAAGCGCGTGTCGGCGCGGGTTCGCTCCTGCAGATTGGTGGCCTCGCCCATCTCGCGGCAGGCTTGACTGATCTCGGCCATCTGCTCGTCGGTGCGCCGCATCGCCGCGAAGGCCGTCGCCTCCGGCTCGATGATGTGGCGGAACTCCTGCACCGTCCTCAGGAAGACCTCGCGATCCGGCGACGTCGCGTACCAGGACAGCACGTCGCGGTCGAGCAGGTTCCAGCGTTCCTTCGGCTCGACCCAACTGCCGATCTTCGGCCGCGACGCCAGAAGGCTCTTGGCCATCAGCATCTTGATCGCCTCGCGCACCGCGGAGCGGCTGACGTCGAACGTCTCCGACCATTTCGCCTCATTGGGCAGGATGGTGCCCGGTGGATAGTCACCGCGCACGATCCGAAGCCCGATCTCGCTGGCCAGAGAGGTATGCACGCTGGCGCCCGGGATGCGTGGCGCATCGGCCCGGCGGACGCCGGCCCGACGCTCCGCGGCCGCCGTCTTCGTCGGCCTTTTTTCGTTGTTCGGCTTCGCGTCCCGCATAGGTCCACAAAATCCCGTTTTCAGGGGCTGTCAAGCATGGCAAGCCCGCTTTGCCAAAACCTGCCGAGATGTGCACAGTTCAACGGGCATTTGTTGTCGCCTCAGGTCGTTTTGACGTATTTGCGCCAACCGTGCTCGGGCCGGAAGCCAAGCACCTCGCGCGCCTTGCGGTTCGAAAGCAGCGTCTCATATTCCCCGAGTTCGGCCTTGACCGGCACGTCCGGATAGAAGCGCTTCAACAGCTCCGCCGTCGGCAGGTCCGACGAGGTATCGTCATTGGCCGCGTTGAAGACCTGGTAGCCTAGGCCGTCCTTCTCGATGGCGCGCAAGGTGATCTGGCCGAGATCGCGCGCGTCGATGTAGCTCCAGGCAATGCGCTTGCGGAAGCCCGGATCGGCGAACCATTTCGGGAACAGCGAATATTCGTGCGGCTCGATGACGTTGCCGATGCGCAGCGCATAGATGTCGGCGCCGCTGCGCAGCGCGAAGGCCCGCGCCGTCTTCTCGTTGACGATCTTGGACAGCGCGTAAGAGTCCATCGGGTCGACGTCATAGTCCTCGTCGAGCGGGAAATGGGTGGGGTTGCGCGGCTCGTTGGCGAAGACCAGACCATACGTCGTCTCGCTGGAAGCGATGATAACCTTGCGTATGCCGAGCTTCACCGCCGCCTCGATGACATTGTAGGTGCCCATCGCGTTGATGCGGAATACCTCGTTGTCCGGCGTGATCATGATGCGCGGGATCGCCGCGAAATGCACCACGGCGTCGACCGGCTGGGCCCTCAGCGACGGGTCGAACTCGTGCAGGCCCATATAGCTCGACAGCGCGTTGAACACCTGCCCGCTGTCGGTGATATCGGTGATCAGCGTGCGCACCTTCGGATTGTCGAGCGGCTTGGTGTCGATGTTGAGCACCTGGCAGCCATGTTCGACCAGATACTGAACGACATGCCGGCCTGCCTTGCCGCTGCCGCCGGTGAACATGATCCGCTTCGTCATTTTGCTCTCCACAAGGCTCGGGAATTATGTGTATTGTCAGACAATATTGTATTCCGCAATCGCTTGCCAACCGCGATCCGCGGAAACCTTCTCGACAATCGCCCCCGCGCGGGCGCTCATCACCATGAAAGACAGGGAAGAGACGACATGACCACCACCGCTGCCCGCGAGAACATCGGCTTCATCGGGCTGGGCCTGATGGGGCACGGCATCGCCAAGAACATCGTCGACAAGAGCTATCCGCTCACCTTCCTCGGCCGCAAGAACCGCAAGCCCGCGGAAGACCTGGCTGGCCGCGGCGCCAAGGAGGTTGCAACGTCCAGGGAGGTGGCAGCGGCATCCGACATCGTCTTCATCTGCGTCACCGGCTCGCGCGAGGTGGAAGCGATCATCCGCGGTCCCGGCGGGCTGAAGGAAGGCTTGAAGCAAGGTTCGGTGGTTGTCGACTGCTCGACCTCCGATCCGGTCTCGACCGTGGCGCTCGCCGCCGAACTCAAAGCGCTCGGCGTCGACTATGTCGATGCCCCGCTCAGCCGCACGCCGAAGGAGGCCTGGGAAGGCACGCTCGATGCCATGGTCGGCGCGCCGGACGCGGTGTTCGCCAGGTTGAAGCCGGTGATCGAGACCTGGGCCGGCCGCATCGTCCATATCGGCGACACCGGCGACGGCCATCGCATGAAGCTGCTCAACAACTTCGTCTCACTCGGCTACGCCGCGATCTATTCCGAGGCTCTGGCGCTGGCGCAGAAGGTTGGCATCTCGCCGGCGCGCTTCGACAGCGTCATCCGCAACGGCCGCATGGATTGCGGCTTCTACCAGACCTTCATGCGCTGGACCTTGGAGGGCGACCGCGACGCGCACAAGTTCACCATCGCCAATGCCTTCAAGGACCTGACCTATCTGGAATCGATGGCGGGCGCGGCCGGCATTGCCAACCCGCTCGGCAACGCCACCAAGAATTCCTTCGCCACGGCCTTCGCCACCGGTCCTGCGGAACAGTATGTGCCGATGCTTGCCACCCATATCGGCAAGCTCAATGGCGTCGACCTGATGCCTTCGAAGGACGGCGTAAAGCAGAAGATTTGAGAGCCCCTAATCCCGTTCGATCAAGAGCTGAGGTCAGAAGAAATCGGGGCGCCTCGCGGCGCCCCCTTTTTTGATGGCTCCGGATGCAGCCGATACCTATCTCTGGATGCAGGTGTCGGCCGTTTCTTTGGTGCATTCGTCGAGGCCGGTGAAGACCGGATCGTCGACCTTCTTGCCGCCGATGAGGTCGAGCATCACTGCCGGTGCCTTGTAGCCCATCTCGAAAGGCCTCTGGCCGACCAGCGCGGTCACCAGGCCTTCCTTGGCGATCGCTACCTCGTCGCCGATCGTGTCGGCGGCGCCGATGACGAACTCGTTCTTGGCGATCTTGTCGGCCATCGGCTTGAACAGGTCGCGATAAGGCTGCGGCGCGCCGAACAGCGGCCAGCCACCCATGATGCCGAAGGCGTCGAGCTTCGGATTGGCGGCTAGGATGTCGGTCATCGCCTGCACGCCCTTGGCGCCGTCGTCATTGGTGAACACCGGGCAGCCGGGGGCCTCGGTCCAGCCGCCTTCGCCGGCAAGTGCGGCGAGGCCTTCCTTGCCCGACAACGCATCGCGCATGCCTTGCGCGCGGCGCAGGATGTTGTCGGCCGCAGGATTGCCTTCGATGGTGCAGATCGTGCCGCCATTCGGCTTGGCCTTCTTGATGTACTCGCCGATCTTCTTGCCCATCAAGTAGTTGTCGGTGCCGAGATAGGTCTTGCGCAGCGCCGCGTCTTCCTTGGCAAGGTCAGCGTCGACCGTCATGATCGGGATCGACGGATTGGCGCTCTTGATCGTCTGCGCGATCAGCGGCGCGTTCGACGGCGAGATCGCCATCGCGGCCGTGTCGGGCTTGCTCAGCATGTCTTGCACGATCTGCGCTTCGCCGGCCTCGTCCGAGGTCGATGCCGGGCCGGTGTAGAAGCATTCATATTCCGAGCTGGCGTTCTCCTTGTTCCACTTTTCGCAGCCCTGATGGATGGCTTCGAAGAATGGATTGTCGAGACCTTTCACGACGATGACGAGCTGTTTCTTGGCCAAAGCCGGCCCGGCGCCCAATGCCATGGCGGCGACGGCGGCAAGCAAAAGTGTTTTCCTCATATCAGTCCTCCCTTGAACAAACGGACACCGCGTGCCCGCCACACCGATCAGACCGGATGCGCAGGAACGATGGAGAGCATCTTCCCAATGCTCGTGTCCCGGGCCAGGCTGATAAGCATTTGCCGATCCGTTTGCCCCAACACTGGCGCGCCCGAATCCTTGATCGTCAAACCATTTGCCCCGATCCGCCATATGCGCGCTCGATGGGCAAATTATTCCTCCAAGGCTAGCTAATATCGGCTTTTCGCTAACGGTCAATTCCTATTTGTCCTACAAAACAGATTTTTTGTCGAGTCTCGAAATTAATCGTCAGACAATTGATTGACGGCTTTGCCGGCTTTTGCCTAAATGCATCTGCCGCGCCGATCGTGAGGAGATGGACGGGCGGGACGTAAGTGGCGCCGGCGAGCTCGGCGGAAGGCTGCGTCAACAAATGGGGAGGCTTAAGGCTGGTGTCGGTTCTCGAACTCGCCAACATCTCGAAGCATTTCGGCGCCATCCAGGCGGTCAACGACGTCTCGTTCTCGCTGGAGGCCGGCGAGGTCGTCGGCCTGATGGGCGACAACGGCGCCGGCAAGTCGACGCTGGTGAAGATGATCGCCGGCAATTTCCGGCCGAGCCACGGCACCATCCATCTGGAGGGCAAGGAGCTTGTCATGCACAAGCCCGCGGACGCCCGCCAGAACGGCATCGAGATCGTCCACCAGGACCTTGCGTTGTGCAACAACCTGACGGCCGCGGCAAACGTCTATCTCGGCCGCGAGCTGCGCCGCGGCATCGGCCCGTTCCGCATCCTCGACTATGCGGCGATGTACAAGCGCGCCGGCCAGCTCTTCGCCGAGCTGAAATCCGAGACGCGGCCGCGCGACCTGGTCAAGCAGATGTCGGGCGGCCAGCGTCAGGCGGTGGCGATTGCCCGCACCATGCTGTCGCAGGCCAAGATCGTGCTGATGGATGAGCCGACGGCGGCGATCTCGGTCAGGCAGGTGGCCGAGGTACTCAACCTCATCCGCCATCTGCGCGACCAGGGCATCGCCGTTGTGCTGATCAGCCACCGCATGCCCGACGTGTTTGACGTCGCCGACCGCGTCATCGTCATGCGGCGCGGCCGCAAGGTCGCCGACAAGAAGATCGCTTCGAGCTCACCCGAGGAAGTCACCGGGCTGATCACCGGCGCCATCGAACAGGTGGCATGACTCACGGATTTGAACGGGTGGCGTGACGCACGATTCCACCTCAGGAAAGGTCGATAATGGCAGTCACCCTTGACCAGACGATCGCACAGAAGCAGCATACCTTCCTGTCGCGGCTCTTTGCCAACCAGACTTTCTGGGTGGTGATCGCGGTCATCCTCGCCTGCCTGTTCCTGTCCTTCGCCACCGATTCCTTCGCGACGTCGAAGAACCTCTTCAACATCACGCGCAACGTCACCTTCGTCGCCATCGTCGCGCTCGGCATGACGTTCGTCATCATCACCGGCGGCATCGACCTGTCGGTCGGCTCGGTGCTGTGCCTGTGCTCCATGGTGCTCGCCGTCACCATGCATGCCGGCTATTCGATCGAGATCGGCATCCTGGCCACGATCGTCACCGCCCTCGCCATCGGCGCCTTCAATGGCGTGCTCATCGCCTATCTCGGCTTCCCCCCCTTCGTGGTGACGCTCGGCATGCTCTCGGTGGCCCGCAGCCTTGCCATGGTCGCTTCGAACAACACCGTGGTCTTCCAATTCGGGCCGGACCACCAGAAACTTCTGGCGCTGGGCGGCGGCGCCTGGGTCTTCGGCATCGCCAATCCGGTTCTCTACATGATCGTCCTGGCGCTGATCACCGGCTTCATCCTGCGCTGGACCAAGTTCGGCCGGCACATTTTCGCTATCGGCGGCAATGAGCACGCGGCGACGCTGACAGGCGTTCCCGTCAAGCAGATCAAGGTCGCAGTCTACATGATCTCAGCGCTATCGGCCGGGCTCGCCGGCATCATCCAGACCGGCTGGCTGGGTGCGGTCACCACCAATCTCGGCACCGGCATGGAGCTGCAGGTCATCGCCGCCACTGTCATCGGCGGCGCCAATCTCGCCGGCGGCGTCGGCACCGCGCTCGGCGCCATCGTCGGCGCCGCTCTCATCGAGGTGATCCGCAACAGCTTGGGCCTGCTTGGCATCAACGCCTTCTGGCAAGGCACCTTCATCGGCGGCGCGATCATCCTGGCGGTGCTGTTCGACCGCATCCGCAACTTCCGGCGCAGCGACTAGCTCCTATCGCCCAGTCTGAAAATCGGTCCGGACGGGCGACGCGAGACTGCCATCATTCCTGCCTGCCTTGACGCGACCGCACCCCGGCCGCACTATTCTATGGCAGGCGAAGGGAGGCCAGTCGCCTGCGGGAGGAACGATACCCATGACGGACGCGATCAGGCTCTATTGGGGCCGGTTCGGACATGTTTCCGTGCTGAATGTCGCTAACGACTTCGTCACCCATGCCCATGGCGAGGCGCATCTCATCATCTGGTTGGAAGGCACGGCAGGCGAAATGACCATCGGCCGCGAAACGGTGCGGCTTGGGCCCGGCACCGCGGCCGGCATCAATTCGTTCCAGCCACACAGCCATGCGCTCTCCCGCGACGGCAAGCCTGGCCTTTTCCTGGCCTTCTACATCGACCCGGATTGGGCGCGCCAGCGACGCGACCTCCCTTCGTCGGCGCCGCTTTTCACGCAAGCCGCGATCACACTGGAGCCCTGGCTGCACCAGGCGGCGGCGAACCTGCTCGATCACCTCACCGACAATGAGAGCATCGACGACGTCGCCAGTTACGAGATCGAGCGTTTCATCGACAGCGTGCTCGATGCGGCGGATGCTTCGGCGCCGCAGATAGCCCGCGCCCGCATCAACACGATGCTCGACTTCCGCGTCCGCAAGGCGATCCAGCTGATGAAGGCCAATGTCTGCGAGCGCATCTCCTTCGACGATGTGGCTCGTTCGGTCGGGCTCTCCCGGCCGCATTTCTTCGCGCTGTTCAAGGAACAGACCAACCTGACGCCGAACGTCTACTGGAACACGCTACGCATGGAGGAAGCCGTGCGGCAACTACAGTGGTCGCAGGAACCGTTGATCTCGGTCGCCTGCAATCTCGGCTTCACCACCCAAGGCAATTTCTCGCGCTTCTTCCGCGACCATGTCGGCGTGCCGCCGACGCTCTACCGCGAAGCCGCGAGAGCGACAGCCTAAGGCGCGTTGAGATTCAGGTCAGGCCGAGCCGGAATCGAAGACGGGCGCGAAGCGACCAAACTGGATAGTTCCGAGAACTGGAGCAGAGCGTACTTTAAGAGCAATTCCAGGAAAAGTGTGAGCGGTTTTCCGTCCGGAATTGCGTAAAAACAAAGATATAGAGCGTTTCGCCGTTTCCGTGAAACGGTGAAAAGCTCTAGCTACGTGAGCACCGGCAGCGCAGGAAGCCGTCATTTGCAGGCCGGCATCACCTGAACATCAATGCGCCTGTTTTTCCGACTGGTTGATAGGCACTCAAGACGCATTGATAAGCGCCGGCCCGTCGGCCGCCCTAGCCTGTTCCCGATCTTTGCAAGGGAACCAGTCATGGCGAAAGTCACCATTTCCAGCGTCATCGACGCGCCGGTCGAGCAGGTCTGGGCGCGCATCCGCGACTTCAACGGCCTGCCGAGCTGGCACCCGCGCATGGTGGAAAGCCATATCGAGGACGGCAAGGACGCCACCACGATCGGCTGCGTGCGTAATTTCAAACTGGTCAGCGGCGCGACGCTGCGTGAAAAACTGCTCGACTTCTCCGACGAGAATTTCCTGGTCAGCTATTCGATCCTCGATACGCCTCAGCCGCTCACCAATCACAAGGCGACGCTGCAATTGCGCCGCGTCACCGACGGCAACCGCACCTATGCGGAATGGACGGCGAGCTTCGACGCCGCGCCTGAGGAAGCCGACAAGCTGGCCGAGGGCATGGGCGCCAACGTCTTCCAGGGCGGCTTCAACGCCCTGAAGGCCCATTTCGCCGGGCAGAGCTGACGGGAGCGCGCCATGACGCTTGCGCTGCAGACTTTTTCGAGCGTGAAGGACGCCAACGCCGCCCTGCTGGCAGCGGGCGCACGCTACATTGGCGGCGGCACGCTTGTCGTCCGCGCGGCCAATGAAGGCGACATTTCCGTCTCCAGCCTTGTCCGCGTCACCGATCCCGGCCTGTCGCGGATCGCGGTTTCCGGCGGCAAGGTCCGGCTCGGCGCTTCGGTCACCATGGCCGCGATCGCCCGCCAGCCCGAGCTCGCCACGCTTGCACCGGCCGCGCGTGCCGTCGGCGGGCCGGCGATCCGCAACATGGCGACCGTCGGCGGCAATCTGTTCGCCCCTGCCCCTTACGGCGATTTCGCCGTGGCGCTGCTGGCGCTGGACGCGACCGTCGTCACCGGAGACAGCGAGATGCCGATCGAGACTTTTCTGGCCGGCCGCGACACCAGCCGCGCCGTCGTCACCGCTGTCGGCTTCTCATTGCCCAGGGCGGAGAGCTTCCGCTTCCTGAAAGTGTCGCGTGTCAAGCCGAAGGGGGTGTCGGTGCTGAGCATCGCAGCACTTCTGCAGCGCGCGGCGGACGGCACCGTGACCGCAGCGCGGATCGCGCTTGGCTGCATGGCCGACCGGCCGATACGCGCCAGGAGCGCGGAGAAGGCGCTGCTAGGCTGCAAGCTCACGCCTCAGGAAATCGCGCCAGCGCTTGCCGCGGCGAGCCAAGGCATTGCGCCGATCACCGACCCGATCGCCAGCGCCTGGTATCGCGCCGAGGTCCTGCCGGTCCATCTCGGCCGGCTGTTGTCGAATTAATCCGTTGGAACGCGCGTCTGTCCGACCGATCCGGGCAGGCGCGCAAGGGAGGAAGAATGGCGAAGGTCCCGGTTCAATTCACGCTCAACGGCTCCGAAAAGGCCGAATTCATCGAGAGCGGCACGACGCTGCTCCACGCGCTCAGGGACAAGATCGGTGACACGTCGCCCAAGGGCGGCTGTCACCAGGGTACCTGCGGCGCCTGCTCGGTCATCATCGACGGCGAATTGCGGCTCTCCTGCCTGACGCTGGCCGAGACCTGCAGCGGCGCCGACATCAAGACGACCGCCGGTCTCGCCGAAGGTGGCGTGCTGCATCCGCTGCAGCGCGCCTTCCTCGATGCCTTCGCCACGCAATGCGGCTTCTGCACACCGGGCATGATCATGGCGGCAAAAGTGCTTCTCGACCGAACGCCGAACCCCAGCCGCGAGGACGTGGTCGAGGCGCTGTCCGGCAACATCTGCCGCTGCACCGGCTACGAGCCGATCGTCCAGGCGGTGCTGACGGCCGCGCGTGCCAATTCGCAGAACGCCGCCTGAGGGAAACGAGCCATGGAACTGCGCAGGGACTATTTCGCCGATGTCCGCAAGGATGGCCTGCACGAGATCGGCCAGCCACGGCCGCGCCTCGATTCGCCCGGACACGTCACCGGCAAGACCGCCTATTTCGCCGACCGCAACTTCCCGGGCATGCTGCATCTGAAGATGGTGCGCAGCCCGCACCACCATGCCCGCATCCGCTCGATCGACACGTCCGAAGCGGAAAAGCATCCAGGCGTCGTGCGCGTGCTGACCGCCAAGGACGTGCCGCACAATGTCTACACCATCCTGATCCTGATCCAGATCGGGCCCGAGGACGAAACCGTGCTCGCTGACGGCAAGGTGCGCTGGAAGGGCGAGGCAGTCGTGGCGGTGCTGGCCGAGACCGAGCGTGCCGCGCAGGAAGCCGCCGCCAAGGTCAAGGTGGACTACGAGGTGCTGCCGGCCGTCTTCGACATGGAAGAAGCGCTGAAGCCCGGCGCACCTTTGGTCAACGAGTACCACGGCCAGAACTATTATCTCTACGACAGCGGCGAATGCCGGAAGGTGCGCTTCGGCGATGTCGAGGCCGGCTTTGCCAAGGCCGATCACATCCTCGAACAGTCCTACCAGTCCTCGCCAATAGAGCACGCGCCGACCGAGACCACAGGCTGTGTCGTGGCGCCCGAGGGCAATGACCGCTTCACCTGCTACACCAACACGCAGGCTATGTTCTTCACCCTCGACAACACCTCGATCATCCTCCAGATGCCAGGCAACAAATTGCATTTCGTCGGCGGCACGGTCGGCGGCGGCTTCGGCGGCAAGGTCGACGTCATCGTCGAGC
This sequence comes from Mesorhizobium sp. B4-1-3, assembly GCF_006439355.1. Taxonomy (GTDB): domain Bacteria; phylum Pseudomonadota; class Alphaproteobacteria; order Rhizobiales; family Rhizobiaceae; genus Mesorhizobium. The sequence continues at coordinate 170,335 of NZ_VFTG01000006.1, forward strand.
CGATCGCCATCCTTGGCGCCAAGCTGACCGGCCGTCCGGTTTCCTTCATCTACAGCCGCGAGGAGGAGATGCAGATCTCTTCGCCGCGGGCGGCCGAAAAGGTCGTCATCAAGGACGGCGTGATGAAGGATGGCCGCATCGTCGCGCGCAAGGTGACCGGCTACACCGATGCCGGCGCCTATTCGCGCCACTCGCCTTATGGCGCGCAGAAAGGTGCTGGGCATTATCCCGGCCCTTACACCGTCCCGAATGTCTGGATCGATACTTATTGCGTCTACACCAACCGCACCCCTTCGTCGGCCATGCGCGGCTTCGGCGTCACCATCGGCGACTTCGCGCTCGAGGTGCAGATGGACAAGCTGGCGCGCCTGATCGGCATGGACCCGCTCGAATTCCGCTTCATCAACGCCTATCGCGACGGCGACATGAAGGCGCATCGCCAGCCGACTGAGGGTGCCGCGCTGATCGAATGCATGCAGGAAGCCTCGCGCGCCGCCAACTGGCCGGTGGCGGAAAAATATATGGCTATGTCCTCCTACAGGAAGGGAGCCTGAGATGGCGATCCGGCGTGGACGCGGCGTTGCCGCGATCAACTATCCGACCGGCATGAACCTCGGCGGCGACCCCACCCAGGCGCTGGTGCACTCGACGCCGACCGGCAACTTCATGGTCACGCTCTCCAGCGTCGATCTTGGCCAAGGCATGAAGCAGATCATGGCGCAGATCTGCGCCGAGATGATCGGCGTGCCGACCGACCGCGTCATCATCGACACCGCCGACACCGACACCGGCCCGCACTGCATGGGCACCTTCGCCTCGCGCGGCACGCATCGCGCCGGCAACGCCGTCATCCAGGCCGCCAAAGAAGCCCGCCAGGTCATGCTGGAAGTGGCGGCCGAGGAGCTGGAGGTGAACGCCTCCGACCTCGAGACCGACGGCCAAGGCAACATCCAGGTGAAAGGCGCCCCGCAGAAATCGATCTCGATCTTCGACGTCGCGCTGTCGGCGCATTTCAAGCGCGGCCGCTCGATCTCCGGCCGCGGCATGTTCCTGATCCCGCGCTCCTATCCGGAGAAGGAGACCGGCGCAATGAAGCCGTCGACCTGCTACGCCCATGCCTGCACCGTGGCCGAGGTCGAGGTCGACGACGAGACCGGCGAAGTGACCGTGCTTACGGTGAAGAACGTCTTCGAGATCGGCCGCGCGCTGAACCCGAAGATGGTCGAGCAGCAGCTGGTCGGCGGCTCCTGGATGGGCATCAGCCACGCGCTCTACGAGACGACCGAGCCCTACTATCCGAACCGCGACCATGGCGGCACCGATTTCAACCAATATCTGATGCCGGGTCCAGGCGATCTGGCCGAGACCGAGATCATCGTGCTCGAGCGTCCGTCCGCCGACGGACCGTTCGGCGCCAAGGGACCGGGCGAGATGTGCGCCAACCCGCAGATCCCGGCCGTCGCCAATGCTGTCTTCGACGCCGTCGGCGTGCGCATCGACACGCTGCCGATCACGCCCGAGCGCATCCTGCGCGCGCTGAAGGCGCAGGCCGCGGGCTGAGGGGAAGATGGCAAACCCCGACGCCGTTGCGGTCGCGGCTTCGCCGGAGACGATAGCCGAGCGCCTTGCCGCCTCGCGCTATCTGGCCGACGACAGCCTCGCCACCGCGATCTTTCTGGCGATCCGGCTCGGCAAACCGCTGCTGCTCGAAGGCGCGCCCGGCGTCGGTAAGACCGAAGCCGCCAAAGCGGTCGCCGAATTGCTCGGCCGCGAACTGGTGCGGCTGCAGTGCTATGAAGGCATCGATGCCGGGCATGCGCTTTACGAGTGGAACTACCAGCGGCAATTGCTCGCCATCCGCCATGCTGGCGAGCACGAGATCGACATCTATGACGACCGCTTCCTGATCGCGCGGCCGCTGCTGCAGGTGCTGCGGGCGCCTGAGCGGCGTGTGCTGCTGGTCGACGAGATCGACCGCTCGGATCACGAGTTCGAGGCGCTGCTGCTCGAATTTCTTTCCGACTTCCAGATAAGCATCCCGGAACGCGGCACAATCCGCGCCGCCACGCAGCCGATCGTCATCCTCACCTCCAACCGCACCCGCGAGCTGGCCGAGGCGCTGCGCCGGCGCTGCGTCTACCATTGGATCGGCTATCCCGAAGCCCGGCGCGAGGCCGAGATCATCATGCTGCGCTCGGGCGATGTCGCCGAGGCGACCGCGCGTGCGGTGGCGAACGCCGTGCAGGAAATCCGCGCGCGGCCTCTCGCCAAGCCACCGGGCATCGCCGAGGCGGTCGAATGGGCGAACGCCGCCACCATCCTCGAAAAAGGCGGCAGCCCATGGCCGGAGGCCTTCCGGCGGGCCATCGGCGTGCTGATCAAGGACGAGGAGGATTTGTCGGCGATCGCACCGGAGCTCGGAAGGATCGTCGGGGAGGCGCTGGCGTAATGGGCGACCCAAACAGTCCCTTCTCCCCGTTTACGGGGAGAAGGTGCCCCGAAGGGGCGGATGAGGGGCAGCGCCACACTGGGCAGAAGGTAGCGCCGCCCCTCACCTGCCTGCCGGCATCCTCTCCCCGTGAACGGGGAGAGGAGAGCTTGCCCCGTTCCGCGCAGCCCTTCCTCGGCTTCGCCCGCCTGCTGCGCCGCCACGCCTTCGCCATCGCGCCCGAACAAATCACCAGCTTCATGCAGGCCGTCACCCTGCTTGGCCCGCGCTCGATGAACGACATCCGCGAGGCCGCACTCGCCACGCTAGCGCCCTCGCCCGATCGCCGCGGCGAATTCGAGGCGCATTTCCGCGGCTATTTCTACGGCGATACCAGGCCGTCAATCGAAGGCGAAGAGCACGACGAAACCCGCGTCAAGGACGATCGCGGCACGCGCGAGGAAGAGAAGCAAACCATCCGCCAGGAGAAAGGCGGCGAGCTCTCCTCGGCGCTCGAGCAGCTGAGCAGCCGTGATTTCCAACGCGACGCCGATGGCCTTGGCCAGTTCCGCCGCAAGCTCGCGTCCGCCCTACCGGCGCGCCGTTCCTTCCGCACTGCGCGCACCCGCTCGCGCGGCACCCTCGACCTCCGCCGCTCACTCAGCGAAATCGTCAGCGCCGACGGCGACATCCCCTCGCCGCTGCTGCGCCGGCGGCAGCCAGTGCCGCGAAAGCTGCTCCTGCTTGTCGATGTCTCCGGCTCGATGAAGCTGCACACCGCCGACTATCTCAAGCTGGCGCATGCGGCGGTGCAAGGTGCCGATCGCGCCGAAGTCTTCACCTTCGGCACACGCCTCACCCGCATCACCTCGGCGCTGCGCGTCCGCGACCGCGAGCATGCGCTCGTCCGCGCCGCCGCGCTTGTGGACGATTGGGACGGCGGCACGCGCATGGGGCCGACCTTGCTTGCCTTCCTGTCGGTGCCGCGTTTCTCTGCCTTCGCGCGCGGCGCCTGCATCGTCATCCTGTCCGACGGACTGGAACGCGGCGATCATTCCGACCTCGAAACCGCGGTGCGCCGGTTCAGCGCCCGTGCCTTCCGGCTGTCGCTGGCGAGCCCGCTCGCCGGCGATCCGCGCTTTCGGCCCGCAACGTCGGCGCTTCGCGCCATCCTGCCGGCGCTCGACGACCTGGTCGACGGCTCGTCGACCGGAAGCCTGACCGATTTCATCCTGTCGCTCGCCCGCCTGGCCCCGGCGGCCGAGACCATCTGGAAAAGGGTATCGTGATGCAGAAAGCCATCGACGCGCATTTCCACATCTGGCGCCAGAAGGATCAGCCCTGGCTGGTCGGACCGATGGTGCCGCGCATCTTCGGCCCCTACGAGCCGATCCGCCGCGACTATCCGATCACGGAATTCCTCGAAGACCAGAAGGGCTCTGGCGTCGAGAAGGCGGTCTATGTCCAAACCAACTGGGCCAAGGAGGATTTCGAGAAGGAAGTCGCCTTCCTGCAGAAGACAGCCGACGAGACCGGCTGGCCGCATGCCGTCGTCGGCTATGCCGACATGACGGTCGACGATGTCCGCCCGCAGATCGACCGGCTGATGAAATACAAGCTGCTGCGCGGCGTGCGCATGCAGCTTCACTGGCACGAGACGCCCGCCTTCCGCTTCGCAGCCTCGGCCGACCAGGTGATCGATCCGAAAGTGCGGAAGAACGTGGCGCGGCTTAAGGACTATGGCCTCTCCTTCGACCTGCAGCTTTTCCCGGCGCAGATGAAGGACGGCCTGACGCTCGTCGGCGAAAACCCTGAGACCAACTTCATCCTCACCCATGCCGGCATGCTGACCGGCATGGAGCCTGAAACCACCGAAGCGTGGAAGGCGGGTCTCCGCACGCTTTCGGCGGCGCCCAATGTCTACGCCAAGCTGTCGGGACTCGGCACCTTCGTCCACCGCAACGACCCGGATCTCATCGCCTACATCGTCGACAACGCGGTCGACATCCTTGGCAGCGACCGGCTGATGTTCGGCTCGAACTTTCCGATCGAAAAACTTTGGACCAGCCATGCCGAGCTGATCAAGGCGCATCGCAGTGCAGTTGCGAAGCATGGCACCAAGGCCGAGGCGGACATCTTCTGGAACACGGCGCAAAAGGTTTACCGGCCGGTGTGAATGCTCCGAAAGCCGCCGCGCCGGCGGACGCGACGGCTTCGGTGGCATGTATTACTGCGTCGGCAACATGCCTTCGACGTCGCTCGCAGCGTCGGCAAGCGCTTCCTTCGGCGTCGCCGACTGGTCGACGATGCGCGAGAGGTTGTCGACAATGGTCTGCGTCACCTTGACCCCGTTGGTACCGGGGAAAGCATACCACGGAACCATCAGCGGCATCTGGCTGAGGCCGGCCTGGAACAGCGGGTTCTTCTTGTAGAAATCGCCGAGATAGTCGGGAGACTTCGCGGCGAGCTCGTTGTTGGGCACATAGCCGGTGCCGGGCACCACGACCGACGCGCCATAGGGGCCGGCGGCGAACTTCGCGAACTTCCAGGCGGCTTCCTGCTTCGCGGCGTCCTTGGTCAGGACGACCACCGCATTGCCGCCGGTCGGAAGACGGCCGTTGACCGGATCGATCAGCGGGATCTTGGCCGTGCGCAGCGTGAACTTGTCGCCGACATTCTTGATCGTGTTGACCAGCGCGCCGGTGGTCTGGAATTCGAAGCCGACCTTTCCGGCCGCGAAGGCTTGCTCGCCTGCCGGCTTGGTGAAGACCGGCATGCCGCCTTCCTTCACCATCCGCTCGATGAGCTCGACGGCCTTCTCGCCTTCCGGACCGTTGAAGGCAACCTTGCTCTCATCGCCGTTCAGCATCTTGCCGCCGGCGCCGAACAAGAGCGCTGAGAACATCCAGTCGTCGCCCTGCCAACGGAAATCAATGCCGTCAACGCCGTTGCCGAGCGCCTTGATCTTGCCGCCAAGCGCGATGACCTCGTCCCAGGTCTTGGGCGGATTGTCCGGATCGCCGCCTGCGGCCTTCACCAGGTCGGCATTGTAGTACATGATCGGGTTGGAGGTGGCGAAGGCCAGGCCGATCTGCTTGCCGTTCACCTGCGCGAGCTTCAGGATCGTGTCGGAGAAGCCTTGCTCGGCCATGTTGCCGTCCTTCTTCACGAGCGGCCCGAGATCAACGGCGACATCGCGCTCGTTGAGCATGCGCAGGCGGTTGAGGCCGATGAAGGTGATGTCGGGCATTTCGTCGGTGCCAGCCTGGCGAAGGATGGTCTGGATGCCTTCCTCATAAGTCGCAGACGGGCTGGCGAACTGGATCTTGATATCGGGGTTTTCTTCCATGAACTTCTTCGAGATCGTGTCCATCACATTCTTGAAGAAGCCGGGCATCGGGTAGTGGACCGTCAGCGTCGTTTCGGCACTTGCCGGAAAGGCGAAGGTCAGCGAGACCGCCGCCGCGGCGAAAATCCTTGAGATGTGCTTCATTGCTCGTGCTCCTTGTTGGCCCAGTCAGTTGGCAATTCAGCCTTTGAGACCGGTCATGGTGATGCCTTCGACGAAGCGCTTCTGCGCGAGCAGGAAGGCGACGACGAGTGGAAGAGTGATGATCAGCGTGGCGGCCATCAGCGCGCCGTAGTCGTCGCCCGCCTCCGCCGCCCGGAAATACATCAGGCCGAGCGGCGGCGTGGCGTAGGCCTGCTTGCTGATGACGATCAGCGGCCAGTAGAGATCGTTCCAGTGCGCGACGACGGAAAAGATCGCGAATGCGGTGACGGCCGGCCAGGCATTGGGGACGATGACCCGTGCGACGATGCCGAGCTCCGACATTCCGTCGAGCCGCGCCGCGTGGATGAGATCGTCGGGCATGGCGCGGAAGAACTGCAGGAACATGAAGATCGCGAACACCGAAATCGTGAACGGCGCGACCAGCGCGACGTAGCTGTTGAGCAACGACAATTTGTCGAAGGCGACATAGAGCGGCAGCGCCGTTGCATGGATGGGAACCAGCAGGCCAAGCATGACCAAGACCATCATCGCGCGCGCCGCCCGGAACTTCAGCTTGGCCATCGCGTAGGCGCAGGGAATCGCCACCGCGACCTGGAAGAAGAAGATCAGCCCACACACGGCGACGCCGTTCCACAGCAGCGTTGCCATCGGCACCTTGTCCAGCGCCTTGGCGAAATTCTCGGCGAAGTAGACATGCTGCGGGATGAGCGAAAGCGCCGCGGTGAAGATGTCGCTCTGTGTCTTGCCGGCGGTCGAGATCATGAAGATGTAGGGTGCAAGGATGAGCAGCGCGCCGAGCGAAAGCAGCGCGAAACGGACGATGCGGCCGGCGTGGATGCCTGTCATGTGTAGTGCACCCGCCGGTCGAGCACGCGGTATTGCAGGAACATCAGCACGACGAGGATCGCCAGGAAGACCACCGTCATCGCCGACGCATATCCGACGCGCATATAGACGAAGCCCTCCTGGTAGATGGTGAAGAGCAGCACTTCTGAGGCCTTGTTCGGGCCTCCGTCGGTTAGCATCTTCACGGTCTCGAAAACCTTCACCGCATTGGTGATGCTGATGGTGACGACGAACAGCGTCGTCGGCCCGAGCATCGGCCAGGTGACCAGGAAGAACCGGTCGAGCGCAGATTTCGCGCCGTCGACTTCAGCTGCCGCATAGAGCTCGCGCGGGATCGCGGTCAGGCCGGCCAGGAACAGCACCATGTTGAAGCCGACCGACTGCCAGACGCCGATGATCGACAGGCTGTAGAGGACTGTGTTCGAGGCGCCGAGCCAGTTCGGGCCGGGAATGCCGACAAGCGAAAGCAGCGCATTGAGCGGCCCGATGGTCGGATGGAAGATATACTGCCAGACGGTTGCCATCGCGACGATCAGCGAGGCCACGGGCAGGAAGTAGACGGTGCGGAAGAAAGCCCGGGCGCGCAATTCGCCTTCGATCAGAAGCGCGACGCCCAACCCCAGCGCGATCGAGACCGGAGCGACCATCGCCGTGTAGAGGGTGGTGTTCCACAGCGATTTGCGGAAGGTGCGGTCGGTGATGAGATGCGCGTAGTTCTCGAAGCCGACAATCCGGAATTTGCCGTAGCCGAGCTCGAAATCGGTGAAGCCGAGAAAGATGACGGCAATCACCGGCAACAGCACGAACAGGAACAACAGCACGATCGCCGGCAGCGCCAGCAGCCAGGCGGTCCGGTCCTCGCTGCGCGCACGCAGCGCCGCGGTGCTCAGGACATTGCCCGCCAGCGCGACGCTAGACATAGGCCGGCTCCTGCCGTGCGCCAGCCACTTCCGCGATGCGCAGCCGGCGTCCCTCAGGCCCGAAGACCATCGCCTGCTCAGGGGCCAGAAGGATGCCCACCGGCATTCCGCCGATCAGGTCCTTCGCCTCCTGCGGCGCCAGCTTGGCGATGACGCTGTCGCCGGAGACGCCGAGCCGGCAATGGGCAATGATTTCCGAGCCGAGGAATTCCAGCCGTTCAATCCGCCCGGCAACGCCGCTCCGCCCGCTGGGGGACAGTTTGACGAATTCCGGGCGAATGCCGAGGCTGATCGGGCCGTTCGCCACCTTCTCCAGCAAAGCCAGCCGCATGCCTTCGAAATCGACACGACCGTTTTCGGCGATCGCCTGCAGGATGTTGATCCTCGGCTGGCCGACGAACCGCGCGACCTCGATATGGGTGGGGTCGTTGTAGATCGTCTCGGGCGTGGCGAGCTGAAGCAGATGGCCGCCGATCATGACGGCGACGCGATCGGCCATCGAGAGCGCCTCGGCCTGGTCATGCGTCACATAGAGTGTTGGCACACCGGCGCGCCGGTGCAATTCTACGATCTCGCCGCGCGCATGGACGCGCAGATTGGCATCCAGGTTGGAAAGCGGTTCGTCCATGAGGAAGATGCTGGGATGGCGCACCATCGCGCGCGCCAACGCCACGCGCTGCCTCTGCCCGCCAGACATCTGTCCGGGCTTGCGGTCGAGCAGATGGTCGATCTTCAGCAAGCCCGCCATCTCGCGCACATCGCGCGCGATGCCGGCGCGTATCTCCCCCTGGCCCGGTAGCCAAGCGCCGATCAGCGGCAGGCGCTGCGCGCGGCTCAGCCGCTTCATGGCGAGCGGCACGGCGATGTTCTGGCTGGCCGTCAGATGCGGATAGAGCGCGTAGGATTGGAACACCATGGCGATGTTACGATCGGCAGCGGCGACGTTCGACATGTCCTTGCCGCCGACCAGGATCTCGCCGGCATCGGCATGGTCGAGCCCAGCAAGGATGCGCAGCAAGGTGCTCTTGCCGCAGCCCGAAGGGCCGACCAGGGCGATGAACTCGCCGGGCTCAGCATCGAGGCTGATGCCGTTCAGCACGGCATTGCCGGCAAAGGCCTTGCTCAGGCCGCGAAGCGACAGCGCGCCCATCACCCGGCCTTCCTGCGGACCTTGTGGGCCTCGTGCGGATAGACCTCCTCGACCACGTCGTCGAGAACGTGGGTCGCCATGCCGGGAATCGCGACGATCTCGCTGGCGACCGTGTCACCCAAGTCGTGCACGACAGCGCCGATCAATTGCTCGCCCGGCATCTTGCGTTCCATCGTGTCGACGATGAAGGCGGCGGACGGCCCCCATACAAGCGAGGTGTGGGCGTATTGGCCCTTCCACGCCCAGTGCAGGTGACCGCTCGCATGCAGGGCCACGTCGTGGGCGGCGATCAGATCGTACAGACGCCGGCGCTGCGTCGGCCGGATACTCCAATAGCCGGTATCGCCTTCGTCCGGATCGTCGACAAAGAGCGGCTTGTGGGCAAACATCGCGGCGCGGCGGCCGCCACGGCTTTCCAGTGTTTCCCGCAACCATTCGAACTGGGCTTCTTCGGTCGCGTCGTTGAAGCCCATCACCTGGCTGTCGAGGCCGACGAGCCGCCAGTTGCCCGCGTCCTCGAACCAGTGGTCGGGGCCGGCCAGTCGGCGCCAGCGCTCCAGCCGCACGGCATCGACCGGCTGCAGCGAGCCCGGCAGGTGACCGACATCGTGGTTGCCGGGTACCAGCAGCACGGGTTTCGATATCTCCCGCATAAGCCCCATGCAGAAGGTGATGTCGTCATCCTTGTCGGCGCCATCGACGGTCAGATCGCCGGTGTGGATGACGAGATCGGCGCCGCTTTGCTCGACCCAGGCGGCCAGAGGCTCCCAATTGCCGTTAAAATGCGGCTTGCTCGGGCTGAAATGGGTATCTGTGATCTGGATGATTTTCATGACGGCTCCGCTGCGAGAGCCGCGCCGGAAACCGCGGGCGAACTTCGCGTGCGGCTTCCTTAGTGCCGTTACATGTCACTTCCTTAACAGCGCCGGGACAAAATTCTCGATCACGGGCGCGAGCGTGTGGAATGCAAGAATGATCGCTGCCGGTCGATATTTTTTTGTTGGCGGCGACACGGAAAACGCCGTGACGCGCACCCTCCTCACTTCACCTCGAACTGCGGATCGAGCGGGATCTGCATCGCTGTGACCAAATGGTTGGTCTGGCCTGCGAGCCCGATGATCGACACAAGCTCGCCATGCTGCGCGTCGGTCATGCCCTTAGCGCGGGCGGCAGCCGTATGCGAGTGGATGCAGTAGGAACAGCCGTTCGCGGTCGAGACCGCGATATAAATCATCTCCTTGGTCAGCGGATCAATGGCACTGTCGGCGACCATCACCGCCTTGAGCTGTTCCCACACCCGCTTCAGCGCCGCCGGATCATTGGCTAGCCCGCGCCAGAAGTTGTTGACGAAATCGGACTTCCGCGTCGCCCGAATGTCGTCGAACACGGCCTTCAGCGCCGGATTTTTTTCGACCTCGGCATCGCTGAGAAGCTTTGTGGTGGCCATGGCGTTTCCTTTCAGCTTTTGATGTCAGAGGATTGAATCCGATACTCAATAGCCTTTGACAATCCATTCATTTGATTGGCAATTTCGCCTTTCTGCGCAGCAGGCGGCACCGCCAGGGTGTGTTGAGATTCAGGTTAGGCCGAGTCGAAAATGGCGGGCTCCGAGAACCGGAGCGGAGCGTACTTTTCGTACGTGAGCACCGGAAGCGGAGGAGGCCGCCATTTGCAGGCCGGCCTCACCTGAACATCGACACACCCTAGTGCACCGCGGCATACATGATCTTCTCCTCCGTCGCCTCCGCCGGCGAGAACTCCTCGACCATGCGGCCCTGGCGGCAGACCAGAATGCGGTCGGAAAGGTTCATGATCTCCGGCAGGTAGGACGAGATGACGACGACGGCGAGGCCCTCGTCGGCCAGCCGGTTGATGATTTGGTGGATCTCGGCGATGGCGCCGACATCGACGCCCCGCGTCGGCTCGTCGAAGATGACGATGCGCGGCTGCTGCACCAGCCCCTTGCCGATCACCACCTTCTGCTGGTTGCCGCCGGAGAGCTCGACGACGCGGGCATTGTCGTTGATTGCTTTGATGTTCAGCGTCTTGGTCCATTCGGCCGAGAGCTGCCGCATCTCCTGCTGGTTGATCACCCAGGCCTTTTCGCGGCCGGCGGCGAGCAACCCGCCGAACAGATTCTCGGCGATGCCCATCGTCTCGAAGATGCCTTCGCTCTTGCGGTCCTCGGTGACATAGACGATGCCGTCGGCCACTGCTTCGCTCGGCACGAGATAGCGCACCGGCTTGTCATCCAGCTCGATCGCGCCGCCGCGCAAAAAGTCGCGCTTGTAGATGCCCGACACGATCTTGAACGTCTCGGTGCGGCCAGACCCGATCAGTCCGAACACGCCGGTGATTTGGCCTTCGAAGATCGAGAAGGAATTGTTGCGCACGATGTTGCTCATCGAGATGTCCTGCACCGAGAGCACTTTCTTGCCGGCCTTGCGCAACTTCGTCTCGTCGCGCTGGCGATAGATCTGGCCCGACAGCGAGCGGCCCACCATAGCCGCGACGATTTTGTCGCGGTCGAAGGCCGACGTGTCGTCGGTGATCACCAGTTCGCCGTCACGCAGGATGGTGATGCGATCGGCGATCAGCAGCGCTTCCTCCAGCGCATGGCTGATGAAGACGATGGAAACGCCGCGGGCCTTCAATCGACGGATCAGCGCGAAGAAATGGCGCTTCTCCTCCGGCGTCAGCGTCGCCGTCGGCTCGTCGAAGATGATGATTTCGGCATTGTGGTGGACGGCGCGCGCGATCTCGACCATCTGCCGCTTGGCGGCGCCAAGCGTCGCCACCATCGCATTGGGATCGACCGGAAAATTCAGCGATTGCAGGAATTGCTGCGCCGAAATGTAGGTGCCGCGCAGCCGGTTGAGGAATTTCTCGGTACCGAGATAGAGGTTCTGCGCCACTGTCATCGACGGCACCAGGCTGGTCTCTTGAAACACCATGGCGATGCCGGCCTCGAGCGCCGCGTGCGGCGAGGCGTAGGTGATCTCGGCGCCCTTATGGAACATCTTGCCCGAAGTGGCGTCGACGACGCCGGCGATGATCTTGGTCAGTGTCGACTTGCCCGCGCCATTTTCGCCGAGCAGCGCATGGATCTCGCCCTTCCTCAGATCGAACGTGACGTTCTTCACCGCAGGCACGCCGCGATAGGTCTTGGTAACGTTTTCCAGACGGACGATCGGCTCCATCAGAAACCTCCCGTAATTGCGTCGAGCGCCAGCACGCAATCGCCGCCCTTCGAGGCGACGAACAGGCGGCCGTCCCGTTCGACCACGCTGCAGATGCCGTGGCGGGTGCCATTGGCGCGGCTGTGCAGGCTGAACTGCGGCTGCAGGGTCCGGTCGAGCCTGACTACGAGGCCGTAGGAGCGGCTGGGCGACCACGGCTTGTGGATGCCCATGGTGCGGATGCCGCCGCATTGCAGCGGCTCGAGGAAGCTGCGGTTGGAGGCCAGCGCCGGAGCGATCCAATAGGCCGGCGGCACCTGATCGATCATGTCCTGGCGATAATGCGTTTCCTGCAGCACGAATTCGATCAGCCGGTTGCGCGGCGCAAATAGCGCCAGCCAGGCGCCACCATCGACGGCCGGAGAAAGCCGCGCCGGGTAGCCGGGCAGATGCGTCAGCACCGTCGAGCGGTTTCCGTTCACGCCGTCGAAACGGACGAGCTGGTGGCGCCAGCTTTCGCTCGCCAGCACGTCGGCGCCCAGCGGGTGCAGCCCGTAGGGAAAGGCGATGTCGCCGGCGATCTTCTGGAAACCGATACCTCCTGGCCCGCACCGCCACAATGAACCGGACGCACCCTTCTTCATCAGGTCGGCAGCCCATTGCGAGGGCGGGTGCTGCGCCGAACCATTGGCCAGCCACAACTGGCCGTCACTGGCATAGGCAAGCGCGGTGATGCACCTTAATTCGGCCGGCAGCGAAACCTCCTTGCCGGCGATGAGCAGCTTGCCGCTTTCCAATCCGACGGTCAGTTCGCCGGATGGCGACAGCGCCAGCGCGGTGACGGGGGATTGAAAGGTCTCCGCCACAACGGGTTCGGAACCGGCCGCGATCGCGAGAACGGCATTGCCGCTGGAGACAAGCAGCCGGCCCTCCACGTTCAGCAGATTGTCCGGTTCGGTCAGTTCGGCAAAGGCCGCCGCGTCGTCCAGCCGCGTGTTGGGAACGAAGGCTCCGTCGAGCGGCGGGATGGTGACCGCCTTGCCGCGAAAGACATCCAGGATCGGATCGAGGATCATGCCTTGCCTCCCCAATAGGAAGCGGGGCTCGTCCAGTCCGGATCGGCGCCTTCGATCTTGTAGCGCCCGATGCGGTTGTTGAGGATGCCGCCGACGAACAGATAGCCCCTATGCTCGCGCATCGAGGTCACCATCGGATGCGCGTTGCCGGAAAGATCGCCGAGCGTCTCGACGATGCCGCCCTTCTCGTTGAACTTCACCACACCGCCGGTGTTGATGTTGGGAAACAGCCATTCATCCTGCGGCAGGCGCCGGGTCATGCGCTTGCGCATGTCAGGGTGGCGCAGCGACAGGTCGAAGCTCGGCGTGCGCATGCCGAGCCAGGCCATCCAGTAATTGCCGTCGGACGCGCGGTTGATGTTGTCGGGATAGCCCGGCATGTCCCGGATGACGCATTCGGCGGTGCCGGCCTTCGGCCCTTCCAGCCAGTAGCGATGCACGCGGCAGGCCCAGCTTTCCGCGAAGAACAGCGACTTGCCGTCATGCGCCATGCACACACCGTTGGTGTAGCGATAGCCGTCGAGCAGCGTCTTGGTCGAACCGTCCTTCGGGTCGTAGACCAAGAGACGGCCCGTGGCGCGATTCTCGATCGAGTCCAGCGCCCAATCATGGGCTTCATATCGCTTGGTGGAATCCGTGAAGTAGATGCGGCCGTCGGGCGCGATGTCGCAATCGTTCGGGTCGCGCAGCCTTGCGTCGTCGACGATCGAGGTCCAGGAGCGCGCTGTCTCGGCCGAGAGGCGCTTCACGTCGCGCTCCGGCGAGACGGAATAAAGCCCCATGGCGCCGACGCAGCTGATCAGATTGCCCTCCTTGTCGAAGGCCAGGCCCAGCGGAAAGCCGCCGATATGGGCAAAGACCTCGGAGCGCTTGTAGTCGGGCGCGAAGAAGCGGACGATCTCGCCGTGGCGCGTGCCGCAATAGAGGTGGTCGTCGCGGTCGAGGATGACGTCCTCCGGCCCTTCCAGCTCGCCGAGCCCGATATGGTCGGCGGCCGACAGCCGGTTGTCGAGCTCGTAGGACGTGCCGGAGCCGGGCGCGGCTGATTGCGTCTCGCCCATCTTGAGATAGACCGGCGCGACATAGACCTCGTTCAGCACCTTGTGGCGGTTCTTCAGCCAGCGGATATCGATGGTGACGGCGACCGCCAAGAGGATGCCGAGCACCATCTGGTTGGTGCCGGTGCCGTAGCCCAGCCGGATCAGGCCGTTGGTCATGGTGAGCACGATGATCGCGCCCATCAGCCCCTTGACCACCGAGCCGCGTCCGCCGCCCAGGCTGACGCCGCCGACCACCGCCGCGGTCAACGCCATGATCTCGAGATTGAGGCCGGTGCCCGGCCCGGCTCCGCTCAACCGGCAGGCGATCAGGAAGCCGCCTATCGAGGCGCAGAAGCCGGAAAAGACGTAGGTCATGAACACGGTGCGGCGCACGCGGATGCCGGCATTGTGCGCCGAGCGGCGGGAGCCGCCGACCGCCAGCACATGCCAGCCCGGCCGCGAGCGCGTCAGCGCGATATGCGTGACGATGGCGAGGATGATGGCCAGCCAGACCGAAACCGACAGGCCCCAGAAGGTGCCGTCGCCGATGAAGTCGAGCACGTCGGACGAGGCCTGGGAAAGCTGTACGTCGGCGGCATAGGCGGTGACGAGGATGTCGAACAGCGCCCGCCCGAAGATGAAGGTGACCAGCGTGGTGAGGAAGGCGCGCAGCCTGAGAAACCCGACCAGGTAGCCATTGATGGCGCCGAAGATGAGCCCGGTGCAAAGCGCCGCGGCCAGTGCCAGCCAGATCGACTGCTCGAGAATGAAGAAGACGTAGACTGCGGAAAAACAGGACAGCGCGAAGATCGAGCCGACCGAAAGGTCGATGCCGCCGCCCAGCATCACCACCGTCATGCCGATGACGACCAGCGAAAACTCGCCCAGTTGGCGGGTCGATTCCTGCAGCGAGGTGAGCTTGAAGAAACCCGGAATGATCGAGCCGAACACGCCGAGCGTCGCCACCAGGGCCAGGAAAGGTATGGCGTTGTCGGTCCAACGCTTGGTCAGGATCTCGCCGACCAGATGGTCGGGCACGAGATTGTAGCGCCAGGCCTGGAGGCGTTCACGGAAGGTCATCGGCTGCTGCTGTCATCAAAAACGGGAAAGAGGCGGCCGGAACAGTCCGGCCACCCCGTGGATGCTTTCCGGCTGCGCGGCTTATTTCGCCGCCGCTTCAGCCTGCAGCGCCTTCAGGTCCCAGCAGCTGTCGGGCTTGAGGTCGGCCTTGGTCGTCGCCTTCTCCAGCGTGTAGATGTAGGTGTGCGAGGTGCCGGCCGGCTGGCCGCTTTGCAGCAGGAACTTGATGATGGCGTTCATGTCGCCCGACTGGCGGGCAAGATCGGTCATCACCACGGCGCCATAGGTGCCGTCTTCCAGCTTGTCGCAATCGGCCGCCTTCTCGCCGCCGCCGGTGGTGACCAGGAACACCTTGCCGTCGAGCTTGGCGTCGCGGATCGCGGCCGAGGCGCCGGTGGCGTCGCCGTCCCAGAAGTCAATGATCGAGCAGATGTCCGGGTGCTGCTGCAGCATCGTCGTCGTCACGTTGCGCGAGGTGGTCGCGTCCCAATTCGAGTCGGGCTTTGCCACCACCTGGAAGTCGGGATGCTTCTCCAGCACCTTCATGATGCCGGCATACTGGTAGAGGCTCGACGAGTTCGCCTGGTCGCCCTGCACCAGCCCGATCTTCTTGGACGAATTCTCGCCGCAGCCCTTGATCGCCGCTTCGGCTTCGAGCTGGCCGAGCTTGTCCCAGTCGCTGCCGACGAAGGCGTCGGCTGGGAAATTCGCCGGGTTGTCGACCAGCATCACATAGGTGCCGGCGGCCTGCGCCTTCTTCATCAGCTTCGAGTAGGAGTTGAGGTCGGGCGCATGGATGATCAGAACATTCGGTCTGGTATCGGAGGCGATGGCGTCGGTGATCGCCTGCGCGCCGGCATCGACAACCCAGTTCGGGTCGCGGGTCTCGAACGTGCCACCCCAGGCTTCGACTTCCTTCTTCAGATAATGCGCCCAGCCTTGCGCAAGGTCGAAGCCCATCGCCAGCGGCACCAGCATGACGCGCTTGCCGTTGAGCGCCTTGGCGTAGGCGGCCGGGCCAGGATCGTCTGCGGCAAAGCTCGGCGCCGCGAAGGCGGTAACGGCGAGCGCCGTCGCGGCGGCCATCAATGTTCTAAGTAGTTTCATTTCACACCTCTGGTTCGGTTTTCGTTACCGGGCGATCGTCCCGATCGCTCCGGGGTATCCCAGAGCAAGATAGGCTAGCCCATCTGCTCTAAATGTCGCCCTGTTGCGCCGTCTGCTCGTCGCGCGGATTGATGATGCCGTCGACGATGATGGCGCCCAGCAGGATCGCGGCCTTGATCAGGTTCTGGTAGAGCAGCGGAATGTCGATGATGGTCATGGCGTTGAGCAGGATGCCGATCAGCGCCGCCCCTACCAGCACGTTGCGCACCCCGCCCCTGCCCCCTGAAAGGCCGATGCCGCCGATCACCGCCACCAGGACGATGTCGTAGAGCAGCGTCGAGTTGACGATGCGGGTGTTGATCGAATGCAGGCTGGCCGCCGTCAAAAGCCCGGCGATCAGCGCCACCAAAGCCGAGAGCACGTAGCGCAGAACCAGCATCGGCCGCACCGGAACGCCGATGTTGCGGGCGGCGACCGGATTGTCACCGGCGAAATAGATGAAGCGGCCCCATTTGGTGTAGCGCAGGAACAGGAAAACCAGGAAGGCAAGTCCGGCGAACACGAACACCTCGATCGGAATATCGAGGAAGCGGACGCCGCCGAGCAGCTCGACCCAGTGGCCCCCGGGCACCGGCACGGCATCCTGCGTGATCAGTTGCGAGCGCACATAGCCGAACACGAACGAGCCGGTGGCCAAAGTCACGAAGATCGCCGGCACGTCGGCATAGGCGACCAGAAAGCCGTTGAGCAGGCCGATGGCGAGCACCCCCGCCAGCACATAGACGAAGGCGAGCCCGTCCGAGGTGCCGGTGTTGAGCAGTTGCAGGTACCAGGCGACCGACATCGCCATGATCGCCACCGCCGACAGGTCGATGCCGCGGCCGATGATGACGACCGCCATGCCGAGCGCCAGAATGCCGAGCACCGAGACCGAACGCACGATGGCGACCAGGTTGTCGGCGGTCAGGAACCCGGGCAGACCGAGAGCGGCGGCGGCGAACAAAAGGATGGCGATGGCAAAGACAATGCCTTCCTGATTAAGGCGCCTCCAGTTCGGCCAGCCGATCGCATTCATCGCTTATGTCTTTCGCCCCGATGGCAAGGCCCTGCCGGCCTCCATCCCGCACGAAAGCTAATCGGCTCAACAGCGGCTCGTCAAATGAATCCGCGTTCAAGACCCGCGCCTCTCCGACTATTTTCCGGGTGGACGCATCGATTGCCGCAGCTGGCGCAATAGTCAGAAACTCTTGGGCTTTTTGACAATCCGTTGCCCGGGCCGCCCGGCCGGCGGAAGAGCCTGTTCGAAGGTTGCGGGGCCGACGCAATTAAAGTCCGCGAAATGTGCCTGGCGCGACCTCAATTGTTCGTCGAATGCCTGAAATCTCGGCCCGGCATTGGCCGGCAGGACCAGGAAACGCATCGCCGTTACGCGCCGTGACTGCGGCGCGGAATTTGCGGGACTGGGACACGGCTGCATTGTCGGGAAATGCTGGCCATGACGCACTGGGTGAACAGCATAAGCCCGGTCCAGTCCAGAGCTTATCCAACGAACTTTCGTGTCGCCTCGCCGCCTGTTATGGAAGAGCGCGGGCCGGCCGAGGGAAATGCATGA
This sequence comes from Mesorhizobium sp. B4-1-3, assembly GCF_006439355.1. Taxonomy (GTDB): domain Bacteria; phylum Pseudomonadota; class Alphaproteobacteria; order Rhizobiales; family Rhizobiaceae; genus Mesorhizobium. Next base: position 188,287 of record NZ_VFTG01000006.1, read on the forward strand.
AGCCCATCTATATCGACTACCTCAACGCTCTCGACATCGAAGCGCTTGCCATGACTGACGCCGAGATCATCGGCGCCGTCGAAGCCGGGCTCGTCGCCCAGGGCAAAGGCCAGACCGTTATCGAGCCGCGCGTTCATCTCGAGCCGGATCCCGCCTTCCATGGCCATTTCAACGTGCTGCGCGGCTATGTGGCGCCGCTCGACGCCGCCGGCGTGAAGATCGTCGGCGACTATGTCGATAACTACCTGCATGGCCTGCCGTCGGAATTCGGCATCCTCAATCTTTTCGACCCGCGCACCGGCACGCCACGCGCCATCCTCGACGCCACCGTCATCACCGACATGCGCACCGGCGCGGTCACCGCGATCGGCGCCAAGCATCTGGCGAAGAAGTCGTCAAAAGTGCTCGGCCATATCGGCGCGCGCGGCACCGCCTACTGGAACGTGCGCCTGCTCGACCATCTCTTCGATTTCGACGAGATCCGCGTCCACTCGCGCCGGCCCGAAAGCCGCGATAGTTTTGTCGCGAGGCTGGCGGCGGACCTCGGCAAGCCGGTCATGGCCGTGGCTGACTGGAAAAGCTGCGTCGAAGGCGCCGACATCGTCGTCGAAGCCTCGCGGCTGCCGGAACCGCAGCCGCTGCTCAAGACCGAATGGATCAACCGCGGCGCGCTGGTGGTGCCCTATGGCACGATGAGCGCGGTCGAGCTGTCGCTGACCGACATCATGCAGAAAATCGTCGTCGACGATTGGGGCCAGTGCAAGGGCGGCAAATTCGGCTCGCTCCGCGCCCATGTCGAAACGGGACGGCTGAGCGAAGCGACGCTGCATGCCGAGCTCGGCCAGATCGCTGCCGGCCTCAAGGCAGGCCGGCAAAGCGATGGCGAGACGATCCTGTTCTGGCATCGCGGCCTCTCGCTGTCCGACATCGCGCTCGGTAAGGCCATGCTCGCCAAGGCCGGTGAAAAGGGCATCGGCCAGAGGCTGCGCTTCGCATGAGCCCGCTCCTTCTCACCGGCGCCGGCGTCAGCATCGAGGATGTGGTTGCCGCCGCGCGCGATGCCTGCAAGGTCGAGGTCACGCCGGTCGTCCTCGAAAAGCTCGACAAGGCTCGCCAGGTCCTCGATGCCGCCGCGGCCGGCGGCCAGCAAATCTACGGCTTGAACAGAGGCCTCGGCGCCAATCTCGCCACCGCGGTCGAAGGCGATGCGAGCGCCTTCCAGCGCCAGTTGATCGAAGGCCGCAGCGCCGCGGTCGGCGAGGCGCTGCCGGTGCCGGCGGTGCGGGCGGCGATGTTCGCCCGCCTTGCAATGCTCGCCGTCGGCGGCTCGGGCCTGTCGCCGCGCGTCTTCACGGCGCTGGTCGAGGCGTTCAATGCCGGCGTGCATCCCGTGATGCCGTCGCTGGGCTCGATCGGCGCCGGCGACCTTCTGCTGATGACGGCGATCGCCCGCGTGCTGATCGGCGACGGCGAGGCAGAATACCAGGGCCGCCGCATGCCTGCCGCCAAGGCGCTGATGATGGCGCGGCTGGCGCCCGTCACCCTCTCGCCAAAGGACGGTCTCTCTCTGATCAACGCCTCGGCGGTTTCCACCGGGACCGGAGCGCTGGCGCTGACCGATGCGCTGTCGGCGCTCGACCAGCAGCAGCAGGCCGGCGCGCTGACGATGGAAGGCATTGGCGCCAACCGCACCATCCTCGATCCGCGCCAGCATCAGGCGCGCCCGGGCGCCTGCCAGCAGCTTGCGGCGAAGGCGCTGCGCAACCTGTTGGCGCGCGATGAAGCGCCGGCGCCGACCACCATCCAGGATCCGCTGTCGATCCGCTGCATGCCCTCGGTCCACGGCGCGCTGATCCAGGCGACCGACCATGCCAGGCTTGCTGTCGAGATCGAGCTCAACGCCGCCGCCGACAATCCGCTGGTGCTGGCCGAGGATGAGCTGGTCATGTCGACCGGCAACTTCCACACCGCATCGCTGGCGCTCGCCTTCGAGACGCTTGGCCTGGCGATCGCTCAATGCGCGGCGGCATCCGCCGCCCGCTTCGTCCAGCTCACCGGCTCGACGCGTCACGGCCTGCCGAAATATCTTTCACCGGTCGGCGGCGCTTCTGCCGGCTTCGTGCCGCTGCAGAAGACGGTGACGGCGATCCTGGCCGCGATCCGCCACAAGGCCAATCCGGTGATGCTCGATTCCCTGCCTGTGTCCGAGGGCGTCGAGGATCACGCCACGCAGACGCCGCTCGCCGTCGCCAAATGCGCCGAGATGATCGCGCTGTGGCGGCGGCTGATCGCCTTCGAACTAATGGCTGCGGCGCAGGCCGTCGATTTGCGCGAGGGCACGACACTTGCGCCGGCCACGGGCGCAATCCACGCGGCCGTGCGTACACATGTGGCGACACTCAAGGAAGACAGGCCGCTCGGCATCAACGCGGAAGCCCTTTATGCCGCCCTCGTCAGCGGAATCTGGCAAGGCCCTCCGGGAACGAGCTGACGCTTCTCGACTCTCGGTTCAGGGCTTTGCATCCACCTTCTTCATGAAGAGGGTGAGCTCGTCGGAATCCATATGCACGATGTGCCGGTCTTCCGGATAGGCGCCGCTGTTGACGTCGGCGACATATTCGGAAAACGCCGCGATGCGCTCCTGCTGCAACCGGTCATATTCGGCGGCGAAGTTGCGGTAGACTTTCGAGTGGCGCGGCATGTGACCGCGATTGGTGCCGAGAATATCCTCGGCGAACAAATATTGCGCGTCGCAGCCCGTACCCGCGCCCATCGACAGCATGATCAGCGAAGTGCGCTCGGAGATCGCCTTGGCCACCTCCACCGGCACCACCTCGATCTCGGCGCCGATCGCGCCGACGGCCTCGAGGTGCTTGACCGCCTCGAACACCTGCATGGCGGTGTCCGCGGTCTTGCCGACGGCCTTGAAACCGCCGGTCCAGGTGGCGCGGGACGGGATCAGGCCGACATGGCCGATGACGGGGATGGCATCGTCGGCCATACGCTTGATCGTGGCGTATCCGGCGCTGCAATAGACGGCGTCGGCGCCAGCCTTGTAGAGCCGGAACGACCAGCGCAGGAAATCGTCGGCCGTGCCGATCTCATAGAAATTGTCGCCCGGCATGGTGAAGAGGCTGGGCGCGGCATCGCGATATTGCGGGTTGAGCACCAGTTCCGGCGGCACCGAGACGATATCCACCCCTGCCCGCTCGGCAGCCTCCGCCTCTTCCAGCGTCAGCACGCGCAGCATGGTCAATTGCCGCTTGCCCTTCATGGCGCGCAGGTCGGCAACGGTCGGTCTCTTTCGGCTCATTGATCTGTCCCTGTTAAATTCGCCCACGGCCTCAGCCGATATCGATCATCACCTTACCGGCCTCGACCTTGACCGGATAGGTCTTGAGGTTCACGCAGACCGGCGCGCCCTTGGCCTCGCCGGTCTTGTAGTTGAAGCGGCCGTTGTGCTTGGGGCATTCGATGATGTCGTCCATCACTAGCCCGTCCGCGAGATGGGCCTTTTCATGCGTGCAGTACCCGTCGGTCGCGAAGAAGTCGTCGTCCGGCGAGCGGTAGATGGCAAAGGTGCGGCCGCCATGGTCGAAGCGGATCACATCCTCTTCGTCCACGTCGTCCGCCGCGCATGCTTCGATCCACTCCGCCATCGTCTGTCTCCAACCTTTCTCTGGATTGCTGCGCCGCCTCTATTCGGCGGCCGCGACCGTTATGTCGACATCGTGGAACTCGCCGCGATAGGGCTTGGCCGTCGGCGGCAATTCGCGCTTGAGATAGTAGTCCTCGTATTTCAGCTGCCTGAGCAGCACCGGCCAGACCTCGCGATAGGCGTGCCACATCGACGGGTTCGCCGCCGGCAGATCGTGCTTGATCAGTTCATGCAGCTTCGGCAGCGCGTGGTAGGGCACCATCGGGAACATGTGGTGCTCCACGTGGTAGTTCATGTTCCAGTAGATGAACCGGCTGACCGGGTTCATATAGACGGTGCGGGTGTTCAGCCGGTGGTCGGTGACGTTGTCGGCGAGCCCGATATGCTGCAACAACCCCGTCAGCACCATGTGCCAGGTGCCGTAGAGGCGCGGCAGGCCGATCAGCACCAGGGGTATCCATGACCGAAGCGCGATCGCGACAGCGATCGTCGCGACGTATACCGCCATGTGCCAGCGCGCCGCGACCACCGCTTTATGCTGCTCCATCTCGGGGATGTAGCTCTTCTCGTCGTCCGACAATGTGCCGAAGGCCTGGCGCACCAGCGTCGGCAGCGAATAGCGGAAATCGAGAATGCCGGTGAAGGCCAGTGCCGCCTTGAGCAAATCCGGCGGCCGCATCACCGCGATCTCGGCGTCGCGGCCGACGATGATGGTGTCGGTGTGGTGGCGCGCATGGCTCCAGCGCCATTGCACCGGATTGCGCATCAGCATGAACGAGGCGATCTGATAGACGAGATCGTTCATCCAGCGCGTGCGGAAGGCGGTGCCGTGGCCGCATTCGTGCCAGCGCGAGTCGCTCGACGAGCCGTAGAGCACGCCGTAGACGAATAGGAACGGCACGACCCACCACATGCCCCAGAACCAGACGATGCCGGCCGCCGAGCCCAGGATCGCGACGATCCAGATGATGGTGTCGCGGATCGCCGGCCCGTCGGAGCGCTGCATCAATTCCTTCATCGTCTTGCGCGGCACTTCGGTGTGGTACCACTCGGCCGAGGCAAGCCCGGTCTCGATCGCCCGACGCGTGCTTTCGCCGACAAGGCTGTAGTCGCGCTTTTTCGCCATCGTCACATCGGCCTCCAATCTTCACACAGCGCTGGCAATCCGGTCCGCCGGCCGGAGGGCTTGCTATGGATAGATGTCGCGGTCATGCCCTGCCCGCCAGTCTTGGGAACTTGCCGGAAGGGTGAGGATAATCCTGCTCGGGCTGGCGGACGATGGCCCGAATCCTGCGTTCTGCATCGGCGATCGCATCCTTGCCGTCGAGGACGCGGAACACTGCGTCATAGGCACGGGTCTCGCCATGCTCCAGCCAGATCATCTCGCCGCGCTCGCGCGCGGCAAGATTGCCGAGCACATGGTGCGTCGAGGGCTCGATGCCAAGCGCATACTGCCCGGCCTGGAAATTCTGCCACTCATAGCAGCAGGGCAATTGATCCTTGCGGGTGACGACCTCGAAGCCGAGGCCAAGCCGATCGTTGACGACGGCGACCGGCACCTCGCCCTCTGCGTCGGCGCCCATCTCATGCTGCCAGACCTGCTCGCTGAAGCCCAATTGCGGTGCCGGCACCGTGCGGTAACCGACCTTCTGCGCTTCGTAGCGCTCGCCGTCATGCGCGGCCCAGACCACGTCGCGGATCGGCGCAAGGTAGCGCGAGCCTTCGTCGAGCAGCGGATGCCCGACATTGACATGGTAGAAATACATATGCGGCGTGCGGCGGAAGCCGTGGTTGACGACGCGGTCCGATATGCGGATCTCGCTGCCGCCGACATCGGCCTCGATGCGGCGGATGAGATGCAGGTCCTCGCCGAACACGCTTGCCTGCTGGACGATGCCCTCCGCCCACAAGACGCAGCGGTCGCCGTCCCAGCTTTCGCCGTAACCGGTGAGCCGTGCCGGAATGGTGCTGACGCGCCCGTGCAGCGAATGCGTTACCGTCTTGCGTCCGGGATAATTGTAGTTCTCGGCCGGCACCTCGTTGCGGCCGAGAATATGGTCGAGGCCGCAGGTGACCAGCAGGCCGGAGAAGGATCGGCCCCAGGCAAAGCCGTCCTCGCCTTCATAATCATGCAGGCCCGGATTGCGGAAACCGGTCGACGAATGCCAGCCGATCGCCTGGCCCTTGTACTCGCAATCGGCGATGTCGAGCGCGCGGTCGATCAGCGCGGTGAAGCGCAGGCCCGAGCCGGTGCGGAATTCGAGCATGCGGATGCCGCGCTCGACGCCGTCGCCAAGCGTCATCAGCCGCACGCCGGCGAATTGCGTCAGCATGCCGGAGCGTTCGGCTACCTGCCGGCGCGAAAGCGTCTGTCCGTAGAGCTTCACCATGCCGTCACTGCGCTCTTTTCATCAGGGCCGACAGATCGGCGCCGGTTATCAGGCTTTCCACCGTCAGCAGGTCGGTGTCGGCGACCGTCTGTTCGGCGACGATCTCGCCGCGGCGCATGACGACGATGCGGTCGGCGACCTCGAACACATGGTGGATGTTGTGGGTGATCAAGAGCACCGAATGCCCGGCCGCGCGCATTTCCTTGACGAAGCGCAGCACGCCGTGTGTTTCCTCGACACCGAGATTGTTGGTCGGCTCGTCAAGTATGATCACCTTGGCGGCGAACTGCATGGCGCGTGAGATCGCGATCGACTGGCGCTCGCCGCCGGAGAGCGTCGAGACCAGCGCATCGGCGTCGAGCTTCTTCGAGATGCCGACGCGCTTCAGAAGTGCCGAGGCCGCATCGCGCAGCTTGGCGAGATCGAGCGGCGCGAACACGCCGAGCCATTTGAGATTGACCGGCTCGCGGCCGAGGAACAGGTTGCGCGCGATGCTGAGGTCAGGCGCAAGCGACGTGTCCTGATGGATGGTCTCGATGCCGAGGTCCATCGCCTCGCGCGTCGAGCGGATCGAGACCTTCTCGCCACGCACATAGATATCGCCGCGATCGATCGGGAAGACGCCCGAGATCGCCTTGATCAGCGTCGACTTGCCGGCGCCGTTGTCGCCGAGCAGCGCCACCACCTCGCCCTCCTTGAGCGTCAGCGAGGCGTTCTTCAGCGCGCGCACGCTGCCGAAGGATTTTTGTAAGTTCTGCAACCGGAGCACTTCCTGCATCATCGTCAGCTCCTTGCGGCGTTTTTCTGCAGCAGAGCGTGCAGGATGAGCATGGCGAGGATGATGACGCCGACGAAGATGTTGTAGGCGAGCCCAGGCACGCCGACGAGCACGATGCCGTTGCGGATCGCCCGCAGCATCAGCGCGCCGACGATGGTGCCGAGGATGGTGCCGCGGCCGCCGGTCAGCGCCGTGCCGCCGACCACGACCATGGCGATCACCTCGAGCTCATAGCCGGTTCCCGCCACCGGCGATGCCGCCGAGATGCGGAAAGCGCTGATCATCCCGGCAAGCCCGGCGAGCACGGAGGTCGCGATGAACAGCCAGATCTTGACCGCGTCGGCCGGCACGCCGCGCGCCACCGCCGCGTTTCGGTTGGAGCCGATGGCACTGATCCAGTTGCCGAGCTTGGCGTAGCGCAGCACATAGACCGCAAGCAGCGAGAGGCCGATGAACCACCAGAGCGAGGTGTAGAAGCGGAACGCGCCGATGTTGAAGCTGCCGGCGAGCAGCGTAACGAAGAAGCCCGGCTGGTCCCAGGATTTTAGCGGAAAGCCTTGCGTGATGTAGAGCGCGGCGCCGCGCACGATGAGCAGCATCGAGAGCGTCACCAGGAAGGACGAGATGCCGATCTTGGTGACGATCACGCCGTTGATAGCGCCGATCGCGATGCAGAGCAGCAGCCCGGCGAGCAGCGCCACGCCGATATCGACCCCGGCATTCTGCACCAGAAGCATCACCACCACCGGGGCGAGCGCGAACACCGCGCCGACCGACAGGTCGAATTCGCCGGCGGTCAGAAGCAGCGTCATGCCGAGCGCAATGATGCCGAGCTCCGGCAGGAACGCCATCATGTTGGAGATGTTGAGCGGCGACAGGAAATTGCCGTCGGCGACCGCGAACACCACCAGAAGCACGACAAGGATGACGAAGGAAGAGAATTGCGGCGATCGCATCAGGCTCGACTTGGCCTTCGCGTGCCCCGCGCCATCTTCCGCTGTGACTGTCCCGACTTGCTGGACCATGACTTGCTGAACCATGCTTTTCTGCATGGCGCCCGCCGCTGGAATGGCGGGCGCCTATTCCTTACTTCTTGTCGTAAAGCTTCAGGATCGGCTCGACGCTGGAGGCGTCATAGAGGCCGAATGTATGGATGTCATAGCCGATCGGCTCGCCCGAGGCGGCAAGACCGAGCAGCGCGACCGGCATGAAGCCTTGCGCCGACGGGTACTGCCAGGCGGCGGCGTTGACGAAGCCGTCCTTGACCGCCTGCGCCGTCTCCTTGGAATTGCCCCAGCCGACGACCGGGATCTTGCCCGCCGGTATGCCGGCGCCGTCGAACACCCGCTTGACGCTGGCCGCCACGGAATCGCCGAGCGCGATGATCGCCGGCGGATTGTTGGCGACCATGTAGTCGGTCATCTTGGCGATGATGCCGGCCGGATCGGTGCCGCAATCGACCACGTCATATTTGATGCCGAGCGGATCGAAGACGCCGGCGATGCCTTCCGTCTCGATCTGCTGGTAGCTGGCGCCGGGCACCTCGACCGGCAGGAACACCTTGTCGCCCTGCTTCACCATCTTGTGGTCGACGAGATATTTCGCCCAGATCGCGCCGGCTTCCTTGAGGTCGGCGCCGACATAGGCCTGGCGGCCGGTGGCCGGATCGTCCGTGTTGAAGAACACGATCGGTATGCCGGCCGCTTTTGCCGCCTTCACTTCCTCCGTCCACAGCCCGGGCTGCGCCGAGGTGGTGGCGATGCCGTCGGGCTTGGCGGCGAGCGCCGAGTTGAAGGCCTCCTTCTGCGCCGCCATGTCGCCGCCGCTGAAGGAAATCTTGCAGGTCACCTTGAGCTGATCGCAGGCCTTGGTCGCGCCGGCGTTCCAGTCGATCCAGAACGCATCCGACGGGCCGCCATGCGACAAGAGATAGAACGTCTTCTGGCCGTCTGCCGCCTGCGCGGCCGAGCCGAAGGCGATGCCGGCAAGCACGGTCGCCGCGGCCGCCAGCTTCAATCCAAACTTCAACATCTCGTTTCCTCCACTTATGTCGTGCAGGCAGGCGCCGCCGCGAACCGGCGGCGCCTGCGCAATCTCAGAGGCCGTTCTCGCGGAACTTGCCGTCGAGGAACTTCTTGGCGCGCGGCACGTCGTCTTCCGACAGGTGCTCGATGATCACCGGGATATTGGGATGCTTCTCGGCAAGACGCCTCAGGTAGAGGTCGTAGTTCAGCGAGCCGAGACCCGGCGCAGGTAGCTCGATCTCGCCGACACCGCGGAAGGTGTGGCTTTCCATCGCGTCGGCGTCGCCGATATCGGCATGCTTCTCCGACTTGTCGTCGCCTGAGCGCTTGACGTCCTTGGCATGGGCTATCTTGATCCTGTCGGTCAGCGTGTCGAAGACCTGGTTGAGGATCTGATCCATCCGATCGATGTTGTGGGTCTCGAAATAGTTGGTCGGGTCCATCAGAAGGCCGAGGCCGGGATGGTCGACCTGCGCGAACATTTTCACCGTCTCCTCGACCGAACCGACGACGTTGTTGACATAGGTCTCGAGCAGGAACACCGCGCCGTGGTCATAAGCCGTCTGGGCAAGGTCGGCGATCACCTTGCGGCATTCCTCGAAGCCTTCCTCGGTCTTGTTCTTCGGGTGATGCACCCAGTCGGACTCGGTGTTGTAGGTGCCGGTCTCCGAGATCACGTAAGGCGAGCCGAAATGGCGCGCGTTGCGAATGATCTCCTTGAGATAGCCGACGCGCTTCTCGCGCTCCGCCTTGTCCGGATGGATGATGTTCGTGTAGCCCGACACGCAGCAGACCGGCAGGTTGTGGTCGCGGAAGACATCCTGCACCTTCTTCGCCTTGTCCTTGGTGATCTGCCCGGCCGAGAGGTCGATGTCCTTGAAGTGCAGGTCGAGCTGCACCGTGTTGAAACCGAGCCCGCGGATCTTCTTCGCCGTCTCTTCGAGGCCGTACGGGAAATAGCCCGTGAAAATACCTGCCTGCATCATGATGTGAATTCCTCCTTGTAAGCGATTCAGTTGACTCAGTTTGTCGGGATTTCGGAAAGCTTGACCGTGCGGCCCGCCGCCATCGAGCGGTAGCCTGCCTCGACCAGCGCCATGGTCTTGACGTTGTCGGCGACGGAGAGCGCCGGCGGCGTGCCCGTCTTCACGGCATGCTGCAGCTGTTCCATCACGCCGATGAAGGCGTGCGGGAACCACATCGTCTCCCAGCTCGGGCTCACCCATTCGCCGCCGGTCGTCTCGGCCGAGGCGTAGGTCAATGTCGAGGCCGCGCCCGTCGGCCAGCCGATCGTGCCCTTGGCGACGCCCTTGGTGCCGTCGACGCGCCAGTTGATGTGCTGGTCGTCCTTGTAGCCTTCTTGCCGCGGGCCGGACCAAACGTCTTCGAGCGAGACGGCAAGCACGCCCGACGGGAAGCGCAGTGTCGAGACGGTGATTCCGTCGGAATGATCGAACTGGGTGCGCGGGTCCTTGCGCGTCAGCGTCGTGATCTCGTCAGGATCGCCGAACAGGAAACGCAACACGTCGAGGTGGTGCACGCTCATATTGGCGAGCGTCAGCCGGTCGTAGCCCTGGAGGAAGGTCTGCCAGTGCGGGATCGCGTGCATGTCGATCTGCGCGAAGACGATGTCGCCGAGCGCGCCGCTGTCGATGATCTGCTTCAATACGCGCATCGACTGGTCGTAGCGCATGTTCTGGTTGACCGAGAGTATCTTGCCGGCCTTCGCCGCCTCGTCGCGCAGCTTGACGGCCTCCTCGACCGACAGCGCCAAGGGCTTCTGCGCCAGAATAGCCTTGATGTGCTTCTGCTTCAGCGCATGGCGGATCAGCGCCGGCTGCTGGTCCGGTGGAAAGGCCAGGTCGATGATGTCGACATTCGTGTCCTCGATGAGCTGTTCCGGCGTGTCGTGAACGGTCGGAATGCCCCAGCGGGTCGCGACCTTCTCAGCATTCGCCTTGGTGCGCGAGGCGATCGCCACTACCGGGAAACCGGCTTCCTTGTAGGCCGCCAGATGGCATTCGGCCATGATCATGCCGGCGCCGACGCAACCGATCCTGTACTCTTTGGTGCGAACCTTGACGTCCGGCTCGAAGCCTTTTTCTGCCATCTCTTCCTCCCGAAATTCAGTGCTTACGGCCGCCGTCACAGCGCGCCTCCGTCCTGGCCGAAATAATGCACTTTGGCCGGCTCGCAGGATATCGCCACCATCGCATCCGGCCTGATGTCGGGCTGCCCGCGCAGCAATGCCCTGAGCCGGGCTTGTCCGGCTTCCATGGTCACCACGGTGTAGCCGCCGAGCGGCTCGACCTCGTACACCCGCGCCGGACGGCCGTCCTTCGTGTCGCTGTCTGTCCAGGGCCGGACCTTGATGTCTTCGGGTCTCAGCCCGATCTCGATGGCCTCGGCCGGCGCCTTGGCATCGTCAATGCGGATTGTCCCTTCGGCCGCCTCAATCCCGCTGGCGCCGCGCACCGACGGCAGGATGTTCATCATCGGCGATCCAAGCATGCGCGCCACATAGGCGCTGGCCGGACGGTCGTAGATTTCCGCCGGCGCGCCGATCTGCCTGATCCGGCCGTTCTCGAGGATCGCCATGCGGTCGGCGACCGACATCGCCTCCTCTTGGTCATGCGTGACATAGATCAGCGTCTTGCCGAGCTCGCGCTGGATGCGCTTCAGCTCGACGCGCGTCTCTTCGCGCAATCTGGCATCGAGCGCCGAGATCGGATCGTCCATCAGATATGCCGCCGGGTCGCGCACCAAAGCGCGCGCGATCGCCACGCGCTGCCGCTCGCCGCCGGAAAGCTGCGCCGGCGGCTTGTGTAGGATGTGGCCAATGTGGAGTTTTGCCGCGACATCGGCCAGCCGCTTCTCGATCTCGGCTTCCGCGACCTTCCGCTCGACCAGCGGGAAGCGGACATTGTCGCGCGCGCTCATATGCGGGAACAGCGCCAGGTTCTGGAACACCATGGCGACGTTGCGCTCGGCCGGCGAAACGCTGTTGACCGGCTTGCCGCCGATCAGGATCTCGCCCTGATCCGGCACTTCCAGGCCGAGCACCAGCCGCAGGATCGTCGACTTGCCCGACAGCGGCGGGCCGAAGAAGCAGAAGAACTCGTTGTCGTTGACGGTGAACGAGGCATCGTCGACGGCAAGCGTGTTGCCGTAGCGTTTGGTGACGTTCCGGAAAACGATATCGGCCATGGTTCACCCCGCCTTCACTGCGAGGCCGGTGGAAGCATCGAAGACGCGCACCGACGAGGCTGGCGGCGCCACCACCACCGTCTGCCCCACCGACAGCCCGACATCGTTCTCGAACACCGCCTTCATCGCGCCCTCGCCTTCGCCGAGATGGACAATGGTGCGCGCGCCGATCCGCTCGACGAAGCTCACCGGCATCGAGAGCCCGCGCTCGGCAAGCGCCACCTGCTCGGGCCGGAAGCCATAGAGCACGTCGCCACACACCGCGCGCGCGGCCGAAGCGAGTTCGTCCGGCAAGGGCGGCGTGACGCCGAGCGGTCCCAGATCGATGACCAGCCCGCGGTCGCTCTCTGCCGGCCTGCCCTTCAGCAGGTTCATGCCCGGAGCGCCGATGAAGCGCGCGACGAAGACATTGGCCGGATTGTTGTAAACCTCGAGCGGCGTGCCGACCTGCTGCAGCACGCCATGATCCATCACCGCGATGCGGTCGGCCATGGTCATGGCTTCGAGTTGGTCGTGCGTCACATAGACCATGGTCTGTTTGAACTGGCGCTGCAGCTGCTTGAGCTCGGTGCGCATCACCGCACGGAAGGCGGCGTCGACATTCGAGAGCGGCTCGTCGAGCAGGAAGATCGCCGGCTCCATGATCGCCGAGCGGCCGATCGCCACGCGCTGCAGGATGTTGACCGAAAGCCGGTTGGCCTTGCGGTCGAGCAGCGGGGAAAGCTGCAACATCTCGGCGATGGCGCCGACGCGGCGGTCGATCTCGGCCTTGGCGGCGCCGCGCATCTTCGGGCCGTAGGCCAGATTCTGGCGCACCGTCATATGGGTGAAGATGGCATAGTTCTGGAACACGAAGCCGACGCCGCGCCGCCCCATCGGCACGCCGGCCATATCGCGCTCGCCGAACAGGATCTTGCCGCTGGTCGGCTCCTCCATGCCGGCGATCATGTTCATCGTCGTCGACTTGCCGCAGCCCGACGGTCCGAGCAGCGCCATGAACTCGCCATCGGCGATTTCGAGATCCATCGTCTTCAGCGCGGTGAAGTCGCCGAACGTCTTGGTGAGGTTCTTGAGGTGGATCGCGCTCATGCCTGCACCTCCCGCGCCTTCGCCATGCGCTTCATGGCGTAGACCGCGACGATTGAAAGCACGATCAGGATCGCCAGCGCGATCGCCGCCACATAGCCCCAGATCAGATCCTGCGTGGTGACCTTGTAGATGTAGACGGAGATCGTCTCGGTGGCGACGCCGGGGCCGCCTCCGGTCATGATGTAGAGCGTATCGAAGATCTTGAAATTCTCGATCACCCTTATCGCCAGCGCGATGATGATGATCGTCTTCATCTTCGGCAACACGATGGTGACGAAGCGCTGCCAGGCGTTGGCGCCGAGCAGGGTCGCCGCCTTCATCTGGTCCTCCGGCACGCCGACGAGGCCGGCGAGCAGGATCAAGAACATCAGCGGCGTCCACTGCCAGATGTCGGCGATCATGACCGCGATCAGCGCCAGGTTCGGATCCGACAGCCAGGCGACGGTCACCGGCGCGCCGACGATGCGCGACAGGATGTCGTTCACCGGGCCGCCCGACTGGAACAGCATGAAGAACATGTAACCGGCGACCGCCGGCACGACCATCATCGGCATCAAGAGGATCGAATAGAAGATGCGCTTGCCGGGAAAATCGTCCGCGAACAGCGTCGCCAGCGCGAGGCCCAGCAGGAACTCCGCCGGCACGCAGACAAGCATGACGATCGCCGTGCGCTGCAGCGCGCTCCAGAAGCGCGTGTCGGCCGCGAGGTCGGTGTAGTTGGCGAAACTGTTCCACATCTCCCAGGCATTCCACCAGCCGACGCCCGAAAGCGGCGACCAGTCGGTGACGCTGATGTAGAGCTGCATCAGAAGCGGAAAGGCCGAGATGAACAGCACCAGGATCTGCGCCGGCAAAGTCAGGCGGAAGCCCAGCCGCGTGCCCTCGTCAGGCGCGACGGACTTTGTCCGCGCGTCCATCTTGTCCTCCGAAATCGTCGCCGTCGCCGCACTCATTGCTTGAGCGCTCCGAAGGTCAGCCCGCGCACCAGGTGACGCTGGATGGCGATGCCCATGATCACCGGCGGCACCGCGGCGATCAGGCCGAGCGCGGCCTTGGCGCCGTAGAGCTGCCCGGTCATCGAGGAGGACAGCGATGCCATGTAGACAGGGATCGTCACCCATTCGCGCGTCGTCAGCAGCAGCGCGATCAGATAGTCCGACCAGTTGAGGATGAAGACGAAGAGCGCGGCGCTCGCCAGCGGCGCGCGCATCATCGGCAGCGTGATGCGGGTGAAGACGCGCAGCCGCGAGCAGCCCTCGACCAGGGCGGCCTCCTCGATCTCGCGCGGCATGTCGTCGAAGAAGGTCTTCATCAGCCAGAAGGCGAAGGGCAGCGTGACGATGCCGTAGATCAGCGCCAGCCCCCACCAGGTGTCGTTGAGATTGAGGAAGGCCCACATGATCATCACCGGGATCATGACCGCCATCGGCGGAAACAGCCTGAGCTGGATCAGCGCCAGCGGCAGGTTCTGGCCGGAGCCGAAGCGCGACAGGCCGTAGCCCGCTGCGGTGCCCGCCGACATGGCGATCACGGTTCCGAACACCGCAGAAAGCAGCGACGACAAGATCGGCTTCACCGCCGTATGGTCGAGCGCGACGATCAGGTCGTTGGTGGAGTGGCCGAACACGAACTGGAAATTGGCAAGCGTCGGCTGCTTCGGCCACCAGGTCAGGTCGGCGCCGGTCGCCGACCATTCGCCGATCGGCTTGAAAGCCATCGACACCATCCACAGGATCGGCACCAGCGTCACCCCCATCGCCGCGAGGATCGCGGCGTAGCGGAATAGCTCGAAGGAAATTGAACGCTTCATCTGGCTGCTTTGCTGGTGGCGTTGGGAAGGAGGGGAAGAGCTGACGCCCCTCCCCTCCGGTTCTGATCCAGGGAGACGGATCAGCTGATCGGATCGAGAACCGTGGGCCAGGCCTCCTTGTTGGTCTTGATGGCTTCGAGGAGCTTGTCCTCGCCGATGCGCCGCGCGATCTTCTTCCATTCGCGTTCGGTATCGGCCATCGCCTGCTCCGGCGCCTTGGCCTTGGTCAGCGAGGCCACGAGGTTCTCGTCGAGCGCGTTGTGGAAGGCCGTGGCGCCGGGATAGTTGATGGTCGGCACCGTGCGGGCCACCGTCTCGCGCACCACATCCATATGGTAGGCGTGATAGGTCTGGCGTACGAGCGGATCGGAGAAGTCCGAGAGCCGGAACGGATCGAGATAGCCGCCGGGATTGGCGCTCATCCAGGCATAGATGCGCGCCGAGCCGAGCCACTGCAGCAGCAAGTAGGCGGCCTCCGGATTCTTCGACTGCGACGAGACCATGCCGGTCAGCGAGAACCACAGCACCGAGCGGCTGATCAATTTGCCGTCGATCTCGCGACCGGGCGGCAGCATCGAGCCGATCTTGCCGGTGACGGCCGAATCCTTGTTGCCGGCGTTGTCGAGGAATTTCGGCAGGTTGGAGAAGGCGCAGGTCATCGCAGCGCCCCCCTTGGCGAAATTGCCATACTGTTCCGGCCAGCCCCACGAGATCGCGTCCGGCGAATGATGCGCCAGCGACTCCACATATTCCTTGGTGGCGGCGATGCCTTGCTCGGAATTGATCAGCGGCTTGCCGTCGTCGCCGAACAGGAACTGGTTGGGCGAGGCCATCGAGACGTAGCGCTGGTACCAGTTGGTGTAGCCCCAGCCCTGGTTGCGCAGGTCGGTCGAGCCGAACAGGCCCTTGTCCGGCCGCTGGAAGAAGGCCGCGACGTCGCTGTGCTGCTTCCAGGTCTTCGGCGGCGCGAGGTCGTAGCCGTATTTGTCCTTGAAGGCTTTCTGCTCGGCGGCATCGCTGAACAGATCGGTGCGATAGACCCAGGTCTGAAAGTCGCCGTCGAGCGACACGCCATAGGTCGAGCCGCGATACTGGTTGAGCAGCGACACGCCCTTGGCGCCATTGACGTAACCCTGCTTCGGGTCGTCCCATTCCGGCTTGTGCTTGGCGACGAAGTCGTCGAGCTTGGCGATACCGCCGGTCTCGGCGAGATCGCCGAGCCGGTTCCATTCGGTCGAATAGATGTCGTAGGCCCCACCCTTGGTGGAGATGTCCTGCATCGTCTTGGTGAATTCCTGGCCGTTCGGCAGGCCGACGATCTCGATCTGGATGCCGGTTTCCTTTTCCCACAGGTCCTTGATCGACGGCGCACCGGCCGGAAAAGGCTTGGTCAGTTGGCCGATCGAGCCGTCAGACAGGCCCAGCACGATCTTCGTCGGCGCCTTGCCAGCCGCCTTAAGCGCCTTGGCCGCCTCGACCGCGCGTCCTTCCGGCGTGTCGGGTCCGTATTGATAGCGCTCGGCGCCGTCGAAGCCGGTCGGCCCACCGATCATGCCGGGCGCCAGCGCGTCCGCCGCGAAAGCGCGGCCGGGACGAATGAACTGCGGTGCAATACCGGTCGCGGCGACGAACACCGCGGCCTTTCCTCCGGACGCCAGCAGGCGGCGCCGCGACATGCGGATCAAATGAGACATCGAATTCCTCCCTCGGGGCCTGTTCCTCCATGGCCCACGTGAGGGATATTGACGACAGCACGTGAAGCCTGTCAACATCATAAATACTCAAAACACGTCATAAGGTCGCAAATGAGGCAGATAATGCAGTCCACCATACCCGCCACCTCACCCCCATTGCTTGGATTTGAGGGATTCTTGCCGCGACCTGACCGGCTTGAGCCGACCTTCGCGCCTTGTGTACCGTGCCGGCTTGCGCGCAAGCCAAGGGCGGTTACATCATTTCACATCAGAATCGCGGTCGCCGCTGAGGCGTTCTCCGGAACTGAGTGAAAGCTACGTGATTTTGATGTTGCGGTGAGGTGCTCGACGTGCGGTCAACCCTGACAGATATAGCCCGGGAAGCCGGCGTTTCTCCAGCCACGGTCGACCGTGTGCTGAACAACCGGCCGGGCGTGCGCGCCCGCACCCGCGAAATCGTCATCGAGATGGCGCAGCGCCTGGGCTACATCGCCGAAACATCGAACGGGAGCCAATACCGCGCGGTGCAGGGACAGACGATCAGGCTCGATTTCGCGCTGCCGGCCGGCACCAACTCCTTCATCAAGCTCCTGCACCGGCACATCGAGACGCAAGCACTGACGCGGCCCGATCTCGACGTGCGCGTGACGACCATCGAAGGCTTCAATCCCGACCGCCTCGCCCGCCTGCTGCAGGACCTACATGGCCAGACGCAAGGCGTCGGTGTCATCGCGCTCGACCACCCGACCGTCCGCGAGGCGATCCGCTCGCTGTCGGCGAGCGAAATCAAGGTCGTCACCATCGCCTCCGACATCCTGCATGTGCCGAGGGTCGCCTATATCGGCATTGACAACCGCGCCGCGGGCCGGCTGGCCGGCTATCTGCTCAATCGCTTCATGGGCGCAGGGCGTCCGGGCAAGGTCGCGCTGTTCGCCGGCTCGCTCGCCTATCGCGGCCATGAGGAGCGCGAGATGGGGTTCCGCCACATCGTCGCCGAGGAAGCTCCCAACCTCGAGATCGTCGAGATGCGTGAAATGCTCGACGACCGCGAGAAGGCCTATTCGGAAGCCTCCGCCTTGCTCGAGCGCCACCCCGACCTCGCCGCGATCTACAATGTCGGCGCCGGCAACACCGGCATCGCCCGCGCGCTGAAGGAGCGCGGACGCGCGAAGGAGATCATCTTCCTCGGCCATGAGGTGACGGACGGCACCAAGGAGCTTTTGCTCGACGGCACGCTCGACGCGGTGATCGACCAGAACCCGCGTGTCGAGGCCAGGGAAGCGCTCAACATTCTGTCGCACTCCGTCAAGGGCTTGCCCTATGAGCTCCACCAGCCGCGGCTGCAGGTGATCTTCCGCGAGAGCATCCCGGAGATTTGAACCGTCTCCGCCTGGCTTCGAGGATCGGCAGCCTCAGGCCGCGATCAGCACCGTGCTGTCCGGGGACCATGTGAGCACGACAGGCTGACCTTCCGCCAATCTTTCGGTGCCGGTGTTCTGGACGATGACCTTCAGCGTCTGGCCGTCGCGCTCGACGAAATAGGTGCTGTTGTTGCCGGCGAAGATGCGCTTCGAAACCCGCCCTTTGAGCGTGTTGGCATTCGCTGGATCGGACGTTGTCGCACCGGTCGAGATCCGGATGCGCTCCGGCCGCACGGCACAGCTCGCCTTGGCGCCGGCCGGCACCGATGCGCCTGTCGAAGCCGCGATTGTCGTGCCGTCCGGCAGCTTGATCCCAGAGCCGGTCGCATCGCCGCGTAAGATGTTGGCGTCGCCGAGGAAGGTCGCGGCGAACTCGCTTTGCGGCCGGTCGTAGATCTCTTCCGGCGGCCCCTCTTGCACCAGCCTGCCGTCGCGCAGGATGCCGATGCGGTCGCTCATCGTCAGCGCCTCTTCCTGGTCGTGGGTGACGAAGATGGTGGTGATGCCGATCTCGCGCTGGATGCGCTTCAGCTCGATCTGCATGTCGACGCGAAGCGCCTTGTCGAGCGCGCCGAGCGGCTCGTCGAGCAGGAGCACGCGCGGCTTAGTGACAATGGCGCGCGCCAGCGCCACGCGCTGGCGCTGGCCGCCGGAGAGCTGGTGCGGCCTGCGGCCGCCGAGCTTGCCCAGCTGCACGAGATCGAGTGCGCGCTGCACTTCCGTGGCGATCGTCGCCTTCGGCTCGCCGCGCACCGACAGGCCGAAGGCAACATTGTCGGCGACGCTCATGTTCGGGAACAGCGCATAGTTCTGGAACACCATGCCGATGCGCCGCTTTTCGACCGGCACGCGCTCGACGCTCTCGCCGCCGATGGCGATGCGGCCGCTGTCCGGAAAGTCGAAGCCGGCGATCTGCCGGAGAAGCGTTGTCTTGCCGCTGCCCGAAGGTCCGAGCAGCGCGTAGAAGCCGCCATCGGCGAAATCGATCGAGACATCGTCCAGCGCCTTGTGCGCGCCGAAACTGCGGGAGACGTTCGCGACCTGGACGCCTGCCATTATTTCTCTCCGCCGAACTTGAAGAAGCGTGCCGTGAGCAGCATCAGCGCCATCGACACGACAATGATGATCGTCGACACCGCGTTGATTTCGGGCGTGAAGCCTTTGCGGATCGCGGCATAGATTTCGACCGGCAACGTCGTCTGGCCGGGCGTCGACAGGAAGTAGGACACGACGAACTGGTCAAACGAAACGGCGAAGGCGAACAGTCCGCCGGCGATCACGCCGGGCATGATCCACGGCAAGGTGACCCGCATGGTCACCTGCCACTGGTTGGCTCCTAGCGAGCGCGCCGCCTCCTCCAGCTCCGGCGCGAAGGTCTGCAGCCGCGCGGAGACGACGACGATCACATAAGGCAGCGCCAGCGCGACATGGCCGAGCAGGATGGCCGCCAGGCCGCGCCCGATGCCGACGCCGAAGAAGAAGATCAGCATCGCCGTGCCGGTGATCAGCCACGGAATGGCGATAGGCGGGAAGAGCAGCGCCTGCAGGAATTTCTTGCCGCGGAACTCATAGCGGTAGAGCGCGAGCGAGGCCATCGAGCCAAGCACCGTCGAGATCAACGTGGTGATGATTGCGATCTCGATGCTGTTCCAGGTCGCCGCGATCAGCTGATCGTTCTGCCACAGCGAGGCGTACCAGTCCGTCGTCCATTCGAACGGCAACTGGTAGAAGGGCGAGGCGTTGAAGGACATCGCCGCCATGATGATGATGGGCAGATAGAGGAAGCCGAGCAAAAGCACGATGTAGAAGCGCCCGAGCCCTTCGAGGATACGCGTCGTCGCCATCAGCCTGTCCTCCGCAGGACGGGTGCCGCCAGCGCCAGGATGATCAGCACCACGGCGAGGAGGATGAAGGAGAGCGCCGCGCCCAGCGGCCAGTTGAAGACGGCGACGAACTGGTCCTCGATGACCGTGCCGTAGAAGGTGCCAGTGCGGCCGCCGAGGATGCGCGGTTCCATGAAGGAGCCGACGACCGGCACGAAGATCAGCGCGGCACCGGCGACAAGGCCCGGCATCGACAGCGGGATAATCACCCGCCACAACACCTGCCGCCGCGACGCGCCGAGCGAGCGGCCGGCCTCGATCAGCGAGTCGTCGATGGCCTGCAGCGTAAGATAGCAGGTCAGCACCATATAGGGCACGTAGGAGTGCACAAGGCCGATGATGACGGCGGGATAGGAATACATCAGATCGATATTGATCTTGAACGGCAGCACCGCGTTCAACGCCGTATCGAGGATGCCGCCTTCGCGCAGCACCATCGCCCAGGAGAA
Organism: Mesorhizobium sp. B4-1-3; assembly: GCF_006439355.1. Lineage (GTDB taxonomy): Bacteria > Pseudomonadota > Alphaproteobacteria > Rhizobiales > Rhizobiaceae > Mesorhizobium. The sequence goes on from NZ_VFTG01000006.1 coordinate 208,690, forward strand.
GATGCGCACGAGACCGTTCGACCAGAACGGCAGGATGACGAGCAGGAAGATCGCCTCGCGGCTTCGCCCTTTAAGCACCTTAGCCAGCACATAAGCCGCCGGATAGCCGATGACGACGCACCACAGCGTCACTTCGAGGCCGAGCCGCAGCGATGAAAGCAGAAGCCGCGAATAGAGGCTCTGAGAAAAAAAGGCGGCGTAGTTGCCGAGCGTGAACGACCATTCCTTTCCAGCCAGCGGCAGGTCGGTCATGAACGAGAAAAAGAACATGGCCGATAGCGGCAAGAAGATCGCCACCGTCAACCACAGATAGGCGGGAAGGAGAAGCGGCAGCGCCGGCTTCAGTCCGCGACGCGAACCGATCGCAAGCTGGTCAGCCATTCTGCCTCTCCTCCCCGAAAGACGCCTATTACTTCACGTTGACCTTCAGCTCCTGCCACAGCGCCAGGTATTTTTCGCGCTGCTCGTCGGTGATCGGCGCCTGGAACTGGATACGCTTGGCGACATCCGGGCTGCCCATGACCTTGCGGTTGAAGGCATCTTCGGGCAGCGCCTCGACGGCCTTGGTATTGGCCGAAACCGGCGCGCCGACCTTGGTGACCCATTCGACATAGAATTTCGGGTCGATCATGTAGTTGATGAAGGCTTCAGCGCCGGCGACGTTCTTGGAGCCGACGGGAATCGAGAACGCGTCGAGCCAGGCGACGGCGCCTTCCTGCGGGATGACCAGCGAGACCGGCAGCTTGAAATGCGTCTTGGCACGATCCGCCGAGCCGCTCCAATAGGTGCCGATGTCGATCTGGTTGGAGGCGACCATCTGGTTCCAGTCGTTCTCCGAGCTCCAGAAGGTCTTGATCTGCGGCATCAGCGAGGTGAGCTTCGCCTTGACTGCATCCATATCCTTGATGTCGTTGATGTTCTGCCCCGAAGCGATCGCGCCGAACTGCACCGCCTCGACGGCGTCGTCGCGGATGATGACGCGGCCCTTATGCGCCGGGTTCCACATCTCGGCGATGCTCGTCGGCGGCTTGTCGAAGGATTTTTCGTTGATGGCCAGAGCCGTCAGGCCCCACACCCACGGCACGCCATACACCTTGCCGTCATGATTGAGCATCGGCGAGCTGGCCTTGTCCTTGGCGATATCGGCATAGTTAGAGAGCTTCGAGACATCGATCGGCTGGATCAGCTTGCCGGCCATCGCCTGGTCGTTGAAGGCGGCGTTGATCATGACGACGTCGTAGAGGCCGGGATTGGTGCGGATTTTGGTCAGCATCTCCTGTTCGGAGTTGAAGAAGTCGTTGACCACCTTGAAGCCGGTCGCCTTCTCGAAATTGGCGACCGCCCAGGGCTCGTCGGCGCCATAGCCTTTCCAGTTGAGCACATGCACTTCCTCGGCGGCTTGTGCGGCCAGCGTGAAGGCGGAGACGAAGACGGCCGTCGCCGTAAGCAATGCAGTCAGTCTGGGCATGCGCATGTTCTTTTCCTCTCATTGTTTGCCCGGTTGGCGGGCTTGTTAAGTTGCAGTCGCTTTCGCCCGGCCAGGCGCGGTCGTCGCTTCGCCGCGCTCAGTCAGGAACTCCTGGATTTCAGTGTCGGCCGGCGCCGAAGACCCGCCATGGCGAGTGACCGAAAGTGCTGCGGCCGCATTGGCGTAGCGGGCCGCCTCGCAAGGGAGCATGCCGCGCGAAAGACCATTGACGAAGGCGCCGATATGCGTATCGCCAGCCCCGTTGGTGTCGACGGCCTCCACCTCGAAACCCGGCACCGCGCGAGTGCCGCCATCGGCCATGCGCACGAGGCAGCCCTGCGCGCCGGCGCGGATGACGACGCCTTCGGCGCTGGGGCAATGTTCGGCGAGCAATCGGATGGCGACGGTCTGGGCGTCGCCGGCGCCGGCAATCTCGGCAGCCTCATTGGTGTTGCAGCTCAGCCAGGTCGTGCGCGCCAGCACCCTGTCCAGGATCGGTCGCGGAATGTCGGCGATCACCGGCGTCGGATCGAACACGAAAGGAATGCCGGCCGGCAGCGCCTCGATCCAGTGGGTCAGCGCATCGCGGCTGCCGGGATAGCTCAGCGTATAGCCCGAGGTGAAAACCCAGTCACCCGCAACGACTTGGACCGACTTCATCATGTCCGGCGTGAGCCGGCTCTCGGCGCCCGGCCAGGAGACGAAGGTGCGTTCGGCGTCGGCGCTGATCATCGCGACGCAATTGCCGCTGTCCATCGAAGGCGATGGCGGCGTCAGCGTCTCGATGCCTTCGGCCGCGAAGGCTTTGCGCAGGAAGTCTCCGTCCGGTCCAGTGCCGAGCTGGCCGCCGAACACCACCTTCATGCCGGTGCGGCTTGCCGCCACCATCATGTTGAAGCCGCCGCCGGCGACCCGCGCGTAAGCTGACGCGGTCTTTTCTGTGCCGGCCGCCGGCAGGGCATCGATGCGGTAGACATAGTCGACCACAGCGCTGCCGACATGGACGAGCCGCCCGCTCATCAGGCAACCTCCTTGCCTGGGCCGGTCTTGGAGACACGCGCGGCGACTAGGTCGCCAGCCAGCCCGCGAACCTGCGCGATGTCGATGCCATGCAGCCGGGCGATGCGATCCTGCGGCAGCTTCGACAGGCCGGCGCAGGCTCCGGCCATGCCGGCGGCAATCGCACCGATCGTGTCGGTATCGCCGCCGAGATTGGCCGCGATGACGGCAGCCCGCCATGTATCCCCTTGCGCGACCTCCAGCACCGCGAACGCGGCCGGAACCGATTCCTGGCTGGCGACGCCGGTGCCGACGAGGTCGACGATCAGCTCGATGGCTTCCTTCTCCGCCTTGCCGCGGACAAGCTCCCGCGCCCAACCGATGCGCGCGGCGATGTCGCCGCCGGTGACCCAGTGCCCGAGGGCAGCACCTAGTCTTGCGGCAGCGACCGCATGGCCGGAAGCGGCACGCCAGTCGCCGCCCGAAATGCCAAGGCTGACTGCGGCGGCAACGGCACTGGCGGAGGCTATTGCGATCGAGGTGTTGTGCGTGGCCCGGCAGGTTTCCGCGACTTTTGCGACTAGGGCATCGAGCGGCTCCGGCGGCATCATGATGCCGACCGGCGCAATGCGCATCGCCGCGCCATTGGTATCACCGCCGCGCCCGGCCTCTTCCGCGGGCACGCCGCTGTTGATGGCATCGATGGCGCGCTTGGTCGACGGTCCAAGCAGATCGTAGCTGCCGCGCGCCTTGACGTCGCGCTCCCAGTCGAGCAGCGCGTTGACCCAGCGCGGATGATCGAAGCGCTCGCCGGATTCGACAAGGATGTGGCCTAGCAGCAGCGCCTGTTCGGTGTCGTCGGTGATCGCGCCGGCCGGCAGCCCTTTCGATACCGGGTGATCGGCGGCAGGCGCGACGAAATCCTCGACATGACCGTAGAGCGCGGCGATGCGGGCCGGCGACAGAAGCTGCGTCGGCATGCCCAGCGCATCGCCCAGCGCCCCGCCGATCAGCGCGCCCATTGCCCGGTCCATCGCGTCGGCCACCATGCTCAGAACTCCAGGTGCAGCGCGAAATGCGCCGGGTTGAGCAGGCTGGTGACGAATTCGATGGCGCGTCCGTCGGCGGCGCGTGTCAGGCGGCGTGTGCGCAAGAACGGCGTGCCGGGCGCGCAGGCGAGGATCGCGGCGTCTGCCGCGCTCAACATCTCGATGTCGACCCATTCCTCGCCGTGATCGGGAACGAGCCCTGCCCCGCGCAGCGTCTGGTGCAACGAGCCCTCTCGAAGTCCGCGCAGCGGTATATCTTCCAACTCCGGCGACAGCGGCAGCCGGCTGCGCTCGATCGAGATCGCGTGGCCGTCATCGGCATTGGTGCGGGCGCGATCGACGGCGATGAAGGACGAGCTCTCGACGCCGAGCCTTGCCGCCAGTTCCGCGTCCTCAATGATCTCCAGCCGCAAGGTGCGGGTCTCGGCATTGGCGCCGGCATCGGCAAGCGCGCGCGACCAGCCGATCGCGTCGTCAACCGGCATGCCATCGAAGGTGACGAAGGAGCCGATGCCGACCTTGGTGGTGATGAGGCCGCGGCTGGAGAGTTCCTCCAGCCCCTTGCGGACCGTGTTGCGGCTGACGGAGAAGCGCTGGACGAGTTCGTTCTCGCTCTGCAGGCGGTCGCCGAAGCCGAGCAGGCCGGAGCGTATCTCATGCTCCAGAACCGTCGCGATCTGCTCGGGCTTGCCCGTGCCGGGGGTGATCTGCATCGCGCGACGGGCCATATCAATACCTGTTCAATGAACCTGTATAGTCCTGTTCAATATCGGATCTGAATTGCAACGTCAATGAAGCTTCATCGCGATTCAAGAACGGAAGGAGAGTCGGTCGCGGAATGAAAGCGGCCGCATCAGCCGCAGACGCGCCGCTTAAACGAAGAAGAACTCCTCGACGCGCTGCTTGGCCTGCCGCAACACCGGCAGGATGTCGCGCTCCATCGCCTCGACCGAGAAACGCGCCGACTGGGTCGAGACGTTGATGGCGGCGACTGTGCAGCCGGTGCGATCGACGATCGGCACCGCGATCGAGCGCAGGCCGAGCTCCAGCTCCTCGTCGACGATGGCAAAGCCATCGGTCCTTGCTTTGTCGATGGCCTTGCCGAGCGCGGCGCGGCCGATGATCGTCTTCGGCGTCCGCCGCTCGATGGACGCTTCAGCAAGGAAAGTCTTCAAGTCATCCGCCGACAGGCCGGAAAGCAGCGCCCGCCCCATCGACGTGCAATAGGCCGGCAGCCGCGCCCCGACGTCGAGCGCCACGCTCAGGATACGCCGTCCAGGGATGCGCGCGACATAAACGACGTCCTCGCCCGACAGCACCGCCGCGTTGCAGGCTTCGTCGAATTTTCCCGCCACCTCGCGCATGATGGGTGCAGCGAAGGTCCAGAGCGAGGCGCCGCCGAGCCAGGTCCGCGCCACGGTCAAAAGGCGCGGCGACAGCGAGAACAGCCGGGCGGACTGCGTCGCATAGCCCGTGGCGACCAATGTCAGCAGAAAGCGGCGGGCGCCCGCGCGGGTGAGGTCAGCCTCTTCGGCCATCTCGGTCAGCGTCATGCCGGCCGGATGGCGCGCGAGGATCTCCATCACCGTGAGGCCGCGTTCCAGCGAGCCGACGTGGTCGCGCGAAATGGATTCTTCTTCCACGCGCGCCTCCAAGCCGGCGTTGACTCAATCCAAAGGTTGGAGTTAAAAGTATCTCATACAAAACAATGGTTCGCAATACGAACTTTTCACGGAGCCTTGAGATGGTCAAGTTCCTGCCGCTGAAGGAGGCGGTCGCGGAAAATCTGCATGACGGCGAGACGGTCGCCTTCGAGGGCTTCACCCATCTGATCCCGACCGCCGCCGCGCATGAGGCGATCCGCCAGGGCTTTCGCGACCTCACTCTCATCCGCATGACGCCCGACCTGATCTACGACCAGATGATCGGCATGGGCATGGCGAGAAAGGTCGTCTTCTCCTATGTCGGCAATCCGGGCGTCGGCCTGCTCAGGCGCGCCCGTGACGCGATCGAGAACGGCTTTCCACGCGCCGTCGAGGTCGAGGAGCACAGCCATGCCGGCATGGCCAACGCTTATGAAGCTGGCGCGGCCGGCCTGCCTTGCGCGGTGTTCCGTGGCTATCGCGGCGCCGGTCTCGCCTCGGTCAACCCCAACATCAAATCGGTCACTTGCCCGTTTACCGGCGAGGTGCTGGCCGCTGTCCCGGCGATAAGGCCGGACGTCACATTCATCCATGCGCAGAAGGCGGACCGCAAAGGCAATGTACTGGTCGAGGGCATCATCGGCATCCAGAAGGAGGCCGTTCTCGCCGCAAAGCGCGCCGTGGTTACGGTCGAGGAAGTGGTCGACAATTTCGACCTCCATCCCAACCTCACCGTGCTGCCAAGCTGGACGATCGCTGCGATCTCCATCGTGCCGGGCGGCTCGCATCCCTCCTACACGCATGGCTATTACGAGCGCGACAACGCCGCCTATCTCGAGTGGGACGAGATCGCCGCCGACCGCGACCGTTTCCAGGTGTGGATCCAAAAGAACGTCATCGAGAGCAGCGCCGAGGACTTTGCCGGCCGCGTCGAGCATTTGAGGAAGGCCGCATGAGCGACGTGGGCTTCACCCCGAACGAGATGATGACGATCGCCGCCAGCCGCGCCTTGAAAAGCGACGATGTCTGCTTCGTCGGCATCGGCGCGCCGTCGGCCGCCTGCAACGTCGCGCGGCTGACCCATGCGCCCGACATCACGCTGATTTACGAGAGCGGCACCATCGGCACCGCGCCCGACGTCTTGCCGCTGTCGATCGGCGACGGTGAATTGTGCGAGACGGCCGTCACCACCGTCGCGGTGCCGGAGATGTTCCGCTACTGGCTGCAAGGCGGCCGCATCTCGATCGGCTTCCTGGGCGCCGCCCAGCTCGACAAGTTCGGCAACATCAACACCACCGTCGTCGGCGACTATGCGCATCCCAAGACCCGCCTGCCCGGCGGCGGCGGCGCGCCGGAGATCGCCACCTCGTCGAGACAGGTCTACATCACCATGGCGCAGTCGAAGCGAGGCATGGTCGAGAAGATCGACTTCTTCACCTCATTCGGCCATGGCGACGGCGGCGATCATCGCCAGCGGCTTGGCATCGACACCGCCGGGCCGACGCTTTTGATCACCGACCTCGCCATCTGGAAACCGGATCCCGTGACCAAGGAATTCACCGTGGTGTCGCTGCATCCGGGCGTCACGCGCACGCAGGTACAGGAGACCTGTGGCTGGGTCGTAAAATTCGCGGAGGCCCTTGACGAGACGCCGACGCCGACGGAACTCGAGCTGAAGACATTGCGCGACCTGCAGGCCCGCACCAAGGCGGCGCATCAAGGAACCGCCAAAGGGAAAGCTGCTTAGATGACCGAAGCCTTCATCTGCGACTACATTCGTACGCCGATCGGCCGCTTCGGCGGCGCGCTGTCCTCCATCCGCGCCGACGATCTCGGCGCCATCCCGTTGCGGGCGCTCGTGGAACGCAACAAGAGCGTCGATTGGGCCGTCATCGACGATGTCGTCTTTGGCTGCGCCAACCAGGCCGGTGAGGACAACCGCAACGTCGCGCGCATGGCGCTGCTGCTTGCCGGCTTGCCCCAGGACATTCCCGGTTCGACCGTCAACCGTCTGTGCGGTTCCGGCATGGATGCCGTCACCATCGCCGCCCGCGCCATCAAGGCTGGCGAAGCGGAGCTGATGGTCGCCGGCGGCGTCGAATCGATGAGCCGGGCGCCCTTCGTCATGCCGAAGGCCGACACCGCCTTCTCGCGCAATGCCGAGATCTACGACACCACCATCGGCTGGCGCTTCGTCAACCCGCTGATGAAGAAGCAGTATGGCGTCGATTCCATGCCGGAGACCGGTGAGAACGTCGCCGAAGATTTTTCCGTCAGCAGAGCCGACCAGGACGCCTTTGCGGCCCGCAGCCAGGACAAGGCGGTCGCAGCGCAAGAAAATGGCCGGTTGGCGAAGGAGATCACGCCGGTGACGATCGCGCAGAAAAAAGGCGATCCGATCGTCGTCGCGAAGGACGAACATCCCCGCGCCGGCACCACCATCGAGGCACTGGCCAAACTGCCGACGCCGTTCCGCCAGGGCGGCACCGTCACCGCTGGTAACGCTTCCGGTGTCAATGACGGCGCGGCCGCCCTCATTGTCGCTTCGGAAGCGGCAGCCAAGAAACATGGGCTGACGCCGATCGCCCGCATCCTCGGGGGTGCCGTCGCCGGTGTGGCGCCGCGCATCATGGGTATCGGTCCGGCGCCGGCCACGAAGAAACTTTGCGCCCGCCTTGGCCTGACGCCGCAACAGTTCGACGTCGTCGAATTGAACGAAGCCTTCGCCTCCCAAGGCATTGCCGTGCTCCGCCAACTCGGCATCGCCGAAGACGCCGCGAACGTCAATCCGAATGGCGGCGCCATCGCGCTCGGTCACCCGCTTGGCATGTCGGGGGCACGCATCACCGGCACGGCGGCGCTCGAGCTGCGCGAGCGGGGCGGCAAGCTGGCCTTGGCCACCATGTGCATCGGCGTTGGTCAGGGCATTGCCATCGCGCTGGAGCGCGTCTGAGGTCCGGCGCGGCTATGGCCTGTCCTGAACGGTGCCTATCTCACTGACCATCAAGCGAGGCGACGAAGCCTCGGATAAGAGCGGTCAGCGCTTCGGGCTGCTCGATGCCCGGGATGTGTCCCGCATTGCGGATCACCTCGAAGCGCGCGCCGGGGATCAGGTCGGCCAGCGAGCGGACCAACTCAGGCGGCGTCGAGCCGTCCAGGTCACCGACGATGCAGAGCGTCGGCACCGCAATCCGCCGGGCGCTCTCGGTGAAATCTGCGTCGCGGACCGCCATGCAGGTGCCGATATAACCCGGCAGCGCCTGCCTGGTCAGCATGTTGCGGCAGCCGGCAAGATCCGCGGCGCGCCTGGCATGGAACTCCGGCGTGAACCGCCCCTTGAGCACTGCGTCGGCGATCGCCTCGATGCCGTCGCGCCCAACGGTCGCGATGCGGCTGTTCCAGCTCTCGGCGGTGCCGATCTTGTGCGCGGTGTCGCCCAGAATCAACGCTTGGACGAGTTCGGGCCGCCGGGCACAGAGCCCTTGCGCGACCATGCCGCCGACCGACAGGCCGTAGAGCACCACCTTATTGAAACCGAAGTGATCTATAAGCGCGCTCAAATCATCGACGTGATCGTCTATCGAGCGCACCCCGCTTCCGATGTCCGAAAGCCCGTGGCCGCGCTTGTCGTAGACGAGCATCGGCATTTCACCGTTAAGCCGCGCGATGACGTCGTCCCAGATGCGGAAGTCGGTGCCCAGCGAATTGATGAAGATGATCGGGCGCGAAGTGTCCTTCGCTTCTATGTAGCGGTGGTGCAGCGCGACGCCGCCGATGCTGACGAATGGCACGATTTTCAATCCTCCGAAGCCACATTGCACGAGGTATCTGGTCCGGCAAATAGCGCCGTCCAGGCTTCGGTCTCTTGACCGCGCTACTTGATTCTATCCAAGCGTCAGCCCGGCCTTCTTCGCTTCCTCGCGCAGGAATGGCAGGCCGACCTCGATCACGTCGCGCGGATCTTCCGCCACCGGCCGCCATACGGCGAGCCCGCCGGCGATGTCGACATCGACATGGTTCATGCTTTCGAGCGTGATCGCGCCTTCGTAACCGATATCGGCGATCGCCTTCATGCAGGCCGCCCAATTGAGCATGCCTCGCCCCGGCACGCCGCGATTGGCCTCCGACACATGCACATAGCCGAGATACGGCGCCGCCGCCTCGAAGCCGGCGGCAAAACTCTCCTCCTCGATATGCATGTGGTAGGTGTCGAGATGGATGAAGATGTTATCGGCGCCGACGCGCTCGATGATGCGCGCCGCGTCGATGCCGCGGTTGATCAGATGCGTCTCGTAGCGGTTGCAGGGCTCGATGCCGAGCTTGAGGCTGCGCGCCTTCGCCGCCTTCGCCGCCCGTTCGAGGAAGCGGCACATGCCGTCGATCTCCCTTTGTGTCGGCGCCCGGCCGGTGGTCTTGCCGATCGTGCCGTAGGTGACGCCGCCCAGCGCTTCCGCACCCACCTCGTTGCAGACCTTGAAGGCCGGCTGCAGGAAGTCGATCGCCTCGTCCGGCCGCTCGACCACGTCTTGTGCGCGCGGCAGGCCGAGCGAGGGGATAAGCTGGACGCCATAGTGATTGGCGAAGCCGCGCGTGCGCTTGGTGTCGATCTCCTCGGGACGCAGCAGCGGGATCTCCATCAGGCCGATGCCGAGCTCCTTTAGCCGGTCCATCTGCGGCTCGATGCGGGCGAGGTCCCAGACAGGCGCGATGGCGAAAGTGTGCAGTCCGAACGTGTTCATGTCAGCCTCGTTGTTCATGCGCCGCCGCGGCGGCCGTATCGCCGCCGCCGACGATGCGGCTGACGACTTCGTTCATGTTGGTGTTGGCGGTGACGAGATCGGCGTCCGCCCTGCCGTGCCGTAGCACCACGATGCGGTCGGTGACCGACAGCACGTCGTTCAGCCGGTGCGAGATCAGGATGACGGCGATGCCTTCCGACTTCAGCCGCCGGATGAGGTCGAGCACGCTCTGCACCTCGCGCACGGCAAGTGCGGCCGTCGGCTCGTCCATGATGACGAGCTTCGGGTTGAAGGTGAGCGCACGCGCGATCGCCACCGTCTGCTGCTGGCCGCCGGAGAACGAACCGACCGACCGGTTTATCGACGGCAAATGCGCGCCGAGCCGCTCGATCATCTTCGACGCCTGGCGATCCATCTCGCTTTTGTCGACGAAGCCGGGAAACAGGCCGAACAAGCGCTTCGTCGGTTCACGCCCGAGGAAGATGTTGGACGCCACATCCTGCTGCTTGGCAAGCGAAAGATCCTGGTAGATCATCTCGATGCCGAGGCGGCGGCGCTGGCCGGGGTCGAGAGCAAGAATGTCCTTGCCGTCGAATTCGATCGAGCCGGTGTCGGCGCGGTAGATGCCGGTGATGGTCTTCATCAGCGTCGACTTGCCAGCGCCGTTGTCGCCGACCAGCCCGACCACCTCGCCGGCCGCGACAGAAAGGTCGACGCCGTGCAAAACATCGACCGCGCCGAAACTCTTGCGGATGCCGCGAAGCGAAAGCAGGGTCATACGCGCGACTCCTTCCGCACCTGGTACTGGTCGATGAAGACGGCGAGGATCAGCACCGCGCCGATCGCCATCTGCTGATAGTAGGATTGCACGGCAAGCAGCGTCAGCCCGTTCTGCAACACGCCCATGATCAGCGCGCCGATCATCGTGCCGAGGATCGAGGCGCGGCCGCCGAACAGGTTGGTGCCGCCGATGATAGCGGCCGTGATGGCGGTGAGTTCGTAATTGATGCCGGCGGTTGGATCGCCGGCGTTGACGCGGGCGGTGAAGAGCAGACCCGCGAGGCCGGCCAGCGCGCCCGACAGCGTGTAGATGATGCGGCGGTGATGCTCGACCCGGATGCCCGCCGCGCGGGCAGCACCTTCGCTATCCCCGAGCGCCAGTGTGTGGCGTCCGAAGCGAGTATAGGCAAGCACCGCATGCGCGACGATCGCCGTCAGCACGAAGATGATGACCGGCATCGGAATGCCGAAGGGCCTGCCCTGCCCGATAAAGACGATCTCGGGCGGCAGTCCGTAGATCGCCCTGCCCTGCGAGATGACCAGCGCCAGCCCGCGCGCCAGGCCCAGCATGCCGAGCGTGACGATGAAGGCCGGCACGAAGGCGCGAGTGACCAATTGCCCGTTGATGTAGCCGGCGATCGCGCCGGCAAGGATACAGGCGATCACTGCCAGCACCGATGGCCAACCGAGATTGACGGCGACGAAGGCGCCGGCGACACCGGCAAGGCCCATCACCGAGCCGAGCGACAGATCGAGCCCACCCGAGCCGATGACGAAGGTGGCGGCGATCGCCAGCACGCCGATCGTCGACGTCGCGAGCAGGATGTTGAGGAAATTGCTGAGCGACAGGAAATAGGGCGACAGGAGCGCCATCGCCGTGCTCAGCGCCAAAAGCACCACCAGCGACTCCAGCCTGATGTGGAGCCTTTCGACGGATGCGCGCTGCACCCGAGCCCAGAAGCCGGGCTGCGTCGTTTCGGAAGCCATCTTGCCTCGCTGTTCGCAAAAAGTTGGCTGGCGCAGGGTAGACCCGCGCCAGCCTGTCCGGGAGGACTATTTCACATATTGCAGCATCGGCTCCTTGCCGGCGTCGAGCACGTCCTTGGTCAGCACCAAAGTCGGCACGGCAATGCTTTCCGGAACCTTCTCGCCGGCCAGCGCCTTCTTGACGTTCTCCACCGCCTGCTTGCCGACAAGATAGGGAAGCTGCGCCACCGAGGCGTTGAGCCGGCCTTCCTTGATCGACTTCACCGCGTCCGAATTGCCGTCGACGCCGATGATCGTCACCTGCGGGCCCTTGCCGGCCGCATAGACCGACTCCACCGCGCCGAGCGCCATGCCGTCATTGGCGCAGAAGATGGCAACGAGATCAGGGTGCGCCGTCAGCGTGTCGGTGGCGATCGAGGCGGCCTTGCCGCGGTCCCAGTCGCCCGGCAGTGAGGCGACGATCTGGAGTCCTGGCGCCAGTTCCTTCAGCTTGTCGGCAAAGCCCTTGGCGCGCTTCTCGCCGGTGATGTTGCCCGAGAGGCCCTCGATGACCAGCACCGGACCCTTGGCGTCCTTGCCAAGCTTGTTGGCGAGATATTCCGCACCCTGCGCGCCGGCGGCGATGTTGTCGGAGCCGATATGGAAGGTGACCTTGACGCCTTCCTTGTCGAGCACCGCCTGGTCGAGATTGTTGTCGAGATCGACGATCTTGATGCCGGCGTCCTGCGCCGACTTCAGGCAGGGCAGAAGATTGGTCGAGTTAATGGCGGCGGTGATCATCGCCACCGGCTTGCGCTCCAGCATCGTGTTGCACAGGTTGAGCTGCGGTTCGGCCGCCTGGTCGCTCTCGGCCGCCTGCTGGAAATATTTCACCCCGGCTTCCTTTGCGCCATCCGCGACGCCTTGCGCCATCGCGCCCCAGAACGGGTTGGCCAGCGTCTTCATCAGCACGCCATATTCACCGTCCTCGGCCCTGGCGGCGCCGACGGCGCAAAATGCAAGCGCGACGCCTATGGCAAGTGTAAATCGATTTACCTTCAAGAAATGCGATATCATTCGTTCCTCCGTCCGTTCTTTGGCGCCGGAGCCGCGGCCAGGGCCGGCGCATGTTTCCGCTCACGACAATGGGGGCTGTTGTCGGTCTCCTCCCCCGGAATGCGGGCCGCTGCCTGGCGAGCCAACGGATTCCCGCATCAACACCTGGCAGGATTCGAGCCGCGCCACGGGCGGTCCCACAGCACCTTCGACCCTGCGAAACAAAAGGTCCATTGCCTCGCCGGCGATCTGCCGCACCGGCTGCACCACGGCCGCGATCGCCGGCCATGTCACCTGCATCCATTCGGCGTCGTCAAAGCCGACCAGCGAGATATCGTCCGGACAATGCCAGCCGCGGCGGCGGAATTCCGACAGCGCGACAAGCGTGCCCTTCAAAAGCAGCGAATAGACGGCGGTCGGCCGCTCGCCTCGCCCGAAATAGTCGCGCAGCGAGGATCGCAGCGGCTCGACGCTGACTTCCGATGTGATCACGTCGATACGGATGGACGGGTCGAGCGCCAGCGCCTGGGTGCGAAAACCTTCCAGGCGAGCGCGCACGGTTGCCGCTCCTTCGGCGAGACCGATGATCAGGATGTGCTTGTGGCCCTTGCCGACCAGCATCCGTGCAACCTCGGCGCTGGCGGCGGCGCTGTCGGCCGAAACAGTATCGAAGGCGTCATCCGAGAGCACGCGGTCGATCAGCACGCCGGTCATGCCGTGGGCTTTCATGAAGGCGGCCGCCGGCCCGTGCTCATTGCGCACCGGCGCCAGCACCACGCCGGCGACGCGCCAGTCATGCATGCGGGCAAGGATCTCTTTCTCGCGTGCCTCCGATTCACGGCTCGAGGCCGCGACCAGCGTGTAACCGCGCTGCTCAGCAAGGCCCTCCAGTTCGGTGACCATCGAGCCGAAGAACTCGCTTTCGAATTCCGGCATGATGGCGCCGATGATGCGGCGCTTGGCCCTGCGCATGTCGGACGCCAATGGATCGACGCGATAGCCCAGGCGTTCGACGGCATCGAAGACGCGCTGCGCGTTTTCAGGTTTCACCGTGGTGACGCCGGCCAGCACCTTGGAGACGGTGGCCGCGGACACGCCGGCATGGCTTGCCACGTCGTGGATCGACGGACGCCTTTGCCGGGCTTCCTGTTGCGCCATTGACTTCCTCCCGAGGGCAGGCAGCCGATCAGCCACCTCACCACTCCAATCGATAAATCGATTTTTCGTTCTTGTAAATCGTTTCACCGGGAGTAAGACTGGAAAGAAGTGATTGACGCGATCCAATCGTGTCCCGGGAGGAAAACATGTCCGACAACACCTTGCCGCTGGTGATCAGCGCACCCGAACCGCGCACGCTCGACCTGATCTTCACGCCGCCGCAACTAGCACGCCTGCGTAGCCACTATCGCATTGTCGAGACCACGCCGGAAGACGTTTCCGCCCTACCCGCCGAAACTTTGGCCGAGGCGCGTTACATCATCGGCCAACCGCCGATTTCATCCGAAACGCTGGAAAAGCTGAAGGCGCTGCGCTGCATCTTCAACGTCGAGACCAACCTCCTCAACAACATGCCCTATGAGACGCTGTTCGCACGCGGCATCCATGTCGTTACCACCGGGCTGGTCTTTGCCGAACCGGTGGCGGAGCTTGGCCTCGCCATGGCGCTGAACCTGGCGCGCAACATTGTCGACGCAGACCTCGCTTTCCGGCAGGGCAAGGAATTGTGGGGCGGCGACGGCAACCAGACTGCGCGGCTTCTCTCCGGCGCCGATGTGGGCATCATCGGCTTCGGCGACCTCGGCCGCGCGCTCAACCGCCTGCTGACCGGTTTTCGGACCCGCACCAAGGTTTATGATCCATGGCTGCCGCCCTCGATCCTGGCCGACAATGGCGTCGAGCCGGCCTCGCTGGACAAGGTGCTGTCGCAAAGCGATTTCGTTTTCGTCGTCGCTTCCGTCACCAGCGAGAACCAGGGCTTTCTGGGCGCCGATGCCTTTGCCAGGATGCGCAAGAGCGCGGCCTTCATCCTGCTCAGCCGCGCCGGCGTCGTCGATTTCCCGGCGCTGATGGAAGCGGTGAGGAGCGGCCATATCGTTGCCGCCAGCGATGTCTTCCCCGAAGAGCCGCTGGCCAAGGACCATCCCGTGCGCGCCCTCCCCGGCTTCCTGCGTTCGGCGCATCGCGCCGGCGCGCTCGACATCGCCTTCAAGCGCATGGGCGACATGGTGCTGGAAGACATGGACCTCATCGACCGCGGCCTGCCGCCGTTGCGCTCCAAGCGCGCCGAACGCGAGACGGTCTCGCGCATGCGCTCCAAGCCGGTTGACAGGAACTGAGCTCCAACAACGTGCCTGGCCGAAGAGCGCCGCACGCAATTTGCCAGGCGTCTCCAGATGCCGCCGGGCTGCATTGGCGTGGCGGCCCCTCTCCGCAACATCGCTAAACAAGATCGTTGACAGCCAGTATTTCGGCCAATAAGTTCGGTGACAGAACGAATTAATCGAGGCGTTGTGAGCGACCTGCCGCGTATTTCCCGCCAGTTCTCCCAGCGGTCCGTCATGGAAGCGATCGTCCAGGGCGGGCCGATCTCGCGGGCCTCGATCTCCAAGCTCACCGGGCTGTCGAAGCAGACGATATCGGAAATCGTACGCGGGCTCGAGCAGGAAGGCTGGGTGCAGGAGACAGGCCGCACCAGCGGCCATGTCGGGCGCACCGCGGTCACCTATGAGCTCGTGCACGACGCCGCCTACATCATCGCCGTCGACCTGGGCGGGACCAAGGTGCGGGTGGCGCTGACCGACCTCACCTGCCGGATCTTCGCCGAGGCGGCGACGCCGACCGATCCGCGCGGCGGCCAGTTCGTCATCGACCAGATCGCAGCACTTGCTTTCCGGGCCGCTACCCGGGAGCGCATTCCGCGCAAGAAGATCCGCCTTGCGGTCATCGGCGCGCCGGGGGCACCCGACCCCGCGACCGGCCGCATTCTGCTCGCGCCCAACATTGCCGGTTTCGATGCCATGAATGTGCTCGACGCGTTCGAGAAGGCGCTCGGCGTCGCGGTGATGATCGAGAATGACGTCAATCTCGCCGTGCTCGGCGAGAATTGGCTGGGCCAGGGCCAGGGCATCGACAACCTTGCCTATATCGCGCTGGGCACCGGCGTCGGCGGCGGCCTGATGCTGGGCGGCCATCTGGTGCGCGGCGCCACCCGTGCGGCGGGTGAAATCGGCTTTATGCCGATCGGCGCCGATCCGTTCGCGGCGGAATCGCTGCGCACCGGCGCGTTCGAGCGGGCGGTGGCGACCCATGCGATAACCGAACGCTACAGCTCCCTGACCGGCATGCAGGTCACGGTTCCCGCGATCTTCGAGAATGCGGCTGCAGGCGACGAGGCAGCGCTTACCGTGCTCGACGAAACGGCGCGTTATCTGGCGCAAGGCATTGCGGCGATCGCCGCCGTCGCCAATCCCGAAAAGGTCATACTGGGAGGTTCGATAGGCCTCAGGCCGGAGATCCTCTCGCGCGTCAAGGCCCTGATACCGCTGTGCTTCCCCTACCCCGTCACCGTCGAGGCCGGCGAGCTGGGTGCGCGGGCGGCACTCATCGGCGCGGCCGCCATCGGTCTCGGCCAGTTGCACAACACGCTGTTCGGCGTCGACGCGCCGGACGGCCGGATTTCGCTTCCCACCGCCCAGGCGGCTGCCTTGAAGGAGGTTGTGCTGTGACCAGCGATATCATGACCAGGCTGCGAGCCGCTCTCGATACCGACCAGGCGCTGGCGCTGTTCAGGGGCGCGATCGGCCGCGAAAGCATCACCGGCAACGAGGCGAATGTCGTCGGCTTTCTCGAAGCTAAAATGCGCGAGCTGGGACTGAGCGGCCTGAGCCGCGCGGATTTCCTGCCCGGCAGGCCGAACATCTGGGGCGAACTCAAGGGTGCCGGCGGTGGCAAGCGCCTGCTCTTCATCGGCCACACCGACACCGTTCATGTCGACGGCTGGCGCGAGCACTGGGCGGGGACCGAGCGGGAGGACCCGTTCGGCGCGCCCATCCTTGACGGGGCGGTCTGGGGCCGCGGCTCCGGCGATCTCAAGGCCGGCATCACCGCTTCCCTGGCGGCGCTCTCGTTGCTCGACAAGGCCGGCATCCGCCTCAATGGCGATGTGGCCTTCGCTTTTATCGGCGACGAGGAGAGCGGCCAGCCCGGCACCGGCGTCTCCGCCGGCATCAAGCATTTCGTCGGCCGCATCGAGGCAGGCGAGGTCGCGGCGCCCGATTTCACCGTCTACGTCGAGCCGACCCGGCTTGCCGTCTACGCCGCGCAGATCGGCTTCTTCATCACCGACATCACGATTACCGGCAAGTCGGCCTATTTCGGCGTGCCGGAGCTTGGCAAGGATGCCTTGCGCGCCGCCCATGCCGCCATGACGGCGCTGTGGAAGCACTCGGACGAAGCGGCCGCCCGCGCCGAGCACAAGCTCACCGGGCGCGGCTTCCTGCTGATCACCGGCCTCGCCGGCGGCGGCTATATCGCCGTGCCCGAGCGATGCACGCTGTCGCTGATCCGCAAGCTCCTGCCGGGCGAGGACCTCGACAAAGCCGCCGCCGAGATCGAGGCCGCGGTGCGCGGCGCCATCACCGATCCCGAGATCACCGTGGAGTTCGCCTATCCGGCCGGCCGCGACCACCGGCTGGGCGGCACCGCCGCCGAGATCGATGAGACGCGCGCCGAAGTCGCCCTGCTTTCGCAGTCGATGGCGGGCGCCATGGGCGGACGCGGCGTGATCGAGGGCGCGCCCTTCTGGTCGGAATCGTCGTTCTTCGTCAATCGGTTGGGCATTCCCGCCGTCTATTGCGCGCCGGGCGACATCCGCAACTGCCACACTTTCGATGAGCACGTCGATGTCGAGGAATACCTCGCCGGCATCGTCGGCTTCGCAACCTTCATGGCCCGCTATTGCGGCGTGGCCGACTGAACGACCAACGAAGAAGAAAATGGGAGACTAAAAACATGCTGATGAAGAAATGGATTGCCGTCTTGGCCGGCGGATTGATGCTCGCCGCCGGCGTGGCTCACGCACAGACGGTCGGACCGCAGGGCGAGACCGCCACCCCGAGTTCCGGCCTGACGCTGAGCGATGCCGACATCGCGGCGCTGAAGGACAAGGGCTATAAGGCGGCCCTGTTGTGGCACACCTCTTCCGACTTCACCAATGCAGTGACCGCCGGCGCCACCGACGAGTTCGCCCGCGCCGGTATCTCGATCGCGGTCAAGACCGATGCGCAGTTCGACGCCGCCCGCCAGCGCAGCGACATCGAGACCGCGCTTGCCGCCAAGCCGAACGTCATCCTGGCCCTGCCGCTCGACCCCGTCACCTCCGCTGAGGCCTTCCGCCAAGCGGTCAAGGACGGCGTCAAGCTGGTGTTCCTGTCCAACCTGCCCAAGGATTACAAGCAAGGCACCGACTACGCCTCGATCGTCACCGACGATCTCTACCAGATGGGCAAGCAGGCGGCCGACGCCATGGCCAAGGCCATCGGCGGCAAGGGCAAGGTCGGCTACATCTTCCACGACGCCAACTATTACGTCACCAACCAGCGCGACCAGTCCTTCAAGAAGACCATCGAGAAGGACTACCCCGATATCAAGATCGTCGCCGAACAGGGCATTTCCGACCCGGCCCGCGCCGAAGAACTGGCCAATGCCATGCTGCTGCAGCATCCCGATCTCGACGGCATCTACGTGACCTGGGCCGAGCCGGCTGACGGGGTGCTTTCCGCGCTGCGCGGTGCCGGCAACACCCACACTAAGATCGTCACGCTCGACCTCGCCGAGCCGGTCGCGCTCGACATGGTCAAGGGCGGCAATGTCGCCGCGCTTGTCGCCGACAAGGCCTATGAGCTCGGCCGCGCCATGGCCGCCTCCGGCATGAAGTCGCTGCTTGCCCAGCAGACGCCGGCCTTCGTCGTCGCACCGGCGCTGACGGTGACCAAGGAGAACGTCTCCCAGGGCTGGAAGGACTCGCTCAACCGCGACGCGCCGCAGTCGGTGCTCGACGCGGCGAAGTGAAGCCGACGCCCCGGCCCGGCTTGCCGGCCGGGGCTCTCTTCCTGAACAAAAAGGGTAACCGACATGCGCAAAGCATTTGGTATCATGACCGTATTGGCGAGCCTGTTCGCCGCTTACGCCTTCGCCGCCGAAGGCGTTACCACCGGCCCGAACGGCGAGAAGCCGGTTCCGGCGGCTTCTCTGACGCTGTCGGCGGCGCAAGAGCAGCAGATCAAGGACGGCAAGTTCACCGCGGCCCTCGTCTGGCACGAGATGAGCGAGTACACCAACGCCGTCAACGCAGGCGCGCGCGACGAGTTCAAGCGTCTCGGCATCGAGGTGGTGGCACAGACCGACGCCGGTTTCGACGCCGCTCGCCAGAAGGCCGATGTCGAGACGGTGATGGCCAAGAAGCCGTCGATCATCCTGTCGCTGCCGGTCGACCCGGCGACCGCGGCTTCCGTCTACGATCCGGCCCGCCAGGCCGGCGTCAAGCTCGGCTTCGTCGACAATTGCCCGACCGGCTACAAGCAGGGCACGGACTACGTCACGATCGTCTCCGACGACCTTTTCCAGATGGGCAACAAGGCCGGCATCGCCATGGCCGAGGCGCTCGGCAAGAAGGGCAAGGTCGGCTACATCTTCCACGACGCCGATTTCTACGTCACCAACCAGCGCGACGGCGCCTTCAAGAAGACCATCGAGCAGGACTATCCCGACATGAAGATCGCCGCCGAGGCCGGCATGGCCGATCCGGCGCGCAGCGAGGATATCGCGCAGGCGATGATCACCCAGCACCCGGACCTCGACGGCATCTATGTCACCTGGGCCGAGCCGGCGCTCAGCGTGCTCTCCGCGCTGCGCGCCGCCGGCAACACGCACACCAAGATCGTCACCCTCGACCTCAATGAACCGGCCGCGCTCGACATGGTCAAGGGCGGCAACATCGCCGCCCTTGTCGCCGACGAGGCCTATTCCATCGGCGTGACGCTGGCGCGCGCCTCGGCGGGTTCCCTGGTCGGGCTCAAGGCCGAGCCTTTCTACGCGGTCGATTCCATCGCCGTCACCAAGGAGACGGTGAAGGACGGCTGGAAGAAGTCGCTCAACAAGGATGTGCCCGCGACCATCGCGGACGCCATGAAGTAAACGGCATGGCAGGCTGCGAAGCACGCACCATCGGAGATCGAACATGACCAGCGCCAACACCGGCACCGAGGTGGGCAGCTTCGTCAGCCGCTTCAATCTGCAGCAATATGTCGTCTATCTCGGCTTCCTGGCGATCTTCCTGTTCTTCGCCTTCATGCTGAGTGACAGCGGCTTCCTCACCGTCCGCAACCTCTCCAACATCGTGCTGCAGACGGCGCCGGTAACGATCATGGCGATCGGCCTCGTCTTCGTCATGTCGGCCGGCGAGATCGACCTTTCGATCGGCTCGATCGTGGCGGTATCGGCGCTTGCCGCCGCCGTCACCATCGCTTCCTACGGGATGGCGGCGGGCATCGTCGCCGGCCTGGGCGCCGGTATCCTGATCGGCCTCATCAACGGCGCGCTGGTTGCCTATGTCAGGCTGCCGTCCTTCCTGGTGACGCTGGCGACGATGGGCCTGTTCGCCGGGGTCTCGCGCTCGATGACCGATCTGCGCTCGATCTCGGTCACCAACGGGGCCTTCACGGGTTTCTTTGGGTCCGGCTCGCTGCTCGGCGTCCCCTCCCTGATCTGGTGGACGGTCATTGCCATCGCCGCCGGCCACCTCGTCTACCGCGAGACGCGTTTCGGCGCGCATGTGCTGGCGACCGGTGACAATGCCCGCGCGGCCAGCGTTTCAGGCATCAGCGTGCCGAAAATCAGGCTCGCCGTGCTCACCATCAGCGGCGGGCTCGCGGGGCTTGCCGGCCTGCTTTACGCGGGGCGCCTGCAGGCGGCGAAATACACGCTTGGCGAGACCGATCTGATGACGGTCATCGCCGCCGTCATCGTCGGCGGCACGCTGCTCAATGGCGGCAAGGGCTCGATCGTCGGCGCCCTCGTCGGCTCGCTGATGATGGGCATGTTGAACAACGGGCTGATCCTGATGGGCCTTTCGGTCTCCGACCAGATGATCGTGCGCGGCCTGATCATCCTCACCGCCGTCGCCGTGTCGCTGCGCGATAAATCCCGCTGAAGGAATCCTTCCATGTTTCTCGACGTTCTGCGCCGCCGCAACCCCGGCTTCATCGAAGCGGCGATCGGTCTTCACCAGCAGGGCAAGCTGCCGGCCAACGCCTATGTGCTCGATCTCGACACGGTGGAGCACAACGCCAAGGTTCTCAAGGGCGAAGCCGACCGGTTGGGCCTGAAGATCTTTGCCATGACCAAGCAGGTCGGCCGCTCGAGCTCGTTCTGCAAGGCGGTGATGCGCGGCGGCATCGAGCGCGCTGTCGCGGTCGACATGGCTTGCGCGCGTGCCACCCACAAAGCCGGTATGAAACTCGGCCATCTCGGCCATCTGCAGCAGATCGCGAAATTCGAAGCCGACGCGGCGGCATGGACCTTCAAGCCGGACTACTGGACAGTCTTCAACGACACCAAGGCCGAGCAAGCAGGCAAGGGCGCCAAGGCGGCCGGCTATGTCCAGGACCTGCTCGCGCGCATCGCCGCCGAAGGCGACATCTTCTACCGCGGCCATGAAGGCGGCTTCGACGCCGGCAAAATTGTCGCCGTCGCCGACCGGCTCGATGCCGTCCCGGGCGGCCGCTTCGCCGGCATCACCACCTTCCCCGCCCTGCTCTTCGACCATGCCGCGCGAAAAGTGTTGCCAACGCCCAATCTGGCGACGCTGAGCAAGGCAGCCGAGGTGCTCGCCAAGGCCGGCCGCGGGGAGATCGAAATCAACGCGCCGGGCACCACGTCGAGCGTCATGCTGGCCGCGCTGGCGGAAGCCGGGGCCACGCAGTGCGAACCGGGCAACGGCCTGCACGGCACCACGGCGCTGCATGTCATGGAAGACCTGCCGGAACTGCCTGCCGTGCTCTACCTCACCGAAGTGTCGCATCTGTCAGGCGGCAAGGCCTACTGCTTCGGCGGCGGCTTCTACATCGACCCCATCTTCCCGAACTATGACGTCAAGGCGATCGTCTCGGCTGAGCCGACCACCGCCGCGTCAGCTCTCAAAAGCGTCGAAGTGCCGCCGCCGTCGGCGATCGACTACTACGCCATGATCGACGCTTCCGGCACTAAGGCGCCAAGGCCTGGCGACAGCGCCGTCTTCGGCTTCCGCGGCCAGGCCTTCGTCACCCGCGCCTATGTCGTCGGCGTCTCAGGCATCTCGAAGGGCAAGCCAGTGGTCGAAACCATCGAGAACGGCTTCGGCGAGCCCTATGCCTGGCCCGTCTAGAGCATGATCCCAAACCGAAGGACCGCGTCAGCGAAAAGCGGGAACCAGTTTTCGGACAAGATCATGCTCCAACGAAGGAGATCACGATGAGCGCCCCCATCCTTCAGCTTCAGGACATCCGTAAGAACTTCGGCGGCATCACCGCGATCGAGAATTTCTCGCTCGAGGTCTTTCCGGGCGAGATCGTCGCCCTTGTCGGCGACAACGGCGCCGGCAAGTCGACGCTGGTCAAGATCATCTCCGGCGTGCATACGCCTTCCTCGGGCACGATCATGATCGAGGGCAAGCCAGTGACGATGTCGAACGCCACCATGGGGCGCGCGCACGGCATCGAGGTCGTCTACCAGGATCTCGCTTTGGCCGACCAGCAGACGGTCTATATGAACATGTTCCTCGGCCGCGAGCCGCTGAACCGCTTTGGCCTGCTCGACCGCCGCCGCATGATCGACGAGACGGAGAAGCTGGTGAAGGAGCTCGACGTGCGCATTCCTTCCGCGCACGCCACGATCCGCGACCTCTCCGGCGGTCAGCGCCAGGGCGTCGCGATAGCCAGGGCGACCCACTGGGCGAGCAAGTTGATCTTGCTCGACGAGCCCACCGCCGCGCTCGGCGTCGCCGAGACCGCCAAGGTGGAGGCGATCGTCCAGTCGCTCAAGCAGCGCAATGTCGGCATCCTGATCATCAGCCACAGCCTCGACCAGGTGTTCAAGCTGTCGGACCGCATCTGTGTCCTGAGGCGCGGCAAGCAGATCGGCGTGCGCGAGACGAAGAAGACCGACAAGAACGAGATCATCGCCATGATTACCGGCCTGCAGCAGCAGTAGCCGGATAGAGCAATTCCAGGAAAAGTGCGCAACGGTTTTCCGTCCGGAATTGCGTGGAAACAAAAGGTTAGCGCTGGCTCAGGCGACGAGATTGCGGCTGACCGTTGGCGCGGCAGGATCGCCGAAATTGGCCTCCAGCCAGGCGAGCGCGCTGGCGACATCCTCGATGGCAAAGCGGGCAGCCGTCTCGCCCTGCGGCTTCACGCGGATCGAGATCCCGCCCGCGGCATTGACCGTGTGGAAGCCGTTCTCGTCCGACGTGTCGTCGCCGAGGAAAACCGGACGCCTGCCGGTGAAAGGATCGAGCTGCATGAAGCGCCGGATCGCGGCGCCCTTGGCGGCTTCGAGCGGCATCAGTTCGACGCCCGCATTGCCGGCGATCACGCGGTAGCCCTTTGGCAAGCGCGCGAGCGCCGCCTCGACCAGCTCCGTCGCCCGCGTCAGAAGCTGCGGCGCAGCTCTTGTGTGGATGGCGAGCACCGGCCCCTTGCGCTCGACATAGACGGCCTTGCTTGCCAGCTCCAGTTCGATCTCATCGGCAAGCGCCGCCATATCCGCCGGCTCGTCCGCGGCCTCAATTGGACCGTCCGGCAGAAGTCTATGCTCCAGCCCATAGAGGCCAGCGATCCGGAGTTTCAAAGGGTGGAACAGATGGTCGACGGCTGCGATCGAGCGCCCGGTGATGAAGGCAAGCGCACCGTCAAGCCGCTGCTCGATTCTCTCCAGGAGAAAGCGCAGCTCTTCGCTGACCGAGACGGCGTCGGGATGCGACGCATGCTCAAGCAAGGTCCCATCGATGTCGAGGAAAAGCGCCCAGCGGCCTTCGGGAAGCGCCGGGGTAAGATCTGCCTGGATGTTCATCGGAATCCGACTGCCTGTTTGCGCTCGAACATGGAGACGACATTGTCGCCGGTGGGGCCTGCCGGCCGGTCGTACAAGGCGGTGACCCGGTCGAGTTCGCCGCGCTTTCTCAGGCGCGCCGCATCGAGCAGCATGCTGCCGGCCCAGCGATAGACATTGTTGTCGCGCACGATATCGCGCATGCGCCGCATGCGCTCACGCTGCTCGTCCGGCCCCATGGTCAGCGCCTGCAGCATCGCCTCGCTCATCATCGCCGCGTCGTAAGGATTGACGATCAGCGCCTCCAGCAACTCGCGCGAGGCGCCGGCGAAAGTGCTGAGCAAAAGCACGCCCTGTTCGTCGTCACGCGACGCGACGAACTCCTTGGCGACCAGGTTCATGCCGTCGTGCAGGCTGGTGACCAGGCAGATGTCGGCGGCGCGATAGAGTTCATAGACCGCCGCTTGCGAATGATGCTCGGCCACCATGACGACCGGCCGGTAGGTTTCGCTGCCGTAGCGTTGGTTGAGCTCCTCGGCGCAGCGCAGACATTCCTCATGCAGCTGTCTGTAGGCCGGCAGCGTGCCCCGGCTCGGCGCCGCGACCTGCAGGAACACGACTTTACCCACCATTTCGGGATGCCGAATGAACAGCTCCTCCAGCGCGTGGAAGCGATCGAGGATGCCCTTGGTGTAGTCGAGACGCTCGACGCCCACGCACAGCTTGGCGCCAGCTGGGATCCTGAACCGCTTGCGCACGCGCACCCGGCACTCCTCGACGCTGGGCAGGGCATTCAGGAGCTCGACCGGCCATTCGATCGATATCGGATAGGAATGCACCAGCGTCACCTGGCCGCCGTAGGAAATGGCTGCATCGGCGCGCTCGATGCGGCTTTCCATGAATCGGTCGACGCTCTCGGTGAAGTTGTTGGCGTGGAACTGGGTATGGAAGCCCACGATCGAGCTGCCGAGCAGGCCATCCAGGATGCGTTCACGCCAGGGGCAGATGCTGAACACTTCCGAGTTCGGCCAGGGGATGTGCCAAAAGGTGATGACGATCGCCTCGGGCAGACGCTCGCGGATCATGCGCGGCAGAAGCGCGAAGTGATAGTCCTGGACGAGCACGATCGGCCGCTCGTTGCGCGCTTCGGCAACCACCGTCTCGGCGAATTTGCGATTGACGGCTTCGTAGGCCTCCCAATCCGACTCGCGAAAGATCGGCCGCGTGAAGGCGATATGGCAGAGCGGCCACAGGCCCTCATTGGCAAAGCCCAGATAGTAGCCCTGGTACTCGTCGTCGCTCAACCAGACTCGCCGCAGCGTGTACGAGGGATGGTTCGGCGGCACCTGCACGCGATCGTTTCCGTCGACGACCGTCCGGTCGGCGCTGCCGCCGCCATAGGCAATCCAGGTGCCGGCGCAGGCGCGCGTGATCGGCTCCAGCGCGGAAACCAGTCCGCTCGCCGGCACGACAAGCTCGACGTCGCCATCCTTCGTCTCGTTGTGGATATAGGGTTCGCGATTGGAGACGACGATCACCTGCGCATCCGGCAGGTCCTCGGCAAGGATCTTGCGCAAGGTTTCCGGCGACCAACTCACGAGAGCCGCATCGACCGACTGCCCGTTCTTCTCAAACTCGCGCAGCACCTTGCGCGCGGCTTCGGTGGCAAAGTCCTCGCCGGAACCCGGCATGGCCGATGCCCTCGGATGATTGCGACGGTAACGGGATATCGAAATGAAAATCGCTAGTGCGGACAATCCGAGGCTTGCGAGAATAAGGACCAGTAACAGGTCGACGCCATATTGTGTCATTGAAATGCCAGGTTGCCTCCGGCCATCGTTCATTGTTTTTGTTGGTGCCGGCCGCGGACGGGCAAGCCGGGTCAAGTTTGGAACGCGCAAGCCTGCGATCAGTTCCGACATTTCCGATTGTTGAACGCGCGGTTGCGGCGCTTTGTTTACGTGCGCACGATGAGCGGCACTTGGCCCTCGTGCCGGTCGGGCAAGAAGGCGGCAACGCGGTCGCCGACCCGCTGGAAGGTGAGATCGACCGCTTTGTCGCCGACCGTCAGATGCCGGAGCGTGAGCGTGTCGATGCCGATCGGGAGCCTTGGGCGCGAGACATGCAATTCGCCCGCCCAGCCATCGATTTCGAGCCCGAGACAGGCCTGCATCAGCATGAAGGTGGAGCCGGCCGACCAGGCCTGCGGCAGGCAGGCGACGGGATAGGCGATCGGCGCTTCGCCCGGAGCCCGGGCGAACCCGCAGAACAGTTCGGGCAGACGCATGTTGAAATGCACGGCCGACTCGAACGTGCCGCTCATCAGCCGCACCACGCTGTCGCGTTCACCGTAGCGTGCAAGACCGACGCCGCAGAGCGCCGTGTCGTGCGGCCAGATCGAGCCGTTGTGGTAGGACATCGGATTGAAGAACACCGCATCGTCGGCGAGCGTCCTGAGCCCCCAGCCGGAATGAAAGGACGCCGACAGCAGCTGGTCGGCGACCAGCTTGGCGCGCTCGGGCTGCGGCAGCCCGACGAAAAGCAGATGTCCTGCGTTCGATGTCCGCACCTTGCAGGGCTGGCCCTCGCCATCGATGGCCAGCGCATAGAAATTCATGTCGTCCTGCCAGAAATCCCGTTCCACCGCGACCCGCATTTCCTCGGCGCGGTCCTCCCAGTGCTCGGCGTCGGCGAATTCGCCGCGGCGGCGTGCGAGTGCCGCCATGCCGCGGAAGGCGGCGAAGACATAGCCCTGCACCTCGACCAGCGCTATCGGCCCCTTGGGGATGCGGCCATCGGCGTGGAAGACCGAATCGAAACTGTCCTTCCAGCCCTGGTTGGCAAGGCCTGATTCGGCGGCGCGCTGATAGGTGACGAAACCGGTCGCGCGGCTCGCCTCCTCGGTCCATTCGGCGGCTGCTTTCAGCGAAGGCCAAAGCTTGTCGATGAAGGCCATGTCGCCGGTGCGGTCGGCGTAAGCGGAAGCCAGATGGATATAGAGCGGCGTGGTGTCGACGCCGCCATAATAGCGCCCAAAGGGAAGCTCGCGCAGCGCCGCCATCTCGCCCTTGCGCGTCTCATGCATGATCTTGCCGGGCTGGGAATCCGAAAACGGCGACGTTTCGGTCGCCTGGTGCTCGGCCAGAAAAGCCAGCACGCCCCGCGCCAGTCCGGGATTGAGCCAAAGCATCTGCAGGCTCGAAATCACGCCGTCGCGGCCGAACGCCGTCGAGAACCAGGGGATGCCGGCATAGGGATAAGGCCCCGTCGGAAGCTCGGTGGTAAGCAGCGCCACATCTGCGCGGGCGCGCTCGACCCAATCGTTGAAGACGCGGCCCGAGCTGTGCACCGTGGCGCCATGCCTGCGCTTGGCCCGCATGGCGAAACGGGCCCGTGCCGCCGCGGCCCGGAAACGGTCGCGATTGGGAGCCTCGGAAACTTCCGGACCGACTTCAACATAAAGCACCTTGCTGCTGCGCTTGGTCACGGCGATCAGGAAGTCGGCGCGGTTGTCGCTTAGTTTGTCGGGAGCCTGCGAAAAGGAGATGGCCGACAGCCGCGGCAGCCCGTCGAGACCGTCATAGCCGAGCATGACGGACTCCTTGTCCGTCTTTGCCAGGTGCGTCGTTCCGCGCTTCGCCCGCGTCGAGCCGCGCACCTCGAACATGTCGCGGAAGTCGGCTGCAAAATGCAGCGAGACGGTGATGGTCGAATGCTCACGGCTGTAGTTGGAAAGCGTGATGCGCTCGAACAGCCTGTCCTGCCACAGCAGCCTGACGCGTTCGATATGGATTGCCCCCTGCGGGATGTCGCGGCCGGCCGCGCTCTGGATCGGCAGGTTGGTAAGATTGGACGTGAACAGCACATTGTCCTGGCTGAGCGAGGCTCCGAGCAGCGACATCTGCCGGCCGCCGATGGTCAGGCGGAATTCGGAAAGCACGCGCGTGTCGTCGCGAAAGAAGCCGTCGCCCGATCCTCTGATGTCGCCATAGGCGTCGGCCACGGCGAAGCAGTCGCCCTGCTTTAGGGCAAAAAGCCGGTGCGGTTCCCGCGGCGCCGTTTCGTCGAGCGATGAAAGGGCCACGGCGGGATCGAGCTTGCGCTCGTCGAGCTCCGTCATTCGTCACCTCTTTGTTTGCCCCGCCCTAGAGCGTCATGCCGAGTGTGAAGCGGCCTTCGGACGATATCATGCTCTATCTCTTTGATTTAGAGCCGGATTCAGATTTCAGGTCGAACAGACCTGAAATCATCCGGCTCTAGGCGTCAAGGTCAGGAGGCCTTGGCCTCCGGAGCGCCGGTCAGACGCATATAGGCAGCAAGATAGTCGCGCGCCATTCTTGTCGCCGAGAACCTTGTCTCGAAGACCGCCCTCACCTGCCGCCGGTCCAGATCGAGAAGCGCGGGCATCGACGCGAGAGCACCCTCCACGCTGTCCACGACGAAGCCGGTGATGCCATTGTCGACGATCTCAGGTAAGGCGCCCTGATCCCACGCAATCACCGGCGTGCCACAGGCCATGGCCTCGATCGCGACGAGACCGAACGGCTCCGGCCAGTCGATCGGGAACAAAAGGCCCGCCGCATTGCCGAGAAATCCGGCCTTCTCGTCTTCCGTGATCTCGCCGACATAGTCGATGCGGTCGCCGTCGATGAGTGCCTCGATATTGTCGCGGAAATAGGCGCGGTCGTCGTCGCCTATCTTGGCCGCCAGCTTCAGCTTCAACCCGGACCGGCGCGCGATCTCGATGGCGCGGTCCGGACGCTTATCGCGCGACAAGCGTCCGAGGAAGGCGAGATATGGTTCTTCCGCTTGCGGCTCATAAGTCGGTTGGTAGGCGTCGAGCGGCAGCCCGTGATGGATCGTGGCGAGCCAGTTTGCGTCCGGCAGGCCGCGCTTCTGGCTATGCGAGATCGAGATCATCGGGAAACGCGGGAAGCGTTTGTAGGCCGGTGCCAGATCCACATAGTCAAGCCGGCCATGCGGGGTCGTCACCGTCCGCCCCGCGATCTCTTCAAAGAACGGAAAATGCAGGAAGTGGCTGAGATGGAAATGGATGACGTCGAACTCGCTGGCGCGTTCGCGCACCTCGGCGAGCATCGCCAGATGGGCGGCGATCTCCGATTTCTTCGGCCGCAGGTCGAGGCGTATCGCCTGGTCGCGGCCGGGCACCAGCCTCGCCGACGTCTCGCTGTCGCCGCTCGCGAACAAAGTCACGTCGTGGCCGAGTTCGACCAGCGCTTCGGTGATGTAGAAGACGATCCTCTCCGTCCCGCCATAGAGTTTCGGCGGCACGGATTCATAGAGCGGCGCGACGTGAGCTATGCGCATTTGGTCCCTCGGCTACTGACGCGAGGCAAATGCGTCAGCCGCGATATCGTTCCTGCCCATTGAGCGCAGGCGCCGTTGAGATCCGTTCGACAGGGGACAAGGCGGCCAAGGCTTTCACCCTGCAGCGCTCTCTTCGATACCGAGGGCCAAGCAATTAAATCAACTTGATTTTCTAAAGTACCCATCTACAGTTTCCGTGACTGGCAACGACCGCATGACCCTCAAGAAAGCCATCTCCGGCACCAATCTCGAGCAAGCGAAATCGCACAACCGGCGCGTGGTGATCGAGGCGATCCGCACCAACGGCGCACTGTCGCGGGCGGCGATCGCCAGGCTGACGGCGCTGTCGTCGCAGACCATCTCCAACATCGTCGAGGAACTGGAAGCGGCCGGGCTGCTGCGCCCTGAAGCAACGCTGAAAGGCGCGCGCGGCCAACCTGCCGTGCCTTATTCCATCAATCCCGGCGGCGGCTATTCGATCGGCCTGCAACTCGACCATCAGCTTGCCGTCGGCGTCGTCACCGATCTCTCCGGTGCGATGCGCGCCCGCGTCGAGAGAAATGTCGACCGGCCGACTCCCACAGAGGCCATGCCGCTGCTTGCCGCCATCTCAAGCGACCTGATCGCAACCTCTCGACTGGATCGCACAAGGCTGCTCGGCATAGGGATGGCGATGCCCGGGCCGTTCGGCGTCGAGGGCATGACTTCGGTCGGCCCGACGGCCCTTCCCGGCTGGCAGGATTTTCCGGTGGCTGACGAATTGGAGCGGCTGACCGGTATCGCCGTCACGGTCGAGAACGACGCCACCGCGGCGGCCATAGGCGAGCGGCTCTATGGCGTTGCCCGCAAGCTCGGCAGCTTCGTCTACCTCTTCATCGGCACGGGCCTCGGCGCCGGGCTTTTCCTCGACGGCCATCTCTACAAGGGCTCTCGCCACAATGCAGGCGAGATCGGACACATCATCGTGCAGCCGGGCGGACTTGCCTGCGGCTGCGGCAAGCGCGGCTGCCTGGAGCGCTACGTCTCGCTGCGCGCGGCCTATGACAGGCTCGACCTGGCGGATCCCGACCATGCTTCTCCCGAGTTGCTGGAAAACCTCCTGGCAAAGGGCGACCGCCGTTTCGAGGCATGGCTCGCCGAGGCGGTCGAGCCGTTGCGGCAGGCAATCGACATCCTGGAAATGGCGCTCGATCCAGAAACCGTCGTGCTTGGCGGTTTCATGCCGCTGTCGGTGATCGAGGCCCTGGCCGGCCGGCTTGAACCGCTCCATCTCTCGGTTAGCGCGACCAGCGTCCGTACCACGCCGCGCGTCATGGTCGGCGCCGCGGGCAAGGACACCTCCGTCCTCGGCGCAGCCGCCCTGCCGATCTTTTCGGAAACCAACCCGCAATTCGACGTGCTGCAGAAGCCGGTCACCTGACACATGGCAGTTCGGCCGATCATAAATTTTCCCGATCCCCTGCTGCGCGCCGTCGCGGATCCTGTAGAGCTTTTCGACAGCGATCTGCGCAACTTGGCCGGCGATCTCATCGACACCATGCACGCGGCGCCCGGGATCGGCATAACCGCCCCGCATATCGGCATTCTGAAGCGCCTTGTCGTGATCCAGGTACCTCCTGCCGCAAAGCCTTCGATCTATGTGAATCCGTCGATTGTCCAGGCCTCGACCGAAACGGTCCACCATACGGAAGGCAGCGTTTCGATGCCTGGCGTAACGGAAGATGTCGAGCGCCACGCCCGTGTGCGGGTTGGCTATCAGGATCTCGAGGGTAAGAAGCAATTTGAGGACGCGGAGGGCCTGCTGGCGGTCTGTCACCAGCATGAGATCGATCAGCTCGACGGGCTCTTCTGGACGCAGAGGCTGTCGCGCCTGAGGCGCGACCGCCTGATCAAACGCTACGCCAAGCTGCGATCCTCCTAGATTGGCGAGATTACGACCTCGTCTGCCGACCGGTGACCCGTTCGAGCCCGAGCAGCAGGATGAGCGTCACGGCGACGAGCACCATGGTCAGCGCCGCACCCGCGAAAACATCGCCGCGATCCGTCAAGCTGAAGATCGATACCGGCAGCGTCACCCAGCCCGGCGGATAGACCATGACGGTGGCCCCGAGCTCGCCCATCGACAGCGCGAAGCTCAGCCCGAAGGCGGCGACCAGATAGGGCGTAAGCAGCGGCAGTGTGACATGCCAGAGCCGGTAGGCCGGACGGGCGCCGAGGCTCGACGCCACCTGCTCGAAATCGGGCGAGAGCCGCGCCAGCCCGGCCGAGACATTGCCGAAGGTGAAGGCCGAGATCAGCACGAAATGCGCCACCATGACGATGGCGACGGTGCCGTTGAGCAAAAGCGGCGGATGGCTGAAGGCCACCAGCAGGCCTAGACCGACGGACACCGAAGGCACGGCGCTTGGAATGAAGAACAGCACGCCGAGCACCCTGGCCAGCGTGGCGTCCTGGATACGCAGGGCAAGCGCTGCCCAGGTGCCGCTGATCAGCGCCAGCGCGCTGGCCAGGAAGCCGGTGACGAGGCTCGCCCTCACCGCCTGCCATGCCGCCCCTTGCACGACATCACTGTAATGCTCTGTTGTCAGACCGCTCGGCAGCACGCCGTTCCATTGATTGGCCAGGCTGGAAAGCAG
Source organism: Mesorhizobium sp. B4-1-3 (assembly GCF_006439355.1). GTDB lineage: Bacteria > Pseudomonadota > Alphaproteobacteria > Rhizobiales > Rhizobiaceae > Mesorhizobium. The sequence continues at coordinate 240,439 of NZ_VFTG01000006.1, forward strand.
GATTACCGCCAGCGGAGCGAGGAACAGCACACCAAACAGCAGGGCAAAGACTGCCCAAATCACGATGCGACCGGGGCGCGACCAGACCAGCATCCCTATGCTCCGAGACGGCCGGCGGCGAACCGGTAGAGGCCGAACAGCCCCAGCGACAGCGCGATGTTGATGACCGCGATGATGCAGGCGACCTGATAGGCCGATTCCTGGATGGCCTTGCTGTAGATCAGCAGCGGCAGCGTGATGACGCCCTTGGCGCCGATGAACAGCACGATGCCGAACTCGTTCACCGTCAACAAGAGACACAGGCTGCCGCCGGCGATCAGCGCCGGCACGGCGGCCGGCAGGATGATTTGGCGCACGATCCTGAACGGCCGCGCGCCGAGTACGCTCGCCGCTTCGATCTGGCCGCGGTCGACGAGCGAAAAGGCGGCGAGCAGCGGACGCAGCACGAAGGGCGAGTAGACGGTGACCTCGGCCAGCACCACGCCCCAGGTCGAGTAGAGGAAATCGACCGGCGGCGCGTGCAGCGAGAGGACTTCCATCAATCCGGCATTGAGCATGCCCGCCGAGCCGTAGAGGAAGGTGAAGGCGAGCGTCACCAGGAACGTTGGCAGGGCGATGAAGGTGTCGATCAGCCGGGCGATTACGCCGCTGCCGGGAAACGGCACGAAAGCGAGGATCAGCCCCAGCACCAGCCCGACGATCAGGCATCCGGCGGTCGCCGCGACCGAAATGGTGATGGTGTTGAGGAGCGCGTTGAGGAAAAAGCGCGCATGCAGCACGCGCACGAACTCGGCGACGTTGGCCATGCCGCTGTCGTCGGTAAAAGCCTGCTGGACGATCAGCACCAACGGATAGAAGAACAAGAGCGCCAGCAGCGCCGCCGGCGGCACGATCCAGAACCGGCCGGGCACTCTTCTCACCGCCGACGTGGCGGGAAGGACGGCCGCGTCAGCCACAGACGTCTTCCGGTACGAGCGAGGTATCGCCGGGCGTGAAGAACAGCGGCATGGCGGAGCCGCGCTCCGGTAGGCTCAGCGGCAGCCTGGTCGCCGAGACGCGCACCGGCGTGCCGTCGACATCGAGCACCAGATGGGTGAGTTCACCCTGCCAGTGCACTTCCTTTAGCGTGCCGACGATCCTGTTGGTGTGTTCCGCGTCGCCGGTGAGGCTGAGATGCTGCGGTCTTATGCAGAGCAGGGTCTTGTCGCCGGGCTTCTCGCCACGCGCGGCGCCGGCCAGCACGGCATCGCCAAGCCTGGCCTTGGCGAACCCCTTCGGTCCCGCGGCGCTTTCCGCGACGGTGACCGGCAACAGGTTCGCGCGACCCAGGAACTCCGCCGTGAAGCGGTTCGGCGGCCGGCGATAGAGTTCGGCCGTCGGCCCGTGCGAGGACACCCTTCCGTCACGCATGATGGCGATCTTGTCGGCAAGCGTCAGCGCTTCGGTCTGGTCATGAGTGACGTAGAGGATCGTCAGTCCAGGCAGGTCGCGATGCAGCCTGGCGATTTCCTCGACCATGTTGCGCCGGATCTGAGCGTCGAGCGCTGAAAGCGGCTCGTCGAGCAGAAGCACGCGCGGCCTGACCGCCAGCGCCCGTGCAATCGCCACACGCTGCTGCTGGCCGCCGGAAAGCTCGCGCGGATAGCGCTCGGCAAAGCCCGACATGCCGACGGTCGCGAGCGAGTCCTTGACGCGTTCGGCAATCAGCGCCTTATCGGCGCCTTGCGCCCTGAGCCCAAAGGCGACGTTGTCCTCGACCCGCATATGCGGGAAGAGCGCATAGTTCTGCACCACCATGCCGAGCCCGCGCTCATAAGGCGGAAGATCGGTCACGTCGGTGGCGCCGATACGGATGCGGCCGCTTGCCGGCCTGACGAAACCGGCGACGGCCCGGAGCGCCGTCGTCTTGCCGGAGCCGGAGGGCCCGATCATCGCCAGGATCTCGCCAGGCGCGATATCAAGCGTCAGCGGATGCAGTACAACATGCGCGCCATAGGCGACGCTGACCTTGTCGAAGTGGACGTTGGAGCCGGCGCCGCGAATTTTCGCGGCGTCGACGTCCATGACATTGCTTCCCGTGAATGCGGGCACCGACATGGCTGCTCCTCCGGATTTGCTCACCAGGAGATCAACTTCCCGTCGCTTCGTTCCACTTCTTGACGTAATCGGGCAGCTTGGTGAGCGCGTCGTCCCAGTTCGGCGCCCAGATGGTCACGCCCTTCATCGCCTCCTGCGCCTTGGCGAAATTGGCGTCGTCCGGCTTCACATCCTTGCGGGCAGGCAGGCCGAGCGCGACGGAGCTTACCGTCGACTGCGCTTCCTTGGAGAGCAGGAACTCGATCAGCTTCTTGCCGTTGTCGGAATTGGGCGCGCCGGCGACCAAGCCGATTTCATAAGGCAGCGCGAAGGTAGAGCGGGTGCCGTCCGGACCGGCGGGCCAGAACACCTTGATGTTCGGATTGTCGGCCATCTGCGACAGGTTCATCTGCAAGTCGCCATTGGCGACATGCAGCTCGCCCTTGTTGACCAGCGCGGTCAGCTTGCCGGTCGAGGCGGACGGGCCGACATTGTTGTCCTGCAGCTTCTTCATGAATTCGAAGCCGGCATCCTCGCCGCCGAAGGCGTGGATGATCTCGAGCATGACGGCGGTGCCGTCGCCGGCCTGGCCGGGCGTCGAATACTGGATTTTGCCCTTGAACTTCGGATCGAGCAGGTCGTTGTAGCTCTTCGGCGCTTCCGGAAGCACGGAGGCGTTGTAGATGAAGTCCATGTAGTTGTTGACCAGCGGCCGGTACTTGTCGGTACCGCCGTCGATCTGGTCAGAGCCTTCGGGCTTGAAGTCCTGCAAAAGGCCGTCGGCCGCAGCGCGCTGGATGAAGGGTGGTAGCGTCACCAGGACGTCGGCCTGCGGGTTCGACTTCTCCTTGGCCACGCGTTCGACGACGCCGCCTGAGCCGCCCTCGATATACTGCACGGTGATGCCGGTGGCCTTCGTGAAGGCGGCGAACTCGGTCTCGTACCAGCTGCCGTTGCCGTCATGCAGGCCGTCGGCCGAATAGATGGTGACGACGCCGTCGGCGAAGGCCGGCGCGACGAGCGCCGATGAGCCGAGCAGCGCCGCCGCGAAGGTCATGGCTACGGCAAGATTTTGCGATTTCATGGTCGGTTCCCCTTTGATTGAAAGGCACGATCTGCGACGCACTCGTGGTGGCGTTGGTCGGCCCGCTAAGGGCTCGGTAGCGCTGGTGCATGTCGTCGTTATGTCAACTTTGAGGGTCCTCAATCGATAAGTAAAATCTATTTATTTTATGACAGGCAAGTATGAGCTGATATTTGTCACGAAACTGTCGCATGGCCGCCATCGGCGTGTTCTTGCATGTTTGGTTGTGATTCCTTATGCAAGTGGCGGATTTTTCAGCGAAATTCGACGCTTGTCGTCTGCGCGCGCAAGCGCGGGTCGCGCGAACGGATCGTCACAGGCCGGCCGTCGAGCAGTTCGAAACAGCGAGCTAAAGTGTCGTCCTCCAGCCGCCGCATCGCCTCATGCGTGAAGAAGGTGAGGTGCGGAAACAGGATCACATTGTCGCGATCGAAAAGCGCGCTCATTGGATGGCCGGACCTCGCCAGCGGCTCCAGCGAATAGACATCGAGCCCGGCTCCGGCAATGCGACCGGCAACGATCGCTTGGACAAGTGCGGCTTCATCGATGATGGCTCCGCGCGAGACGTTGATGAGGATCGCCGAAGGCTTCATGCAAGCGAGTTCTTGCGCGCCGATAAGGCCTCGCGTGTCATCGTTCAGAACGCAGTGGATCGAGACGAAATCGCAGACCCCAAGCACCGCTTGCAGATCGTTCACCTTCTCGATGCCGGCAGCCTGCATCGTTGCCGCATCGACGCCGGGATCGAAGCCGAGCACCCTTGCCCGGAACCCCTGCCCCGCCATGCGCGCCATGCTGCGGCCGATCTTGCCGCAGCCGACCAGGCCAATCGTGGCGCCGGCGATATCGCGGCCCAGCCAGCGCTGTTCCGGCCAGAGCCAGCCATCGCGCGAAACAGCCGCCGTGATCGCCGGCAGCCGCTTCGCCAGCGCGATCAACAACGCGAAGGCGCCTTCGGCGACCGTCTCCTCGGCATATTCAGGAACATTGACCACGGGAATGCCGCGCCGCATCGCCGCCTTTATGTCGATGGCATCGATGCCGACGCCGTATTTGACGATGCCCTTGAGGTTTCGCGCCGCCTCGATGACGCGCGCGGTGATCGGCGTGTAGCACATCAGGATGAGGTCGGCGTCGGCGACCGCCGCCATAAGCTCGGCTTCCGGAATGCCGTCCGGCAGTGTCACCAACTCGACGCCGCGCGCCCTCAAGCCCGCGTCGATGCCCGGGCATTCGAGCTCGCGATCGGTGCGGACCGCCTTCACTGGGCTCAGGCCGCCAGCACTGCGGCCTCGACAATGTCGAGCGCCCGGTCGAGATCGGCGCGCGAAATCACCAGCGGCGGCGAAAGGGTGAGCACATTGCCCTGGCTGATCTTGAAGCTCAGCCCCTGGTCGAGGCAGCGGTAGTAGATCTTCTCGGCAAGCGCACGCGCCGGCGTCCGGCTCGCCTTGTCCTCGACCATCTCGACGCCGAACATCAATCCCCTGCCTCTGACGTCGCCGACGAAAGGCGAGCGCTGCATGAGGTCGCGCATCCGCGCGACCGCGTGGGCGCCGAGCTCCGCGGAGCGCTCGACCAGTCCTTCCTCGCGAATGATGGCGATGGTGGTCAGCGCCGCGCGGGCCGTCACAGGATTCTTCTCATGCGTGTAGTGGCCGATGGCATAGTCGCCGGCCACGTCGAGATCGCGCCGCGCGATGACCGAGGCGATCGGCAGGATACCGCCGCCGAGCGATTTGCCGAGCACGAGGATGTCGGGCGTCACCCCGTCATGCTCGGAGGCGAAGAATTTGCCGGTCTTGCCGAGACCGGTCGGGATTTCGTCGAAGATCAGCAGCGTGCCATGCCGGTCGCAGGCTTCGCGCACCGCTTTCCAGAAGCCCGGCGCCGGCACCAGCGGCGTAGCGCGCATCGGCTCGGCGATGAAGGCGGCGAAATCGCCTTCGCGCCCCAGCACGTAAGCGATCATGTTGGCGCAAGCGCGGGCGGAATCCTCCAGCGAGTTGGTGCCGTATGGACAATTGTGCGGCGCCCAGGGCGCGACATGCTCCGTGCCGGGCAGCAGCGGCCCGGCGATACCGGAGCGGAACGTCGCTTCGCCGCCGACGCTGGATGCGCCGAAACCGGCGCCGTGGAAAGCGTCCCAGAAGGATAGCGTCTTGAACCGGCCGGTCGCCGCGCGCGCCAGCTTCAGCGACACCTCGATCGCGTCGGACCCACCTGTGGTGAACAGCACCTTGCCGAGGTCCCCAGGCGCCAGCCTGCCAAGCGTCTCGGCCAGCTCTACCGCCGGCTCGCAGGTGAAGCGGCGTGGCGCGAATGGCAGCTCGTCCATCTGCCTGGCGATCGCTTCCTTGAGCCGCGGATGGCCGTAGCCGATATGGTGGACGCTGTTGCCATGGAAATCCATGTAACGGCGTCCGGCGGTGTCCTCGATCCAGATGCCTTCGGCCTTGGCGATGGCCGAGACGCAGGGGCTGGACAAGCTCTGGTGCAGGAAGGCATCGGCGTCGCGCCGCAACAGCGCCTGCGACGGCGCGTGGCTCTGTTTGGCGCTCCATTCCTGGCGGGCCGCCGCCTTGTTGGATTCGCCTTCGGTATGGACGAGCGTCATTGGCCGAACAACTCCGAGATCGTTTCCTCGCCAAGCCCGAAGCCGGTGCTGGCGCCAGTGCCGCTGGTGACGATCACCAGCCGCACGTCTCCATGCGGCGCATCGCGCAGCACGGCATTCTTCGCCGAAGCGTAATATCCCGTCCAGCGCGCGAGCACATTCGGTACCTTGCCGAACAATGTCTTGAACTCGTCGAGGATCAATTGATCGACGGCCTCCGATCCGAACGGGTCGAGCGTGAGCCCATAGTGATGGGAATCGCCGACCACCAGCGAGCCGTCGGCGCTCTGCGCGACGATCAGATGGACGCCGTTGGCCAGGGCCGCTCCGCGTTCCTCGCTCAGTTTCGCTCGCAACGCGCGGGCTTCCGGCAATGCGGCGAAGCCGCCGTAACGCAGCAGGCTGAGGTCCGACATCACCGCCGACTGGAGCCGAAAGCCGGGATCGGCCAGCCGCAGCATCTGCAGCTTGCAGCGCTGCACGCCGTGCCTAGCGATCAGTTCCGGATAGAGCGACGAGAAATCGTCGCCGGGACAAACGACAACCTTTTCGGCGTGAAGCCGTCCCGCGCTGGTCTCGACGAAGGGCGGCGCGACCTCGGTCACCGACACGCCGGTGCGGAATATCACGTCATGCTTCTCAGCCAGGAACGATGCAAGCCGCGGCAGCACCTCCAGTGACTCCACGCGCAACTCGAACGGGCTGTAGAGCCCGCCGATGATCGCCTTCTCGTCGAGGCCTTGTTGCTGCGCGAGCGCCTCACGCGCTGTCAGAAGCTTGCATTCGCCGCCATGCTCGCCGCACTTGAACGTCTCGAGCAGCGCAAGCGCTTCCGGGCGCTGTGCCGCGATCAGTTTGCCACGATGGAGAATTTCGATCCCGGCCTCGTTAGCCATTTCGAGCCAGATCTCGCGGCTGCGCTCGGCTAGCCGGCGCGACGGCCCTGGCTCCTGCCCGGTGACGACGACGAGGCCGAAATTGCGGATCGAGGCCCCGTTGGCCTTCTGATCGCGATCTATGACGACGACACGCAGGCCGCGTCGGGCCGCCGCAAGAGCATGAGCCAGCCCAAGAATGCCGGAGCCAACGACGGCAAGGTCGAAACTGTCCGTCACAGCGCTACCACGGCAAGGAGAAGGTCTTGACGTTGGTGTAGCTCTTCATCGCCTCGATGACGCCTTCCTTGTAGCCGTTGCCCGAATCCTTGATGCCACCGAAGGGGCTCATCTCGATGCGGTATCCCGGCACTTCCCAGATGTTGACGGTGCCGACTTTGAGGCCGGTGATGTATTTCTGCATGCGGCGGAAATCATTGGTGCAGACGCCCGACGACAGGCCGAAGGCCGTCGAGTTCGACAGCCTGATCAGCGCCTCGTCATCGTCCGGCGCGCGCACGATCGGCACGATCGGCCCAAAAGTTTCCTCCATAACCAGCTCGGACTGGTGCGGCACGCGGTCGACGACGATCGGCGGCAGCAAGGCACCCTTGCGGCCTGGATTGTAGAGCACTTCGGCGCCCTGCTCCGCCGCCATGTGGACACGGCTTTCGAACAGCGCCGCGGCCTTCTCATGCACCACCGTGCCGAGCTGCGTTGCCGGGTCGCGCGGGTCGCCGAATTTGATGGCCCTGGCCCGTTCCAGCACCATCGGCACGAACCGGTCGGCGACCTTCTCCTGCACCAGGATGCGCTTCACCGCCGTGCAGCGCTGGCCGGAATTCTTCGTCGCGCCGGCAACGGTGAGGTCTGCCGCCTTGGCCAAATCCTCATCCGACAAATCGTTGAGCACGATCAGCGGGTCGTTGCCGCCGAGCTCCAGCACCTGGCGCTTGTAGCCGGCCTTGGACGCGATCATCTTGCCGACCGGCACGCCGCCTGTGAAGGTGATCAGGTCGATATTGGAATTGGTGATCATCTCGTCGCCGATATCGGCCGGCCATCCGGTGACGACTGACAGCATCTCCGGCGGCAGGCCGGCCTCGTAGAGGATGTCGGCCAGGATCAGCGCGGTGATCGGCGTCAGCTCGGTTGGCTTGACCACGACGCAGCTGTTGGTGGCGATCGCCGGAGCCACCTTGTGCGACACCATGTTGAGCGGATGGTTGAACGGGGTGATCGCCGAGATCGCATTGAGCGGCTCGCGGATGGTGAAGATCTTGCGCTGCTTGCCGTGCGGAGTGAGATCGCAGGAGAAGATCTGCCCGTCGTCCTGGATGGCCAACTGACCGCTGAGGGTAAAAACGTCGAAGGCGCGGCCGACCTCGTAGAGCGAATCCTGCTTGGAGATGCCGAGCTCCAGCGTGATGAGGTCCGACAGCTCATCCTTGCGGGCATCGAGCAACTCGGCGGTCTTGAGCAGGATCTTCTGCCGCTCGTAACGCGTCAGCTTCGGCTGGTAGGCGGCGGCGATCTCGAAGGCGCGCCGCGCATGCTCCGCCCCACCCGCCGGCACGGTGCCGATGACGGTATCGTTCCAGGGAAAGCGCACCTCCAGCCTCTGCTCGGCGTCGACCTTCCGGCCGGCGATGCGCATTGGCTCGTGGCGGACTTTGATGGCGGGATCGAGTTGGGTCATCGGTTGGTTCCAGTCTTGGATGCGCACGGGGTCGCCCCCACTCCGGCCCTTCGGGCCACCTCCCCCTATCGACGGGGGAGAGGAAATCAGGTCAGCGCTCTCCTCCAATCCAACAGCGGAGCATTTGAGAAAAAACGCTGCGGAATAGACTGGGCGCATTTCCTCTCCCCCGTCGATCGGGGGAGAGGTGCCGGGCGAAGCCCGGCGGAGTGGGGGTCGACAGCGCCCATCTCAACCCAGCGCCGCCGCCATCGTCGCGTAGTAGAACGCGTCAAAATTGCGCAGCTTGGGCTCGTTCGGCAAATCCGGCAGCACCCGGTTGACGATGAAGGGCACCTCCTGCTCGGTCAGCCCGCCATGCGAGCGCAGCGGTTCATCGAGCGCCGCGAGATTGTGCCGGTGCTCTGAGGTGCCGATCGTCTTGTTCTCGCCGGAGATCAGGATGATGTCGCCCATGCGATCCTCCGGCAGCTCGAAGCGGGCGCAGCCCTCCTCGCGACCGAGCACCAGGATGATCTCGTCCACCTTGCGCAGCTTTTCCATCACCGCCTCGCGGTCCGCGCCCTTTGGCAGATAAGCGGTGGCGAAGGAACCTAGCGCTCCGTGATGCACGACATAGGGGTCGGTGATCGGCAGGATGACACGGGCGGCGTCCTTGCCCAGCCATTCGTCGAGCAGATCCTGAACATAGACCACGTTGGGCGAACCATCCGAATGGTGCTTCGGCTTCATGCCGTGGTCGGCGGTCACGACGATCGCCGCCCCAAGCGCGTCGAGCTCGGCGAGATATTTGTCGAACATCTCGTAGAAGGCGTTGGCCTGGGGTACGCCAGGCGCATATTTGTGCTGCACATAGTCGGTGGTGGTGAGATACATCACATCCGGCCGGAACTCCTTCAGGAGTTGCACGCCTGCGGCGAAAACGAATTCCGACAGCTCGGCCGAATAGACCTCCGGCACCGGCAGGCCGAAATGCTTAGAGGCATTGTCGATGCCGTGCTCGGCTTTCGTCGTGGTGTCGGACCTCTCGGCCGAGAAGCACATCGCCCTACCGTCGTCGAACTTCAGCCCCTTGCCGAGCAGCGCCCTGAGCTTGTCCTTGGCCGTCACCACCGCCACCTTGGCGCCCGCATCGTAGAAGGCCTGGAACACCGTCGGCGCGCGCAGGAACTTCGGATCGTTCATCATCACCTCCTCGCCCGTCTCCGGGTTGTAGAGGTAGTTGCCGCAGATGCCGTGCACCGCCGGCGGCCGGCCGGTGGCAATCGACAGATTGTTGGGGTTGGTGAAGCTCGGGATCACCGAATGCGCGAAGCGCACCGTACCCTTCTTTTTGATCCTTTCAAGCGCCGGCATCAGCCCGGCTTTGATCGCTTCATCGAGATAGGCCGGCTCGCAGCCGTCGAGGCAGATGGCGATGGCCGGCACGCGCGGCCAGGCATAGGAACGGCCATTGGCCGTGACGTTGACGGGAGACATCTGGTTCATTCGAAGACCTTTCAGGCGGCGAGCTTGGCGCGCTCGGCGATAGCGGCGGGTGACGGGGCGGCGGTGTCGACACCCATTTCATTCAGCGAATGCGCTGCCGCTTCGACCACGCGGCGCATGACATGCTCGTCCATCTGGCCGATGCAGCCGATGCGGAAGGAATCGACCACCGTGAGCTTGCCCGGATAGATGATAAAGCCCTTGTCCTTCATCAGCTCGTAGAACCGGTCGAAGGCGAAGTTTTCATGCGCCGGGTTGAAGAAAGTGACGATGATCGGCGACAGCCAGCGATCCTTGAGCAGCGTCTCGAAACCGAGCTCGCGCATGCCGGCCACCATGACGTCGCGGTTTCGCGTGTAGCGCGCGCCGCGCCCGGCGACGCCGCCCTCGGCCTCGTGCAGGCGTAGCGCTTCGAGGAAGGCGGCGACGACATGCGTCGGCGGCGTATAGCGCCACTGCCCGGTCTTGTTCATGTTCGCCCATTGCGCATGGACGTCGAGCGACAGCGAATGGCTGCGTCCCTTGGCGGCTTCGAGCTCGCTCTTGCGGGCGATGACGAAGCCGAAGCCCGGCACGCCCTCGATGCATTTGTTGGCAGACGAAACCATCGCCTCATAGCGGATGTCGTTGACGTCGAGCGGGATGGCGCCGAAGGCACTCATGGAATCGACCAAAAGCTTGCGACCATTGGCATAAACCGCTTCCGATATCTCGGCGACCGGATTGAGGATGCCGGAACTGGTCTCGCAATGGATGGCGATCACATGGGTGATAGCCGGATCGGCCTTCAGCGCCGCCGCGACTTCCTCGCCGCGCGGCGGAAGATAGTCGCCCTTGTCGATCAGCGTGTAGGCGCGACCGATATATTGCATCGTCTGCGCGGCGCGCAGGCCGTAGGCGCCGTTGGCTAAAACCAGCACCTTGCCGTCCTTCGGCACGAAGGAGCCAAGCATGGCTTCCACGCAGAACGAACCGCTGCCCTGCATGGGCACGCAGTCGAATTCGCCTCGGCCGTCGCCGGTCAACGCCAGAAGGCGGCGGCGCAGTTCGGCGGTCATGGCGCGGAAATCGCCGTCCCAGGAGCCCCAGTCGCGCAGCATCGCCTGCTTGACGGCGTAAGCCGTCGTAAGCGGGCCGGGGGTGAGCAGATAAGGTTCGCCCAGCGCCGGCGCGTCCAACGGCTTGGTCGCCGAAAATTTCGTCTCAGCGCGCATGCTGCCCTCCCACTTCGATCCTGTCATCGGAATATGACAGCCATTCTCGGTGAGCATGATATATTTGTAAAATCGTTATTTTGTATTGATGTATCGATCTGATCGATGCTACAAATTAGGCAGAAGCGCCGCCAAGGGAGCCAAGCGAATGCGCTATGTCCAGCTCAGGGCATTTCACCAGGTCGCCATTTCCGGCGGCTTTTCGCGCGCGGCCGAGGCATTGTTCCTGACCCAGCCGGCGATTTCGGATCAGGTGCGCAAGCTCGAGGAAGAGTATGACGTGCTCCTGTTCAACCGGAACAAGAAGCAGGTCACGCTGACCACCCAGGGCCAGAGGCTGCTCGAGATCACCCACCGCATGTTCGAAACCGAGCAGCAGGCGCTGGAACTGTTGACTGAATCGCGCGCGCTGCGTTCCGGCACGTTGCGCATCGTCGCCGACGCGGCGCATCATCTGCTGCATATCCTCGGCGCCTTTCGCGCCCGTTACCCCGGCGTCCAGGTGTCCGTACGTTCCGGCAACACGGAGACTGTGATCAGCAGCCTTTACAGCTACGAAGCCGATATCGGGGTTCTGGGCGAAATGCCCGCGGGGCGTGATTTCGAGATGCTCAAGCTCAACTCGACGCCGATCATCGCTTTCGTATCCGCCGATCATCCGCTGTCCGGCAGGAAATCGCTAACGCTCGAGCAGTTGGCGCAGGAACCGCTTGTGATGCGCGAGCGCGGCTCCAAGACACGCAAGAAGCTGGAGGACCTTGCCGAGTCCTCTGGCATCGAGCTCAAGCCCGCGATCGAGGCCGAAGGCCGCGAGGCGGTGCGCGAGATCGTCGCCTCCGGAGCCGGCGTCGGCTTCGTCTCGGCGGCCGAGTTCGGTCACGATTCGCGGTTGGCTGAGATTGCGATCGATGCGCCGGAAACGCTGATGGACGAAGCACTGATCTGCCTGCGCGAACGCAGCGGCGGCAAGCTGGTGCGGGCCTTCCTCGACATGGCTCGCTCGATGTCGGGGGATTGACGCTCTGCTTTACGTGGAGCCGGGCGCCGCCGCGGTGACCCGCCAGACCGTGTTGCCGACATCGTCGGCAATGAGCAGCGCGCCGGATTTGTCGACGGCAACGCCGACCGGACGGCCCCTCGCCTCGCCCTTGTCGTTGAGGAAGCCGGTGACGACGTCCTGCGCCATGCCGTTCGGATGCCCGCCGCTGAACGGCACGAAAACCACCTTATAGCCGTTGAAGCGGGAGCGGTCCCAACTGCCATGCTCGCCGACAAAGGCGCCGCCGCGATAGGATTGCGGCAGGTTGCTCGCGGTGTAGAAGGCAAGCCCGAGCGGCGCGACATGCGAGCTCAGCGCGTAATCCGGCGGGATGGCCTTGGCCACCATGTCCGGCCGCTGCGGCATCACGCGCGGATCGACATGTTGGCCATAGTAGCTGTAGGGCCAGCCATAGAAGGCGCCGTCCTTCACCGACGTCATATAGTCCGGCACGAGGTTCGGCCCGAGCTCGTCGCGCTCGTTGACCACCGTCCACAGCGCCTTGCTTTCGGGTTCGAACGACAGGCCGTTGGGATTGCGAAGCCCACTGGCGAAGATGCGCCAGCGGCCGGTGGCGCGGTCGACCTCCCATATCGCGGCGCGGTCCTTCTCGGCCTGAATGCCGTTCTCGGTGATATTGCTGTTCGAGCCGACGCCGACATAGAGGAGCGAACCGTCAGGGCTTGCGACCAGGCTTTTCGTCCAGTGGTGATCGATCGGCCCGCCCGGCAGTTCCGTCAGCACCTTGCCGGGCGCCGTGATCTTGGTGTCGCCCGGCTGATAAGGGTAGCGCATAATGGCATCGGTGTTGGCGACATAAAGGTCGTTGCCGACCAGCGCCACGCCGAAGGGTGAGTTGAGATGGTCGAGGAACACGCCTTGGTAATCCGGCTTGCCGTCGCCATTGGTGTCACGCAAGAGCGTGATGCGGTTGCTCGGGCCGGTGTCGCCGCCGGAGGTGACCCAGCTTTCGACCAAGCCCATGACGATGTCCTTAGGTCGCTTAACCGATGCTTCGTCCGGCGCCTTCGATTCCACCACCAGGATGTCGCCATTGGGCAGCACGTAAAGCGAGCGCGGATGCTGAAGACCTTTCGCCAGCGCCTCGATCTGCAGGCCCTGCGCGACGGTCGGCTTCCCATCGTTTTTCCAGCCGACCACCGAGGCCAGATGCATCGGCGGGAACAGATACTGATTTATCTCAGGGAGCTTCGGATTCGGGCCGATCTGCGCGTTCGGATCGGTGTTGTCGTCGCTGCAGCCGGCGACCCCCAAGGCCATTGCGCAGCAAAGCGCCGCGCTCGTCCTCCTGATCACGCTGTCAAACCGTCTCATCGGCCACTCCTACATGATGGCGATAGACCAGCCCCCAGCCGAGCCAGCCGGTGAAGATCAGGATGATCACCACCAGCGCCGACAGGATCAGTCCGGTCGGCACGACGGAGGTCCAGGCGTCGCGCGTGTGGATGAGCATGTTGAAGAAGGACAGAACAAGCGCGACGAGGTTGCCGGCCATATGCAGCCATGCCGTCGGTTGAGCGCGTATCTTGCGACCGCCAAGAAAGTCCGTAAGCCCAGCGATGGCGGCCAGAATGCCGACGATGACGCCAACAGTCAGGAGCCAGGCCGAGAAATTGGCCCAGGTCATCTCGGCTGTCCGCCAATAGGCGATATCGGTGAGCAAGGCCCCGACGAAACAGGCGATCGGGATGGTGACGAGCATGGGATGGATTGGATGGCCGGCTATGCTTGCCGTGGATCGCGGGTTGTCCATGCGGAAGCTCCTTTCCGCTCTGCTGCTTGGATGTAACAGCGCGAAAAGGCGAATGTTCCGCCGGAAATTCTTGTGCTCACCAGAAGGTGAACGCCCGATCGTCAGCCACGGCTGGCGTGGAATGGATCGTTCCACGGCGGCCGGGCGCGCATTTTGCGGGCGATGATCAGGCAAGCCGCGCGGCATGCCATTCGAGGTGATCGTCCATGAAGGTCGAGATGAAATTGTAGGAGTGGTCGTAACCTTCCTGCATGCGCAGGGTCAGGTCGATGCCTGCTTTCTTACATGCCTCTTCGAGCAGCCAGGGCCGGAGACCATCCTGCAGGAAGCCGTCCGCCGTGCCTTGGTCGACGAGGAATTCCGGATACCGCCGGCCGTCCTCGATCAGCAGCGTGGCGTCATAGGCGCGCCAGCTGTTTTCTTCGACTCCGAGATATTTTTCGAAAGCGGGGCGCGACCAGCCGGCCGTCGACGGCTGCACGATCGGCGCGAAAGCCGAGCAGCTCTTGAACCGCTCAGGATTCTTCAGCGCGATCGTCAGCGCGCCGTGTCCGCCCATCGAATGGCCGAAAATGGCCTGGCGTGACATGTCGACCGGGAAGTTGGCGGCGACGAGCGCCGGCAATTCCTCGGCGATGTAGGAATACATGCGATAGTTCTTCGCATAAGGCGCTTGCGTCGCGTCGAGGTAGAAGCCGGCGCCGCAGCCGAACTGCCAATTGTCCTTCTCGTCCGGAACGTCGGCGCCGCGCGGGCTGGTGTCGGGGCAAACGATGACGAGCCCCAGTTCGGAAGCCAGACGCCGGTACTCGCCCTTGTCCATGACGTTTGCATGCGTGCAGGTAAGGCCCGACAGGTACCACAGGACCGGCAGCGACCGGTCCTTGACCTGTGGTGGCACGAACACCGCAAAGGTCATGTCGCAGGCGCAGACTTCGGAAGCGTGCGAATAGACGCCCTGGACGCCGCCATGCGATTTCGATGTGGAAACGACCTTCATCGGTTCTGCCTTTCGTCAGGAAATCCTGACCCGGCATAACCGCCGGCTGGGACTCGCGCAACCTTGCGCCGCGCAAAACCAGACCGGCGCGATGGAATAGCCGGCGCCGGTTAGTCTGCCGGGCCAATACTGGCCTGTGCCGCCGGGAGCCGCCCAATACCGCTGGGCCAGGATCGGGGATTGCCGCAAAGCTCTCGCCTGTCGACGCTTCGCCGACGCGAGGATGCGCACAGTCCGATTATCTGAACGCCCTTTTAGCTTTCCTTGTTTGAGGTCGCCGGCAGCGGGAGTAATAGTCGCCTCTGAATTCGTGAGGAGGAGACGATGACGCTGAACTTCGACCCGAGGGCGAAGGCCACGACGCTCTACCATGGCGAATTCCGGCCGATGTTCATCGGCGGCAAGTGGGTCGCGGCGCAATCCGGCGACGTGATGCAGGCGCTGAACCCGGCGTCGGGCGAAGTGCTGGCGACGGTGCCGCGCGGCGGAGCCGCCGATATCGACGCGGCGGTGGCCGCCGCGCGGACCGCGTTCGAGGGGCCTTGGTCGAAATTCTCGCCCTACGAGCGGCAATGCTTGTTGCTCAGGATCGCCGACCTGTTCGAAAAACATTGGGAAGAGCTCAGCGTCTCCGACACGCTCGACATGGGGCTGCCGATCACCCGCACGCTGGCCAACCGGCGCCGGGTCATCGGCATGCTGCGCTTCTATGGCGGCATGGCGACCGCGCTGCATGGCGAGGCGATCGACAATTCCATCCCCGGCGAGATCGTCACCTTCACCCGGCGCGAGCCGGTCGGCGTCGTCGGCGCGATCATTCCTTGGAATGCGCCCACCGCTGCCTCGGTCTGGAAGATCGCACCGGCTCTCGCCACCGGCTGCACCATCGTGCTGAAGCCGTCGGAGGAAGCATCGCTGACGCCGCTGCTGATTGCGAAGCTGATGCAGGAAGCCGGCTTGCCCGACGGCGTCGTCAACATCGTCACCGGGACCGGCGCCGAGACCGGCGCACGGCTCGCCGAGCACCCGGATGTCAACAAGATCGTCTTCACCGGCTCGACCCTGACGGGCCAGGCGATCGCCCGCGCCGGTGTCGCCAACCTCAAGCGCGTTTCGCTGGAGCTCGGCGGCAAGTCGCCGATCATCGTTTGCCGCGATGCCGACATCGACAAGGCCGTGCCGGTCGCGGCGATGGCGGTGTTCGTGCATTCGGGCCAGATCTGCATCGCCGGCTCGCGCCTGTTCGTGGCGCGCGAAATCCACGACGAGTTCGTGCGCCGCGTCGCTGAATTCGCCGGCAAGCTGCGCATCGGCCACGGCATCGAGGCGGAGACAGAAATCGGACCGCTGATCAGCGCCATGCAGGCCGGCAAGGCGGAAGGCTACATCAAGGCCGGCATCGACGAAGGCGCCAAGCTGGTCGCCGGCGGGTCGCGGCTGACGGGCGAACTCTATGACGGCGGCAACTTCATCGCGCCGACCGTCTTCGGCGCGGTGTCGGACAAGATGACGATCGCACGGGAGGAAATCTTCGGGCCGGTCATCTCGGCGATGCCCTTCGACACACTGGACGAGGCCGTCGCGCGCGCCAATGCAACGCCTTACGGCCTGGCGGCCGGCATCTTCACCACCAATCTCGGTACCGCGCACAAGCTCGCGCGCCGCGTCAAGGCGGGCTCGGTCTGGGTCAACATGTACCATGCCATCGATCCGGCCGTGCCGTTCGGCGGCATGAAGATGTCCGGCTATGGCCGAGAGGGCGGCATCGAGCATCTGCACGAATATCTGGAGACAAAAGCGGTCTGGATCCAGACAGATTGATATTGGGGTGAAGGCCGGCCTGCGACGTTCGGCTTCTCAGTCCTGTGGCGGCTCGCCGGCATAGGCGCGCGCGATAAGAGCCCGGATCGGTTCCCGTTCCAGCGCCCGCGGGTTCCAGTAGGGATTGGCCAGTGCACGGTCCGTCGCGATGTCGATCCCGTCAGGCGGCATGCCGATTTCGGAGAGCGCGCGCCTGGCGCCGATCCGGCCGGCGAGGTCGTAGAGAGCGATCGCGGGGTCGTCAGTCTTCAGCACCGTCCGCAAGGTTTCCATGGCTGTCGGAACGGCGGGAGCATTGTAGGCCAGCGCATGCGGCAGCACGATCGTATGGGTCTCCGCATGCGGCAGATCGAAACTGCCGCCCAGCGTATGGCAAAGCTTGTGGTGCAGCGCCATGCCGACCGAGCCGAGGCAGATGCCGCAGAGCCAGGCGCCGTAAAGCGCCTCGGAGCGCGCGTCGCGGTCATGCGGGTTCCCGGCGATGACCGGCAAGGCGCTCACCAAGGCGCCGATGGCCTCGGTCGCCATCAGGTTTACCACGGGGTTGCTTTCCCTGGCATAGAGCGCCTCGACCGCATGGGCGATGGCGTTCATGCCGCTCGTTCCCGACAAGGAAGCGGGAAGCGTCAGCGTCAGGTCGACATCGTAGATCACCACTTCCGGCAGCACTTTCGGGCTCGATTGGGTGACCTTCACGCCATCCTTGGTCTCGCCGAGGATGGGCGTCATTTCCGAGCCGGCATAGGTCGTCGGCATCACGATCTGCGGCAGGTCGGTGCGCAAGGCGATCGCCTTGGCGAGACCTGTCGTGGAGCCGCCGCCGACCGCGACCAGCCCATCGGCCTGAAGCTCCGCCACGACCTTCAGCGCGTCCTCGGTCACGGACAGGGGCGTGTGCATCGTCGCCTTGGCGTACACGCCCGCCGCCGCGCCGCCGAGCGATGCGGCCAAGCGCCGGGCCTCCGCCTCCTGCGGCGGCGTCGCCAGCACGAGCACGCGTTTCAGCGCCAGCCGGTCGATCTCTTCCGGCAACCTTGCGATCGTGCCCGACCCGAAGACGACGCGCGCCGGTTGGCCGTTATAGACGAAGCTTTTCATCGAGCCCCTCCCCGTCAGGCCGGTTGTCGACGCGCAGCAGGAAAGGATTGATGCTGACGCTCTGCCAAACATTGGCGGCGTTGAACGGGTCACCGGCGTTGAATGCCTTCACCTCATCGAGGCTGTCGGCAGAAAAGACGAACAGCGAGCCGATCATGGTTGCGCCATCCGCCGCGACCAGCGGCCCGGAGATAACGGTCGCGACCGAGCCGCCGGCAAGATAAGCCTTGTGGGCGTCGTAATTGGCAAGACGGCGCGGAAGCGCATCGGCATGGTCGAGACAATGCACGGCAAAGAGCAAGGTAATCCTCCCGGGTAGGCGCAACGCTTGATCGACCGTCGCTAAGTCTACTCCTCCCCGAAGGAACTTAAATCGACTCCCGTCGAACAGGCTGGTCAATTAGTCCAATCTGGACAGACGCCGGCCGATGCTGCGCGAGGGCTTGCGACGAAGAAGAAGCGCGCAAGGGTGCCACCCCGCATCGCGCGGTCCGGGAGCGCAGCCGCGAGATCGCCGGGTCTCAGGCGATCCTTTGCTCGAACTGCGCGATCTCCGCGCTCTTGCGCAGACCGGTCGCGACCACCGACACGCGGAACTTTCCCGCCAGGGCCTGGTCGAAGATGGCGCCGACGATGATATCGGCATCGGCATCAACTTCTTCCCTGATCCGCGTCGCGGCTTCGTCGACCTCGAACAGCGTCATGTCCATGCCGCCGCAGATCGACACGAGCAGCCCCCTGGCGCCGGACATGGAGGCCTCGTCGAGGAGCGGATTGGCGATCGCCGCCTCGGCCGCGATTTTGGCGCGCCCTTGCCCGGAGGCCTCGCCGGTTCCCATCATCGCCCGGCCCATGTCCCGCATCACCGACTTCACGTCGGCGAAATCGAGATTGATCAGGCCTTCCTTGACGATGAGATCCGTGATGCAGCCGACACCTGCGTAGAGAACGCGGTCCGCCATGGCGAAGGCATCGGCAAAGGTGGTTTTGGCGTCGGCGACCCTGAAGAGGTTCTGGTTCGGGATGACGATCACGGTGTCGGCGCTTTCGCGCAGCCGTTCAATGCCTTCCTCGGCCGCCTGGGTCCTGCGCTTGCCTTCGAAGACGAAAGGCTTGGTGACGACGGCCACCGTCAGGATGCCGGCCTCCCGCGCGGCGCGCGCGATCACTGGCGCCGCGCCGGTCCCGGTGCCGCCTCCCATCCCGGCGGTGATGAAGCACATATGCGTTCCCGCCAGGTGATCCATGATCTCGTCGATGGATTCCTCCGCGGCGGCGCTGCCGACCTGCGGCAGGGATCCGGCGCCCAGGCCCTCGGTCACATGCGCGCCCAACTGGATCAGCCGCGACGACTTCGACATAGTGAGCGCCTGCGCGTCGGTGTTGGCGACGACGAACTCGACCCCCTGCAGCCCCTCGGCGATCATATTGTTGACGGCATTGCCGCCGGCGCCGCCGACCCCGACGACGGTGATCTTGGGCCTCATCTCCAGGATTTCCGGCTTGGCGGTCATTTTTTCATCTTTCTACCAAAGCACCTGCTTCCCTGCCCCAAGACCATGCGGGACCGGAACAACAAGCACGCGAATCAGGCGATCCCCACCAAGCGCAGGGAATCAGAGGAGACGCCTCCCTGCAAGGTCCGCTGACATCTGTCCAGGCGCAAATGCCCCTGCCAAGAGCTGGAAAGCGTCCGCGCGCTCGAGTGATCCGAGTCGGAACCGTCGCAGGAAATTCTACTGCGTCACCGAGGTCGAGGTGCCCCAGGTGTCCGACAGCACGTAGCCTTGTGGATACGGATCCGTCGGATCGACATAGTAATTGTGTTCGCCCGTGATCCAGGCCCTGCCCGTGATCTGCGGCACGATCGCCTTGCGCCCGGCCACTTCGGTGAGTTCGAGGATCTTGCCGGCGAAGCGCGAGCCGATGATCGATTCGTGGATCAGCACCTCGCCTTCCTTCATCTGGCCCCGCGCCTGCAGCACCGCCATGCGGGCCGAGGTGCCGGTTCCTGTCGGGCTGCGGTCCGAACGTCCGGGCGAGACGATGCAGGTGTTGCGCGTGACGTTGCCCGCCCCCTGGAATGGCATCGCGAACTGGACAATCGACACGCCGCGCACATTGTCGAACTGCGGATGCACGACATCGAGCTGCTCGCGCGCCGCGCGTCGCACCTTCTCGCCGGCCACGGCCAGCTCGCGCGCCTCGTCGGGCGTGACCGAGAAGCCTAGCGCGGGCGCATCGACGATGGCGTAGAACATGCCGCCGTAAGCGATGTCCACCTTCAGCGTCCCCAACCCCTCGACTTCGATATTGGCATCGAGGCGCTCGGCGAAGGCTGGCGCGTTGCGGAAGGTGATCGACAGGCATTTGCCGTCGCGGCATTCGGCGCTGACCTCGATGACGCCGCCAGGCATGTCCAGCTTGAAGCGTGTCTCAGGCTCCTGCATCGGCACCATACCGGTCTCGAGCAGCACCGTGGCGACGCAGATCGTGTTGGAGCCGGACATCGGCGGATATTCGGTCGGCTCCATGATGATGGCGCCCGCGGCGCAATCATCGCGCGTCGAGGGCACCAGCAGATTGACGTGACGGGCAACGCTGCCGCGCGGCTCGCAGATCAGCATGCGCCTTATATGATCGTGATCGCGCTCCATGGTGATCATCTTTTCCATCATCGTGCGGCCCGCGGGCGGCAGCACGCCGCCCACGATGACATCTCCGATCTCGCCCTCGGCATGGCAGCCGACGACGCGGATGCTGGTCTTGGTGCGCATTGTTGTTCTCCCTGTCCGCCGCAGCCTGGCAAGTGGTCCCGCTTTGAGACAAACTGACCAATCCGCGCGCCAGCCTCAAGGAGAATTCTGACTGCAGGTGTTTTTCCGCTGCATGCCGAAGCAAGAAACGATAGTGCTCCGAAGCGGCCGCAGTTGATCGCGCTATCCGTCTGCCAGCGCCGTCACCTCGCGCCGGAACGGCAAGGCATCGCCTATATCGGCTTCGTCCAGCTCGCGGGCGAAGCGATGGCCGGCATAGGTTGCCCAGGCGATCGGTCCCGGCGCTTCGGCGTCACCGATGACCTTGATCGAACGGATGCCGTTGCCGGTCCACTCGCTCTCTCTGGCCTTCAGCTCGCGCCAGACGGCATCGTCCTGATTGCGCGATGTGACCAGGACGACGGCATCGGCCGTCAGCTCCTGTTTCGCGCCGGTGTAGACGCAGGCCGTGACGACGCCGCCCGAGGCGATGTTCGTGACGGTCCTGTTGAGGACGATATCGACGCCCATCTCCACCAGACGGCGGTGAATGGCGCCCTGCTCCAGCGTGTTGCGGGTCCAGTCGGAGGCATAGGCCGAAGGGGTCACCAGGGTCACGCTTGCGCCCTGCCGCGCCATCAGCTCGGCCAGCACGCCGCCCATGTAGTAATGGTCATCGTCGAACAGCACGACATTGCCGGAGGGCACCTTGCCGTCCATCAGATCGTCCGGCGTGTAGACCGGCATGGCGGCGTCGATCGGCATAGGCACGACATGGGCGCGCGCGACGCCGTCGCGCCGCCAGCTCGAACCGGTCGCGATGGCGACGTTCTGGAAGCCGAAGGACAGGATGTCGTCCGCCGTCAGCCGGCTTTCGAAATAGATCTCGACATTGGGCATCTGGCTGAGCTGGTACTGGCGATAGTCGCGCACCCGGCCCCAGGCCGACAGGCCCGGAAGCAGGCACTCGCGCGCCACGCGTCCACCAAGCGCGGTGCCGGCTTCCGCCAGCGCCACCTGATAGCCGCGCAGGCCGAGCGCGCGGGCGGCCTCCAGCCCGGCCGGCCCGGCGCCGACGATCAGCACGCTGTCGCTGCCGCCCTTGGCCTGCATGCGCTCCGGGTGCCAGCCCTTGCGCCATTCCTCCATGAAAGTCGGGTTCTGCGTGCAGCGCGAGATCGACATCGTCATGTCGCCGGTGATGCAGATGTTGCAGCCGATGCATTCGCGGATGTCCTCGATGCGTCCCTCCTCGACCTTCCTCGGCAGGAAGGGATCGGCGATCGACGGACGAGCGCAACCGATGAAGTCGAGCGTGCCGGACTTGATCATCCTGACCATCACGTCCGGTGAGGTGAAGCGCCCGACGCCGACGACCGGTTTGGAAGTCAGCTTCTTGATGCCGGAGACGAGACTTTCCTGCGCCGCCTCTTCCTTGAAGCGCGACGGCCCGGAGCAATCCTCCCAGGCGCCATGCGCGAGATCCCAGAGGTCGGGCAGATCGGCATGCATCTCGATCATGTCGCGGACTTCGGAATTGGCGAAACCAAGCTCGCCGATCATCTCGTCCAGCGATAGCCTGAGCGTCAGGCCGCACGTGTCGCCGATCGCGTCGCGCCCTTCCTCGATCAGCTCACGCATCAGCCGCGAGCGGTTTTCCAGCGAGCCGCCATATTCGTCGCTGCGCTGGTTGGTGGCGGTCGACAGGAAATGCTGAATGATGCCGAAGCCATGCGCCCCGTAAAGGCATACCAGGTCGAAACCCGCCTGCCTGGCGCGCTTGAAGGCATTGCGATGCCAGCGGCGCAGGTCGCGGATATCCTCTCTGTCCATGGCGCGAGCCTGCACCGGATCGTTGGTGAAGGTGCGGATCGGCAGCGCCGAGGGCCCGCGCGGAACCTCCTTGGTGTAGAGATTGGGACCGTTGATGCCGGAATAGGCGAGCTGGATGCCGGCAAGCGCGCCATACTCGTGCATGGCTTTCGCCATCTTGGCGAGCGCCGGAATGTCGGCGTCGTCCCACAGCCTGAGTTCGATGAAGGGCGTGATCTCGGAAGTGTGGTGCATCTCCGTCTGCTCGGTGAAGATGACCCCCCATCCGCCTTCGGATTTCATGCGGCGCATCTCGGCCGCGGCCGACGGATCGCGATAGCCGCCGCCATTGCAGTGGGGAACCTGATAGAAGCGGTTCTTGGCCGTCACTGGACCGATCTTCATCGGCTCGAACAGAATGTCGTAGCGTGGGTCGCGCATAGTAGCTTCCTTCATGCCGGCTCGGTCCTGCCGATCCGCCCAGGAGCATGATCCCGAAAAGTGGAAACCGGTTTTCGGAAAAGATCATGCTCCATACCAGAACTACTCATAAGTTGGCGCCGGCGCGGGACAACTACGGAAATCTTCTGCGCGGATTAGGACGCGCCTAATCGCGCATCCGGGATTAGCCTGCGATGAACCGGGGCTGAGCCAAATTCGACTTCAGGGCGGCGACCGCACGATTTAGACAACCGGCTGCGGCAACAAGGCAAGAGACATGGACAGCATCAGGATACTCGAGCGGCTGATCGCTTTCCCGACGGTAAGCCGCGACTCGAACCTCGATCTCATCGGCTACGTGGCGGACCTGCTCGGAGCGAATGGTATCGCCAGCCAGCTGATCCACAGCGCCGACGGCCACAAGGCAAACCTCTTTGCCACCATCGGTCCGGCCGACAGGCCCGGCATCATGCTGTCCGGCCATACCGACGTCGTGCCCGTCGACGGCCAGAACTGGACACTGCCGCCCTTCGCGATGACCGCGCGCCACGGCAAGCTCTACGGGCGCGGCGCGGCGGACATGAAGGGTTTCGTGGCCTCGGCACTCGCGGCCTGCCTCAAGGCCTCGAAAATGCCGCTGCGCACGCCCTTGCATCTCGCGCTCTCCTACGACGAGGAGGTCGGCTGCCTCGGCGTGCGCGACCTGATCGAGATGTTGGGCGCGGCCCCCCAACGCCCGCTGCTCTGCATCGTCGGCGAACCGACCAACATGCAGGTGGCGACGGGGCACAAGGGCAAGCTTGCGGCGCGCGCCACATGCAAGGGACGCGAAGGCCATTCGGCGCTCGCTCCCCTGGCGCTCAACGCCATCCATCTCGGCTGCGATTTCGTGCGCGCCCTGCGCGACGAACAGGACCGGCTCGCCCGCGACGGCGCGCGCGACGGCGACTACGACATTCCCTATACGACCGTGCATGTCGGCAAGATCAATGCCGGCGTCGCGCTCAACATCGTACCCAACCTTTGCGTGGTCGATTTCGAGATCCGCAACGTCGCCGCCGACGATGCCGCCGGCATTCTCGACAGACTGCGCGACTTCGCCGCGCGCATTGCCGCGGATGCCATTTCGATCGCGCCCGAAGCAGCGATCGACATCGAGATCACCAACACCTATCCGGGCCTCGACACGCCGGCCGCTTCGGAAGCGGTGGCCTTCGTTAAATCGCTCACCGGCGCCAACGACACCATGAAAGTCGCTTTCGGCACGGAAGGCGGATTGTTCAGCCGCGATCTCGGCACGCCGGCTGTCGTCTGTGGTCCAGGCTCCATGGCGCAGGGGCACAAACCGAACGAGTTCGTCAGTGTCGAGCAGCTGCGGCGTTGCGACGAGATGCTGCAGAAGCTGCTGTCGCGGCTCGCGGACGGCTGGCCGTGAATCTTACTTGACGATGCGCTCTGTGCCGAAGACGCCCTGCTCGACGACGAAGCGGCGGCAGTGGTCGATGAACGCCTGCACCGTCAGCGTGCGGTGCTCGGCGTTGGGCAGCGCAATGCCCATCATCAGCGGCCTGATGTCGCCCAGCAAGGGCACGAAGACCAATAATTTGCCGTCCGGCGACATAGCGTTGAGCGGCCGCATATTGGCGATGCCGTAGCCGAAGCCGTTGGCGACCATCGAGCGCATCACGGCGATATCGCCGGTGCGCTCGGCGATCCTGGGCCGCAGGCCCTGGAAAGCCGAGAGGAAGTATTCCCGGCTGTAGGGCAGATCGAGCAGCACCATCGGCTCGTCGACCAGTTCCTCGGGCGTGATACCCGCCCTCCCCGCCAGGCGATGCGCGGCCGGCAGCATTACATAGGCCGGCAACTGCATCAGCGGCTCGAACGTCATGTCCTGCGACAATTCGAGATCGTAGGTAAGTGCTGCGTCTATTTCGCCACGCTGCAGCATCTCGAACAATTGCCCCTGGTTACGCTCGAACTGGCGGACGCGCACATCCGGATAGGCGTCCTCGAACTTTCTGCGCAGCGCCGGCAGCACGATCTGCGCGAACGTAAGCAGGCAGCCGATCGCCAGCGGTCCGCGCACCTTTTCGGCGATATCGCCGGCAATGTCGTGCAGTGCGTCCGCATCGTTGAGCAACCGCGCGGCTTCCTTGAGGAACAGGCGCCCGCCCGCCGTCAGCGCCAACGCATGCGAGTGCTTGCGCACAAAAAGCTGGACGCCGAACTCCGCTTCGAGCTGGGCGATCGAAGCCGAGATCGACGGCGGCGAGACATTCACCTGCTCGGCCGCCTTGGCAATAGAGCCCGCCTCGCCGACGGCGACGAAATATTCGAGTTGTCTGAGCGTGAAGCGGAGCGGCATGGGCTTCTATGATGCCCGTTTGATCGCTGCAATCAAGTCGGGGCCGCTCCTCAGTACTTGATCCAGGTGGTCTTCAGCGCGGTGTATTTGTCAAGCGCGTGCAGCGACAGGTCGCGACCGAAGCCGGACTGCTTGAAGCCGCCGAAGGGCGTCATCGGGCTCAGCGCATCGACGGTGTTCACCGAGACCGTGCCCACGCGCAATCGTTCCGCTATGCGGTGCGCCCGCGACAGGCTGTCGGTCCAAAGCGAAGCCGCAAGGCCGTAGACGCTGTCATTGGCAATCCGCAGCGCCTCCTCTTCGCTGTCGAAGGCGATCACCGACAGCACCGGGCCGAAAATCTCATCGCGGGCAAGCGGATCTTCAGGCGAGACCTCGTCGAAGATGGTGGGTTGCACGAAGCTGCCGCGCCCATCGACGGCCACCCGGTCGCCGCCGGTCACCAGCCTGGCCGACTTCCTGCCGCCATCGATGAAGCGCATGACGGTCGCGGCGTGCCGCGCATCCACCATCGCCCCCATCCGGGATGCCGGGTCGAGCGGGTCGCCCGGCTGCATCGCCACCGCGCGCTCCGCCAGCTTCTCCACCAGCGCATCCTTGATGCCACGCTCCACCAGAAGCCGGGAATTGGCCGAGCACACCTGTCCCTGGTTAAAGAAGATGCCGAAGGCAGCCATGTCGGCGGCCGCGTCCAGGTCGCCGCAATCCGCGAACACCAGATTGGGGCTCTTGCCCCCGGTCTCCAGCCATACCTGCTTCATGTTCGACTGGCCGGAATATTGCAGGAACAGCTTGCCGACGGCTGTCGATCCGGTGAAGGCGAGGCAATCGACGTCCATATGCCGGCCAAGCGCCTGGCCGGCGGTCTCGCCGAGGCCCGGCACTACATTGAGCACGCCGGCGGGCAGACCCGCCTCCATGGCGAGCTCGGCCAGCCTGAGTGCTGAGAAAGGCGATTGCTCGGCCGGCTTCAGCACCACCGAGTTGCCCGCCGCGAGCGCCGGCGCGCATTTCCAGGTCGCCATGTCGAGCGGGAAATTCCACGGCACGACGGCGCCCACGACCCCAAGCGGCTCGCGCCGCACCAAAGCGAGATCGCCCTGCCCTGTCGGCGCCACCTCGTCATAGACCTTGTCGATCGCCTCGGCATACCACTGGAAGATAGCCGCGGAGCCCGGCACGTCGATGGTGGCCGCGTCCTTGACCAGCTTGCCCATGTCGAGCGATTCCAGCAGCGCGAGTTCCTGCAGGTTCTCGCGCAGCAGTTCCGCCAGCCGCAGCAGCACTTGCTTGCGATGCGCGGGACTGGTTCGCGACCAGACGCCGGCCTCGAAGCTGCGTCGCGCAGCGGCGACCGCAAGATCGATATCCTCTTCACCGCAGGAGGCGACCTCGGCGAGCGTCGCTCCCGTGGCCGGATTGATGCTGGTGAAGGTCCGGCCGGAGCGCGCCGGCACCGGCTTGCCGTCGATGAACGCCTTGTCGCGAAAGCGGATCGCGGACGCTTTGCCGATCCAGTCCTTATGACTGAGTTCGCTCATGCTGACTCCAGAGTGCCGGTACTACTCGTCACCGGGAACGCCGTAGCTCGGCGCGCCGGACGGATTGAGGGCGCGGGTGACGTAGGCGTCGAGCTGAGGCTTGTAGAGTTGCCACAGCGTTGCCAGTTGCTCGATCGGACAGCCCTCGGTCCAGTCGCAACGCAGGTCGGCAACGGGCCAGGATACATCGCGCACCAGCTTCATGCCGGCGGAGCGGACGGGCCCCGCCTCGCCGCCGGCTTTGAGCGCGGCGCGCATCGTGGCGATCAGCCGGTCGCCGAGGTCGCCTTCGGACGCAAGGAAGGCGTCGACCATGGCACGCGGGACGCCGTCATTCGCGAGCAAATTGCCGCCGCAGGCGACGTCCTCGCCGCGCGCCTCGGCCCAGATGCCGAGTGCTTTCGGTCCCGAATGGATTGCGCTGCCGCCGGCCGCGTCAACCGCCAGCACCTGCCGGTATTCGCTGAAGGCGGCCGTGCGCTTGATGATCGCGAGGGCCTCGGTGGCTGAGGCGCCGCGTGCCATCAGCTCCAGCGCCCGGACCCCGAGCGTCGGGTCGGTGACGTTCTGGCTGGCGACCGCCCCGACGCCGGCCTGCGCATAGGCGCAGCGCGCCGCGACCGCGGGGGACGACGAGGACACCGCCACCCCGAACATGCCTGTGCGCCGGCAGCGCGCGACGATGGAGAAAGTCATGGCACTCAGTCCGGAATGACGGCGGTGCCGTCGATCTCGACCAGCCATTCCGGTCGCGCAAGCGCCGACACGACCAGGCCGGTCGAAACCGGGTGGACGCCCTTGATGTATTCGCCCATCGTCCGGTAGACGGCCTCGCGATGGCGGACGTCGGTGATGTAGACCACCACCTTCACCAGATGCTCCATCGTGCCGCCGCACTCCTCGATGAGCTGCCTGATGTTCTGCATGACCTTGTGGGTCTGCTCGACCGGATCGTGGCTGTCGATGTTCTTGGCGGTGTCGAGGTCCTGCGGGCACTGTCCCCGCAGATAGATGGTGCGGCCGCCGCGCGTGACGACGGCCTGGCAGAGGTCGTTGTCGAGCTTCTGCTCCGGATAGGTGTCCTTGGTGTTAAATTTGCGAATTCGCGTATGCGCCATCTTGGTCTCCATCGGGATCTGGCTCGCAGCTCTGGTCAGGCGTCCACGGGCTCGCGCTTGGCGGCGGCGTGGTAGGCGAGATATTTACGCTGCGTCGAAATCCGGTCGGCCACGTGCTTGGCATCGTGCCAGACGCCCCAGATGAAGCTCGACCCTCTGCGCGACTGCCAGGGCAGCCCCAGAAAATAGATCCCCGGCTCGACCGAAACGCCGCGCTGATGCCTTGGCCGGCCCCTCTCGTCGAAAGCGTCGACCTTCAGCCAGCTGTAGTCGACGGCGAAGCCCGTCGCCCAGATGATCGTCGCGATCCCGGCCTCGGCCAGATCGAGCTCGAGGATCGGATTGGTCACGCAGTCCGGATCGGGGTCGATCTTGCGAAGAGCAGGCTCTTCCGGAAGATCGAGGCCATTGCGTTCGACATAGGCGTCGGCCTCGTCCAGCAGCGACATTAGGCTGGCGTCGCCCTTGGCGATATTCTTCGCAAGGTCGGGCGCGAAACTCATCACGCCGTCCTGGTATGCCTTCGTCATGCCGACGAGCGTGAGCCCCTGCGCGGCCAGCCGGCGGAAGTCGATCGTCTCGCCGCCGCGCGCGCCGCTGACCGCGATCGTGACATGCTCCGTTCCGGGCCCTGGGGTTTCGAGATCCCATTTGCCGAGGACGCCCAGCCACCAGCAGAAGTCGCGCCCGCGATAGGCGCGCGGCGGACGATCATGCGGGCCGACCGAGAGATAGACGCGCCTGCCTGAACGCTGCAGCTCATCGGCGATCTGCACGCCCGACGATCCTGCCCCGACCACCAGCACCGCGCCCTTCGGCAACTGCGCCGGATTGCGGTAGGCGCTGGAGTGGATTTGCAGTATGCCGGCATCCGCGGGAACGAGAGGCGGGATGACGGGAACCTGGAAAGGGCCGGTCGCGGCCACAACGCTGTTGGCCTCGATCACCCCTTCCGACGTCTCGACGCGAAATCCCGGACGGCCGACATTCCTTTGCACCAGCTTGACCTCCACGCCGCAGCGGATCGGCGCGTTGATCTGCTTTGCGTAGGCGACGAAATAGTCGGCAATCTCCTCCTTGGAAGGAAAGCCGTCGGGACCCGTCACGGGAAACTCCATGCCCGGAAACCGGTCATGCCAGGCTGGACCGTTGGCGACCAGGGAGTCCCACCGCTGCGAGCGCCATCGCTCGGCGATCCGGCCGCGTTCGAGCACAAGATGAGGTACCCCGCATTTGCTCAGGTGCTCGCTCATGGCCACACCGGCCTGGCCGCCTCCGACGACGAGCGTGTCTACCTTCTCAACCGACATATCCACGTCTCTTCCGATGGGGCTTTCGCCGCTGTGATGGAGGTCCGGTTTGCTTTTAGTGACGGGCCGGCGGAGCGAAAATTATGATTTCATGTGTCAGTGCTTAGCTTATCCCTAAACGCTGAGACGGACCGCGGAACGGTTGCGGATTCCCGTGACAACGTCGATCACACCCCCTCCGAACGTCGAGCAAGCTTAGGCAAACCCTAAGCACGGGTACCGGAAAAAATTATTCTTCCGCCTCGAATTCGGTGGTTCCTTGCCTTCATCACCCGCATGAGAGCGACGGCCGCTGAAAGTCAAATGGCGCGAGAGACCCTTTACGCAAATGGCGCCCTCTATACGGTCGATGCGGTGAATCCCCATGCCGAGGCGATGCTGGTTCGCGGCGAGCGCATCGCGGCTGTCGGCTCCTGGGCGTCCGTCAAGGCGCAAGCATCCAAAGACGCGGAAATCATCGATCTCCAAGGCCGGTTCGCAATGCCCGCCTTCATCGATTCCCATCTCCATTTCGCCTGGGGGAGCAAATACCTGGATGAGGTGCGGTTGCGCGAAGCAAAGACCTTTAGCGACGTCCTCGACCGGCTGAGGGCCTATGCGCAGGCTCATCTCAACCGGGCATGGATCGTGGGCAGCGAGTTCAGCTACGGCTACCCCGATCTCCCCGATGGCGGCTTCCACAAATCGCTTCTCGATCAAGCCGTCGCCGATCGCCCCGTCTTCTTTCGCTCTGGCATGGCGCATGCGGCCTGGGTGAACAGCAAGGCGCTGGACCTTGCCGGCATCACGCGGGAAACGCCAGATCCTGAAGGCGGCGAGATCGTCAGGGATGCGAGCGGTGAGCCGACCGGATGGTTGAAGGAGAAGGCGTGGTCCAAATTTGAAGCCTTGGTCCCCCAAGCCTCGCAATCCGCTATGCGATCGACACTACTCCGCGCCATCAAGGAAGCGAACCGCCTCGGATTATCGCGGGTTCAAAGCGCCGGAATGGATGACGAAGCTGTTCCGTTGCTGGCGGAGATGTTCGCCGATGGTGAGCTGAGCCTGCGCTTCACGCTTTCGAGCATTGCCAATCCGGATTCGAATCTCGACGAGGTGATCGCGCGCGTGTCCGGATGGAGGGATTCCCTCGACCCGGATTTTCTCGACGGACGTGTCATCAAATTCTTCCTGGACGGCGTGCTGGAGTCCCACACCGGCTTCATGCCTCAGGGCTACGCCGACAAGCCGGATGAAACCGGAACCTGCCTGTGGAAGGCATCGGCCTACAACGCGGCTGTCAGCCGTGCGCAGCAAGAGGGATTTCAGGTCTGGACGCACGCGATCGGCACGGGCGCCATCGAAATGGCCCTCGATGCCTATGCCGCGGATGGGCACCGCTCGCGGCAGCGCCGGCCGCGGGTGGAGCATTGCGAGATCCCCACCACGCGCGACATCGAGCGGTTTGGCCAGATCGGAGCGATAGCCAGCTTCCAGCCCGCCATGATCTATCCACGCGACCAATGGCTCGGGATGGAAGGACTTTGGGAAGTGCGGGTCGGCTCCGAATGCTTGCCGCGGGCCTTTCCTGTCCGCTCCGTCCTGGAAGCTGGCGGCGCCGTCGCGTTCGGAACCGATTGGCCCATCGTCGACCTCAATCCGCTCATCGGCATACGCAATGCGGTGCTGCGCCAAAGCCGGGACCACCAGCCGAAAGACGGCTGGGTCCCGGAGCAGCGGATCGCCGTCGCGCAGGCGCTTCATTCCTATACGCTGGGGGCAGCCTTTGCCGGTCACCGGGAGAACGACGAAGGCAGTCTGGCGTCGGGGAAGCTCGCCGACTTCATCGTCCTTTCCGATGATCCGCTGCGGGTCGAGCCGGACAGAATCGCGGATATCAAAGTGCTGAAGACGATTGTCGGCGGCAAACCGGTTTGGGAAGAACCCGCGGCGTGAGGCCGCGTCCTGGGGGTCGGATGGAAGCCGTTGAATTTGACTACATCGTCGTCGGCGCCGGCTCGGCTGGTTGCGTGGTCGCCAATCGGCTAAGCGCCGATCCGTCGGTGAAAGTATGCTTGGTCGAGGCCGGCGGCAGTGACAACAGCCTGCGCGTCAAGGTGCCGGCGGGCATCCTCTCCCTCTACGGCGATCCGAATTACGACTATTGTTTCGTCGGCGTGCCGCAACCCCACCTCAACAACCGCAGCATTCCGGTGAACCGCGGCAAGGCGCTGGGCGGATCGAGCTCGATCAACTCAATGGTCTATATTCGCGGCGCCGCCGAGGACTATGACGAGTGGGCTGGGCTCGGCTGCGCCGGCTGGGCCTATCGCGACGTGCTGCCCGTGTTCAGGAAGCTGGAGCGCAACCTGCTCGGCCAGGACCCGCGCTATCATGGCAGCGACGGCGAGCTGCTGGTCGACAATCCGCGTGATCCGAACGTGCTTTCCGCCATGTTCGTCAAGGCTGGAGAAAATGCCGGTTTGCCCGCCAACCCCGACTTCAACGCCGAAAGCCAGTTCGGCGTCGGCATCTACAACGTCACGCAAGACCGCGGACAGCGCTTCAGCAGCTTCAGAGCCTTCATGCGTCCGGTGCTTCATCGTAGGAACCTGACCCTGCTCAGCGAATGCGAGGTGATCGATGTTATGCTCGCCGAAGGGCGCGCCACGGGGCTGCGCGTGCTTCATGACGGCCAGCAGAAGACGCTCTCGGTCAGCGGCGAGATCGTGCTGTCGGCCGGCGCCATCAACTCGCCCAGGGTCCTGATGGCCTCCGGGATCGGTCCCGCTGCCGAACTCCAAGGGATCGGCATCACGCCGGTGCTCGACCTGCCAGGCGTCGGCAAGAACCTGCAGGACCATGTCGACGGCATGATCACCGTGCGCTCCAGGAGCACCAGGACGCTCGGCCTGTCGATCGCCAACCTGCCGCGCATCGCCGCCGCGCCATTGCAGTATTTCGCGCGTCGCAAGGGCATGCTCACCACCAACTACGTCGAAGCCGGCGGCTTCGCGAAGACCAGGCATGCAAACGGCCTTCCCGACATCCAGTTCCATTTCGTGCCGGGCTATCGCAGCCATCGCGGCAGGCTGATCGAATACGGCCACGGCTACGCCATTCATACCTGCGTTCTGAGGCCGAAAAGCGTAGGCGAGATCAGGCTGTCGCGCGACGACTCCCGCCGCGATGTCCTGATCGACCACCGCTTCTTCACGCATGAAGACGACGCCATGGTGCTGGTCGAAGGCATCAAGATCGGACGCCGGATTTTCGCCTCGCCCGAATTCGACGCGGTGCGCGGCAAGGAGATGCTTCCAGGCAAGGATGTCCGCAGCGACGACGAGATCCTCGCCTATCTGCGCGCCGAGGCGCTGACCGTCTATCATCCGGTCGGAACCTGCAAGATGGGAACGGACGACATGGCCGTCGTCGACCCGGCGACGCTTAAGGTGCGGGGCGTCAAAGGGCTTCGCGTCGCCGATGCCTCGGTCATGCCGAAACTGATCGGCGGCAACACCAACGCGCCAAGCATGATGATCGGGCAAAAGGTTTCGGAGATGATCCTCGGCAAATAGGTCGCGGCTGTCCGTGACGCCGAGGCGCCGCCGCGGCGGAGAATTCTGCTCCGCTGCGCCTCGGCCAAGGTTAGGGAATGGATCCTCGGGTCTCCGCGTCCGCTCCGCCCGTGGATGACGAAGCTGAGAGGCTTTGGCCAATCCCCAGCGGCTGCGCTGATTCACGGTAATGAACGGTGAAATCCTGCCGCCACGAGACTGGTTTAGTGATCCTCGTCGATCTCGTCGTGCAGGAGGCCGAGGATGCGGCGCTTGAGCGCGATGAAGTCTGGTTCGAGGATCACGTCCATCGAGCGCGGCCGCGGGATGTCGACCTTGATCTCGGCCTTGATCTTGCCGGGCCGCGCCGTCATCACCAGGACGCGATCCCCGAGCACCAGAGCCTCGTCGATATCGTGGGTGACGAAGAGCACCGTCTTCTGCTGCCGCTCCCAGACGCGCAGGAGCAGCTTCTGCATCGTGCCGCGCGTCTGGCTGTCGAGCGCGCCGAAGGGTTCGTCCATCAACAGCACGGCCGGGTCGTTGGCAAGGGCGCGCGCGATCGCCACGCGCTGCTTCATGCCGCCGGAAAGCTGGGCGGGATAGTGGTCCGCGAAAGGCGTGAGGCCGACCTCGTTCAGATACTGGTCGACGATCTGCCTGCGCTGCTCCGCCGGCAACCCCTTGCGCTTCGGCCCATATTCGATGTTGGCGCGGACGGTGAGCCAGGGAAACAAGGTGTAGCTCTGGAACACCATGCCCCTGTCGGGACCCGGTTCGATCACTTCCCTGCCGTCGACCTTGATGCAGCCCGAGGTCGCGTCGTTGAGGCCGGCGGCGAGATAGAGCAGGCTGGATTTGCCGCATCCCGAAGGGCCGACGATGACGCAGAATTCGTTCTTCGCCACCTCGAGCGACACATCGTCCAGCGCCAGCACGCCATTGGCGTCGCCATAGCGCAGTGTCACGTCTTCGATGGCCATGGTGGTGCCGGCCGAACGGGAATCGCTTGCCGTATGGGCCTCGCCGGCCGGATTGTTCGTCCTGATGGTCTCGGTCATCACTACCCTTGATCCGGCTGCGGTTGGCGAGGATGCGTTCAAGATCAAGGTGCCCATGGCGCGACCCTCGCCCGGAGAATGCGGAACGCCGTGTCGGTGATCAGGCCGAGAAGCCCGATCGCGGCGATGGCCATGAAGATCACGTCGACCTGGAAGCCGCGCATCGCCTTGAGACTGATATAGCCAAGGCCGCTCGACGCGGCGACGAGCTCGGCCACGACCAGATAGGTCCAGGCCCAGCCCATGGTGACGCGAAGCGTGTCGAGGATGGCCGGAAGCGCTGCGGGGAAAATGACATGCCACACCGCTTC
This sequence comes from Mesorhizobium sp. B4-1-3, assembly GCF_006439355.1. Classification (GTDB taxonomy): domain Bacteria; phylum Pseudomonadota; class Alphaproteobacteria; order Rhizobiales; family Rhizobiaceae; genus Mesorhizobium. Next base: position 274,478 of record NZ_VFTG01000006.1, read on the forward strand.
CGAGCGCTTGGTCCCCAGGGTGTAGGAAGCGTTGACCAGATCCCTTGAGACGCTGCGCGCGCAGTCGGAGATCATCACCAGCTGCTGGAAGAAGGTGCCGAAGAAGATGACCGCTATGCGCTGCTCGATGCCGATGCCGATCCAAAGGATGAACAGCGGCACGAAGGAGGTCACCGGCAGATAGCGGATAAAGTTGACCAGCGGCTCCAACGGCGCCTGCACCGCCCGGTAGGTGCCCATCCAAAGCCCCAGCGGCACTGCGATCAGCGAGGACACGATGAAGCCCAGGATCACCACCTTGGCGCTTGTCAAAGTGTGATAGAAAAGACTGCCGTCCAGCGACATGCGATAGGTCGTCTCGAGCACGGTTCCGGGCGTCGGCAGGAACATGTTCGGCACGACGCGGCCGTAGGACAGAAGAGCCCATCCGCCGATCACGGCTATCCACATCGCCAGCGCGAGCGTGGTTGCCGTGCTGGCGGGGATGTTGGCGAATGGGGTCGTCAGGCGCGTCCACGCCGTTCGCCTCTGTGCCATAAGATGGCCTCCGTAGAATCTGAACGCGAAAACCCGGCTTCGAGAAAACGGGATCGGCCCGGATGGGCCGATCCCGGCGATCCCGAAGGCTCACTGTTCCTTGATGAAATCGGTGTCGAGGATGGTTTTCGAGTCGATCGTCATCTTGAGCTTGCCGGCCTTGCCCCAGATGTCCTGCGCGAAGTTCACCAGGTCGGCCGCTTCGCTCTTCTCCGGTGTGCCGAAGAATTCCAGGTTGCGGGCGCGGTCGTAGTAGCGCACGCCCTTGGCGCCGGCCGCGAAATCCTCCGGCTTCTCGAGATAGCCGCCAATGCCCTTGGCCATGATCTCATAGGCCTTGTCCGGGTTGGTCTTGATGTAGTCGACGGCCTTGTAATAACCCTTGATGAGAGCCTTCACGTCCTCGGGGTGCTTCTCGATCAGGTCGCATTTGAGCGCGATTACGTCGACGATCAGGCCGGGAGTGGTCGTGGAATCGATCAGCACCTTGCCCTTGCCGCCTTTGCGGACTTCGGTGAGATGCGGCTCCCAGGTCACCGCGGCCGGAACCTGGCCTGCGATGAAGGCGGTCGCTGCGTCATCGGCGGTCATGTTTGTGATGGTGACGTCATCCTCCGTCATGCCTTCCTTTTTCAGGAGCACGTTGAACCAGAACTCGGAAATGGAGCCCTCGTTCAGGGCCACCTGCTGGCCCTTCAGACCCTTGAGCGACTTGACGTCGGGCTGCGTGACCACGCCGTCGCCGCCATGGCTGTCGTCGAGCGCAATCACATATTTGAAGCAGAGCTCGTCGGAGCGGTATTTCATCAGCTCGTCGACGGTCGAGGCCGCGCCGTCGAGGTCGCCGCCGGCAACCGCCGCCATGTAGAGTGCTGATTCCTCGATGATCTTCAGGTCGACATCGACGCCGGCTTCCTTGAAGTAGCCGAGGTCACGGGCAAGGAACAGCGGCCCGTAGCCTACCCAGGTTGTCATGCCGAGGCGGATGGCGCCGGCATTGGCGGGAGCGGCAAGCCCCAGGCTGAGCAGGCCTGCGCCGACCGCGGTCATCAGGCAGTTTCGGAATGTCTTCATTGTCGTGGTTCCCCATGGCTGTTGCCGGCATCGGCCCCATTCAAGCGGCCTATGCCACGCGGCGTTTTGGCAGCCGCTCTCTTGTTATGCGTCGCCTCGCGGGCGGGCCTAGCGTGTTCTAGGCTCGCAACAGAGCATCCGGGCCGGATCGCAAAAAGAAGTCTTTTTCTGTCCTTTGCTTCGCCGAAACCGAAGCAGCGGGCCGAGCTTGGCTGATGCGCTTGAACTGACGACGCCGGGCGACCGCGGGTCCGGTGGAGCCGGCAGATGCGCCGATGACAGTGGACGGCTGGCTGGCCGAGGGATTCTGGAGGACAGTTTGCCCAACCGGAGGTGTTCTCGGGTCTCCGGGAAAATCGACGGCGGCGCGAGGACGAATGGTAAATTAGGCGCTTCGAGGGGGCGGCAAGGGATGCGGCCTCATCGGCCGCATCCCGGAAATTTCGGCGCAAGCCGCGCCCCTCGGCGCGGCAAGGCGAACTAGGCCGCCAAGGCGCCCGACTTCTTGGCGGTCCAGGTGGCGATATAGTCCATCAGGCCGGGGCTGAGGCAGTCATAGGGTTCCAGCCCGATCGACTTCAGTTGGCCGCGGATGCCGTCCATGCGGCTCGGGTCGAC
>NZ_VFTG01000007.1 GCF_006439355.1 Mesorhizobium sp. B4-1-3
AAAAGAGCGTGCGGAGCAGACCGCAGCCGAGACGGCGCAGGCTCTGACACGAGAACGCGCTTCCGCAGCATCGACCCGCGAGGACCTCGATAAAGCCCGCCTCGATCGCGACGCGGCTGAACAGGAACGGGCCAAGGCTGTCAAAACAAAAGAGCGTGCGGAGCAGACCGCAGCCGAGACGGCGCAGGCTCTGACACGAGAACGCGCTTCCGCAGCATCGACCCATGAGGACCTTAATAAAGCCCGCCTCGAGCGCGACGCGGCTGAACAGGAACGGGCCAGGGCTGTGTCAGCAAGAGAGCGTGCCGAGCAGACCGCAGCCCAGACCGCGCAGGCTCTGACGCGGGAACGCGCTTCCGCAGCATCGACCCGTGAGGACCTTAATAAAGCCCGCCTGGAGCGCGGCACGTCCCCAGCACCTTCAGGAGAGGTCGCAAGGCTGAACGAAGCTCTGGACAACCAGCGCGAAGCCACTATTTCTCTGGCCCGCGAGCTGGCTGCCAAACGCGCGGACAATGACAAGCTCAGGACTGAGCGCCGCAGTGCGCAAATTGAGCCGCCGCTGCAGCCTCGCTCTGGCCGCGCATCGGCCGGCACCGGTCAGATGAAGGCTATCAGCCAGAAGACGACTACGCGCAGCAAGCTTCGCAACTCCTCGCGGGTGGTCCGCGTGCGTACTTTCACGCTTCCCTTTGCCCTCCGGCCAATGCACCCGACGTCGGATTGAATTCAAAATGATCGCGACGGTGAAGGCTCCAGTCATTGGCCTGCACCATTCGCAACACAGAGGCCCGGAAAAGGGGGATAGATTCGCAAAGAGTTCCGCGCTCTGCGCTATGTCAGACCGATCACGCTGCCTTTCGCGTTCAATTCGCACCCGACCGGCGCCTGGCGCGTCTCCACCCGTCCCTGATGCATATAGTCGATGCTGACCTGAATGGGGGCCGAGATCTTGCGTTGGCTCAACCGACGTATGGAACCTGCGCTGCTGACGCGCACCCTGGCCGCACCAAATTTGGCGGCGGCCTGCTCGATTGCGACCTGACAGGCGCGAACGACCTTATCCGGGACACCGGGCAGCGCTTCGATCGGGTGGACTGCTGATGGAACAGTGTTGTCTTCGAGAGGCTGCAGGGCGGGCGGGAGGTCGAGCGAATGTCCGCCGCCTGTGGACAGGTCGACAATGGCAGCTGGAGTTGACGGTATTGAGGCCGTTGGAGTGGTGCTGATCCCGTCATCGTTCGACGACGGACTGCCGCTGTCGCCGACGGGGTCGCCGGGATCGCCGGCAGGTCCTTTGCCCTTGCCTTCGCCCTTGCCTTTGCCGCCGTTGTCATGGCTGCCATGACCTCCATCACCACCCTGATGCCCGCCACCATCATGCCCTCCGCCGTGCGGGCCGGCGGCTGCAGTTCCAGCACAAGCTACCGCGATCGAACAAGCGAATGCAAAACAAGCCAAGCTGAATCCAAGAGATTGACGCACGGTAGTCTCCAAAAATGCGCCCAGCCGTGCTTGCGCGGCATGCGGTCAGAATGTCTAAACCGCCGCTGCCCCAAGGCAAAAAATCGCGAATACGGTGCCCATGGAATTAACTAGTGGATGAATCCGCTGCATCAAGGATGCTGTTGGGGGCGATCGATAGCGGCGACACAGCAATTTTCCCAAGACCCAGAAACCACAACGCCGCAAGTTATCGCGGGGATGTTCCAGCTCCTTCTCCCCTGCTCGCCTCGACCACAACGTCCCCGTTTCTCACCGCCCTCACCTCCGACGGACCTTCCGCCGCGGGGGCGCATTTTTGCCGCCCCTTCGCCTACATCGGCGACCAGCCGAACGCGTCCTTGGGGTGCTCCGGCTGGCATGCTAACTCTACACCTCGCGCAGGGAATTCCTTCGCTAGAGCCCCTGAAAGATGGAGAAGCTATTCGCTGCGGCGTGAACCTGCTCACTCTAGATGCGAGAGAAGTCATGCAATTCTACCGCGAGAATTGGTTCAACTTCGGGGTGCTGTTCGTCGCGCTGACCTTCGTCATGGCGTTGGCCGCCAACAGTCTCGACCATATTCAGGTCATCTTGATTTACAGCTTCATGGCCCTACTGGTTCACCAGTATGAGGAATATGCGGCACCCGGAGGCTTTCCGTCGATCTTTAATATCGCGCTGAGCGGGGAGAAGGTGGTGCCGGAACGCTATCCGCTCGACACCAATCAGGTGCTGGTAACTAACGTCTACATAGCCTACCCGTTTTATCTTGCTGCGATTGTGTTTCCGAGCCTGATCTGGCTAGGCGTGGCGCAGGTCATATTCGGAACCTTGCAGGTCATCATCCATGGTATTGTCATCAATCGGAGGCTCGGAACCGTCTATAACCCCGGTCTTGCCTCGGCCCGGCGAGTTCACGCGACAGGTCAGCTTGAACGCTTTCGATAAGCCCAGCCAGAAGAGCCATAGCCGAGAGGTGACATGGAATTTGTCCAGGAATGCTTTTGGGCGGCCTTGTCGTCTGAGCGATAATGGCCCAGCGGCTAGGTCGCATCTGCCTCCGGAAGACACCAGCGGGCTACCGAAAACCGACAGTTGGAAAGATACCCATCTAAAACGCCAGGCAACGGCAAAGGGGTCAATGGGTATGCCAATCTCTGGCTTAATGGACGAGGCTACTACAACGAGGAATACCTCGCAAACAGCGTGAAGCATCGCGAGCTTCGCAACGACTTAATGCCGGACCTACGGACCGGAAGCACCGCGATCTTGCGACGGTCGAAACCGACGGAAACCGGCGAGCGCTCGGTGACGGACATTGGCCTGCTCACCTACGTCGAGGGTAGACGGGAAGCGATGCAAGGCCGTCGAGTTGTTCCAGGATACGGCCGACCAATGGCGAACCTTCCTTGTCGAGGAAAGGCTGTTCGAATTCCGGCCCGAAGCGCCTGAAGACGAATAAAGCCCGCCGTGGTGAGCGGCGGGCTTCTGGTCGGCATCGAGAATCGGGCCGGTTAGGGTTCCAGCGTCACCATGTCGTCGGCCGGATCACGGAAGAGCAATTCGCCTCTTCTGGCCGCGAGCCCTACTCCGCCGCCTCGTACCCCGCGATGCCCTTGATCTCGAGGAAATCCTCCAGGCCGTATTCGGCATATTCGCGCCCGTTGCCGGATTGCTTGTAGCCGCCGAAGGGCAGGCCTGCGTCCCAGGGCGGGTAGTTGATGTAGACATTGCCGGAGCGCATGCGCGCGGCAACCTCGCGCGCCTTCTCGATGTCCTTGGCCTGGATGTAGGAGGCCAGGCCGTAGACGGTGTCGTTGGCCTGCTCGACCGCCTGCTCGACCGTATCGTAAGGCATGATCGACAGCACCGGCCCGAAAATCTCCTCCCTGGCGATACGCATGTCGTGCGTGACGTTGGCAAAGACGGTCGGGCGGACATAGTAGCCGCGATTGAGCTCGACCGGGCGGCCGAGGCCGCCGGCGACCAGCGTGGCGCCTTCGTCGATGCCGCTCTGGATCAGGTTCTGGATCTTGTCGAACTGGATCTGGCTGACTACCGGACCGAGCTTCGAGGTAGGCGCGTCGGCCGGGCCGACGGTGAATTTCTCCGCCGCCTTCTTGGCGTAGCCGGCCGCTTCGTCGTGACGGTCACGCGGCACGAACATGCGGGTCGGCGCGTTGCAGGACTGGCCGCTGTTGGAGAAGCAGCCGGCGACGCCCTTGGTGACGGCCCGCTCCAGATCGACATCCGGGAACAGGATGTTGGCCGACTTGCCGCCAAGCTCCTGATGCACGCGCTTGACCGTATCCGCCGCCGCCTTGGCGACCAGGATACCGGCCCGGGTCGAGCCGGTAAAGGACATCATGTCGACATCGGGATGGCTGGCCAGCGCCTGGCCGACGGTCGGGCCATCGCCGTTGACGAGGTTGAAGACGCCCTTCGGCACGCCGGCCTCGTCGATGATCTCGGCGAAGATGATGGCGTCGAGCGGCGCGATCTCGGAAGGCTTGAGCACCATGGTGCAGCCGGCGGCAAGTGCGGGGCCGACCTTGCAGGTGATCTGGTTGAGCGGCCAGTTCCACGGCGTGATCAGGCCGACGACGCCGATCGGCTCCTTGACGATGAGCGAGGAGCCTTTGACGTGGCGGAACCGGAAGATCTTCAGCACCTCGGCCATCTTTTCCAGATGCGCCTGACCGACGCCTACCTGGCTGTCCAGCGCCATCTGGCGCGGCGCGCCCATCTCGCGGGACACGGCGAGCGCGAGGTCCTTGCTGCGCTTCTTGTAGATCTCGATGACGCGGTTGAGGATATCGAGCCGCTCCTCGACCGAGGTGAAGCCGAACGTCGCGAAGGCGCGCTTGGCGGCGGCCACCGCTTTGTCGACATCCGTCTTGGAACCCAGCGAAATCTGCGCGAAGGCGTCTTCGGTCGAGGGGTCGATAACGTCGAGCATGTTTGACACGACCGGGTCGACCCAGGCGCCATCGATATAGAACTGCAAATTGTGGGACATGGTTTCGCTCCCTGGGCCGGCGTTGCTCGATTGCGGTGAGGTGGTCGTCGTATATCGTCAGAAATAACGATGCGGCATGCACTCTGTCAAACGCAAGCTTGAGCGATTGAGCCAGAACGTCAGGCGTTGCGCCAGAGCTGTGCGGCCGCGACAATCTGGATGGAATGAGGCTAAAGTAACGTATGCCCTGCTTCGCGCAGCAAGCGTATCGCCGCGGGCCTGTCCGAGGCCTTCACCAGCAGGTGGTCGCCGTCGAAGGTGGACACCACGAAAATGCCAAGGCCGTTCTCCGACAGCGGCCGAACGACCGACAGGACGATGCCGGTTTCACCGAAGGCGAAGGGGCCTTCGAATTTGAAGGCGACCCAGTCGCTATCCTGCCTGACGGCAGCCGGTACGCGCTCCTGCAAGCAGGCGATCGACAGTTCGTCCTCCGTCCTGCTGATGCTGACGAAGCCTGGCCCGTCCGCCCAACCGGGAATGCCCTCTCCAGCCTCAAGCCTTGAAATCGCATAAAGACCGGGGAGTTGCTTCAATCTGATCCGGGCAGCCATTTCGTTGGACTCCGTCGCTGGTTTACGCGGTCATGGAAGGTTCTTGCTCATATAGACGGTCGTGCCGTTCATGAAGGGCTCCTCACGATCGATCGCATAGCCGAGCCTTTTGTACAGCAACACATTTTGTCACGAAGGCACCGTTGGTCAGCAGGCGAAGTTCGCGAAAGCCTGCTTCGACGGCCGTGCGCTCGGCGCTTTCAAGCAGCTTGCGCCCGATACCCCTGCACTGCGCCTCGGAGGCCACGGCGACGTTCTCGATCCACATATGGTCGTCATGCGCGATGGTTTCGATCAGGCCGACGATGCGGCCGTTCTCCATAGCGAGATTGAATTGGTGCTCCTGAATCGCCTTGTCGTAATCGGCGCGCATCGGCAAGGGCTCACGGCCGATCACCGGCACCCATTTGGCATAGGCTTCGCGCACGATGTCGCGGATGGCGGCGGCATCCGCCGCCTCGGCCGGCCGGAACCGGATGGAAGAATCGATGGTCATTGCAAAGCTCCAGATATGAAAACCCCGCCGGCTGAAATCGCGGGCGGGGCAGGAAACGAACGAACCGGATCTATCGTATCAGGTTTTATCGTCGCGCAATCAGCCTGCCGCTCCGCACTCGGCGAAGGCGGCGTCGCTTGGCATTGGCGGGCGCGAGGGTAGCCATCGCGGCAAGCTGGAGGAGGAACCGGCAAGCGTCAAGGCTCGGCCGGTGCCGGTCATTAGGCCAATCCGTTGGCGGCTCGCCAATCGTTCGTAGAAATCGATCATTATAACCCGAATAATTCGTTGGAAAGATTGGTTCCGGAATGGCATTCCGGCGCCGAACACGTCTGGAGAATTCGATTGTCTTTCCTGCCCGCCACCACGAACGATCTTCCAGATCACCTGAACTCGGCCGCCGCCGGGCGCAGGCACCCTGCCCTGACCGCGATCTCGGCCGGCATTATGCCGGGACTGGTTCTGGTGGCGATGATCACCTGCGTTGCCTATTCGGCGCGCGGCTTCTCCGGCCTCACCTTGTTCAGCCCGATGATCCTCGCCGTCGTCTCCGGCATGATCTATTCCAACGTGCTCGGCCTTCCCGCCCATGCCAAGGCCGGCATCGCCTTTTCGCAAAAGCGCCTGTTGCGCTTCGCCATCGTGCTGCTCGGCTTCCAGCTCACGCTCGGCCAGGTGGCGGGCATCGGCCTCGGCGGTGTCGGCATCGTCGCGACCACGCTCGGCGCCACCTTCCTCTTCACCGTCACGCTTGGACGGCTGATCGGCGTCGACCGTAAGCTTGCGCAACTGATTGCCGCCGGCACCTCGATCTGCGGCGCCTCGGCGATCGTCGCCACCAACATCGTCACCGACGCGCGCGACGAGGACGTCACCTATGCCGTCGCCGCCATCACGCTGTTCGGCACCATCGCCATGCTCGGCTTCCCGCTGCTGGCACCCGTGCTTCGGCTCGACCAGCATGCTTTCGGCCTATGGGCAGGCGCCTCGATCCATGAGGTGGCGCAGGTGATCGGCGCCGGCTTCCAGAACGGCACGCTTGCCGGCGAGACCGCGACCATCGCCAAGCTGACGCGCGTCGCCATGCTGGCGCCCATGGTCATCGCGCTCGGCCTGATGGCGCGGCGCGGCAACACGGACGCTTCCGGCGCAAAGCCGCCGATGCCCTGGTTCATCGCGGCCTTCGTGGCCGTCGTGGCGCTGAACAGCCTGGTCGCGATCCCGGCGCAGATCCATTCGGCGATCGCCTTGGCCGCGCAGATCATGCTGACCATGGGCCTCGCCGCCATGGGTCTGCAGGCCGGCATTTCGGAGCTTCGCTCGCGCGGCCTGCGGCCGCTGATGCTGGCCTTCTCGGCCTTCATCTTCATCGCGGGGTTCAGCCTAATGCTGGTGAGAATCGCGTAAGGCGGGCCGAGACCAGCCTCACCTCTCAGCCCTCGTCATCATCCTCGAACTCGCAGGCCGCGACATAGATCGCGGCGAGCTTTTCGATGCCGGCCTGGTCCTCCTTGTCGAAGCGGCCGGGCAGCGGACTGTCGAGATCGAGCACGCCGAAGGCGCCTTCGGCGTCGCGCAACAGCACGACCAGCTCGGAGCGCGAATCGGCATCGCAGGCGATGTGGCCGGGAAATTCGTTGACGTCCTTGACCAGCATCGACATGTCGAGCTCGATGGCCTTGCCGCAGACGCCCTTGCCGACGGCGATGCGCACGCAGGCCGGCTTGCCCTGGAAGGGGCCGAGCACCAGCTCGTCATCGGAGGCGAGGAAGTAGAAGCCCGCCCAGTTGAGGTCGGGCACCATCTGGTAGATCAGCGCCGCGGTGTTGGCGGCATTGGCGACGGAATCGCCCTCGCCTTCCAGCAGTGCTTTCAATTGCGTGGCCAACTCCTTGTAAAAGGCAGGCTTGTTCTTCGTGTCGATGGCGGTTGCCGCGAACATTCGTGTGGTCTCCGTTGCAAGCCGGCCGCGCGGCCGGCTACAGTTCACCTCTCTGTGCCACCAAAATCGCCGCCGGGAAACAGCCTATCGTGACTTCCAGCCATTCCAGAACAGTGACGGCCAGGACGCTCCGCATCGCCGCCGCCGTGATCCGCGACGACGGCGGCAGGCTGCTTCTGGTGCGCAAGCGCGGCACGAGCGCCTTCATGCAGGCCGGCGGCAAGATCGAACCGGGTGAATTGCCGGCCGCAGCCCTGGCGCGCGAATTGCGCGAGGAGTTGGGCATCGCCGTCGATCCGGCCGCGGCCTTCCATCTCGGCTCCTTCTCGGCGCCCGCCGCCAACGAGCCAGGTGCCCGCGTCGAGGCCGAGTTGTTCGAGCTTCCCATCACCGGCCAGCCGGTTCCAGCGGCCGAGATCGAAGAGATGATCTGGCTTAACCCGGAGGCGGCGGCCGGCATCGAACTCGCGCCGCTGACCGCAACCTTCGTCCTGCCGCGCTACGGCCGCCAACCATGAATTCACGCAACGTGGAAAAACAGGCGGCGGGCGGAACGCCCCTCACCTTCGCGGTGCTGGTCTTTCCCGGCTTTCCGATGATGGCGTTCTCCTCCGTCATCGAGCCGCTGCGCGCCGTCAATATCCTTGCCAAGCGCGATTGCTACCGCTGGGTGATCGTCGGCGCCGATCCCGGCACGGTCGAAGCCTCCAACGGCGTCGTGATCCAGCCCGGCTTTTCCGCGGCGGACGCGCCGAAGGTAGACCGCATCGTGGTGTGCTCCGGTGGCGACGCCGATTATGTCGTGGCCGATGAGGCGATGAGCTGGATCCGCAAAAGCCTGCGTGGCGGCGCGCATATCGGCGCTGTCGCGGACGCCGCCTTCTTCCTCGCCCGCGCCGGCCTGCTCGACGGCCATGCCTGCACCTTGCACTGGACAAGCCAAGCGGCCTTTACCGAGGCTTTCCCGGATATCGAGCTTCGGCGCGACCTCTTCGTCATCGACCGCAAGCGTTTTACGTCTGCCGGCGGCGTCGGCAGCCTCGACATGATGCTGGAGATCATCACGCGCGACTACGGCGCCGAAATCGCGGCAGGCGTCGCCGAATGGTTCGTGCATTCGCCGCTGCGCTCCAGCGTCGACCGCAAGCTGATGCCGCTGAGGTTGCGCACCGGCGTCCAGAACGAACTGGTGCTGTCAGCAATCGCCATCATGGAGGACGCGGTCGAGGAGCGGCTCGGCATGGCGGAGCTGGCGGAACGGCTCGGCGTGTCGCCCGACAAGCTGGAGCGCAATTTCCGGGCTGAGCTGGATGTCTCGCCCAATGGATATTACCGGAGGCTGCGGCTGAAGCGGGCGGCCGATCTCTTGGCACATTCGACGCTGATGGTGCGCGACGTGGCTCTGGCCTGCGGGTTTGCGTCGATGTCGAGCTTTGCAAGGGCGTTTCGCGAGGAGCACGGGCACGCGCCGAAGGCGATGCGGAGGCATTAAGTGGCGCGCGCTGCTGCGCGATGAAACGCAGGCGGGAATGATCACGGCGCCGCTCGTTCGCCGTGCGGCATCCGGCACGACAATCGCGGAATTCCGCACAAGCTGAAAACCCTGCCCGGCTATGGTCTCCGCAACAGGAGACCTTCTGATGAGCATCGTCGTATTCGATCCCGACAGCACCGAGGATGTGGACTTCAAGGACCGCATGCGCCACCCGGCCGCTGCCGATCCGGCCGGAGGCATGTGGCTATCCGACACCGAGCCGTCCTTCATCGACGCCGATGCGCTGCGCAAGGGGCGGTTGGCCAAGCTGCGCGCCTGGATGCGCGAGGCGGGCTATGGCGGCGTCGTTTTGTTCGATCCCTATAACCAGCGCTACGCCACCGGCTCGCGCAACATGTTCGGCTATTTCCTGCGCAACTCGACGCGGTACTTCTTCATCCCGACCGAAGGGCCGATCGTGCTGTTCGAATATCCGCAGAGCTACCACGTCTCCATGGTGCTCGACACGATCGACGAGGCGCGGCCATCCAAGCTCGTCTGGTCTTCCGTCTCCGGCCGCGACGACGAGACGGCCGGGCCGTTCGCCGACGAGATCACCGAGTTGCTCAAGAAGCATGGCGGCGGCTCGATGAAGCTCGGCCTCGACCGCTGCAGCCATCTGCAGGCGCTGGCGCTCGAAAAGCGCGGCTGCGAGGTCAAGGACTGCCAGGGCGAGATCCTGGCGGTGCGCGCGGTCAAGACGCCCGAAGAGGTAAAATGCCTGCTGGCCTCGATGGCCGGCGCCGAGGCCGCGGTGGCAGCGGTGCGCGAGGCGATCAAGCCAGGCGTTTCCGAAAACGAGCTCTTCGCCATCATGTATCACGAGGTGATCCGCCAGGGCGGCGAGTTCATCGAGACCCGCCTGCTCACATCCGGGCAGCGCACCAATCCGTGGTTCAACGAGGCGAGCGGTCGCAAGATCAGGCCGGGCGAGCTGGTCGCGCTCGATACCGACACGATCGGCTGCTACGGATATTATTCCGACTTCTCGCGCACTTTCCGCTGCGGCCCGGGCAAGCCGACGCCCTATCAGAAATCGCTCTATCGCATGGCGCACGACCAGGTGCAGCACAACATCTCGATCGTCAAGCCCGGCATGGCCTTCCGCGAGATCGCCGAGAAGGCATGGAAGATCCCCGACCGTTTTGTGGACCAGCGCTACACTTCGGTTATGCACGGCGTCGGCATGCATGGCGAGACGCCGTTCATCGCCCATTCGATGGACTACGAGACCTATGGCCGAGACGGCATCATCGTGCCGGGTATGGTGGTCAGCGTCGAAAGCTATATCGGCGAGAAAGGCGGCCGCGAGGGCGTCAAGCTGGAGGACGAGATCCTGATCACCGAGACCGGCACGGAACTGCTTTCGCGCTTTCCGTATGAAGACGAATTTCTTGACAAGTAGCGCCCACACATCGACAGCACATTCCAATGAAAACGCCCATTTCAATCCGGCGCGGCACGGTGGCCGCGGTGTTCATCGATCTCCAGGAGGAGCATCGCAAGGACAAGCGCTATCTGGTCGAGGGATTTGGCGATATCCTCGCCAATGTGCAGCGCCTGCAAGAGGCGGCGCGGCGGAATTTCGTGCCGCTCTATCACTGGGCCTATATCGTCGACCTCGCCGAGGCGCGGCCATTTCATCCGGTCGACGAAAGCGGCAAGTCGGCCTTTTCCGACAAGGACGATCCGCTGACGGCGATCTGCCACGAAGTGGCGCCGCAAGGTGGCGAAGTGATGCTGGTCAAGCAGGAAGCCAGCGCTTTCGGCAGGAACGATTTCGCCGACAAGCTCAAGGCCTCCGGCATCGAATGGCTGGTGATTGCCGGCGTCTGGACCGAGGCCTGCATCGACGCCACGGTGAAGGACGCGGTGGCGCGCGGCTTTCGCGTGCTTTTGGTCAAGGACGCCTGCGGCAGCGCGAGCGCCGCCATGCATCAGACCGGCATCCTCAACCTCGCCAACCGGCTCTATGGCGGCGCCGTCGCCAACACGCTCGATGCCTGCCGGCTGATGGCCGGCGACACTGTGAACGTCTGGCAGGTCGAGGGCTCGGTGCCGCTGCGCTTCACCTTCGACAACGCGGCGCGGCTTTACGCCGAGCTATGACGGCAGTGGCCGGCGACCCAACCGATCCGGCGAGCCGCGGCAAATATGCCGACCGGCTGGATCCGGAACTCTGGGACTATATCGACCGGGTCAACAGCTGGTACCCGCCCGAGATCGTCGCCGCGCCCATTGTCGAGCAGCGCATGGTCTACGACCGGATGTGCGTGGCCTTTCACCAAGGACATCCCGAAGGCGTGACGACCAGCGACGGTCTTGTCGCCACGGCGGCGCATACTATCCCGGTGCGGCGCTATCGCATGGTGGGCAACGCTGCAGCGGCGATCGTCGTCTATTATCACGGCGGCGGCTTCGTGCTCGGCAATCTCGACAGCCATGACGACATCTGCGCCGAGATCTGCGCCGGCACCGGGTTCGAGGTGGTCTCCGTCGACTACCGCCTGGCGCCGGAGCATCTTCATCCCGCCTCCTTCGACGATGCTTTTGCGGCGTTCAAATGGGCCGCCTCGACCAGCGCGCTGCCGATCGTGCTTTGCGGCGAAAGCGCCGGCGGTAACCTGGCCGCGGCAGTGGCGCAAGCGACGCGCCGGCAGGAACGGGACGCCGTTGGCCAGGTGCTGATTTATCCCGGTCTGGGCGGCGACGAAACCTGGCGCTCCTATGTCGAGCATGCAGAGGCGCCGCTGCTCAGCGTCAGCGACATCGAGTTCTACCGGCGTATCCGCTCCGCGCCCGGGCAATCACAGGACGATCCAACGTTCTCGCCGCTCAGGGACCGCGATTTCTCCGGCCTGCCGCCGACGATCATCGTCACCGCCGAATGCGATCCGCTGTCCTCCGACGGCGAAGTCTACCGCGACCGCATCCTCGCCGCCGGCGGGCAAGCGTGGTGGCGCGAGGAGCCGAGGCTGGTACACAGTTTTCTGCGGGCAAGGCCGACCGTTCCGCGCGCGGCGGAGGCGTTCGCGAGGATTGTTGCTGATGTTCACGCGCTCGGCGCAGCGACGGAGCGCTGATCTTTCCCCTGGAGTCTTGAGAGAGAGATCCTGCAGGGCAGAGAGCCGGTGAAGGATCGCGGCCCCGGAAGATCAAGGTTCCTCGCCGCAAGAAGTGGGGAGAGGTGGCTCGGCGAAGCCGAGACGGAGAGGAGAGCGCCCTACGAAGGCCCCCTCTCCGTCCGCTTCGCGGCCACCTCTCCCCCGCCTTCGGCGGGGGTGAGGAACCTAAGCTTGGTTACCTGCGGAACAGCGCACAAGAACTGCGGAAAACCAAACATTTCCTCGCCGAAAGCGGACCTATCATCCGCTGGCAGGCAACGGCGCCCTGGCGGTCGCATCCGTCCCCGCGCCTGGCGATCCCGGGGCGACCGTTGGCTTCGTGCAAGTGCTCGCCCCAACAGACCGCCGCGCGGGCAACGTGCGCCAACACAGAGGGAACGACGATGAAATTCATGCTGACCGACAGAAAATTGCACCCGCGCGCTAGGCCGATCGCCGACGATTTCAAGAAGGGCGCGATCAGCCGGCGCGAATACCTGGCGCTGATGGCCGGCTTCGGCGTCAGCGCCGCCGGCGCGATGGCGCTGGGCGGAATCGCTCCCTCGCCTGCCCGCGCCGCCGAGCCGAAAAAGGGCGGCATGCTGCGTGTGGCGATGAACGTCAAAGGCTTCAAGGATCCACGCACCTTCGACGGCGTCGAGATGTCGAATGTCGCGCGCCAGTGCAACGAATATCTGGTGCGCTGGAACACAGACTTTTCTTTCGAGCCCTGGCTGTTGGAAAGTTGGGAGACCAGCGATGACGCCAAGACGATCACACTTCACGTGCGCAAGGGCATCACCTGGTCGAACGGTGACACTTTCAACGCCGACGACGTGATCCACAACCTCAACCGCTGGTGCGATGCCTCGGTCGCCGGCAATTCGGTCGCCGCCCGCATGGGCGCGCTGGTCAACGCCGACACCAAGAAGCCGGTCGACGGCGGCATTCAGAAGGTCGACGACTACACCGTCAAGCTCAACCTGCCCAAGCCCGACATCTCGCTGATCGCCGGCATGGCCGACTATCCGGCGCTGATCATGCACCGCTCCTATGAGGGCGATGCCGACCCGAAGACGGCTTTGGCCATCACGACCGGTCCGTGCGACCTGGTGAGTTGGGACGCCGAGACCGGCGCGGAGGTGAAGCGCAAGGACAAGCCCTGGTGGAAGGGCGAATTCTACCTCGACGGCATCAAATGGGTCGACTACGGCTCCGACCCCAACGCCACGCTGTCGGCCTTCGAATCCGGCGAGATCGACACCGACCACGAAACCGCGTCGGATGCCGTATCGCAGACCGAAAAGATGGGCCTGCAGAATTCCGAGATCGCCACCGGCTCCACCATCGTGGCGCGCTTCAATGTCTCCAACGCGCCTTATGACGACATCAAGGTGCGCCGCGCAGCCCAGCTGGCCGTCGACAATGCGGCGGTGCTGAAGCTCGGCATCGACGGGCGCGGAAAACCCGCCGACAACCACCATGTCGGCCCCATGCATCCGGAATTCGCCGATATCGGCCCGGCTAAACCCGATGTCGAACAGGCCAAGAAGCTGATGTCGGAATCCGGCAAAGCCGACCACGAATATGAGCTGATCTCGGTCGACATCGAATGGCAAAAGAGCACCGCCGACGCGATCGCGGCGCAGATCCGCGAGGCAGGCTTCAAGATCAAGCGGACCGTGCTGCCGGCCGCCACCTTCTGGAACGATTGGGCCAAGTTCCCTTATTCCTGCACCGAATGGCTCGGCCGCCCGCTCGGCGTCCAGGTGCTGGCTTTGGCCTATAAATCGGGCGCGGCCTGGAACGAAAGCGCCTATGCGAACAAGGAGTTCGACGAGCTGCTCGACAAGGCGCTGGCGACACCGGACGCGGCCCAGCGCAAGGAGATCATGGCCAAGATCGAGACCAATTTGCGCGATAGCGGCATCATCATCCAGCCCTACTGGCGCTCGGTCTACCGCACCTATCGCAAGGGCGTGCAGGGCTGCGAACAGCATCAGGCCCTCGAGCAGCATTTCGAGAAAGTCTGGCTGGAGTCCTGATCCTCCCAGGACTGAGCGGCCGGCGCGACCTTCCAGTCGCGTCGGCCGCTTGCCATTGCCAAGCGATTGCCTTTCAGCTCAGATTGCGCGGGCCCTCCCCGCCGGCGCGGAATCTCAAGACCGGCGCGCCGGCGCGGAATTCCGATGTAATCGAGGCGCTGGAGATGTGCGAACGTCCGATCCGGCTGTCGGACGAGGCAGGTACCGCGTCCCACCCGGCCGCCCTGCATTTGCATATTCACCTGCTCGAAATGTCGACGCAGCCCGAACTCGGCATGCGCTCGGCGGAGAGGCGGGCGCGCTGCGACGTTCCCTACGAAGGCCCGGCCGGAATCTCCGGCCGCGCAGGATTGCCCATGCCTTGAAGCCGATCCTTGCGGTCTACGAGAAGATCTCCGCCAGCTCGTCGACACTGGTGCCTTCCTTGACCCGACGCAGCTCGACATAGGTGACCGCGATAGCCACCGAGATCACCGCGGAGAAGATGGTCGACAGCAGACTGCTGCCGACCGCGCCAACGATGATCCCCCTGGTGGTAACTCCGCCGCTCAGCACGGCAGCTTGGAACAGCAAGGTGAAAATTACCTGAAGCGCCATTGCCGCTATGCCGATGACCAGAAACAGGAAGAATATCCGCCAGCGGCTTCCCTTCGTCAGAGTTCTGCTTCGTGAAATCGCGGCGAAGACACCGGGTCTTTCCTGCACCACGACGGGCACAGCGACCGATATGCTGATCAACCACATAGCTATGGGAACCATGCCCAGAAGCGCGATAACCCCGCCAACGATCGGTATGATCATTGCGACGACACCGAGCACTAATACCGCCAAAACCAATGCAAGAATGATTACGAGGCCAGTTCCAAGCGTGGGAAAGAAACTGCGCAGCGCGATCTGTATGCAGTCGCCAATTGCCGGGCGCTTGCCGTTCAGATCCTCGATTGTGGCTCGCACCAGCGCAGCTTGCGCGAGAAAAGCCAGGGCCAGAAGGACCAGACCAGCGACTAGCGAAACAACACCGTAAGTCCCTATGGTCGACCTTTCGAAGGTGGCGATATCGCCGCTGCCTGTCATCCTGGCAACCTGCGTGAAGTTCCAGATATTGTATAACAGCGCAGGCAGCATCGAAAAAAGGCCGACGATAGCCGTTAACGTAGCGAAGCTGCGACCGATAACCGAAAAAGTATTGCTAAAAGCCCGGCCGATGCTGAATGTCTCCGAGCGGCCGCTCGCTATGGAAGCCATTTTTGTATCCCCCGCTACTTTAAATCGAAAAATTGGAAAGTATAAACCACCAACATTGATACTTGCGGCTGGGCCCGCTTGCAATTGTCATGGCGTATTGCCAGTGTCGGCCCCGAACCGCAGGTTGCAGGGGAACGAGCGGGTGACGGCCGCAGGGACGGAAGACGCCGGACGGCTGGCGCAGTTGCACAAGCAACTGCTGGCCGACGATTCGATCCAGTTCGGGCTGCCGGCCTATGTGCGGTCCGAGCCTCCCGAATGGCTGAAGCCGTTTCTGGACGGCCTGGCGAAGCTCGGTCCGTATATGATCTACCTGTTCTGGGGCGCGGTGATCACCGGCGTCGCGATCATCGCTTTCCTGCTTCTCCTCGAGGCCAAAGGCATTGCCTGGCGCCTGCCCTGGCGGCGCAAACGCGAAGAGACCGAAGCGAAGGAGGAATGGCGCCCTGACGCGGAAGCTGCCCAGATCCTGCTCTCCGAGGCCGATGCGCTTGCCGCACGCGGGGAATATGACGAGGCGGTGCATCTTCTGTTGCGCCGCAGCGTCGCCGACATCGCCACGCGATTGCCCGATTTCCTTCGCCCGTCGCTGACCGCACGCGACATCGCGGCGGCGGGGTCGATCCCCACCCGGCCCCGCGCCGCCTTCAGAGAGATCGCGCGCATCGTCGAGGCGGCCTTGTTTGCCCGGCGTCCGGTCGGCGCCGAGGGCTGGCGGCAGGCGCGGGACGCCTATGAGCGTTTCGCCTTCCGGGACGCCTGGGCATGACCGCGCAGATGACAGGCGCAGCGCAAGAACCGTTCAGCCGCAAAACCCTGTTCTGGGGCATTTTCGCCAGCCTGCTGGCGGCCGCCGGCTTCTTCCTGCTCTCCACCTATGCGCCCGATTTCCGCGAGCCCGCGGGCGGCGCCACGCCGCTTTCGAAGGGCGGCACCGGCTATGCCGGGCTTGTTGAATGGCTGAAGCTGGCCAATGGACAGGCGCCGCCGATGGAACGCGGCGAGAAGGACCTGGAGTCCCCGCTGGCTTCGACCTTCCTGCTCATCGTTACCATCGCGCCGGGCAGCGACCCGGCCGCGCTCGATCGGCTCATCAAGGCGCGATCGGGCAAGGACACGCTGTTCGTCCTGCCGAAATGGCAGACGTTTCCCCTGCTGGGGCATGATGGCTGGGAGACCAAGGTCGAGAGGCTGCCCAACAGCATCGTCAACGATTGGCTCGGCCGCATGGCCAAGGCAAAGCTCGGCGAGGCGAAGAACACGCTCCCGCGGATCAATATCGCCGGCCGCATGGTGCCCGCGCCGGACGAGTTGCAATGGGTGGCGGACGACCATCCGCTGATCGCGGCGGACGACGGCAGGGCGATCCTGACCGAGCTCGACAACGAACCCTTCTACATCCTCACCGATCCCGATTTCATCAACAATGCCGGACTGAAGGACGAGCAGACGGCGGCCGCCGCGCTCGACATGATCGCCATGATCGAACCCGCCAAGGGCGCCGTCATGTTCGACCTGACGCTTCACGGCATCGGCGGCAACTACGATCTCGCCAAGCTGCTGATCGAACCGCCCTTCCTGGCTTTGACGTTCTCGGTGCTGGTGGCGGCCGCGCTCGCCTTCCTGCACGGGCTCGGCCGCTTCGGTCCGCCGCGCACGGAAGTGCGCGCCATCGCCTTCGGCAAGCGGGCGCTGGTCGACACCACGGCGATGCTGTTGAAGCGCGCCGGGCGGCTGCAAGGGCTCGGCGACCGATACGCGGCGCTGATGCGCCAGCGCGCCGCTGCCCTGCTTGGCGCGCCGCACGGGCTGCAGGGCGAGGCGCTCGACCGCTGGCTCGATTCCCGCGACAAGAGTGAAGCGCATGGCTTCACCACCCGGTTCAAGGCAGTGAACGATTCCAACAGTTTGGCCGGAATGCATGAAGCAGCGGAAAAGCTGCATGACTGGACGGCAAGGAGGCTCGGTGAACGTCGATGAAGTGAAGGTCCTGGCGAACGCGATCAGGGAAGAGGTGGCGAAAGCGATCACCGGACAGCGCGATACCGTCGACCTGATGCTGACGGCTTTGTTTGCCGGCGGGCACATCCTGCTCGAAGGCCCGCCGGGCACCGCCAAGACCATGACGGCGCGCTGCTTCGCGCAGGCGCTGGGCGTCGCCTATGGCCGCATCCAGTTCACGCCCGATCTGATGCCCGGCGACATCGTCGGCTCCAACATCTATAATTTCCAGACCGGGCAGTTCACGCTGACGCGCGGCCCGATCTTCTGCGACCTGCTGCTCGCCGACGAAATCAACCGCACGCCGCCGAAGACGCAAGCCGCCCTGCTCGAGGCCATGCAGGAACACGCCGTCACCTTCGACGGCACCACGCACTCGCTCGGCCGGAATTTCATGGTGATGGCGACGCAGAATCCGATCGAGCACCAAGGCGTCTATCCCCTGCCCGAAGCGCAGCTCGACCGCTTCCTGTTCAAGCATCGGGTAAGCTATCCGGATCTCAAGGAAGAGCGCGCCATCATCGTCCATCACGGCGGCTCGGCGTCGCACGATATCGAGCAATACGGCATCAAGGCGCGGACCGACCGCAAGACTCTGGAAGCCGCGCTTGCCACGGTCGGCGGCGTCACGTTGGTCGACGATGTCGTCGGCTATATCGCGGCCCTCGTGCGCGGCACGCGCGAAAGCCCCGACCTGGAAGTGGGAGCGAGTCCACGCGCGGGCGCCATGCTGGCGCGGGCCGCGCGCGCCAGGGCGGCGCTCGACGGCCGCAACTATGTCATCCCCGACGACGTCAAGGCGCTGGCCGTGCCGGCACTGCGCCATCGTGTGGTTCTCTCGCCGGCCGCCCAGATCGACGGGCGGCTGGTCGAGCAGATCGTGTCCGACCTCGTCGATCATACGGAAGCGCCGCGTTGATCTATCCGAGCGGACGAGCGGTCTGGGCAGCGGCGGCGGGGGCGATCCCCGCCTTCCTGATTGCCCTCGCGCTGCCGCATGTCTGGTATCTCGGCCTGTTGTGGATCTGCGTGCTGCTGGCCTTCCTGGCGGTGGATGCGGCCGCGGGCAGAGGCCGCGCCTCGCTCGACGCCACGCTGACGGCGCCGCCGCAGGTGGGCATCGGCGGACGCTTCACACTGCACATCGCCGCCGGTGTCGGGGCAAGGCTGCGGCGCCTGCAGGCGCGTGTCGGGCATGACCAGCGTTTGCAACCGGTCGCGGGCACCGGCGGCGCGCTGCCGGCCAATGGCGGCACGCTCGACCTCGAATTCGAGGCCATCCGGCGCGGCATCGCCAGCTTCGACCGGCTCTGGCTGCGCTGGCAGGGCCCGTTCGGCCTGGTGTGGAACCGGATCGTGCTGCCGGTCGACCGCAAGGTCGCGGTGCTGCCCAATGTCAACAGCGCGCGCGACGAGGCGATCACGCTTCTGCAGCGCTCCGCGCTTGCCGACGGCCATGCGCAGAAGCGCGCCGGCCAGGGCCGCGAGTTCGAGGCGCTGAAGGATTACCAGCCCGGCATGGGCCGGCCCATGATCGACTGGAAGCGCAGCGCCCGCCACGGCAAGTTGCTCGCGCGCGAATTCCGCATCGAGGAGAACAACAACATCGTCCTGGCCATCGACAGCGGCCGCCTGATGTGCGAGCCCGTCGACGGTGTGCCGAAGGTCGACCGCGCGGTGACGGCGGCGCTTCTGTCGGCCTTCATCGCGCTCAAGGGCGGCGATCTCGTCAGCCTGTTCTCCTTCGATGCCAGGCCGCGCGTCTCCAGCGGCGCGGTGCGCGGCTCGTCGAGCTTCACCATGATCCAGAAGCGCGCCGCCGAGATCGACTATTCGACAGAGGAGACCAATTTTACTCTCGCGCTGACCACGCTTTCGGCCAGGCTCGACCGGCGCTCGCTGGTCATCGTCTTCACCGATTTCGTGGATCCGATCAGCGCAGAGCTGATGTTGCGCACCGTAGGCCGGCTGACCGAGCGGCATCTGGTGCTGTTCATGCTGATGAAGGATGTCGAGCTTGAAACGCTGGCCGACATGGCGCCGGCTGCGCCCGAGGATGTCGCCCGCTCCGTCATCGCCGGCGACCTCTTGCGGCAGCGGCAGGTGGTGATCGGCAGGCTCAGGCTGCTCGGCGCGCATGTCATCGAGGCCGACCACCAGCGGCTCGGCCCGGCACTGGTCGAGCGCTACATTCAGCTCAAGGAGGAGAACCTTCTATGACGCTGTCCGCCGGCACCGACGCGGTTCGCCAGTCGCTGGCAAGCTTCCGCCAGGAGCGCGAGGCCGACTGGAAAGCCTTCGAGGCGCTGCTGGCGCGCGTCGAGAAGCGCGCGCCGCGTGCGCTGTCGGAAGACGAGTTGCTGTCGCTGCCGCTGCTCTACCGCTCGGCGCTGTCCTCGCTTTCGGTGGCGCGCGCGACCTCGCTCGACAGCGCGCTGATCGCCTATCTCGAGGCGTTGTGCCTGCGCGGCTATTTCTATCTCTACGGCGCGCGACGATCCTTGAGGACGCGCATCGGCGACTTCTTTCTGCACGACTGGCCGGCCGCGATCCGCGATCTGTGGCGCGAGGTGTGGACGTCCGTCGGTTTGACGGCGATCGGCGCGATCGCCGGCTATTGGCTGGTCGCCTCCGACAAGCGCTGCTACGACGCCATCATCGTGCCGAGCCTCGCAGGCGGGCGCAATCCGGATTCGTCGGCCGAGGCGCTGCGCAGCGTGCTTTACGGCGGCGGCGACCATTTTCTGTCGGGGTTCGCCGCGTATCTGTTCACGCACAATACGCAGGTCTCGATCCTGGCCTTCGCGCTGGGTTTCGCCTTCGCCGTGCCGAGCGTGCTGATCATCCTGATGAATGGCTGCATGCTCGGCGCCATTTTCCAGATCTATGCCGCCAAGGGCCTGGGCTTCGAGCTCGGCGGTTGGCTTTCGATCCACGGCACGACGGAGCTGTTCGCCATTGCGATTGCGGGTGCCGCCGGCATGCGCATCGGCACCAGCATCGCCTTTCCTGGCGAGTTGACCCGCATGGCGGCTGCCGCCCGGGCCGGTCGCGTCGCGGCGACCGCCATGATCGGAGTCACGGTGATGCTGCTTTTCGCCGGACTGCTCGAAGGCATCGGCCGGCAGACGATCACCAGCGACCTCGCCCGCTATTCGATCGGCGGCGCCATGCTGGCTTTATGGCTCTGTTATTTCTACCTGTTCCGGATGGTGCGGCATGGCGACCGCTAGGACGGCGAAGGTCAAAAACCCAGCAGTGCTGATACGCCCGCTGGTGACGCCGGAAGGAGTCGACCTCCGGGTCAAGCTGGCCGACGCCGGCACCCGCGCTTCGGGCTTCCTGCTCGACGTGGTGATCATCATCGTAGCGGCGGTCGTGGTAAGCCTCGTCGCGCTGTTCGGCCTTGGCGGGCTTGGCATACAGGATGCCGAACCGCTGTTCATCGTCTGGATCATCTTCGTCTTCTTCCTGCGCAACGTCTATTTCATCGCCTTCGAGGCGGGACGGCGGGCAGCCACACCGGGCAAGCGCATGGTTGGCGTGAGAGTCGCGTCGCGCAGCGGCGCGGGCCTCATGCTGGACCAGGTCATCGCGCGCAATCTGATGCGCGAGATCGAAGTGTTTCTGCCGCTGTCGATCCTCGCCGCGCGCGCCAGCGCCGATGTCGCCGACACGCTGACGACCATCTTCGGCCTGGTCTGGGCGCTGCTGTTCTCGCTGTTTCCGCTGTTCAACCGCGACCGGCTGCGGATCGGCGACCTGCTCGCCGGCACCTGGGTGGTCGAGGCGCCGAAAGTGGCGCTGGTCGAGGATCTGTCGCTGCGCAAGGATCCGGTCGCGGCGCGCTTCCAGTTCAGCGCCGTCCAGCTCGACGCCTATGGCATCGCCGAGCTGCAGAAACTGGAGGAAGTGCTGCGCCGCGACGACTATTCGGCGTTGAAGGCGGTGGCGGAGACAATCGGCCGCAAGATCGGCTCCAGGGTCGAGCCGATCGATTCAAAGGCCTTTCTCACCGCCTATTACGGCGCGCTTCGCGCGCATCTGGAACGCAAGCTGCTGCTTGGAAATAGGAAGGCGGATAAATACGCGCGATGACGACAACGATATCCGAGCTAGAACTTCAGGAAATGGAAGCTCGAGCGGCAGCTGCCCAACCTGGGCCGTGGAAATCTTTGGTCGAGGGCCGAGACTTCCTAAGCGGCTCAAATATCATCCTGACCGGTGAGAGCGGCGAGGACATTGAATTGTCCGGTGCCACAATTGCGGATCAGGATTTCATCGCCGCTGCTCGGCAAGACGTCCCTCGCCTGATCGCGGAAGTGCGCATTCTGCGCGCACTTCTCAACCAGACCAAATAGAAGCCTCGGCGCCCTATCCCACCCACTTCTCATAATCCGACACCAAGAGGTGCAGGGGCGCGACGTCTTCGTCGATGTTGGAGAAGCGGCCGATCGGGTCGCGGAAGACGTTGTCGGTGAGGTCGTCATTGACTGTCGAGACCTCGCCGATCAGCACGTCCTTGCCCTCGGCCCAGAAGGCGTGCCAGACGCCGGGCAGAAGCGTCACGCTCTGACCGGGATCGAGCTTCAGCAGTCCGCCCGCCGGCAATCTGGTGATGGTGCCGTCGACCGGCACCGAGACCTCGGCCTTCGGGTCGATGCCGCCGTCGCGGTCGTGCATGAAGAGTTCCAGCACCAGCTTGCCGCCGCCACGGTTGATGATGTCCTCGGCTTTGATGTTGTGGCGGTGCATAGGCGAGAGCTGATCCTTGCGCGAGATCATGATCTTTTCGGCATAGAGCATGCCCATGCCGAGCTTCATGTCCTCGTAGCGGCCGTTGCGGACGGTGAACAGAAACAGGCCGAGTTCGTCGAACTTCTCCTGGCCGTAATCGGTGATGTCCCAGCCGAGGCGCGAGGTGAAGATGGCCGAGGAGTCGGCCTTGTGCGCCTTCATTTCTTCAGGCGACCAATAGGCGAAGGGCGGCATGATGTAGCCGAAGGAGCGGATGAAGGCGTCGGCTTCGCGGATGATGTCGTTGATCTTGGAGCGCTTCATGGGTCCTTCCTCCGGCCGCTGCCTGCTGAAATCTACTCCTCCGAATAGCTCAATGCCGGTCCGCTGTCGACGCAAACTGGCAGTTCTGGACCGTGACATCGGGCAGGATCGGGGCCATAAACCCATTCAGTTTTTTGAAGCACATGTCCTTGTGCCGAAATCGGCAGACATGCTTTGGACGGTGATCCCATGCCACGCATAGACGACCTCGACACGCCGGCGATCCTGATCGATGCGGCTCGCGCCGAAGCCAACATCAACAAGGCGCAGGCGCATGCCGACCGCCACGGGTTGAAGCTCAGGCCGCATATCAAGACGCACAAGCTGCCTTACTGGGCGAAGAAGCAGGTGGCGGCGGGCGCCGTCGGCATCACCTGCCAGAAGATCGGCGAGGCCGAGGTGATGGCCGATGCCGGACTCGATGACATCTTTCTCCCCTACAACATTCTTGGCCGGGCCAAGCTGGAACGGCTGAAGGCGCTGCATGGCCGCGTCACGCTCTCGGTGACGGCGGATAGCCACGAGACGCTGGAGGGCCTTGCCGCGACCTTCACCGATGCCGGTCATCCGCTTTCGGTGCTGGTCGAGTGCGACACCGGCATGGGTCGCTGCGGCGTGCAGCGCGCCGACGAAGCCCTGGCGCTGGCGAAGGTGATCGACAAGGCCAAGGGGCTCTCCTTCGGCGGGCTGATGACCTATCCGGCGGCGGGGCGCGCCGCCGAGGCGGACGCCTGGCTGAAGGCCGCGCGCGACGCGCTTGCGGCGGCGGGGCTCGAATGCGAACGCATCTCCAGCGGCGGCACGCCGGACATGTGGCGCTCCGGCGAGGACAGTGTCGTCACCGAATACCGGCCCGGTACCTACATCTATCTCGACCGCTACCAGGTCGCCAAAGGCGTCGGCACGCTGGACGATTGCGCGCTGACCGTGCTCGCCATGGTCGTCAGCCATCCGACCGCGAGTCGCGCCATTCTCGACAGCGGCAGCAAGGCGCTGTCTTCCGATACGCTGGGGTTGCCGGAGTTCGGCGAGCTGCTCGGCATGCCCGGCGCCCGTGTCACCGGATTGAGCGAAGAGCACGGCACCATCACGCTGGCGGACGGCGCCACGTTGCGCATCGGCGAGCGCGTGCGCGTCGTGCCCGACCATTGCTGCGTGGTGACGAACCTTTTCGACCAGGTGCATCTGATCGATGGCGACACGGTGCTGGAAACGCTGCCGGTCGCGGCCCGAGGACGGATGGGATGAGCAGCGCCTTTCCTCTCCCACAAGCTTTCCTCTCCCACAAGAGAGAAGGTTAAGCCCGCTCCGCCTGGCGCGCAGCAACTCTCCGCATCGCGGTCACGCGCCGCCTGGAAATCTCCGTGCGCATCGCCATCAGGTGCAGCGCGAAGAACAGCACCGTGAAACCCAGCGCCATGACGGCCAGCGGCCACAGCATCGAGGGATCGATGGTCGGGCCGCCGAGGCGGAAGACGGATGCCGGCTGGTGCAGCGTGTTCCACCAGTCGACCGAGAATTTGATGATCGGGATGTTGATGAAGCCGACCAGCGTGATGATGGCGGCGGCCCAGGCGGCGCGGCTGGCGTCATCCAGCGCCCGCGTCAGCGCAATGATGCCGAGATACATCAGGAAAAGCACGAAGACCGAGGTCAGCCGCGCATCCCACACCCACCAGGTGCCCCACATCGGCTTGCCCCATATGGAGCCGGTGATCAGCGCCAGCGCCGTGAAGGTGGCGCCGATCGGGGCCGCCGCTTTCAGCGCGACATCGGCCAGCGGATGACGCCAGACCAGCGTGCCCAGCGCCGAGATCGCCATGATCGTGTAACACATCATGGCGAGCCAGGCGAAAGGCACGTGGATATACATGATGCGCACCGTGATACCCTGCTGGAAATCCTCCGGCGCGGTGAAGCTCATATAGAGGCCGACAGCGAGCAGGACCGCCGCGACAGCCGCCAGCCACGGAATGACCTTGTCCGCCAACCCGACGAAGCGCGTCGGATTGGCGAGATCGGCCCAGGAGCCCAAGCGTGAGGTGGTGTCGCTCATGCCGACCTAAATAGACCGGCAGTGTCTTGGGAGCAATTCCCCTTCTCCCGGTGGAAGAAGGGGAGAGCTTACGCCGCTTCCGTCACCGGACGGCTGAGGCGGCGGACTTCCTCGTCGTTGAGCAGGCCGCCGGCGCGCAGCAGGGCGGCGAAGCGGCCGTTGCGCAACGACAGCTCGGTGAAGCCGCCCATCTCGACCACCCTGCCCTTGTCCATGAAGACGACGAGATCGGCGTCGCGGACCGTGGTCAGGCGATGGGCGATGATGAAGGTCGTGCGGTTGCGGCGCAGCTCGTCGATCGCGTCCTTGACGCGGTCCTCGGTTTCGACGTCGAGCGCGCTGGTCGCCTCGTCGAGCACCAGGATCGGGGCATCCTTGAGCACGGCGCGGGCGATGGCGATACGCTGGCGCTCGCCGCCCGAGAGCTGACCGCCACGCTCGCCGACGACGGTGTCGTAGCCGCTGCTCTTCGACAGGATGAAGTCCTGCGCGGCGGCGGCATTGGCGGCGGCGTGCACCTCGTCGTTGCTCGCATCGGCGCGGCCGACACGGATGTTGTCTTCGATCGAGCGGTTAAGCAGGCCGGCGTCCTGGAAGACGGTGGCGATCGAGTGGCGCAGCGACTTGCGGGTCACCGTGCGGGTGTCGATGCCGTCTATGAGGATACGGCCGCTGGCCGGCGTGAAGACGCGCTGCAGCAAGTTGATGAGCGTCGTCTTGCCGGCGCCTGTCGGACCGACGATAGCGACCGTCTGGCCTGCCTGGACCTCGAAGGAGACATCCTCGATGCCATGGCCCGAATTGGCAAACTCGAAGCTGACGTTCTCGAAGCGGACATGGCCGGTGACGTTGGTCAACTCGCGCAGTCCGTCCGGCTCGGCGGTCTCGGCAGCCGAGTCCTCGAGGCGATAGAAGTCCTCGAGCTTGGCGCGGGCCTCGGAGATCTGGGTGGTGAAGGCCGACATCTGGTCGAGACGGGCGATCAGCATTCCGGCAAAGCCCGTGAAGGCGACGACATCGCCGACGCGAAGCTGGCCACGGGTGACGAGATAGGCGCCGATCGACAGCACGATCATCATCGAGATGGTCGACGACAGACGGTTCAGCGCGTTGGCGATCGCCCACCAGTCGAGCACCGGGTTCTGGGCGTCGAGCAGATCCTTTACGTAGCGCTTCAGCGTCGCGGTCTCGTGGGCGATGCGATTGTAGCTCTGCAGCACGGCAACGTTGCTGACGCTGTCGGTCACGTGGGCGAACACGGTGTGGTAGTGGCGCTCGACGGCGGTCTGCCCCGCCTTGGTGCGGTGCATGACGATGCGGCCGATGCCGACGTAAAGCACGCCCAGGCCAAGCAGCACCACGGACATGCGGATGTCCATGGACAGCGCGGTCGGAACCAGCAGCACCAGCGCGATGGCCGTCGAGAGGTGCACGCGCATGAATTCGAGCCACAGGCTGAACAGCGTTTCGACGGCGCGCAGCAACGTGTGCAGCGAATTGGACGTGCCGCGCTGGTGGTGCCAGGCGAGCGGCATGGTGATGACGCGCTCGAAGGATTGGCACAGAACTTCCGAGCGGCGGGCATGGGCGAAGCGGTCGGCGCCGCGCGCCACCAGCACGAAGGCTATGACATTGAAGACACCGATGGCTGCCCAGACGGCGAGGGTCGAAAACACCGCGCCTTTTTCGGAGATGGCACCGATCACCCTGCCCAGCAGGATCGGCTCGAGGATCGCGATCGCTGCGAGCGCGACGTTGGCGCCGCAAATCAGCGCGACGCGCTTCTTGTCGGCCGCCAGATAACCCAGCGCTCTAAAGTAGATCTGCAGAAGTGACACTTCAGCTACTCCGCCAAACTCTTGTCCGTGCTCAATGCCCGAATTGTGCACCGCACCATTTTCTGACACGTATCGGTTAACGTGTCGCGAAACAATGCGTCGTCTATCCCTTCCGTTCCCATTTAGCGAACAAAAGATAACGACGGTACGAAATCTGACGTGATCACCTAACGGTTTGAGATAAAAGGTGAAATGTCAGCCTTGCGGCAAAATAATGGCACTTGGTCCCCGCTGCCACATTTTTAATCATAAGCTGCTTGCTTAGCCTGCTCTAAAGGAAGGCGCGCGATGAGGCGCAAGAGCCGCGCCAAGTAAAAAACGGCGGTCGGCCACGCACCTCGAATGATGCGCGGCCGACAGACCAAACCTTTGATTTTACGCGGGTATCCTGACGACGACTTCCGTCTTGCCGCCGGCTGTCGGCTCGAAAGAGGCCGATTTTTTCTTTGAACCATCGACTTCTAGCGAGATCGACTTGGTCTTTTTGTCGCGGATGACGCGAACCTTGATCTCGCCGTCGAACATCTTGAGCGTCGCGGCGTAGCCGTCCCAGTGCCTGGGCAGCTTCGGCCTAAACGTGATCTCCTTGCCGCGCCGCTCGATGCCGAGGATGCCTTCCACCGCGGCCCGGTAGAGCCAGCCGGCCGATCCCGTGTACCAGGTCCAGCCGCCGCGGCCGCCCTTGCCTTCGCCGGCATAGATGTCGGCGGCCACCACATAGGGCTCGACGCGGTAGTGCTCGGCCCCCGCTTCGTCCGAGGCGTGGTTGACCGGATTCAGCATCGAGAAGCAGCGATAGGCCTCATCGGTGCGGCCCATCTCGGCCAGCGCGATCACGAACCAGGTGGCGGCATGGGTATACTGGCCGCCATTCTCGCGCACGCCCGGCGGATAGCTCTTGATGTAGCCGGGATCCTTCTCGCTCTTGGAGAAGGGCGGCGTGAACAGCTTGACGATCTTGAGCTCGTCATCGACCAGCATATTGGTCGCCTGTTCCATGGCCGTGGTCGAGCGCGCCGGATCGCCCTCGCCCGACAACACGCTCCAGGACTGGGCGATCGAGTCGATCTTGCACTCGTCCGAATTGTGCGAGCCGAGCGGCGTGCCGTCGTCGAAGCTGCCTCGCCGGTACCACTGGCCGTCCCAAGCGGTGCTTTCCAGGGCACGCTTCAGCGCGTCCGCGTGCTTCGCCCAGGCCTGCGCCCGCTTGGTGTCGCCCTGCCCCTTGGCGACAGGCGCGAAGTCGGTGAGCGTCTTCAGGAGGAACCAGCCCAGCCACACGCTCTCACCCTTGCCGCCCTCGCCGACGCGGTTCATGCCGTCGTTCCAGTCGCCGCCAAGGATGAGCGGCAGGCCGGCGGGGCTGCTGCGCTTGATCGCGAGATCGAGCGCCCGCGCGCAATGGTCATAGAGCGGCGCGGTGTTCTTGGTGATCTCCGGCGTGAAGAAGGCGTCATGCTCGCCTTCGCCGAGCTCCTGCCCCTCGATGAAGGGCAATTGCTCCTTGAGGATGCCGGCATCGCCCGTCACCTCGATGTAGCGGGCCGTCGCATGCGCCAGCCAGACGACGTCGTCCGAGATCATGGTGCGCACACCGGCATCGGTGCGCGGCAGCCACCAGTGCTGCACGTCGCCTTCCGGGAACTGCCGGCGCGCGGCATTGAGGATCTGGTCGCGCGCCAGCTTCGGGTCATGCGCCAGAAGGGCGAGCGTGTCCTGCAACTGGTCGCGAAAGCCGAAGGCGCCGCTCGCCTGGTAGAAGGCCGAGCGCGCGCGGATGCGGCAGGCCAGGCTCTGGTAAGGCAGCCAGTGGTTGACCATGGCGTTCATCGCCTCGTCCGGCGTCTCGACCTGGATGGTGTCGAGGAAACCGCGCCAGGTCTTTTCGTTATCGGCCAGGCGCTGGTCGAAATCCTTGCCGCGATGGGACTGCACCAGCGCGCTTGCCTCGGCGGGCGTTGCCGCGTCGCCAAGCAGCCAGAGCAGCGTGATGTCGCCGCCGGCAGGAATGTCGATGTCGCTGGCGACAACCGCGCAAGGATCGTCGCCCGCCTCGATGCGGCCGGAAAGCGCAAGCCCGCCGAGCACGGCCTGCGGATATTCGGTCGTGCCGTGCCTGCCGATGAATTCGGAGCGGTCGGCGGTCACCGAATGGACCGGATGACTTGCCGCCATGAAGGCGACACGCTCGCCGAAGTCGAGCCCGTAGGGGTTTTGCGCCAGCATGGCGCCGGTCGCCGCGTCACGGGAGGGCACGATAGTCGCCGCGGTGCGCGAGCGATGGCCGCCCAGCACCCACTCGGCATAGGCGTAAATGCGCAGGCGTGCCGGCGCCGGGCCGGCGTTCTGGATGCGCAACCGCGTGATCTTCACCGGATCGGTCGGATCGACCACCTGAGTCAGGTCCATCGACAGCGGCCCGCGCTTCGAGCGGAAGGTGGAGAACCCCTGCCCGTGCCAGGTCTCGTAGGTCATCGACGGATCGCGCACCACTGCCGCCGTCGGCGAGAACGCCTTACCGCTCAGCTGGTCATAGATATAGAAGCCTTCGCCCGGCCGGTTCGACACCGGATCGTTCGACCATGGCGTCAGCTGGTAGTCGCGGCTGTTGCGGCTCCAGGTGAAACCGGCGCCTTCGGCCGAAACGTGGAAGCCGAAGGAAGCATTCGAGATGACGTTGATCCAAGGCTGCGGCGTCACGCGCCGTCCGGTCAACCGCGTCACATAATGGCGACCATCGCCGTCGAAGCCGCCAAAGCCGTTCCACAGGCTGAGACCGCTGCCATCGGCGGCGATATCGCCTCCACCTTGGCTTGCAGGTACCGGCAAGGGCAGCGGCGGAGCAGGTTCGCGCGGCGAACCGCCCTCCGCCTGCAGCAAGGCATCGCGCGCCTGGAGGGCCGCGGTCTCCGCGCGTTCGAGCTGGTCGAAGATCGTGCCGTTGCGGGTATGCAGGACGACGCGCGCGACCGACAGCAAGGTCTTGTAGGTCGGCTCATCCATCAGGTCGCGGCGCACCGCGAAGATGTGCTGGCGAGGCCCGAGCTCGCGGCCGCGCAGGCGGCTGTTCTCGCACAGTGTCTCCACGGCGCGCTGCAGGTCCTGCACATAGGACGAGGCCTGCTCGTTGACGACGACGAAGTCGATCATCATGCCCCGCGCCCGCATGTATTCCTGGAACCGCAGCGCCTGAGCGACGATCTCGAGATCGGCGACGTCGGCGATGCGCACGAGGAAGATCGGGAAATCCCCGGAGATGCTGGTCGGCCACAGGCTCGACTGGCGGCCGAGGCCAGACGCGATGGATTCGGCCGGCAGGCGCAGGAACGGATCGGGATAGATGAGGTAGCGCGCCAGCTTCTGCACATTGGCGGCGTCGGTGAGACTGAGACCCAGATGACGTGTCTGCACCTGGCTGCGCGTCCAGGCAAGCATGGCCTGGCGGGCGAAGCTCTCCTGGTGGTCGAGACGGGCGATCGCCTCGTCGAGCTCTGATCGATTAGCGCCGACGGCGGTCCAGAAGGTCAGCGAGATCTTCTTGTTTGCCGGCACGCGGACCTGGCGGCGCAGCGCCGCCACCGGGTCGAGCGTGAAGCCTTGACTGCCGGAAAGCCTGACGCCGGGGTCGAAGGCGACGGCATCGGCGATGGTGCGGCCACGGCCGATGAAAGCGCGCCGGTCGGTCTCGGCCTCGGCATCGCGCGACGGGCCCGACGGATCGGTGACGAAATGCACCATGGTGAGGTCGGGGTCGTTCTTGTCGCGCTTGCGCCGCGTGGCGAAGATCGCGCCGTTGGTCGGCGCGATCTCGGTCTCGACGAACATCTTGGAGAAGGCCGGATGCGCATTGTCCGAGGCCTCGTTGCCGAGCACCAGCTCGGCGAAGGACGTCACCTCGATATGCCGGTCGGTCGGGCCGTCATTATAGAGCGTGATGCGACGGCCTTCGCCGTTACCCTCGGAAATGACGATGCATTCGACCTCCGAACGCAGCGAGCCGACGGACTTGGTGAAGCTCGCCTTGTCGTCGCCGAACAGCGTCTGGACGCGTTCGCCCTCGGCGCGCTTCGGTTCCGCCGTGGCCGACCACCAGTCGCCGGTAGCGGTGTCGCGCAGGAAGATGTAGGAGCCGAGGCGGTCCTCGCTCGGATCCGGCTGCCAGCGAGTGACGGCAAGCTCGCCGAAGCGGCTGTAGCCGGAGCCGGTCGCGGTGACCATGACCGAATAGCGGCCGTTGGACATGACGTTGGTCGCCCGCAACGCCTTGATCGGATCGAGGATGACGCGGCTGTCCGGGCTCTCGGCCTCGGTCTCGTCCTTGGATCGCTCGTCCGCTTCCGTCCTGACGGTCGCGGTCGGAATATCGCGCGGCGCCTTCTCCTGCAACAGAAGCTCGGCCGACTCGATCACCGGGTCGCTGTGGAAACGCTCGCGCAGCCGGCCCTCGAAAATGGCGTCGGCGACAGCGGCGATCGACATGCCGGAATGGTGCGCCATGTAGTTCAGCACCACGGCGTGGTCCGTGCCCTCCGGAACGCGCTGCGGCGTGAAGTCGACCGCATCGTGGAAGCCGTGACGGCCAAGCGCGCCGATAGAGCGCAGGCGCTTCAGGTTCTGCACCGCCTCGCGCGGATAGAACTGCGCTGCCAGGATCGTGGCGTAAGGCGCGATAACAGTGTTCTGGCCGAGGCCGCGCTTCAGGCCGAGGCCGGGCACTCCGAAATTGGTGTACTGGTAGGTGAGCTCGCGGTCGCGGGCATTATAGGCCGATTCCGAAATGCCCCAGGGAACGTTCTTGGAACGCGCATACTGGATCTGGCGCTTGATGATGAGCTTGCTGGTCTGGTTGAGGATCGAGCCCTGCGGCTCCTTCATGACCAGCGGCGGCATCAGATACTCGAACATCGAGCCCGACCACGACATCAGCGCGCCCTGGAAGCCGATCTCGACGATCGGCCGTCCCAGACGGAACCAGTGCTCGGTCGGCAGGTCGCCCTTGGCGATGGCGAACAGGCTGGTGAGCCGCGCCTCGGAGGCGAGCAGGTCATAGCAGGCTTCGTCGAGCTGGCGGTCCTCGACGCGATAGCCGATCGACAGCAGCTTGCGCTCCTGCCGCATCAAGAAGGAGAAATCCATCTCGAAGGCAAAGCGGCGGCAGCGCTCGCGCAGCGCGAGCAGCTTGGCGCGCAATGCGGCGACGGCGCTCTCGTCATTGTGCGAATCGTGCACGTGCGCCTCGCAGGTCGCCTCGAGCCTCGCCGCCCAGTCGGCGATGACATCGCTCTTCGGCGAGCCCGCCTCGGTATGGATGGCGGTGGCGAGCTTGCGGATCTCGCCGGCGAGCACGGCAAGGTTGATGGTGCGGATCGACGCCATTTCGGGCTGCGCCTTGATGGTCGCGACCGCGCGGCGCATGCCGTCGAGACGGTCGGCCAGGCGCTGGCGCAGCGGCCGCAGCTGCCGACGATCGTCCGGCAACTCGTCCAGGCTTTCGTCGAGGATGGCGACGGTGTCGAGTATGCCTTCGAAATCACCCTGCAGGTGCACGGACGGCGCTTCGGCCCATTCGGCGCAGGAGGCGGCCACCGCGACCAGATGTCCGGCGAGATTGCCGCTGTCGACCGCGGAGATGTAGAGCGGATAGAGCGGCTTCAGCGTCGTCGTGTCGTACCAGTTATAGAGGTGGCCGCGTTCGCGCGGCATGTTCTCGATCGTCGTCATCGTGGCGTCGATACGGGTGATGGCATCCGAAAGGCTGATCCAACCGAAATCGCGCGCCGACACGACCGACAAGAGATAGACCCCGATATTGGTCGGCGAGGTGCGCGGCGCCACCACCGGCGCCGGGCTCTCCTGGAAATTGTCCGGCGGCAGATGATGCTGCTCTGGCGTGACGAAGGTCTCGAAATAATGCCAGGTGCGGCGCGCGTAAGTGCGCAACGCGTGGACGTCGGCGGTCGAGATGCGCAGCCTGTCCTCGGTCTCGGCCGAGCGGCTGATCCAGCAGGCGACGGCGGGCGAAGCGATCCAGAAGATGGCGAAGAAGAAGGCGACGAAGGCGCCGGTGGAATCGGCCAGCACCGGAATCGCCAGGCCGACGACGCCGACGATCACCGCGCCATACATCATGCCGTAATAGGCGCCGAGATCGTTCCCGCCCTTGGCCGCCTGCGAAGCGGTGCGCCATTCCAGCAGATTTTGCCGGCTGACGAAGAGCCGGTAGATGGTGCGGATGATGGCGTCGCCCATCATCCAGGCGAGATGCGCCATCAGAAGCACTTTCAGCGCCACAAGGGCGGTGCCGAAGACGGTGTCGCGAGCCAGCGCCGAGAAATGGCCGCGCGGCGTCTGGTCGCCGCTCTTGGGCAGGATGCCGTTCACGATGTCGAAGGTCGGCGCCATGAACAGGCTGAGGATCAGAAGCGCCTGCCACTGCGCCGCCTGGGTAAAAGGCAGCAGCGTCCAGCCGGCGACGCAGGCCATGACCCAGAAGATCGGGGTGACCGAGCGGCGCAGATTGTCGACCATCTTCCAGCGCGACAGCGCAGGCACACCGGAGCGCGGGTCGAAGATATAGCCGAGCAGCTGCCAGTCGCCGCGGGCCCAGCGATGGTGGCGCGAGGCGTCGACCGAGTAGCGGGTCGGATAGTCCTCGACCAGCTCGACATCGGTGACTAACGCGGCGCGCGCGAGCGCGCCTTCGAGCAGGTCGTGGCTGAGGATGGTGTTTTCGTCGATGCGGTTCTTCAGCGCCGCCTCGAAGGCGTCGACATGGTAGAGGCCCTTGCCGGTGAAGGACCCGTCGCCGAAGACGTCCTGGTAAACGTCGGAAACGGCGAACACATAGGGGTCGAGGCCGCGATTGGCCGAGAAGACGCGCTGGAAGAAGGAGGCGTCGTCGCCGCTGGTGAGCGAAGCGGTGATGCGCGGCTGCAGGATGGTGTAGCCGGCCGTGACGACACGCTTCACCGGATCGAAATGCGGGCGGTTGAGCGGATGGGCGAGCTTGCCGACCAGGCTCGAAACCGCGTCGCGCGTGGTGCGCGTGTCGGCGTCGAGCGTCATTACATAGACGACCTTTTCCGGCAGCGGCACGTCGAGCGGCAGGAAGGTGGTGTCACTGTCGCCGCGCAAAAGAAGGTTCAGCTCATGCAGCTTGCCGCGCTTGCGCTCCCAGCCCATCCAGCAGCCCTGCGCCTGATTGTAGAGCCGGCGTCGGTGCAGGAGGTAGAAGCGCGGCGAGCCTTCCGACGGATAGCGCGCATTGAGCCTGGCGATCTCGTCGCGGGCATATTGCAGGATTTCGATATCGGCGGCGTCGATCTCGGTCTTGGAGTCCGGCCAGTCGGACAACAGCGCGAAATGGATTTCCTCGGCCGTGTTGGCGAGGTGATGAACCTCGATGTTGCGGATGTTTTCCTCGACATCGTCGCGCGAGCCGATCAGTGACGGAACCACGACCATCGTGCGCGACTCGGCCGGTATGCCGTGCTTGTTGTAGTCGTAGCCGACAAGCCGGGTCGGCTTGAGAAACAGCGCTACCACGGTGTTGAAGAAGGCTAGCGCGCCCTCGCTGGCGGGCACGGCGAACAGCGCCAGCATCAGCGTGATCGATTCCACCGACAGGCCGAGATTGACGAGCGCTTTGCCCGACAGCACCAAGAGCAGCACCGTCAACAGAAAGACCGGCACGACGATGCCCAGCCAGCCGGCGCTGGCAAAACCTCGCTTGAAGGTCACATAGAAAGGCGGCCGGTAGCCGATCGCCTGTTCCAGCTCCTGCCGGCGCGGGCCGACCAGGAAAAAGCCGACATCGGTGTGCACGGCGGGGTCCGCTGTTTCCGGCACGCCGGACGCGTCGGTGAGGCCGGGCGTGTGGCCGGCAAGCTCGATCGCCTTTTCGGCGACGCGGTACTCGGAAAGATGCGAGCGGCGCGCCAGCTGCTCGATCGCGGTGCGATACTGGTCGCGCGAGAAGAAATCGAGGTTGGCGAAATCGGTCTTTTCACGCAGCAGCGTGTCGATGCGGCTGACGCCCTCGAACCAGACCGTCCAGTCGACGTCGTTGATGAGGCGCAGACCGCGAATGATGTTGCCGGTGGTGACGTTGCCCGAGGACAGCGTCTGATGCTCGGAGATGATGATCTCCTCGGCATCGGAGCCGGTCTTTTCGAGCTCGCCTTCCAGCCATTCCAGCGCGCGGCCGGCGTTCTGCGATCCGTCGCGCAGGCGGTAGAGCAATTGGGTGGCGAAAGTGGTGTCCTGCGCATGCGCGCTGTAGTTCGACAGGATCCTGGTGCGGTCGGCATTGTCGTCCGTCGCGAGAACCCGGTCGGCGACCTCGTTGGCGACATGGCGCATCTGCCTGGTGCGCTCGACGCGCACGGCGATGCGGCGCAGATTCTCGATCAGCACGAAGCGCAGCAGCGACGGCAGCGCCCAGAGCTCGCCGATCTTCATCGGCTCGACTGACTGGAAGCCCTCGACGATCGCCTTGAACATGGTGGCCGAGACGGAGCTGTCGGAATGCTCGACATAGCTCCAGGCCACGACGAAGGCGCGCGGCAGCACGGTGCCGTCGCCGAGTGTGAGCGTCGGCAGCTGCCGGTAGAAGCGGCGCGGCAGGTCGCGCTTGACCTGGAAGATGGTCTCCTCGACCAGGTAATTGTTGTCGAGCAGCCATTGCGCGGCGGGCGTGATGGTCTCGCCCTTGGCCTGGGCGGCATTGGTCGAGCGGTAAACTTCGAGAATCTTCTTGGCGCTATCGCGGATGCGGCCCTGGAACTCGAACGGGGCGAGGCCGAACAATTCCTTGACCTCGCCCTTGGCGAGCGCAACGCCCAAGGCGCGCAGCCGGTCCTCTGGCAGGAAATTGGAGCGTATCGGCGCTTCCGTCACCGCCGGGAAGCCGGCGCTCGTCTGTTCGATCTTGTTGGGATTGGTCTGAATGTTCATCGAAAATTCCGTAAGCGGGGCGCAATGCGGCGTCACCGCCACGGCAATGCGCCTAAAACCGGTTCAATTGCAATTGGTTGCATGACTGATCGGCCGAAAGTTTGTTTTGCGCACCACGACAGGGGCGTGCCCTTTCGACAGCTTGTGGGCGAACGCCCCTCGCTCTCCGCCCCTGTTTGGATCAGGGCAAGGATTCAGGCTTTTTCGTGATACATGCAAGGGGCCGAATGATAATTCGCCTGAGCCGCGATCATGTTTGGCAACAGCCGTTAATGGTTGGCGGCGAAGCGGTGGAGCCCGATCACGAAAAGCAGGCCCTCCCCTTTGGGCTGAAGCCGCAATTCCGCGCTGCCGCGGTCGAGGATCAGCGTATCGAGCGGTCCGAGGCTCGACCGGTCGTCCGTGAGGAGCGTGGCGCCGGTGCCGACGGCAAGAACGAGCGTGGTGTCGGCGCGCGGCGCGATGCGACTCTCGCCGGAAAAAGGCCGGCGTTCGACCTCATGGGCCATGCGGCCACGGCGGGTCATCACGTTGAGATCAGTGATCGGACCGCCGATCAGCGCCGCACCGGTCGGCACGTCGCCCGGAAAGGCGAGCGGCGCCGAGTCAGCAGTAAGGGGTTCGGGCGGCCGGCCAGCGATGTCTAGGACAATCCCCTCACCTTCCAGCACCGACAATGTTCGGTCGATGCCGGCGAAGCTCGAGAATGGCCCGCTGGTTTCGACGCGAGCCATCGAGACGCGCCAGTCGAAGTCATCGAGCCCGGCGCCGTCGGGAGAGATGGCGATTTCGGTAGTCGTGCCGCCGCCATTCTTCCACGGCATGACGCGGTAACCGGCAGCACGAAGGATGCGCATCGGCTCAGACCCGGACGATTTCAAGTCGATTCGACCTGAAACCATCCGGCTCTGTCTTTTTGGTGAGGAGCATGATGTTGTCCGAAAACCGCTTCACACTTTTCGGCATCATGCTCAGCCCAGAATGCCAGGCAGATTGAGCTGGTGTTCCTTGGCGCACTCAATGGCTATGTCGTAGCCGGCATCGGCATGCCGCATGACGCCGGTCGCCGGGTCGTTCCACAAAACGCGCTCCAGACGCTTGGCCGCCTCCGGCGTACCATCCGCGACGATCACCATGCCGGCATGCTGCGAGAAGCCCATGCCGACGCCGCCGCCGTGGTGCAGCGACACCCAGGTGGCGCCGGAGGCGGTGTTGAGCAGAGCGTTGAGCAACGGCCAGTCGGAAATGGCGTCGGAGCCGTCCTTCATCGCCTCGGTCTCGCGGTTCGGCGAGGCGACCGAGCCGGAATCGAGGTGGTCGCGGCCGATGACGACCGGCGCCTTGAGCTCGCCCCTGGCCACCATCTCGTTGAAGGCGAGGCCGAGGCGATGGCGGTCGCCGAGACCGACCCAGCAGATGCGCGCCGGCAACCCTTGAAAGGAGATGCGCTTGCGCGCCATGTCCAACCAATTGTGCAGATGCGTGTTGCCGGGGGTCAGCTCGCGCACCTTGGCGTCGGTCTTGTAGATGTCTTCCGGATCGCCCGAAAGCGCGGCCCAGCGGAACGGACCGATGCCGCGGCAGAACAGCGGCCGGATATAGGCCGGCACGAAGCCCGGGAAAGCGAAGGCATTCTCAAAACCTTCGTCCTTGGCGACCTGGCGGATGTTGTTGCCGTAATCGAGCGTCGGCACGCCGGCGTTCCAGAACGCCACCATGGCCTCGACATGCTCGCGCATCGACGCGCGGGCGGCCTTCTCGACGGCCTTAGGGTCGCTGACGCGCTTTTCGCGCCACTCGGCCATCGTCCAGCCCTTCGGCAGATAGCCGTTGATCGGGTCATGGGCCGAGGTCTGGTCGGTGAGGATGTCGGGGCGGATGCCGCGCGTGAACATCTCGGGCACGATCTCGGCGGCGTTGCCGAGCAGGCCGACCGACTTCGCCTCGCCGGCCTTGGTCCAGCGCTCGATCATTTCCATCGCCTCGTCGAGCGTCTCGGCCTTCTCGTCGAGATAGCGGGTGCGCAGGCGGAAATCGATCGAGTCCGGATTGCACTCGATGGCAAGGCAGGAAGCGCCGGCCATGACCGCGGCCAGCGGCTGAGCGCCACCCATGCCGCCGAGGCCGCCGGTCAGGATCCACTTGCCCTTGAGGTCGCCATTATAGTGCTGGCGGCCGGCCTCGACGAAGGTTTCGTAGGTGCCCTGAACGATGCCCTGCGTGCCGATATAGATCCAGGAGCCGGCAGTCATTTGGCCGTACATCATCAGGCCCTTCCTATCGAGCTCGTTGAACTTCTCCCAGGTTGCCCAGTGCGGCACGATGTTGGAGTTGGCAATGAGCACGCGCGGCGCGTTGGAATGTGTCTTGAAGACGCCGACCGGCTTGCCCGACTGCACCAGCAGCGTCTCGTCCTCGCCCAGCGTCTTCAGCGAAGCGACGATCCGGTCGAAATCGTTCCAGGTGCGCGCCGCCCTGCCGATGCCGCCATAGACGACGAGCTCGTTCGGGTTCTCGGCAACCTCCGGGTCGAGATTGTTCATCAGCATGCGCAGCGGCGCTTCCGTCGTCCAGTAGCGGGCGTTGAGCTTGTCGCCGCGCGGGGCGCGCACTTCACGTATGTTGTGACGAGGATCAGTCATCATTGTCCCTTTCGAGTAAGGCGGCGCTTTAGCGCCCGGCCCAGTCAATGGCGGTTTCGAGGATCGTTTTCAGCGTGGCGCGGATCGGCGCGGCATAGGTGGCATCGTAAGGCACCGGCCAATTTTCCGGCGAGCCCTTCCCTGCCGGCTCGCGCATGTAGCCGCGGTTGGAGAGCTCCATCTGTAGCGCGTGGACGCCGTTTTGAGGCTGGCCGAAGCTTCTGGTGATCCAGCCGCCCTTGAACCGGCCGTTGACCACCCAGGTTTCGCCGGTCGTGGCCAGGATGGCGGCCACTTTCTCCTGCAGCAAGGGATCCGTGCTCTTGCCGTCGTTGGTGCCAAGGTTGAAGACCGGCAGCGTGCCTTCGAACAGGCGCGGCAGCACCGAACGGATCGAATGGCAGTCGTAGAGCACGATCTTGTCATGCATGCTGCGCAGCCGGTCGATCTCGGCCTGCAGGGCGGCGTGGTAGGGAACGAAATAGGTTTCGCGGCGCTGGTCGATCTCAGCCGGCGTCGGCTCCTCGCCCATGCGGTAGAGCGGGTCGCCGTCAAACGTGTCCGTCGGGCAAAGGGTTGTCGTCGCCTGGCCGGGATAGAGCGAAACGCCCGATGGATCGCGATTGACGTCGATAACGGTGCGCGAGATGCCGGTGTGGACGACGGTCGCGCCGAGGTCGGTGGCGAAATCATAGAGCTTGTCGATCCACCAGTCGCAGTCACGGCGCCCCAGCCAAGTCGAGACCAGGCGGGAATCGAGGCCGGCGAGGTCGATGCCGGTGTGTGGGATCGAGACCAGGAGCGGGGCCGTGCCGCGCGTAACCGTGAGCCAATTGGGCGAGGTCATAAGATACCTCCGCAAGCTGGAGTTCTACGGCGCCCCCCTCTGCCCTGCCGGGCATCTCCCCCTCTTAGGGGGAGATTGGCTGTCGCGCCGGTCTTCGCCAATCGCCTGCGTTGAAGGAAGAGCGGCGCCGAAGACGCTGCTGATCTCCACCCTAGAGGGGGAGATGGCCGGCAGGCCAGAGGGGGGCGCGAAGGAACGCGATCTATCCGGGAGAGCGCTCTCACGACGCAATCCCCGGCAGCTTGACAGCACCCGCCGCCTTCACCGCGGCGCCGCTGCGCACCATGGCGATCGCCTTTTCCATGTCGGGGTGGAAATGGCGGTCATTGTCGAGATGCGGGACCTCGGCCCGGACCAGCTTGCGCACCGCTTCCAGCGCTTCGCTCGACGCGAGCGGCGCGTGGAAGTCGCAACCTTGCGCGGCCGCTAGCAACTCAATGCCGATCACGGCGGTCGCATTCTCGACCATGCCG
This sequence comes from Mesorhizobium sp. B4-1-3, assembly GCF_006439355.1. GTDB lineage: Bacteria > Pseudomonadota > Alphaproteobacteria > Rhizobiales > Rhizobiaceae > Mesorhizobium. Next base: position 39,298 of record NZ_VFTG01000007.1, read on the forward strand.
AGCAGCCTGCGCGCGCCGTGGGCGGCCATCGAGACGTGGTCTTCCTGGTTGGCCGAGGTCGGAATGGAATCGACGCTCGCCGGATAGGCCTTCTGCTTGTTTTCGGAGACAAGCGCAGCCGCGGTCACCTGCGGGATCATGAAGCCGGAGTTAAGGCCGGGCTTCGGCGTCAGGAAGGCCGGCATGCCGGAGAGCGCCGGGTCGACCAGCATGGCGATGCGACGCTCCGACAGCGAGCCGATCTCGCAGACGGCGAGCGCGATCATGTCGGCGGCGAAGGCGACCGGCTCGGCGTGGAAATTGCCGCCGGAAAGCGCGGTGTCGTCCTCGGCGAAGATCAGCGGATTGTCGGTGACGCCATTGGCTTCGGTCTCAAGCGTGTCGGCGGCCTTACGCAGCACGTCGAGCGCGGCACCCATCACCTGCGGCTGGCAGCGCAGGCAATACGGGTCCTGCACGCGCTCGTCGCCGACGCGGTGCGATTCGCGAATGGCGCTGCCCGCCATGAGATTGCGCAGCGCATCGGCCGTCTCGATCTGACCACGGTGTTTCCTCAACAGATGGATGCGCGGGTCGAAGGGAGCGTCGGAGCCCTTTGCCGCATCCGTCGAGAGCGCGCCGGCGACCAGCGCAGACTGGTAGAGCGTCTCGGCCTCGAACAGGCCAGCGAGCGCGAAAGCGGTCGAAAACTGCGTGCCGTTGAGCAGCGCCAGCCCCTCCTTGGCACCGAGCGTCACCGGCTCCAGCCCATGCGAGACGAAGGCAACCTTGGCCGGAAAGCGCCCATGCGGGGTAAAGCATTCGCCGACGCCGATCATGACGGCGGTCATGTGCGAGAGCGGCGCGAGGTCGCCGGAAGCGCCGACCGAGCCCTGCGCGGGCACGACCGGAATGACGTCGTTGGCGAGCATCCCTTGAAGCAGGTCGATGGTCTCGGCGCGCACGCCGGAGGCGCCCTGGGCAAGGCTGGCAAGCTTGAGCGCCATCATCAGCCGCACCACGGCGACCGGCATCGGCTCGCCGACGCCCGCGGCATGCGACAGCACGATATTGCGCTGCAGCGTTTCGAGATCGTCGGCCGGAATGCGGACGCTGGCGAGCTTGCCGAAGCCGGTGTTGATGCCATAGACCGGCTCGCCCTTGGCGAGGATGCGGGCCACCGCCTCGGCGCTGTCCCGGATCTTCGGCCGGCAGGCCTCATCGAGCGTCGGCACGGCGCCACGATAGATGGACCGCCAGTCGGCAAGCGTCGCGTTGCCGGGCGTCAGGATAAGTTCGGTCATTGTCCTCTCCAGATACGGGCATGGAGCGGATTGAAGCCCATGCGGTAGACGAGTTCGGCCGGGCGCTCGATGTCCCAGATGGCGAGATCGGCCGATTTGCCGGCTTCCAACGTGCCGGTCTGTTCCAGCAAGCCCAACGCGCGCGCGGCCTCGCGGGTGACGCCGGCGAGGCATTCGTCGACGGTCATGCCGAACAGCGTCGCGGCCATATTCATGGTAAGCAGGAGCGAGGTGAGCGGCGAGGTGCCGGGATTGCTGTCGGTAGCGACAGCCATCTTGACGCCGTGGCGGCGAAAAAGGTCGACCGGCGGTTTTTTCGTCTCGCGGATGAAGTAGTAGGCGCCGGGCAGGATGGTCGCCACGGTGCCGGCCTTCGCCATCGCGGCGGCGCCCTCCTCATCGGTGTATTCGAGATGGTCGGCCGACAGCGCGCCATAGCGAGCCGCAAGCGCCGCGCCATGCAGGTTGGAAAGCTGGTCGGCGTGGAGTTTCACCGGCAGGCCGAGCGCCTTGGCCTTGTCGAAGACGCGCGCCATCTGTTCGGACGAGAAGGCTATGCCTTCGCAAAAACCATCGACGGCGTCGGCGAGCTTTTCGGCGGCGACCTGCGGCAGGATGGTCTCGGCGATGAGATCGATGAACGCATCCTTATCGCCGTTGGCTTCCGGCGGCAGCGCATGCGCGGCAAGACAGGTCGTGCGGACCGTGACGGGGCGCTCGTCGGCCAGGCGGCGGGCGGCGCGCAGCGATTTCTTCTCGTTGTCGGCGTCGAGTCCATAGCCGGATTTGACCTCGACGGTGGTGACGCCTTCGGCGAGCAACGCGTCGAGACGCGGCAGCGTCTCAGCGACCAGTTCATCCTCGCTCGCTGCGCGCAGCGACTTGACCGAGGAGACAATGCCGCCGCCGGCGCGGGCCACTTCTTCATAGGTGGCGCCGGCCAGACGCATTTCGAATTCGTTGGCGCGGTTTCCCGCATAGACAAGGTGCGTGTGGCAATCGATCAGGCCGGGCGTGATCCAGCGTCCAACGCAATCGACGGTCTCGGCGCCCTGCCCGGCCGCGGCCGGTATCTCGGCCTCGGGGCCGGCATAAACGATCAGCCCGTCACGCGCGGCGACCGCGCCTTTTTCGACGATGCCGAGACCGACCGCCCCGTCAGCCATGGTCGCCAGGCGCGCATTGCGCCAGACCCGATGGCCGCTCTTCCCGTTTGCTCCACCCATCATCTTTTCCGTTTGCTTGGATACCGATTATGTATATACATATTGAAACGCGACGCAAGTGATAATGTGCCCTGGGCATTCAGATTCGGAGATGGACGTGACGGCGATCTTTGCGGAACAGGCGCTGCTGCCCGGCGGTTGGCAGGACAATGTCAGGATCGCTTTTAAGGATGGCCGCATCTCCTCAGTCGAGGTCGGCGCTTCGGCGCAGGCCGGCGACGAGCGGCATGCCATCGTCCTGCCGGGCATGCCCAACCTGCACAGCCATGCCTTCCAGCGCGGCATGGCGGGTTTGGCCGAATTGCGCGGCCCTTCGGCCGACAGTTTCTGGAGCTGGCGCGAGGTGATGTACCGCTTCGCGCTGTCGATGACGCCGGACCAGGTCGAGGCGGTGGCGGAGCAGCTCTATGTCGAAATGCTGGAGGCCGGCTTCTCGCGGGTGGGCGAATTCCATTACCTTCATCATGATCGCGACGGAAAGCCTTACGCCAATATCGCCGAGATGGCCGAGCGGATCACTGCGGCAGCCGCCGGCACCGGCATCGGGCTGACGCTGCTGCCTGTCTTCTATGCCCATTCGGCCTTCGGCGGCGCCGCTCCCAACGAAGGCCAGCGGCGATTCGTCAATGATGTCGAACGTTTCGGACGTCTGCTTGAGAAGGCCCGCGAGGGTGTTCGCTCATTGGAGCAGGCCGTCGTCGGCGTCGCGCCGCACAGCCTGCGCGCCGCAACGCCGGACGAGCTCAAGGCCGTCGCGGCCATGACGCCGAACGGGCCGATCCATATCCATGTCGCCGAACAGATTAAAGAAGTCGAGGACTGCGTTTCCTGGTCGGGCAAGCGTCCGGTCGAATTCCTGCTCGCCAACGCCAAGGTGGACAATCGCTGGTGCCTGATCCACGCCACGCATATGACAGAGACGGAAACGATCGCGATGGCCCGGACTGGCGCCATCGCCGGGCTTTGCCCGATCACCGAAGCCAATCTCGGCGACGGCACTTTCGCGGCGCCGCTCTTCATCGAACATGGCGGGCGCTTCGGCGTCGGCTCCGATTCCAATGTGCTGATCGGCCTGCCGGACGAGCTGAGGCAGCTCGAATATTCGCAGCGTCTCGCTCACCGCGCCCGCAATGTGCTGGCCCGCGCCGGCGGATCGACGGGGCGTGCCCTGTTCGATGCTTCGCTCGACGGCGGCAGCCAGGCGCTCGGCGCCGGTCCGGCGCAAATTGCCGCCGGCTCCCCTGCCGATCTCGTCTCGCTCGACCAAAATCATCCATCGCTCTCCGGCAAGACAGGCGATGCGATCCTCGACGCCTGGATTTTTGCCAATGGCAGCAAGGTCGATTGCGTCTGGGTGCATGGCAAGAAGCAGGTCAGCGGCGGCAGGCATGCGAAGCGCGATGCCATCGCCGCGCGGTTCCGCAAAGTCATGACCGCGCTGTCGCAAGGCTGAACAGGACCGTCCGATGAGCTTGGTCGAGACAGACGATGTCGAGGGCGGCGAGAACGTCTCGCTGCATCAGCGCATCCTGTCCGACATCCGCGAGAAGATCCTGTCGGGCGCCTGGGCGCCCGGGCATCGCATTCCCTTCGAGCACGAGCTGACGACTCAGTATAATTGCTCGCGCATGACGGTGAACAAGGCGCTGTCGCAATTGGCCAAGGCCGGACTCATCGAGCGCCGCCGCCGCTCCGGCAGTTTCGTGCGCCAGCCGCAGTCGCAGGCGGCGGTGCTGGAGCTGCACGACATCAGGATCGAGGTCGAGGCGCTGGGCCTGCCCTATCGTTATGAGCGGCTGGGGCGCCTCAAGCGGCGCAGCAGCGCGGAGGACCGCGCGCTGCTCGGGCTTGCCACGCCAGGGCCGGTGCTTGCGCTGGAAGGCCTGCATTTTGCCGGCGAACGGCCGTTCGCGCTTGAGCAGCGGCTGATCAATCTTTCAGCCGTGGCCGAGGCCGGCGAGGAAGAGTTCCTCGAGATCGCGCCCGGCCCCTGGCTGATCGGCCGTGTGCCATGGAGCGAGGCCGAGCACCGCATCCGCGCCATGGCCGCCGACGAGAACACCGCCGACGCGCTCGACATCGACGCGAGCGCGCCCTGCCTGGTGGTCGAGCGCCGCACGTGGAGCGCCGAGCACCCGGTGACGCATGTGCGGTTCATCTACCCGGCGGAGAGCCACACGCTGGTGGCGCGATTCACGCCTTCGCAGGGGTAACGCCGGCGCCTTACAGCGCCGCCGTCACGATGATCTCGACCAGATATTCCGGGCCGGCGAGCTTGGCTTCGCCGGTGGCGCGCGCCGGGGTGTGGCCCTGCGGCACCCACTTGTCCCATTCCGAGTTCATCTCGGCGAAAGTGCTCATGTCGGCCAGCCAGATGATCGCCTGGACGATCTTGGTCTTGTCGGTGCCGGCCTTGGCCAGCAATTCGTCGATGGTCTTGAGGATGTCGCGGGTCTGCGAAGCGACGTTGCCGCCGGGCTCGCCGACCTGGCCGGCCAGATAGACGGTGTTGCCGTGGATCACGATCTGGCTCATGCGCGGGCCGACATCGATGCGACGAATGCTCATTGCGAGGTTCCTTCGTTGTGGGAGTCGCTGCTCTTTAGAGTCCGGGCCGGCGCGGAGCAAGGCCGGCGGGCACGAAACCAATTGAGCCAATTGTCTTGTCCCTGCCCTTCCGTCTACACGGCGAGTTGACCGTGCCTGGCACAATTCCGCCGGATCGTCGTGTTGACTAATGTAATAACATCACATATCGACGGCATACTCGAATTCGCGGACCGACGTCTGATGACCAATGCCTGCCTGACCTTCCGCGACCTGACGCTCGGCTATGGCAGCCATCCGGCGATCCACCACCTCAACGGCATCGTCCGCAAAGGCTCGCTGACCGCGGTGGTCGGCGCCAATGGTTCGGGCAAATCGACGCTGATGAAGGGCATTGTCGGCGTGCTGAAGCCGATGGAAGGCGCCGTGGTCCGCATGCCGGGCGTCCGCACCGCCTATTTGCCGCAGCAGTCGGAACTCGACCGCTCGTTTCCGGCGCGCGTCGTCGATCTGGTATCGCTCGGCCTGTGGCCGAAGCGCGGCATGCTTGGCCGCTATACGAAAGAAGATCGCGAGTCAGTCAGCAAGGCGCTGATGGCGGTCGGGCTCGGCGGCTTCGAGAAGCGCCCGATCGACACGCTGTCGGGCGGCCAATTGCAGCGCACGCTGTTTGCCCGCGTGCTGTTGCAGGATGCCGACCTCATTCTGCTCGACGAGCCGTTCAACGCGGTCGATGCCAAGACCGTCGGCGACCTCATTCAGTTGATAAAGCGCTGGCATGGCGAGGAGCGCACGATCATGGTCGTGATTCACGACCTCGATCTGGTGCGGCAGAATTTCCCGGAAACGCTGCTGCTTGCCCGCCAGCCGGTGGCCTGGGGCGACACGAAGGAAGCGCTGCGGCCGGAAAACCTGCTCAAGGCGAGGCGCTTCCACGAGGCTTGGGAAGAGAACGCGCCATGGTGCGAGCCGAGCGGGCATGATCATGCCCATGACCATGGGCAGGACCATCATGATCATGCGCATGACCACCAGCATGGCTCCGGACCGAGGGCGGCGTGATGGATTTCCTCTACGGCCTGCTCATCGCGCCCTTTGCCGATTTCGCCTTCATGCAGCGGGCGCTGTTCGGCTCGCTGATGCTGTCGCTCGGCGCCTGCCCGGTCGGCGTCTTCCTGATGCTCAGGCGCATGAGCCTGTCGGGCGACGCGATGGCGCATGCGATCCTGCCGGGTGCTGCCGCCGGCTTCCTGCTCTACGGGCTCGAGATCCTGCCGATGACCGTCGGCGGGCTGATCGCCGGCATTATCGTCGCGCTCGGCGCTGGCGCCGTCTCTCGCTTCACCATCCAGCGCGAGGATGCCTCTATGGCGGCCTTCTATCTGATTTCGCTCGCGGTCGGCGTGCTGATGGTGTCGATCCGCGGCTCCAGCGTCGATCTCATGCATGTGCTGTTCGGCACGGTGCTGGCGCTCGACAACGAGGCGCTGATCCTGATCGGCGGCATCGTGGCGGTGACGCTCGCCTGCCTCGCCATCTTCTGGCGCGCGCTGGTCGCCGAATGCCTCGACCCGCTGTTCCTGCGCTCGGTAAGCCGCATGGGCAGCCCGGTGCATTTCATCTTCTTGGGCCTTGTCGTGCTTAACCTGGTCGGCGGTTTCCAGGCGCTGGGGACGCTGCTCTCGGTCGGGCTGATGATGCTGCCCGCCGCCGCCGCCCGCTTCTGGACGGTGCGCGTCGAACCGATGTGCGTGCTCGCCGTGCTGATCGGCTTTGCCTCCTGCATTGCCGGACTGCTTCTATCCTACCATGCGTCGCTACCCTCCGGCCCGGCGATCATCCTTTCGTCCGGCGTCGTCTATTTCTGCTCGATCCTGTTCGGCACGCGCGGTGTCCTGCGCGCACGCATCGTGCATCATCGGCACCGCACCGCCTAACCCTCATTCCCACCCTTAAAAGGAGACGTTGCCAATGCTGAAATCCTTCCGAGCCGCCCTGGCATTGAGCGTTATAACATTAAGCGCCTTCGCAACCTCGTCAGCCTTCGCGGCGCCGCTCAAGGTCGTGGCGAGTTTCACTGTGATTGCCGACTTCGCGAAAAATGTCGGCGGCGACCGGGTCAACATCACCACCATCGTGGGGCCGGATGGCGACGCGCACGTCTATGAGCCGAGTCCGGCCGATGCGGTGGCGATGGCCAAGGCAGACGTCGTGCTGGTCAACGGGCTGCATTTCGAAGGCTTCCTGCAGCGCCTGGTCGATGCCAGCGCCACCAAGGCCGCAATCGTGACGCTGACAAAGGGGGTCATCCCGATCGACTTCAAGCCGGAATTCGCCGATGCGGATGCCGCCCAAGGCGCCGGCACCGGTGGCGGCAAGACCGTCACCGATCCGCATGCCTTCCAGTCGATCGCCAACGCCAAGATCTATGTCAAGAACATCGCCGAGGCGTTCTGCGCGGCCGACAGCGAAGGCTGCGACAGCTACAAGGCCAATGCCGCCGCCTACACCACCAAGCTCGATGCGCTGGAAGGCGAAGTGAAGGCGGCAATCCAGTCGATCCCGGAAGCCAAGCGCGTCGTCATCACCTCGCATGACGCCTTCGGCTATTTCGAGCATGAATACGGGCTGACCTTCCTCGCGCCGCAAGGCATCTCGACCGATTCCGAGCCGTCCGCCGCGGACGTCGCCAAGCTCGTGGAGCAGGTCGAGCAGGACAAGGCGGCCGCGATCTTCATCGAGAACATCACCAACCCGAGACTGATCGAGCAGATCGCCGGCGAGACCGGCATCAAGGTCGGCGGCACGCTCTATTCAGACGCGCTGTCGGGATCGGACGGCCCGGCCTCGACCTATATCGACATGATGCACAACAACATCACGCAGATCAAAGGCGCGATCCTGGGAAGCTGAGCGACGCGGCATCCAACAGGGCCGACACCGGCCCGGTTGGATTTTTCGATCGGTCGTCGCTATTTGGCAGGGAATTCCTTCGACGCGGATTGCCGCCCCTCTCCTGGAGTGGCAAGACTGCCGCCAAAGAGATCGCGAGGACGACACCATGGAATACCGCCAGATCAGCGACGACTATTCGGTCTCCGGCCAAATCCAGCCCGAGGATATCGCCGCCATCAAGGAAGCCGGCTTCAAAAGCGTGATCTGCAACCGGCCGGACGACGAGCAGCCGGGCCAGCCTTCGGCCGGGAGCGTCCAGGCCGCGGCCGAGGCGGCCGGGCTTGCCTTCCGCTACATTCCGGTGATCAGCGGCCAGATCACCATGGACAATGTCGAGGACCAGGCTGCCGCGCTCGACGAGCTCGAAGGCCCGGTGTTCGCCTACTGCCGCTCCGGCGCGCGCTGCACCAACCTTTATGGGCTGATCCAGCAGCAGCGGGGTTGAGGAGCACCGTAAGCGCAGGAAGCCGCCATTTGCAGGCCGGCCTCACCTGGATATCGGCACACTTTAAATCGGCAGCGCGCCGGTTTCCTTGAGCGTCTCCAGTACGATCGCGGTCTTCACATGCTGCACGGATTCGTGCGGCAGCAAAACGCCGTTGACGAACTCCGACAGTGACTTCAGGTCGGGCGTCACCACCTTCAGGATATAGTCCATCTCGCCGGTCAGCGCATGCGCCTCCTGCACCTCGGGCAACCGGGCCACCAGCTCGCCGAAGCGGCGGGCATTGTCGCGGTTGTGGGTGGCCAGGGTCACCGAGATGACGTTGACCAGCGAAAAGCCCAGGCGATCGCGGTCGAGCACGGCGCAATAACCTCTGATATAGCCGTCCTCTTCCAACCGCTGGCGGCGGCGCGAGCACTGCGAGGGCGACAGGTTCACACGCTCCGAAAGATCGTTGTTGGTGAAGCGCGCATCCTCTTGCAGAAGCGCCATTATTTTGCGGTCAAATTGATCAGGACGCGCGTTATCCATGAATATTCCTCCATCTATACACAATTTGCGCACATCCTGACCATTTCAAGCGGTTGAATGCAAGCACCGTGCGACTGCTCCGCGCTATGATGATAGAAGATGGCCAAGCCCGGCCGCACAGCTTTCGGAGGAATTGCCATGGGCCCCTTCCCGCACGACGCCCCACCCGCGAAAATCAACAAGCAAAACCCGGCCGGCACCGACGGCTTCGAGTTCGTCGAATTCGCGCATCCGGAGCCCGCCAAGCTCGCCGAACTCTTCACCCGCATGGGCTACGTCGCGGTGGCGAAGCACCGCAGCAAGGACATCACCGTCTGGCGTCAGGGCGACATCAACTATGTCGTCAATGCCGAGCCCGGCTCGCATGCGATGAAGTTCGTCGAGAAGCACGGCCCCTGCGCCGCTTCGATGGCGTGGCGCGTGGTCGATGCCAAGCATGCCTTCGACCATGCCGTCTCAAAGGGTGCCACACCCTACGAGGGCACCGACAAGGCGCTCGACGTGCCGGCGATCGTCGGCATCGGCGGCTCGCTAATCTATTTCATCGAGGCCTATGGCGAGAAGGGTTCGGCCTATGACGCCGAGTGCGAGTGGCTGGGCGAGCGAGACCCCAACCCCGAAGGCGTCGGCTTCTACTTCCTCGACCACCTCACCCACAATGTCTATCGCGGCCACATGGACAAATGGTGGGATTTCTATCGCGACCTGTTCGGCTTCAAGCAGATCCATTTCTTCGATATCGACGGCAAGATCACCGGTCTTGTCAGCCGCGCCATCACCTCGCCCTGCGGCAAGATCCGCATTCCGCTCAACGAATCCAAGGACGAGACCAGCCAGATCGCCGAATATCTGAAGAAGTACAATGGCGAGGGCATCCAGCATATCGCGGTCGGCACCGACGCGATCTACGAGGCGACCGACAAGCTTGCCGCCAACGGGTTGAAGTTCATGCCCGGCCCGCCCGACACCTATTACGAGATGTCGCATGAGCGCGTGCACGGTCATGACGAGCCGATCGAGCGCATGAAGAAGCACGGCATCCTGATCGACGGCGAAGGCGTGGTCGATGGCGGCATGACCAAAATACTGCTGCAGATATTCTCCAAGACAGTGATCGGCCCGATCTTCTTCGAATTCATCCAGCGCAAGGGCGACGAAGGTTTTGGCGAGGGCAATTTCCGCGCGCTGTTCGAGTCGATCGAGCAGGACCAGATCAAGCGCGGCGTGATCAAGCTGGACGGCAAGGCGGCTTAGACCTGCTTGCGGCTCGACCTCTTATGACCTAAATTCTGGTCATAAGAGGTCGCCCATGAACATTCCGATGGCAAAAGCCAAGGCACAGCTTTCCGAACTGGTGAAACGTGCCCAGGCCGGCGAAAAGATAAATCTGACAAAGCATGGAGAGGTTGTTGCGACCTTGAGCGCTCCCGTTCGGGCTGGCGGGAGCAAAAGCCTGTTTGGGGCGCTGAAAGGCCAAATCTGGATAGCGGACGATTTTGATGAACTCGGTCCCGAATGGGACGAGTATATTAAATGAGCCCAAGATATCTGGTCGACACTCACATTCTGCTTTGGGTGCTCAACGCGGATTCACGTCTGTCGGACCACCACCGTGACATTTTTCTGGCCGGCAAGGACGTGATCGTCAGCGCCATCTCGGTGGCCGAGATCGCCATCAAGAAGTCGCTCGGCAAGATCACGCTCACCGCCAATATCATCGACATCCTGCGATCGAACGGAATTCCAATTCTAGGCGTGAACGAACTGCATGCGGCGAGGCTTGAACAGCTGCCGCTCCATCACCGCGATCCCTTTGACCGTCTGCTGATCGCACAGGCTCAACTCGAAGGCCTGACCCTGCTCACTGCGGATCGGCATTTTTCGGCCTATGATGTCGCGCTGGCTTGATCATTCCAGCCCAAGCCGCTCGACCTCGTCCTTCCTCAGCTTGACGTCGTAATCCAGCAAAAACTCATCCAGCTGTGGCGGCGGAACGGATGTGCCGGAGAGCATCGCATGCACCTGGCCGCGATGGTGGATGTCGTGCAGGAAGACATGGGCGAGAATGTCGCCGATCCTTTCGGGAATCATGCCGTCCTGGCGCCGGTCGGTAATGACGCGGCGGTCGAGATCGGCTTCGGAGAGGCCATCGCAGAAAGCAATCAGCCTGCGGTCGAAATCGGCCTGTGCCGCCGCCAGGCTTGCCGCATCGTCGAACGGTATGAAGTCGTCATAGGCCGAAGCGCCAAGACCACCCTCGGTCAGGAAATCGAGATAGAGAAGGTCGACCGCCAGAATGTGGTTGAGCGTCTCCCTGATCGACGGGAAGAAGCTGACGCGCCCGGCCTCGAACTCGCCCGGCTGGAGCGCGAGCACGGCACGGTAGAGCCGGTCGTTCGACCAGAGATTATTGCGGGCCATGCGGCGCAGGTGATCGAGCAGGGTCACCGTCGGGTTCTCCCCCTCACCCCTGGTATTTCTCGACCTTCTGTTCGATGGCGCCGAAGATCGAACGGCCGGTTCTGTCTTTCATCTCGATGCGCACCGTGTCGCCGAAACGCAGGAAAGGCGTCTTCGGTTCGCCGGACTCTATGGTCTCGATCATGCGCAGCTCGGCGATGCAGGAATAGCCGGCGCCGCCCGCCGAGACCGGTTTGCCCGGCCCACCGTCGAGCTTGTTGGAAACGGTGCCCGAGCCGATGATGGTGCCGGCGGCAAGTGGCCGTGTCTTCGCGGCATGCACGATCAGCGCCGGGAAATCGAAGGTCATATCAACGCCGGCATTGGCGCGGCCAAAGGGCTTGCCGTTGAGGTCGACGAGCAGCGCGAGGTTGACCTTGCCGCCGTCCCAGGCCTCGCCAAGTTCGTCGGGCGTGACCGCTACCGGTGAGAAAGCCGAAGACGGTTTCGACTGGAAGAAGCCGAAGCCTTTGGCCAGTTCCGGCCCGGTGATGGCGCGCAACGTGACATCGTTGACCAGCATGACAAGGCGGATCGCCTCCCTCGCCGCGTCCAGCCCAGCGCCCATCGGCATATCGTCGACAATGACGGCAACTTCCGCCTCCATATCGATGCCGAAGGCCTCGTCCGCCATGCGGATCGGGTCGCGCGGCGCAATGAAGGAGTCCGAGCCGCCCTGGTAGATCAGCGGGTCGGTCCAGAAGCTCGCCGGCATCTCGGCGCCGCGCGCTTTGCGCACCAGCTCGACATGGTTCACATAGGCAGAGCCGTCCGCCCATTGATAGGCGCGCGGCAGCGGCGAATGGGCATTGTGTTCATGGAAGCGCTCCGACGGTACCGCGTTGGTCTCAAGCGATTCCGCCAACGTCGCGAGATGCGGGGCAATGCGGCGCCAGTCGTCCAGCGCGGCCTGCAGCGTCGGCACAAGGAAGGAGGCGTCGGTGGACCGCGTCAGATCGCGCGAGACCACGACCAGCTTCCCGTCGCGCGTCCCGTTCTTCAGTGTGGCAAGCTTCATGCGGTTTCCTCTCCTGACGCGGCGTGTTCGCCGCTTAGCGGTACAACAAGGCCGTCGCGGGCAATCGTCAAGTCGCCGGCCCAAGTTTTCCTGACGGCGTCGATCCAGTCGGCTTCGCCGATCACCGGATCGTCGGCTGGAATGAGATGGTTGAGGACAAGCCGCTTCACCCCGGCATTGCTGGCGATGCGGCCTGCTTCGTCGGCAAAACTGTGGCTGGCCAAGAGATGTTCGCGCAGCCGCGCGCCGTTGCCGGTCCTGGCGACCAGCCTTTCCACGCCATCCGCGAGCATGGCTTCGTGGACGAGGATGTTGGCGCTGCGCGCAAACTCAGCCAGCGGCGGAAACAAGGCGGTGTCGGCGGAAAACACCACGCTCTTGCCGCCCTGCTCGAAACGCAGCGCAAAACAGTCGGTGACCGGCGGATGATCGACACGCAACGTCGTCACCGTCAGGCCGCCGTCCTCCAGGACCAGCCCTTCACCGAACTCCTCGACCGAGACGAGGTCGCGGATGTCCGGCCTGCCCTCGTCGACGATGCGGATCTCGATGTCGAACTCCATCGCCTGGCAGAAGCGTTGCCAGTAATGGCCGGTGCCAGGTGGGCCGTAAACGGTTACCGGCGCCGCCAGACCAGCGGTCCAGGCGGTGTGGATCAGCGGCCCGAGTTCCAGAACGTGGTCCGAATGAAGGTGCGTGACGAAGATCCGGTCGAGCGCCTTCAGGCTTATGCCGGCATCGACCATGCCGCGCGTGACGCCCAGCCCGCAATCAACAACGATGGTGCGCCCGCCGATTGCGAGCAGCGACGAACTCGGCCAAGGTCCGCCCGGCCGGACTGCCGGGCCGCCCTTGGAGCCGAGCAGGACGAGCCGATCCACGTTTTCGGCACTCAAGACCAATCACCTTCCGGCGTGCCGTTAAACCGCTTCTTCAGATCGGCCCAACAGTCGATATAGTTCTCCTGCAAGCTGCCGAGCTCGGCGGCGTAGCGCGTCAGCATCTGCGGAAAGCGCGTCTCGAACATGAAAGCCATGGTGTGGTCGAGCTTCACCGGCTTCAGCTCCGCGCGGGTGGCTTTCTCAAAGCCCGACGCGTCCGGCCCATGCGCCAGCATCTGGTTGTGCAGGCTGATGCCGCCGGGGACAAAGCCTTCTTCCTTGGCGTCGTACTGGCCGTGGATCAGGCCCATGAACTCGCTCATGATGTTGCGGTGGTACCAGGGCGGCCTGAACGTATTTTCCGCCACCAGCCAGCGCGGCGGGAAGATGACGAAGTCGACATTGGCCGTGCCCTCCTCGCCGCTCGGCGCCGTCAGCACGGTGAAGATCGATGGGTCGGGGTGGTCGAACAGGATGGCGCCGACGGGGGAAAACGTCGCCAGATCATATTTGTAGGGCGCGTAGTTGCCGTGCCACGCGACGACGTCGAGCGGCGAATGGCCGAGCTCGGTGACATGGAAGGTGCCGCACCATTTGACGGTCAGGCGGCATGGCGTCTCCTTTTCCTCGAACCAGGCGCAGGGCGTCTTGAAGTCGCGTGGATTGGCCAGGCAGTTGGCGCCGATCGGTCCTCGATCGGGCATGGTGAACTTGGCGCCATAGTTCTCGCAGACATAGCCGCGCGCTTCCTTGTCGGCGAGCTCGACCTTGAAGACGAGGCCGCGTGGCAGAACCGCGATCTCGCCAGGCCGAAGCTCGATGACACCCATCTCGGTGACGAAACGCAGCGCGCCGACCTGCGGCACGACCAGCAACTCGCCATCGGCATTGAAGAAATGGTCGTCTACCATCGAGCGATTGGCGACATAGACATGCGCGGCCATGCCGGACTGGCCGACCGCATCGCCGGCCGTGGTGAAGGTGCGCATGCCGGAAATGAAGTCGGTCGGCTCGGAAGGCATCGGCGTCGGGTTCCATCTATATTGGCCGAGCGCCAACTCATGGTCGCCGATGTTGGGGCCGGTCTTCCACAAAGGGTAGCTCGCGCCCTTGAAGCGGCCGGTGTGCTTGACGCTCGGGCGGATGCGGTAGAGCCAGGAGCGCTCGTTGGTGCCGCGCGGCGCGGTGAAGGGCGAGCCGGACAGTTGCTCGGCATAGAGACCATAGGCCGGCCGCTGCGGCGAGTTCCGGCCCTGCGGCAGCGATCCGGGCAGCGTCTCGGTCTCGAAATCATTGCCGAAGCCCGGCATGTAGGAAAAGGCCATCCGATCCTCCCTGATCCCGGCTTGCAAGCGCCCGGAGGCGCGGCCTGCCGACGATGTTGACCAAACTGGTTTCATTTGTAACCATCGAAAATGTAACTATCAACGGCCGCGCTGCATCCCAGGAGCGCTTCATGGAACCGGATATCCTCGAGCTGGAAAGCTTCCTGCCTTACCGGCTCTACCGGTTGGCGGACACTGTCAGCCGCGAGTTCTCGCGCATCTACAGGGAGCGCCACGGTCTGACGCGGCCGGAATGGCGCACGCTCTCAGGCCTCGGCCAGTATGGCACGATGACGGCCACGGAGCTCGGCGAGCAATCGGCCATGCACAAGACCAAGGTATCGCGGGCGGTGGCGGAGTTGGAACGGCGTAGGTGGTTGACGCGGACGCAAGATGAGAATGATCGCCGCGTCGAACACCTCGCCCTGACCAAGACGGGTTTATCCGCCTATCGCGAAATGGTGCCGCTGGCGAAGGCGTTTGAAAGGGAGCTGCTGGGGAAGCTGAGCGAGCAGGAGCGGGCGGCGATTGTCAGCGGGGTGGCGGCGCTGGAAGAGGCTTTGGCGAGAAAGTAGATGAAGGCTGCCGGGACAGCGCCCCCCTCTGTCCTGCCGGACATCTCCCCCTCTTGAGGGGAGAGGGGGCGAAGGAACTCGACATCTCTCCAGAGGCTCTCACCAATCCATCACAACCTTCCCAGAACTCCCACTCCGCATCGCGTCGAATCCAGCCTGAAAATCGTCGATGCCGATCCGATGCGTGATCAGCCCCGATACGTCCAGCGGCCCCTGCACGAGGGCGATCATCTTGTACCAAGTCTCGAACATCTCGCGGCCGTAGATGCCTTTGAGATGCAGCATCTTGAAGATGACCTTGTTCCAGTCGATCTCGAAGCCGGTGGGCGCGATGCCGAGGATGGCGATCTTGCCGCCATTGTTCATGGTGTCGATCATGTCGCGAAAGGCGGGGGCGGCGCCCGACATCTCCAGGCCGACGTCGAAGCCTTCGCTCATGCCGATCGACGGCATGACGTCGCGCAGCTTTTCCTTCGAGGCGTCGACAACGTGCTGGACGCCGAGTTTTCGCGCCAGATCGAGGCGGACCGGATTGATGTCGGTGATGACGACCTTGCGCGCGCCGACGCATTGCGCCACCAGCGCGCCCATGATGCCGATCGGTCCGGCGCCGGTGACCAGCACATCCTCGCCGACCAGATCGAAGGACAAGGCGGTGTGAACGGCATTGCCCAGCGGATCGAAGATAGCGGCGATCTCGTCCGGCACGTCGTCGGGTATCGGCACGACATTGTGCTGCGGGATCGCCATGTACTCGCCGAAGGCGCCGGGACGGTTGACGCCGACGCCCAGCGTGTTGCGGCACAGATGCCCCCTGCCCGCGCGGCAATTGCGGCAGTGTCCGCAGACGATGTGGCCCTCGCCCGAGACGCGCTGGCCGACCTTGTATTCGGTGACCGCCGCACCGAAATCGGCAACGGTGCCGACGAATTCGTGGCCGGTCACCATCGGCACCGGTACCGTCTTCTGCGCCCACTGGTCCCAATTGTAGATGTGGACGTCGGTGCCGCAGATCGCGGTCTTCTTGACCTTGATCAGCACGTCGTTGGGGCCGATCTCCGGCACCGGCACCTCTTCCATCCAGATGCCCGGCTCGGCTTTAGCCTTCACCAGCGCCTTCATCATGTTCGACATCAGGATCTCCCAATGGCTTGGAGGCTTGCGTTCCTTCGCGCCCCTCTCCGTCCGGCCGGACAGAGGGCGGCGCCGTAGAGCGAAGACATCTGCAAATTCACCCCACTACACCGAGTTCGCGCCCGACCTCGCCGAACGCCTCGACCGCCCGATCGATGTCGGCGCTGGAATGGGCGGCCGACATCTGCGTGCGGATGCGCGCCTGGCCCTTCGGCACCACCGGGAAGGAGAAGCCGATGACGTAGATGCCGCGCTTCAGCATGCGCGCCGCCATCTCCTGCGCCAGCGCCGCGTCGCCCAGCATCACCGGAATGATCGGATGATCGGCGCCGGCCAACGTGAAGCCCAGCTTGCGCATCTTGGAGCGGAACCGGTCCGCATTGGCATATAGGCGCTCACGCAGCGCATCGCCATGGCGGATCAGGTCGAACACCTTAATCGACGCACCAGCGATCGCCGGCATCAGCGTGTTGGAGAAAAGATAGGGCCGCGAACGCTGGCGCAGCCAGTCGACCACCTGGCTCTTGCCCGACGTATAGCCGCCCGAGGCGCCGCCCAGCGCCTTGCCCAGCGTGCCGGTGATGATGTCCACCCTGCCCTCGACGCCGCAATGCTCGGCCGAGCCGCGGCCGTTCCTGCCGACGAAGCCGACCGCATGGCTGTCGTCGACCATGACCATAGCGTCGTATTTCTCGGCGAGATCGCACACGCCTTGCAGATTGGCGATGATGCCGTCCATCGAGAACACGCCGTCGGTGGCGATCAGCCGGAAGCGGCAGTCCTTCGCCTCCTTCAGGCGGGCTTCGAGATCGGTCATGTCATTGTTGGCGTAGCGGAAGCGCCTGGCCTTGGAGAGCCTGACGCCATCGATGATCGAGGCGTGATTCAGCGCGTCGGAGATGATTGCGTCCTTCTCGCCGAGCAGCGTCTCGAACAGGCCGCCATTGGCGTCGAAGCAGGAAGAGTAAAGGATGGTGTCCTCCATGCCGAGGAAGGAGGAGATCGTCGCCTCGAGTTCCTTGTGCTCCTCCTGCGTGCCGCAGATGAAGCGCACCGAGGCCATGCCGTAGCCGTAGCGGTCGAGCGCGCGCTTCGCCGCGCCGCGCAGATCCGGACTGTCGGCAAGGCCGAGATAGTTGTTGGCGCAGAAATTCAGCACCTTCTGGCCAGCGACCTCGATCTCGGCGGACTGCATGGAGGAAATGATCCGCTCCGATTTGTATAACCCTGCCGATTTCAGGCCCTGGAGCTCGCTGTCGATATGGGAAAGGAATGCTTTGCTCATGGTCCGGCCCTGTTCGGTTCGAGGCCGGACTGTCGCGCCATGGCTGCAAAAAATCCATCGCAAAAGCGACCGCTTCGGTGGCGTCGCGAAAGTCCGGTCATGGTCCTTAGCGACGATGCGTGCAAAATGCAGTGTGCGGGAAAGGACGTGATAACCATTTTGTGAGCTTTGCCGCGCCGCCGCGATCGCCGCCAGCCTCCCTTGCCAAGCTGTTAACCCTTTCAGGGCAAGCGTTTTCCCGCCACGAGCCGTCGACCGGAGGGGTCAGCAAGTTATGTCGCAGCAGCCAGTGCAGAGCGTTTCGCGCAAGCTGATCCTGCTCATCAAAACCGGCTACTGGCTGGCGCTGACGATCATTGCCGCCATGGTGATCGCCTCCTTCATCCTCCTGCAGCAATTGATGGCGCAGCAGCAGCACAACCATGCGCTGCTCGACATCGTCTCGACGCAGAAGGCGCTGTCGCAGCGCATCGTCTTTCTGGCCAGCGCGACGGGTGCCGCCTCGCGCGACAAGCAGCCGGCGCTGGTCACCGCGCTCAAGCAGGCGACCGGCGAGTTCGAGACCAATTACGACCGGCTGCTCAAGGAGACCGGCGCCGATCCGCTGTCGCCGGCGCGCAACGATCCGAAGTCGATCGAATACGTGCTGTTCAGTAAGCCGTTCCACCTCGATTATTTCTCCGTCGGCCTCGTCGCCAACGGCGACAGGCTGGTCTCGTCCTTCGCCTCGCAGCTCGGCATGCAAAGCGACGGCTACAAGGGCGACGGAGACCGCGTCGGCCTCGACGCTTCCGTCGCCAACGCCACCATGTCCGGCTATGCCGCGCTCGGCCAGCGCATCAGCGCCTTCGCCAACGAGAAGTCCAGCAATATCCTCGACCTGCACCGCACACTGTTCTTCGCCACGCTCGGCGTCATCGTGCTGGTGGCGCTGTTCATCTTCCGGCCGATGTCCAACGCCATCCTGCGCAAGACGCGCGAGCTGGTCGACGCGCGCAACTCGATGGCTTTCATCGCCGTGCATGACGGCTTGACGGGGCTGCACAACCGCACCTTCCTCACCGACCATTTCGACACGCTGATCAAGGGAGCGCACCGCCGCCGCGAACGCCTAGCGGTGATCCAGTTCGACCTCGATCGTTTCAAGCAGATCAACGACACGCTTGGCCATGCCGCCGGTGACTATGTGCTGGTGGTGACGGCGCAGCGCATGCGCGATTCCTGCCGGGCGTCGGATCTTTGCGCGCGGCTCGGCGGCGACGAGTTCGTCATGGTCCTCAACGGC
Source organism: Mesorhizobium sp. B4-1-3 (assembly GCF_006439355.1). GTDB lineage: Bacteria > Pseudomonadota > Alphaproteobacteria > Rhizobiales > Rhizobiaceae > Mesorhizobium. Next base: position 58,248 of record NZ_VFTG01000007.1, read on the forward strand.
GCCGGCACCACCGAGGACATCCATGCGCTTGCCAAGCGCATCCTCGGCGAAATCAACGAGCCGATCACCTTCCAGGGCACGACCATCATGCCCGGAGCCAGCGCCGGCATCGCGGTCTATCCGGTCGACGCGGACAACGCGCAGGACCTGCTCGTCCATGCCGACCTCGCGCTCTATTCAGCCAAGAAGCTGGGCGGCGGCAACTTCTCCTTCTTCTCCGAGGAGCTGCGGCGCGAGCTCGATTATCGCAAGCAGCTCGAACAGGACATTCGCACGGCGATCGCCGAGCGGAGCTTCGAGGTCTATTTCCAACCGCAGGTGTCACTGACCAGCGGCAAGATCAGCGGCATAGAGGCATTGGTGCGCTGGAAGCACGAGACGCGTGGCATGATCGCGCCCGGCGAGTTCATTCCGGTCGCCGAGAAATGCGGCTTCATGCCGGATATCGGCCGCATCGTCATCAGCAAGGCTATCAACGAGGCCGCCGAATGGGACCGCGCCGGCATCGATTTCGGACGCATCGCCGTCAATGTCTCGGGCACCGAGCTGCGCGAGGCGGATTTCGACACCTTCCTGTTCGGCACGCTGGAGAGTGCGGGGCTGCCGCCGCAGAAGCTGGCGCTGGAGATCGTCGAATCCGTCATCCTCGACGACGAGAAGACCGGGATCGCCGCGAAGCTCCGCCACATCCGCGCCGCGGGCGTGCATCTCGAGCTCGACGATTTCGGCACCGGCTATGCCTCGCTCAGCCACGTCAACCCGAACGAGATCGACCGGCTGAAGATCGACCGCCGCTTCGTTCAGAACATCAACGAGAATGGCGACAACTCCAAGATCGTGCGCGCCATCACCGAGCTTGCCCGGGGCTTGGGCATCTCGATCGTCGCCGAGGGCGCCGAAACCGAGGCCGAGCTCGACTCGCTGATGGCGATCGGCTGCGACCAGGTGCAGGGCTATTCGATCGCTTTCCCGATGCCGCAGGACAAGGCGCGCGAATGGCTGACGGCGCGCAGTCCGAAGAGGGCGAAGCTGAAAGTGCTGCAGGGCAGCCTCGCCTAGCAGGTCCGTCGACAAGCTTGACACAACCGGGCGGCATGGCGGCCTATCGTGATCGCAACCGGGTTTTGCGAATGCCGCTTCGTTATCTCCTGCCGCTCCTGCTGCTTGTCGCATCGCCGGCCTTGGCCGCCGATCGCACCATATATCTGACCTTCGACGACGGTCCGCTGAACGGGACCAGCAACATTCTCGACGTACTGCAGGCCGAGCAGGTGCCGGCGACTTTGTTCATGGTCGGCATGCATGCCGAGGCGAACGCCGCCAACCGCGCGCTGCTGCAGCGGGCGAAATCGATGCCGCTGGTGACGATCGGCAACCACAGCTACTGCCATGCCTATAATCACTACCGGCATTTCTACGGCGATACCGAAGGCGTGGTCGCCGACATGGTGAGGGCCAATGTGGTGCTCGGCCTCAAGCCGGCGGTGCTTGCGCGGCTGCCGGGACGCGACGTGTTCCGGCTGCCCAATTACTCCAAGAACGACAATTCGCTCGGGCTGGCGGAGGCCGGACGCGAGGACCCGGACTACGAATTCGTGGCGGCGTCGGGCTTCTGGCTATACGGCTGGGATCATGAGTGGGTGCACGAGGACAGCGGCAAGCCCGTGCAGAGCGTCGACCATCTGGTGAGCGAGATCGACCATCTGTTCGGCTACGGCCATTTCGCCAGGCCGAACAAGTTGATCCTGCTCATGCATGACGAGATGTTCCAGGACGCCTTCGACGGCAAGGCGAAACTGACGGCGTTGATCGCGGCGCTGAGGCTGCGCCAATACGCCTTCGGCGCGATGGCGGGTTACGACTGAGGCACCTCGGCGTTCGCCCTCAGCATCGCAAGCGTCTCAGCGAATTCGGCCAGCCTGTCATCGGGGATACCGGCCCGCAGCCGCTTGTCGAAGGCGACCGCCGCGAGGCGCAACTTCTCGAACAGCGCTTCGCCGGCCTCGGTGAGCGCCACCTGGTGGACCCTGCGGTTTTCTGGATCACGGCGGCGTGTCAGCAACCCTTGCATTTCCATGGCATTGAGGTGGTGGGTAAGCGTCGCGCCCTGGATGCCGATCATGCCGGCAAGCTCGCGCTGGTTGGCCAGTTCCTTCGACTTGACCGACAGCAAGGTCAGCCAGACCGGCAGCGTGCCGCCGGCCTCTGCCATGGCGGCGTCGAAAGCCTGCGCCACCACTTTCGAGGTGCGGGCGAGATTCATGCCGACGGGCGGGCGGTCAAACGGTGTCATGGTGTGACAGTAGAGCATGCAATGGCAAGTTGGAATTTGGTTCCATGCATTGACATCTAATCGTTAGACATCTAACTTTGTCTTATTGATGGCGTCGCTATCATGGTTGCGACGCGGCGGGCGGCAAAGAGGAATGCAGTCATGCAATATGTCTACATCATCACCATCGGTCTGCATGTGATGGCCGGTGTGTTCTGGGCCGGCACGACCATTGCGGTGGCCCGCGATCCGGAGATCAAGGCGGAACGCTTCATCCGGCCGCAACTCGGCGCCTCCGGCGTGGTGTTTCTGACCGGTTTGCTGCTCTGGTATTTCTTCCATGAAGGCGCGTTTGGCCCGATGGAGAAGGTGCTGGCGCTGGGCATTTTGACGGCGCTGATCGCCGCCGGCGTACAGGGCGCCCTTGTCGCCTCCTCCAGCAGACAATTGGCCGGCGCCGACCAAGCGACGCAAACCAAGCTGCGGGCAAAAATGAACAGGGGCGAACGCATCGCGGGCGGGTTGCTGGTCATTACCGTGTTTTGCATGGCGACCGCCAAGTTGTTTTGACATCGCACGGCCGGCGAAACCGACCGGGCGCGGCGCGCAACGGACCGAAGCGGCAGATGGCTCTCCTTGCAAAGATCCGTTGCGCGCCACAAGCCGGTGGACTTGAGAGAGGAACCGCCTAAGCCATTTCGGGGCGCCTGGATGCCTCGCGAATGGCCTTGTGGACATTGCGCTGCAGGTCCATGAAAGCGGCGCTCTCCATGACCTCTTCGCGGCGCGGGCGCTCAATGTCGACGTCAAAAGTCCGCATGATGCGCCCCGGGCCGATACCCATCACGACAATGCGGTCCGACAGGTAAACGGCCTCCTCGACATCGTGGGTGACGAAGAGCACGGTCAGCCTGTGCTCCTCCCAGATCTGGGTGAGCAGTTCCTGCATCTGGTGCCTGGTCAGAGCATCGAGAGCACCGAAGGGCTCGTCCATCAGCAGCATCTTGGGGCGGTAGGAAAGCGCGCGCGCGATGGCGACGCGCTGCTTCATGCCGCCCGAAAGTTCGGATGGATAGAGATTGGCCGAGTGTGGGAGCTTGACCAGCTCGAGATGCTCAAGCGCGATCCTGCGGCAGGTGGCACGGTCGTGGCCGGCGGCCTTGAGGGCGAACTCGATGTTCTGCTGCGCCGTCAGCCAGGGCAGCAGCGTATAAGACTGGAAAACGACGCCGCGATCGAGACCTGGCTTCAGGATCGGCGACCCATCGATATCGAGATCGCCGGAGTCGAAATCCTGCAGTCCGGCGACGATCGACAGCAGCGTGCTCTTGCCGCAGCCCGACGTGCCGACCAGCGACACGAACTCGTTGTCGGCGAGGTCGAGATTGATGTCGCGCAGCACTTCGGTGCGCCGCGCGCCGGTGCCGAAGCTCTTGTGGAGACCTTTGATCCGCAGCTTGGGGGAATTCATCGGCCTTGCCTCATCATGAACGGCTATCCTGACGGAACAGCACCTTGCCCAGCGCCTTCATGACCTGATCGGTGATCAGGCCAAGAATGCCGAGCAGAAGGATGTAGCCGATAATGGTGTTGGTCTGGAAATAGCGCTGCGAGACGGTGATGCGATAGCCGAGCCCGGACGTCGCGGCGACGAGTTCGGCCAGCACGAGCCAGGTCCAGGCCCAGCCCAGGCTGATGCGCAGCGTGTCCCAGATGCCCGGCAAGGCGCTGGGCACCACGATACGCGTCAGGATCTTGCGATCCGGCAGGCCGAGCGTCCTGCCGAGACCGACGAAGTCGGCCGGCACGCGCTTGACGTTGTCCATGATCATCAGCACCTGCTGGAAGAAAGTGCCGATGAAGATGATCAGGAATTTCTGGGCGTCGCTCGTCCCCGCCCACAGGATGGAGAGGGGCACGAAGGCGACCACCGGCATGTAGCGGATGAAATCGACCAGCGGCTCGATCGCCGCTTCCCAGGTCCGGAAGCTGCCGATCAGCACGCCGATCGGAATGGCAAGCACCGAGGCGATGAGAAAGCCAACCGAAATACGGTATATCGAGGCCCTGAGGTCGATGAGCAGCGTGCCGTCGGCCCAGAGCTTGCCGAGCTGTGTCGCCACGCTGGCGGGCGACGGCAGGAAGATCGGCTTGACCAGGCCGAGACCCGTCGCCGCCCACCATGCCAGGCCGAGGCCAGCAAAGACCGCCACGGCGATGATCAGGAAACGGGAGCGCGCGATGGGAGCGCCGATCCCGGAGGATCTGCGGCGCCGCATCGCCTGCCTGGCGGCAGGTCCCGCTGGCGGACCGGACGGGTTTGCCTTGCCGGCAGGCTCGTCGGGCATCTCGGCGACCGCCACGGCCGGTCTACTGAGCGGCCTTGACGAAGGCCGGATCGATCATCTGCTCCGGCGTCACGTCGGACTGGAGAAGCCCGGCATTCTTGGCGGCGGCCTCGACGTCGGCGAATGTCTTGGTGGAAAAATCGCCCGTCAGGGCGTCCTTGTTCTCGGCAAGCGAATAGTAGCGCACGCCATCGAAGGCGGTGTTCAGGTCCTCGACGCTCGAGCCGACCGCCTTGGAGATTATGGCGCGACCGCCGGGCGTGTCGGCATTGTAGTCCTTGAGCGCGGCATCCCAGGCCTTGATCATGGCAAGCACCTGGCCGGGCCGCGACTTGATAACCTCGTCGCGCACCACCAGCACATCGCTGATCAGGCCGGGGTCCTCGCCGGCGGTGAATAGAAACTTGACGTCCTTGTTCTGCGCCTTGGCCGCGGTGAGATAGGGCTCATAAGTGACCGCGACCGGGACGCGGCCGGCGATCAGCGCGCTGCCGGCATCCGCGGCCGGCATCGGCACCGGCTGGACGTCGGCGATCGACATGCCGTTCTTGGCGAGAGCGTATTTCAGCAGGATGTCGCTGGTCGTGCCTTCCTCGAAGGCGACCTGCTTGCCCTTGAGATCGGCGATCGAGTTGACATCCTTGCCGGCGATCATGGCGTCAGCGGTCATCGAGACGTCGAGCAGCAACACGATCTTGACCGGCAGGCCGGCCGCAACCATGCCCATGGCGGTGTGGGTGGCGATGTTCGCCGCGTCGAGCTGGCCGCTCGCCAGGGCGGCGTTGATATCCTTGTCCTCGGTGAAGTTGACGATCTGGACGTCCGACAGACCGCTCGCCTTGAACAGGCCCTTGGTTTCGGCGACATGCCACTGGCCGTAGCCCAGCCACGGCTCAATGCCGATCTTGAACGATCCAGCCTCGGGCGTCGCGGGAATGGCCGTATCGGCCGCGTGGGCCAGCGGGGCGAAGCCAACGATGGCCGCCACCACGAGCGCACGGAATTGTCCTGTGAGGTTACGCATCATCTTTGTTCCCCTTGATGATTCAGAGCGCCTTTTTGAACCAAACTTCCTGTCTGGTGAGAATGCGGCTTCTGCTTCTTGCGGCACTGTGCCTCGGCGTCTTACCTGCCGCGTCGACGGAAGTGAAACGATATTCAACGTCGGCGACGATGGATGTCAAGCTAAAATACATACATGCATATACAAGCTGGAGAGGCTGATTTCTGCGCTCTTGGCAGCATTTGGGCGGGCTCCAACCAAGCTGGCCAAGAGGAATAGTCCCGGCGGCCTCAGGGCTTGCGCGACGGAGAATAGCGGCTGCCGAGCGAGTAGCGGCTGCCGACATAGGTCAGCTTGCTGATCGTGGCGACGACCGCGCCTGTCCAGGTCCGGCGATGCAGCAGGAGGCAGCAACTGCCGATGTCGATGCCGAGGTGCCGCGCCGTCTCGGCATCGGCCGAGACAGCGGAAATGATGTGCTCGACCTCGGTCACCGGCGTCTTCTGCATCAGGTAATCGTAGGTCGCCGTCTTCGAGAAATCCTGCTTGTCGTAGTCGGGTATTAGGCTCGGATTGACGAAGCGCTCTTCCAGTTGCACGGGCACGTCGTTCTCGAAGTTGACGACCACCGAATGATAGATCGCCGCGCGCTTGGCGAATTCGAAGGACAACGAGAGCTCCTTGGTCGGCATGATCCTTTCGAGGACGAGAACCTCGGAGCGATGCCTGTTGCCGCGCGCGACGATTTCGGCCGCGATGTTGTTGATCTCGATCAGCGTCGACTGCGGGCGCGGCGGCGCGATGAATGTCCCCACGCCCTGCAACCGGATCAGGAAGCCGGCCGAGGTCAATTCCCGCAAGGCGCGGTGGACGGTCATGCGCGATACGCCGAGCGCCGCGACGAATTCATTCTCGGACGGCAGCTTGCTGTCCTTGCTCCACTTGCCGGTTCCGATATTGGTCAGGATATAGTCCTTGACCTTCTCGTAGAGGGGGCTGGCCGTATCGGGCAAAGTATTCATGCTTCAAAAGTCCTTCCGGCAAGCTGTCGGAAATCACGTGCCTGTAGGCTGTCGTATCCGGACAATGGTTTTCAAGCCGTCGCCCTGCCCCGCCAAAAGACGCTCATAGGCGGCGGGAATATCGTCCAGGCCGATCTCGCGATCGATTAGGCTGATCAGCGACCCGGATAGCTCCGCCAGCATACCGATCGCGTCGGGCAGTTCGTCGGCAAAGGCGTGGCATCCCAGCAGGCCGATCTCGCGTTCGACCAGCATGTTGGGGTCGATGTCGAGGCGGCCGTGGAAAATGCCGACCAGCGCCACGGTGGCGCCGGAGCCCAGAACATCCAGCAACTGGTTGAGCGCTGCGATGCTGCCGGTGGCCTCGACGGCCGCAAGCAGAGGCGCATCGGCGGTCGCGGCGGCTATGGCGTCGCGGTCGAGATCGACGATGGTGGCGCCGGTCACCCGGGCGACGCGCTCGCAGCGCGCCCCGTTGCGATCGGCGATCAGCACCTTGCCTGGGAACGTCCGCGACAAGAGCAGCGCCGCCAGGCCGCCGATGGTGCCGCAGCCGACGACAAGCACGCAACCCGCCGTCTTCGGCAGGCGCCGCACGGCATGGAGCGCCACGGCGAGCGGCTCGGCCATCGCCGCCACCCTTTCGTCGAGCGCGGCGTCGGTGACATGCAGCAGGCGCGCAGGCAGAAGCGCCTCTTCGGCGAAGCCGCCGTCGCATATTTCGCCGACAAAGCCCAGCGCGGCGCACAGATGCCGCCGGCCCGCGCGGCATTGCTCGCATTCCCCGCACCAGAAACGCGAATCGGCGACCACGCGGTCGCCCACGACGACGGTGCCGACGCCCTCGCCCGCGGCCAGCACCGTGCCGGTCAGTTCATGGCCGGCCGTCGACGGCGCGCGGCTTATCCACTGGCCGGTGCGGAAATTGTGGAGGTCGGAACCGCAAATACCGGCCGCATCGACACGTAGCTTCACCCAGCCCGGCTCAGGGGCCCCTGGCGCGGCGATGTCCTCGACGCGCAGGTCCCCGGGGCCATGGAGTCTGACGGCCTTCATCGTGCCGGTCCGTCAGGCGTCGAGATAGCGGTCGCGGATTTCCGAGACCGCGTTCTCATGCGAGCTGAACCCCTCATAGCGCGCGAGCCTGCGGGCATGGCCGGCAAGCTCCGGATACGCGGCCGAGGTCACATAGCCGACCGACGAGCGCTTGAGGAAATCCGTCACCGAAAGCGGCCCGTAGGTGCGCGCCCAGCGGCTGGTTGGCAGCACCGCATTCGGCCCGAGGACGAAGTTGGCGAGCGTCACCGGCGTGTGCGGGCCCATGAGGATCTCGGCCGCCTCGGTGATGTGGCCGAGATGCGCGAACGGCTCCCTGGACAGGATCTCGAGGTGTTCGGGCGCATAGTCGTTGATGAAGCGGTAGCTGTCCTCCAGCGATGCGGTCAGCACGATGCCGCCGCGCTTGCCGGTCAGCACCGCGCGCGAAAACTCGACCCGCTGCTCGCTCATACGGGACCAGTGCTCGGGAAGTGCCGCCAGGGCCGCGTCGGCGACCTTGCGGCTGTGCGTGACGAGATAGGCGGAGGAATCCGGTCCGTGCTCGGCCTCGATCAGAAGGTCGAGCGCGGCGAGACCGCCGTCGACGCTGTCGTCGGCAAAGATGATCGCTTCCGACGGACCGGCTGGAAGGCCGGTGTCGATGATCGAGGAGAGCAGGCTCTTTGCAGCCACGACCCAGGGGCTGCCCGGCCCGACGATCTTGAGCGCGGGCTTCACCGTCTCGGTGCCGTAGGCAACGGCCGCAACGGCATGCGCGCCGCCGCATTTGTAGACAGTCTCGACCCCGGCGAGCCGGGCGGCGACCAGGGTCGCGGCATCGACGGAACCGTCCGCGGTCGGCGGCGTCACGATGGCGATCCGCGGCACGCCGGCGATGACGGCCGGAACCGAGGTCATCATCGTCACCGACGGGAAAGCGCCCTTGCCGCGCGGAACGTAGAGCGCGACCGAGGCGATCGGCGTGTAGCGGTCGCCGGCATAGGCGCCGGGACGGACCTCCTTGAGCCACATCGTCTCAGGACGCTGCTCCTCATGGAAATGCCTGATGTTTGCGATGCCGTACCGGATGCTGTCGATGACATCCTTGTCGACCTTGCCGAAGGCAGCATCGAACTCCGCTTCCGAAACCTTCAGACTGCCCGCGGCCACATCGGCCTTGTCCAGATCCCTGACGAAGCGGAGCAAGGCCGCGTCGCCTTCCGTCCTGACCGCCTCGAGGATCGGGCGGACCTTTTCGACGAAGACCGAGAGATCGGCTTCGGCCCGCTTCAGCAGGCTCGCCCGCTGTTCGGCGCTGGCGGATGAGAGGTCGTGGAAGCTGACGTCGGACATGGCTGCTCCTCAGAAACGCGGGAAAAGTATATACATGTATGTATAATGGTCGCCAGCATTTTTCCGTGCCCGGCCGCCAGGCTGGCCATCGCAGGCCGCGTCAGATCGAGGCAAGAAAGCCCCCGTCCACCGGAAAGGACTGACCGGTGATGTAGGCAGAGGCGTCCGAGGCCAGGAACACCGCGATTCCGTGCAGATCCGAAAGGTCGCCGAAACGATGCTGCGGTATCTTGGCGAGCATCGATTGCTGCCACGCCTCGTCGGCGTAGAACACTTCCGTCATCGCCGTCCTGAAATAGCCGGGCGCAATGGCGTTCACCCTGATCCCGAGACCCGCCCATTCCGCCGCCAGCGCCCGCGTCATGCCGAGCAGGCCCGACTTCGACGAGCCGTAAGGCACGGCCGTGGGTATGCCGACTTCGGAGGTCAGCGAGCACAGGTTGATGATGGCGCCGGGCCGACCGGCGTCGCGCATGTGGCGGGCGGCGGCCTGGGCGCAGAAGAAGGCGCCCTTGAGATTGGTGTCGACGATCCGGTCCCAGAGCGCTTCATCGACATCGAGCGAAGGCCTGACCTCTTCCATGCCGGCATTGTTGACCAGTATATCAAGGCCGCCTAGCAGGTCAGCGGCCTCGGTGGTCGCGGCACGGCAGCGGGCGACGTCGGTGACGTCCAGGGCAATGGCATGCGCAACCCCGCCGGCGGCCCGGATCGCCGCCGTCGTCTCCTGCAGCGAAGCAAGGCTGCGCGCCGTGACGGCGACAGCGGCGCCGGCCGCGCTCAGCGCCTCGGCGATGTCGCGCCCAATGCCGCGGCTGGCGCCGGTGACGAGCGCCTTCCTGCCCGACAAGTCGAAGAGGGAAGCATTGCGCATGTCGATCCTCCTTGGCCTTGCCGGCCTGCCCTCGCCGGCGAGATTAACCGATACTTGATTATATATACAAGCATATACAAATGACTTTGGGTGTCGCAGTGAACAGCCGACCGCGGGGAACGCGCTGGCCGCAACCGATACCGCAACCCTGTACGGCGTTTTTCCTGTCGGCGCGATTTCGAGCCGCGGCCTGTCGGTCAGATCCTGATCCCGAACCGGATGCCGTCATAGATGGCGGCGTGGATGTTGCGCGAGGCGACCGCGTCGCCGATGCGAAATAACACAAAGCCACCTTCGGCATTGCGCGCGGGGAAAATGTCGCCGCCGTTCACCAGGCGCTCATAGTCGACCGCGCCGCCATTCTTCGACAGAGGTTTGAGAGCAAGGTAGAGGTCATCGAGCGGCGCCGTGCCATGCTCGACCACCACCTGGTCGACGCGCCGCTCGCCGCGCCAGCCATCGGCGAAGTCCGAGGCCAGCTCGGCGACGAGCTGGTTGCCCTCACGCCGCACCGAACGCAGGCGGGTGTTGATGGTGACGGTGACGCCTTTCTCGTGGAAGGCACGCATATACGGCACGTGGTTCATGCCGCCCATTTCCGGCGCGAAGAAGCGCTCCGGCGAGACCAGCTCCAGCTTCGAGCCGCTGTTGGCGATGAGTTCGGCGGCGCCCATGCCCTGATGGCCGCCATTGTCGTCATAGAGCAGCACGTTCTCGGCCGGCTTGACGCTGCCGGCCATGATGTCCCAGCTCGAGGTCACAAGATTGTCACCGGCCGTCAGCGGCGGGTTCTGCGGCATGCCGCCCGTCGCCACGATAACCACGTCCGGCGCCAGCGCCAGCACGTTGTCCTTCTCGGCCCAGGTGTCGTAGCGGATCTCGACGCCGAGGCGATCGAGCTCGGCCAGCCGCCAGTCTATGATGCCGATCAGTTCCTTGCGGCGCGGGTTCTGAGTGGCGAGCCTCACCTGACCGCCTGCCTGGCTGGAGGCTTCGAGCACGGTCACCTGGTGCCCGCGTTCGGCCGCGACGCGCGCCGCTTCCAGGCCGCCGGCCCCCGCGCCCACCACCACGACTTTCTTCTTCGGTCCTTCGCTCTTGGCAATGATGTGCGGAATCGTCGCTTCGCGACCGGTCGCGGCGTTGTGGACGCACAGCGCCTCTCCGCCTTCATAGATGCGGTCGAGGCAATAGGTTGCGCCCACGCAAGGGCGGATCTCGTGCTCGCGGCCTTCCATCACCTTCTTGACGATATGCGGGTCGGCGATATGGGCGCGCGTCATGCCGACCATGTCGAGCTTGCCGGTGGCGATGGCGTGGCGCGCTGTGGCGACATCGGAGATGCGCGCCGCATGGAAGGTCGGAAACTTCGTCGCGGCCCGCACCTCGCCGGCGAAATCGAGATGCGGCGAGGAGCGCATGCCGGTCACCGGGATGACCTTGGTCAGCGACGCATCGGTCTCGATCGTGCCGCGGATGATGTTCAAGAAATCGACCTTGCCGGACGAGGCCAAGCGCCTGGCGATCTCGACGCCCATTTCCTTCGAGATGCCGTTTTCCACATCCTCGTCGGCGACCATGCGGATGCCGACGATAAATTCATCGCCTATGGCGGCGCGCACGGCGTCCAGCACCATGTCGGTGAAGCGCAGCCGGTTGTCGAGCGAGCCGCCGAACTCGTCGTCGCGATGGTTGGTGAGCGGCGACCAGAAGCCGTCCATCAGATGTCCATAGGATTCGAACTCGATGCCGTCGAGACCAGCCGCCTGGCAGCGCTGGGCGGCCGCGGCATAGTCGGCGACGATGCGCTCGATGTCCCAGTCCTCGATGGTTTTCGGAAAGGCGCGATGCGCCGGCTCACGCACCGGCGAGGCCGAAAGCACCGGCAGCCAGTCGGCCTTGTTCCAGCCGGTGCGACGGCCGAGATGGGTGATCTGGATCATCACCTTGCAGTCGTGCTCGTGGCAAGAATCCGCCAGTTCGGCGAGCCACGGCACGATGCGGTCGTCATAGAGGTGTAGATTGCCGAAGGCGGCCGGGCTGTCGCGCGAGACGATGGCCGAACCCGCGGTCATGGTCAGCGCCATGCCGCCCTTGGCCTTCTCGGCATGGTAGAGCCGGTAGCGCTCCTTCGGCATGCCGTCCTCGGAATAGGCCGGTTCATGGCTGGTCGACATCACCCGGTTCTTCAGCGTCAGGTGCTTGAGCTGGTAAGGTTGGAGAAGCGGGTCGTTGCTGGTCATTGTCTTCCTGCCGTTTCAAATTGTGCGGGAGCGAGCGCTCCCGCTTCCATTTCACGCATCGGATTCATCCGAAAACCGCTGCGCACTTTTCGGTCCGATGCTAATGAGCGGTCAAACGCGCTGCGTCCGAGAGGACCTCAACGCCTCTTTCAACCTTCGTTTTCGCGCCCGCCGCCGTTGAACTGCGCTTCCAGCGGCTGGGAGCAAGGAGCCGCCCATGACCGACGCCAAGAACCTCACCCAGCTCGGCAAGCACGTCGAGACGCCACAGAGCCCCGAACAGGCGGTCCTGGAGACCGTGCCGTTCCAGCGCGGCGACGGCCCGCCGGCGATCGTGCGCTTCACCTGCCCCGAATTCACCTCGCTGTGCCCGGTCACCGGCCAGCCGGACTTCGCCCACATCGTCATCGACTACGCGCCCGACATGACGCTGGTGGAATCGAAGTCGCTGAAACTGTTCATGACATCGTTTCGCAACCACGGCGGCTTCCATGAGGAATGCACGGTGATGATAGGCCGCCGCATCGTGGAGGCCACGAAACCGCTCTGGCTGCGTGTCGGCGGCTACTGGTTCCCGCGCGGCGGCATCCCGATCGACGTCTTCTGGCAGACCGGCGCGCCGCCAAAGGACGCCTGGCTGCCCGACACCGGCGTTGCACCCTATCGCGGACGCGGTTGAAATTTGTTGCGAAAGGCCGGCGGGACAGCGCCCCCATCTGTCTTGCCGGACATCTCCCCCACAAGAGGGGAGATTGGCAGCTTCGGCGGCCCGTTTATCCTGCAACGTCGAAGATTGGCGAAAGCCGGCGTGACATTTGATCTCCCCCCAAGTGGGGGAGATGGCCGGCAGGCCAGAGGGGGGCGCGAAGGATCGCCGACGCTGATCTTTAGTCACTTTCATTCGCACTGATATTGGCTGAGCGCCCATTCGCCGGTGACCGACAGGAGGTCGGACACCTTCCAGTCGTCGCCGACCTTCTTCAGCTTCCATTCGAGCCGGTGCTGGTGGCCCTCGACGACGAAGGCGACGACTACCTTGGCCTCGTCGCCATTAACCGCCTCGATGGTGCGCAGACTCCGGTCGATGGCGAGCTTGTCATAGTCGGCATTGTCGAGGGCCATGTGGGGGTCGAGGCATTCGCCCTGCCCCGAGGCGCGTAGCGCATCGCTCTTGTCGAGAACGGTCTTCGCCGGATCGACGAAGTTCTTGCGCTGAGCGGGATCGAGCTCCAGCCCAAGATGCTCGTAGAAGGGCTTCACCACCGCCGTAGGCGACCCGGGCAGAACAGGGGCGACAGGCGCCGGTTCGGCCGGCTTGCTTTCCGGGGCAGTGGCGGCAGGCGGCGGCGTGTCGACCGCAGGCGGCGCGCTATTGTCGCCGGACGAGGCTTTTGGCGGCGGCGCGCCGAAGAGCCCCTGCGCAAAGGCGCCGCCACTCAGCCCCGGGGCCAGCATAGACAAGCTCGCCAGCGCGAGGACAGAACGGCGAAGCACGGCATCACTCCGTCGAGGCGCCGCATCCCAGCGCGCTGAGCTTCCAGTCGCTGGTCTTGGAGGTGATGTCGGCGATCTTCCACTTGCCGTCCACTTTCTTCAGCGACCACACCATTTCGCGTTTGGAGTCATCGCCTTCCGGGAAAAGATTGAAGCTTGCCGTCACCTCGGCGGTGTCGCCAGTGACGGCCTCGGTCAGCTTCAGCGTCTTCGACAAGGTCTTCTGGTCGAAATCCTGGGCGTCGAGGCCCGGGTCGAAGTCGATGCAGGACACCTCGTCGGGTTTCTCCTTCTGCGCCTTGTCGTTGGCCTCGAACAGCTTGGTGACCGGCTCGGTGAAACGGTCACGGTATTTGGCGTCCGCCTCGAACTTCACCGCCGGCACATAGAAGAACTTCACGGCGTTGGACGCCGGCCCGGCAAACGCGGCGCCGGGCAAGGCAATCGAGAAAACAGCGGCAAGCACTATCGGCTTCATGCAGGATCTCCGGAGTTCGGTGCGTGGCGGCAAGCCCGCCGCCACGCATCCTGCATATCGCCTTTTTTGCGGCTCATGAAGTCCAGCCGCGCTCAGGCATCCAGCCAGACGTTCTGGAAGTCCATCTCGTAGGTCTGGTGCATCGAGTAATTCTTCACCTTCTTGTTCATGTGGCAGTAGAGCTTCTGCCAGAAGGGCTGGATGATGACGCCGGAGTCCTGCAGGATCGCCTCGACGTCCTTCATCACCTCCTTGCGCTTGGCGACGTCGATCTGCGACAGCGCCTCCCTGAGCTTGGCGTCGAACTCCGGGTTGGAGTAAGCGGTCTCATTCCAGGCCTCGCCGGTGCGGTAGCCAAGCGCCAGCACCTGGACGCCCAGCGGGCGCATGTACCAGATGGTCATGGAATAGGGATATTTCGTCCAATCGTTCCAGAAGGTCGAGCCAGGCAGCACCGTGCGCTTCACCTTGATGCCGGCATCGCGCAACTGGCCGGCGATGGCGTCGCCGGTATTCTTCTGCCATTCGTCCTCGACCGTGATCAGCTCATGTTCGAAGTCGGTCTGGCCGGCCTCCGCCATCAGCTTCTTGGCGCCGGCGGCATCGCGCTCCTTCTTGGGCAGCGGATAGTATTCGGGATGGATCGGGGCGACGTGATGGTTCTCGCCGACCGTGCCGCGGCCATTATAGCCGAGCTGCATCACCTGGTTGTTGTCGACCGCCATCTGCAGCGCGTTGCGCACCCGCTTGTCGTCATAGGGCTTATGGGTGACGTTCGTGCGGGCAACGAGCGTGGTAGCGGTCGCGACCTCCGATTTCACCAGACCCATCTTGTCGAGCGGATCGATGAAGTCGGCCGGCGTTTCGAAATCGAGGTCGATCTCGCCGGAATCGAAGGCATTCAGCGTGGCGTTGAAGTCCGTGCCGTAGTCGATGAACTCGACGCCGTCGAGCGGCGCCTCGCCGCCCCACCATTTGCCGTTCTCGCGGCGCTTGACGACCGCCTTCTGACCCACCGCGTAGGACACCAGCTCGAAGGCCCCCGTTCCGATCGGCTTCTTGATCGGATCGGCGCCGTCCTTGTCGAAGTCGCGATGCACGACCAGCGCCGGATAGTCGGTGAAGCCCGGGATGATGGCGATGTCGGGTTCATTGAGCTTCAGCTTGACCGTGTGGTCATCGACCTTGGTGATCGCGCCGTCCTTGGCCTTGCCTGTCTTGGTGTCGATCAGCGCGCCGACGCGAGCGGCCATCGAGTTGCCGGAAGCCCCCTTCTCGCACCAGCGGTTCAGGTTAGCGACCACGTCATCGGCGTTGAAGGCATCGCCATTGTTCCAGGTGACGCCCTTGCGCAGATGCAACGTGTATTCGGTGGCGTCGTCATTGACGTCCCAGCTTTCGAGCAGCACCGGCTCGAAGGTGAACTGGTGCGTGTAGCGCACCAGCGGCTCCAGCCAGGTGCGGGTCACATTCGCCATCTCCGTCCAGTCATAGGTGCGCGGGTCCTTCTGCGCCTTGACCGACATTGCGACATGCAGCGTTCCGCCCTTCTTGGGCTCGTCGGCGAGCGCCTTGGTCGGCGCGGCAAGGCCGAGCATGCCGTAGGCGAAGGCGGTCGACGCGCCGAAGGCGCTTGCCAGCGCCAGGAATTCGCGCCGGTCGACGCGCCCTGCGCGCGCCTCCTCGGCCATCGCTTCGATAGCGGCCGGGACCCGGTCGCCATTGCTTCTGAACAGTGTCATTCTCTTTCTCCCATTGGTTTCTTCGGGTCTTCGCCCGGTTGGTCTAACTCTTGCTAGAGGATGATCTTTTCCGAAAACCGGTTCCCACTTTTCGGGATCATGCTCCGACGCGGCAATCCATCAACTAATGCTGTCCGGCAGCTTTTCCTCACGCCGCGCGATCAAATCCTTGAGACCTTCGGCGATGCCTTCGTCGAGCTTCGGCTCCTGGTAGTCGGCGAGCATGTTGCGCGCCTTTTCGAGGCCGCGCGTGTCGTGGTCCTTCGCGCCTTCGGCGCTCCACTGCTCGAAGGAATTGAAATCCATGATGTTGGGCATGAAGAAGGCGCTCTCGAAATGCTCGAGCGTATGCTGCGTGCCGAGGAAATGCCCTTGCGGGCCGACCTCGCGGATCGCCGCCATCGCGTCCTTGAAATCGTCGAAGGACACGCCGCCGGCATATTTGTACCAGCCCACCAGTTGCTCGCAGTCGGTGGCGAATTTCGAATAGCCGCAAGTCAGCCCCGCCTCCAGCCAGCCGGCGGAATGCCAGATGTAGTTGGCGCCGGACAGGATCGCGGCATGCATCAGCATGTTCGCCTCATAGCCGGCCTGCGCGTCGTTGAGCTTTGAGCCGACATGGAAGCCGGAGGTGCGCCACGGCAGCTTATATTTCCTGGCCAGCGCGCCCATCAGATACATCATCTGCGCCGCTTCCGGCGTGCCGCCCATCGGCGCGCCGGTCTTCATGTCGACGGTCACCATGAACTGGCCGTAGAGCTGCGGCGAGCCGGGCCGGATGAGCTGGGTCAAAGCCACGCCGGCAAGCGCCTCGGCGTTGACCTGCGCCACCGCACCGACGGCGGAGGCCGAGGTCGAGGCGCCGCACAGCGCGAAAGGCGCCAGGATCAGCGGTTGGTTGTGGCTGGCATAGACCCGCATGGCGTCGATCATCGTGGCATCCCACACCAGCGGCGAATTGCAGTTGGTGATCGCAACCAGCACCGGGTTGTCGCGCACGAACGCCTCGCCAAAGACGATTGCGGCCATCGCCATCGTGTCCTCGGCCCGCTCCTTGGACGTCACGATGCCCATGAACGGCTTGTCGGAATGCTTCAGCGCCGAGTGGATGATGTGGAGATGCCGCTTCGGCACCGCGATTTCCATCGGCTCGCAAATGACCGAGCTCGAGGAATGCAGCGCCGGCGCCATGTAGGCCATCTTGTGGAAATTGTTGAGGTCGGCCAGCGTGCCGTAGCGGCGCCTGTTGTCGAGATCGCGGACATAGGGCGCGCCATACATCGGCACGAAGATGGAGTTCTTGCCGCCGACGCGCACGGTGCGCTCGGGATTGCGCGCATGGAGCGTGAACTCGGCCGGAACCTTCGAGACCAGCTCCATCAACAGCGCGCGGTCGATGCGGACACGCGTTTGCCGGACATCGGCGCCCGCGGCCTTCCAGAGCTCGATCGCCCCGTCGTCGCGGAATTCGCAACCCACTTCCTCGAGGATCTTGAGCGATTCCTCGTGGATCAGCTCCACCGCCTCGTCCGGCACGATCTCGTAGGCGGGAATGTTGCGCACCAGGGTCGGGAAGGACGCGACCGGCGCGCTTCTCAGCGCCTTGCGGCCAAGGCGGCCGCCGCCGCGGCGGTGGGTCGGTTCGGTCAATTCAACGGCCGGTGCGTTCATGGAGGCTCCTTCTTCCCGCCCAACCAAGTTAGCGATACGAAATATGGATGTGACGCTGGAAAATCCTGATCTCTTGTATAAGCTCACCTTATGCGAAGCCTGCGCCATCTCCTGCCCTCCGCCGGCAGCCTCATCGTTTTCGAAGCCGCCGGCCGGCTGTCGAGCTTCACCGCCGCCGGGCGCGAGCTCGGCATGACGCAGGCCGCCGTTTCCTATGCCGTGCGCGGCCTGGAGGAACAGCTCGGCGCCAAGCTGTTCCAGCGGCGCCACCGGCAGGTGCTTCTGACGGAGGCCGGCGAGCGCTTCCATGCCGACGTCTCGCTCGGCCTGTCGCATATCCGCAAATCGGCGGAGGACCTTCGCCTGCAGGCCACGGGAGGGCATGTGACCTTGGCCGCCTCGACCGCTTTCGGCTCGTTCTGGATGATGCCGCGCCTGCAGCAGTTCCGCGACGAACTGCCGGGCGTCGACCTGCGCATCCAGACCGCCGATCGCGACCTCGACATCATCGCCGAGGGGATTCCGCTCGGTGTGCGTGGCGGCGTGCCGCGCGACTGGCCGGACTATCACTCGCTGTCGCTCTCCGAGGAAGAGATCTTCCCGGTCGCGGGGCCAAGCTATCTCGCCAAATTCGGCATGCCGAGGACAGTCGAGGAATTGGCGACGCATCGGCTGATCCATCTGGAGGAGCCCTATCGCGAGGCGCCGAACTGGGACGAATGGTTCGCGTCGGCCGGAACCAGTCTGCGCAATGCGGAGCGCGGCCTGCGCATCAACGACTATGCACTGGTGATCCAGGCGGTGATGGAGGGACAAGGCATCTCGCTCGGATGGCGGCATCTGGTGGAGCGTCTGGTGGCATCGGGCCTGCTGGTGCCGGTGACCGATCATGTCATGCGGACCGGCATCGGCTTCCACGTCATCTGGCCGAAGAACCGCGACCTCAGCGACAACGCGCGCAGGGTGAGGGACTGGCTGGTGGCGCAGGCCTAGTGCGTTTCACCGTTTCACGGAAAGGCGAAACGCCCTATTCTTTGAAAGGCGAAACGCCCTATTCTTTGATTGACGCAATTCCGGACGGAAAACCGCTCACACTTCCTGGAATTGCTCTAGGTTTCACTCGTTCCGCGATGCAGGCAACGCTGGCGGGGCAGCGGGGGCGCGAAGGATCGCGGCGTTAACTGTTGCCAACCTCATCCTGCCCCTCCCCCACGCCGTTCGAATCCGCCTATAATCGCCGCATGCCCATCCGCCAGCTTTCCGAAACGATGATCAACCAGATCGCCGCGGGCGAAGTCATCGAGCGTCCGGCGAGCGTGGTGAAGGAGTTGGTCGAGAATGCGCTCGACGCCGGCGCTTCGCGCGTGGAGATCGTCACCGCCGGCGGCGGGC
The DNA here is from genome assembly GCF_006439355.1 of Mesorhizobium sp. B4-1-3. Lineage (GTDB taxonomy): Bacteria > Pseudomonadota > Alphaproteobacteria > Rhizobiales > Rhizobiaceae > Mesorhizobium. The sequence goes on from NZ_VFTG01000007.1 coordinate 77,178, forward strand.
TGAACCTCATCCGCGTCACCGATGACGGTTCGGGCATTCCCGAACGAGAACTGGCGCTGGCGGTCGCGCGGCATTGCACCTCCAAGCTCTCCGACGACATCCACGATATCCGCTCGCTCGGCTTCCGCGGCGAGGCACTGCCCTCGATCGGTTCCGTCGCGCGGCTCTCGATCCGCTCGCGCACGGCAGGCGGCGACAGCGCGGCGGAGATCGGCATCGATGGCGGCCGGGTCTCGGCGGTGAAGCCGGCGGCGGCGAATCGAGGCACCACGGTCGAGGTGCGCGACCTCTTTTTCGCCACGCCGGCCAGGCTCAAATTCATGAAGGGCGAGCGGGCCGAGAACTCGGCCACCAGCGACGTGGTGAAACGCATCGCCATCGCCTTTCCCACTGTCCGTTTCACGCTTGCTGGCGCCGACCGCTCGACGCTGGAACTGCCGGCAACCAGCAACACCCCCGAGGGCCGGCTTGCCCGCGTCGCGCAGGTGATGGGCAAGGATTTTCCCGACAATGCCATCGCCATCGATGCCATGCGCGACGGCGTCCAACTTGCCGGCCATGTCTCGATCCCGTCCTACACGCGCGCCAATGCGCTTCAGCAATATGCCTATGTCAATGGACGGCCGGTGCGCGACAAGTTGATCGCCGGCGCGATCCGCGGCGCCTTCGCCGATGTGCTGCCGCGCGACCGCCACGCGGTGACGGTGCTCTTCCTGTCGCTCGATCCTGCGACCGTCGACGTCAACGTCCACCCCGCCAAGGCCGATGTGCGCTTCCGCGATCCGGGCCTGGTGCGCGGCTTGATCGTCGGCGCCATCCGCGAGGCGCTGGCCGGAGCGGGCATCCGCGCGGCAACGACAGGCGCCACCGGCATGATGGCGGCGTTCAGGCCGGGCGTCGCACCTTATTCGCATCCCGGGCCGACCAACGGCCACCGCAGCTACGAAGCCGCCTATCACGCTTCCGGCTCCGTCGGCTTCGATCCGTTGCGTTCGGCGCAGCGGCCGCTCGATATGGGCTATGGCGGGGCGAAGCATCAACGCAGCGGCTTTGCTGAGAACGAACAGGCCGCCTTCGACACCGGCCCGCTCGCCAGCGCCGACGCGCGGGCCGGCACGGCCGAGCCGGCCGAGGCGCTGCTCGGCATGGTGCTTGGCGCGGCGCGCGCGCAGGTGCATGAGAACTATATCGTCGCCCAGACCAGGGACTCGCTCGTCATCGTCGACCAGCATGCCGCGCATGAGCGGCTGGTCTATGAGGCGTTGAAAAATGCGCTGCATTCGCGCGCCGTGCCGTCGCAGATGCTGCTTCTGCCTGAGATCGTCGACCTGCCGGAAGAGGACGCGGAGCGGCTGGCCATGCATTCCGACACGCTCGCCAAATTCGGCCTCGGCCTCGAACGCTTCGGCCCCGGCGCGGTGGCGGTGCGCGAAACGCCGTCGATGCTTGGCGAAACCAATGTGCAGCAACTGGTGCGCGACCTCGCCGACGAGATCGCCGACAACGACACCGTCGAGACGCTGAAGGAGCGGCTCGACAAGATCGCCGCGACCATGGCCTGTCACGGTTCCGTCCGCTCGGGCCGGTTGCTCAAGGCCGAGGAGATGAACGCGCTGCTGCGCCAGATGGAGGCGACGCCCGGTTCCGGCACCTGCAACCATGGCCGGCCGACCTATATCGAGCTGAAACTCGCCGACATTGAAAGGCTGTTCGGGCGGCGGTAAGCCCCAAAGCCCCTCACCCAGCCTCCGCTTCGCTCGGCTGACCTCTCCCCGGTGGGGAGAGGAGACCTTCAGCGTCGGCGCCAATCTCTTCTCCCCGTCCGGGAGAAGGTGGCCGCGTAGCGGCCGGATGAGGGGGCAAGAAAAGAGCCGCTCGAAGCGGCTCTTTTCTTGAGTCAGGAAACGACTTCAACCATCCGATTTACCGCTTCAAATTCACCACTATGACGCCACCCAACGCCAGCGCGCCGCCGAGCATGCCGAGCAGCGAGGGCACTTCGCCCAGCCAGAAGAAGCCGATCAGCGCGGATGTCGGCGAGACAAGGTAGAGGAAGTTCGAGGCGCGCGCGGCGGGCAAGCGCGACAGCGCGGTCGCCCAGGCGGCATAGGCGATCAGCGAAGGCACGATGCCGAGATAGACGACGGCGCCAAGGCCGGCAGCGTCGGCGACCGCCGCCTGCGAAAACGCTTCAGGCAGGAAGGGCGACAGGCAGAGCGCGCCGAGCACCATATTGGAAGCGGAGATCGTCAGCGGATGATGGCGGGCAAAGAGCGGCTTCTGGACGATGGTGTTGACGGCGGAACAAAGTGCTGAGCCCAGCACCAGCAGCGCGCCGACGTTGAAATGCAGGCCGTGCCCGTCGGCGACCGCGATGATGCCGATGCCGGCGAAGGAAATGACCGTGCCCAGCCAGGCAAGCCCCGAGAAGTGCTCGCCGAGCAGGGCCATGGCCATGATGGCCGTGAAGATCGGGCTGACATTGATGATGAAGCCAGCCGCACCCGCCGAGACGGTAAGCTCGCCGAAATTGAGCATGGCGGTGTAGAGCGCGACGAAGATGGCGCCGCCGAAGGCAAAGCGCCACAGCTCGTCGATCCTGGGCAGCGCCGGACGCTTCACCGCGAGAAATATGGCGGCCGGAACCGCCGCGATGGCAAAGCGCAGCGCGCCGAGTTCCAGCGGCTGGAAGGCGGCGAGGCCGGCGCGGATCGCCGGGAAGGCCGAGGCCCGGCCGATGACCGTCAACGTCACCGCTACCGCAGCGGTCGTGTCCATGCGCTGTGTCTCATTCAACGTGCCGGTGTAAGCGCTCATTGCCGTAACCTCGTCTTTCTGTGTCATGAATCCAGAAAACGCCATTGCCGGCCAATTGACAAACGACCAATTCAAGGGTCAGCTGTGAGCATGGATCACAGCTCAGACCAGATACTGCCGCTTGAGACGTTGCGCGCTTTTGACGCCGCGGCGCGGACTGGGAGCTTTTCCGCGGCGGCCGAAAAACTCAACGTCACCCATGGCGCGGTGAGCCGCCAGATCGCCAAGCTGGAGGACTGGCTGGGCTTGAAGGTGTTCGAACGCAATGCCCGCGGCGTTACGTTGACGATCGAGGGCAACCGCCTGCATTTGCGGACCGCCGAGGCCTTTGCGCTGATCTCGTTCAACTCCGACCGCTGGGTCGAGCCGCGCGGCACCGCGGTGGTGCGGCTGGCCTCCATCCCGTCGGTCAGCGGGCTTTGGCTGATGCCGCGCATGGCGGCGCTCGAGAACCATCCGACCAAGCTGCGCATCGTGCTCGACGTCGACAACCGCCAGGCCGACCTTGCCGACGAAGGCATAGACCTTTCGGTGCGCTGCGGGCGCGGCCGCATCCCCGGCCGGGTCTCGGTGCAGCTGTTCGAGGAGTATATTTTCCCGATCGCCTCGCCCGAGTTGGCGAAGGAGATAGGGCGAGGCGATCCTGCGCGGCTGCTCAAATTCCCGCTGATCAACGATTCCGACGCGTCCGCATGGCGCGCATGGTTTGCCGCGCAAGACGTCGATTACCGTCCCCGTCCGCAGGACAGGCGTTTCGAGGACTATAATCTGGTGCTGGACGCGGCGGCGCACGGGCTGGGCATCGCGCTGGCGCGGCCGCCGCTGACGGCGGACCAGCTTCAATCCGGCCGTATCGTTGGCGTCGATGGGCGCGTTGTGCTCAATCCGGTATCCTATTGGATGGACCGTCCGGTCGGCCGGCCGCGCGCGGCCGCGGCTGACCTTGCCAGGCGCATTGCCGAGCAGGCAGGGCTTGCTCCGGAAAAGCTCGAAGCTTTCCTGCAGGACGACGTCTAGCGAAGCAACAGCACCATGATCGTCGCGGTCACCGCCGAGACGATGGCCGTGACGGCCGATATCGTCCAGAGCGATACCGCAGCAGCATCCGAGCGCGGCGCATGACCAGCCGGACGGACCGCGGCACCGCGAGGCTGCGGCGCATTGGCGTTCGCCGCGACCAGCACTGCGGCGGAAGCGGCGGGCGGCGAAAATGTGGACAATGCCGGCGCAACCGACGCCCTGGGCGTATTGTCGGCAATCGCTGCCTGCGGTGAGGCGAAGCCGCGCGGAGCCTGATCGGTATCCGTCGCCGCCCTGCCCGTCGCGGACCTTGCCGGCGCATCGTCGGTGGCGGCATCCGGCTCCATGACGGCGCGGTAAGCATCCTCGACCTCTGCGGACGACAGGCGTTGCGACGCCTGGACGGCGGGGCGCGGCTGCGTGCTTTGCAGCGACTGGGCCGCGATTTGCGCCGCCTGCCCCGTCGAGGGCGCCTGCGGCTGGACCAGCGTCTTGATCAAAGCCGCCACCGCAGGATCGGCCTTGGGCGACGGCACCGGCTGCGGGGCGAGCGCTTCACCGATCAGCGCGTTCAAACGGGTCGAGGTGATGTCCATGCCGGCTTCCGGAAACCATTTTGCAGTTCAGCCATACCGGATGAGCATTGCGTCAAGCTTGACGTTGCTTGCGATTTGTGGCGATTGAAACCCCGATGAACGCAAGCGTCCTTTCATGATGAACCGTTTCGAAGGCCCGGGCGGCAGGGAAGCCCGGATCCGCTATCTCGACGGCGACTTTCAGGTCACCAGTCCCGGCTCTTTCGTGCGCTGCGCGGTGACGGGCGAGAACATTCCCCTCGACGAACTCAAATATTGGAGCGTCGCGCGGCAGGAGCCCTATGTGAACGCTGCGGTCTCGCTTGCCCGCGAGATCGAGATACACCCGGAATTGCGCAAGCGGGGATAATTTCGGTTCGCGGAAAACCGTTGCATCGGCTTCCGTGACACGCCTTCGCCCGTCAGCGCCGACCGGGTCCCGAAGCTCAGCCCCGCATCTTGCGCTGGCGCCAGGCGTCGAGCGTCTCGTCTATGATGCGTTCGGGCACATGATCGAGCTCGAACACGGCCTCGATATCGAGCACGTCCAGTTGATCGAGGAAACCGGCGGGCGTCTCGCCATGGCGCAGCCGTGCTGCGTCCTTGGCCGTGGTGACGAGCCGCAGCCCCTCCTGCCGGGCAAGCGTCAAGAGATCGGCTAGCTCGTCCTGGGCGTAGAAATGGTGGTCCGGAAAGGCGCGGGACTGAACCACCTCGCCGCCCGTGTCGCGCACCGTGTCGAAGAATTTCTCCGGATGGCCGATGCCAGCGAAGGCAAGGAAGCGGCCGCCGGCGAAGCGCGACGGATCCGCCGGCTCGACATGCGCCAAGAAGATCGGCCGTCCGGCGCGCGCCGCCTGGCGCACGACGCCGTCGGCGGCGGCCCCCTCGCCCATCTTCAGCAAGCCGCTGGTGAACACGAGCTGGTCGACGACCTTGGCGCGGAGCGGCCCGCCCGGGATGACGCGGCCATTGCCGATGCCGAAGCGGGCGTCGACCACCACCAGCGCATAGTCGATATGGATGCGCGCCGACTGGAACCCGTCATCCATGATCAGAAAGTCGCAGCCATGTTGCTCGATGAGCAGCTTCGCGCCGGCAGCACGGTTCGCCGCCACCGCAACCGGGGCATGTTCGGCCAGAAGCAGCGGCTCGTCGCCGACATGCTTGGCGGCGTCGTGATGCGCGTCGACGACATGCGGCTTGGCGAACGAGCCGCCATGGCCGCGCGACAGGAAGCCTGGCGTGAGCTGCATGCGCTTGGCCTGCTTGGCCAAGGCGATGGCGGCCGGCGTCTTGCCGCTGCCGCCGACGGTGAGATTGCCGACGCACAGCACGGGTGCCGCGACCTTCTCGCGCGGAGCATGGCGCATGCGCCGGCCGGCGACCAGTCCATAGACCGCCGATGCCGGCGACAGCGCAAGCACGCGCCAGTCCGGCTTTTCCCACCAGAAGGGCGGCGCTTCGCTGGTCATCGCAGCTGTCCCACGATTTTTAGCGTCATGCGCTAGCGCCCGTTAGCGCCTTTCAGGCGCGCCTTGACGACCAGGGGCTGGATATAGGGCTCCAGCGATTTCAGCGTGCGGGCGAGCGCGCCGCGCATTTCGTCGACGGTGGCAGCACCCGCCGCCATCATTTCGTGGCGCGCCGCCTCGTTGGTCAAAAGGAAGTTGACGGCGCCGGTCAGCATGTCGCGGTCGCGAACCAGCTTGGCGCCGCCGCTGTCGAGCAGGCGCTGATAGGCCTCGCGGAAATTCTGCACGTTGCGGCCGGCCAGCACGGCGGTTTCGAGCATTGCCGGCTCGAGCGGGTTCTGGCCGCCTTCCGAAGTCAGCGAGCGGCCGACGAAAGCGATCTCGGTTAGCCTCAGGTAAAGACCCATTTCGCCGATCGTGTCGCCCAGAAGGATATCGGTATCGGGCGAGATGCGGTCGCCCTTGCTGCGCCTTGCCACCGAAAGGCCCATGCCGGAAATCTGCGCGGCAAGCGCGTCGGCGCGGTCGGGGTGGCGCGGCACGACGATGGTCAAGAGCCCATGATGGCGCCTGTGCAGGCTGGCATGGACCTCGGCGGCGACGACCTCCTCGCCATCATGGGTCGAGATCGCCGCCCAGGTCGGGCGCTCTCCGACCTGGCGCTGCAAGGTGGCCAAGGCCCGCTCGTCGGCCGGCGGCGGGTTGGTGTCGACCTTGAGGTTGCCGGATACGGTGACCGGCCGGGCGCCGAGCGCGCGGAACCGCTCGCCGTCGACATCCGATTGGGCGATGACATGGGCAAGGTTTTCGAACAGCGCCTCGGCAACACTGGCGCGCTTCTTCCAAGACATGAAGGAACGGTCCGACAGCCGGCCGTTGACCAGAACCTGCGGCACGTTGCGCGCGCCAAGTTCCAGGATGGTCATCGGCCAGATCTCCGATTCGGCGATGATCGCCAGTTCCGGCCGCCAGTGGTCGAGGAAACGACTTACCGCCGGCTTGAGATCGAGCGGCACATATTGGTGGATGATGCGGCTGCCGAGGCGCTCTTCGGCGACCTTGGCCGATGTCACCGTGCCGGTGGTCAGAACGATGTTGACGCCATAGTCGAGGATGCTCTCGACCAGCGGCACCACCGCGATCGTCTCGCCGACGCTCGCCGCATGGATCCAGATCACCGGCCCTTCCGGCCGCGGACGGCCGGCAACGCCGTAGCGCTCGCGCCGGCGGGCGCGATCCTCCTTGCCGCGCGAGGCGCGCCAGGCGACATAGGGTCCGATCAGCGGATAGGCGACCGCCCCCGCATAGCGGTAGGCCGTCAGGGCCACGCGTGCCCAACGCTCGCTCATTTGCCGCCATCCACGAGGCGATAGGCCTCGGCCGTCGCGGCGTTCAGCGAGACGGTTACCTCCTGGCGCTTGCGCTCCATCTCGGCTTCGTCGGCATCGGCCGGCACGAAGACAGGCGGGCCCACGATGACCGCCGAGCGGCCGAAAGGAAGGTTGATGGTGGTCTTGTCCCAGCTCTTCTCCAGCACCTTGCGGCGGCTGGTGGCGATGGCCGAGGGCAGGATCGGCCGGCCGGAAAGCTTTGCCAGAAGGACGATGCCGAGCCCGGCATCGCGCGGCGTGCCGTTCGGAATGTCGGCGATCATGGCGACGTTCTTGCCGATCACGAGGGATTTCTTTAGTGCGATCAAGGCTTTGGCGCCGCCTTTGTCGAGATGCCTCGAACTGTCGCGGCCGCCGGAGCCGCGCACCGCCTCGATGCCGAACTTCTCGAGCATCTGCGCCTGAAGCTCGGCATCGGCGCTGCGCGAGACCATGGCGACCAGCTTCCGGCCCTTGGGATAATAGGCAGGGGTGAGAAGATGCTGACCGTGCCAGAGCGCGATGATGCCGGGCTCGAGATGCGCATAGGCGCCGCCGGCAACCTGGGTCGAGCCATCGACCAGCGGGCTGGTAAGCCGAATCAGGCGCAGGAACCAGGCGAACAGGCTGGCGATGAAGTTCTTGACGAAACTCGACTGCGCCAAAGGCTCGCGGATGCGCCGCCATAACGTGCGCGTTCCGCCGCGCCTGGCGGCGCGCCGCCCGGTCGCCCCGTTCACCGCTTCATGCTCCATCGACGTCAACCGCCGGCCTTTGATTCTGGATCGAGCAAACGGTGCAGATGAACAACGAAATAACGCATGTGGGCATTGTCGACACTGGCCTGCGCCTTCGCCTTCCAAGCGGCGTGCGCCGATTGATAGTCGGGATAGATTCCGACGATGTCGAGCGCGTCCAGGTCACGAAACTCGGTTCCACCCAGCTTTTTCAGCTCACCGCCAAACACGAGGTGCAAAAGCTGTTTCTTTCCGTCTTCCACGGCCATGCCGATCCTTCGCAGATTCATGAGTTTTGTGAAACGTTTAGCCCAAAGCGGCCGATTTTGGAACTGCGGGCCGACTCACCCCTGGTCAATACTGGCAATGAGGCCGGCGAGCACGCCAAGCAGTTCGCCGCTGCCTGCGGCGAGCGCGCCGTGGTTGATTACCTCGCCGGCGTAGCGCGGCGGCTTGCCGGTGCGATCAAGCAGTGCGCCGCCAGCCTCGGTGAGGATCAGATCGGCGGCGGCGATGTCCCAGTCATGCGCGTTCGGCTTGACGAAGGTCGCGTCGAGCTTGCCGGCGGCGATCATCGCCAGCCGGTAGGCAAGCGAGGGAATGTAGGCGGTCCGCCGCAGCCTGTCCCGCCAGGCTTGCGGCATCAGATCGACCAGCGGCTTGGGTCCGCCGATATCGACGCTTTCGCCCAGCGGACGCACATGGATGCGCTTGTCGTTGAGATAGGCGCCCTCGCCCGGCAGCGCCCAATAAGTCTCGCCCTTGGCCGGGCATTCGAGCACGCCGGCGAGCGAGCGCCCGTCCTCGACCACGGCGACGCTGACGCACCAGGAATGCAGGCCATCGAGAAAGCCGCGCGTGCCGTCGATCGGGTCGACGACGAAGGTGCGGCGCGCTGACAGCCTCGCATGGTCGTCGGCGGTCTCTTCCGACAGCCAGCCGTAGTCGGGACGCGCCCTGAGCAAGGTCTCGCGCAGATAGGCGTCCGCCGCATGATCGGCCTCGCTGACCGGCGAGGTGCCTCCCTTCATCCACACCTGCGGATTGTTGCCGAAATAGCGCATAGCGATGGCGCCCGCCTCGCGGGCGGCCTCGCGCAGCAAAGCGAGATCGTCGCCGGCGGCGCTCGATGTCAATTGGTCAAGCGCCGGCAAGGGTCATCCCTTCGATCAGGAGGGTCGGCGCCGCCGTGCCGAAATTGCGGTCGAGGTCGTTCGCCGGCACCATGTTGAGGAACATGGTCTTCAGGTTCGAGGCGATCGTCACCTCGGCCACCGGATAGGCCAGCGCGCCGTTCTCGATCCAGTAGCCGGAGGCGCCGCGGCTGTATTCACCGGTCACCATGTCGACGCCCTGGCCGAAGACCTCGGTGACATAGAAGCCGCGTTTCAGCGACGCGATGAGGTCTTCCGGCGAACGCTCGCCGGGCTCGATGGCAAGGTTGGTCGAGGACGGCGAGACCGACGAGCCGCTGCGCGAGCCGCGCCCATTGGTGACGAGGCCGAGCTCGCGCGCGGCCGAGGTCGACAGGAACCAGTGGTTCAAGACGCCCTTGTCGACCATCAGCAGTTTCTCGCCTTCGACCCCTTCGCCGTCGAAGGGGCGCGAGGCTTGGCCGCGCCGTCGCAAAGGCTCGTCGGTGACGGTGATCGCGGCCGAAGCCACCTCTCTGCCCATCATGTCGCGCAGGAAGCTGGTCTTGCGGGCGACCGCCGCGCCGTTGATGGCGCCGGCGAGATGGCCGGCTATGCCGCGCGCCACGCGCGGATCGAACACCACGTCGACCGGGCCGGTTGCGGCCTTGCGGGCGCCGAGACGACGCACCGCGCGTTCGCCGGCCTTGCGGCCGATGTCTTCCGGCGCGTCGAGGTCGGCGAAATGCTGGCGCGACGAAAACTCGTAGTCACGCTCCATCGCGGTTCCCTCACCCGCAATGACGCTGGTCGAACGCGAGAAGCGCGAGGCGACATACTGGCCGACAAAGCCATGCGAGGTGGCCAGAACCATACCGCCCAAACCGGCGCCGGCGCTGCTGCCCGAGGAATTGGTGACGCCTTTGACGGCCAATGCCGCCGCTTCGGCGGCAAGGGCTGCTTCCTTCAACTGATCTGCCGACACCTCGGTCGGGTCGAAAAGATCGAGATCGCGCAAATTGCGGGCAAGCAGCGCGGGGTCGGCGAGGCCCTGGAATGGGTCCTCCGGCGAGACCTTTGCCATCGCCACCGCGCGTTCGGCGAGCGCCTTCGGATCGGAGGCGGCGGTCGCCGAGACGCTCGCCACACGCTGACCAACGAAGACGCGCAGCGAGACATCCTCGCTCTCCGAGGATTCGGTGCCTTCGACCTTGCCCAGCCGGACCGAGACGCCGGTCGAGCGGCCGCGCACCGCCACCGCGTCGGCGGCGTCGGCGCCGGCGCGCTTGGCCGCCTCGACGAGCGCCGCGACGCGGTCGGTCAATTTCGCGGCGTCGAGCTTATCGGTCATAGGGTTGTTCCTGTTTGTTCAAGCAGTCCGTCAGGCGAACCTCGCCGGCTTTGGATGCTTAGGCACCATCCATAGAAGCCAATGGGGCACCATCATGGATGCAGATGCATTCGCACCATCTATTGTTCCACCGACGCTTGTGCAATGGCGGATGCGGCAATCTCAAGGCAATCGCTGTGGTTCACGCGGGATGCTTTGCCGCAGCGTCATGAAGAGCGTCAGCCGGCCACCGGCGCCCAGATTACGTCATCGATCTTCGTTGCCCCCGTCGCCAGCATCACGAGCCGGTCGAAGCCGAGGGCCGAGCCGCTGGCCTGCGGCATGACGGCCAAAGCGGCGAGGAAATCCTCGTCGAGCGGATAGCGTTCGCCATAGACGCGCTCCTTCTCGTCCATCTCTGCGATGAAGCGGCGGCGCTGCTCGGCCGCATCGGTAAGCTCGCCGAAGGCGTTGGCGAGCTCGACGCCGCAGCAATAGAGCTCGAAGCGCTCGGCGACGCGCGGGTCCTCGGCGCTCGGCTGGGCGAGCGCCGCCTCCGAGATCGGATAGCCGTAAAGGATGGTGGCGCGCCCCTGCCCCAGTGCCGGCTCGATCTTTTCCACCATCACCCGGCTGAACAGGTCGGCCCAATTGTCGTCGGGCGCGGTGCGCAGGCCGGCTCCGGCCAGCGCTCCGTGAAGCGCGTCGCGGTCGGTGCTGCCGTCGACTGAAACGGTCGCGAGCAGGTCGATACCGGCATGGCGCGTGAAAGCATCCGCCACGCTCAGCCGCTCCGGCTCGGCAAACGGATCAGCCTCGCGGCCGCGAAAACGGAAACTCCTGGCGCCGGCCTTTTCCGCGGCGAGCGCCAGGAATTCGGCGCAGTCGTCCATCAGGCGCTCGTAAGTTTCGCCGACGCGATACCATTCGAGCATGGTGAACTCGGGGTGATGCAGCGGTCCGTGCTCGCGGTTGCGCCAGACCGGACCTAGGCTGAAGATTCGCTCCTCGCCGGCGGCAAGCAGCTTCTTGCAGGCGAATTCCGGCGAGGTGTGGAGATAGAGCGGCCGGCGCGATGCGTCCGGCCCGATCGCCTCAGTGGCGAAGGCGGCGAGATGCGCCTCGTTGCCCGGCGAGACCTGCAGCGCCGAGGTCGTCACCTCGATAAAATCGCACTCCGCGAACCAGCCGCGAAGTGCTGCGGCAATGGCATTGCGCGCCATCAGCCGCGGCCGGCGATCGGCGTGTATATCAGGCGTCCACCAGGGCGAAGCGGCTGTCACGGGCAGGAAAATCGCTGCGAAGGCTGGCGGTTCGGCGCAAGATGCGCTAGGGCGCACGCGATGGCCGCCGTCGCCGCTTCGCGGAAATCGACGCTTGCAGGCCGAAAAACTCGAACGGGATCGAATATCGTGGTCAAGGTCATCGCCAGTTCCTTACGCAAAGGCAACGTCGTCGATAAGGACGGCAAGCTCTATGTCATCCTCTTTGCCGAAAACATCCACCCTGGCAAGGGCACGCCGGTGACCCAGCTCGACATGCGCCGCATCGGCGACGGAGTGAAAATCTCGGAGCGCTACCGCACGACCGAAATGGTCGAGCGCGCCTATGTCGAGGAACGCGAGCACACCTTCCTCTATTCCGATGGCGAAGGTTTTCATTTCATGAACCCGGAAAGCTACGACCAGGTCGTGGCTTCCGAAGCCGTGGTCGGCGATATGGCGCCCTATCTGCAGGAAGGCATGGCCGTGCAACTCGCGCAGTTCAACGGTGTGCCAATTTCGCTGACGCTGCCGCAGCGCGCCGTCTTCGAGGTGGTGGAAACCGAACCGGTCACCAAGGGCCAGACGGCGTCTTCCTCCTATAAACCCGCCGTGCTCTCCAACGGCGTGCGCACCGCCGTGCCGCCGCACATCTCCGCCGGCACGCGCATCGTGGTGATGACCGCCGACGGCTCGTATGTCGAGCGCGCCAAGGACTGAGATTTGGGGCAGAACGCAGCTCACCTGCGACCCGGCAGGCCTGCCGGGTCGGTCGATGCACGCCTGATGTCAGGCAGGCTGCTTAGCCGCCCATCTTCTTTGCCATAGCGCAAAATTCGGCGTGCGATTTGTTAAGAGTCGTATCGCCGCAGTCCTTCAATACCGCGGTGCGTTCGTCAGGTTTCATCGACATCCATGCCGTTTTAAAGTCGGCGTCACTTCTGAGAGTTTTCATCCCAGCGTCGGTGAAAAACGGCGCCATCTTGGCCGGATCGTCGAGCGCCGAGGTACCAGATGTCGAGCCCGCTATCGCGGCCCCAGTCAGCATTGTGAAGGCCATCGCGTTCAGTGCAAGTAGCTTGAGTTTCATTTTCGCATCCTCCTTACGGCCGTTTTAGGCCACGTCGAAGAAAACGTTTGTTGGCAACGCGGGTTCCGGCGGGCTCTTCGTCCGCGTTGCCGTCAATCTCGGCGGCGGTATCCGAGACGGTGCAATTGGCGCTTAGTGGCCTTTGCGCTGGGAAGCATTCTGCCCGCCTACTTAGCCGCAATATCGGCCAACCACTTCCACCGGCAGGCCGGCGGCTTTCCATTCCGGCATGCCGTCCTCCAGCCGGCGCGCGGAATGCCCGAGCGAGCGCAGCGTCGCGACCGCCTCGAAGGACATCACGCACCACGGGCCGCGGCAATAGGCGACGATTTCACGGCCGACAGCGGCATCGGCCGACCAGGCCTTGATTTCTCCCAGCGGCACATTGATGGCGCCGGACACATGGCCGAGCGCGAACTCGTCCGCCGGGCGGACGTCGATCACCGTCACAAGGCCATCGCGCATCAGCCTCTGAAGCTCATGGCGCGTGACCGGTCGCATATCGTCGCGCGCGTCGAAATAGCCGCGCACAATGCGGTCGACCTCCGCAAGCTGCCGCTCGGCGACGCCGCGCACGGCGGCGAAGGCGGAAAGCACGCTCGCATCGGCGAGCGAATAGCGCACGAATTTTCCATCGCGCTCGGCCGAGACGATGCCGGCGCGGCGCAGCGCCTGCAGATGTTGGGAGATGTTGGCGACCGGCTGGCCAAGCTTCGCGGCGAGCGCCTCGACGCTGCGCGCCCCTTGCGCGATGTGCTCGATCAACTCCAAGCGCAGCGGGTGGCCGAGCGCCCTGGCAACGATCGCGAACTGTTCGTAGAGCGCCTGTTTCGGATTGCGGATTGACATCGACCTTTCTGCCGTCATTCAATGGAGTAATTGAATGACGGTTTCGACCATTGCTGTCAAGCGAAGCGGCTTGCCAGCGGCGCAGCTGCTCGTTCGGAGGGAAAGCGATGATACTCAGGCAATTCCTGCACACCGACCCGGTTGCCGTATCCTATCTGTTCGGCTGCGGCGGCAAGGCGTGCGCGGCAGTCGTCGATCCGATCGGCGACATCGCGCCCTATATCGAGGCGGCGCGCGCGACAGGCATGCGCATCCTCTATGTCGTCGACACGCACATCCATGCCGACCATATCTCGGCGGGACGCGCGCTGGCCGAAGCGACCGGCGCCGAATACGTGCTGTTCGAAGGTGCTGCAGCCGACTTCCCGTTCCGGCGCGTCAAGGACGGCGAGGTGCTGGAGCTCGGCAACGTGACGGCGACGGTGATGCACACGCCTGGCCACACGCCGGAGCATCTGAGCCTTCTGGTCACCGACCGGACGCGATCGAGCGAACCCTGGTTCGTGTTCACCGGGCACACGCTGATGGTCGGCGATCTCGGTCGCACCGAGCTTGCTTCAAGCGTGGAGGACGGGGCGCGTGCGCTCTATGCCAGCGTGCGGCGGCTAAAAGAACTGGCGGATCACATCGAGGTGCTGCCCGGCGCCTATTCGGGCTCGGTCTGTGGTCGTTCGCTGAGCGGCAAGCCGACATCGACCATCGGCTTCGAGCGGCGCTTCAACAAGGTCTTCCGGATCGAGGACGAGGGTGAGTTCGTCGCCGCCATGACCGCCGACATTCCTCCCCCGCCGCCGGAGGCTGCCCGGACCCGGGCGCTCAACGCCGGAGCGAAACCTTGAGCACAGCGGCGTCCGCCGTCGCGCTCGGCCTCAAGGCCAACTGGAAGCAATTTTCGCTCCTGGTGCTGATCAACGCCTTTGTCGGCGGCATGGTCGGCATCGAACGGACCGTCGTGCCGCTGATTGGCGCGGAGGAATTCGGCGTCGCGTCGACCACATTGGTCGTGTCCTTTATCGTCAGCTTCGGCGTGGTCAAGGCCTGCGCCAACCTCGTCTCCGGCCAGCTTGCCGACAGATGGGGCCGCAAGCGCGTGCTGACCCTCGGCTGGCTGTTCGGCCTGCCGGTGCCGTTCATCATCATCTGGGCGCCGAGCTGGGGCTGGATCGTCGCCGCCAACGCGCTGCTCGGCATCAACCAGGGCTTCGCCTGGTCGATGACAGTGATCATGAAGGTCGACCTGGTCGGACCGAAATCGCGCGGGCTCGCCGTCGGCCTCAACGAGTTCGCCGGCTACCTCGCCGTCGGCGTCACGGCATTCCTCACCGGCTATCTGGCGAGCCGTTACGGGCTGCGCCCGGTGCCGATCTATCTCGGCGTCGGCTATGCGGTTCTGGGTGCGGCGCTGTCGATCCTGCTCGTGCGCGACACGCGCGAGCATGTGCGGCTGGAGCTGGCCAATCATCCAAAACAGGCTTCGCCGCTCAGCTTCCGCGAGATCTTCATGCTGACCTCGTTCGGCGATCGCAATCTGTTCGCAGCCTCGCAGGCCGGCCTGGTCAACAACCTGAATGACGGCATGAGCTGGGGGCTGTTCCCGCTCTTCTTCGTCGCCAATGGGCTCGGCGTCGAGCGCATCGGCATCCTCAAGGCGGTCTATCCGGCGGTGTGGGGCATCCTTCAGGTCGCCACCGGGCCGTTGAGCGACCGCTGGGGCCGCAAGGGGCTGATCGTCGCCGGCATGTGGGCGCAGGCAGCCGGGCTCCTCTTGACCGCCATGACGCGCGATTTCGGCTGGTGGCTGCTGGCGAGCCTTTTGCTCGGCCTCGGCACCGCCATGGTCTATCCGAGCCTGATCGCCGCGGTGTCGGACGCCTCGCATCCCTCCTGGCGGGCACGCGCGCTCAGCGTCTATCGCTTCTGGCGCGACCTCGGCTACGCGATCGGTGCGCTGTCCGCCGGCCTGATCGCGGATTTCTTCGGCTTCGCCGCGGCGATCTTGGCCATTGCCGCATTGACCTTCCTGTCGGGCGCGATCGTCGCGGTGACGATGCGCGAGCCGCGTTCTGCCGCCGTGGCTCCGACATCGGCCGATCGTTGAGGCCGCCTCCGGAACGAGGGCCGCGTTTACGTTAATGGAAGCTTGATGCTGCGCGGGACGTGCCGGTCCGCTACAGTCTGGACAGGTAAATTTCCTCGAGATCGTTCATGACCAACCCGAACCGTATGCCGTGGGTAGACACGGCAAAAGGCCTTTCCATCATCCTGGTGGTGATGATGTACTCGGCCTACAACACCGGCGAATATACCGGCGGCGTCGGTTTCCTGCATTATGTCATCGGCTTCGCGACGCCCTTCCGCATGCCGGAATTCTTTTTGATCTCGGGCCTGTTCCTGTCGCAGGTGATAGACCGGCCGTGGCGGCGCTATGTCGACCGGCGCGTCGTCCACTACCTCTATTTCTACGTGCTTTGGGCGGTCATCTCGATCGGGCTGAAGATCGGCATCTTCAGTGGCGATCCCGCCGGCATGTTGCACGACCTCGCAATGGCGGTCGTCCAGCCCTATGGCGTGTTGTGGTTCATCTACATGCTTGCGGTTTTCGGCATCGCCATCCGCGTGCTGCGCGAGCTTCGCGTGCCGCACTGGATCGTCATCTTGGCTGCCGCCGCGCTGCAGATGTGGGCGCCGAAGCCGGACAGCTACGCACTCGAGCAGTTCGCGGCCTATTTCGTGTTCTTCTATCTCGGCTTCGTGCTGGCGCCGCTGATCTTCCGGCTGGTCGAATGGACGCAGGCTCGTCCGGTGATCGCCGTTGCCGGCCTGCTCGCCTGGGCGTTGGTCAACGGCCTGCTCGTCTATTCGCCGGGCTATGCCATGCAGCCGGTCGGCATGCAGATGGGCCTGGCGGCATGGCCGCCGCTGCATCTTACGCTCGCCGTCGCCGGCGCGGTGGCACTGTGCGTGGCCGGCGGTTTCCTGTCGAAATTCGCCTCGATGGAGTGGCTACGCTGGCTCGGCGAGCATTCACTGGTCGTCTATGTCGCTTTCACCATCCCGATGTCGATCTTCCGGGGCGTCATGCTCGCAAGCGGCCTTCTGACCGACACCGGCATGCTGAGCCTGGCAGTGCTGCTCGTCTCGGTCATCAGCCCGGTGGTGCTCTATTTCATCGTCAAGCGCATCGGCTTCGGCACCTTCCTGTTCGAGCGGCCAGCCTGGGCGCATGTCGACCGGCCGAACGCCGCGAAGGCTTCGAACAAGCCCATGACGCGGCCGGCGCGCGAGGCAGCCTGACCCGGCCGCCCCTTCCGCCGGTCCGTTACTTGCCGCCGTGTCCCGGACGCTTTGCGGCCTTGATCTTGCCGCTGCT
This sequence comes from Mesorhizobium sp. B4-1-3, assembly GCF_006439355.1. Classification (GTDB taxonomy): domain Bacteria; phylum Pseudomonadota; class Alphaproteobacteria; order Rhizobiales; family Rhizobiaceae; genus Mesorhizobium. The sequence goes on from NZ_VFTG01000007.1 coordinate 94,206, forward strand.
CCCGCCACCGCAGAAGAAGCAGCCGCCGCCGTCCGATTCCAGCCCCGACACGCCGGAAGGCATCGCCAGCTCCTGCAGCACGCCGCCCGTGTCGGGATCGACGCGCACCAGATCGCCCTCCTCACTCTCCCAAGTGGCGTGCCAGAGCTCGCCATCGACCCAGGTGACGCCGGTAACGACGCGCTTCGATTCGATCGTGCGGATCACCTTGCCCGTTTCGGGATCGATCTGATGGATCTTATGTGCCCGGTATTCGCCGACCCAGAGCGAACCCTCGGCCCAGGCCATGCCTGAATCGCCCCCGTTGCCGGGAGCAGGAATGGTTGCGATGACCTTGCCGATCTTGGGGTCGACCTTGTGGATGCGATCCTCGGCAATCTGGTAGAGATACTCACCGTCGAAGGCAGTCCCGGCATGCGATGCGACATCGATCGTACGCACGATCTTGCCGCTGTCGGGATCGAGCGCGTTCAACTTGTCGCCACTGGCGAACCAGACATTTTCGCCGTCATAGGTGACTCCATTGACGCGCTCGACGCCGGGGAACGGTCCATATTCACGCAGGATCTCGGCTGCGGCTCGTTTCATTTTCAATCTCCATTCGAACAATGGCCGCAGACTAGTCGGTCGGCAGCGGACCGGGGAGTAACAACACAGTCGGGAATCCGGTCACCGGCGGCATCATCCAGCGTCGCGCCCGGCCCCGGCCGACCGCCTGCACCTTGTTCTGTGCCGACAGCTCTTCCAGCGCCCGCTGCACGGTGCGCGCGCTGGCGCCAAGCGCGATCGCCAGCGCGGAGCTCGACCATGCTTCGCCATCGGTCAGAAAGGCGAGCACCGCGCCATGCTCGTCTTCGACCGGCGGCGCCAGCACGACGACCCCGGAGGCGTTGAGCGGCGTCAACGCAAAGCCGCCGGCGGTCGCATTGATCTCGGCAAGCTCAGCGAGCTCGGCACGCAGCCGCCCCATCTCGACCCTGAGCCGCGCGCGATGCGATTCATCGGCATGCTTCGCCCGGAAGGCGCGCTTAAGCAGCCTCTCGCGCGATGCGTCAGCCGGCCACGCCTCGGCAAGCGTGCGCGCCAGCGCGAACAGCACCGGCCGGGTCGCGAGCGAAACCACCGCATCTGCCTCGCGCACGACGTTGCGGCAGGCATCGACGACGAGCGCGCCCGAGGTCAGCAACGCCTCGACTTCGTCGAGCAGGAGCTCTTTCTCCGTCCCGCGCGCGACCAGCCGGCCGACTGGCGTGTTCAGAACCAGGGATGCCGCTTCGACTTCGGCCTTCAATGCCGGGATGTTGGCTTCGTAAGCGGCGAGCGATGCCCGGCCGAATGCCGAGCGCGCCGCCTTCGTCCTGAGGCGTCGCACCGCGATGCCGGCCGCCGCCAGTTCATGGGCGACGCGCGCGACCGGCGGCAACGGCGCCGGATCGAAGTCCGAAAGCAGGCGCTCGGCCTCGTCGAGCCGACCGATCAGGATGAGGCGGCGCGCCTCGAGGCTGCCGGCATAGGCGGCGTTCAGCCGATCACCATGTGCCGCAAGCGTTGCGCGGGCGGATCGCAAGGCCCGCTCCGGCCAGCCAAGGTCGCGCGAGACCAGCGCGATCTCGGCCTCGGCGACGACACAGCGGGCGCGGGCGACGGTCTCCCTCGAACTGAAGGCCCTCGCCGCGTCCTTCAGCAGCGCCTTGGCCTTGGCGAAATCGCCGAGCTGCGCCATCGCGATGCCGCGCAGCGCCAGCGCCGGCGCATCGTCGCGCAGCGCGACACGCTTCAAGGCGCCGAGCGGATCGCCCGCGGCAAGCGCGCGGCCGGCGGCGTTGATCAGCGAATCCATGCCGTCGCCCCAGGGTGCGCCGGATCAAATCGCGTCACACTTGTAACTCTCACCATCGAACCATGCGGCCTATGTCTGTCCTCGTCACCCCCAACCAAACCCAAGAACGGGACAAGAGCAATGACCCAACACATGAAGACACCGCCGGTCGTTTCGCAGGAAGCGTGGGAAGGCGCCTATGAAGAGATGCTGGTGAAGGAAAAGGCGCTCACCCGCGCCCGCGACGCTTTGGCCGCCGAGCGCCGCCGTATGCCGTGGATGGAAGTCAAGAAGGACTATGTCTTCGAAGGCCCGAACGGCAAGGCGAGCCTGCTCGACCTGTTCGAAGGCCGCCGCCAGCTCGTCATCTACCGAGCCTTCTTCGAGCCGGGCGTCTATGGCTGGCCCGAACATGCCTGCCGCGGCTGCTCGCTCGGCGCCGACATGGTCGGCAACCTCGCCCATCTCAACGCGCGCGACACCACGCTTGCCTATGCCTCGCGCGCGCCGCAAGCCGACATCCAGCGGCTGAAGAACCGCATGGACTGGAAGATGCCCTGGTACACCATCACCGACAGCTGGGATAAGGATTTCGGCGTCGACGAATGGCACGGCCACAACGTCTTCATCCATGACGGCAAGCGCATCTTCCGCACCTATTTCGTCAACAACCGCGGCGACGAAGCGTTCGGCACCGTCTGGAGCTATCTCGACGTCACCGCGCTCGGCCGGCAAGAGGTGTGGGAGGATTCGCCCGAGGGCTATCCGCAGACCCAGACCTACAAATGGTGGAACTGGCACGACAACTACGAGGAAGGCGCCGCGCCCGACCAGAGGTGGGTCGAGGTGTCGGATGCCGGCGAAGCGGCGTTTCGCAACAAGAACGCCTGAGCCTGAAGCGACTCCGGCGGCCGCGAGCCGCCGGAGCCGATCTCGCCACGCCTTTCCCTCTCTCCGGCGCTTGCAAAACCCGACCGCTTCAGAAGGTGGATATCATGAGCATCGACTCCCCTCGCCCGACCAGTCTGAGCGGCTTCGGCCTCGCCGACTGGCTTTGCCTCGCCGCGGCGCCGACCTTCGCGGCAATGGCCCTGCTGACAGCCGCCTATGGCGGCCACGACATGATGTGCATGTCGGGCGCCTCGCTGCTCGGCGGCATGGCGCCGATGTATCTGTTGATGGCGGCGTTCCATCTTGCGCCATGGCTGCGGCTGGTGGCGAGGCGGGAGTGAAATTGACGATCGCCCGGCTCCGCCTCAGGGGCGGCTATGCCTCCGTCTCGCCATCAGTATGGACTCGACAAGCTCCTGGTCTTTGTAGGGCTTCGCGAGCAAAGCAACATCCGCCGGCAGATCGCCGATTTCCTTGGTGTCGGCATAACCGGTAATGATGATCGCAGGCCAATCCGCCTTCAGGCTGCGCGCAAATCGAATCACGTCCAAGCCTGACACGAGCGGCATGGCGAAATCAGTGACGATTACGTCGAAATCCTGCGGCGCCTTCTCGATCCTGGCCAGTGCCTCGGCCCCGCCGGCGGCGCATGTCACATCGAAGCCGCTTTGCCTCAATGACGCAGCCGTCAACTCGCGCAGCGCATCACTGTCGTCGACCAACAGTATAGACGGCTGGGCGCCGTTGCCGTCAATGCGAGGTTGGCTGACCTGGCGCTGCTCGACCGATCGAGCCGGCTGCTTCAATGATCGTGGCAGCCACAGGTGCATCGCCGTGCCTCGCCCGACAATGCTCTCGATCCGAAGCGTGCCGCCCGACTGCTTCGCAAAGCCGTAGACGGTACTCAAGCCAAGGCCGGTGCCCTTGCCGACGGGTTTCGTCGTGAAGAAGGGCTCTATGACTTTCGACACGATATCGGCCGGAATGCCTGAACCAGTGTCGATGACCGAGACGACGACATAGTCGCCTTGGCCGAGTTCGTCGGAGCGACCGTCGGCCGTATGATTTTCGGCGCGTATGGTGATCGAACCACCCGTGGGCATTGCGTCGCGCGCGTTGAAAACCAGGTTCATGAGGGCGAGTTCGAGTTGGCTTGCGTCCACGAGCACCGGCCAGACTGAGTCATCTATTTGCCACTCGAAACGAACCAGACCGCCGAGCACCGGCGCGACAAGCCCGGTCAGGGTCTCGCCCAGGCCGGCAAGTTGCAAAGGTGCGGGCTTCAGGTGCTGCCGCCGCGAGAAGGCGAGCATGCGATTGATCAGATCGGCGCCTTGTTTGGCTGAGCGCCTTGTAAGGTCGAGCACTTTTTTTCCCTGCTCGTCGAGCGCGGTGCTGCGCTCGAGTAGCCCGAGCCCGCTGAGGATTGCCGCAAGCAGGTTGTTGAAATCATGGGCAAGTCCGCCTGTAAGCTTGCCGATGGCGTCAAGGCGCTGCGCCTTGAGCAGCCTGTCTTCAAGCTCGCGCCGCTCGGTTATGTCGAGCAAGGTGCCGACGATCTCGTCGGAACCTTCCAGGGGATCATGCGAAAAGATCCCCTGATCCAGAAAGGTCCGATATTTGCCATCGGCGCATTGCCAACGGAATTCGCAACTGTACGAGCCAGCCGCCTTGGCGCCGAGGAGAGCGGCCTCGACATCCGGCAAGTCGTCAGGATGCACACGGCTGAGGCCAAAACCTGGTTCGGACGTCAGCCGCTCGGCCGAAAATCCCGTCAACCGCTCGATACCGTTGGTGACGAAGCGAGCGTCGAACGGCGGCTCCGGCGATCGGGCATGAAAGCAAATCGGAACTGACTGCAGGATCGCTTCCTGACGCTGCTCGGCGACACGCAAGGCTCGCTCCGCTTCGAGTCTTGACTTGTGAGATTCGAGGGCCTGCTCCAGCAGCGTCTGCTCCACGATCGCCTTGCGCCGGATTTCAAGGGTCTTCTCGTGCAGTTCGACGAACACGGCCACCTTCGAACGCAGCATGGCTGAATCGAAGGGCTTGAAGACGAAATCAACCGCACCGGCATCGTAGCCGCGCAGCATATGCGCTTCTTCCTTGTTGATCGCAGTCAGGAAGATGATCGGAGTACGCCTCGACTGCTCCCGTCGGCGGATCAATGAGGCGGTCTCGTATCCATCCAATCCCGGCATCAGCACGTCCAGAAGGATAACGGCGAACTCTTCCTTCAGAAGAAACCGCAATGCCTCCTCGCCGGATTGTGCGCAGACAACCTCGCCCACTCCAGCCAGGACTTCGCTGATCGCCAGGAGATTGCGATCGTCATCATCAACGGCGAGGATGCGCGCGCCTTGCGCCACCTCCGACAGGGCTGCACGATGCTCGGTTTTGGTCTTCAGCATCCTTTGCATTGCCGACCCGTCACATGACCGCCACGAGCTTCTCTGACGGGTGGGCGTGCTGTCTCGATCGACCGATCCAGACCCGGAGCAGCGCGAGCAAAAGGTCAAGATCCACAGGCTTTGCTATGTAGTCCGAGGCGCCAGCATCAAGGCACTTTTGCCGGTCGCCCTTCATCGCCTTGGCAGTCACCGAGATCAGGGGGACATGCGCGATTGGCGGCATGCCACGTATCTGCCGCATGGTCTCATAACCGTCCATCTCAGGCATCATGATGTCGATGAGCGCGACGTCCATGTCTGGATTTTGCTCGAGCAGCGCGATGCCGTCGCGACCACGCTCGGCATGCAGAACCTCAATGCCATATGTTTCGAGCACACTGGTCAGCGAATAGATGTTGCGAATGTCGTCGTCGACGATGAGAACTTTGGCGCCGGCAAGATCGGACCCATCCGATCGTTGAGCGGCCGCAGCCCCGTTCGTACGACTATCCCGTGGCAGGGTTGCCGACATCAGCAGCGCCAGCTGGCCAACATTCTCGGCACGGGCAACGTCCGCCAACTCCGGTCTCAGCCCGATCAGTTGCTCCAGCGCCTCCGGATAAGGTGCGAAGAACACAAGCTTGGATGACAGCTTCTCCAGAGAGCCCGCCATATCCTCGATCATCTTGGCATTGTCCTTGCCCGACCTTCCGAAGCCTAGCACGATCGCGTCATACGCATCGAACTCCATCCTCCGCCCGTTTGCGGCGATCCGACCGACAGGCGCGACGGAAGTGACGCCATCGCGAATCGCTTCGACCAAGGCGAGCCGCCGCTCGGGATCGGCATCCACGATCAGGACATTGCGCTGCAGGCGCAACTTGCTCGAATGAATGTCCTCGAACACCTTCACGAGGTCGTCCGACGATACGGGCTTTGTCGAGACGCTGGCGGCGCCATTGCGCAACAGGCCTGCCGTGTCTTCCGCACCCGATATGACATGTATCGGGATGCCCGCGGTCTTGGGGTCGTGCCGCAGAAGGTCGAACAGCACCCAGCCATCTATATCCGAAAGGCCGAGATCCAGGGTGATCGCATCCGGGACCAATTTTCTTGCCAGCGCCACCGTCCCGGAACCCGCCGTGGACAGGACGCCCTTGAGGCCCGCGGAGCGAGCCATGCCCAGCAGCAGCCCGGCAAAGGTGGGGTCATCCTCAATGATCAGCACGACCCGGTCTTCGGGAGAGAGCGCATCCCGATCGTCGATCAGTTCGGGAACCGAAGCACCGGCCGCGGGGGCCATCACGTCCTGTTCGACGATGACGGGCTGCGAAACCGCCCGCGGACCTTCGATGGGGATGATGAGCGTGAATGTGGAACCCTTGCCGGGCGTGCTCTCCACTCTCAGTTCGCCTCCCAGCAGCCGCGCGATCTCACGGCTGATGGAAAGGCCGAGCCCGGTACCGCCATATTTTCGGCTGGTGGTGCCGTCGGCCTGTTGGAAAGCCTCGAAAATCAGCTTCTGCTTGTCCTCGGGAATGCCGATGCCGGTATCCGTGACCGCGATGGCCACCGCCTTGGGCGCCTGGACACCATTGCGCCGCGTGATCTTCTCGGGCCTGAAGGTGAGGCTGACCTTACCGGTCGACGTGAATTTGAACGCGTTCGACAACAGATTGAGCACGATTTGCTGTAGCCGCTTTTCGTCGGTGCGGACGGTCTCAGGAAGTCCGGGATCAAGTTCGATGGTGAAGCCCAGCCCCTTATCGGCAGCCAACTGACGAAACGTGCGTTCCATGTGCTGGCGAAGATGCGCCAGCGGCATGTCGTTGATCTCGACGGAAACGGTGCCTGACTCGATCTTGGACAGATCGAGAATGTCGTTGATAAGGCTGAGCAGGTCGGTCCCGGCCGAATTGATGGTTCGGGCAAACTCGACTTGCTTGTCGTTGAGATTGCCCTGCTGGTTGCTGGCCAGCAGATTCGACAGGATGAGCAGCGAGTTGAGCGGTGTGCGCAGCTCGTGGCTCATATTGGCCAGAAATTCGGATTTGTACTTGGAGGTCAGCGCGAGCTGTTCGGCCTTCTCCTCGAGCGCCCGCCGAGCCATTTCGATTTCGAGATTCTTGTTCTCCACCTGCTTCTTTTCGTTTTCGAGCAGTTGCGCCTTTTCCTGCAGCTCTTCATTGGTGGCGTGCAGTTCCTCCTGCTTCTTCGTCAGTTCCGTCTGCCGCGCCTGCAGTTCGGAGGTCAGAAGCTGCGACTGTTTGAGCAGACCTTCGGTGCGCATCGTGGCCGCGATGGTGTTGAGCACGATGCCGACGGATTCCATCAGCTGATTGAGGAAGGACTGGTGCGTGTCGCGAAATTCACTGAAGGAGGCAAGCTCGATCACCGCCTTGACCTCGTCTTCGAAGAGCGCGGGCAGGATGATGACATTGGCCGGCGCGGCGCTGCCGAGGCCGGTTGTAATGCGCAGGAAGTCCGGCGGCACATTGTCGAGGACGATCGCACGCTTGTCGGCAGCGCTTTGGCCGATAAGGCCCTCGCGCAGGTCAAGCCGCTGTTTCATCGAGCCCTTGCTTTCGGCGCCATAGGATGCCGCGAGCTCGAGATAGGACTCGTCTTCTTCCCGATTGGTTACATAAAATACGCCGTATTGCGCGTTCACCAGCGGCGCCAGCTCCGACATGATCAGACGCGACACCGTAGCCAGATCGCGCTCGCCCTGCAGCATGCGTGAGAAACGCGCCAGATTGGTCTTCAGCCAATCCTGTTCGGCATTCTTGAGCGTCTGATCCTTGAGGTTGCGGATCATCTCGTTGATGTTGTCCTTGAGCGCCGCCACCTCGCCTGACGCCTGGACGCTGATCGAGCGCGTCAGATCACCCTTGGTCACCGCGGTCGAGACTTCCGCGATGGCACGCACCTGGGTCGTGAGATTGGCTGCGAGCTGATTGACATTGTCCGTCAGGTCGCGCCAGAGCCCGGCCGCGCCCGGCACACGAGCCTGGCCGCCAAGCTTGCCTTCGATACCGACCTCACGCGCGACGTTGGTCACCTGGTCGGCAAAGGTGGCGAGCGTCTCGATCATGCCGTTGATGGTATCGGCCAGCGAGGCGATTTCGCCCTTGGCATCGACGGTAAGCTTGCGGCGCAGATTTCCCTGCGCCACTGCGGTCACGACATCGGCGATGCCGCGCACCTGGTTGGTAAGGTTGGTGGCCATCAGGTTGACGTTGTCGGTCAAGTCCTTCCAGGTGCCGGCAACGCCCTCGACGCGAGCCTGGCCGCCGAGCTTGCCCTCGGTGCCGACCTCGCGCGCCACGCGCGTCACCTCCCCGGCGAAAGAGTTCAGCTGATCGACCATGGTGTTGATCGTCGACTTCAGCTCCAGGATCTCGCCCTTGACGTCCACCGTGATCTTTTTCGACAGATCGCCGCGTGCGACGGCGGTGGTCACCTCGGCGATATTACGCACCTGGCCGGTGAGATTTTCGGCCATGGAATTCACGTTATCGGTGAGGTCTTTCCAGGTGCCGGCGACGCCGCGGACCTGGGCCTGGCCACCCAATTTGCCCTCGGTGCCGACCTCGCGGGCGACGCGGGTCACCTCTCCGGCGAATGAGTTCAACTGGTCGACCATGGTGTTGATCGTCGACTTCAACTCCAGAATTTCGCCTTTGACGTCGACCGTGATCTTCTTGGAAAGATCGCCAAGCGCGACGGCAGTGGTCACTTCGGCGATGTTGCGCACCTGGCCGGTCAAATTCGCGGCCATGGCATTCACATTGTCGGTCAGGTCCTTCCACGTACCGGCCACACCACGCACCTGCGCCTGCCCACCCAGCTTGCCGTCCGAGCCGACCTCGCGCGCAACGCGCGTCACTTCCGACGCAAACGAGTTGAGCTGATCCACCATCGTATTGATGACGTCCTTGATCTGCAGGATCTCGCCCAGAGCGTCGACCGTGATCTTTTGCGTCAAGTCGCCGGTGGCGATCGCGGTCGCGACCTTGGAGACGTCACGCAACTGCACCGTGAGATTGCCGGCCATGGCATTCACATTGTCGGTCAAATCCTTCCAGGTGCCGCCGACGCCTTCGACATGCGCTTGGCCGCCGAGCTTACCCTCCGAGCCGACTTCGCGCGCCACGCGCGTCACTTCCGAGGCGAAGGAATTGAGCTGATCCACCATCGTGTTGACGGTGTCCTTCAGTTCCAGAATTTCGCCCTTGACGTCGACCGTGATCTTCTTCGACAGGTCGCCGCGCGCGACGGCTGTGGTCACCTCGGCGATGTTGCGCACCTGGCCCGTAAGGTTGGCAGCCATCAGGTTGACGCTGTCGGTCAGGTCCTTCCAGGTACCGCCGACGCCCTTCACGTCGGCTTGGCCGCCAAGCTTGCCTTCGGTGCCCACCTCGCGGGCAACGCGCGTCACCTCGGACGCAAAGGAATTGAGCTGGTCCACCATGGTGTTGATGGTGTCCTTGAGCTCCAGGATCTCGCCCTGAACGGCCACCGTGATTTTCTTCGACAGATCGCCCGACGCGACCGCCGTCGTCACTTCGGCGATGTTGCGAACCTGTCCGGTCAGGTTTTCCGCCATCGAGTTCACATTGTCCGTCAGATCCTTCCATGTGCCGGCGACACCACGCACCTGGGCCTGACCGCCCAGCTTGCCCTCGGAACCGACCTCGCGCGCCACGCGAGTGACTTCCGAGGCGAAGGAATTGAGCTGGTCCACCATCGTGTTGATGGTGTTCTTCAGTTCGAGAATTTCGCCCTTCACATCGACGGTGATCTTTTTCGAAAGGTCGCCGAGCGCAACGGCCGTCGTGACCTCGGCGATGTTGCGGACCTGACCCGTCAGGTTCTCGGCCATCGAGTTCACGTTGTCGGTAAGGTCTTTCCAGGTGCCGCCGACCCCCTCGACGCGTGCCTGACCGCCGAGCTTGCCTTCGGTGCCGACCTCGCGCGCCACACGGGTCACTTCCGAGGCGAAGGAATTGAGCTGGTCCACCATAGTGTTGATGGTGTTCTTCAGCTCCAGGATCTCGCCTTTCACGTCGACGGTAATTTTCTTCGACAGGTCGCCCGAGGCGACGGCAGTGGTAACTTCGGCGATGTTGCGGACCTGCCCAGTGAGATTGGTCGCCATGGCATTGACGTTGTCGGTCAGGTCTTTCCAGGTGCCGGCCACGCCCTTCACGCGCGCCTGGCCGCCGAGCTTGCCTTCGGTGCCCACCTCGCGGGCGACGCGTGTCACCTCCGAAGCGAAGGACCCCAATTGCCCGACCATCGTGTTGACGACCTTGCCGATACGGAGAAACTCGCCCCGCAGGGGCCGGCCGTCGATCTCCACCATCATGGTTTGCGACAGGTCGCCTTTGGCAACCGCACCAATGACGCGGGCTACTTCCGTCGTCGGCTGAACCATGTCCTCGATCAGATCGTTGACGGAGCGGACGCTTGTTTCCCAACTTCCTGTGGCATTGCGCACATGGCCGCGCTCGCCAATCCGCCCGTCCTTGCCGACCACCCTGCTCAGCCGCTCGAACTCGCGCGTGACCTGATCGTTGATCTCCACGATCTGGTTGAAGGTGTCTGCGATGTCGGAATCGAGCCCCTCATATATATTGTCGATGCGCACAGAGAAGTCGCCTCGTCGGAAGGCCTTGAGCGCATTCAAAATCTGGCGACGGTCCAACTGCGACTTGGATTTCAGCGTACTCACAGCGCCCCCTCACAGCCCTGGTGGATAACGATGACGACTGTCGTGAATAAAAACTGCCCCTCGCGGTACACTACCGCGGGAGGCACAACGCGCGAGCCGTGCTTCGGTTCCATTGCGTTGGGCGGCGGAACATTCGTCAGCACCGCATGGCAAATGGTCGGACCCCGAACGTCGGATCGAAAGTTAGGTTGCAGCGTTCCCTGGTCTTGACGAAGCAGGTCCGCCTGTTTGAGACATGGAGCAAATGGAGACATTCGCTCCATGGGAGATGAACGGCGGTGAGCAGGCTTTGAAGCGCGTTTTTCGATTGCTTGCCGCGGCGATCTTGGTGTTCGGTGTGACCGGGTGCACCAGCATCTCCTATTATGCGCAATCGTTGGAAGGCCATGTCGAGATCATGGCCGCGCGCAAGAATGTCGCGAAGCTGATCCGCGATCCCTCTACGCCCAAGGCGTTGCGCGCCAAGCTGACGTCGGCCAGCGCCATCCGTCGCTTTGCCACGGAAGAGCTGGCGCTGCCCGACAACAGCAGCTACCGCAGCTATGTCGACGTCGGTCGCAACGATGTGACCTTGGCGGTCTTTGCCGCGCCGCAATTCTCGCTCGCGCCGGTAACATGGTGCTTTCCGGTGTTCGGCTGCGTTCCCTACAAGGGTTATTTTTCTCGCAAGGACGCGCTCGAAAATGCCGCTGCGCTGCAGCGACAGGGGCTGGACGTCTATGTGACGGGCATCACAGCCTATTCCACGCTGGGCTGGTTCAGCGACCCGCTGCTCAGCACCATGCTGCGCCAGAACGACACCTATCTCGCAAGCCTCATCTTCCATGAGTTGGCGCATCAGAAGATCTATGTGAATGGCGACTCCGCGTTCAACGAGGCTTTCGCGGTTACCGTCGAAACCACCGGCACGAAGAAATGGCTCGCCGCCACCGGCAATCGCGCCGGATTGCGCAGCTACGAAATCGATCGCAAGCGCAAGGCAGATTTTCTCGGATTGATAGCGAAAACCCGGGACGAGCTGAGGCAGGTCTATGGAAGTCCGCGTGGCCCGGAGCAGATGGCTGCCGCCAAAGCCGCCACGATCGACAGGCTGCGGATGCGCTACCGGCAGATGCGCGACAAGCGCTGGGGTGGATATCGCGGATACGACGCCTGGTTCGATAGTCCGATCAACAACGCGAAGTTGGCAGCGACCGCCGTCTACGGCGAAGAGGTTCCAGCGTTCCTTCGCTTGTTCGACTTGTGCTCAGGCGACTATCCGAGGTTCTACGCTTCTGTTCGACGGATCGGGAATCTGCCCGCGCCTTCCCGCGCCGAAGCGCTCAGGACCGTAGCTGCATGTCATTGACGATGTAAGGGATTCCGGGGGCGCGCCGACGGCGACGCATGGTTCGCCAAGTGGCGCATGCGTCTGCCCGACGAGCACCTGCACCACTTCGACCGTGACTCGCTGGTGGCGCGGCTGGTGCATAGCGGCTTCGAATGCGTGACGCTGAACTGTTTCGAAGACGGGATCAGGCTGCGGCCCGGAGAAGCGGGCCCGAACATTCTGTCGGGTTTCTTCAGGAGGACTTAGGCCCCCGGTCGAGCGCCAATGGCAGACTATTCCACCCAGGCAAGATCGCCCAGGTGGCGACGGACCCAGTTCATTTCTTCAGAAGCCGTGCGTCCGAAATGCCGCTTGAAGTCGCGGCTGAACTGAGCCGCGCTCTGATAGCCGACGGAAGCCGCGGCCTGAGCGATCGTGCCCTTGCGCGCCATCATCAGTCTTGCCTCGTGGAGCCGCATCGCCTTCACATACTGCATCGGGCTGCTTCCGGTCATCTCCTTGAAATGAACGTGATAGGAAGGCACGCTCATGCCTGCTTCTCCCGCCAGATCGGCGACCGAGATTTCGGAGCTGTAGTTTTCCCGCAGCCATGCGAGGCTCCGCACGATCCTTCCCGACCTGCCCCTTTGCAGCAAGGCCGCGGTCATCGCGCCGCCTTGCGGGCCAATCAGGACCCGGTAATGCAGCTCGCGCAGAAGGCTTGATCCAAGAATGGCGGTCTCGACAGGGTCGCGAAGGGCCTTCAGCAGGCGCAGCAGGACATCCTCGATGTCGGGCCCGATCTTGCTCGATACGAGACTTCGCGGCCTGTCGCTTCCCACAATGGAACGCGTCTCCAGCCGCGCGGCGATGTCCGCCGCCAGCCGCATGTCGAATTCGACATAGACCGCAAGCAGCGGGCGATCGGGGCTGGCCGTCGACTCCATTCGAAACGGCACAGGCACCGACACCGCCAGATAATGCTCTTCATCGTACAGGTAGACCTCCCGCTCGAGCATGCCTCGCTTGCTCCCCTGCAGGACGAACACCGCGCCCGGCTCATAAAGCACGGGGACGTCATGGAACACGGCCTCCGTCCGGAGCACCCGCACGCTCTCGATCGCGGTCGCGTTGTATCCAATGCGTTCGGCGAGAGTTCCGGCGAGATCGACAAGGTCCCGCCTTCGCCCGGCGTCCGTTCCAATAGGATTTGGCAAGTCATTCATATGAATCGCAATCGATGATGCCATCGCCGCATACTATTTGCCAAGGCGCACTCCATCAATGAAGGACCGCAGACCATGGCTAAAAAGACCTTTTTCATCACCGGCGCCAATTCCGGCTTTGGCCTCGCCATCGCTTCCGCCGCCATCCAGGCGGGCCATACGGTCGTTGGCACCGTCCGGTCCGAGACGTCGCGCGCGGCACTTCGAAGATCCCTCTCCGCGATCCGGACCGTCATCTGCGATGTCACGGAGTTCGATCGCGTGCCGGACGTCGTCGCGCAGGCAGAGGAAGAGCACGGGCCTGTCGACGTCCTGATCAACAATGCCGGCTACGGCCATGAGGGCGTGCTTGAAGAGTCGCCGCTAGAAGAGATGCGGCGTCAGTTCGACGTGAACGTCTTCGGTGCCGTCGCGGTCGCCAAGGCGTTTCTTCCCAGGTTTCGCGAGCGGCGCCGGGGCTTCATCGTCAATGTCACGTCGATGGGCGGCATGATCACGATGCCGGGCATTGCTTACTACTGCGGCAGCAAGTTCGCGCTCCAGGGCATATCGGAGGTGATGCGTTCGGAAATGGCCCCGTTCGGCGTTCGCGTTACGGCGGTATGCCCCGGCTCCTTTCGGACGGACTGGGCCGGGCGCTCCATGGTCCCGGACCGAAAGGTCCATCTCGGATTACGATGCGCTGTTCGATCCGATCCGGGAGGCCCGGCAGGCGAAAAACGGCAAACAGCTTGGCGATTCCGACAAGCTTGCGAAGGCCGTATTGGCTTTGGTGGAATCCGAAGCCCCGCCGCCGCAACTCCTGCTTGGCAGCGACGCCCTCAGGCTCGTGTCCGAGCGTATCCAGCGCCTGCAGCAAGAGATCGAAGCCTGGAGGGCCGTAACCATCTCGACCGATGGCTGACAGCATAACCACAAACGCCAAAGCCGCGGGTGGACGGTTGGGTCACACCGTGGGCGAAGCTACGCCAGCGTTGACGGCAGGCAGCCTCATGGCCTGCCCGTAGCTGTCGGGCGCGAGACGGAAGGTCAGCACCGTCACGACGGCGATGCAGGCGAGATGCAGCAGCCAGCCGGCGTGGAAACCGCCGGTCATGTCGTGCAGCACCGCGACGATCCAGGGCGGGATCGCGGCAATGAGAAAGCCGCCGCCTTGCATCATGGCCGAGAGCGCGCCGGCCTCCGCCGGGTCCGGCAGATGTTCTAGCGCGACGATCATGGTGAGCGAGAAGGAGCCGCCAAGCCCCGCCCCCAGCAGGAGCGCGAGGACGAAGGGCACGGTTTCGGGCTGCAGGAGCAGCCCTGCGAAACCGGCCGCCTGCATGGCCAAGGTCAGCCAGAGCCATGGCCTGCGGTCCGGGCGTTTGCCGGCAAGGGCCGGCAGGAGCAGGGCCGAGAGTGCCTGCCCCACAGCCATGACCGCCAGCAGGCCCCCGCTGGAAGCGCTGGTCCAGCCCTGCTCCTGATAGTAGGGTGCGAGCCATGCCACCGAGGTCGAGTAGCCGCCATTGACGAGGCCGAAGCTGGCCATCAGCAGCCAGGTGCGGGGCCGCTTGAGCAAGCTCGTCACCGCGCTCCCGCCTTGCGGGTGGGCGATGTCGCGCGGCCGGCAGGCTGCGGCGAGCGCCACCGCCACCAATGCCGGCAGCGCCATCCAGGCGAGGCCGAAATGCCAGTCGCCCGAGGCCGTGGCGATGAGCGGCGCAAGTTGCGCGCCGAGGGCGCCGCCGCCCATCAGCATCGATGAATAAAGCCCCATCACGAGGCTCACATGACGGGGGAATTGGCGCTTGACGATGCCTGGAAACACGGCCTGCACAACAGCCGCACCAAGCCCGAGCAGTGCGGCGGTGCCCACCATCTCCAAGCCCGTCGACACGAAAAGGCGCAGGACAGATGCAAGCGCGAGGATGGCGAGCGCCGCTATGACCGCCCGGCTTGCGCCGATGCGTGCCTGCAAGGACGGGCCGGCAAAGGCGAAAATCCCCATCAGCAGCATCGGCACCAGCGTCAGCAGCGCGATGCCCTGTGCGCCAAGGCCCGTCTCGGCCCGCACCGCCGCGGCCAGCGGGCCGATGCCGGTGATGAATGGCCTGAGATTGAGCCCGACCAGGGCCACAACGGCAAGCATGAGGAAACGGCTGGAAGCCGCCTCGCTACCTTTCTGTCCGCTCATGGCGCTGGCCACTTCTCTCAGCCCGCGCCGGCAGCCAGGAGGAGCTTCTCGATCTCCCTGAAGCCGCGGTCGCGCGCGTGCCGCAGCGGCGTCACGCCATCGCCGTCGGCCAGATCGACGTCGGCTCCGGCCTTGACCAGCAATTCGACGATCTGCTGGTGGCGCTCGCCGCCGTCGCCGAGGATGATCGCCTCGAGCAGCGCGGTCCAACCGAGCTTGTTGACATGGTCGACATCGACGCCGGCCTGGATCAGCGTGCGCACGGTCTCGACATGGCGCTCGGAAGCCGGGATGAGTGCGGTGCCGCCATAGCGGTTGATGCTCTTGAGGTCGGCGGCATGCCCGAGCGTCAGCTTGAGGATCTCCAGATGCCCACGCGCGCCGGCGTAGAGGAATGGGCTGTCCTCGATATTGTCCTTGGCGTTGACATCCGCGCCGGCCGCGATCAGCGCTCCTGCCGCGGCAACTCTGTTGTCGTGCGTGGCAACGAGCAGCGGCGTGGCGCCGGTGCCGTCGCGCGCGTCGATCGCGGCGCCTTGCGACAAAAGCCTGCCTATGGCGTCAACGTCGCCGGCAGCCGCCGCGGCATGCAAAGGGGTGGTGCGCATGGTTTCTCCTGATGCGATCGCCGGAACGGACGCGAACGCAAACAAGGCAAAGGCCAAAAAGAGACGACGCATTCCTGGCTCCCGCGGCCAATGCATGGCCTGCCCGCACGTCCAGATAGGGTCTGGCAGCTGCATTTAGAAATTAAATGTATGCATCCATCCCATTATGATTTTAAATGGCCGCACGGAGGAAATTGGAACGATGCTCGATCCGCGCCTTCTGCGTTCCTTCATCGCGATTGCCGACGCCGGCAGCTTCACGCAGGCGGCGGAGCGGCTCAATATGACGCAGTCGACGATCAGCCAGCAGCTTGCCAGGCTGGAGGACGCGGTTGACCAAAGCCTGATCGACCGCGACACGAGGCCGATCCAGCCGACGGCCGCGGGCGAACGCCTGCTCGGCTATGCGCGGCGCATCCTTGCCTTGCAGCACGAGGCGGAAACGGCGCTTGGCGATCCAGCCGGCACTGCGCCGGTGCGGATCGGCGTGCCTGAGGATATCGTCAATTCACAGATGGCGGACGTGTTCGGCGGTTTCGCCAGGGGCAACCGCGCGGCGCGGCTGGACGTCACCGCCGGCTTGAGCCGCGATCTTACGCGGCGCTATCGCGCCGGCGAGTTCGACATCGTGGTGGTCAAGGAGGCGACCGCCGAACTCGACTGCCGGGCGAGTTTTCCCGAACCCATGGCGTGGTTCGAAAGCGCTGACCGGCAGTCCGATTGGGCCGATCCCATCCCGCTCGTCGCCTTCCCGCCCGGCGGGCTCTATCGCGAGGCCATGTTCGAGCGGATCGAGCGCGAGCAACGCCGCTGGTACATAGCGTTCTCCGGCAGCAGCCTGCGCAATGTACTGGTGGGCGTGGAAGCCGGGCTCGGCCTGTCGCTGCTGCCAAAAAGCACGGTGGCCGGGCGTCATGTCCAGCCCTATGCGGCGTTCGGCGCCGAGCCATCGATGGCGGTCTCGATCTATGCCTGGGAAAAGGCGGGGCCGATTGCGGATCTGGCAGATCGAATGACCGCGGTTCTTGCCGCCAGATTTCGGGCGACCGAATGAGCGCGGAATGACCCGCCCGCATTGCCTTCCGCGCCGGGTCGCACAATAGTCGAGCCGATGTTCGAGACGATTGCGAGTCACTGGTCGACGCTTATCCTGGTCCTCTCGCTGGCGATGGCGGCGGTGGGCATCGTCCATGCCATCATGACGAAGGAAGACGTGCGCGCCGCCACCGGCTGGGTCGGCGTGATGCTCTTGTCGCCTTTCCTCGGCGCGATCATCTACGCCATCGCCGGCATTAACCGCATCCGCCGCGCGACGATCAGCGCCATGCGGCCGGGCTCGCCCGAGGCCGCCGCCGCCAGGCATGACCGCGACATCGCGCTGGAAGCCCTGATCAACGCCGAATACGGCCAGCGCTTCACCGGGCTGAAGACGCTTGGCGACAGAGTGGCGCGGCGTCCGCTGACCTCCGGAAACACCATCGCGGTGCTCAAGACCGGCGACGAAGCCTACACCGCGATGTGCCGGGCAATTGACGCCGCGCAAAGAAGCGTCCTTCTGGAAACCTATATTTTCGACAATGACGCGGTCGGGGCGCTGTTCGTTCAGTCGCTCGGCAATGCCGTCAAGCGCGGCATCGCCGTGCGCGTGCTGATCGACGCGGTCGGCGTACGCTACTCGGTGCCCAGCATCCTGAAACAGCTCAGGGAAGCCGATGTGCCAGTCGATCTCTTCAACGGCAACATCGTCATGGGCCTGAGACTTCCCTATGCGAATCTCAGGACCCACAGGAAGATCCTGGTCGTCGACGGCACGGTGGCGTTCACGGGAGGCATGAACATCCGCAAGGGATTCTCGGCCGAATTCGCCGGCTCAGACAGTTCGCGCGACACCCATTTCGAGGTCACCGGGCCGGTTGTGGCCGACCTGTTCTCGGTTGCCGCCGAGGACTGGCGCTTTGCCGGCAACGAGGCCTTAAAGGACGGACCCTGGCAGGTCGAGCGCGTCGCACCGCCGCCGGGGCAGCCGATGCTGGTGCGCGCGGTCGCGACCGGGCCGGACGCGTCCAACGAAACCAATCTCAAGCTTTTGATGGGTGCATTTTCGGTCGCCCGCAAATCGATCCGGATCATGTCGCCCTATTTTTTGCCGGACCGGGAATTCATCAGCGCATTGACCACGGCCGGCCGGCGCGGCGTCGAAATCGACATCGTCGTGCCGGCGGTGAACAACCTTTTCCTCGTCGACCATGCGATGACGGCGCAGTTCGACCAGGTTTTGAAGCATTATTGCCGCGTCTGGCGCCATGAAGGCGCGTTCGACCATTCGAAGCTGATGGCGATCGACGGCGTGTGGGCCTATGTCGGCTCCTCCAATCTGGACGCCCGTTCGCTGAGGCTGAATTTCGAGATCGACATGGAAGTCCTGGATCAAAACTTCGCCGCCGAGATCGACGCCCGCATCGGCGCCGCCATCTCCACCGCGCAGCCGGTGACATTGCAGACGCTGAAGGCAAGACCATTCGTAATCCGCGTCTTCGACCGTTTGCTGTGGCTGGGATCGCCCTATCTTTAGAGCAGGAAATCGAGCAGCAGGATCATGGAGATAGACGACATCAAAGGACGCAGCTTGCCGGAGACCGTGCTGTTGTCGATCCGCGCCAGAAATGCGCGCAAGGCGAAGGCGACGCCGCGCAAGCGGGTCAACGACACCGAAATCGTCGTCGCCTCCTACAACGTCCACAAATGCATCGGCACGGATCGCAGGTTCGACCCCGCCAGGACGGCGCGCGTCATCCGCGAGATCAGTCCCGACGTGATCGCCCTGCAGGAAGCCGACAACCGGTTCGGCGACCGGGCCGGGCTGCTCGACCTTGCCCGGCTGGAACTGGAAACGGGGCTGGTGCCGGTGCCGGTCACCGGAAACGGCAAGGGACACGGCTGGCGCGGCAACGTGCTTCTGTTCAAGCGCGGCACCGTGCGCGACGTCCACCAGCTCAAGCTGCCGGGACTGGAGCCGCGCGGCGCGCTGGTCGCCGAAATCGATATCGACGAGAAACGGTCGCTGCGCGTGATTGCCGCCCATCTCGGCCTATTGCGCCGCTCGCGCTCCGAGCAGGCCCGCGTCGTGCTCGACATCATGAGCAGCGCCGACGAAAGGCCGACGCTCCTGCTCGGCGACCTCAACGAATGGCGGCTCGGCAACCGCTCGGCGCTGAACACGCTGCACACGACCTTCGGGCCGACGCCGCCGGCGGTGCCGACTTTCCCATCGGGCCTGCCGGTGCTGGCGCTCGACCGCATCATGGGCAACCGGCACGATTTGGTTTCAGGCGTCGAGGCGCATGACACGCCGCTGTCGCGCGTTGCCTCCGATCACCTGCCGCTGACGGCTTACGTGCATCTGTAGCGGCGGTCCGCCCTACCCTTCCCTCAGCCAGACCAGCATCTCGCCGGGGTCGCGATTGTCCCAGGCGAAATAGGGAACCGCCTTGAGCGTGATCTCCTGCATCGCCGGCGGCTCGGGGCGGTAGAGATCGGCGCCCCAGTTCTCCGTCTCGGCCCGGTTGCCGCTGGCCGAAAGGGTGACGACGCCGCCGAGCAGGTTCGGCTCGGGATGCGCCTCGAGCCTGGCCGTGCGCGGCAGGGCGATGCGGTGCAGCCCGCCGCCATTGTCGGTCTCCTCGACGCAGTAGATCAACGGGCCGCGCGCCAGCGCCACGCGGCCGATGTCCTGGCGCACCTGCGGGTTGGCAAAGAGGCGCGCCATCGACATTTCGAGGTCGAGCTCGACCTTGTCGCCCTGGCGCCATTCGCGGCGGATCGCGGCATAGCCGTCGACCGTCGCGGCTTCGAGACCGACGAGCTTGCCGTTGACCCGCAGTGCCGCCTTGCGGCACCAGGCAGGCACGCGCAGGTGAAGCGTGAACGCAACCGGCGCCTCTGGCCCGACCTCGATCGCGACCGCGCCGTGCCACGGATAGTTGCTGGTCTGAACCAGCGTAACTTGCCGGCCGGCTATTTCGAAACGGGCGGTCGAATCGCCATAAAGATGGACCGCCAGCGCGTCGTCGGCGAGGCCGTAGAAATAGGAGCCGATGGATGCCACCATGCGGCCGATATTGGGCGGGCAGCACGGGCAGCGGTGCCACTTCCAGCGATGATGGCCGCCGCGGCTCTCCAGCGGGTTCTCGTAGAAGAACAGCGAGCCGTCGAGCGACAATCCTGAGATCGAGCCGTTGTAGAGCGCGCGCTCCATCATGTCGGCGTAGCGGGCGTTTGGGCCCATACCCAGCATGCGGCTTGCCCAGAACACCAGGCCGACCGACGCGCAGGTCTCGGCATAGGCGGTTTCGTTGGGCAAATCGTAGTCGTTGGTGAAGCCCTCATTGTCTTTCGACGGGCCGAGCCCGCCGGTGACGTAAAGGCTTTTGGTGGTGAGATCGTCCCAGAGCCGCTCAAGCGCGACCTTGAGGGTGTCGTCGCCATATTCGGTGGCGATGTCGGCCATACCCGAATAGAGATACATCGCCCTCACCGCATGTCCGACGACCTTGTCCTGCTCGCGCACCGGCTTGTGCGACTGGTTGTATTCGTAGGTCTTGAAGTGGAAGTCCTTGGGGTCGGCGCCGCGCGCCAGCGCCTCCTCGTCGAAGTAGTGTGGCTGCTGGCCGCGCTGGTCGATGAAGTACTTAGCCAGCTTCATATATCTATCGTTGCCAGTGGCGCGCGCCAACCGGACCAGCGCAAGCTCGATCTCCTCGTGGCCGCAATAGCCCTTCCGCTTGCCGGGCTCCGGACCAAAGGTGTCGGCGATGTGGTCGGCATAGCGGCACATGATGTCGAGCAGCTTGCGCTTGCCGGTCGCCTGGTAGTAGGCGACGGCGCCCTCGATCAGATGGCCGGCGCAGTAGAGTTCGTGGCAGTCGCGCAGGTTCGTCCAGCGCAGGCCGGGCTGGATGCGCTGGTACCAGCTCGACAGATAGCCGTCCTGCTGCTGCAGCTTGCCGTACATGTCGATGACGGCGTCGATCTTCTTTTCGAGATCGGCATTGCGGCGGCGGTAGAGCGAATAGGCGGCGGTCTCGATCGTCTTGCCCCAATCGGAATCCCAGAACATCTGCGTCGTCACCGTGCGCGCGGTGAAGCCGTCGCTGACATGGAAAGGAATGACGACGCCCGGCGACGGCACGTCCGGATCGATCTGCTCCAGCATGCGCGCCTCGACACAGCGGTCATAGAGGATGCCGGCGGTCCTGGCGGCAACCGCATCGACACGGTCGCCCCAGAAGCCGCGGACATCGACCTGCGGCACCGGCAACGGCCGGAAGGCAAGATTCGGCCTGGCGGAGGCGCCGGTCGCTGTGGCGGGCTGGGATACGGTCATGATTTCACTCCATTCGAATTACTTGACGGCCCCGGCCATGAGGCCGCGGATGTAGAAGCGCTGCAGCGCAAGGAACAGGATCAGGCAAGGCACCATCATCACCGTGACGCCCGCCTGCACTGCGCCCCAGTCGATGGCGCCGAAGCGGCCGGACTGAAGCGCGGTCATCATCACCGGCAGCGTGAATTTGGACTGGTCGGTCATCAGCACGAGCGCCGCCAGGAACTCGTTCCAGGCGCCGAGGAAGGCGAACAGCGCGATGGTGACGACGCCCGGCCAGACCAGCGGCAGCATGACTTTGATCAGCATGGTGACATTGTTGGCGCCATCCATGCGCGCCGCCTCCTCGATCTCGCGCGGCACGGCGTCGAAGGCGTTGCGCATCATGAAGATCGAGAAGGGAAGCTGCAGCGTGACATAGACGCAGACCAGCCCGGTCAGCGTGTTATGGAGACCCAGCCTCGTCAGCACCAGGAAGATCGGCGTCAGGATCGACTGGAACGGGATCATGATCGTCGACAGGATGAGGACGAAGAAGAAGTCCCGGAACGGAAAGCGGAAGCGCGAGAAGCCGTAGCCGGCGAGCACGCTGACCAGCACCGAGAGCAGCACCGTCATCACCGAGACATAGATGCTGTTCTGCGCCGAGGCCCAGAGCCCGTCGCCGAAGGAGTTCAGCGTCTCGTAGTTCTCTACCGAGAAGCCGGTGGTCGGCCACGGCGGCAGCGGCGGCTGGCGCGCCTCCTGCGCCGGCTTGAAGGTCGACAGCACGGTCCACACGATCGGCGCCAGGAACAGCACCGATGCGATGATGCCGGTGGAATGCCTGGCCAGGCTGAAGCCGACTTTGCGGGTCTGCGACATCGCCTCGGCCATCAGTCGAGCCCCTCGGGTTTGCGCAGCAGCCAGAGCTGGATGAGGCTGAGCGCCACCAGGATGACCAGCAGCACCATCGAAAGCGCCGCGCCGTAGCCGAGCTTGAACGAGACGAAGGACTGGTTGAAGATCCAGTAGACCGCCGTCAGCGTCTGGTTGCGGGGACCGCCGCGCAGGATGATGTAGAACTGGTCGAAGGCGAGGATCGAGCCGGCGACCGACAGGATCAGCGCCAGCGCCAGCGTGCGGCGCATCAAGGGCAAGGTGATCGCCCGGAATCTTGCAAACGGCCCTGCCCCGTCGATGACGGCGGCCTCCTGCAGATCCTGCGGGATCGACTGCAGCCCGGTCATCAGGATGATCATGGTGAAGCCGGCCACCTTCCAGACCACCATGGCGATGATCGACCAGAAGGCCGGCTGGAACGTGGCGAGAAGATTGATCTTCTTGCCGGTCAGGCCGAGATCGAAGACGGCCGGGCTGAACAGGCCGGAATCGACGTTGAGCAGCCAGGACCAGAGCAGGCTTGCCGAGGCGAAACCCACCACCGCCGGCATGAAAAAGGCAGTGCGGTAAAGGTTGGTCAGCGGGCGCGGTTTTTCGATGAAGATCGCCAGCGGGAAGGCGACGGCGAAGATCGCGATGGTGACGATCACCGTGTAGTAGAAGGTGAATTTGAGCGCGTTCCAGAACCGCGTATCGCGCAGGATGGCGAAATAATTGTCGAAGCCGATGAAGGAATGCTCGCCCATCAGCGGCCAGTTGTGGAGCGACATCCACGCCGTCATGCCGAGCGGGATGACGAAGAAGACAGTGACGAAAGCGACGGCCGGCAGCACATAGAGCAGCCCCACCCACTGCCGCAGGCTGGTGGCGCGTGAACGGGCGGGAGCGGAGGTGACGGCGATGGCGGTCATGGTCGAGCCTCCCCTTCCCCCCTTGTAGGGGAAGGTGGCTGCGAAGCGGCCGGATGAGGGGTGTTCCAGCGGAGTGAGACGCCGGCGTTCCCTGGAGCACCCCTCATCCGTCTCGGCGCTGCGCGCCGATCCACCTTCTCCCACAGGGGGAGAAGGAGGAGCGAACCTCGCGGCGCCTCAAATTGGTGAGTGAGCTTTCTCAACGCGTCAGTCCCTGCCGTTCAGCGATGCATCATCCCGGCCGCCCGGCCAGGGAGACGGGGCGGGCGGCCGGCCGGAGCCTTGGCGGCGGGGCGTTGCGCGATCCTCGCCGGCTATAGGCCCAGGTGTCTACTTGTTCGGCGCCTGGTCGATGATCGACTGCATCGTCTCCTGCGCATTGGCGATGGCGCCGTCGACATCGTCGCCGAAGAACACCTCGTTGATCATCTGCGTCCACGGGCCGTTGGCGGAGTTGATCAGGTCGTTGAACACCACCGAATAAGGAGTCTTGCCCTTGGCCATCGCCTCGGCCGCCACCTGGTAGCGCGGGTCGAGATCCTTTAGCGCGTCCTTGGCGATGTCGTTTCGCACCGGCAGGCTGCCATATTTGGCGAGGATGATCTGGCCCTCCAGCGAATAGGCGAAGTCCAGGAACTCCTTCACCACGGCGATCTTCTTGGTGCCCTTGGTGACGACGAAATTGTCGCCGCCGGCGAAGGATGACCAGCCGCCATCCTTGCCCGGCAGGAAGGTGATGCCGTAGTCGACGTCCGGATATTGCGTGTTGAGCGCACCGATGGCGAAGGCGCCGGAGGGCGAGATGCCGATCTTGCCGCCGGCGAAGGCGGCGAAGAAGTTGGCGCCGGTGTCGGTCTGCGCGCCCTCGGGCACCAGGCCCTTCTTGACCATCGAGCGGTAGAGGTCGATGGCGCCGCGCAGCTGCGGACTGTCGAGCGTCGCCTTCGAGCCGTCCTCCGACAGGATGTCGCCGCCCGAGGCCCAGATCAGCGGCGTGAAGGTGAAGATGTTGCAGCCGCCGCAATTGCCGGAGAAGTAGAAACCCTTGATGTCGCCGCCGAGCGCGTTGACCTTTTCGGCGTCGGCTTCAATCTCGGCCCAGTTGGTGGGCCCCTTCTCCGGATCCAGCCCCGCCTGCTTGAACAGCTTCTTGTTCCAGATCAGCACCGAGGCGTCGGCCGAGAAAGGCAGGCCGTAGATGCGGTCCTTATAGGTGCCGGTCTTCACATGCGCCGGCGAAAGGCTCGAAAAACAGGGCAAGGATTTCGCCCAGTCGGTGATGTCCTCCAGCTGGCCGGCGGCGGCGAAGGACGGCGTGTAGATCAGGTCGAGCGAGAGCGCGTCGGGCGCGGTCCCGCCGGCGGCGGCGGCGCCGTATTTCGGGATGATCTCGGCATTGGGGATGATGTCGAGCTTGATCTGGTCCTTATGCGCCTTGTTGAAGGCGTCGACGATGCGCGGCATGAAGTTCGAGCCGTCGGCGCGCACCCAGATGTTGGCGGTCTCGGCGGACGCCGCCTGCAGGCCGCCGCCGATGACGGCCGCGGCAAACATCAGCTTGGCAAGCATGGTCTTCACGTTACTCCTCCTCATGGTTCTCCTCCCTGTTTTGGCCACGCCGCCCGGCGGATGCGGACGCACGGCCTTGTTGCTTCATCCCGGCGGACTGCCGCATGACTGACGCACCACCAGCCGGCACGGCAGTTTCCTGATGCCCGGCGCGGCCGGCTGGCCATCGACGAGCGAAAGCAAGGCAAGCCCGGCCTCGCGGCCGAGGCTCGCCAAATTCATGTCGACGGAGGTGAGCGGCGGGCGCGTCGCCTCGGCCACGATCTCCCAATTGTCGAAGCCGATGACGCCGACATCGTCGGGCACGCGGATGCCGCGCTCGCGCAACGCGTCGATGACGCCGCGCGCGATCTGGTCGTTGCCGCAGAAGACGGCATCCGGCCACCCTTCCCTGCCCGCCTGGCCGAACACTTTTTCGACCGCCTCGTGTCCCCAGCCCTCCGACCACGCGCCGAGCAGCGGCTCGCCGACGGCCAAGCCGTTCTCCTTCAGGACGTCGCGCCAGGCCTCCGCCCGCGCGTGCACCACCGCGAAGCTCGCCGGGCCGGTGACATGGGCGATGCGCCGGCGCCCGAGCCGCAAGAAATGCTCGACCGCCAGCCGCGCGCCGCCGGCGTCGTCGGAGACCAGGCCGACCGCGCCGGGATCGGGCTGGGTGAAGGCATAGACAACCGGAATGCGCAGGTCGGAGAGATCGACCGGCAGATGGCGGTCGATGCGTTTTCCGGTCGCGATGATGCCGTCGACGCGCTTGTCGAGCATGGCCTCGACATGCAACTGGCCGAGTCGCTGATCGTCCTCGACATTGCACAGGAACACCGAGACGCCCTTGTCGACCAGCGCATCCGAAACGCCGGCCATCAGCGGCAGCGAGAAGCGACCGTATGTGTCGTTGGTGAGCAGGCCGACGGTGAAGGAGCGCTTGCGCAACAGGCTCTGCGCCAGACTGTTCGGCCGGAAGCCGAGATGCCTGGCCGTCTCGCGGATGCGCTCGCGCGTCTCCGCCGTCATGCGCCCCTGCCCGTTCAGCGCCTTGGACGCCGTCGCCACGCTGACGCCGGCCGCTGCCGCCACCTCGCGCAGCGTGACCGGCGGCTTGGCAAAGACAGGCGCTGATTCGGCGTCTGAAACCATTTTTCGGCGCGGGACCTCCCAAGCTGAGAAAACCTTTTCTCACAGGAACCTGCTGCATTCGGACCGGGGGGCGGATGTCGAAACAGCGGCTTGGGAAAAGGTTTTCTCAAAGGGAGAGTAGCCTTGAGGCCGACATCGCGCAAGGGTCATTTCTCGCGCCTAGTCCAGCGCCGGACAAGTGGTCGGACCAGAAGGCGTCGATCCGCAGCCAAACCGACCTTTTCTGGGTGCGCACGGGATTTACACCTGCCGTTACGGGAGTTTGCTCATGGGTGTGGCATTTCTGCCACCACAAATTTCGACAACCCCTGCTAGAACATCGCCGGGTTTTAACTTGGGGTTATCGGCTATGTTTCTTCGTCTTTCCGCGAAATCCGTTCTGCTGGGCGCCGTCTCGGCCGTCGCTTTGATATCGGCCGCGCAGGCCGCCGACGTCGTCCAGGAGCACGCGGCTCCCGGCTTCAACTGGAGCGGCGTCTATGTCGGCTTCGGCGTCGGCGCCGGCGCCAATGTTCACAAGCTCAGCAGCGATTTCGCTCCCGGCGTTTCGCTCAACGGCATCGGTGGCGAAGGCGTCTACGGCCAGGCGACTGTCGGCTACGACTATATGGTCTCGCCACGCTTCCTGCTCGGCGGCCTGATTGACGCGCATGTCGGCACGATCAAGACTTCGCTTGACCTCGCTGGCCTGAGCGCGGACATCAAGGAAACCTATGGCTTCGACGTCGGCGTGCGCGCCGGTTACCTGCTGACGCCGAGCACGCTGGGCTATGTTCTTGGCGGCTACGCCTGGCAGAAGTACAAGCTCGACACCAATGCCGGCTTCGGCATGGATTGGGATCAGGGCGGCTATTTCGTCGGCGCCGGTGTCGAAACGGCGATCAACAGCAACTGGACCCTCAAGGGCGAGTATCGCTACACACGCTTCAGCACGAAGGACGACCTGCTTTCCCAGTTCGGGGCACCGGACGGCACGCTCAATCTCGATACCTCGCGCCATACCTTCGAGGTTGCCGCCAGCTACCGCTTCAATGCCAATGATGGCGGCGGCGCCAGCTTCGAGACGCCTTCCTACAACTGGACCGGCTTCTATGTCGGCGGCGGGCTCGGCGCCGGTGCGGTTGTCCACCAGATCGAGATTCCGCCGCTGGGCGGCGCCAAGTTCAACGGCCTCGGCGGCGAAGGCGTGTTCGGCGAAGCCAGCGTCGGCTACGACCAGGACATGGGCAGCTGGGTGATCGGCGGCTTGGTTGACGCGCGTCTCTCCGGCATCAAGTCGAAGCTTGATCTGGGTGGCATCCTGGGCGGTGTCGACTCGATCAGCCTCAACGCCGACTATGGTTTCGACGTGCTCGGCCGTATCGGCATGAAGGTCAACGAGGCGACCCTGGCTTATGCCCTCGCAGGCTATAGCTGGCAGCACTTCAAGCTCGATGCTCCGGCACCGCTCGACGTCGATTGGGGCTCCAGCGGCTTCTCGGTCGGCGCGGGCTTGGAAACGGCCCTGTCGGATAAGATGACCGTCGGCATCGAATACCGTTACTCGCAGTTCGAGAAGGAAGACTTCTCGGACGCATTCCCGATCCCGAGCGGTACCGCGACGGCGACTCCGTCCTTCCACACCGTGCGCATCGACGCCAAGTACAAGTTCAACTAAGCAAAGGCCTCCAGCCAGTATCTCAAAAGCCCGCTTCGGCGGGCTTTTTCTTGCCGCTCGATAATTGCGGCCGCTACTGCCGGAACGCCCGGCTGATCTGATCCTGTAGCGGCTTGACCAGATAAGACATCACCGAGCGGTCCTCGGTTCTGATGAAGGATTCCACCGGCATGCCGGGCACCAGCTTGACCTCGCCGAGGCGCGCGACCTCCGCAGCAGTGGTGGTGATGCGCACAGTGTAGTAGCTGACGCCCGTGCGTTGGTCGGTGGTGATGTCGGGAGAGGTCCGTTCGACCACACCGTCGATTTGCGGTGTGGTGCGCTGGTTCAAGGCCGAAAAGCGCAGCGAAGCGGGCTGGCCGACCCACAGCTGGTCGATGTCGCTCGGCGCGATCTTGGCTTCCACCGCAAGGCTGTCATTGTCAGGCACGACCTGCATGATCGTCTCACCCGGTTTCACCACGCCGCCAATCGTATAGGCGATCGACTGCTGCACGACACCGTCCTGCGGCGCGCGGATGTCGACCCGCTTCAGTTGGTCCTCGGCGGCGACCTTGCGCTCCAAAAGCTCGCCCATCTGGCCATCGACATCGCGCAGATCCTTGTTCACTTCTGTGCTGAGGTCGAGATCTATCTGGATGATCTGCAGCTTGATCTCGGCGATCCGCCCCTGCGCCTGAGCCTGGGCCGCAATAAGCTGGCCGTGCTCACCGTCGAGGCGCGTGGCCTCTCGCTCGGTCTGGGTCAGCCGGTCGATCGAGATGAGCTTCTTGGCCCAAAGCGTTCGCACCGAAGCGAGCTCCTTCTGCACCAGCTCTATCTCCTTGCTCTTTGCCTCCGCCTGCGCCGTGTCGCCGGCGATCTCCTTTTCCAGCTGAGCGATGCGTTCCTCCAACTGGCTCTTCTGGCCGGCGCGGGATGTGCGCCGCGTCTCGAAATGCTGCTTTTCGCCGGCCACCGCCTCGGCGACGTCAGGATCAGTAACGCGGTCCAGAAGATCGTTCGGGAATATGATGGCGTCGCTGCCGCGGCGCTCCGAATCGAGGCGCGCCTTGCGTGCGGCAAGCTGGTCGAGCGCCTTGCTCACCACGCCAAGATTGGCTGCCGGCACGGTGCGGTCGAGACTAAGCAAAAGGTCGCCGGCTTTCACATGATCGCCGTCCCGGGCATCGATCTCCGCAACTATGCCGCCGGTGGAATGCTGTACGTCCTTGACATGGGAATCGACAACCAGGGTGCCGGGGGCGATGACCGCGCCGGCGATCTCAGTGACCGTCGCCCAGCCACCAATGCCACCGGCAAGCAAGATCACCATGCCGACGCCGAGCCGCGTGTAGAAGCGGATGGATAAATGGGAGGCACCAGGCGTGGCCATGTCAGCGCGCTGCCTCGGTTCCGTCGGCCACAGCAAGATGAGGACCTTCGGAAGCCACTCTCAGTTGCGGGGCGCCGGATGGCACGGGCCGCAAGGTCGGAAACATCTTGGCGAAAACCTCGTCCTTCGGCCCGAAAGCATGGACGCGTCCCTGATTCATGGCCAGCACGAAATCGACAGCCGCCAGTACGTTCGGCCGGTGCGCGACGATCACCACAACCCCGCCCCGTTCGCGCACAGCCAGCATCGCTTTGATCAGCGCCTGCTCGCCATCCATGTCGAGGTTGGAATTCGGCTCGTCCAGGACCACGAGGAAAGGATCGCGATAGAGCGCGCGCGCCAGCGCGATGCGCTGGCGCTGACCGGCCGAGAGCGCCTCGCCATGTTCGCCGATCTCAGTCTCGTAGCCTTCGCGGAAACCGACGATGAGCTCGTGCGCGCCAGCCGCTTTCGCCGCGGCGATGATGGCGCCCGCATCGGCGTCGGGCTCAAAGCGGGCGATGTTCTCCGCTACCGTCCCAGCAAAAAGCTCCACATCCTGTGGCAAGTATCCGATGTGGCGGCCGCGCTCGGCCTGCGACCATTGATCGAGGTCGGCGCCGTCCAGCTTTACTCTGCCGATGGCCGGAAGCCAGGCGCCGACAAGCGCGCGGACCAGCGTGGACTTCCCCGACCCGCTTGGTCCAATGATCCCGACGCCATGACCAGCCTCCAAGGCAAAGCCCACATCCTGGACCAGCAACCGCTGGGTGCCCGGTGCGGCGACCCCGACATTGTGCATGCTGACATTCGCGCTCGGTGGCGGCAGCAACATCGGCTCGGCTTCAGCCGGCAGCGCCGCGAGCACCCTGTTCAGCCGCTGCCAGCCCTGGCGCGCGGTGACAAAGCCCTTCCAATTGGCAATCGCAAGATCGACCGGCGCCAGCGCGCGGCCGCTAAGTATGGAGGCGGTGATGATGATGCCCGCCGTTGCCTGCCCCTCGATGACCAGCCAGGCGCCGAGACCGAGCATTGACGACTGCAGCAGCATACGCAGGACCCTCGATATCGCGCCGAAGCCGCCCGCCACATCGCTCACCTTGCGCTGCTCGGCGATGTAATCGAGGTTGGCATCTTCCCACCGCGCGGTAAGACCGCCGGCCATCCCCATGGCGGCAACGACCTCGGCGTTGCGATTGGCGGCGCTGACAAGGCCGTTGCGACGAATGCCGCTCCACGTTCCCGACGAAACCGGCTTTCGCGTCAGCCGTTCGGCCATGATCGTGAGCGCGACCAGCACGATCGCGCCGACCAGCGCCGTCACGCCGAGCAGCCAGTGGAACATGAAGATGATGAAGAGGTAGAGCGGTAGCCAGGGCAGGTCGAAAAGCGCCGTCGGCCCACTGCCCGACAGGAAGACGCGGATGCTGTCCAGATCGCGCATCGGCTGCAAGCTATCGCCGTTGCGGCCCGTCTTGAGAGGCAGGCGCAGAATTGATTGATAGACGCGGCCGCCGAGCGCTTCGTCGAGCGCGCCGCCGATGCGGACCAGCACACGTCCGCGCACGAATTCGAGCACACCTTGCCCGCTATAAAGAACAAGGAGCAGGATGGAGAGGCCTACAAGTGTCGGCACGCTGCGGCTCGGCAGCACGCGGTCGTAGACCTCGAGCATATAGAGCGAGCCGGCGAGCATCAGAACGTTGAGTATGCCGCTGAACAGTCCGACCGCAACGAAAGCGGAGCAGCAAGCGCGAAGCGCTTCGGCAAGTTCCGAGCGCTGCGGGCGCCTGGCGGGTTTTGCGGCCGGGCGAGCGCTGGCGCCGACGTTGGCAGCGGCTTGGCGCCCACTGACGTAGTTAGGGCGCGCGCGAAACAGAACCAGACCGCCGAAGGCGGTGACCGCTGTTGCGCCCAACACCGTGCCCCCTGAGAGCGATCCGCGCGCAACAATCACCACGCCAAGGATGAGAAGGAGGAGGCCTGCCAGCCTCGTCCTCGCCTGCCCTGTGCCGAGCACGCCGTTTGTTGCCATGGCGGTTTTTCACTAGGCCCGATTAGATCACACCGCTCAGCTGATGCCCGTCAGCCCGCCCACCTCATGGAGGGTCGCCCAGAACTGGTCGAGCGTATTGGGATGCTCGTCGACAATGTTGCTGCCGTTGAACCAGGCGACGTGGCCGCTCGGGCCGGAGGTCACCAACTGGCCCTGATTGAACCACATCAGGGCGTTCTTCAGGCCTTCGCCGTCGGCTTCCTTGCCCCCGTTCCAGTCCGTGATGCCTGTGCTGGCGTCGGTAACGTCGACATATTTGGCCCAAGCATTGGTGCTGGTCTTTACAGAACTGCCGGCTAGCGCTGAGCCGTTCTGGTCGACTATGCCGTCGCTGTTGGCATCGACATTGACGCCGAGACCGGCCCAAGCGCCCTGCCCCTTCAGCCACATCACCGCTTCGTCGATGAGGTTATTGGGTTGGGCAACGCCGTTGTCGATGTTGAGCTGCGCGGCGATTGCCTGCTGTAGCATGATCAGGCGGGCATCGCCGCTGGTCGACGCGGATTCGATCGATTTTGCCAAGCTGATCGAGATCAGTAGATCGTGGTCATCATCCGCGATGCCGTTGTGGTTGCTGTCGCCCAAGAGCAGATAGCCATCCGTGCGCGGATTAATGTCGAGATTCGACAGAACGCCGCTTGCGACGGCGCTTTTGGTCGGATTGCCTTCGTTGTTAGCGACATTGTCCCAGGCGTCGGAGTGACTTCCCCAGAAGCCCTGCGTCAGCGCTTTGTTCGAGAAGCCCTCATAGTCGCTGCTGTCCGTGGCGCTCGGCTTGCGCGGATGGCCGGCTGTGTCGGTGTATGGGTCCGTCGTGGCTGTCGCAATGTTAGTGTAGCTGCCCAGTTGCGTCGTGCCGGTTGCCTGATAGTGCCAGGTCTCGCCGGGATCGAATAGCCCATTGAAATTGGTGTCGCCGGTGTTGAGGCCGCCGCTGGTGATCGCCGTCGCATTGAAATCGTCGGCGGTGTTGCCGGGAGTACCGTTGTCGTCCTTGACGACCACGTTGGCGAGCGCGACGTTACCGTCGTTAGTGACGTCGTAGGTCCAGGTGACCGCCTGACCTTGAAAGATGTTGAGGCCGTGATCGACGCCGTTGGTCTTCTTGTCGAGGGTGATGTGAGGATCTGCGCCGAAGTAACTGGAAGCGTCAGTCTCGGTGTCGGTCCTGGTGTGGCCGGCGTCGTCGGTGAATGAACCCGAGGCCGACCCGATGTTGCTATAGGAGCCCTTGCCCGCGACACCACTGGCCGTGTAGATCCAAGCCTCGCCGAGATCGAGCTTGCCGTCATCGTTGGTGTCGCCAATGTTATGGACATTGTCGGTCCCAAGCACAGCTACCGGTGCCACACCAGCATCGCTGTCGGTCACCGTCACGCCCGACAGGGCGACATTGCCAACATTGGTGACGGTGTACTCCCAAGAGATTGCTTCGCCCGACAGAATGTTGAGGCCGTCGCCCTTTGTCCCGTCGTCCACCGTCACCTTGTTGATGGCGATCTCGGGATCGGCGCCGAAATAGCTGGAACCATCGGTGTCGGTCACGGTGGTGCCATTGGCTGAAGCGGAGACGCTGCCGATATTAGAGTAGCCGTCCTTGATGGAGGTGCCGGACCCGGTGAAGGTCCAGACCTCGCCGACGTCGAGCAGGTTGTTATTGTTGATATCGCCGATGTTGTGAACGTTGTCGGCTCCAGGAACCCCGGTGACGGACACACCTTGATCGTCTGTCACCAGCACATTCGACAAGGCTACGTTGCCGGTGTTGGTAACCGTGTATTGCCAGGAAATGTCCTCATTGGCCAATATGGTTAAGCCATCTCCCGATACCGCTCCATCCACCGTCACCTTATCGATGGCAATTGCCGGATTGTCTTCGGTAACGCCGCTCGTCGTGATCGTGCGCCATTCCTCGAAGCCGCCGTTCGAGCCCGAGAAGCTTGAATAGAGCGTCACATAGGAATCGGCAGTCGCGCCGGCCGCTTGGAAGAGGCTGACCGGGATCAGGATCCGGTAGTCGTCAGTTCCCGATCCGTGATTGGAATCGATCAACAATTGCGGATTGGAATCGTCGAGGTTGAAGATCGACGTGAAACCGGCGAAGCCCGCATTGTAGTCGGCAAGCGTGGCATCGGCGCCTGAGATATAGACCCTCAGGTCAGTCAGCGTGATTTCGCCGTTAGTGGCGTTGTTGCTTTCGTTAAGGTCGAGCCGAAACTCGACGTAATTGGTTCCACCGACATTGATCGACTGAATGTCGCCATATTGCAGGCTGTGGGTGAACGACGACTTGTCGTCGAGAACGTTCCCGTTCTGGTCGGTATTGAATCCTTCCTCGACACCTGTCGCCTGCAGGCGCAGGAAGGAATCATAGTTGCCCGTGCCCGAGCCCATGGTGGTTGCGTCAAGAAGAACGCCGAAACCTATATCGAGACTCATGTCATCCTCCGCAGCGCCAAAGCGCGCCTTATTGGCCGCCGATAGCGGCGAGCTACCCCATGCCAAAGGCACCGAGATCGGTGCCTGAATTCAGTGAGGAGGATCAGCTTGGCGTCCGGCAGGCCGCGCGCACGGCTCCGGCCAGCGAGCAGCAGATAGCGGCTCACGACGGCTGGCGATCCGATTATGACGGCCAAAGCGGCACAGATGCCGCGCTGTGTTTCCCCTACCCCAGTAGCGCGGTACCCGTTGTTGCCGGTCGGAAGATTTTTCACGCTACTCTATATTAGCACATTATTAACTCTACTGCAGCGTGCGTCAACGGGCAATTCGATGAAGAGTTAATGACAAAGGGCAAACTTACGCGCAAAACACGGCCAATCAGCGTAAAGAATACTTGGTCCTATTCTTAGGTCTTATTTTACCAGGGACCTTTGCGTCGTCATTGCCAGACCTCGGGAGCCCGGCTTCGGTCGATCCCACTCGGTAAAACGGCGCGGTCGCCGAGGCTCTCAGACCACCTTCTTGCCCCGCCTGCCGCCATGCGCTTCCATGGCCTTCTCGATGGCACGCTTCAATTCGTCCTTGATCTCGACCGTCTCGGCCATCAGCGTCTCGATCTTGAGGAACTCGAGCACGCGGTATTTCGAGACATTCGGCCGAATCAGAATGTCCGGCGGGTGCTGCCTGAGCTTATTGGCGATGATCGACTGCATCATCAGTTGCGTGGCGCCATACATCAGGTCGACGGTGGTCGGATGCCTGCGCTCGGCCTCGCTCGGCGCGCCGACGACATCGACGGCGATGATGATGTCGGCGTCCTTCTCGATGAGGTCGAAAGGCACGGGATTGTATATGCCGCCATCGATCAGCACGCGGCCCTCGCGCGTCACCGGACGGAAGACCGCCGGTATGGCCGCCGAAGCGGCAAGCGCCGAATGCAGGTCGCCTTCAGTGAACACCGCAAGACTGTGGCCGAAATAATCGGTCGCCGTCACCTTGAGCGGGATCTTCAGCGCCTCGAACGTCTGCGGGATCGCTTCCGGCAGGAAAGCCTTCAGAATGCGCTCGACATTGAACTGGCTGACGCGGATGCCGCCCTGCATGGCCTCGGCGATCGTGCCAGGCCGCGAGCGCCACATGCGCGCCGCCACCTCGGCCCGGCTGCCGAGGATCGAGCGGGCATAATCGTGAATCTCGGCGCCCTTCATGCCCGACGCCATGCCGGCGCCGATGATGGCGCCGATCGACGAGCCGGCAATCGCCGCCGGCGTGATGCCAAGCTCGTCGAGAGCCTCGATGATATGGATATGCGCGAGACCGCGCGCGCCGCCGCCGCCGAAGGCCACCCCGAAGGTCGGGCTCATCCCTTGCCGCCTCCCGCAACCAGCGCCAGCGGCGGGCCGATGACCATCACCGCGGGGTCGGTCGACAGGAGCTTTCTCGCTGCCGCCTTGACGTCGGCCAGCGTCACTGCGTTGATGAGAGCAGCGCGGCGCTTGATGTAATCGATGCCGAGATCATCGATCTGCAGCTCCACCAACGTCGCGGCAATGGAGCTGGAGGAATCCAGATTGTTGATGGCGTAGGCGCCGATCATGTATTTCTTGGTCGCCGCGAGCTCCTCCTCGGTGGGGCCGTTCTCGGCCATATCCTTCACCACCTGGCGCACGATCGAAAGCGTTTGGGCTGCGCGGTCGGAACGCGTCGCCGTCGTCACCAGCAGCGCGTTGGAATGCTCGTGATCGACGAGATCGGAGCTGACGCTATAGGCAAGGCCGCGCTTCTCGCGCACCTGCTCGTAAAGCCGGGACGTGAACGTCGAGCCGCCGAGAATCTCGTTCATCAGCACTGCAGCATAGAAATCGGGATCACTGCGCTTCACGCCCGGCCAGGCAAGCTGCAGGGAGGTCTGCGGCAAGTCGTAATTCACTTCGAGCTGCTGGCCGAGCTTGGGCTTGATGTCGGCAACCGGCGCCAGCGCCTGCTTGTCCGGCAGGTCGCCGAACACCTCGTCAAGCCTGCCGCTCAACGTGGCGGCGTCGATATCGCCCACCACCGTCACATGCAGGCCGCCCCGGGCGAAATTCGCCTTGTGAAAGGCCCTGAGGTCATCGGCGGTGATGGTGGCGAGGCTGTCTTTGTTGCCCTGGTCCGGCCGCGCATAGGGGTGCTGGCCGTAAATCGCGCGCAGCCAGCGCTGCTGGCCGATCGTGTTGGGATCCCGCTCATTGGCGAGGATGCCGGACAGTATCTGGGCGCGGATACGGTCGATCGGGGCCTGATCGAAGCGCGGGCTGTTGACCGCCAGCTTCAGCAGGCCAAAAGCCTCGTCCTTCTGGTCCGACAGCATGCGCATCGAGCCATAGGTTCCATCGCGCGCCGCCTGAAAGCTCATCTCGGCGCCGGCATCGTCGAGCTTCAGCTGGAATGCCTCGCTGTCGAGGTCGCCGGCGCCCTCGTCGAACAGTCCGGTCATCAGGTTGACCAGGCCTTCCTTGCCGGCGGGGTCCTGCGCCGTGCCGCCGTTGAAGGCGAAACGGATCGCAATCAGCGGGATCGAATGGTCTTCCACCAGCCAGGCGGTGACGCCCTTCTTCGACTTCACCTCCTGGATGTTCATCTCGGCATGCGCCAGCGCAGGCAACAAAAGGAAGAACAGGGCGAAGCAAAGGGTGGCGCAGGCGCGGTGGATGCGCCCTCCCTCCCCCCTCGTGGAAGAAGAAAAGGTGCTCGTAAGGCCAAGAACCATGCTCATCATCAATTCCCCGCCTGCTGCTGCGGCAAGAGATAGCCGGTGGTGGAGCGATCGAGCACCAGATAGCGGGCGGCGACCGCCTTGACCTCATCGGCGGTCACCTTGCGGATGCGGTCCGGCCATTCCTGGACGTCCTTGACATTGCCGCCGGTGGCAAGCGTCGAGCCATACATGTTGGCCATGTCGTCCTGCTTGTCGCGCGCAAAGATCATGGAGCGCACATAGCGGGTCTTGGCCCGCTCCAGCTCATCGTCGCTCACGCCGTCCTTGACGATGCGGGCGATCTCGGCATCGACCGCCGCTTCAACATCGGCAAGCTTGGTGTCGCCGCGCGGCGCGCCATAGACGGTGAAGTTGGTGGCGTCGAGCATGGTGCCCTGGAAGAAGGCGCCGGCCTCGGAAGCGATACCCTGCTTGACGACGAGCTCTTGGTACAACCTGCTGCGATTGTCGCCGCCGAGGATCTCGGCAAGCAGATCGAGCGCCTCGGCTTCGCCGGGCCTGGCCGTGTGATAGGACGGCACGACCCATTGCGTCGAAAAGTTCGGCACCGAAACGCGCGCGTCGGTCAGCGTCACCGTCCGCTTCGTGTTCTGCTCGGGCTCTACGGGGCGGATGCGCGGCCGCAGGTCCGGGCCGCGGGCGACCTTGCCGTAGGTCCTTTCAGCCATCGCCTTCACCGCGTCGGGATCGACGTCGCCCGCCACCACCAGCACGGCATTGTTCGGCCGATAGTAGGCGTCGTAGAAGGCTTTCGCGTCCGGGCGGTTCAACTGCTCCATTTCCTGCATCCAGCCGATCACCGGAATACGGTATGGCTGATTCTGCCAGAGCGTCGCGTCGACCTCCTCGTCGAGCACCGCCTGTGGATTGCTATCGATGCGCGACCGGCGTTCCTCCAGGATCACGTCGCGCTCGGTCTTGATGACATCGTCGGTCAAGATGAGGTTGCGCATGCGATCGGCCTCGAAACCCATCATCTCTTCGAGGGCGGAAGGCGGCACCGTCTCGTGGAAGGCGGTGTAATCATAGGAGGTGAAGGCATTGTTGGAGCCGCCGATCTCAGCCACGGCGCGGTCGAACTCGCCGGCGGCGTGGTTGGTCGTGGCCTTGAACATCAGGTGCTCGAAGAAATGCGCGATGCCGGACTTGCCGGGCGGCTCGTCGGCGCTGCCGATCTTGTACCAGACCATGTGCGTGACGATCGGGGCGCGATGGTCCGGGATGACGACCACTTCCATGCCGTTGTCGAGCAGGAAATCCTTGACCGCGCCGTCGTCGGTCGCACGGGCCGGAACCGCGGCGAGCGCCAGCGTGCCGACAAGAAGCGTCGCCCGCAGCCCAATCCCCGTTGGTGTCATCAAGGTCTCCGGTTCCGGTTGCGCGACGATAGGCAAGGTTCGCCGGTGAAGCAAAGTGAATTGTTCGGCATTTTCGAGGCGCTTGCGCCATTTCCTTCTTCCCCTGCGGAAGAAAGCAAGCGTCAGGCTCAGCCAACGACGATGAACCGAATAACCGTTTCGCCGTAGTTACGCTCATCCATCACCGAAAAACCGGCGCCGGGTTCGAAGGGTACGGATGCTGCCTCTTCGACGACGCAGAGCGCGCCAGGCAGGAGCCAGCCGCCGGACTTGGCCGAGCGCAGCGCGCGCTCGCCGAGCCCTTTGCCATAGGGCGGATCGGCAAAGATCAGCCCAAAGGGCGAGATGGTGCCGGCTTCGCCCAGATGCGTGGCGTCGCGGCGAAAGATCTTGGTGCGACCGGTGAGGCCGTAGGCCTCGACATTCTCGCGGATCAGGCCTCGCCCCTCCGTCGATTCCTCGATGAAGACGCAGTAGGATGCGCCGCGCGACAGCGCCTCAAGCCCGAGCGCGCCCGTGCCGGCGAAGAGGTCGAGCACGCGGCCGCTTTCGAGCTTTTCCGGGTAGCGATGCGCCAAGACATTGAACACCGCCTCGCGGGTGCGGTCGGTGGTCGGGCGGATGGCATTGCTTTTCGGCGTCGCCAGCGGACGCCCGCGGAACTCACCGCCGACGATCCGCATCGCCGCCCCTCTTCGGACCGCGCGGCCTATCGCCGCCATCGCCTTCAGGGCGCTCGCCGCGCGGCTTGCCGAACGGTTTTGCGCCCGGCTTGCCCTTTCCGCCCGTTTTGAACGATGCCTTGCGCGCCTTGGCCTCGGCGGCCTTGGCGGCATCGGCCTCCGCCCTTCCCTTGCCGATCGGCCTGGCGCCCGGCGCCATCCAGACATTGGCCTTGCGCTGGCCCGGCGGTTCGATCGGCCGCTGCTCGCGTTCGGATTTTTTGCCGCCGAAGCGGGCCTTGTCGCCGAACCCACCGCGAGGTTTGTCGCCGAAGCTGCGGCGGTCGGACTTCGCACCCCGCTCGCCGAACGCCCGGTCCGGTTTTGTCGAGAGCTTGCTCAGCGCCTCGTCGCGGCTGCCTTCGCGGCGCTTGCGTGCCTTGATCAAACCGCCCTCGCCGATCGGCCGGCGGTCGCCGTCGCGCGTGAATTTCGGCCGGTCGGCCTCTTCGTGGCGCGAACCACCGCCGCGCACCGGCTTGTTGGAAAACGGCTTTTGGATCTCGGCATCGAAATTGGCGCCGGATTCCTCGATCAGCCGCTCGCCGAGCTGTTCACGCAGCACGCGACCCTTGATCTCCAGCACATGGCCCTCCGGAAGATCCTCGAGCTGGAACGGCCCGTAGGAGATGCGGATCAGCCGCGTCACCTCGAGGCCAAGCGCGCCGAGGATGTTCTTCACCTCGCGGTTCTTGCCCTCGCGCAAACCCAGCGTCAGCCAAGCATTGGTGCCCTGCTCGCGGTCGAGCGAGGCCTCGATGGAACCGTAAAAGACGCCGTCGACGGCGATGCCTTCGCGCAGGCCGGCGAGCGCGCTCTCCTCGACCTTGCCATGGACGCGCGCGCGATAGCGCCGCAGCCAGCCGGTGGCCGGCAATTCGAGCACGCGCGACAGCCCGCCGTCATTGGTGAGCAGCAAAAGGCCCTCGGTGTTGATGTCGAGCCGGCCGATCGTCATCAGCCGCGGCAGGTCGGACGGCAGCACGTCGAAGACGGTCTTGCGGCCTTCCGGATCGCGGTTGGTGGTGACGACGCCCGCCGGCTTGTGGAACAGGAACAGACGCGTGCGCTCGATCGGCGGAATCTCGGTGCCGTCGAGATGGATG
The DNA here is from genome assembly GCF_006439355.1 of Mesorhizobium sp. B4-1-3. GTDB lineage: Bacteria > Pseudomonadota > Alphaproteobacteria > Rhizobiales > Rhizobiaceae > Mesorhizobium. The sequence goes on from NZ_VFTG01000007.1 coordinate 133,694, forward strand.
ATGTCGTTGGCGCCGACATTGAAGGCCGGCGAGTCCAGCACCTTACCGTTGACCTTGACGCGGCCGGCGGCGATCAGCTCTTCGGCGTCGCGGCGCGACGCGATGCCGGCGCGCGCCAGCCGCTTGGCGATGCGCTCGCCGCTTTCCGGCGCGGCTTCCGAGGGGCGCGGCCGCGGCTTGAAGCCGCTTTCGGGTTTTCCGCCAACTCCGTGTGAACGGTCGCCGAAATCTCGCTTCGGCCGGTCGGCGAAATCACGTTTGGGGCGATCGTCGAACTCGCGCTTGGCACGGTCGAAGCGTCGTTCTCCCCGCTCGCCGTCGGCGGCCACCGGCCGGTCACCACGCGGCGCGTAAGGCTTGCGGCCCTCACGTTTCTCGAAAGGCTTGCCGTCGCCCGGAGGGCCTTTGCGGAAAGGTCGTTCGCCGCGCTCCCCGCCTTCGCTCAGTTCACGCGGCTTGTAGCTGCGCTTGAAATCGCGGCGCTCGCCCTCGGCAGCCGCCGGCCGGTCGCCGCGCGGTGCGAAGGGCTTGCGGCCCTCGCGTTTCTCGAACGGCTTGCCTTCCGGGCGCGGACCTTTGCGGAAAGGTCTTTCCCCTCGCTCCGCTCCCTCGCCCGTCTCACGCGGCTTGTAGGGCTTGAAGTCGCGTCCGCCTTCGGCAACCATCGGCCGCTCACGCTTGGCGAACGGCTTCTTGGCGCCAAAGCCCGGCTTGCCGCCGCGCGGGCCGGCTGGCTTCGAGCCGACCTTGCGCGGCCCGCGTGGAGATTTCTTGTCGTCGTCCATTACTTTGCTCGTCTTCGCCTGCTACGACGCCGCGCGCCCTTGCGGACGCCCAACGCCGGCAGTGTCATTCTTGATTTTGCGCATTCAGCCGCGCGACAAAAACCGATTCCGGTTTTCCGGGTCTCGCGCTAGATAACAGGATCACTCTCGGGTGGCGAGAAGTAATCGGAATGGAAACCGCTTGAAACGACCGGATTTCATGGCCCTGGCGCTTGAAGAAGCCGAGGCGGCCGCCGGCCGCGGCGAAGTGCCGGTCGGCGCGGTCGTCGCCAATGGCAGCACCGTGGTCGCGAAAGCCGGCAACCGCACGCGTGAACTCTCGGACCCGACCGCGCATGCCGAGATGCTGGCGATCCGGGAGGCCTGCCGGAAAATCGCCAGCGAGCGGCTGACGGGTTACGATCTCTATGTGACGCTGGAGCCCTGCGCCATGTGCGCCGGCGCGATCTCCTTCGCGCGGCTGCGGCGGCTCTATTTCGGTGCCGCCGACGAGAAAGGCGGCGCGGTGATCAACGGCGTGCGCTTCTTCGCTTCACCCACCTGCCACCACACGCCGGACATCTATCCGGGAATAGGCGAGAGCGACGCCGCCCTCATCCTCAAAGATTTCTTCCGCGAGAAACGGAATGGCGGTGAATGGTGAAGTGAGTGGTTAGTAACGAGCAGTGAGGCAGCAGGTCGCTATTCACTTATTCACAGGCCGAGCCAGTCGAACCAGCCGCCCTTCTTGCCTTCCGCCTGCGCCTTGAGGCGGCGCTCCTTCTTGTACTCGTCCTCACCAAGCTCGTTCTGCGGTGCCGTCGCGGCAGCCTGACGATAGGCGAGCGGCGGCTCGCTCAGATATTTGCGAACGGTCGGATCGCCCTGCTTCTGTTCGGCAAGGCTGCGCTGAATCTGCGCACGGCGGGCGGCCGAGTTGTCATCCGGCGACCAGCGCGGCGGATGACTGGAGCCTGATTCGGCCAATGCCTTCTTCACCGCCTCGGGATCGGTCTGGATATCCTCGACGGCTTCCGGCTGGTAGTGGGGATCGTTCTGGTGCGCGGTGGCGTCGGCGCGGATGCGGGCGCGGCGCGCCTCCGGCGATTCGGGCCAGTCGGCGCTCGCAGTCTCGATGCTCTGCTGCGGCGGCGGCAGGCTTTCCTTTTGCCCGGGAGCGGGCTTCACCAGATCAGGACGCGGCTTGTAGTCGATCGGATCTTTACGCTTTGGCGTGATCGAGGCCGCTGCGGAGACATCGTCGAAGAGCTGCGCGGCTGCCGTCTTGTCGGTTCCGTAGGTGGGCGAGCTCATGCAGCCCGACAGTGCGATGGCCGATACCACAAGCGGCGCCACCAGCGCGGCGCGCGCGAACGTTCTGTCGGTCATGCCAAAAAGTCCCACTCTAACAGCCTTTCAGTCGCCACCGGCCAAGGGCACGGTCCCCTTCTTCCTCGCACTTGCGATGGAAATCCGGCGACAATTTGTCTGCCGGAGTGTCGCGTGTTTATCTCAACCACTTGTTAAGGGCAACGCGCGGGCGGCTTCAGGCCGCCCGGCGTGGCATTTGTGCACCGGCTTATCACCAGGACTACAGCCGCCCAAGGGCCTTCAGCTCATGCAACACGGCGGCGTCGCGGGCCGAGACATCCGGGAATTCCGCGTCCTGCCCGACGTCGGCGGTGTAGCGCCAGGAACGCGCGCATTTGGCCAGGCCGCGATCCTCGGCCTTCTCCACCACCACCGCCACGCCCTTGACCTCGTCGAGCGTGAAGGCGCCTTCTGGCGTCTTGCCGCGGCTGATGACGAGGTCGCTGGTGATCGCCATTTCGGCCATGTCGACATCGGCAATCGCCGCCTCAAGCGCGGGGTCGTCGATGGTGACCACCGGCACGGCTTCGAGCGAGGAGCCGATCAGCTTCTCGGCGCGCGCGATCTCCAGCGCGCCGGTGACGACGCGGCGCACCTGCCTCACCTTGCGCCATTTCTCGGCCAGCGCCTCGTCGCGCCAGTTCCGCGGGATCGCCGGGAACTGGTCGAGATGTACCGAGACGGCTCCCGGATGGCGGTCGAGCCAGGCTTCCTCGGTGGTGAAGGGCAGCATCGGCGCAAGCCACTTCACCAGGCATTCGAAGAGGTGGCGCACCACCTGCACGGCGGCCCTGCGGCGCAGGCTCGACGGCCCGTCGCAGTAAAGCGCGTCCTTGCGGATGTCGAAATAGAAGGCCGAAAGCTCCACGACCATGAAGTCGAGCAGCGCACGGGTGATGCGCTTGAACTCGAACGCGTCGTAGCCCTGGCGCACCACTTCGTCCAACTCCGACAGCCGGTGCAGCATCAGCCGCTCCAGTTCCGGCATGACCTCGACCGGCACATCCTGGCCGTCGTCATGGGCAAGCGTGCCCAGCATCCAGCGGATCGTGTTCCTGAGCTTGCGGTAGGCGTCGATATTGGTCTGCAGCACGTTCTTGCCGAGCCGCTGGTCTTCCCAATAATCGGTCGTCACCACCCAGAGCCGCAGGATGTCGGCGCCGGACTGCTTGATGACGTCCTGCGGCACGACGGTGTTGCCGAGCGACTTCGACATCTTGCGGCCTTCCTCGTCCATGGTGAAGCCATGGGTGATGACCGTGTCGTAAGGCGCCCTGCCCCTGGTGCCGCAGCTTTCGAGCAGCGAGGAATGGAACCAGCCGCGATGCTGGTCCGAGCCTTCGAGATAGACGTCCGCCGGCCATTTGAGGTCCGGACGGTCTTCCAGCGTGAAGACATGCGTCGAGCCGGAATCGAACCAGACGTCGAGAATGTCCATTACCTGGCGCCATTTCGAGGCATCATGGTTGCCGAGGAAGCGTTCCTTCGCGCCCTCGGCGAACCAGGCGTCCGCCCCCTCCTTCTCGAAAGCGTCCATGATGCGCTTGTTGACGGCCTCGTCCTTCAGAACGTTGCCGTCCTCGTCGGCGAAGACAGCGATCGGCACGCCCCAGGCGCGCTGGCGCGACAGCACCCAGTCGGGGCGCTCCTCGATCATGGCGCGGATGCGGTTCTGACCGGCCGCCGGCACGAAACGGGTGTCGTCGATCGCCTTCAGCGCCCGGGTGCGCAGCGTCGTGCCGTCGCCGAGGTCCTTGTCCATATAGACGAACCATTGTGGCGTGTTGCGAAAGATTACCGGCTTCTTCGAACGCCAAGAGTGCGGGTAGCTGTGCTTCAGCCGGCCGCGCGCGAAGAGCGCGTTGCGCTTGATCAGTTCGTCGATGACCGCTTGGTTGGCGTTGCCCTTCTTGCCGTTGTCGTCGATGACGCGCGCCGGCCCACCCTCGCGTCCCGGGCCGAAGCCCGGCGCATCCTTGGTGAAGAAGCCGGCATCGTCGACGGTGAAGGGAATCGTGGTGTCGACGCCGCGTGCCCGAAGGTCAGCGGCCGCTTCCATCCAGGCATCGAAGTCCTCGCGGCCATGGCCGGGCGCGGTGTGCACGAAGCCGGTGCCGGCATCGTCGGTGACATGCTCGCCGGCAACCATCGGCACCGGGAACTCATAGCCGCCGCCGAGGCCCTTAAAAGGATGCGAAAGCGTAAGCTTCCCAAGCTGTTCGGCCGATACGCTATGAAGCCTGTTCAAGGTGACCTTGGCCTTGGCGGCGCATTCCTCGGCGAGCGCGTCGGCGAAGATCAGCTTCTCGCCCGGCTGCGGGCCGAAGGCGTTCTCGGCCGCCGTCACCTCATAGAGGCCATAGGCGATGCGCGGCGAATAGCTCACGGCGCGGTTACCGGGGATGGTCCAGGGCGTGGTCGTCCAGATGACGACATGCGCCTCGACCAGATCGAGCGCGGCTCCATCCAGCGCCGGCGCGGTGCCGGCGACCGGCTGGGCGAGGCTTGCGACCGGGAACTTCACCCAGATCGTGTCGCTTTCGTAATCCTGATACTCGACCTCGGCCTCGGCGAGCGCGGTGCGCTCGACCACGCTCCACATCACCGGCTTCGAGCCGCGGTAGAGCTGGCCGGACATCGCGAATTTCAGCAGCTCGCCGGCGATGCGCGACTCGGCATGGTAAGCCATGGTCGTGTAGGGATTGTCGAAATCGCCGATGACGCCGAGGCGTTGGAACTCCGAGCCCTGCACCTTGATCCAGTTAGCGGCGAAGTCGCGGCATTCCCTGCGGAACTCGTTGACCGGCACCTCGTCCTTGTTCTTGCCCTTGGCGCGATACTGCTCCTCGATCTTCCATTCGATCGGCAGGCCGTGGCAGTCCCAACCCGGCACGTAGTTGGCGTCGTAACCGCGCATCTGGAAGGAGCGGTTGATGACGTCCTTGAGGATCTTGTTCAGCGCATGGCCGATATGGATGTTGCCGTTGGCGTAGGGCGGGCCGTCATGCAGCACGAATTTCTCGCGGCCGGCAGCCTCCTCGCGCAGCTTTTTGTAAAGGTCCATGTCCTGCCAGCGCTTGACGAGGCCGGGCTCCTTCTCGGGCAAGCCAGCGCGCATCGGGAAATCCGTCTGCGGCAAATAAAGCGTTTTGGAATAGTCGATCGTCTCAACGGTGTCGGTCATTGATCTGCCATCTCAGGTACCCGACGAAAAAGCCGGGCGTTCAAGTCTTGCTTCGACGCATATCGTTTTCCCAAAACCGAAGCCACCTTCGGGCGATATGCGTTGATGTTCATGAAAAAACGCGAGGGGCGCGCGCGCGAAAAATCCCGGCGGCTCCAGCGGCGCTCAGGCCGCCCGGAACACCGGGCCCGTAATTCGTATCGCGATCGCGAAAAGGCGCGAAAAGCTCGTCATGGCGTGGCTTTTAGCGGATGGCGCGACAGGAATAAAGCGCGGATTCAAGGCGTGAAGCCGCTTTCGCGAGCTACATCGTGAAATTGAAGCGGTAAGTGGTCGAGACACCGAAGGTCCACTGGTTGCGGTCGCCCCGTTCCTTGACCAGGCTGGAATCGGCCGCTGGCCCCATCAGGCGCGAATATTCGGTGAAGACGCTTGCCGTCATCGGCTCGGTCACCTTCCAGGTGATCGCGCCGCCGAGGCCTGTTGACCTCACGCCGCCGCCCGGATGGTACTCGCTCAAGCCCGAAGCCGCCGCTTCCTTGGCGTTCACGCCGTAATAAGCGTCGAAATAGTCGGACGAGGCGAAGGAGACGCGCGGTCCGCCGGAAATGCGGACCGTCGGCGTGATGTCGTAGAAGGCGTCAGCGGCAATGTCCGCGACAAAACCGTTATGGGCTCGAATGCCGGGCCTGAGCTCCGCCCGCGCCCTTACCCAATCCAGCGGATAGAATTCGAAGAAGCCGCCCGCCTCGCCGCCCCAGCGCACCGGATCGAGGCCTTTCAGCTCGTCCTTGCTCTCGCGCGAGAATATGAACTTGCCGGTCAGGCCGGCGCGAACGGAACCATCGTCGATCAACGCCAGCGAGATGTTGTCGTTGCGCGAGGTGAAGCGCGCCTCGGGGCCGACCTTGCCGAGCGAAATGATCGGCTGGGCGCTGAGCATGTATTTCTTGCCGCCCTCGAAATTCGGCGCGACGAGAGCCGTGGCGCCGAGAGTGAGATACCAGTCACCGGATATCCAGCTGCCTTCGCCTGCCTGGGCGACAGGCGCGGCGACCAGGCTCATGGCGATGGCCAGAGGAATCTTCCCGACAGTACGCATCGTCACCCCTTACGCGAAACGCGCCGGCAACACCACCTGCCGACGCTCAAGCCATGGCGCGCGTTCGGTAAAATTAGACTTAAAAATCGGAACATCGGACCGACGGGCAAACTAGCCAACACGCCGGTCGCGGCGCAAGCTGTCTATCAGATCGCAGGCCGCTTCCAGTCCGCCGGTAAGCGGGTTTGACGCTCCGTAGGCAAGGGCCGCCTGGCGCCATCGCGCGCGGACCGCCGGGTCGCCGGCCTTCTGGATCGCCTGCCGCCAGATTTCGGGATCGTCGCGATTGGCCACGACCAGTCCCGCTCCGCTCGCTTCGACATATTTTGCATATCCGCAGGCGTCGGAGGCGATGACCGGCAGGCCATTCGCGAGCGCCTCGAGGATGACGGTGCCGGTATTTTCGAGGCGCGCCGCATGCAGCAAGAAATCGCTCGCAACCACGATCGCCGGGATGTCTTCCTGGATGCCCAGCAGCGTGACCCGATCCGACATCCCGGATTTGGCGATCAGACCGCGAAGCCGGATTTCTTCCTCGCTGCCCTTTCGAAAACCGGCGATCAGCCAATGTATCTGCGGAAACGGCTGAAGAGCCTTTGCCGCCCGATCGAGGCCTTTCACCTTCAATTTGTTGGCGATGCTCAAGGCAATGACCGCTTCGCGAGGAAGCCCAAAGCGATCGCGGATCTCATTGCGGTCGCCGGCCTGCAGGTCCGGTCTACGGCGTCTCGGATCGAGCGTCGGCCCAATGACGTGAACGCGCGATTCCTCGGTTCGCCAGAAGCCGCGGTAAAGCGCTGCCTGCTGTTCGCTGAGCGCGATGATCTGAGCGGCGTTGCCGGGGGCAAAGATCATCGATTCGAGGTTCTGCTGGCGCATGAAGCGGGGGGAAAACGGCCGCCACCATCCGAGCTTCGACGCAAAATAAGGCGGGTCGCCGGCATAGTAGATATCCAGGCCGGCCATCTTGTTGAAACCGACCACGCAGTCGAAATCGCGTCTGGCCGCCAGCACGGCCCTTCCCAGCGCATATTCGGTGCCTGGATTGGAGAGAACCCGTGCCGGATGGACTTTTATCGTCGCCAAACTCTCGACATGACCGACCTGGCGTGTCGTCAGGATCGTCACGGTATGACCGCGCGCGATGAGTCGGTCGCTGATATTCAGACAATCCCTCTGAAGACCCCCGTTCATAAACAGGGCAGAGATTGCACAGCAGATTCTCATCACATTTTCCGGAGCGCCGCTCCACCCTCCAGGATCGACGGAGAGAGATTCCGGGTGCGCCCCAGACTTCCCCATTCAAACAAACACCGCGGGCGCTCAAATGTTGGTCGTGTTGAAACCACGAATATGCTGTATATAGCCGGTTATCAAGAGACTTGGATGCTTTCGCGTTCAAGCTTTTTTCCCCAAAAGCCGGAGCGCGCTCATGAAAGTTCGACGGGTCGATCGTGGCTGCCGGGCCGGTTCCAACCGAACGCCGCGGTAACCGTGCCAAAGGCCCTGCGCGAATATGACTGGCGGCAATGGCTGAGGCTGCAGCCGCCGTTGCATGCCATCAAGACTGCCCGTTATCGCAGAACCGACCGAAGCTTTCTGCGTCAACCGGTCACGCATGGCAACATCCAGGATATTCGTGCCGCCGCCCGGGGCCGCCATGTCCTGCTGACGGTGGCCTTCGGCGATGCCCAGTGCCTCGATCTGCAACTGCGGCTGACGGGAGGTCTTGTTCGCCACGATGTCCACATCGTGGCCGACAACAGCGTCAGCGATGTTTCCGCAGACGAGAACAGACGGGTTTGCGCGGACCATGGCGCGCCGTATGTCAGGCTGCCGGCCAATCCATGGACTGTGAAAAACCCGAGCCGGTCACACGGCGCGGCGCTCAACTGGATGTGGCACAATGTGCTCAAGCCTGCCGCACCGGCCGCGTTCGGATTCCTGGACCAGGATCTTTTCCCGACGCGGCCATGCGACCCCTTCGAACCTCTTGAAGCCACGGCTTTTTACGGCGATCTGCGCCGGGCGGGCGCGCGATGGTATTTGTGGGCCGGCTATTGTTTCTTTCGATTCGACGCCGTCAGCCGCGAGCCTCTCGATTTCGGGCTCGACTGGTTCGCCGGCCTCGACACGGGCGGAGCCAATTGGGAGGTGCTCTACCAGGACGTGGACCCGAACACGGTACCGCAACGGCCGATAACCGCATTCGCCGCCTTGCCGGGGGTTGAACTCAGACAGGCCTATTGCGAATGGCGGGGAAGCTGGCTTCACGAAGTCGGCCTCGACGGCGACCCGTCGTTGAAGGCGAAAAAGCGCGAAGCGGTCATGCGGCTACTCGCCCCCGCCCTCGAGGTTTCGCTCGGATCGCGGGGACAAGGAAATTGACAGTCGACAGATCGGCGGAACTTTGGAATTGAAATCGTAGGACCAGGCTGCCGACATCCGGCAATTCAGCGGCCATTCGATTCCGGCCGGTCATCGCAAGGACCATTCTATTGCCGACAGTAAGCGTGATCATGCCAGTGAGAGACGGCGCGCAATATGTCGGCGAGGCCCTGCGAAGCATCCAGGACCAGGATCTGGCGGATATCGAAGTCATCGTCATCGACGATGGGTCTTGCGACGACAGCGTCGCGATCGCGACGTCGATTAGCGGCCGTGACAGCCGCGTCAAAGTCGTCGCCAACAGTGGCAAGGGGATCGTCGACGCGCTGAACATGGGGATTTCGCTCGCGCGGGCCCCTCTTGTGGCGCGCATGGATTGCGACGACGTCTCGCTGCCCGACAGGTTGTGCCTGCAGGTGGCGCGTTTCGAGGCGGATCCCGAGTTGCAGTTGCTCGGCACCGCGGGATTGCAGATCGACCGGGACGGAAAGCTGTTGAGGCCGATCGAGGTTCCAGCCGGCAATGACCCATTGCGGGACGCGCTCGCCAAGTATAATCCCATGCTTCATCCGACGGTGATGTTCCGGACCGAGGCCGTCCGGCGCGCGGGAGGCTACCGTCGCGCGTTCACCTATGCCGAAGACTACGATCTATGGCTGCGGCTTTCCGAGACGGGTAAACTGGCCAACATGGAAGTGCCGCTCGTGAAGCTGAGATCGCATCCGGGACAAGTATCGCGCGTAAAGCAAGACCAGCAAAAGGCGGCCGCGGCATTGGCCAGGCAGTCGGCGCTGTTGCGCCGCTATCGCGCCGAGCCGTTTGACGCGAACGGCCAACCGGCGCAGGCCATCGCACGTTTTCTGGCATTGCGCGCCGCCACGGGGGCCGGCGTCTCCAGCCTGGAGAGACGCGACATCGAGTTGCTGCTGCGAACCGCAGGCATACCCTTGGCCGTTACGTGCAAGCTGCTGTTTCTCGCGGCCGTCGGCACTCCCTCTTTCAGGACGCTCGCGCTCGGACCTCGACTGGCCTGGCGCAGGATGATCGCGCGCCCTGCAAAGATGCGGCCGAACTGATGCGGCTTGTCGTCGATCTCTCGAGCATGGCGCGTTGGCTCGGCCCTCCGGTCGGCCTGGTGCGCGTGCAGCGGCATTACAGCGCGGCGGCCGCCGCCTTCGAGGCGTCCCAGGTGGCGTTCACGGTGTTCGACCCGGTCGGGCGGATCCTCAGGCAGGTTTCACCGCAGGTGGCGGCAGAAATCATCGCCGGCGATATCTCATGCGACATGAGTTTCCATCCGGATCCTGCGCGTATCAAGATGCGGTTTTACGATCGCTGGCCGGCCTGGGCCCGGCGGTTGCTGATGGCGATCTTAAGGCCGCGCCGTATCCTGATAACGGAAATCGGCGCGTTCGGCCGGCGCAATCCCGGCAGCCCTTTTCTATGTTTCCTTGAGCGGATCGAAACCCGGCTGATGAAGGAAAACGAGCGGCGGCAAGTCGCTCGCGAGGACGGCTCGCGCGTCCGGATCGTCCCGCTCCGGACCGTGGCGGGCGACAAATACAATCTTGCGCCCGGCGACCATCTGCTCCTGATGAACAGCGACTGGGCGCATACCGATGTCGCGGTCATCTCGCACGAGGCGCGCTCCGCCGACGCGAAGCTGATCGTGCTCTTGAACGACATCATCCCGATCCAGTTTCCGGAATGGTACAAGCCGTATGATGTCAAGAGATTTACGGGCTATGTAAACCTGGTGATCGGGCTGGCAGACCGCTTCATCCTGACTTCGAGGCGCGTCACCACCGATGTCGAGGACTATGCCGCCACGTTGGGCGTCCACCTGCCGGATCTGAGGCATGTCCCTCTCGGCTGCGACAGCGCTCGCGAATCGAAGGCGGACGGCCGCTTGCCGGACGGGCTCGAGACGGATCGCTACATCCTCTTCGTTTCCACCATCGAGCCGCGCAAGAACCATTCGCTGCTCATGGATGTCTGGCGCCGCCTCGTCCTCGACGGAACGGTCGGGCATAGCGGCATGAAGCTGGTTTTCGTCGGCCGCAGCGGCTGGATGGTCGCCGGGCTCCTGGCGAAGCTTCACGGCCATCCCGACTACGGCAAGACCCTTGTCCATCTTGACAACGTCGATGATGCAACCTTGTCCATTCTTTACCGCAACAGCGCGTTCTGCGTGTACCCGTCGCTCTATGAGGGATATGGGCTGCCACCCGTCGAGGCGCTGGCCTACGGAAAGGCGCTGATCGCCTCGACGGGCGGAGCCATCGCCGAGGTCGTGGGTTCGTCGGGGCTCTGCCTTGATCCGCTCGACGCCGAAGGATGGGAAAGCGCCATGCGCGACTGGATCACCTCGCCCGCGGCCCGTGCTCCGTACGAGGCGAAGGCCGCGGCATTCGTGGCGCGGAGCTGGGAGCAGGCCGGCCGGGAGACGCTGGAGGCGGCGCTCGCGCCATTCGCGGACGAAGCCCGGCCGCCAGAAGGATGACCGCCTTCACGGTCGGGCGTTCGGCCGCCGGCGGTCCGGTCCCGCGTTGCTGGACGGCCAGTGCCATTCAGTTTAGCTTCCTTTCGCCGCACGACCGGTGGTGAATTTCGAGGGAGATGAAACCATGACCCTGCCAAGCGACGCTTTCAAGGACGCGATCGGCCAGACGCGGGACAAATGGGGATGGTTCGTGGCGCTCGGCGTGTTGCTGCTGATCTTCGGCGGCATCGCTTTCGGCAATCTGTTCATCGCCACCGTCGCGTCCGTCTATGTCGTCGGCTGGCTGATGCTGATGGCGGGCATCATCGAGATCATCCATGCCTTCGGGGTCAAGACCTGGGGACGTTTCTTCTATTGGCTGCTGAGCGGCCTGCTCTATGCCGTCGCCGGCTTTTTCGCCTTCGACAACCCGTTGCTCGCCTCGGCGGTGCTGACGCTGCTGTTGGCCATCGCGCTTGTCGCCTCGGGGCTTCTGCGGTCCTGGGTGGCCTTCAGTCACCGGCCGCAGCAGGGCTGGGGATGGCTGCTCGCGGCCGGCATCATCACCATTCTGCTCGGCCTGATGATCGCCATGGGCTGGCCGGTGAACAGCCTCTGGGTGCTGGGCATCTTCGTGGCGATCGACCTGGTGTTCCAAGGCTGGAGCTTCATCGCCATAGGGCTGGCGCTGAAGCGGTAAAAGCACCAGACGAGATAGCTAGAACGCTATTTCGGCGTCCAATTGCGAGAGCGGGCGCACGCCCGCCAGCAGCGCCCTCGCCTCTGCTTCGTCCGTTTTCATCTGCGCCACCAGCGCGTCGAGGCCGTCGAATTTGAGCTCCGGCCGCAGGAAGCCGAAGAACGACACCTGGCAGTTCTCTCCATAGAGATCGCCGGAAAAATCGAAGACGTATGTTTCGAGCAGCGGCGCGCCGTTGTCATCGACGGTGGGACGCCGGCCGAAGCTTGCGACGCCGTCATGGAGCGTGCCGTCGGCGCGACGGAAACGGACGGCATAAATCCCTTCCTTCAAGGCCGCTTCCGGCGAAAGCCGCATATTGGCGGTCGGGAAGCCCAGGGTGCGGCCAAGCTGCTGACCGCCGATCACCTCGGCCTCAACGGTGAAACGGTAGCCGAGCAGGCCAGCGGCCTCCTCCACCTTTCCTTCGGCCAGCAGTTCCCGGATGCGGCTCGACGAGACCACCTCGGCGCCTTCGTCGCGGAAGGCGTCGACCAGCGTCACGCCGAAACCATGCCGTTCTCCAGCCGCCATCAGAAAGGCCGGGCCGCCCTGGCGGTCCTTGCCGAAGTGAAAGTCGAAACCGGTGACGGCGTGGCGGATGCCGAGGTTCTTCTCCAACACATCGGTCACGAAAGCCTCGGGCGAGAGCGAGGCAAAATCGCGCGTGAACGGCTGCTCGACCAAAGCGGCAAAGCCAAGGCTGGCGAGCAGCCGCGCCTTCATCGGCGGCGGCGTCAGCACGAAGAGCGGTACCTGTGGCCGGAACACCTTGCGCGGATGCGGCTCGAAGGTGAGCACCAAAGCGGGCACGCCGTCGCCCCGGGCTTCGCTCAGCGCGAGCTCTAGGACGGACTGGTGGCCGCGATGGACACCGTCGAAATTACCGATCGCCACGATGCCGCCGCGCAGATGCGCCGGCAGCGGCGCGACTGCCGAAAGATGTTCGAAGGCTTGCTTCATGTCGAGGCGCCCGTCATGGCCAGACCTATTGCAGACGCGGAATGACGGCGACCGGCCGGTAGCCGTGCTTTTCAAGGAAGCCCGCCAGCCTTTCCGGATCGGGCCGCAGCGGATCGCCATAGTCGCGAGCATGGATGCCGCCCGAGACATAGAGCACGTCGAAGCCGTTGTCGGCCGCGCCCTTGACATCGGTCATCATGCCGTCGCCGATGGCGAGGACCTCGCGGCGCTCGACGGCGCGGCCGAGAAGGCCGGCGACCTCCTTCATGGCGACATCGTAGATCGGAGCGAAGGGCTTGCCGGCAATCAACGTGCGGCCGCCCAGTTGCGCGTAATCGCGCGCGAGCGCGCCGGCGCACCAGATGGTGCGCTCGCCTCGCTCCACCAGTATATCCGGATTGGCGCAAATGAACGGCAGATTGCGGGCCCGCAACCGCTGCAGCAATTCGGCATAGTCGGCGGGTTTCTCGACCTCGTCGTCATAAAGGCCCGTGCAGACGATGCCGGAGGCCTCGAATTCCTCGACGAGATCGACGTCGAGCCCGTCGTAAAGGGTGAAATCGCGCTCGGGACCTATGTGAAAGATCTTCCTGGGCCCTTCGGCGATCAGGTCGCGGGTCACGTCGCCGGACGTGACGACCCGGTCGCAGGCATCGGCGGGAACACCGATGACCTTCATCTGGGCGACGACGTCGGCGCTGCGACGCGGCGAATTGGTGATCAGCACGACAGGCATCTTGGCCGCGCGCGCCCTTGCAAGCGCGGCGACGGCGGCCGGAAAATGCCATTCGCCATTGTGCACGACGCCCCACACGTCGCACAGGACGGCGGCGTAGCGCCCTACCAGATCGTCGAGCGAAGCGATGATGTCGGGCGAATCCGCCATGCCGTGTCCTTGATTTTGATCCTGGCAAGACCGCTACCGCCCCTTCGGTTCGGGGCCGCCACGGCAGGTCCCGCATAACCGAAGCGCTCCATCCTGTCACGAGCTTTCCCTGTTGCTCCCTGTCGAGGCGATCCCGCAGCCCGCAAGCACAGGGTTAACGCGTCGTCAAAAAGCGACCCGTTGTTGATTGTTTCGCGCAAGCTGAAATTTAACGATTTACGACCATGGTACCGGAATCGGCTACGACCATAGTCGCAGCCCAGTATGGATCTTTGGCGGGGGTAAGCACAATGATCCGCGATTTTTTTCGCGATAGGCGTGGCAACTACGCCTTGATGACGGCCGTCACGATGATCCCGTTGATGGGCGGCGTGGCGCTGGCGGTCGATTATACCGAATTGGTGAGGGAGCGACAGGAGACGCTGAGCGCGCTTGACGCCGCCGGCATTGCGACGGCACAGCAGATCGTCGCCGGCGCCAGCGATACCGACGCCAAGGCCTACGCCAAAACCTTCTTCGAGGCCAATCTCAGGCACGTCCTTCCGGCGAACACCACGCTGACGGTAACGCTGCCGAACAACAATGCGGGCGGCGGCACGCTCATTCTCGAGGCCGCGCTGAAATACAAACCGTATTTCCTGCCGGCCGCGGTCGCCTTGCTTGGCGGAACTCCGGGCCAGACCACCGTCAACGTCTCGGCCAGGTCCGAAATCCGCCTCAAGAACACGCTGGAAGTAGCGCTGGTGCTAGACAATTCCGGTTCGATGACCGAGCTCGGCAAAAACACAAACAAGGTAAGATTCGACTTGCTGAAAGCTGCTGCCAAGCAACTGGTCGACCAACTCGCCGGCCAAGCGCAAATGATGAGGCAGGTCTCCAATCCAGTGCAATTCAGCGTCGTACCTTTCGCCGCCTCGGTCAATGTCGGCCCCGCCAACCAGGGCGCGGCATGGCTTGATCCGTCTGGCATTTCACCCATCCAGCATGAGAATTTCAACTGGGCGAGCATGACCAAGGAGCTCAATGCCAACAGGTGGGCGGAGCAGGTCGGCAACGTTTGGTACGCGCGCGGTTCGCAGTGGGGCGCACAGCAAGGTCTACCGTTGACGCGCTTTTCAGTATTCGATCAAATGACGCGCGTAACCGTATGCAATTCAAGGGATTCGAGCGGGAACTGCACGACACCCGTCTATGGCAAAGTCGCGAGTTGGGGAGGCTGTGTCGAGGCGCGACCTTATCCTTACAACGTCAACGATGCCCCCGCCACGTCTGCAACACCGGCCACGATGTTCGTGCCGATGTTCGCACCGGATGAGCCTGGCAACAAATGGACGCTTTCAAACGGTTCGGTAAAAACGTTCGGCATGGTCAACAGCTGGTGGGATGACAACGATGCGACCACCTCCACCGGCCAAGCCACACAATTGGCCCGGCAGAAGAACATGGCGAAGTACTTCGTCCCGGCCCCGCTCAACAAAGCTCCCTTGCCTGCGCCAATCGACGGCGGACCGAACTACAGCTGCACCACAACAGCGATCACCCCGCTCACGGACGTCTCTAACGCTACGGGCTTGACCACTGTCAAAAATGCCATCGACGCCATGGTGGCGGTCGGCGCCACTAACGTGCCCGAAGGCATGGCCTGGGGCTGGAGAACCCTTTCCAGCACAGCTCCCTTTACAGGTGGCCGACCCGAAACGGAAAAAGGCAACGACAAGGTCTTGATCGTGCTTACCGACGGCGCCAACACCTATTACACGCCCGGCTTCTTCCGCGCCAACGACTATCCCCTGAATAGGTCAAGCTATTCCGCCTATGGCTATACGGGCGTCAACTACAACGGCACCGGCATCACCCGGATGTATATGAACACCGATGCAAGCGTCAGCAAGACGACCTACACGGAAACGAACTACACCGCAGCAATGAGCCAGCAGTTTGCAACGCTCTGCAACAACGCCAAGGCCGCCAACATCATCGTCATGACAATCGCGCTCGACCTCGATTCCAGCAACGCCGCCGAAGCGGCGCAGATGGCCACCCTGAAGACCTGCTCGTCGGATTCGCGCTACGCCAAGGATCCAGCCGACCCGACCGGCAAGACACCGAAGAAACTGTTCTGGAATTCGACCGGCGACACGCTGTCCAAGGACTTCAAGGATATCGGCAACGAGCTGTCGAACCTGCGCATCGTCAGTTGATCTGCTCGGACAAATGATCAATGGCGCCCGCCCGCAAGGCGGGCGTTTTCATCGTGGGCATGCCATGGCAACTGGCTTGGTTAGCGACTGGTGAAGCCGCCGTTAAGCAATCGACCGGTTTGCCAAACCCGTCCTTCAGCGTTTTGTGGAACTCTGGCCCATAGAGAATCCGCCGGCGGGGGCCGCTTCAACTGCAATGCGCAAATTCTGGCATCAATTTCGCCGTGACCGCCGCGGCAACTATGCGCTCATGACGGCAGTCGCCATGGTGCCATTGATGGGCGCAGTTGCCGTAGGTGTCGACTTCGGCGAGCTCAACCGCGAAAAGCAGATGGTGCTGAATGCGCTCGACGCCGCCAACTTCGCCGCTGCGACGCGGCTTTCGCAAGGTGCGACCGACGACCAGATCAGGATCTACGCGGCCGGCTTCTTCAATTCCAACCTCAATGGCATCGACCCCGGCAACCTTTCGCTCGATGTCACGCTGCCGAGCAGCCAGACCGGCGGCGGCCTGATGAAGCTTTGCGCGACGCTCACCTATCACCCCTATTTCTATCCTGCCGCAGCGTTGCTCAATGGCGCATCCGACGTCGACGCGCATAAGCCGATCCAGATCGAGATGTGTTCCCAGGTGCGGTTGAAGAACACGCTGGAAGTGGCGATGGTGCTCGACAATTCGGGCTCGATGACAACGCCTGGCACAGGCACGGGACAGAAGCGCATCGACCTGCTCAAGCAGGCCGCCAAGCAGCTCGTCGACACGCTGGCGCAGCAAGCCTCGCAGATCAAGCAGATCGACAAGCCGGTCCAGTTCAGCCTCGTGCCGTTCGCGGCCTCGGTTAATGTCGGGCCGAACAACGACAACGCAGCGTGGATGGACACCTACGGGCTGTCGCCGGTCGCCAATGAGAATTTCGACTGGTCGACGCTGAATGCGCCGGACAAATACGCCCAGAAAACCAACGGGATGTGGTATAAAAAGGGTACCGGCTGGGGCACGGAGGAAGGCCAGATATTGACCCGCTTCGAGCTCTATCGGGACATGAAGGTCGTCACCAGCCACGAACGTATCGCTGGCAGCAAGCGCGTCGTCTGCGACGAATATCGCGACAACCACACGTGCAAGCACAGCCACGACGAATATGACTATGTCGACACTTACGGGCCGTTCGCCAGTTGGCAGGGCTGCGTCGAGGTCCGGCCTTATCCTTACAATGTCGACGACACGCCGGCATCCGGCGGCCCTAACAACACCGGCATTGGCGTCGGAGACCCCGCGACGATGTTCGTGCCGATGTTCGCTCCGGACGAACCCGGCAACCACTGGTACGTGACGCAGGACCCGGATGAGCCGAGGCCGGTAACCTACGGCGCGGCCAACAGCTGGTGGAACGACGACCCGTCGAGCACCACCGGCAAGGCCAGGCAGTCGAACATGGCCAAGTATTTCATGCCCCGGCCGATCAATGCGCCGGTACTGTCGAAGGGCGCCGGCCCGAACTACAGCTGCACCACCACGCCGATCACGCCGCTCACCGACGTCACAAACACAGACGGGCTGGCCGCCATCAAGGCGGCGATCGATCTGATGCAGCCCAACGGCAACACCAACGTGCCCGAAGGCATGGCCTGGGGCTGGCGCACCGTCTCCAGCGCCCCGCCCTTCACCGAGGGCCGGCCGGAAACCGAGCGCGGCAACGACAAGGTCGTCATCGTGCTCACCGACGGCGAGAATACTTATTCGACGGTCAACCCCGACCCGGCCGGCAACAAGTCGACCTATGCCGCCTATGGCTATACCGGCGTCGGCTATAACGGCACTTCGGTCACCCGCCTGTTCGGTGGCACGTCGAGCGCCATCGGCCAATTCAACTATTCGTCGAGCAACTACACCGCCGCGATGAACGAGCAGATGGCGAAGCTGTGCGACAACGCCAAGGCCGGCAAGATCATGGTGATGACGGTCGCGCTCGACATGTCGTCGACCAGCTCAAGCGACCAGAAGGCGATGGCCGCTCTGAAGGCCTGCTCTTCCGATTCCCGCTTCCGCAAGGATCCGACCGATCCCAGCAAGCCGGCCAAGCTGTTCTGGAACGCCACTGGCGCGACGCTCTCGGACAATTTCAAGGAGATTGCCAACGAGTTGTCGAATTTGCGGGTTGTCGGGTAAGCTCGCCTTGCGCTGGCGTAACGGGCATTAGCGCCAAGCCCTTGCGAGTGCCCGCGAAGCGGCGCACATCTCGGGCACCTTCTGGAGCCATTCCATGCCCGACGCCGCCAACCATCTCACCTTCGCGCTGATCTGCCTCGGCATGGTGCTCACGCCAGGCCCGAACATGATCTACCTGATCTCGCGCTCGCTCCGAAGGTGGCCGTGCTCTATCTGTCGCTCTTGCCCCAATTCATCAATCCGGCCAAGGGCCATGTCCTGTCGCAGCTTCTGGTGCTCGGCGTGACGCAGATCTCGATCAGCCTCACCGTCAACGCCATCATCGCGGTGACCGCCGGCACCATCGCGGCTTTCCTTGCCGGACGGCCGTTCTGGCTGGTCGTCCAGCGCTGGATGATGGGCACGGTGCTGACGGCTCTCGCCTTGAAAATGGCAACCGAAGCGCAACGTTGACCGCTACATGGGCCGGCGCACCGGCCGCATCTGCTCCGGCTCGACCACCTTGCGATAGAGGTGCCAGGTCGCGTGGCCGAGGATCGGCATGACGACGGCAAGCCCGGCAAAAAGCGGGATCGAGCCGATCACCAGCAACACGGCGACGGTCAGGCCCCAGAGCGCCATCGTCAGCGGATTGGTCATCACCGCGCGGGCCGAGGTCTCGATCGCCGAGACGGCGCCGACGTCGCGGTCGAGCAACAGCGGGAAGGCAATGACGGTGGTGGCCAAAACGACGACGGCGAAAACGAAGCCGATGGCGTTGCCGACGAGGATCAGCGTCCAGCCCTTGCCAGTCGTCAGCACGTCGCGCACGAAAGCGCCGACCGAAGCGGGCGGCTCGGCACCGAACAGGCTGGTGTAGAGCGATTGCGCGGTGAACAGCCACAAAAGGAACAGCGCGAAAAGCAGGATGCCGATGACCGCGATCGACGGCAGCGCCGGCGAATGGCGAACATCGAGCGCATGCCGCCAATGGCTGTTCATGCCGAGCTCGCGCCGGCGGCTGATTTCATAGAGGCCTATGGCCGCGAACGGGCCGATCAGCGCGAAACCCGACATCAGCGGATAGACCAGTTGGATGGCGTTCGAGCCGGATGTCCATTGTGTCAGGATGAGGCCAACGATCGGATAGATCAGGCACAGGAAAACGTAGTGCGAGGGCTTGGCCCAGAAATCCTCCGCGCCGAGCTTCAGCGCGTCCCAGATATCCGAGGTGGAGATGCGGCGCACCGTAGGCTGCACATGCATCCCATACGCGTCCGCCATGACATGAAAACCGGTCATAACCGTCCTCCGTTTGTCAGCGCATGAGCCCGAAAACCAGAAGGTTCTCGTCAAGCAATCATGCGCCAGATCAACGCGGGTCGGTCACCGCCTGCGGTGGCCGCCCGTGGCTGCCACTTCAAGAACGGCCGCATGATAGCCGATCTTCCGAGAAAAGTCGCCGCTTCACGCGATTTTCATCCCTTGCCCTTCATCTCCTGCCCGGCAAAAGCCACGATCAACGGTATCAGAGGGCCGGATGAGCATCTCGATCACCGCCCTCCCCGACCTCAACCGCCGTTCGCTACTCAAGGCCGCCGGCCTCGCAGCGCTTGCCGGCATCGCCGCCTGCGGCACCGTCACGGTGCCGACGGGCGAAGGTGCCGGGGTCTCTTCCTCCGCCACAGCGACGCTGGCCGGTATCCGTGCCTCGGCCGGGCTGCCGGCGCTGGCGCCGGACCCGCAGCTCGAACAGGCGGCGCTGCAGCAGGCCGGCTACATGGCCTCGCGTGAGCGCATGAGCCACACCACCGGCTGGGGCAAGGATTTCGCTTCGCGCATGAAGGACAATGGCGTGCGGGGTGCCGCGGCCGAGAACATCGCCGAGGGCCGCTTCGACCAGCAAAAACTGTTCGACATCTGGATGCATTCGGACGGCCACCGCCGCAACATGCTCGACCCGGACTTCAGCCGCTTCGGACTGGCTTATATGCGCGACGGCCGCGATCCCGCCTTGCGCTACTGGGCGCTGGTGCTGGGCCGATAAGGCGTCGGCCCACCCTATTTCGTCGTCGCCTTGAACTTGCCCATCAGATAAGGGCCGGAGCGCACCGGCTCGTATTTCGGCGTCTCGCCCTCCCTCAGGCATGCGCCCAGAACCGTGATCTCGGCGTCCCAGTTCGGCTGGTGGAAGAAGGCCATGGATTGCCGGCGATCCTTGCCTCCCTCTTCCGCCGGTGGGTTGACGACGCGATGCACGGTGGACACCCAACGATCGTTGGTCCAGCGCGCCATCAGGTCGCCGATATTGATGACGAAGGCGCCGGGGATCGGCGGCACCTCGGCCCATTCGCCGCTCGGCGTGACGATCTGCAGCCCGCGCGACCCTGGCTGCGGCAGGAGGATGGTCAGGCTGCCATAGTCGGTATGGGCACCGGCGCGGATCTGGCCGGGCTTCGGCGCAACATGTTGCTCGGGATAGTTCAGCGCTCTCAGCGCGCTGATCGGCGCATCGAGGAAAGCGTCGAAATAGGTTTCCGGCAAATCAAGCGCGGTGGCGAAGACCCGCATGATGCGCAGCGCCAAGTCCTCGAGAGCCGCGTAATAGGCCTTCCAGGCTTCGACGAAGCCCTCGGGCTCGGCGGGCCAGATCGTCTCGGCGTAGCAGAAGGCCAGGGCCTCCGGGTCCTTGATGCCCGGCGGCACGCGGAGGGGGCCGCCGTTGAAGCTCTCCTTCAAGTCCGGCGGCGTGTCGACGTTGTGGGATTTTGCCAGCGCCTCAAGCTCGGGGCCGAGATATCCGTAGGGGTAACCCTTGTAGGGCGCCTTCGAGCGCTGCTTTTCCGCGGGCGGCAGGTCGAAGAACGCTTTCGCTTTCGACCAGGCGGCGTCGATCACAGCTTGCGGAACACCGTGGTTCTTGACCGCCAGGAAACCGGTGCTGCGACAGATGTGGTCGACCTCGCGGCCGAGCGCCTTCTTCCGCGCGGCGCTCGCGGTCTCGAATTGTCCGAGATCGAATACGGGAAATGTCTGCATCGAGTTCATCCAACCGCTCAATGCCGGAACGATGCAGCCTGTCCAGGCTATGATCTAGGACCAACCGGCGTGGCGGTCCTAGTCCATATGGACTGCGGGCGCCCCGCCCGCCGGCGCCGCCTTGGGCTTGCGCAGCAGGATGACGAACGGGATCGCGGCCAGCGTCATCACCATCAGGATTTTGAAGTCGTTGATGTAGGAGATCATCATCGCCTGGGCGTTGACGGCCAGGTCGACCTGCGAAAGCGCCGCCGGGTCGCCGGCGGCGGCGGCCGGAGACGCCGCCCACAGGTTCGGATTGTACGGGTTGATGAAGGCCGAAAGCTCGGTGTGGTTGATCTGCGTGTTGCGCACCATCAGCGCCGCGACCACTGACACGCCGATAGACGAGCCCAGGTTGCGTACCAAGCTGAACAGCGAGGTGGCATCGGTGCGGTAGCGGACGTCGAGCGTGGCGAAGGCGACCGTCGACAGCGGCACGAAGACCATGCCCATGCCGAGGCCCTGGATGACGCCAGAGGTGAGGATCAGCCAATTGTCCATCTGCGGCGTGAAGCTTGCCATGGTGTAGAGCGACTGCGCAGTAAGCAGGAAGCCGATGGCGACGAGGATCCTGGCGTCGATCTTGTGCATGATGCGGCCCACGACCAGCATCGAGATCATCGTGCCGATGCCGCGCGGCCCCAGCACGACCCCGATGGTCACTGTCGGGTAGCCGAAGATGTTGGCCAGCATCGGCGGCAACAGCGACATCGAGGCCAGGATCAGCACGCCCATGACGAAGATGAAGCCCAGGCCGGTCACGAAATTGCGGTCGAGGAATATCTTTGGGTCGATGAACGGATGTTCTGCGGTCACCGTATGAATGATGAACACCCAGAAGCCGGTGATCGACAAGCCGAGCTCGATCCAGATCTCGGCCGAGTTGAACCAATCGACCTCGCCGCCGCGATCGAGCAGAAGCTGCAGCGCGCCGACGCCGAGCGACAGCATGGCGAAGCCAAAGAAGTCGAAGCCGCGAATGCGCTTGGCGATAACGGGAAGATAAGCGGCCATGCCGATGAAGGCCAGAATGCCGACCGGCAGGTTGATGAAGAATACCCAGCGCCAGTTGAAGTTTTCGGTCAGCCAGCCGCCGAGCGTCGGGCCAAGGATCGGCCCCAGCATGATGCCGGCGCCCCAGATAGCCATCGCCTGGCCATGACGCTCCTTCGGGTTGATGTCGAGCAGGAAAGTCTGCGACAGCGGCACGATGGCGGCGCCGAACACCCCCTGCAACAGGCGGAACAGCACCATCGTCTCGAGGCTCCAGGCCAGGCCGCAGAGCATCGAGAAGATGGTGAAACCGACGACCGAAGCAAGGAACAATTCCTTGCGGCCGAGCCGGTCGGCAAGCCAGCCGGTGACCGGCGTCATGATCGCTGCGGCCACGATATAGGAGGTCAGCACCCAATTGATGTTGTCGGGCGACGCGCCGAGGTCGCCGGTCATGGTCGGCAGCGCGACATTGGCGATCGTGGTGTCGAGCGCCTGCATGATCGTCGCCAGCATCAGTGCGACCGTGATCAGTCCGCGATGCGGCACTTCCTTGAAGGGTTCGGGCGTGCTCATGATGCTGAACTTCCAGCAGGTAACAAAAACGTGTACACTTGGCTTCCGGGCGGCAAGCCTTCCGTTGAGAGACCCTCATCGCGGTGGGACGCGACTGTCGATGTGGGGGTTACATCGACCGAAAGCCTCTGTTGGAGCGGATGCCTGCCGCCCGGAAACCTGAGGACCGACGGGTCCGTGTCGAAGGTTTCGGTTTTGATCGCGCCGCCAGGCGGCTGATCTCAAACGCTTATCCTTCTCACTCCTCCCATCAGACCAATCCCCTGCTCCGCCCTCGATTCACGGGGGCGTGTCGTTACTGCGCGTGCTCTCCTGCCGTGGCATGGCCGAAGATCGACGGCAGGCCGCGCGCCACGCCGGTGTCGACGGTGACGGTCGCGCTCATGCCGGTGCGCAGCGCCATCTTGGCATCGGGATCGGTCAACTCCAGGCGCACGGGAATGCGCTGCGTGACCTTGACCCAGTTGCCGGTGGCGTTTTGCGCGGGCAGCAGCGAGAACTCCGCGCCCGTGCCGGCGCCGATCGCCTTGACGGTCGCCTCGAAGGTGCGGCCCGGATAGGTGTCGACGACGATCTCGGCCTTCTGACCCGGCTTCATATTGGTGAGCTGGGTCTCCTTGAAATTGGCGTCGATCCAGGTGTCGCCGGTCTCGACAAGCGCGAAGAGCGGCGTGCCGACCGAAACATACTGGCCGACCTTGAAGGAGGCCGCCTGGTAGATGACGCCGTCCGCCGGCGCCTTCACAGTGGTTTGCGCCAGGTCGTAGGCGGCCTTGTCGCGAGCGGCGAGCGCCGCCATCACGGTCGGATGCTTGTCGGTCTCGATGTCCGGATTGCCGCCCAGCGCCGCCTTGGCGCTGACGATGCCCTGCTCCGCGACGGCCAGTTGCTGCTTGGCCTTGTCGAGGTCGTTGCGGGCCTGATCGAGCGAGGACTTGGCGTTGATGCCCTTCTGCGCAAGATCGGCGGCGCGGTTATATTGCGACTGCGCGTATTCGACCTCGCTCGAGGCGGACCTCTCCTGCGCCATCGCCTGGCTGTAGGCGGCGCGCAGCTGCTCGACATTGAGGCGCGCGGCGGCGACCGCCGCATCGGCCTGGGCGAGCGCGATCCTGTAAGGCTCGGGATCGATGACGAAGAGCAGGTCGCCCTGCTTGACCAGCTGGTTGTCGGCGATGCCGACCTGGACGATACGGCCCGCCGTGTCGGAAGCGACCGAAATCCTGGCCTGCTGCAGGTTGGCGTTCTCGGTTTCCTGATAGCGGCCGCCCGTCACCCAAACATACGCGCCGCCGGCAAGCAGTGCCAGCGGCAGCGCAACCATCAACAGGAAGCGGCCGAGGCGGCGCTTCTTCTTGGGCGCGACCGGGCCGGGCCGCGGCTCAGGAGCGGCCGAGACCGGAGCGGTCGCCGGCTTTGCCGGGGCTTCTGCGACCGGCTGCGCCGGCGCATTACCGACCGGCTGCGCCGGCGTAAGCTTGGTGACGTTGTCGTCTTCTCTCTTGGCTGCCGCGTTCATGCTGCTGCGCCTTCTCTATTCTTGATCTTTTCCAGGGACGAGGTCTCGCCGTCCGTCAGATTCTGCACGATGGTGTCCAGTGCGCGGATCAGGACGCGGCGCTCTTCCGCCGACACGCCAGTCAAGGATTCCTCATAGACCTCGCCGGCCAGGCTCTTGACGTCGGCATAGGCTGCGTTCGCCTTCTCGGTCGGGAAGATCATGCGCACGCGCCGATCGGTCGCATCCTGGCGACGCTCGATCCAGCCGCCCTCCTCCATGCGGTCGACCAGGCGAGAGACGCTGATCGGCTCGATTTCGAGGAGCTCGGCAAGCCGAGCCTGCGCGACGCCCGCTTCCTTGGCAACGCGGACGAGCAGCCGCCACTGCGCCGATGAAAGGCCCAATCCACTGGCGCGCGCCTCGAAACGCTTGCGCATCAGGCGCTGCACGTCGTGGATCAAAAACCCCAATCTATCGATACCATCTGAAACCATGAGCGATATATATAATAAGCGTGCTTACTATTCAAGAGGATGCTTTGCGCCAGAAGCCGGCAAATCGCCATGGGAGCCAACGCAACGCCTCGAACGGTTAGCGATCGATGAAGCTGTCGGTCCAATGTGTACGGCGTTGACTTGTCGACGCCGTTCGACTTCGCCTGAAGCGCAATTTCGATCAAACTGGCTGTTGGCGTGGCGGCTAGGGTCGGCCCGCCAAATGCGAGGAGCCATGAACCCGACCGAGAAAGCGCTGTGGTTTGTCGAAAGCCACCTGCCCGAAGACATCAGCCTCGACGATATAGCGCAAAGGAGCGGCGTGTCGCGCTTCCATGTGACGCGGGCGTTCGGCGCGGCTACGGGACGGTCGGTCATGGGTTACATGCGGGCGCGCCGCTTGAGCGAAGCGGCGCGCAAGCTGGCCGGCGGCGCGCCCGACATCCTTTCGATCGCGCTCGATGCCGGCTACGGCTCGCACGAGGCATTCACGCGGGCTTTTCGCGATCAATTCGGCACCACGCCGGAACTGGTGCGCGCGCAAGGCTCGACCCGAAACCTCGACCTCGTGGAGCCCATTCTGATGGATAGTTCGCTTCTCACCACACTCGAGCCGCCGCGCTTCGAGACCAGCCGCCCCTTCCTCATCGCCGGCCTCGGCGAGCGCTACAGCTGCGAAACCAGCGCCGGCATTCCCATGCAGTGGCAGCGCTTCGCCCCCTATATCGGCAACATTCCGGGCGAAGTGCCCGGCGTCTTCTTCGGCGTGTGCACGAATGGCGACGATGCCGGCAATTTCGACTATGTCGTCGGCGTCGAGGTAAAAGGACTTCTCCGACCTGCCGAAGGATTTCCAACGCGTGCGGGTACCGGCGCAGAAATATGCGGTGTTCTCGCATCGCGAGCACATCTCGACCATCCGCCGAACCATCAACACGATCTGGAACAGCTGGCTGCCGAGTTCGGGCCATGAGATCGCCGACGCGCCGGAATTCGAGCGCTACGGGCCCGAATTCGACGGATATACCGGCAATGGCGGGTTGGAGATCTGGGTGCCGGTGAAGGGCTGAGACGGCTCTCTCCCGTGCGAGAAGGTAAAGAACTACAGCTCCAAATTCCAGGTCTGCCCAACCAAGTCCTTGCCGAAGGAATGATGGCGTTCCTCGTCGACCAGCTTGAAACCCGCTTCCTGGTAGATGCGGCGGGCCGCGCCAAGGATGTCGTTGGTCCACAGCGTCAGCGTCTTGTAGCCCTTGGCGCGCGTGAAGGTGATGCATTCGTCGACCAGCCGCCGGCCGATGCCGAGGCCGCGCGCCGACGGTTCGACATAGAGCAGCCTGAGCTTCGCGACCTTGGGCGATTTGCGCATGACGAGGACCGAGCCGACCACCTCGCCTTCGCGCTCGGCGATCCAGCTGCGCTCCCATTGCGGGACGAAATTCTTGACGAACTCACCCAGAATCTCGGCGACCAGCGCCTCGTACGTTTCGTCCCAGCCATAGTCCTGCGCGTAGATAAGGCCCTGGCGGTGCGTGATCCAGCCGATGTCGCCAACCTGCAGCGGCCGCAGGATATAGGATACCTTGGGTTCGGGCCTGTCGCCGAGCAGGTCCTGCACCGTGCGCATGGCCTTGACCAGTCGGTCCTGGTCGGCCGGCGCCAGGCGATCGAGCAATACGCGCACCTGGTCGTGCGAATCCTGGTTGAGCGGCGCGAAGGCTTCCCTGCCGGCCGGCGTCAGCGCGATCGAAGCGCGGCGCGCGTCCGCCTCGCTTGCCTCGCGCTCGACCAGGCCGCGCTTCTCGAAGTTCTTCAAGAGCCGGCTGACATAGCCGGGGTCGAGGCCGAGATCGCGCACCAGGTCGCTGGCGACGAGCCCGTCGCGATGGGCAAGCTCGTACAGCACCCGCGCCTCGGTCAGCGAGAACGGGCTCTTCAAGAGGCCCTCGTCGAGGAGGCCGATCTGGCGAGTGTAGAAGCGGTTGAAGGCGCGGACCGCATCGATGCGCTCCTTGCCGGGGTGGTCGTGGATGGTCATGGGAAGTCCTCCTGTCCTGGACAGGATCAATCATTTAGTTGACTGAGTCAATAAATTGGTTGTCACAGCTTCGTCGTTCCAGGGCTGAGCAAGGAGCGACGCGAAGCGCAGACCCCGGAATGACGACCCCCTGTCGTCGGCGCCTATCCCATCGGCAGCACCGGCCAGAACTCCACGATGCGCCCGCCGGCGAACACCGCGATCGCACCGAAATGCTGCAGCACCGCCTCGCTCTGCGTCGGCCGCAAAAAGGCATAGTCGCGGGGCTTCACATCCGCGCCCGCCGGCAGGCCCATGAACTGCTGGTTGGAAGAGAGCCCGATCAGGCCGTTCGGCTTCATGCCTTCGGGAAACACCGGCTCGGCCATCCACTTGCCGCCGTAAAGATAGCAGCCTTTGCGCGGGAAAAGGCCAAGCGCCTGCAGCGCCTTCGAGACCGCCGGCGGACCGGGCAGCATCGGATCGAGCGCCTTGAGGATCGGGGTTGCGATGAAGGCTGCCGGCTGGAAGCCCGCTAGGCCGGGCGTGTCGAAATCCTTGGGCAGCACGAAGGCCGAGCCGATCGACACTTCGTTGGCGACGCCGCCGCCATGCAGCAGCGCCGTCTTGGAGCCGCCGATGTTGAGGATGCGGCGCCGGCCCGGATCGACGGCGGCGGCGAACTCCGCGGCCTTGGCGGAGGCCTGCTTCAGCGCCTTGGCCGTGCCGCCGAACAGGCCCGGGATCTCCGGCGCATGCGCCTCATAGGCCATGATGCCTTCGCAGTGGAGGCGTTCCGGTATCGTCAGTGCCCTGATTTCGGCGGGGTCACGAAAGCCTCCGCGATGCAGGCCGACATCGACCTCGAAGACGAAGCGCAATTCGGTGTCGAGCGCGGCGGCCAAGGCGCCATAGTCGGCCAGCCGCTCCGGCGTGTCGATCAACCAGCAGACGCGCGACCACCAGCCGGCACCGCCTCTGGTCAGCGCGGCCCTGGCGGCGTCCACCGGCATCGGCTTGCCATAGAGCAGATCGCCCTCGGGAAACGCGTCGAGCACAGCCTGCGTCACCGGCGGATGGAAGGTCATGAAGCGGTTGGTTTCGAGCGCTCGCGCGATATGCGAGAGCAGCGGCATGCAAGCCAGCGACTTGTCGACCAGCCGTGCGGCAAGGCCCGGCGCCAGCCTCTCCTTCACCAGCGCGATGTTGCCGTCCAACCGCTCGCGATCCAGGACAAGGCAGGGCCGGAAAATCTCGGCGGCCCTCAACGCGTCGGCAAGGGCAGCGAAATAGGCGCTCATCGCTGAATGCCGAACAGGCCGGCCATATAGGGCGACACGAAACGGTTGTCCGGATCGATGTCGAGCCGCACGGCAAGCGCGTCGTCCCAGCGCGGATAAAGCTTCTTGAAATCCGCCGCCTTCAGGCTGTGCATCTTGCCCCAATGCGGCCTGCCGCCATACTTCAAGAAGATCGGTTCGGCGGCGCGCATGAAGGGCAGCGGATCGTTCGCCGCATCGTGGTGGATGGCGATCGAGCAGGTCAGCCTGTTGTAGAAAGGCGAAAGCCAGAACTCGTCGGGCGCCACCGAACGCACTTCCATCGGGAAATAGACTTCCGGAAAGTGCTTCTCCGTCAGCGCGATGATCTCGGCCAACGCCTTCGGCCCTTCCTCGTAAGGCAGGTGATACTCCATCTCGTTGAATTTGGTGCGACGGTCGCTGGCATAGACGTTGAGCCAGTCCTGCACATAGTCTTCCGCAGGCACTTTCTTCACCGCGCCCTTGATCAGCGCGCGGCGCAGCGACGGCAGCCAGCGCAGCGCCGTGCGCAGCTTGCGCAGCGTCGCCAGCCCTTCCTCGTCGTCCTCGGTCGGCCGCTGCGTCGGCTGCGCATCGCTCAGGTCGCTGGCGATGAACTGCGCATAGCCTGCGAAAGGGATGTAGTAGAACTCGGCCGAGCGATGCGCGGCCATCATCGTCTCGAAGTCCTTAAGCATGTCGCCGATCGGCAGCACCCATTTGCGGCGGCGCAGCCGGTAGGTCGCGATGTTATTCATCGTCACTTCGGTGAGGATGCCGAAGGCGCCAAGCGCGACGCCGGTGGCGTGGATCATATCCTGGTCGTCGGCCCGGCTGTATTGGCGCAGCTTGCCCTGCCCATCGACGAGTTGCACCGCCTCGATCTGCGTGTGATAGGCGCCGAGCGTCGGGCCGGAGCCATGCGTTGCCGTGCCGAGCGCGCCGCCGATCGCCTGCTTGTCGATGTCGCCCATGTTGGGC
The DNA here is from genome assembly GCF_006439355.1 of Mesorhizobium sp. B4-1-3. Lineage (GTDB taxonomy): Bacteria > Pseudomonadota > Alphaproteobacteria > Rhizobiales > Rhizobiaceae > Mesorhizobium. The sequence goes on from NZ_VFTG01000007.1 coordinate 162,867, forward strand.
AGGCCCTGGCCGATGTCCTGCAGGATACGCATCAGGGCGCCGAGCCTAGTTCCCGCCCTCACCCGCGCCCGGTTGTTCGCGGCATGATGCAGGACCAGCCCTTCGATCTTCTCCAGCGAGACGATGGTGCCTTCGGACTGCACCAGCGGCGTGAAGGAATGGCCGGCGCCGGCAACGCGCAGCGGTCCTGGCACCGCGCGCACCAGCTCGGCGAGTTCGCCGGCATCGGCCGGTGTCGCGATCTGCTTCGGGGAAGCCGTGACGAAGCCGGACCAGTTGCTCCAGGCGTTTGGCATATTGATCCTCCGGCTCAGGCCTGGCCGAGGCGGCGCGCGACCAGCACGAAGACGCCGAGCAAAAGCACGCTCGCCAAAGCGGTCGCGGCGGCGAATTCCGGCACCGGCCGGAAGTTCGCGCCATCGATCAGCAGCGAGGCGGCGATCGGGCCGATGGCGAGGCCGAGGAGCTGGGCGGCCGGCACCAGGAGCACTGCCGTTCGCGTCTCGTCGGCGGTGATTGCCATGCGGATCTGATAAGGCACGATGAAGAGAAGGATGAAGCCCATCACCAGCGCCACCATCCAGAACACCGAAAGGCCCGGGCCGGACGCCAGCAGCACCGAGCTGACCGCCGCGACAATCCCGATGACAGTAATGGCAAAACGGTAGTCGATGTGCGCCTCGAAGACCGTCGCGGTCATGGCGCCGATCACCTGCGCGGCGAGGCTTGCCGACACCAGCAGGCCGACGGTGCGGCCGTCGATACCGAACTGCGCGCCGATAGGCTCGAGGAAAGCCCAGACTGCGCCGAAGAACATGAAATAACAGAAGATCGACAAAAGCGCGGTGATCGCGGGCACAGTCGCGACGTTGGCGAACTGCTCTTCCTTGGGCAGGTCGGCATAGTCGTCCGGCACGGTCCAGGCAACGGCCAGCGACAGCAGGCACACGATGCCGAGCGCGATGAAGCCGCCGGCCGAGCCGGCTTTCGGCACCGCATAGAGTGCAAGGATCAGCGCCAGCGCGCATTGCGCCAAAGTCTGCAGCGTGACGAAATAGCCGCCGATGCGCTCGGCCCGGCGCGAGCGGGCAATCAGCTCCGTCGCGATGGCGACAAGCCCGCCCTCCGCGAGGCCCGCCAGCGTGCGCGCGACGATCAGCGCATTGGGACTGCCGGCATAAGCGGTCCAGGCATTGGCGAGCGCCAAAAGCACGAGCAGTGCCGCGCTCTTCCAGCGCATGTTCCTGGCGGGCAGCAGCATGGCCACGATCGCGGAACCGATAGCAATCGCGATCATCTCGGCGGTGGCGACCAGCGCAAGCTCGTCGCCGGTGACGTGACCTTCGCTGTAAAGCGCGCCGAGCAACACCGGCTGCAATCCGAGGATGAGCAGGCCGACCGAGCCGATCCAAAGCGCCGAGGCCAGTTGCAGGCCGGTCGGATTGCCGACAAGCCAATCGCCATTTTCCGCCTGCACGGCTTGCGATGCGGTCACGAGGCGCCCTCCCTTGCAGCTCGATCGAAAAACTGACAAGTTGTCAGCATTTAGCAAAACTGATACTTGATCATGTTTCTTGTCAACCGCGAATTCGCACTCTCGTGAGAGATTTGGCGCATGACGCAGATAAAGCGAAAAGCGACCGAACCGCGGCGCAGGCCCAAACAGGAGCGCAGCCGCGAGCGCATCGACGCGATCCTCGCCACGACCATGCGCCTGATCGGTGAGAAAGGCATCGACGCGGTAACGATGAAGGAAGTCGGCGCGCTGGCCGGCGGGCCGATCGCCACCGTCTATCACTACTTCCCGAGTAAATCGGCGATCCTGGCGATGCTCTACGAGCGTTTTTCAGAGGAAAGCCGTGCAAGGTTCGGCGCGATCATCGCCGGAATCGGGAGCCTGGACGACGTTACTGCGGCGGCCGACCGCCTGCTCGACGACTATCACGCCCGCGTCGCGGCGGACCCGGCCATCCAGGATCTACACAATGCCATCCAGGCCGACAAGGCGCTGCAGCATCTCGACATTGCAGAAACGCGGCAGCAGGCCAAGATGTTCTGCGATCACGTCGCGCCGATGCTTGAAGCGGGGCGGCGCGAGGCGTTCGGGCGCGTCGTGTTCCTGATCTTCCAGCTTGCCGGCGGTGTCGTGCGGCTGGCGCTGACACAGGACGAGGCGGAGGGACGGAGGACGATCGAGGATTATCGGTCGATCATCCACACGCAGTTGCGGCTGTTTTTGTAGCCGACCCCATACCTCGGGGCGCGCCCCCTCGCCGCGCCTGGCTGCCTCAGCCCGCTTCCAGCTTCGGCCCCAGAATCTCCACCAGCCAATCCACAAACACTCTCACCCTTGGCGAAAGCTGGCGGCTCGGCGGATAGAGCACCGAGATCGGCGTCGGCGTCGGAGGATTGCCGGGCAGCACCTCGACCAGCCGGCCGGCATCGATGTCGGCGGCGAAGCGGCGGCGCGGCGCCTGGTAGAGGCCAAAACCCTGGCGCACCAGCGTGGCGGCGGTGTCGGAATTGGAGACGGTGACGCGCGACGGCAGGACGATCTCGCGGATCTTGCCATCGACGGTGAACTCCAGCGGCATCACGTGGCCGGTGCGGGACGAGACGAAGCCGATCATGACGTGCCCGGCAAGTTCGTCCAGGGTGCGCGGCAGGCCGTGGCGCTCGACATAGGCGACGCTGGCAACCGTCGCCTCGCGCGCCATGCCGATGCGGCGCGCGATCATGTCGCTGTCGGGCAGCGTGCCCGCGCGGACCACGCAATCAACGCCTTCGCGCACAAGGTCGACGAAGCGGTCGCCCTCGCCGATATGCACGCTAAGCCCGGGATAGCGGGCGAGCAGCGCCGGCAGTTCCGGAATGACGAAGGTGCGGGCCATGTTGCCGTTGATGTCGATGCTCAGGCGTCCGCGCACCTCATGCGCGCCGAAGCCGCCCTCGGCATCCTCGATGTCGGCGAGGATGCCGATGCAGCGCTGGTAATAGGCCTCGCCGTCCAGCGTCGTGGTGACGTGGCGCGTTGTGCGGCGGAGCAATTGCACGCCGAGCCGCTCCTCGAGCTGCTTGATCGCCGCTGTGGCGCTGGAGCGCGGCAGGCCGAGATCGGCGGCGGCCGCGGTGAAGCTGCGCCGTTCCACAACGCGAGTGAAGAGCCGCATGCTGTCGAACCGGTCCATGGCCGATTGTTCGCACGGACTGAATAGTGTTGGCAATTCATGCCCGATTATATCGACCAGGCAGGCGAGTATATGCATCTCCATCCAAAAGAAGGAGATTTCGCCATGACCACTCGTCCGATCGCTCTCATCACCGGCGGCAGCCGCGGCCTCGGCCGCAACACCGCGGTCCACCTCGCCCGGAGGGGCGTCGACGTCATCGTCACCTATCGCTCGCGCGCCGACGAGGCGAAGACCGCAATCGCCGAGATCGAGGCTGCCGGCGGTCGAGCAGCGGCGCTTGAGCTCGACGCCGGCGCCGTCGCCAGCTTCCCGGCTTTCGTTGAATCGCTGAAAAAGACGCTTTGCGAGACCTGGCAGCGCGACCGCTTCGACTTTCTCGTCAACAATGCTGGCACCGGCCTGCGCAAGATGATCGCCGAGACGACGGAAGAGGAATTCGACACGCTGATGAACATCCATCTGAAGGGCGTGTTCTTCCTTACCCAGGCGCTGCTGCCGCTGATCAACGATGGCGGCCGCATCATCAACATCTCGAGCGGGCTCGCCCGCTTCGCCGCTCCCGGCTCGTCGGCCTATGCAATGATGAAGGGCGGCATCGAAGTCTTCACGCGCTACCTCGCCAAGGAGCTCGGGCAGCGCGGCATTACCGCCAACACCGTGGCGCCCGGCGCGATCGCCACCGACTTCAACGGCGGCCATGTGCGCGACAATGCCGAGATCAACCGCATGGTGGCCGGCGTCACCGCGCTCGGCCGCGCCGGCGTCGCCGACGATATCGGGCCGATGATCGCCTCGCTGCTCTCCGACGACAATCGCTGGGTCAACGCCCAGCGGATCGAAGTGTCGGGCGGCATGAATATCTGAGCCCCGCGTGGACAACCGAGGAAGCGCGCAGCGCTTCCTCGGTCCCGTGAAACCGGCAGTCAGGGCGGCTCAACGAGAGCTGGACCGCCCTAACGCATGTCGCATCAGGTCCTCGAAGCCGTCGGCCAGATGAGAGGCGCCGGCCGCGAACATCCTCACCAGGTTTTTCGGGCGTCCCGGCGTCTTGTTGGCATCGAGGAGGATTGCCCTGCCCTCATGCATGACGAAATCGAACTTGCCGTAGTCGAAGCCGAGTTCGCGTCGCCGTTCGCGCATTTCGTCAGGAACAGGCACAGGCTCGCGCCGGATGGTTTCCGATGCCTTGACCAAGCTGTTTGGCGATACGTATCGGGTGCAACGCTCGCGCTCTCCGCAAAACACCCAGAAGCGCGCCGCGAAACCATCGCGGTCCCTTTCCGGAACGAATTTTTCCAAGACTAGGTCGTCGCGCTGGAAGACCCGTTCCGGGACCTCCCCCAGGGATTCATAGACGTCATAACCCTGCAGGATCGGCATGTTCGGAAAAGGCGGCGGCTTGCCCGCCCGCATCGCCCGCCGGTTCAGCAGCGCCTCCGGAATGCCTTGATTGTTGAGATTGCTCTTGACGATGACGGGGCCCTCCCAAGTCTCGCCGCTGGTGACCAGCGCGCCGCTGACGCGCCGTTTCGAAATGTCAGCCGCCCCGATATTGAGGCAAAACGGGAAGCTCCGCGCATAGTCAATATAGTCGGCGGAGGCGGTCGTCGCATCGACATGCAGAACCGCAATGTCGGCGTCATAACTCATTGACAGCCCCTGCTGAATTCGAATCGAATGGCCGCGTCTTTTCAATTCTCCCAGGATATCGAAAAGCAGGTAAGGACTTTTCCTGCGCAACAGGAGGTCACGCTTACTGAGGAACCGGTCATACTCGTGCGTAATGACGACCACGCGTGCCAAATTTATCCCCCTTGGCTTCCCTATCCACTTACACTACCCACTCATATCAGGACACACTGATGTCAAGCTGCTTGGCGCGGTCGCGGCCAGACCTTCCTTCGATAAATGTGCATGACAAATCATTGGGATAACTATCATCGCCACTGGAAGTTGCTGGAAGCGCCGCTGCGGCCGACGCCTGAGACAGTGTCCATTTTCGAGCGCGAGCTCGATCCGGCCGAAGCGGATGTCCTCCTGCTGGGCGTCACTCCGGAGCTGGCCGATCTCGGCAGGACCATGCTGGCGGTTGATGGCTCCGCCGCGATGGTTCGCGGCATATGGCCGGGCGACAGCGCCCGCCGACGAGCGATAGTCGGGAATTGGCTGAACCTTCCGCTCAGCCGCGCCAGTGTCGACGCCGTCATCGGCGACGGCTGCTTGACGGTGGTCGATTCCGCACGCGTCCGCCATGGCCTTCTCGGCGAGCTCGCCAGGGTGCTGAAGCCGGGAGGACAGGCGGCGATCCGTGTTTTCGCCGGCCCCGAAAGCTTCGAGGATTTGCCGGGCATCAAGGCCCAGGCCTTGGCAGGCGAGATCGGGAATTTCCACGCGCTCAAATGGCGCATGGCGATGGCATGCGCGACGAACGACCGCGATCGCGCCATTAAAGTGCAGGCAATCCGCGACACTTTCGACAAGACCTTTCCGGATCGCGCAGCGCTTGCCGCGGCGACCGGATGGAGCATGGCCTCCATCAACACAATCGATGTCTATGCAGGTTCCGACACGACCTATTGCTTTGCCACACTGGCCATGCTGGTCGACGAGGCGAGAGGCTGGTTCGGCGAGATGCGCGTCGTGCCGAGCGGCTCCTATCCGCTCGCCGAGCGATGCCCGCTGCTGGTGCTGCAATCGCCACGGAACCAAGGGTGACGGGCCTCGCCGATCCCCACCCCGACCGGCGCATTCCCAACCGGGAAATGATGCGAGAAAAATTTCGCGCCGCCGCCCCATCGCGCGCGCCTTGACTCTCACATCCCGCCAGCATATTTCAGCGCCACGTTAGCACTCGTCTCTAGTGAGTGCTAACTGATATCCGGCTCCCGCCGGATGGAGGAACAGTTCTCACCGTTCTCATCGAGGAAGACAACATGGCAAAGTCCAAGTTCCGCCCGCTTCATGACCGCGTGGTCGTTCGCCGGGTCGAATCCGAATCCAAGACCGCCGGCGGGATCATCATCCCGGACACGGCGAAGGAGAAGCCGCAGGAAGGCGAGATCATCGCCGTCGGCTCGGGTGCCCGCGACGAAAGCGGCAAGCTCGTCCCGCTGGACGTCAAGGCCGGCGACCGCATCCTGTTCGGCAAGTGGTCGGGCACTGAAGTCAAGCTCAATGGCGAAGACCTTCTGATCATGAAGGAATCCGACATCATGGGCATCATCGGCTGATCATCGGCCTCACTTGAATCTTCATCTTCGGGCTCTTCCCGAGCCCCTGCCAGGAGCTAAAACATGGCTGCAAAAGACGTAAAATTCTCCCGCGATGCCCGTGAGCGCATGCTGCGCGGTGTCAACATCCTCGCCGACGCGGTGAAGGTCACCCTCGGTCCCAAGGGCCGCAATGTCGTTATCGACAAGTCGTTCGGCGCCCCGCGCATCACCAAGGACGGCGTCACTGTCGCCAAGGAAATCGAGCTTGAGGACAAGTTCGAGAACATGGGCGCGCAGATGGTCCGCGAAGTCGCTTCGAAGACCAACGACATCGCCGGCGACGGCACCACGACCGCAACGGTTCTGGCGCAGTCGATCGTCCAGGAAGGCCATAAGGCGGTCGCCGCCGGCATGAACCCGATGGACCTGAAGCGCGGCATCGACCTCGCCGTCACCGAAGTCGTCACGGCACTCGGCAAGGCCGCCAAGAAGATCAAGACTTCCGAGGAAGTCGCCCAGGTCGGCACGATCTCGGCCAATGGCGACGAGTCGGTCGGCAAGATGATCGCGGAAGCGATGCAGAAGGTCGGCAACGAAGGCGTCATCACCGTCGAGGAGGCCAAGACCGCCGAGACCGAACTGGAAGTCGTCGAAGGCATGCAGTTCGACCGCGGCTACCTGTCGCCCTACTTCGTCACCAACGCCGACAAGATGGTCGCCGATCTCGAGGACGCCTACATCCTGCTGCACGAGAAGAAGCTGTCCAACCTGCAGGCCATGCTGCCGGTCCTGGAAGCCGTCGTCCAGACCTCGAAGCCGCTGCTCATCATCTCGGAAGACGTCGAAGGCGAGGCCCTGGCCACGCTGGTCGTCAACAAGCTGCGCGGTGGCCTGAAGATCGCCGCCGTCAAGGCGCCGGGCTTCGGTGACCGCCGCAAGGCCATGCTGGAAGACATCGCCATCCTCACCGGTGGCCAGGTCATCTCGGAAGACCTCGGCATCAAGCTCGAGAATGTCGGCCTCAACATGCTCGGCCGCGCCAAGAAGGTGTCGATCTCCAAGGAGAACACCACCATCGTCGACGGCGCCGGCAAGAAGGCCGAGATCCAGGGCCGCGTCGCCCAGATCAAGCAGCAGATCGAGGAGACCACCTCGGACTACGACAAGGAGAAGCTGCAGGAACGTCTGGCGAAGCTCGCCGGCGGCGTTGCCGTGATCCGCGTCGGCGGTGCGACCGAGGTGGAAGTCAAGGAAAAGAAGGACCGCGTCGATGACGCCCTGAACGCGACCCGCGCGGCCGTGGAAGAAGGCATCGTCGCCGGCGGCGGCGTTGCGCTCCTGCGCGCTTCGGGCAACCTCAAGGCCACCGGCGCCAACTCCGATCAGGCCGCCGGCATCAACATCGTGCGTCGCGCGCTGCAGGCTCCGGCCCGCCAGATCGCGGCCAACGCCGGTGCGGAAGCCTCGATCGTCGCTGGCAAGATCCTCGACAACAAGGGCGCGACCTTCGGCTACAATGCCCAGACCGGCGAATATGGCGACATGATCGCCATGGGCATCGTCGACCCGGTCAAGGTCGTGCGCACGGCTCTCCAGGACGCGGCCTCGGTCGCCGGCCTGCTCGTCACCACCGAAGCCATGATCGCCGAAGCTCCGAAGAAGGAGTCGGCTGGCGGCGGCATGCCTGGCGGCATGGGCGGCGGCGGCATGGGCGGCATGGGCGGCATGGACTTCTAAAAGTCCATAAAACGCGCCCATCAACTAACATTGCTCAAGCCCGCAAGCGGGCTTGAGCGGCGGCATGGACTTCTAATCCAAGCCAACCTGGCCAAAGGCATATGGAAAGGGCGCCGATCGGCGCCCTTTTTGTTTCGCATTGAGGACCAGCGCTACGCGGCGCTCTCCGCTTGCCGCGCCACCCTGCCGGCGAGCACGGCCTGCTCGACAAGTGCCGCCACCTCATCGGCGACAACGCCGACCGGCGTTCGGTCGCGGGTGGCGCGGGCGATCACCATTAAGCCTTCGAGCGAGGATTCGACCAGCAGCGCCAGCGCCTGCGCGCGCCGCTCCGGCACCCCTGCCCTGACGAAAGCCTGGCGTAGCAATCCGATCCACTGCTCGAAGGCCGAGCTGCAGATTTCAGCCAGCTCCGGAACGTTGTTCGGCGCGTCGAGCACGACGGGCGCCACCGGGCAGCCGAGCGAGAATTCGTTCTCCTCCAGCATGCGCGCGACCGACTGGTAGATGTGGTGAACGGCAACGGCAGGGTCGCTTTCCTCCGAGAGCGCCGCGCCCAGCCGCTCCGTCACGTCGGCGACGCTGGCGCGCGTCACCTCGACAACCAACTGGTCTTTGCCACCCGGGAAATGGAAATAGAGCGAGCCGCGCGGTGCGCCACTGGCGCTCAAAATGTCGTTCAGCGACGTGCCATGATAGCCACGCTGACGGATGAGCAGCGCCGTCGCCTCAATCATACGGGTGCGTGTGTCCGTCGCCACATCAACCTCAATGTCAACCTCTGTCAGGAGTGCGCATTATAGGGCTTGCCCCAAATATGACAATCGGTCTACATAATATGTAAATCGGTCTACATATTTCGAGGGCAGCGATGCGGACTTATCGGCTTGAGGAATTCGGCGGCATCGAAGAGCTGACGGTGCGCGAGATGCCAATCTCCAAGCCAGGGAGAAACCAGATTCTGGTGCGTGTGCGGGCAACCTCGCTCAACCGCCGCGACACGATGATCCTCAACGGCACCTATCCGCTCACGCCGCGCGTCGGCATCGTGCCGCTGAGCGACGGCGGCGGCGAGGTCGTCGCGGTCGGCGGCGACGTGACCCGCTTTGCCGTCGGCGACCGCGTCACCGGCAGCTACTTCGCGCGCTGGATCGACGGCCGCATGCATCCGGGCGTCGTCGACCAGCTTGGCTGCACGCTGGACGGCATGCTCAGCGAATATGCGATGCTCGACGAGCAATGGGCGGTGCGGCTGCCCGGCCATCTCTCATGGCAGGAAGCGGCGACCTTCACCTGCGCCGGGCTGACCGCCTGGAGCGCGCTGACGGGCGCCGAGATCCCGAAGCCCGGACAATGGGTTCTGGTGATCGGCTCAGGCGGCGTCGCGCTGTTTGCGCTGCAGTTCGCCAAGCTCATGGGCTGTCGCGTGGCCGCCGTCACCTCCCGCGCCCAAAAGGCCGACAGGCTGCGGGCTCTCGGCGCCGATGTTGTCATTGCAACAGCAGAAACACCGGAATGGGGCATCAAGCTGCGAGAGGCGACGGGCGGCATCGACCTGGTTGTCGAGACCGGCGGTCCGGCAAGCTTTGCGCAGTCGCTGATCGCCAGCGCGCTCTACGGGCGCATCGTGCTGCTCACCGTGCACGACCAGAACGGCAAGTCGGTCGAGATCCCAGGCGCCGTCTACCAGCGCAGCCTTGTCACCATCGGCCGGCTCTTCGTCGGCAGCCGCAGCGCGCTGGAAGCAATGCTCGCCGCTGTCGCCACGCATCGGCTGAAGCCGGTCATCGACAAGGTCTTTCCCTTCGCCGAGGCGCGCGAGGCCTACCGCCATTTCCAGCAGGGCGACGTCTTCGGCAAGGTCGTCATCGACGGCGCGTGACCGCTACACCTTCCCAAACAGAGAGGAGATCCGCCATGACAATTCGTGAAGCATCGGCCCAATGGCAGGGCACGCTCAAGCAAGGATCCGGCAGGCTGCGGCTGGGCAGCGGCGTGTTCGAAGGCACCTATTCCTTCCCCTCCCGCTTCGAGAACGGTCCGGGCACCAATCCGGAGGAACTGATCGCGGCCGCGCATGCCGGCTGCTTCTCGATGGCGCTCACCGCCATGCTCGGCGCCGACAACCACACGGCCGAGAGCATCCATACGACCGCCAAGGTGCATCTCGGCGCGACCACGGCGGGCCCGACGATCACTCGCATCGAGCTTGAAACCGAGGCCCGCGTCGCCGGCATCTTGGCCGAGGACTTCGAACGGCTGGCGCAAAAGGCCAAGGCGGCCTGCCTGGTCTCGCGGGCACTGGCCGGCGTCGCAACCATCACGCTCAAGGCGAGCCTCGCAGCTCAATGAACGACAGGAGAAGACCAATGACCCAGGAATTGATCATCGACATCGCCGCGGCCGAGCGCTCCGCCGAGACGGCGCAAATCATGCGGCGCTATAACGAAGTCTTCCAGCGTCACGATCCGTCGGCGCTGAACGAACTGGTGGCGGAAGACTGCGTGATCGAGAATACCACGCCGGCGCCGGACGGCGCCCGCCGCACCGGCAAGGCCGCTTGCGTCGAATTGTGGTCAGCGATCGCCACCGGACCCGGCACGCGCTTCGACCTCGAAGAGACTTATGTGGCCGGCGACCGCGCCACGATCCGCTGGCGCTTCTGGATGTCGGACGGCAGTTCGCTGCGCGGCGTCAACCTGATGCGCGTCACGGACGGCAAAATCGTCGAAGCGATGGGCTATGTGAAAGGATAGGTGGCTCGCTTATCTATCCGCCAGCGCCAGTTTTGCGCCTAGCATGACGAAGGCGGCAGCAAAGCTGCGGCGCATCCAGGTCAGCACTTTCGGCCGCGACACGATATGGCTGCGCACCGAAGCCGCGAACACGCCATAGACGGCGAAGATGACGAAGGTCATCAGCATGAAGACGCCGGAGAGCTCCAGCATCTTGGGCAGCGCGTGCGGCTCGGTGGTGCTGACGAATTGCGGCAGGAAGGCGAAGAAGAAGATCGACAGTTTCGGGTTAAGCACGTTGACCAGAACGCCGGTGGTGATGGTCCTGGCGGTCGAGCGCGGCGCGGCATCCTCGTCGATGCTGAGGCCGCCTTTTTCCTTCAACGTGTTCCAGGCCATGTAGAGCAGGTAGGCGACGCCGAGATATTTCAGCGTCTCGAAAGCGACGGCGCTTGTGTGCAGCACCGCGGCGAGGCCGGTGATGGCGGCCGCCATATGCGGGATGATGCCCAACGTGCAGCCGAAGGCGGCGACGACCGAGGCGCGCGCGCCGCGCGAAAGACCGGCGCTCAGCGTGTAGAGGACGCCGGTGCCGGGCGAGGCCACGATAATCAGCGACGTCAACAGGAATTCGATGCTCATGGGTTTCCTCCGCGGCCGAGCCCGGCGCGGGAAGGTACCGGGAGGCGTGCGGCGGGGCAAGCGGGGCGCCTTTCCTCGCCCACATGCAATGGGGAGAGGTGGCTCGGCGAAGCCGAGACGGAGTGGGGATGGCGCTGCCGTTGACAGCAGTCAGAGGGAACCCATCAGCGTCGTAGCCCCCTCTCCGGCCGCTACGCGGCCACCTCTCCCCCGCTTTGCAGGTGCGAGGAAATTAGCTCACCGCCAGCCCATGCGCTGCCCTCGCTATCAGGCAGTCGTCGCCCCCGGGCATGCAGGCGCGGCAGACATCGGGACGGAGATCATAGATGCCGCAGGCCGTATGCTTGCCGACTTCGCCGGTGAGCGCCGCGCACCGCGCGCCCTCGCAGCGCATACCTGACTGGTCGACCGCGACCAGCTCGGCCGGGATGCGGTCGAGCTGCTCATCCTCCTCGGTGGAAAAGCGTGGCCAGTCGGCCGCGTAGGAGCAGCAGGCGCCGCAGCTCTGGCAGTCGAAGGCATCAGTTGCCTTGGCAGCCGGATCCGGCAGCCAAGGCAAGCGGCTGTGGCCGGAGACGTGCGGCAAGGCGCTATTTCTTCTTGCCCGCCTTGCGCGGCGACGCTTCCGTTGATGTCTCGAACAGATCGGTCGCGACCGGTCCATCGGCTTTCGGAGCGGCGGCCGACTGGCCCGACTTTACGGCAGGCGGCTTGGTCGGCTTTTCGGCAGGCTGACCCTTGGCGGAGTATCTTATGGCCATATCAGTTCTCTTCAGCGACATGCGGTGACGGCGCACGCGGATTGCGCAGACGGCCGATCAGTGCCGAAACCGCAGTAATGTTCATTTCCTCCGGTGACCAGTTCCTGGCCTCCTCGATGTGGTGCGGCGCCAGTTCGCGATGCGTGCTGCCACTGTAGGCCGCATCGCAATGGGCCACACGTTCGTGGGTCTTGCGATCCTCCCGAACATACTCGATCAGATAGTTCGGGCATTCGGCACGGCTGCGCACACCAAGCCGCACCTGGGCATCGCCATGGATGCGCCTGCAGCGCTCCAGCTTCTCCAAGACGCGCCGGACATATTCGACCGGTCTGTCCAGAACATCGACCATATCGGCTATGGTCGAATCGGCGGCGATCGGCCTTGGCGGGATGCGCTTGGTGGCCATCAGGCTTTGCCTACGCGTTTCGAGGCGGGGGCAGCGAGGGCAGCCGTCTCTGCTTCCTTCTCCAGCCGCAGTTCGCGCAGGCGCGCGGTCTTGGCCTCCCTGGCCTGGCTGGCGGCGTCCCGTTCGGACATAATGCGGTTGAGCGACATCGACTGGGTCCGGGACTTGCTGAAAAGGGACTCGGCCTGATCGCGGGATGTTTTCGGAATTAGCGACAAAAATCTTCTCCTGGTTCGGAGCATTTACATTAGCGGGTGCGGGCTGCTTAGCACATCGCATCGAGCCGTGACGAACAATCCACTCCCGAAAACGAAAAAGTCAGACATTGGCCCGACGTTCTTCCGCATTTAGCGATGCAGTTACATCGCAGGTCACGGCAGGGTACCGCGCCGGTGCTGACTCGAAAAAGGGGCGGCCAGCTTCCGAAAAATTCGCGAACGGCGGGAACCGATCCAGCGTGCGCACATTAGCATGTGGTCGGCAATCGAGGAGAGCAATCTCACGAGAGCTGACAAAGACGCCTCCCGCACCGTAAAAAGCGCGAGAGGCGTTTTTGCGTCAGCGTCACATGATCGTGCTCATCATAGGCAGGCAGGATTTTATAACGAAAACCGCGGCCTGAGCGCATTGTCGGGTCGGCATCCGTAAGAACCTGATCGACCTGTCTCTTCAGCGTTCCTGGTCGGTCGGGCGGATCAGGATCTCGTTGACGTTGACCCTTGGCGGCTGGCTGACGGCATAGAAAATGGCGTTCGCGATATCCTCGGCGGTCAGAGCTTCCATCGTGGCGAGACGGTGTTCGAGCCCGGCCTTGAATTCCGCGTTGGTGATGTGATCGCCGAGCTCGGTGCGCACCAGACCCGGCTCGATGATGGTGACGCGCACCTTGTCGGCATAGACCTCCCGGCGCAGCGACTCCGAGAAGGCGATGACGCCAAACTTGGTCGCCGCGTAACCGGTCGCGCCCGGGTTGGCCACGCGGCCAGCCACCGAGGAGACGTTGACGATATGGCCCTTCGAGGCCTTGAGATGCGGCAGCGCCGCCTTGGTGGTCGCCATCAGGCCGATCAGGTTGAGCTCGATCATTCGCCGCCAGTCGTCGAGATCGGCTTCGGCCGCGGAGGCAAGCAGCATAACGCCGGCATTGTTGACCAGGATGTCGAGCCGTCCCCATTCGGATGCGGCCTGGTCGACCATCGCGACAATGTCGCTGGCCTTGGCAATATCGGCTTCAATGGCGAGGGCGACGCCGCCCGCCTTCTCGATGTGGGCAACCAGGGCTTCGAGGCGATCGGCACGACGGGCGGCGACCGCGACTTTGGCCCCGGCTGCGGCAAGGGTCACGGCGGTAGCCTCGCCGATGCCGGAGGAGGCGCCGGTGACGAGCGCGACCTTGCCGATGAGTGGTGAATTTGCGGATGTCATGAGAAAGCTCCAGATGCCCGGCCCGTGCCATCACATAGGCCACGCGGCTGAGGCTTGAAGTCCCCCATCAGAGCAGTTGACGCAATTTGCGGACTGGGGGCTCGCGCTCAATCTTGTTCGTGCGCCCCAGGCTCCGGCCATGATTCTTTGGCGGCTTCAGCATACCAGTGACGCATCGCTGGCGTCGCCAATACCGCGTCGACATAGGCGCGGGTGACGGGCGCCAGCTCGCCGCCATAGGTGTCGAAGCGCGTGACCACTGGCGCATACATGGCATCTGCCGCGGTGAAATGACCGAACAGGAACGGACCGCCCTGGCCATATTGCTCCCGGCACTGGCGCCAGATCGCCTCGATCCTAGCCCGCTGCGCCTCGCCCTCGGCATCGAGCGGCTTGTGCGATTTCGGCCGGCGCAGATTCATCGGCCAGCCGTAACGGACCTCGCGGAAGCCGGAGTGCATCTCGGTCGCCACCGAGCGCGCCAGCGCGCGGGCGCCGAGGTCCTTCGGCCAGAGCTTTTTCTCAGGGTAGAGGTCAGCAAGATATTCAAGGATTGCAAGCGTCTCCCAGACGATCCTGCCCTTATGATTCAACACCGGCACCAGGCCGGTCGGCGAGAGCTTGGCAAGGTTGGCGGCGGTCTCCGGCGTGCGCAGGCGCACGAAACCCTCCTCAAAGGGGATCTCAAGGTGCTTCATCGCCACCCAGGGCCGCAGCGACCAGGAGGAAAAGCATTTGTTGCCGATGTAAAGCGTGAATTCCGCCAAGACTGACCTCTCTGCATACTGGTTGCGGCCCAAACCTAACCGCTTCACCTTCGAGCCGAAAGCCATTGTCGCGCCGCCGGTTTGCGGAACCAAAAAAGTCTGCGTGCGTTTGGCTGCCGGATACGGTTCTCGTATCCAGCTTTCCCTCCAGACCCAGGAGATGCGCGCATGGTGAACGGGGATCAGGTTGCCGGTCTTGCCAAGCAAATGAAGGGTTCAGTCAAGCAAGCGGCCGGCAAGGCCACCGGCAACCGGCGGACCCAGGTCGAAGGCGCCGCCGACAAGCTCGCCGGCAAGGTGCAGAAGACCTATGGCGACGTGAAGGACAAGGTGAAGAGGGCTTTCTGACCTCACCTTGATGACAGGACCAGCAAGGCCGCCGCGAGGCGGCCTTTTCATGTCTGGAATTGCTTGGCGAAGGCGTTGGTGAAGACGACCTCGCCGTGATCGCCGACCGCCTCGCCCAACACCACATCCATGTTGTCGGCCGTCACGCGCGCCAGCGCGAAGCCGCCCATATAGGCCGCCTTTGGCTTGACGATGTCGAGCCCGTCGCGCTGGTAGATCATCGGCACATCGTGCTGATGGCCGTGGAAAACGGCGATGACGTTGTAGCCTTTGATGGCGGCCAGCAGCGCCTGGCGATCGGCCTCGCCCCACCAATGCGGGCGGCCGGCGCCATCATCGTCATAGGTGCGTTTCACAGGATCCCAGCGCTCGGTCGAGAAACTGTCCCAGCCGTAGTGCTGGAACAAGATGACTGGACGACCGTCGCCGGCATAGGTGGCGAGGTCCTGCTTCAGCCAGGGCAGGCTGCTCGGCGCGCCGTGGCCGATATCTCCGGCGAAGCGGTGCGTCTGGACGAGATGGAGGCCACCCCAATCCCAGGAGTAGCAGTCAGTGTCGAGGTCGTATTCGGTTGCCGGCACCGGCGGCTTGAAGAACACGCCGGGACGATGGTTGACCTCGACATAATCGCGCAATTCGCGGCGATACCAGTCGACATGCGGCGAGGAGCCGTTCTGGTCGAGATCGTGATTGCCAAGCCCGACATAGACCGGGATATGGACGCGGTCCGGCCCGACGCCCTCCTGATAGCGCTGGGAGAACTGCAGAAGCTGCGTGCCTTCGCTGGGCTCGGTGACCTGGCCGCCGCCATCGTCGGTGATGTCGCCGCCGGTGACGAGGCCAAGCGGCGTGCCGATGCGGGTGCCGGCCGAATGGAGGCCAGTGGAGACGCCGGCGATCTCGGCCGGCCACCTTTTGTCCGCAATCGCGTTCAGCGCCGCGACATTGCGCAGAAGTGCCGCATCGGTCTTGCCTTCCTGCCGGCAGTTGGGGCTGAGGCCGCTCGCCATGCGGCAGGCATGGATATCGGCGATGAACAGGAAGGTGGCGTCGATCGGCTGGATGCGCTTGCCGGTCTGGGCGAAGGCTGCGTTAGGCAAGGCGCAGGTGGCAGCGAGGCCTCCCATCCTGGCGATGAAGGTGCGGCGCGACACGGTTGCTGGCGAAGGGCGATTCATCGTCACCCGATTAAACATCCTCGAACCTCCGCGTCCAGTTACATGCCATGGAAGCGTTTCATCCGAGATTCAATCGTGAATGGCTGTTGGTCGACAGAGCAGTGGCGGTCTGTCATTGCTTTGGCTCATGCATCCAGGGGAGGAAGGCATGAATATGCTGAGGACCGGCATGGCGCTCGCCCTGCTCGCCTTCGCCGGTGTTGCGCAGGCCGCAGACTGCGTCGACGCCAAAACCGCGAAAGCCGGCTTTGTGCTCGAAAAGCCAGGTATAGACAGCGAGTTCCGGCCGGCGCCCGGCGGCATGGTAGCGGTCGCCAACAAATACGAATCGGAGTCGCCGCAGACGCAGTATCTCTATGCCGGGCTGATCGAGGTTTTTCGCGACAGCGATACCGGGCGGTTGTCGATGATCCCGCTCGGCGACTTGAAGAAGCTGTTCCCGCTGAAGGCGGGCACCAGGAGCAAGATCGAATTCGTGCGACTGTCTTCAAAAAAGGCGCCGACGGGCACCGAGACCCTGGCTCTGGCCGTCAAGGGCAAGGACAGTTACAAGCTGGGCGACTGCAAATACAATGTGCTCGTGGTCAGCGAGACGATTACCGGCGACACGGGCAACGTCATCGACACCTTCACCGCGCTCTATTCGCCGGACCTGCGGGCGGTGCTGGCGCGGCGGTACGACGAAGGGACGAGCGCGCAGAGCGAGGTGGGGTTCGAGACGATAAAGCCGCTCAAGGAGTGAGGCGTAATTGTCGTTCCGCCAGCATTATCCGATCTTCGACCGCAGCAACACACGGCGACGGCGCTTTACCGTCAACTGGCCCTGCGAAGGGGGCAACTCGAAACTTTCCAACCCTTTCAGGCACTCTCGCAGCACCGCGGCGTCCTGCGATGCCTTGGCCATCGACATGGCGCCGGAATAGGCCGCCACGGTCAGCGCGGCGAAACGCTCCGGATCGGTTGCACCCTCCTCGCCGTCCCGTTGATCGGCCCGGATCTTGTCTGCGATCGCCTGGCGCCAATCGGCAAAGACCCTGGCCAGCGCCAGGCGGAACTCGTCGTCGGCCAGCGATAGCTCATGTGCCAGGTTGTTGAGGGGGCAGCCGCGCACATAGCCTGGTTGCTCAAGCTCCGCCGCCACAGCCTCGAACACGGCGCGCACGCCTTCGCGGGCCGAGGGCGCCGCCAGGACCGGCTTGATCCAGGTCTCCCGGACCGCGGCCGCCACCCGCTCCTCGATCACCGCCAGCGCCAGCGCCTTCTTGGTCGGGAAATGATGATGCAGCGCGCCGCCCGTGACGCCGGCCGCCGCCATCAGATCGCCAAGGCTCGAGGCGTGATAGCCGCGCGCCTGGAAGGCATCTTCCGCCACGTCGAGGACGCGCCGGCGCATGCCTTCCGGGTCGTTGGTGCGCTTTTTGCGCATCGCCATCTCCTCCTTCTCCCCGTGTGGGAGAAGGCGCCTGAACAAGTGAAGCGCATGAGGGGTGCTCCGGCTTGGCAAGAACTCCGTCCAACACCCCTCATCCGTCTCGACGCCGCGCGCCGATCCCCCTTCTCCCACGACGGAGAAGGCGGAAAACCACGCTAGCAGATTGACAAAACAGGACAACCGGTCTGTCTATAAAACAGGACGATCACCCTGTTTTGAGATTCTGGCCATGACCCAACCTTCCCGCCTTGCCTCGCCCGTCGTCGAGCTGCGGCAATACACGCTGAGGCTCGGGCAGCGCGAAACGCTGATCGCGCTGTTCGACCGCGAGTTCGTCGAAACGCAGGAAGCGACAGGCATGACCGTCATCGGCCAGTTCCGTGATCTCGACCGCCCCGACATGTTCGTCTGGCTGCGCGGCTTCGAGACCATGGAGACCAGAAAAGACTCGCTAAGCGCCTTCTATGGCGGGCCGGTGTGGGCAGCGCATCGCGACGCCGCCAATGCGACGATGATCGATTCCGACGACGTGCTGCTGCTGAAGCCGGCTTGGCCGGGTGCGGCGTTCGACCTCTCGGATCTACAGAGACCGACAGTCGCCGAGGCTGAAAATATAAGCGTTGGAAGCTGTTTGCTCGGTTTTGTTGAGATTTCGATTCATCATTTGCAAGCTAGTGCCGAGGCCGGGTTTGCCGGGCGCTTCCAGATGGAGGCGGTTCCGCTCCTTGCCGCAAAGGGCGCCCGGCTGCTTGGCGCCTTCGTCAGCGAGCGTGCCGAAAACACGTTTCCGCCTTTGCCCGTGCGTGCCGGCGAAAACGTCTTCATCACCGTCGCAGGGTTCGACGATGGCGGCGCCCAAGCGAGCTATCGGGCCGGCCTCGCCGCTTCGCCGGCATGGCAAGTCGTCCGCGAAACCCTGCAGGCCGTTTCCACAAAGCCGGTTGAGACACTGCGCCTGACGCCTACGGCCCGGTCGTTGTTGCGATAGTCACTGGGCCGGCCAGCCGGCTATTGCCTTGGCGACAAAGGCCGGGTCTTCCCAATGCGGGTTGTGACCGCAGTCCTTCACCCACGTCAGACGCGATCCAGTCAGCGCCCCTGCCATCGACTTCTGGTGCGCCTCACCAAAAAGCGGATCGCGCCCGCCGGCGATGATCAGGGTCGGGGCCTGCACGGCGCGCGCTGCGGCGGTCAGATCGGTGCGGCGGATTTCCTCAAGAATGGCGCGCCAGCGCGCCGCGGGGATCGCGGACGCATCTTGCGCGAGGCCGGCGAGAAAGGCCCGCGGCACACCGGGCCGGCAGGCATGCCACCAATCATAGAACGGATCGGACGGCGAGATCGGGTCGCGCAGGGCCGCGACGCCGTCGATCAGCTGGTGATCCGATCCGAAGTCGGGCTTCAGCGTGCTGGCCAGGATTACCATCCCGCCGACCAGTTCCGGATATTGCGCGGCCAGCGCGATCGACACCATGCCGCCCAGCGAGTGCCCAACGACGATCGGCCGGTTTAGCCGCAGCCTCCGGATCAGCCCGGCAATGTCGGCGGCGAAGTCGGCGACGCCGCAGCTCTCTCCCGCCTGCGAGGCGCCATGGCCACGCAAGTCCGGCATGATCAGCCGGCGCCCGAAAAGATGCGGCGCCAGCAGTGAAAAACTGCGGCTGGTGTCGGTGAAGCCGTGAACAAGCAGCAGCGGCGGCTCCGCACCGGCGATCTCGACATAGGCTAGGTCGAGGCCGCCGACATCGACAACCCGCTTGCAGCCGGACCATGCGGCCTGCTCGATGCCCTGCTCCTCAGGCTCCGATAATGCCGGCCTCACAGCCCGAGCTTTTCCTTGACCGCGGCAAGGCCGGGCTTGCCGTCAAAGGTGGTGACGCCGGCGAGCCAGGCATCGAGGCGATCCTTGTGCAAGGCGATCGACTTCAGCGCTCCGTCCTCCGGCTTCATGCCGTCATTGATGAGGTAGCCCATGCCGACGTTTTCCATGTCGATGTCGAAGGCGAGGTTCTTGAGAAACTGCGCCACGTTCGGGCATTCCTGGAGATAGCCCTTGCGCACCTGGGTGGTCACGGTGGCGGCGCCGAAATTCGGACCGAAGAACTTGTCTCCGCCGGTCAGGTACTTGAAGTCGTACATCGTGTTCATCGGATGCGGCGCCCAACCCTGGAAGACGATGAACTGCTTCTCCTTGATCTCGTAACCGACCTCCGAAAGCATGCCGGCTTCGCTCGACTCCACCACCTGCCATCCGTCGAGGCCGAACTGAGGATCGGCGATGGCGTCCATCATCAGCTGGTTGGAGCCCGGCTCGATGCCATACATCTTCTTTCCGAACTTGTCGGCGAATTTGTGCAGGTCGGATAGGTCCTTGACACCGGCGTCCCAGACATAAGTCGGCACGGCGAAGGTGTATTTGGCACCGACCAGATTGACCCGCACATTCTCGATCGAGCCCTCCTTCTTGTAGGGCTCGTAGTACGTGACCATCGCCGGGTCCCAATAGCCGAGGAACAGGTCGAGGTCTTTGTTCTTCATCCCTTCGTAGATGACGTTGATGCCGAGCACCTCGCTCTGCGGCTCATAGCCGAGCGCCTGGAGCAGCACCTTGGCCACGCCGGTTGTAAAGGCGAGATCGTTCCAGCCCGGCTCGGCCATACGGACCGCTTTGCAGCTTTCGGCCTCGGCGGCCCGGGCCGCCTGCGAAGCCATCATCAGGGCCGCGAAACAGACGCCATTTGCAAGCATGCGCAACATTTCGGTTCTCCTCATCGCATATTGACCTTATGATCTATTTATTGTCCCATTGGTCAATTGTTGATCTGAGCGGACGAAAATGTCAACGTGGATTCGCCATGCATGGATCGGCCCAGTGAAACTCACGCGCCTCAGCGACATACGCCGCAAGGAGTTGCGGCAGGCGGCCTTCGCCGTTTTGGAGCGCGAAGGTATCGCCGGCGCGACGCTGGAAAAGGTCGCGGCCCAGGCCGGCGCCTCGAAGGGCATCGTGCTGCATTATTTCCGCAACAAGCAGGAGCTGTTCGAGCACGCCATGCGCGAAGCCAACGCCGTGCTCTGTCACGCCGTCATCGCCAGGCTGCAGCGGGCGCGGACTCCGATGGAACGGCTGGACGCCGTGATCGAGGGCAATTTCGAGGAGCACCTTTTCCTGCCGCCGCTCTGCCATGCCTGGCTGTCGCTCTGCGCCGAGGTGCCGCGCGACGAGAAGCTGGCGCGTATCCAGAAGGTGATCCACGCTCGCATGCGCTCCAACCTCTTGTCTGGCCTGCGCGGTCTTGCTTCGCCGCAATTGGCCGACGAGATCGTGCTCGGCGTCACCGCCCTGATCGACGGGCTGTGGCTCAGGCTTGGCCTGCAGCCCGGCAGCGTCACGCGCGAGCAGGCGGTGCATCAGGTCAAGGATTTCGTCGCGGGGCGGCTGGCGCTACGCCAGTCAGCGCCCGCCGGGCTGGCCTCGGCCGGATAAAGTTCATACCCGGCGATAGCTTCCGTGCTTGACCGCCCGCGATGCGACAGCGTCCCCGCTGCCCTGCCGGGTATCTCCTCCAGGAGGGGGCGCGATTGACCCGGGCCTTCAACCGATTTGCATCTTTCACGCCCGCAATCTCCGCTTGATGCCGTTTGTGCAACGCGATACGCCGTTGCCCAAATCGACAGACCGGAGAGTTCCCGTGAGCGCTGAAGAGACCAGAACCGAAACCGATACGTTCGGTCCCATCGAGGTGGCGGCCGACCGCTATTGGGGCGCGCAGGCGCAGCGTTCGCTGGGCAATTTCAAGATCGGTTGGGAAAAACAGCCGGCTTCGATCGTGCGTGCGCTCGGCATCGTCAAGCGCGCCGCGGCCGAGGTGAACATGGATATGAAGCGGCTCGATCCGGCCATTGGCAAGGCGATCGTGGACGCCGCGCAGGAAGTCATCGACGGCAAGCTCGACGGTCACTTCCCGCTGGTGGTGTGGCAGACCGGCTCCGGCACGCAGTCCAACATGAACGCCAATGAGGTGATCTCCAACCGGGCGATCGAAATGCTCGGCGGCGTCATGGGCTCGAAGAAACCGGTGCACCCGAACGACCACGTCAATATGAGCCAGTCGTCCAACGACACCTATCCGACGGCCATGCACATCGCCTGCGCCGAGCGGGTCGTGCACCACCTGATCCCTGCCCTGCACCATCTGCACAAGGCGCTCGACGCAAAGGCCCGCGCCTTCAACCACATCATCAAGATCGGCCGCACGCATACGCAGGACGCCACGCCGCTCACGCTTGGCCAGGAATTTTCCGGCTATGCCGCACAGGTCGCTTCGTCGATCAAGCGGATCGAGCAGACGCTGCCAGGTTTGCAGGAGCTGGCTCAGGGTGGCACCGCCGTCGGCACCGGCCTCAACGCGCCGGTCCGCTTCGCGGAAAAGGTGGCGGACCGCATCGCTTCGATCACCGGCATCGCCTTCGTCACCGCGCCGAACAAGTTCGAGGCGCTCGCCGCACACGACTCCATGGTGTTCTCGCATGGCGCGATCAACGCCGCCGCCGCGGCCCTCTTCAAGATCGCCAACGACATCCGCCTGCTCGGCTCCGGTCCGCGCTCCGGCCTCGGCGAGCTGTCGCTGCCGGAGAACGAGCCTGGGTCCTCGATCATGCCCGGCAAGGTCAATCCGACCCAGTGCGAGGCGCTGACGCAGGTCTGCGTGCAGGTATTCGGCAATAATGCGGCGCTCACCTTCGCCGGCAGCCAGGGCCATTTCGAGCTCAATGTCTACAACCCGCTGATGGCCTACAACTTCCTGCAGTCGGTGCAGCTGCTGGCCGACGCTTCCGTGTCCTTCACCGACAATTGCGTGGTGGGCATCGAGGCGCGGGAAGACAACATCAAGGCCGCGCTCGAGCGCTCGCTGATGCTGGTGACGGCGCTGGCGCCGACCATCGGCTACGACAACGCCGCCAAGATCGCCAAGACCGCGCACAAGAACGGCACGACCTTGCGGGAGGAGGCCTTGGCCACCGGACTGGTCAGCGAAGCCGATTACGACCGGCTGGTGCGGCCGGAGGATATGACGCATCCGGGGTAGCATTGGAACCGGGCAATTTTCTCTCCGTTCCGCATGCTTGGGCACGAATTCGCGCCGCTGATCGCTTCGCCGGAACGCAGCTGTTGTGAACAATCTGTCGCCGGATAGGCCTCTTTGGTGAACAGCCGGCATCGGCTACCTGACTGGGCATTCGACCCATTCGGAGCACCGCCATGTCCATCAGCACTTCCACAGCCGCCGGTACCACGTCCAACGCCTCGGCCACCATCCTCGTCGGCCGTATTCTGCTTTCCATCATTTTCCTGCTGTCGGGCTTCGGCAAGCTCACCGCCATCGCTGGAACCGCTGGTTATTTCGGCGCCCTTGGCCTGCCGGTGCCGACCGTCACGGCAGTGGTCGTCGGCCTGATCGAACTGCTCGGAGGCATTGCCATCCTCTTGGGGTTCCAGACCCGGATCGCGGCCTGGGTGCTGGCCGTCTTCACCATTGCCACCGCGCTGGTGGCCCACACCGGCTGGGCCGATCAGATGCAGATGATCAACTTCCTGAAGAACCTTGCCATCACGGGCGGGTTCATCCTGCTGGCGACCTCGGGGGCCGGCGCCTATTCGGTCGACGCCAGGCGCGGCTGAACCGGTCCTCCAAGACCTCGAAAGAGAGCGGCGCGGAATTTTCCGTGCCGCTTTTTCGTTGCCTGGTTGCAGGCGTAGACTGCACCGGCTTGACCTGATCAGGCGCCGGCAAGGGAGTTGCCAATGGCCCGCAATGTGCTGCTTCTCGTGTCGCGGCTGCTATTTGCCGCGCTCTTCGTCCCATCAGGCTTCCAGGCGCTGGCCAATATCGCCGGCACCACCGACTATTTCACCGGTCTGGGTCTTCCGTTGCCGGCGCTGGCCGCCTGGGGCACCGGCCTGTTCGAGCTTATCGCGGGGCTACTGGTCCTGGTCGGTTTCCAGACCCGGATCGTGGCGCTTCTGCTTGCGGCTTTCTGTATCGTAGCGGGCTTCATCGGCCATTACGGCCAAGGCGGCGATGATGCCACCCTAGCCTTCCTGCACCAGCAGATGCTGATGAAGGACATCGCCATTGCCGGCGGCTTCCTGGCGCTCGCCATGGCCGGCGCAGGTGCATGGTCGGCCGACGGGCAGGGCTTCGGCATCGGCGCCGAGGTGACCTGAGCCAGCCTTATTTGGCCGAAACGCCCTATTTCACCGAGACGCTTGGCCCGCCCTCCACCGCCAACACAAGACGGCGGTTGGTGATGCGCGCGAGCTGCGCCAGCCGGCCGGCAGGCCGCTCGCCATAGAGGTCGGCGAGCGAGGCCGGCAGCACCAGCGCCAGCGCGCCGTTGCCGCGGCTTTCCCATTTCAGCCTCGGCATCACGCCCGGCATTGCCGCGGTCAGCAGATAGACCACGCGCATCATCGCCGCCAACACGCGGGCGCGCTCGAGCAGCCTGGGCGGCGCCAGCGCCTTGATCTCCGGCGCGATGCCGTCGTTGAAGATGCCGTCATGGCGGTAGGCGTTGGCCAAGGCCAGATAGGCGCGGCCGGGGTGATCGACGCCGATGAAGGAGGCATGCGCGATGATGTTGAGCGACTGCCTGCCGCGATATTCCGGATGCGCACGCCAGCCGATATCGGCGAGCAGGCAGGCGGCATGGCGATAACGCGCCTCATCTTCCGTTTCGTCGATGCCGAAGGCCTTGAACGCCTTGCCGGTCCATTCGACCAGATCATGCGCGTGGTGCACCGAGCGAGAGCGCAACAGCGCCAGTTCCTCGGCGGCCGAGATCAGCGGATCGGATTTCTGCTCCTCGGCGTCGAGCAGCGAATAGAGAAAGCCCTCGCGCACGCCCTGTGCCGAGACCACGATCTTCGAGGGCTGCATCGCCGTCATGATCTCCTGCAGAACGACCGCGCCGTAAGGCAGGAGCGAGCGGCGGTTCTTGGAAACGCCCTCGATGCCGCGCACCTTCTCGACCTCGCCCTTGGCCACCTGCTTCAGAAAGACCTGCGCGCTGTCGGCCGAAATCTCGTAGTGATGCATGACGCCGAGCGGATAGTTGGTCATCTCCATATGCAGCCTGGCGAGGTTTCGCCAGGTGCCGCCGACGGCATAGAAGACCCTGCCCTGCCCGCCCTTGAGCAGCTTTGCCCGCGCCAGCTCCTGGCGCGCGATCTTCTGCGCCTGCACCAGCGAGTTCTTCGCCATGTCCTGCAGGCGCAGGCCGCCGAGCGGCAGCGTGATGCCGTCGCCGATCGCCTCGCGATTGATGTCGATCAGCTCGAGGCTGCCGCCGCCAAGGTCGCCGGCGATGCCGTTTGCCGGATGGAAGCCGGAGATGACGCCGAGCGCCGAATAATAAGCTTCCTGGCGACCGGTGAGCACGCGGATATCTGTCTTCAGCACATCCTCGGCGCGATGGATGAAATCGGGGCCGTTGCCGGCCTCGCGCGCCGCGGCGGTGGCCAGCACATAGATGTGCTCGGCGCCCGCCTGATCCGACAGCGCGCGGAACCGGCGGAATTCCTCCATCGAGCGCGTCACCGCCTCGGGATCGAGCTTGCCCGTCGAAACGATGCCGCGGCCGAGGCCGGCCAGCATCTTCTCGTTGAACAGAAGCGTGGGCGAGCGCGCCAGCCCCTCATACACGACAAGGCGGATCGAGTTCGATCCGATGTCGATGATCGACAGCGGCCGCCGGTCCTGAAGCCGGCCCTGGGAAACTGCAATCACGCGGCGCCGTTCTTCTTGCGGCGCTTGAACTGGGCAATGCGCTTGGGCGCATGCGATTTCAGCGCGTCGCCCCGTCCGGAGAGGCTCGGATTGGTCATGAAATATTCCTGCGCGTTGAACGGTTCCTCGCCCTCTTCCAGCACAACGCGCCGGGAGGTGCCGTCAGCCAATACGTCGAAACTTTGCTGGTTGTCCATGACATTGCCCAGCATGATCTGGCCAAGCACCTGTTCATGCACAGTCGGATTGGTGATCGGCACCAGGGTCTCGACGCGGCGATCGAGATTGCGCGGCATCATGTCGGCAGACGAGATGTAGACGATCGCCTCGTCCGAGGGCAGGCCGTGGCCGTTGCCGAAGCAGAAGATACGGCTGTGCTCGAGGAAGCGGCCGACGATCGATTTGACCCTTATGTTCTCGGAAAGGCCCGGCACCTGCGGTCTCAGGCAGCAGATGCCGCGCACGACGAGGTCGATTTCGACGCCGGCGCGGCTGGCGTCGTAGAGCGCGTCGATGACGATCGGATCGACCAGCGCGTTCATCTTCATCCAGATGCGGGCCGGCCGGCCCTCGCGCGCATGGGCGACTTCCTCGGCGATATGCCTCAGGATGCGCTTGCGCAGCGTGAAAGGCGACACGGCAAGGCGCATCTCCTCGGCCGGTTCGGCATAGCCGGTGATGAAGTTGAAGATCTGCGCGACATCGCGCGCGATGGTCGGATCGGTGGTGAAGAAGGACAAGTCGGTATAGATGCGGGCGGTGACCGGATGATAGTTGCCGGTGCCGAGATGCACATAGTTGCGGAGCCGGCCGTCCTCGCGGCGCACGATCAAGGACATCTTGGCATGGGTCTTCAGCTCCAGGAAGCCGAACACCACCTGGACGCCGGCGCGTTCGAGGTCGCGCGCCCAGCGGATGTTGGCCTCCTCGTCGAAGCGCGCCTTGAGCTCGACCAGCGCAGTCACCGACTTGCCGGCCTCGGCGGCGTCGATCAGCGCGCGCACGATCGGGCTGTCGTTCGAGGTGCGGTAGAGCGTCTGCTTGATTGCCACCACCTCCGGATCGGCGGCGGCCTGGCGCAGGAACTGCACCACCACGTCGAAGGACTCGTAGGGGTGGTGGACGATGATGTCCTTCTCGCGGATGGCGGCCAGGCAGTCGCCGCCGTGCTCGCGGATGCGCTCGGGGAAGCGCGGATTATAGGGCGTGAACTTCAGGTCGTCGCGCGGAATGGCGACGATCTCGGAGATCTGGTTGAGCGCGAGCGGGCCGGTGAGCACGCTGATGCGGCTCGCCGAGACGCCGAGCTCGCCGGCGACGAAATCGCGCAATTCCGCCGGCATCAGCGTGTCGAATTCGATACGGATCACCGAACCGCGCCGGCGCCGCTTCAGCGCCGTCTCGAACAGGCGCACGAGATCTTCCGACTCTTCCTCGACCTCGATATCGCTGTCGCGGATGATGCGGAACGTGCCCGAGCCCTTGACCTCATAGCCAGGGAAAAGCTTGCCGATATAGAGGCCGACCGCTTCCTCCAGAGGGATGAAGCGGACATGATGCTTGCGATCGGGCAGCCGGATGAAACGCCTGAGCGCCACCGGCAGGCGCAAGAGCGCGCTCATCTCCTCGCCATTCTTCCGATGGCGCAGTTGCAACGCAATAGAAAAACCGAGATTGGGAATGAACGGGAACGGATGCGCCGGGTCGATCGACAGCGGCGTCAGGACCGGGAAAACCTGCTCCTGGAAATGCTCCTCCAGCCAGGCCTTCTCGTCCTTGGTGAGCGCGTCGCGGGTGATGCTTTCGATGCCTTCCTTGTTGAGCAAGGTCATCAGCGCCGAGAGGCTCTTCTGCTGGTCTTCCTGCAGGCGCTCGACCTCGCGCAGCAATTGCTCGAGCTGCTGCTCGGGGGTGCGGCCGTCCGGGCTCTTCAGCACGATGCCCTCGCGCACCTGGCCGGCGAGACCGGCGACGCGCACCATGAAGAATTCATCGAGATTGGCGGCCGAGATCGACAGGAAGCGGACGCGTTCGAGCAGCGGATGATGCTCGTTCAGCGATTCCTCCAGCACGCGGCGGTTGAATTGCAGCCAGGAGAACTCACGGTTGACGAAACGGTCGGGATTGCCGCCGTCCGGGCTTGCCGCCTCGACGGTGATGAACTCGCTCTGCACAGGCTTCAGTTCGTTCATGGTTCCCGCTCTTGCCCGCTACCGTCCCCTGGAGCGCCGCATATTGCCGTTCGGCGACGCTCTAACATGTCTTTGTGACGCATGATCGTCACGGAATCGCTCGGCGCCCGGCCTCATGCGTTTAACCGGCTCAACTTATCCTCTGACAGGCTTTTGCGACAGTTTGATTTCATCGATCTTGCAAACTGGTCTGTTATGCTCCAGATGCAGGCTGGTCACACCCACTGGCCGAACCCGATTGGAGACGACGATGGCAGGCGGCAGCATTCCCCACTTCCAGAACGACGCGGGCCATCCGGTCATCGAGATCGGCGTCAAGGAATTCATGTGCACCGGCGCCAACCCGCCTTTCGACCATCCGCATGTGTTCCTCGACATGGGCGACGACAATGAGAAGGTCTGCCCCTACTGCTCGACACTCTACCGCTATTCGCCATCGCTGAAGGCGACGGAAACGCAGCCGGCCGGGTGCCTCTATGTCGACCAGGCCGCCTGATCGCCCTTTTCAACCATGACTGAAACACGGTCCCGGCAGATCGTCATCGCCGGGGCTGGCATTGCCGGGCTGACGGCGGCGCTTGCCTTTGCCGACCGTGGCTTCCCGGTAAGACTGTTCGAGCAGGCCAGGCAACTCGAAGCAGCCGGCGCCGGCCTCCAGCTTTCCCCCAACGCGACCCGCATCCTGCGCCGGCTCGGTGTGCTCGATCGCCTGCTGCCCAATGCGGTCCGGCCGCAAGCGGTGGTGCTGAAGGACGCAGGGAGCCTGCGCGAACTGGCGCGCGTGCCGCTTGGGGAAGCCGCGGAAAGGCGCTGGGGCGCGCCCTATCTCGTGGCGCACCGAGCCGACCTGCAAGCGGCGCTGATGACGGCAGTGGCGCTGCGGCCGGACATCGAGATCATCACCGGCGCGCGCGTGACCGGCATCGCCGTCGGCCCCCAGAGCGTGACCGCGGCAGTCGAGATCGACGGCAAAGCGACGAATGCCGCGGGCGGCCTGCTGGTCGCAGCCGACGGCGTTTGGTCCTCGGTTCGCGCCGGACTTGCCCGGACGGCCGGCTTTGCAGCAAGCCGCTTTTCCGGCGAGATCGCCTGGCGCGCGACGGTCCCGGCGGAAGGCGCCGCCGGCCAGACCTTCATGCAAATCGGCGCTACCGACTGCGTCACCACCTTCCTGCATGCCGGCTTCCACATGGTCGCCTATCCGGTGAGCAAGGGCAGCGCCTTCAACCTTGCCGCCTTCAACAGGGGCGAGCGCATCGCCGAAGGCTGGTCCGGCCATGCCGACCCCGCCATTCTTTCGGCCGCCATGCGAGGCACGGCGGCAACATTGGCGAAGCTGGCGGCGCTTGCCGGGCCATGGACCGCCTTCCCCATCCACACGGTCGCGCAGCGGCGCTGGACAATGCCGGAAGGCATCGCACTGATCGGCGACGCCGCGCATGCCATGACGCCGTTCGCGGCGCAGGGCGCAGCCATGGGGATAGAGGACGCCTCGACGCTCGCCGCTCTGATCGCCGATTTTCCGGGCGATCCGGCCCAAGGCCTTGCCATTTGGGAAAATCTCAGACGGCCGCGCGTCGAAAGGGTCCTAAAACGCGGCGCGCTGAACCGGTTGGCCTGGCACGCCCGGGGACCGGTAGCGATTGCCCGGAATCTCGTGCTAGCGACGAGGCCGGCGGAGAAGCTCGCGGCAGACCTGGACTGGCTCTATGGGTGGGAGCAGCGGAAGGTGGTGCGGCGGTAGGGTATCGTCGCCGAACGGCTGACCAGATAAGTCGGCGGAACGCAGCGTTTGCAAGTTCTCATCAGCCCTCAATCATACAACCTCAGCGACCACCACAGCGATACAGGGAGCGGATTCCACCATCCCGTGCGGATGCCGGCCACGCGCAATCCCGCCGCCGTCCAGGTGTTGCAGCCGACCAGCGCGTTGAAATGGCCCTTGGCTTCGTAGAAACGGTCGTAGGTCGAGTACCCGGCATCCTCGATGGCCACAGGCCCACCCGTGCCCCGCTGGAAGCTTGCGGCGATATAGTCGAGTAGCGCTGCAAAGTGCGCCTCGTCGATATCGAAGCCGGCGACGTCCGGGTGCGGCTCCTTGATTGCTCCGGCAACATCGACATGTATCACCGAGGCGTCCAGCGTCAGCGCCTTCAGCACTGGCCCGGCCTTCAGTTGCGACCATGTGGGAGTCTCCAGATAGAAGGCGCGGCCACCCCAGCCGAGGACGATATAGCGCGCCTCCGCGGCCTCGATCGGAAGGCCGGCATCGGCGAGGAAAGCAAACCGCCGGCGCACACCGTCGTCGAGGGGCACGGCGATATCGGTGTGGATCGGATTCTTCAGCACAAGGATGTGCCGCGTCCCCTCGCCTTCGGCCATCGCCGCGGGCCAGAGCGGGCGCGGCACCACCGTGCCGAGCGCGGCGGCAAGAAGCAACGCGACAACCAGCATCGCCAGGAAACGCCAGAGCTTTCTCAACAAGGTGCGGCGGTCCCGTTCCATCGAGCCAACTCTCAGCGCCAGATAACAAAAAGCCCGGCCGTTTCGCGGCCGGGCTTTCGAATTGGTGTCAGATCGCTCAGTGCAGGATCTGCGACAGGAACAGCTTCGTACGCTCATGGCGCGGATGATCGAAGAACTCGGCCGGCGTGTTCTGCTCGACGATCTGGCCCTGATCCATGAAGATCACCCGGTTGGCGACCTTGCGGGCAAAGCCCATCTCGTGGGTGACGCACAGCATGGTCATGCCCTCCTCGGCAAGGCCAACCATCGTCTCCAGCACTTCCTTGATCATTTCGGGATCGAGCGCCGAGGTCGGTTCGTCGAACAGCATGATGCGCGGATTCATGCAGAGCGAACGGGCGATCGCCACGCGCTGCTGCTGGCCGCCGGAGAGCTGTCCCGGATATTTGTTGGCCTGTTCCGGGATCTTGACGCGCTTGAGGAAATGCATGGCGATCTCCTCGGCCTGTTTCTTCGGCATCTTGCGCACCCAGATCGGCGCCAGCGTGCAGTTCTCCAGGATGGTGAGATGCGGGAACAGATTGAAGTGCTGGAAGACCATGCCGACCTCGCGGCGCACCTCGTCGATCTTCTTCAGATCGTTCGTGAGTTCCTTGCCGTCGACGATGATCTTGCCCTTCTGGTGCTCCTCCAGCCGGTTGATGCAGCGGATCATGGTCGACTTGCCCGAGCCGGACGGACCGCAGATGACGATGCGCTCGCCGCGCATCACCTTGAGGTTGATATCCTTCAGCACATGGAACTCGCCGTACCATTTGTGCATGCCGACGATGTCGATGGCGACATCGGTGGTGGAGATGTGCATCTTGGCGGCGTTGACCTTGATTTCTTCCGCGCTGACGGCGTTTTCGGTGGCCATGGCAGGTTCCCCTTTTATCGTTTGACTTGATGCAGTCGTTATCCCCAAACCGCTACACGCTTTTGGGGGACATACATCAGCGTTTGTAGCC
This sequence comes from Mesorhizobium sp. B4-1-3, assembly GCF_006439355.1. Taxonomy (GTDB): domain Bacteria; phylum Pseudomonadota; class Alphaproteobacteria; order Rhizobiales; family Rhizobiaceae; genus Mesorhizobium. The sequence goes on from NZ_VFTG01000007.1 coordinate 194,162, forward strand.
GGTGTCGAGCCGGCGTTCGGTGTACATTGAATAGCGCGACATGCCGAAGCAGAACAGCCAGAATACGAAGGCGGCAAAGATCAGGCCGGACTTCGCGGTCTGCGGGGTCGCCCAGTTGGCATCGGCAAAATTCTGCTTCACCACGCCAAGCAGGTCGAACATCGAGATGATGAGCACCAGGCTGGTGTCCTTGAACATGCCGATAAATGTGTTGACGATGCCGGGGATGACCAGCTTCAGCGCCTGCGGCAGGACGATCAGCCCCATCTTCTGCCAGTAACCGAGGCCGAGCGAGTCGGCGCCTTCATATTGGCCCTTGGGGATTGCCTGGAGGCCGCCACGGATCACCTCGGCCATATAGGCGGCGGCAAACAGCGACACGCCGATCAAGGCTCGCAGGTATTTGTCGAAGGTGACGCCTTCCGGCAGGAACAGCGGCAGCATGACGCTGGCGAAGAACAGCACGGTGATCAATGGAATGCCGCGCACCATCTCGATGAAGACGACGCACAGCCATTTGATGATCGGCATCTTCGAACGGCGGCCGAGCGCCAGCACGATGCCCATCGGCAGCGACACGGCAATGCCGACGAAGGAGAGGCTGAGGGTAATCAACAGGCCGCCCCAGCGCGCGGTCTCGACATGCGGAAGGCCGAACACGCCACCGACCAGCAGGAAGAAGGAGACGATCGGCAGCGCCACGAACAGCAGGATCGCGTTCAGCCCTTTGCGCGGCACGCGCGGGATCAGCATCGGGACAAGCAACGCCACGAACAGGATGGCGACCAGGATCGGCCGCCAGCGCTCTTCAACGGGATAAGTGCCGAACATGAACTGGCCGAATTTGGCGTTGACAAAGGCCCAGCAGGCGCCGGTCCATCCATCGGGCTGGATGCCGCCTTGCGCGGCCGTTGTGCAGACCGTGCGGTCCGGCCCGCTCCATTGGGCGTTGATGAAGGCCCAGTTGATAACCTGCGGCACGATCCACAGCACGATGGCGATGCCCAGCACGGTGAGGATGGCGTCGCCGACCGAGCCGATCAGGTTCTTGCGCACCCAGGCATAGGCGCCGCGTTCGGTAGGCGGCGCCGGCTGCGCCAGCGCCATTTCGGTGCGCACCCAGGACATGTCGTGTTCCTGCATGGCCCTATCTCTCCACCAGCGCCATTCTGGCGTTGACGATGTTCATGACAAAAGACGTCACGAGGCTCAGCACCAAATATGCGATCATCATGATGAACACGCCCTCCACCGCTTGTCCGGTCTGGTTCAGCACCGTGCCGGCGGTGGCGGTGAGATCGGGATAGCCGATGGCGATCGCGAGCGAGGAGTTCTTGGTCAGGTTCAGATATTGGCTGGTCAGCGGTGGAATGACGATGCGCATCGCCTGCGGGATAACCACCAGCCGCAGAATCGGGCCTGAACGCAGGCCTAGCGCCGCAGCGGCCTCGCTCTGTCCCTTGCTGACGCCCCGGATGCCGGCGCGCACGATCTCGGCGATGAAGGCGGCCGTGTAGAAGGAAAGCGCCAGCAGCAGCGACAGGAATTCCGGCTTGACCCAGAAGCCGCCGGTCAGGTTGAAGGTCGACTGCTTCGGGAAGTCGAAGGTGAGCGGCATACCGCTGAGCAGGAAGGCGAGCGCCGGCAGGCCGATAATAAGCGCCACGGAGGTCCAGAACACCGGGAATTGCTGGCCGGTTGCCTTCTGCCGCTGTCGCGCCTTGTGGGCAACGAACAAGGCCATGGCAATGGCCAGCAGCAATGCCACGCCGATCAGCCAGGAGCCGTCCCCCCAGACGGCGCGCGGGAAATAGAAGCCGCGCTGGTTGAGGAAGGAGCCGAAAGGCAGATGGATGCTCTCGCGCGGCGGCGGCAGCACGGCGAGCACGCCGGAATACCAGAAGAAGATGACCAGCAGCGGCGGGATGTTGCGGAAGATCTCGACATAAACCGTGCAGATCTTGCGGATCAGCCAGTTCTGCGACAGGCGACCGATGCCGATGGTGAAGCCGACGATGGTGGCGAGCACGATACCGGCGACGGCGACAATGATCGTGTTGAGCAAGCCGACGACCAGCGCGCGGAAATAGGTCGAGTCGGAGGTATAGGCGATCGGCGTGTCGGAAATGTCGAAGCCGGCCCTACTCCTGAGGAAACCGAAGCCTGACGCGATGTGCAGACGCTGGAGGTTTTCGATGACGTTGTGGACGATCCACCAGATCGAACTGAACAGCAGGATCACAACCAGCGTCTGAAAGAACAGGCTGCGTATTCTCGGGTCATTGATGAAGGAGCCGCGGCTCGGCTCCTCGCGAAGTATTTCCTGCGAAGCCATGGACCGTCCCCTGGAAAGAGAAACCGGGAGGCAGACGACCTGCCTCCCGGATCACGTTCAATCAGCGGATCGGCGGACCGTACTGCAGGCCGCCCTTGGTCCACAGCGCGTTGATGCCGCGCGCAATCTTGAGCGGGCTGCCCGAGCCGACATTGCGCTCGAACATTTCGCCGTAGTTGCCCACAGCCTTGATGATGTTGACGACCCAGTCGTTGGAGAGGCCGAGATCGGCACCATATTTGCCGTCGGGCTCGGTGCCGAGGATACGCTGGATGTTCGGGTCGGTCGACGTCTTCATCTCGTCGACATTCGCCTGGGTGATGCCGGCTTCTTCGGCGTTGAGCAGCGCAAAATACGTCCAGCGCGCAATATGCGCCCACTGGTCGTCGCCCTGGCGCACGGCGGGGCCGAGCGGCTCCTTGGAGATGATCTCGGGCAGCACGACGTGGTCGGCCGGAGAGGACAGCGTCAGGCGGATGCCGTAAAGGCCGGACTGGTCGGTGGTGTAAGCATCGCAACGGCCTGCGTCGTAGGCGGCGTTGACCTCTTCCAGCTTCTCGAACACGACGGGGTTGTATTCCATCTTGTTCTTCTTGAAGTAGTCGGCGAGGTTGAGCTCGGTCGTGGTGCCGCTCTGAACGCAGACGGCGGCGCCCGAAAGCTGCAGCGCGGAGTTCACGCCCGGCAGCTTCTTGGCGTTGATCATGAAGCCCTGGCCATCGTAATAGGTGATGCCGACGAAATCGAGGCCGAGCGCGCTGTCGCGGTTGCTGGTCCAAGTGGTATTGCGCGACAGGATATCGATCTCGCCCGACTGAAGCGCAGTGAACCGTTCCTTGGCGCTGAGCGGCGTGAACTTGACCTTGGTGCCGTCACCGAAGACTGCGGCCGCGACGGCGCGGCAGAAGTCGGCGTCGATGCCCTTCCACTCGCCCTTGTCGTCCGGTGCCGAGAAGCCGGCTAGGCCGGTCGAAACGCCGCACTGGATAAAGCCCTTCTGCTTGACAGTGTCGAGCGTGCCGGCCGAAGCGGCGGACGCCATGAACCCGAGCGCGGCGGCGCCAAGGATGCCGATTGCAATGTGTTTCATGACCCACAGACCCTTTTCTGTTACAGGCGCCCCTGCTGCCAGGCGACACCTGATCTTTTTTCGTTTGTGAATGCAGCTTCCCACTTCAAGGCCACTCCCGGACCCGCATCGGTTGCCGATGCACTGCCTCCCATTCACGAAACGCATCGAAGGCGATTATTCCTGTGAGGTCAAGGGAAATGACCGAATTCCGGGAGGTTTGAAAAGCAATTGCTGCAAATGCCTGAATTGCGGACAAGAGCGCCATGAAACCGGCGGGCCATGCAAACAAATCAGTCAAGTTGCGCCGTCGCGAATCCATGACCGGGCGGCAAAATCCGCTTCGGCAATAGCGCTGCTTTATTGGGCGCGCACGCTGTTGGATTGGCCTAGCGGAAGACCGGCCTTTGGCGGTCCGCCGCAGTTGCGCGGGCTTTGCCGCCGCTTTATGGCTGGTCCCCTGACATCATTCGACCCTACATCAATTGGCTGGCGACGAACCATGGCTAGAGACGGCATCGAAATGGGCATCAACACGCTGCTTGCCCATTCCGGCAACAACCCGCGCGACTATTTCGGCTTCGTCAATCCGCCGGTCGTGCATGCCTCGACGGTGCTTTATCCAGACGCGGCATCCATGGCCGGGCGCAGCCAGAAATACACCTACGGCACGCGCGGCACGCCGACGATGGATGCGCTGACGCTCGCCGTCGATGCGCTGGAAGGTTCGGCCGGAACCATCGCCGTTCCTTCGGGGCTCGCCGCGGTGACGGTGCCGCTGCTCGCCTTCCTTGCCGCGGGCGATCACCTGTTGATCGTCGATAGCGTCTACCACCCGACGCGCCACTTCGCCGATACGACGCTGAAGCGGCTCGGCGTCGAGGTCGAATATTACGAACCGCGCATCGGCGCCGGCATCGCATCGCTGATCAAGCCAAACACCAAGGCGGTGTTCACCGAATCGCCGGGATCGAACACCTATGAGGTGCAGGACATCCCGGCCATCGCCAAGGCTGCGCATGAAGCGGGCGCCGTCGTGATGATGGACAACACCTGGGCGACGCCGCTCTACTTCAAGCCGCTCGACCATGGCGTCGACATCTCGATCCATGCGGCGACCAAGTATCCGGCCGGCCATTCCGACGTGCTGCTCGGCCTGGTTTCCGCCAACGAGACCTATTGGAGGCAGCTCTACGAGGGTTTCTGCACGCTGGGCTGCTGTTCGGGGCCCGACGACATCTATCAGGTGCTGCGGGGCCTGCGCACGATGGGGGTGCGGCTCGAGCATCACCGCAAGAGCGCGCTCGATATCGCGCGGTGGCTCGAGGAACAGCCAGGCGTCGCGCAAGTGCTGCACCCGGCGCTGGAAAGCCATCCCGACCATGCGCTCTGGAAGCGCGATTTCTGCGGCTCGAGCGGCGTCTTCTCGGTCGTGCTCAAGGGCGGCGGGCAGAAGGCGCAGCACGCTTTTCTCGATGCGCTCAAGATCTTCGGGCTCGGCTATTCCTGGGGCGGCTATGAGAGCCTCGCCGTTCCGGTCTTCCTCGGCGACCGCACACTTGCCAAGAATTCGTATGCCGGATCGCTGATCCGGCTGCAGATCGGGCTGGAAGATGTCGAGGACCTCAAGGCCGACATTCTGCGCGGCCTGGCCGCGGCGGCCGCCGCCGCGTGACGGGGTTGATCGGCGAAAGCTTCCGTAGAACGACAGACCGGGAGCAGCAGACAGGTTTCGAAGCGGTAGCGTGGCCCGCGCAACCAACCCGGGAACCTTTTACTGGCAGGCGCATCCAATACGGATGTAACGACTGCTGGGAGATCGGGGCGAGATGAGACAGCCTGCTATTGAGGCCGCCGAAATCGGTGCGGCCGAGGCCGGCGACATGGCGCTGGTGCGCCAGGCTCTTGCGCGCGATCCCGACGCGTTCCGCGCCATCATCAAGACGTATAACCAGCGGCTCTACCGCCTCGCTCGCGGCGTCGTGCGCAACGACGCGGAGGCTGAAGACGTCTTGCAGGAAGCCTATATGCGCGCCTTCACCAGCCTCCAGGCCTTTCGCGGCGAGGCCTCGCTTTCGACCTGGCTGTCGCGCATCGTCATCAACGAAGCGCTCGGCCGGCTGCGAAAGCGCAAGCGCATCGTGGCGATGCCCGGAAATCCGGAAGCGCAGATCATCCGGTTTCCCCTGAACCAAAACGACTTGAATCCAGGTGACGATCCGGAGCGGACGATGGCGCAGCGGCAGATCCTCAGGCTCGTCGAACGGGCGACCGACAGCCTTCCCGATGTCTATCGCACCGTCTTCGTCGCCCGTGTCATCGAGGGCCTCAGCATCGAGGAAACCGCCGACCTGCTGGGCGTGAAGCCCGAGACGGTGAAGACCAGGCTGCACCGGGCGCGAGCGCTGGTGCGAAAGGCGCTGGACGACGAGATCGGCCCGGTGCTGCTCGACGCCTTCCCCTTCGCCGGCCGGCGCTGCGAGCGGCTGACGCAGGCGGTGATGAGAAGGCTGGGATTCGAGCCCTGATTTCGATCTCCCGACCTTTTCCGGGAACGTTTCGTTCCGACCCGCATCCAATGGCAGTCAACACCAAATAAAGCCCGAGGCCAGCGCCGCCGGGCGAAGGAGATGCCATGTTTATGCGATCGACCGCCACCCTCGCCGCCCTTTTCTTCGTGAGCACGGCGCCGCTGGCGCTAGCTGCCGAAAAGCCCACCGATCCTCAGATTGCCCACATCGCCTATACGGCCGGCACGATCGACATCGAAGCGGCCAAGCTGGCGATCAAGAAGTCGAAAAACAAGGAGATCGTCGACTTCGCCAAGGACATGGAGCGCGACCACGAGGCGGTGAACAAGCAGGCGCTCGACCTTGTGAAGAAGCTGAAGGTCACACCCGAGGACAACGACACCAGCAAGGCGCTGGCCAAGGCCGCGAAGGAGGAGCACGCCAAGCTTGCGAAGCTGAAGGGGGCAGCCTTCGACAAGGCCTATATCGAGAACGAAGTGGCCTATCACAAGCAGGTCGACAGCGCGCTCGAAACCCTGCTCATCCCTTCGGCCAGCAATGCTGAGTTGAAGAGCCTGCTGGAGACCGGCCTCAAGATCTTCCAGGGGCATGAGCAGCATGCCGAACATGTCGCCGGCATGCTGAAATGAGGGTGCCGCTTCTTGTGCCTATGCTGGCGACGGCGCTCTTCGCGTCGCCGGCCTTCGCGGCGACCATCGAGGTGACGATCGACAAACTGATCTTTTCGCCGGCAAGCGTCGCGGCCAAGGTCGGCGATACGATCGAGTGGACGAACAATGACATCCTCGCCCACACCGCCACGGTCAAAGGTGGCTGGGATGTGATGATCCCTGCAAAGTCGAAAGGCAAGGTCACGTTGAAGGCGGCTGGAGCGGTCGACTATTTCTGCCGCTTCCACCCCAACATGAAAGGCCATGTCGAGGTGGCCCCTTAACCTGCCATTTCCTGGGCCGGCCATTGGCAGAGCGAGGCGCGTAGCGCCTCGCTCTGTTTATTAGCAGCGATCGTTCTGACGTCGGCGCGACCTGTCTTGCCCGTCGCCGCAGGCCGCCACATCGCGCGGCCCTTTCGAGGAACAAACGACGTCTTGCCGGCAAGTTGCCGAACGGAGTCCGTAAACCACACTAAAGCTCTGGCGCAATTGGCAAAGTCGAGGCCGTTGGCGGCACGCCACGGGCTTCCATATCGCGCAATAATATTTCCTCCAGCATCGACGAAGCGGATTGGTTTGGCTTTCCAACCGACATCTTTGGCGGCATTGCCGGCAGCACGAAATTTCTCGTTCGACAGGACCCGTCATGGCGTTGCGCCTCTTTGTTCCGATCCTCGCTGGCGCCACGCTGCGCGAACGGCTGATCGCCTGTATCGGCGCCGTGATCGGCATCGCGCTGACCGGCGTGATCAGCGGGCTGACGATGGGCAAGGGCGCGCAGGTAGCGATGCTGGTGGCGCCGGTGGGCGCCTCCGCGGTGCTGCTCTTTGCAGTGCCATCAAGCCCGTTGGCGCAGCCATGGTCGATCATCGGCGGCAACACGATTTCGGCACTGGTCGGCGTCACTGTGGCGCGCTTCGTTCATGACCCGGTGATCGCCTCGGGCCTCGCCGTGGCCCTGGCTATCGCCGCGATGTCGTTCACGCGCTGCCTGCACCCGCCAGGGGGTGCTGCCGCGCTCACCGGCGTGATCGGCGGGCCGGCGGTTGCCGCCGCCGGCTTCCTGTTTCCCTTCGTGCCGGTGGCGCTGAATTCGACCATCCTGGTGGCGCTCGGCTTCCTCTTCCATAAGCTGTCTCGGCGCAACTATCCGCATGTGCATATGCCCGCCGCCAGCGGGCACGGCACCGCCGACCGGCCGCCGGCAGAGCGCGTCGGCTTCCGGCCCGAGGATGTCGATGCCGCGCTCTCGGCGCTCGACGAGACCTTCGACATCGACCGTGATGACCTGGAGCGCCTGCTGCGGCAGGTCGAACTGCAGGCGATGGTGCGTTCGCAGCGCACGCTGCTTTGCCGGGACATCATGTCCCGCGATGTGATCTCGGTGACGGAAACGGCCTCCGCCGACGAGGCGCGCAAACAGCTCATAGACCACAATATCCGCACCCTGCCGGTGGTCGACACGAACGGCCGTCTCACCGGCGCGGTTGGCTTGCGCGAGCTAACACGAGCGACCGACACCGTGAAAGGAGTGATGTCGAAAGCCGGAACGGCTTCGCCCGAAACGCCGGCGATGAACCTCCTGCCGGTGCTGACCGACGGCCGCAGCCATGCCGTGGTGATCGTCGATGGCGAGCGGCATATCCTCGGACTAATCACCCAGACCGACCTGCTGGCGGCGGCCGCGCGCGTGCAGGCACCGGCGCCGCTCAAAGCGGTGGCATAGAGCCAGACCGGTCACCGTCCTATCCCGGCTCGCCATTCGATCGAGCCATCGCGCCTCTCGTCTCGGCCGGCCGGGTGACATGCGTCCATGTGCCGTCATAGACCGGCTTGCGCCGCTCGATCCAGGCACTCAGGCCTTCGCGCAGGTCGGTTGTGGGGGCCATGCGCGCGAACTGCTCGGCCTCTATCAGCAAGGCTTCGGCAATGCTGTGATTGATGCCGCGGGTAACCGCGGTGAGGATAGCGGCGACGGCAGCCGACGAATGGCCAATATGCGTCGAGCGAGATCCTGCGCCTGCGGCATCAATTCGGCATGTGGCACGACCTTGTTGACAAGGCCAAGCTCGACGGCGCGGTGCGGCGAAAACGCCTCGCCGGTCAAAAGCAGTTCAAGGGCCCGCTTGCGCCCGGCAAGCCTCGGCAGCCGCTGCGTGCCGCCGAAGGTAGGCGGCATGGCGAGGTTGATTTCCGGCTTGGCGAACAGCGCGCGATCGCTGGCGATCGCCAACGGCGCCGCTTCGGTGATTTCGCAACCGCCGCCGAAAGCCAGGCCGTTGACGGCGGCGATAACGGGCTTGCGAAAGGCTTCCAGCCGCGCAGTCAGGCGCTGGCCGCGCGTCACGAAATCGCGTAGCGCGACATCGGTGCCTTCGGCCACGCCCAACGAGAATTCGTGAATATCGGCGCCGGCGGAAAGGCCCGCTCCCCTGCCCCGGTAATGATGACGGCGTGCACGCCATCGTCTGTCTCGATCCGGTCGAGGAGCGAAAGCAGCCGGTCGATCAGCGCGTAGTTCAGCGCGTTCAGCTTGTCGGGACGGTTGAGGGTGAGGATCGCGACGCGATCGCGCATCTCGCTCAGCACAAGGTCGGTCATGACTTATCCTTTCCAGCGGTTCGGCGGGATAAGGAGCAGGCTTTCGATTGCTTGTATATTCACTAGTCAGTATACTTACCGGATGAGCGAAAACACCAATCCCACCCGAAAACGCCTCGTCGACGCGGCGACTAGGCTGTTCTATGCCGAAGGCATCGGCCGCGTCAGCGTCGATGCGGTGGCCGAGAAGGCCGGGCTCACAAAGCGCACGCTCTACTACCATTTCAGGAGCAAGGACGATCTGATCACGGCCTATCTCGACGGCCGCGATCAACCCAATCTCGAGCAGATGGCCGGCTGGTTCGATGCGGCCGAAGGCGGCGCGGATAAAAAGGTGGAAGCAATCTTCACCAATCTGGCGCGGGTGGCGCGCCACCCCAAATGGAAGGGCTGCGGTTTTCTGCGCACAGCGGCAGAGTTGGCGGCGACGCCAGGGCACCCGGCGGTGAAGGCCGGAGCGCGCCACAAGACCAATTTCGAAAACTGGCTGGCCGGCGCCCTTTCAAGCCACGATGTCGGCGCAGCGAAGATGCTGGCGCGCGAGATCGTGCTTCTGATGGACGGCGCCTTTTCGAGCATGCTGATCCATCACGATCCCGACTATGTCAACGCCGCCGGCCATGCCGCCGCGACGCTGATCCGGGCGAGGATGGCGGGCAAGCACGAAGCTTAGCGCATGACGCTCCCGGTGCGTAGCGGTCCGAGAGGCAGTCTTCAGGACAAGGCCAGCCACGCCGTGCCGGCTAGAAGCGTGACCAACGTCAGCGGCAGGCCGACCTTGAAGAAGGCGGAGAAGGAAAGCTCCTTGCCGGCCGCCTTGGCCTGCTCGGCGACGATCAGGTTGGCGACCGAGCCGAGCAGTGTGAAATTGCCGGCAAGCGTCGAGCTCATCGCCACGACCAGCCAGGCGCGCTCTGGGTTCTCCAAGCCGGGAATGAAGGGCCTGAGTGCCAGCACCGCCGGCACGTTGCTCATGATGTTGGAAAGCACCGCGGTGAAGCCGGAGAGCCGCCAGACATCGTCGAGGCCGATATTCTTCGCCCAGGCGATCATGTCGGGCGTGAGCAACATGCGCTCGGCGCCTGCCAGCACCACGAACAGGCCGGCAAACATGAACAGCAGCGGCCCGTCTATCTCGCGGTAGATGCGCCGCGGCTTGATTGCCCGGGTGACCAGCAGGAAGGCGCCGGCAATCAACGCCGCCTTGGCGACGGGAACGCCGGCGAAGAAGGCTAGCGCCAGGAGCACGCAGACGATGGTCGCCTTCAGCACCTGCCCAGGCAGCATGCGGCCGCGATAGACTTCCGGACTGAGCTCGGCGGGCCGGGAGAACTCCGCGCGGTAGACGACGCGCACGATGACAACGACGCAGAGCAGGCCGAACAGCGCCACCGGCGCGAGCGCCAGCGTGAAGGCCGGATAGGAAATGCCCGACAGCGCGCCGATCACCATGTTCTGTGGGTTGCCGGTGATGGTGGCGACGCTGCCGCAGTTCGAGGCCGTGCAGGTGGCGATGAGGTAAGGCACCGGGTTGCGGTTGATGACCCGTGTGACGTGGACGACGATCGGCGCCATCACCAGGCAGATCGCGTCGTTGACCAGGAAGGCAGAGAGCACGCCGGTCAACAGCGTCACCATGACCAAAAGCATGAAAGGCGCATGGGCATGCTCGATGGCGAAGCCGCCAAGCGCGCGAAATGCACCCGACACCTTCAGATGCGCAACCACGATCATCATGCCGAGCAGCAGCGTGATGGTGTCGAAATTGACGGCCTTGTAGGCATCCTCGATGCTGATCGCGCCGATGGCGATCATGGCCGCGCCGCCCAGCAGCGCGATGCCGGCGCGGTCGAGCCGCAGGCCCGGGATGCGGCCGACAGCGACGCCGGCATAGGTGGCCACCAGGATGAAAAAAGCGCCCGCGCCAGTCCATGTCATGCAAAGAAGGTCCCCTTGCCTGCGCTACTCGCCAGATTCTGCCGGCACATCGGCGCGCATCACATTTAGCAAGGGCTGTGCAAAGGGAAAGCGCGCAAACGGGCGAAAGCGTGATGATGCTTTCGCGGCTTTCACATTCATAAACCCTAATGTAAAGAATAGTGAATTAACTTATGTGACCGATAATCCAGGCGTTGGGGACTAAACGGATGAACACGGTCGTTGAAGCGGAACATCGCGGCCCATCGGGGGAGGAATTGATGCGTCCGCAGGAATGCTCCCGCTGTCACGGGGCCAAGAAGGTTTTTGTTTGCGCGCGCTGGCTGGGCTCGAACGGCCATTGCTGCCCGGAAGGCACACATCGGCTGAATTGTCCGGGACACAGCATCGTCTGCCTCGAATGCAGCGGGCGCAAGAGCTAGCGGGACCGGCGAGTCGGCGGCCAAGCGCCGTAGCCACTGCCTCCAGGGCTACGGCGTGGGACGGTCTGAGCACCGAAATGCATGCTCGGCTAAGATGTGCACTTCGTCGCTCGAGCTTTCCGCGCCGGGAGCAACTGGCAAGAAGCTGAGGATGCGCTGGCTAAATTGCGCGGGCGGCTATCAGATCCGTCCGAGCACAACCAGAATGATGACAATAACAAGAACCAGCCCCAAACCACCGCCGCCATAGTAGCCAGTGCCGTAGAAAGGCCCCCCGCCTATGCCGCTAAAACCACCAAGCAGAGCAAGGATAAGAATGATGATAAGAATTGTGCCGAGACCCATGGCCTTTTCCTCTTTCTGAAGCGCGAACCCGGCGCCGTTATGACCAACTCAACTCGCAAGCGGCGCGCATGTTCCGCTCATCTCCGGGGCGATTCTACTCGGGACTGGTCGAGTAAGACGAAACCATCGGCTGCCCAGGGTTGGCCTCAAGCTTGATGGGAACCAAAAACATAAGCGGGATGGCGATGGCGATCGAGGCGATAACAGTAGCGGTACTGAACACGTCCTTCATATTATCATCCCTAATATTCAAAGATGCTGCACAACGCGTTCGCCAAGTCCCTGTTCCACTTCGCCCTCGTGGAACCATTTTCGCGTCCACAACGTTTGGGGCAGCCTGATCTGGGCAACTTTGGGAAACGGAGGCAGGCGTATGGGCGCATCGGTTCTTATCGGCATACTGATCACCTTCCTTGTGGTGATCCTGGTGCTCTATCTTGTGCAACGCCTGCCGCTTGACGCGCGCGCGCGCCAGATCGCGCAAATCATTGTCATCATCATCGGAATCATTTCGCTGCTCAAATATCTTGCGGTCTTCTAGCCGCGATCCATATTCGACACTTGGAAAACTTCGAAAGCCGGTGCCCCATGAGAATCCCGTCGCTCGCATTTACCGCGGGCAAAATATTGTGGGCCGGCACAACGTTGTGTAGCGTGAGCGCCGCCTACGCCCGGCCCGACACGCGCGCGATGACTTGTGCGCAGACGCAAGCGCTGATCAAAAGCGATCATGCCGCGGTCTTGACCACGGGTCCGAACACCTACGACCGCTTCGTTCGGCAATTTGGAAACGAGTGCGACTGGCCGGAAGTGCCAGTCTCGACAGCGGTTCCCACCAAGGACGGCGGGTGCCGCGTCTATCGATGCGAGGAGCCGATCAACCTTCCCGACTGACCTTTGGTTCTTGCGCGGCACGCGGAACCATCGCAACGTCTTGCGGGTTTTAGCAGCCGGCAGCGGGCCTTGCCGGGCGTGAGAGACATTTGGCTCCGTGCATAACCGCAGAGGAAGGAACGGCCATGCCTGAAATCGCGCGCAGCGGCAGTTGCTTGTGTGGCGGCGTGCGGTTCCGTGTCACTGGCGAACCGCTGCGGATCGGCCTCTGTCACTGCAAAGACTGTCGCAAGACAAGCGGATCGGTCTTCCATGCTTACGCCGTATGGCCGATACGATCGTTCGAGACCACTGGCATCACCAGCAGCTACGGCACTCGAAGTTTTTGCCCCAGTTGCGGAAGCCGCGTTCCGTTCGTCGGCGATGACGAGGCCGAGGTCACGATCGGCAGCCTGGACGTTGCGCCAACCGAAGGCTTGATGCCGAGCTACGAACTCTGGATCGGACGCCGCGAGCCCTGGTTGCAACCCCTGCCTGCAGCGCGTCAGTTCTCGCATGATCGGGTCGCCGATGATTCGGCCGCAGACCATGAACCCGGCGCGGAGCCACAACAAAGGTCAGCTTAGGTCGGGCTCTTGGCAGACCTTGGTCGGAGCGACCTCAGTCCAGCCGTCCCCACCGGGCAGTCCGGAAAAGCGCTCCGATGTCGATTGATATGCGCGGGCTTCCTCGAAGTTTTGCTTTTCACCAGCAGTCGGTTTGCCGGCCAATCAGCTACCGCTCGCATTTTGAAACGTGGTAAAATATGAGTCGCGGCCCGGATGGTTTCAGGCAACGGAGTTTTTACCGACCTTACAATATAAGAATTTTCAATCATGTTTCCCGCAGAAATACAACTTTCGATATTGTTTCCGCGCCATCTGCAGTGCTTATCTCGTGACAGTACAAGCTGCGGTTGCAGTACCGCGGTAAAATTCTTTCGGCTAAAGAAATTTTTTAATCACTGGCTGTTTCCGGTTATAGCGAACATGACGCTTAAAATTGCCACGATCGGCAGGCGCGATGACTTCAGGCCTTGTACAAAAGGCCATCTTTGTTTCTTCTCGTTTTTGCTACATAGTGCTGTCGAATCTTGAAACCGGACGGGGCGGTTTTCATGACGTCGGCGCCTGAACACGGCTGCAACATACATATGCGGTATCCACCGATCGACGGGTTCTGGACTTGGGATACCAAGCGTGACCGTTTCTATGGCGATGCCAATCTTTCAGACTATTTCGGTTTGACACCCGACGAATTCTCGCACGGCGCATCGCTGGAGCGATGCATGCAAAGCATCGACCAGGACGACCGCTCGAGGGTTCGGCTGGCTATCCGCAAGGCCGTGGAGTGGAGGTCCAGCTTCAGGGAGGTTTATAGGATCCGGTCCGAGAAGATGGGGTTGCGCAAGATCCTCGCCGTCGGTCAATGTTACGTCAACGGGGCGGGCGAGGCGGCCCTCTATCCTGGCTGGTTCGTTGATCTGACGAATGATGTCGCGTGCGAGAAACAGGCGCTGCGCGAAATCCACAACCATGTCGGGCAAGCCAAAGACATAGCGCGATCGATCGGACACGACCTGATGTCCTATCTTCTGGATAATATTGAGGAAGAGGTCGAGCAGCGGCTCGATGGAAGACTGGGGAGGCGAAGATCGTCCTGAGGCCGCCTCCGCCGATTGTTTCAAGGCTGGGTTCGCTTGCCGCGCCTGCCGACTTCAGTCGTAACCATGCGCGCGAAATGCGATTGGGGCGACCGGCGCTCGATGAGCTTTGCCCGTTCCAAGGCCGCATCGCCGTAAAATTCGATCAGCACGCCGGCGGCCTTGGCGGCATCGGCTCTCAACCGACCGAAATCGGCCTGCCCGCTCTCGGTCGAAGCCCCGCTCCTGGCAATCACGTCAAGCATGGCTTGCAACTTGTCAGGAGTGCTGCCCTCGTCTTCGTGCATGGTCGCTATCCGATTGGGCGCGTAAAATATCGACATTTCCGTTCAATGTCCAACGGGTTCGTTGGTCGGGCACCGATGCAACCGAGTGCAGCTTCGCCGCGAGCGAGGCCACAATCTTCATACAAGCGTAGTAAGCCAAACTTACCGCGCATACATTTGGGGGGCACCCATGGACCAGCCTAGCAAAATGGAGAACCTGCAGTTTGCGCAGGGGATCTTGCGAGAACTTCGCCAGAAGGCCGAAGCCGATGGCGAAAAGCTTCTGACCTACCTGATCGACATGGCTTATCTCGAAGCCAGCGACCGCATCCGCGCCCACTGGATCGGCAGCCACGAACACGAAGGCCGCCGCGCCAAGGGCTGAGCCTGCCCAAGGCAATTCGGACAATGCGCACCGCGGGTTTCGTGCGGAATTTGCCCGGAGCGATACATCCTGAACGCAAAAAAGCCCGCCATGCCTCTTCGGCATGGCGGGCTTGAATTCGGATGGCCAAGGCTAAGTGCAATAGCCTCGCTGCCGATCTATGATGCGGCAGCCTTTTGGCGGACCGGAAGCTTCCATCCCGGCCGCGCGAAGTGGCAGGTGTAGCCGTTGGGATAGCGTTCCAGATAGTCCTGGTGCTCGGGCTCGGCTTCCCAGAAGAGGCCTGCCGGAGCAAGCTCGGTGACGACCTTGCCGGGCCACAGGCCGGACGCGTCGACGTCGGCGATCGTGTGCTCGGCGATCCGCTTCTGCTCGTCGCTGATGTAGAAAATCGCCGAACGATAGCTCATGCCGATGTCGTTGCCCTGGCGGTTCTTCGTCGTCGGATCGTGGATCTGGAAGAAGAATTCGAGCAGCGTGCGGAAACTAGTCCTGGCCGGGTCGAAGATGATTTCGATCGCCTCGGCGTGGGTACCGTGGTTGCGGTAGGTGGCGTTGGGGACATCACCGCCGCTGTAGCCCACTCGCGTTGAGATCACGCCGGGCAGCCGCCGGATCAAATCCTGCATGCCCCAAAAGCAGCCGCCAGCAAGGACGGCGCGCTCGGTGGAAGAAGCCATGTCATACCTCCTTTGAATTGCTCCATAGATAGGCGTTGCGCCTGGATTCTTCCAGCAGCTCGAACGGGCGAACGCCGACACCGGGGTGTCCGGCATCGATGCCGGTCAACGTCCACGCGGCTCGCCTCCACCGCCCTTAGGCATCCGGTGTATGCTTGAATCTTCGCACCACCACCTCGAAGACGATGTCTGAGATCCACATAGCCGACACGCCGATCAGGAAAGCGGCGGCGAGCGTCGTGGTGTCGTCGGCGGCGGGGATCGGCAGGCCGCTTGCGCGAATCCAAACGACGACAGGCAACGTCAGGTAGGCGGCGGCCAAGGCGCCGCAGATGGGCGAGGCAATCATCTCTCGCAGCTTGTAGCGGTGGCGCGACAGAGCCCGCAGCACGCCGCCGGCAAGCCCCGCCGCCACGACCTGGCCCTTGATGCCCAGAAGATCGAAGATATCGTGCATTATGGCCTCCAGCCGCAAAGCTTTTCGCCCTTGCGATTGTGGGCGAGCAGCGCCCTCGCCTCCTGGTCAGAGAGCATATCGACGGCCTTGCCGGAAAGGCGCACCGGCGAGGCGACGGCGCAGAAGCCGCCTTTGGCCGTCGCGCAGCCGGCAAGCGCGGCGGCCATGGCGGCGACGATCAGTCCCTTGCCCATGACTTCAGCTCCTTCCTGACCGCGCCAGCCGGCAAGGCGCCGATGTCGTTGTCGACCTGATCGGCGACATCCCGGGCCGCGACCTCGGCCTCAGCCTGCTTGCCGCGCTCGGCCCGCGCGCCGGCAAGGCGCTGGTGGAAGCCCCAACCGAGCGCGCCAACAATGCCGGCACCGATCGCCAGGACTTTCGGATTGGTGAGAAGCCATGCCAGCAACGCGCTCATAGCAGCGCTCCGATGAGTAGACCGGCGACGAAGCAGGCGGCGCCCGCGAACACATACGGCCTGGCGGCTTCAATGCAGGCGGCGAGGAGACCTTGCAAATTTTCCATGGTCAGTGCTCCCAGCCGAAGCGGCGCGCGAGCACGTGCCACCACTCGGCCGTGGCGGCGATGGCGAGACCAAGGCCCGTCTCCAAAGACATCTGGATATCGGGATCGGCGGAGAACGCCGCGGCGTCGTCGGCGCCGAGAAGGCCGCGCGCGACAAGCACGCCCGCGCAATAGCGCAGGGCGATGCGGATGATGACGGCAATCATTGGCAGAACACTCCGAAAAGATCGCAGGGAAGATGCGTGGCCCAGGCGGTGAGCGAGCCGAGCGCCAACGCGATCAAAGCGAGGACGCCTGCGGCCTTGGCGGGCGATGTGGATTTGGGAGGCGCGTCGGGTGCGTCACTTACGGCGGGCGACCCGGTCCCGGCGGGCGTTGCCGCTGGCGTGACGTCATCGCCTGATGCAGGCTCTTGCGACGCGGATTCCCCAGCCGCCGACGGCGCGGCCCACATCAGCAACGCCTGCCGCCGCACCGAGGCGACGCGGGCGCTCCAGCCCCGGCCGAAGCTCGGCCAAGTCGGCAACTTTTCGAGGAAGGCGAGACGGGCATCGCAAAGCGCATCGATGACGAACCCGACCGGCTTTGCTCTCGCCGCCGCTAGTGTCGCCGGGCCGATGCGGCCATCCTGACCAACGCCGAGCACGCTTTGAAGATGTTTCGCCGCCCTGCCCGGCCCGCTGTTCACGGCGAAGTCGAAGACGGCATAGTCGACGCCGTCGGGGAGCTCCGCGCCGAGCACCGCATCCCAGTAGAAACGGCGGTAGATCGTGGCGACTTGCTCGTCACTGATGGCGCGAAGATCGGTCTTGGTGGCGTCGGCCTTCACGTAGCGGCGGAAATTGGCGAGCGTGACGCCCTTCATGGTCGCGCCGCCGGGATCGGCGGGGTTGTCAGACCAACCGCCCTCGGAGGTGAGGACGAGCGAAAGGGCACGCGCAAAGTTGCGGTCCATGGTTGTTCCTTTCTGCCCTCTGGGCAGGTTGATCTGGTGAATTGTGTTGAAGCCACCGACTGACAGCCGCTATGCTGCGGCGTCTGAGAGAATAGGTGTCTTAGCTGTGAAGCACGTAATTGAGCCGGTCGGCGATCATTCGGCAAATCCGCCGAAGTGGCATTGTGACCTAGACTTGCAGAGCTTGTGCATCCAGGTTGATGTCACAGATCCGAATGGGAACGCGTTCGCGGTTACGATCGAAGCACAGGGCGGCAAGCTTGTCTTGCAATGTTTTGATCCCGCACACGACGAACCACTGCGAGTCCAGATTTCCGCCGCTGGCGCTATTGAGACGGACGACGAAAGGCACGGCGACCAAATAACCCACCACCCAACGTGGACAGGGTCGGCGCCGCCCCCTTAATTAAGGCGCGGAGATCACGACCGTATCCAAGTATTTGATGAGACCCACAGCGCCAGGATCATCGCAGTATACAACAGGACAACCGGGCGCGACCAGCCGGACGCAATCGCGACCAAGACTAAGTCCATCGCTGTTTTTCCAGTCCACATAGGCTGCCATCGTCACCACGCCATCAATGTCAAAGCTCCCGTCCTAAGCGAACAAGAATGCCGTTTCGGATTAGAGCGAGCATGTTGTTATCTCTTGCTTGATGGAGCGGTCTTGCCCCTTAGCGCGACGGAGAAGAAGTCCGTTTCGCGCATGTGGATTTGTTGTTCGGCTACATAGTCGCCGACCCATCCCGCCCCCGTAATCGAGGTGTCGGAGACTGTATCTTGAAATGCTGGTTCGGATGCGCCGTGCTGCCACGACTTGCGGGATATGCTTGAACCCTGAATGCGGAACCGGGTCCAGATCCAAACCGAAGGCCCGGTACTTGAAATAGTCGGCGACGGACCATCGGTTGGGCCGCTGATAATTGATGATGTGCCGGAGACATTCTTGTTGGTCTGGATACGCCAGTCGGTGCCGGCCGACGTGTGATAGAATGCCAGAGCGCTATAGGCCGTTTCACTTCCAACGCCGCCACCACCGCGAACTCCAAGACGGGTGAAGGTGTTGATTGTGTTAAGCGGATTTGTGATGACTCGGCCACGGGCGAGAATTTCAACGTCGGCGACTAGCGGAACTCTGTCCCAGGTGAAAAGCCCAAGACCGCCTGTCACGGTAATGTTGAACCGCAGCGCCTTGCCCGAGAGTGAGCCCGACGACGTTTCGATAGTCGGGGTATAATGCGCCCCGCCCCAGCGCTTCGACCAATCGTGCGGTTGGACGCCGGTCGTATATTCGCTGAAATCCGTGACATAATAGTCCGGATCACGCTGGATGTAAGCAGGAAGAATCAGGCTCATCACAGAGCCTCGAGAACGGCGGTTACGCCGGCATCAGTCTTGGAAATGTGCAATTTGAACAACGCGCCGTTGGTAGTGGTGAGCGCATCGCCTTTCGGGAACCCGGAGACAAACCCGGAGAAGGAAATCGCCCCGGCGCTCGCACCGTTGGTGATATCGATCTCCATGTTGTAGCTGTTTGCCGTCGTTGGTGCCGCTAGCGTGAACGCGCCATTATTGGTGATCTTGCGATAATTGCCGCCCGTAGGAGCTGGCGTATAGGTTCCGGACGACTTGGTACCGTCGTTTACCACCGTGTGCGTAAAACCCGCTGTCATAGCCAGATTGTCAGCCGCTTTCTGCAGCATGGCCGAGGCGATCTCTGACAGCGTATCGAAGGCCGTCGAAACGCCGCCGAGCACGACGTCAATTGCCGCCTTGACGAAAGCGGTTGTCGCGATCTGCCCGGTATTGGTGCCGGCGGCAGCAGTCGGCGCTGTAGGCGTTCCGGTCAAGGCAGGGCTGGCTTTCGGCGCCAAGCTGGCCACCGCTACGCCGCTGTCTTTCATCAGTTTACCGGTCGTACCGTTGAACGTGGCGACGTTATCGGTCGTGGCCGAAGCCGGCCCCGCGACCAAGCTTCCCAGCGCTACGCCGCTGTCCTTCACCACCTTCCCGGTCGTGCCGTTGAACGTGGCGATGTTGTCGGTGGCGGCCGAGGCAGGCCCCGCGACCAGGCTTCCCACCGCCACGCCGCTGTCTTTGCCGGCCTTCCCCGTCGTGCCGGCGAAGGTCACGATGTTGTCTGTCACCGAACTGGCGGGGCCGGTGAAGTCGCCGCTACCCAACCCATCCGCGCCCTTGTCGCCGGCGCGGGCGAAGATCAGCCAGATGCCGTCGGCGGTCGTGGGCAAGGTGCCGGCGCCGCTGACATAGGCGAGCGTCAGTTTTCGATAGCCCGTCCCGTCCACCACCGAGCCGGTGACGTTGTAGACATAGGCGATTGCCGCGGACGCCTTGGAGCGCAGCGTGAGCTGGCCCTTGATCGTGTTGGTGCTGTCGTCGAACGTATCCAGCACGCCGCTCACCGTGGCGCCGCTGGAATCGAGATTGTCGATATAGGCGGCCGTGGCGGAGGCGACGCTGGCATTGTTCAGCCGCAACGTGCCGTTGCCGGGATCGGCATCGGTGGTGCTGGTGGAAAAGGTATAGCCGAGTGCCGCCACCGCATTGGCGGCAGCGACGGCGCTTGCCGACGCGTTGGTGGCCGAGGTCGCGGCATTGGTGGCAGAGCCGGAGGCGGCGGTGGCCGAGCTCGATGCGGCGGAGGCCGATCCGGCGGCAGCACTTGCCGAGGTGCCGGCGCTCGTGGCCGAACCGGCAGCCGTGGAAGCGGAGCCGCTCGCCGCCGTCGCCGAATTGCCGGCGTTCGCCGCGCTGGTCGCGGCGTTGGTGGCGGAAGTGGATGCGGCGGAAGCGGAGCCGGCCGCCGCCGTCGCCGAACCCGCCGCGTTGGTGGCGCTGGTGGCAGCGGTGTTCTTGGAGGTCAGCGCGGCTGCAGCACTCGCGGCTGCGGCGTTAGCGGCATTCACGGCGTCGCCGAGCGTGTCCTGCGAGAGATAGAAACTGAGCGTGATCGGATCGGCGCCGATCACCGGATCCAGCGCCTCGAACGCATAGACGCGATCGGCCGAGACGGCGCCCTCCTGCACATGCACGGTCGTGCCCTTCTGCATCGTGCGCGCGGTGCGGGCGTCCGCGGCGCGAAACCACTGGCCTTCGCTCGCTGTGTATATGCCGTTCTCGGTCTGGGCGGCCTGGTCCTTGACCAGCACGCGGTCGCCGACTTGCGTCAGCACGCCGTCGATGGTCTGCAGGCCGTAAAGGGTGATGTTCGCGGTCGTCGCCAGGCGCACGGGTTCGCGCTCGTCACATAAAGGATGTCCGCTTCGGTGTCCCAGGCAAGCTCGACCGCCGCCGACGGATGGTCCCAGCCGAAATCGAGCGCGCCGATGCGCGGCCACCAGCGCGGCAATTTGAAGGGCTCGCAAGCGATCGTCTCCTCCGCCACCGGGAAGATGCGGCCTGAGCCGAGAACAGGGATACCTTTCGCGCGGGCCTCGCGCTCGTGCTCGGGATAGGCAGCGACGATCGCAGCGCGTTGCTCGGGCGTGTAGTGCCCGGCATCGTCGATGGTCATGAAGGTAACGTGGCGGGACATGGCAACTCCAGGTCCTCGCCCCGCGAAAGCGGGGAGAGGTGGCGCGGCGAAGCCGCGACGGAGAGGGGACGGCGCCGGCTTTTGACGGAAGAGCGGGAGGCTGATCGCCCTACGAAGGCCCCTCTCCGGCCGCTGCGCGGCCACCTCTCCCCCCGCTGCGCGTGGGGCGAGGAACTGAGAACTTCACGTCGCGATGTCGTTCACCGGCGCTAGCGGAGCGGGAAGCGCGGTCTCGCCAAGCCCACGGCGCAGCTCGATCTCGATGTCGCGGCAGATTTGCGAGATCGGCACGTCGTTGGCGTTGCCCTCGAACGGATTGGCGCTGCTTTCGCCGACCAGGTCCAGCGACATGTAAACCCAGCCCAGCAGCGCGCTGAAAGGGACGGTCAGCCAGATCGAGATCCAGCCGAGCACGCCGCCCAGCTTGGCCATGTCGGCAAAGACCGGAACAACGCCGAAGGGCAGCAAGGTGCAGAAGATGATCATGAACATCGAGCTGACGATCGCGTATTGCCGGGGATAGGGATTGTTCTTGATGCGATCGCAACGCGCCTGCTGATCCTGGAAGTCGCGTATCAGCTTGACCAATTCGGAATAGACCTGCGTCGGAATGGCTGAGCTCTTCAACAAGCCGTTGACCTCGGCCAATTGCGTGTCGAGAAGTTCTATCGCCGGCTGCGGCGATTTCAGCACGCTTTCGGCTTCCTCGCCCAGCAGCCTGCGCAGTTCCTCGGCAAGCGACGTCTTGTCCTCCTGGATATGATAGCGGCGGCGCCGGAACTCGATGTTGGCCGCTTTCGCCAGCGATTCCCAAGGCATCGGCCGCCGCAGCGAAAAACGCAGCGCCGTCAGCCAGGCGAGATGGCGGTAGATTAGTTGCCGGGCGTTGGCTGCATCCATGAAATCGCGGCAGAAGCCGGACAGCATCCGGCTGCCGGCGGTGATCTGCGAAAAAGCCTGCAGAGCCTCGTTGGCGCGGGTGAAGACCTGCGAATTCTTGAAGCCTGCGACGAGCGACACCGTGGTGCCGAGCACCAGCACGACCGACCATGGCACCGAAAAGCCCGCAGTCGCCGGAAGGCGGTAGGCGGCGATCGCCAACCCGCTCACCACGACCATGTAGATGACGCTGCGCCGCGACCAGAGGGCGAAGTCCAGCAATCTATAAGAACGGCCTACATACATTCCCGAAATCCCTTACGGCATGCAAATCGCGCGACCGCGCGTTCGCGCACCATAAGGGGTGGAAATCATTTTGAAAGCTCCAGTTCCTCGCCCCCACGCGAGTGGGGGAGAGGTGGCGGCGAAGCCGCGACGGAAAGGGGGGCGGCGCCAAGTTGGATGAACGGACACGAGCGCTGTCGCCCTACGAAGGCCCCTCATCGGCCGCTGCGCGGCCACCTCTCCCCCCGCTTCGCGTGGGGGCAGGAAACCGGCTCAGCCCTTGTAGCCCTCGTTGACGCAATCGTTCTTCCAGGCCCAGTCGAAGTCGGCCTGCGACATGGACGAGCCGAGGCCCGGTTCGACATAGGGTCCGGCGCCATCGATATAGACGATAAAGCGCGCTTCCCTGGTGAAGATGCCGACCTTGCTTGCGATGACGCCGCAGGTCTGGCCGGTCGCGCTGTCGCCGGTGAGATCGAGATGCGAGAAACTCGCCGCCGGATCATTGATCAGGCCGCGCATCCGGGCTTCGGCCGAAGCGATCGCATCGGCGTGCCAGTCGCCGCTGGAGCCGGAGCAGGCCGGGAGCAGCGCGCAGGCAAGAAGCAGGTTCGGTATAGGGCGCATGTCGGCTCCGGATCGCGGCCGGAAACTACTCGACCTTCAATTGCGGCCAAAGCGACATCGCAAATCATGGTTTCGGCGCGGTTTCCTGAAGCCAGTTCCTCGCCCCACGCGAGTGGGGGAGAGGTGGCGCGGCGAAGCCGCGACGGAGAGGGGCGGCGCCAACCTGGATGAACGGGGCACGAGATCACTCGGAGACGCTGTCGCCCTACGAAGACCCCCTCTCCGGCCGCTGCGCGGCCACCTCTCCCCGCCTTACGAGGGCGAGGAACCCAAACCCTGAACCGCCGCCGCACCCAAAAACCTGAGCACCACATCGCTCATGCCGAGCAGCGGCGTGAACGTCACGATCGTAATACCATCGGTGGCATTGGTGCGGGTGAGGCCCTCGGAATAAATATCCAGCGGCGGTTCCTCGTCGAACCAGACGCCGTGCAGCGTCTCGCCCTGCCATTTCTCTCGGCCCTTTTCGTAGCTCTTGAAGGAGAGCACGCTTTCGCCGGCCTGCACGTCGCCGCCGCCGCCCCAGCGCACGATCACGCTGTCCAGCGCTCCGGGCGCGCCGCGGCCCATCACCGTGCCGGCGATGGCATTGGCCGGGATCATGCCGGTGCCCCATTCACCCTGCTGCTGCGGCGGGCCGACCAGCACGCGCTGTGGATTGTCGCGCGTGCCCTCGCCGGTGACGCCGGCGGCCCAGAGCCGCACGGGGTGGTCGAACATTTTGCCCACCCACCAGTCGGGATAGCGGCCGGTGAGATGCATGGCCCACTCCGCGCCCCCTGCCCTGGTCTTGCCGAGCTGGTTGCCGGCCATGAACAGACGCTCGCGGTGGGTCGCGCCTGCCGCGTGAAAGTCGGCCTGGCGGTCATAGGGCGTGTAGGCGGCCAGGCGGTTACGGCGCGTTCGCCGGTCCAGCTCCTTGAGCAGCGCCAGATAAGTCTGCATCGCTGTCGAGGAGGGGCCGGAGGCTCGTTTCGAGGCTGCGGATGCGGCTGCGGATCTCCTCATCGCTCAACTGCTCGAGATTGGTTCTATCGGCATCGACATGTTCCGAGAGATCCTTGGCCGAAAAATCCTTGGGCAGCAGCGTCAGCACGACCTTCAGATACTGGTCGGGTTTTTCCGCCCTGACCGCGGCGATGACGCCGGCGCCATGGGCGCGGAAGTCGGCGCGAAGCGCGGCGGCGAAGTCGTCGCCGAGCGTCTTTCGCGAGCGCTTGGGGCGGCTGGGCAAAGCGGCATCGACGCGGGGAGTCTGCGGCTTTCGACCTGCCCGCTTCGCCCCAGCGGGCTTGCGCCGCGCGACCTTGTTTTCGTCAGCCATGGGCTACCGCATTGGATGGCGCGGCCTTTGCCGCCTTCGCCTTGCGGACCTTACGCGCGCCTTTCCTGAGCGGCTTGGGGCGTGCCTGCTTGGCGGGCTCGGCCGCCGGCTCGGCCATTGCCTTCAGCGTCGCAATGGCGGCGCGGGCTGCCGAGGGGCCAAGGCCCTGGGGCGCAAAGCCGAAACCGGCGACGGTATCGACCGTGCCGCCACGCACCATGCCGATGCGCACGCCGGGCGCAACCTGCTCGACGTGGCCTGAGGTCTGCGGCAGGCTTGCGCTCTCGAATTCGCCGATGGCGCTGACGATCTCGGCGCCGTCATCGGCGGTGATGATGGTGGCGTAGCGTGGCATCTGGGCCTCGGTGTTGCTGCAGATGGAACGACAAGGCGGCGTTCCTTCGCCACCTCTGTCCCGCCGGTGCTTAGAAACAAAAACCCGCCTTGCGGCGGGCCGATGGCGCAAATCAGCACCATGAGCAAAATAGTAGCAGAGCTGCCCTCACCAGGCAATAGGGTTTAGGCAAATTTTCCTATCCTTCCGAAAACCTGCCTCACCCGATCCCGTCGCCCAAGGCGCGCCTCGCGCGACAGCCATGGATCGAGACATCAGCCGAAAACCGGAGGAGATTTGTCGGAACCAACCTTGGTCCGACGGGTTCCCTCCTTAGTCGCAACGCGACGGACGAACCGTCTCGCACAGAGGAGAAGATCGTGCTTATGAAGATCCTTGCAGCTTCGGCCCTGACGATCGGTCTCGCCACGGCGGCGATGGGCCAGACCGCCGGCACCGCCGGTAATAATGACGGCGGCAGCGGCCAGACCATCACGGTCGACCCGAAGACGCCGGCCACGCCATCGCCTGACCAGATGGGGCCGCCGGACACGGGCACAACCGGCAGTATTAGCGGCGGCGACATGAATTCGAATGCCGACAAGAACTGCCCGAACAGCCCGCAAGGCGCGGTGGGCGATGCGAAGAACTCGACCGCCGGCGCGATGGAGCCGAACGTCAACGACAAGAACTGCGGCAAATAACGGGCGGCGGGCTTGAAGCAAGGGCCGCGGAGCACGCTCCGCGGCCTTGTTTTCTGGCCGGTGGGCAACTGGCACGGACCGTGCGGCGCGGAACCATGCGGCGCGTTGGCCGTTCCAGGAGCAAAAGGAGAAACCGATGGCAGACAACGACACCAGCACCGCCAATTCAGCCGACGGCAACGTGAAAACCACAGCCGCACGCAGCAACGCCGCGTCACGTGGCAGCACGCGGGCCGCAAAAGCATCCGAAAACACGATGAAGAAGCAGATCGCCGAGCTGAAGCGCGAGCGGAACCGGCTGAACCGCGCGCTTGCCGAACAGTCAGAGAATGCTGCCGAAACCGCGCAGGGCTGGTATCGAAGCGCGGCCGATCGTGCCTCAACCCTCTACAGCGGCGCCTCCGATCGCGCCTCGCGCGCGGCGAGCCAGTTACGCACCCAGGCGCATAGCGTTTCGGAAACGGTGCAGCAGAACCCCGGCACCTTTTCGACGGCAATGCTAATCGGCGGCGTGGTCGGATTGCTGGCCGGCATGGCGATCAGCCGAAATTCCGATCCCGAGCCGGACTGGTTGCGGCGCTGGCACAGATGAGATTTCCGGTCGGGGCCGCACAGCCGCGACCGCACAAAGTAGTGAGCGCAGGCTGCTTAGGGTGGCCGCGCAAAAAGGAAGGCCGGGCCGTTGCGCCCGGCCTTCTTTCCAGGTCTCTTCGTTGCAAGGTTGTGCGGTCCCTGCCCTCTTGTTGAGCCCGGTTGTGTCGGGCTGGTCATTAGCCGAAGCTTATGGGATCATTCCTGCGGGGAATCGCGGAGAGCAGCATGGACAGACCTGCCATGGCATCCGTTTTTCGGATGCGGCATGTGCCTGCAAGCATTTCGGGCGTTCGCAGCCTGGGCCGGGGCCAGGCCGATCCGATCTTCCATTCAAGACCACTCGGCGAAGCGGTCCGCCTCATCGCTCAGGCCGAGGGCCAGTACGACCTCAGCGCCGTCGCCGTTTTCTATGGTGACCGCCAGACGCCGCCGCTCGGCAATCGCGAGATCAGGCAGCTCTGGAGCGAATATGGCGAGCGGTGGTTGGAGGCTTAGCCGCGCTGGCCTCCCCCGCTCGGATCGGAAACGCCGCTCATGCGTTCTTGAGGCGAGGTCAATGGGAGGAACACCATGAACGTCGCCAATCTCCAACTCGAGGGACTGCTGATGGCCGTCGCCGCGATCAATCATGTGCTCGTCAAGAAAGGCGTGCTCACGGTCGAGGAAATCGACATCGCATTGCGCAAGGCCGAAGCAGGCGAAACCGGCGAGGAGCGTTCGGAGGCGATCTCGGCCTCGAACCGCGACGCCATCAATTTCCCGATCCGGCTGCTCGAGCTCGCCAATCAGTGCCAGCCTGAAGCGGACATGCCGTCCTTCTCCAAGCTGGCGCGCATGGTCGGGCAGATGAAGGAGCCGTATAATGACCAGATGTGAGGATCGGTAGGCGCCTTGCCTTGAAATGTGGGCCCCGCCCCCCATTCGCCCCTTTGGGGTCCTTCTCCCCGCAGAACGGGGAGAAGGAAAAGATCACGCCCGGCCCGGCCAGCCCTGTCGTAGGGCCAGCACGCTGCCCGGGCCGTGCACGGCGGCGTAGAGCAGGCCGGCGGCGAAGGGGAAATGCGACATGAAGGCACCGAACTCGGCCTGGTTTCCGGCCCAGTGCGACGGGCCGTGGAAGGCGAAACCCAGAAAGGTGACGTAGACCGCTCCGATCAGTGCCAGCGGCGTCATGAAGGCCCCGGTCAGGAAGCATATCACCAGCAGCGTCTCGAGGATCGCGGCGCACCAGGCCAGAAACAGCGGGAATGGAAAGCCGGCGGCGGCGATGTAGCCGGCGGTGGCGCCCATATCCATGAGCTTGAAGGCGACGCCCATGGCGAACATGGCGGCGAAGATCAGGCGGGCGATGAGAATGGCGACGGTCTGCCAGGTCGATTGTGCGTTTTCCACGAGTGTCCCTCCGAGTTGTCAAAGCCGTTCGATGCCCCAAGGACGGGCGAAGGGAGAGAGTTCCGACAGGGGGTGGGGAAAATTGTTTGGAGCGCCCTCTTCCTCGCCCCGCGCGAAACGGGGGAGAGGTGGCGCGGCGAAGCCGCGACGGAGACGCGCTGCGCCGGATGGTGGGACAAACGCCAACGGCAAATTCCATCTAGTCGGCACTCTACGAAGGCCCCCTCTCCGGCCGCTGCACGGCCACCTTCTCCACCCGCTTCGCGCGGGCGAGGAAGGAGGCTCAGCCCGCCTTCGCCTGCGGCGGGTGGCTGATCGAGTCGCGCACGGTGCCGTATTCGGCGCCCCAGCGATCGGTCATGTCACAGCGGATGTCCCAGAGCTCGGGGAAGAAGCGGTGGCGGGCGCCGCCTTCGAGAATTTCCACCGGCCTGCCCTTCAGCGATTTGGCTCCCAGCCCGATCGAGCGATGGATCAGATAAAGGTGGTTGGCGCGGAACTTCTGGAACAGCTCGTCGAATTCGATCAGCGCCTCGGCCACGACATAGGAATCGCCGTGGTCGTAATGCTCGTCATAGATATCCTCCACGGTCAGCCCGCGGCCATCGAGATAGGCATGCTTGAAGGCCCGCCAAAGATCCGGCGGCAAGCGCAGCAACAGCTTGAAGCCTGGCGATTCCTGGCCGCTGCCATTGCCGAGCTGCAGGCGGATCTGCTGGTACTCCTTAGGCGACATCGTCTCCAGGAGATCGAGCTGCGCCGTCATCATGCGCATCAGCCGGTGCACGCGGCCCATCAGCGTGACGATGCGGTGGGTGTCTTGCCTTTCCAGATAGTCGAGCACGTCGACCAGCGTGTAGGCGATAAGCTTCATCCAGAGTTCCTCGACCTGGTGCACGATCTGGAACTGCAACTCGTCGGCATTGACCATTTCGGCGAGCGGCTTCTGGCAGGCGAGCAACCGGTCGCACTTCAGATAGACACCGTAGTCGCGCATCTCGGGCGCCTCGATGCGGGCGTGATAGTCCGTCTTGTCCATGGCTCATCCTCCTCGTGGGCAGGTTTTCGACCTGGCGGCAAGGATAGCGCTTTCGGCTTGAACATTGTTCCTTTCTGTTATTCAGATGGCATGAAAGGAAGGACGATCATCGATCTCTTCCGCCTTATTGGAGAACGAATGATGCTGGATGCCCTCGACCGCAGAATAGTCGCCGCGCTCGAGCGCAACGCGCGCGTCTCGTTCGGCGAGCTCGCCGAGACGGTCGGCTTGAGCAAGACGCCTTGCTGGAAACGGGTGAAAGCGCTGGAAGAGGCTGGCATTATCCGCGGATATTCGACCCGCATCGATCCGGCCGGGATGGGCTTCGGCATCGAGGCCTTCATCCAGGTTTCAATCGACTTCGAGGTGTCGGACGCCTTCGAGGCGGCGGTGAAGAAGCACCCGCTGATCCGCCGCTGCTACGCTACCACGGGCGAAGCCGACTATCTGCTCCAGATCGTCACCGTCGACATGATGGCGCTCGACCGCATGCTGCGCGAGGAGCTCAGCCGCCTGCCCGGCGTGCGCCGCACGGTGACCTCGATGGCGATGCGCGAGATCAAGGGCGACATCTCGTTCGCCGAGGCGGCGGCGCGTGCGCTGAGCTGATAAGGCGAGCGCCAAATTGATTTGAAGCGCAGCTCGACAGCACCCTCCGCGGTCGAGCCGTGGCGCCAGCACAACGCCCGAGCGGCATCGCGTCGTTATGGCGATAGGAGGTAAGCTACTGGTTGGAGGACGCGTGATGCGAATAAGGAACCCCCAGCCATGATCGGCTCAGGCTCCCGCGCCACCTTTTCCTTCTCGGCGTCAGCCTTGCGTTTCGGGCACTCCTCGAAATCATGGTCGCGGCCGCCGCAATAGGAGCAGCATTTGGCGGGGGTGTCGGGGTGGAGCATCAGGGCCATTCCCAAGAATGCACGAAAAGGTTTCCGGTTGCAGCAATTGCGTGAACCCGCCGCAACAGCCGCCTCACCCATGCTCCAAGAGAGAGGAGCTCGCCGCTTACGCGGCGGGCTCCCATTCAGTCACCGCTCACGCATGCGCGTGGGGATGACGGAAGTCCCAGACGGCCCAGGCCGATGCCGCGACCACCAGCACGCCGAGGACGACATGCGTGGCCATGACATGCGTGTCAGCCGCGAAGTGTAGCAACCAGGGCGACACGATCAGCCAGAGCCCGAGGACCGCACTGACCCATTCTTCCCACTCGGCGAACACCGAAAGCGTCGCGAGCGCCAGCGCGCCGAGGAGAACGCCGACAATCCAGGCGTTCCACGCGGGCACCATCGCCGCGGTGAATCCGATGACCCAAGGTGAAATGAACAGGCAGATCGCGAGGACCAGAGTGATCCAGTCCAGGCTCTTTCTTGCTTCCATCATTGCCATGACAACCTCCATGGATGAAGCTTGACCAAAGCAACTGTATCCGCGTGGACATTGCACGCTCATTGATGATGTAGCTACGCTTTCGCGGTGCTGCAAGGAGGTGCCGGCGACCGCAACCCTTGTTCTACCCTGTGCATTTTTTTCGTCTTGGCGGCAAGGCGCAAATCGCGCCGGCGGCGGCCACTGGATCCAACGCCTCAAACGCTGAAATTGCTGTCCGTGTCGGCGCCGAGCTGCGGCACGACGATCGCCTCGATCGGTGCGTCAAGCGTCCACTTCACGCCGGCGGGCGAGCGTTCGAGGCTGGAGGAACCGCTCAGCGACTGCGGCGCCACCCGCTGCAGCACCACCGTGCCGAACCCCTTGCGCTCGGGCGCCTTGCGCGCGGTTGCGACCTTATCCGATGTCTCATGCCAGAGAAGATGAAAACGTCGCTGCGCCTCGGGACCGGTCTCCACCTTCCAAGTGATTTCGATATGGCCGCCCCCTGAGGCCAGCGCGCCATATTTGGACGAGTTGGTGCCGAGCTCGTGGAAGGCCATGCCGAGATTCTGCACGGCATTCGACTGCAAGGTCAGAAGCGGCCCGGACATCGAGATGCGGTCTTCATGGCCGAAAGGCTTCAGATGCTCCTGGACTAGGTCGAACAGGCTGGCGCCGGCCCATTCCGAGGTGACCAGAAGGTCGTGCGAGCGTGACAGCGCCATGATGCGGGCGCGGATCAGTTCCTCGAACTCGCCGGGGTCGGTCGAGCGCTTGCTGGTTTCCCTGACCATCGACAGGATCACCGCGAACTGGTTCTTCACGCGGTGGTTGACCTCGCGCATCAAGAACCGGATGCGGCGCTCGCTTTCCTTGGCGGGCGTAATGTCGCGAGCGATCTGCGAGGCGCCGATGATCTCGCCTGCGCTGTTCCTGATCGGCGACACCGTGATCGACACGGCGATCAGTGAGCCATCCTTGCGCTTGCGCGTCGTCTCGTGACTTCCCACACCCTCGCCCCGGCGGATGCGGCCGATAATCTCGGCTTCCTCACCGTACATATGCTCGGGGAGCAGCATCAGGATAGACTGGCCCACGGCCTCTTCGGCGGTATAGCCGAACATGCGCTCGGCCGCTTGGTTCCAGTCGGTGATGATGCTGTTCAGGTTCTTGCCGATGATGGCGTCGTAAGACGAATCGACAATCGCCGCGAGGCGCGCGTCGGCATTGGCGTTCTGTCGGAATATCCCCCCATAACTTGTCATGTTCATTAATTAGGGCCGACGGAGAAGCAGGGCAACGCGTCGTGGTGTGGCACCCACTTACCGTTTGGAGTCATTGGCGCCATTGCCCATCCTCTCCGCCGATATCACGCCAAAATCTTGCGACTTTGCGCCTGCGTCGGCGGTCAAAAACCCATCCGACGAAAGCCCACGGCGCAACAACTCGCGCACTGCGGCCGATCGGCTCGGCATGCGCTTTTCGAAACGCCAGTTCTCCAGCGCCGCCAGTTCCTCGTCGGTCAGCATGATCTGCAACCTTTGCGGCCGCTCGAGTTCAGCCATGCCTGCCTCCTTCACAGACAAAATGCCACGAATGAGTAAGTGCCTCATTCCACGTAGAAGTAGGATTCGCCGTATAAGGCGTCAAGGACGCTTAAGCCATAAACGGAGGAACAGACTAACGAAACCAATCATGCATCGAAACCACATTTGTTGGTCTATGCTAACTAATTGATATTTCTATCCGATTTGGCTTTTTTGCTTGCC
This sequence comes from Mesorhizobium sp. B4-1-3, assembly GCF_006439355.1. Lineage (GTDB taxonomy): Bacteria > Pseudomonadota > Alphaproteobacteria > Rhizobiales > Rhizobiaceae > Mesorhizobium. The sequence continues at coordinate 225,733 of NZ_VFTG01000007.1, forward strand.
ATCCAGGATGGTCCGGCGCATGATGACGATCGAGGGATAACCTCCAGGGAAGGAGGCCTTCCATGTTCCAACGATTTTCCATCCGGTTGCGCGACGACGCTCATCACAGGGTCCAGCGGGCCTTTCGGATCAGGGGTATCGTCAACATCATCCGGCTTTCGGAAGAGATCAGGTTGAGCAACCTGACCGAGAACATCGCCCGTGAGGACATCGAAGATCTGGTGTTGCGGATAGCGCAGCTTTACGGGGCGCCGATCGAGTTCGACGACGATGCCCGGACGGCGCTTGATCTACCCAGCGACTTCGGCCAAGACAACCGTAACGATCTTGAAAAGATGTTGGATAGCCGGACGTGCGGCGATATCCCCAGCGATCTGCTGCAGGTGGCGCGGGAATAGCGCAGCCCTTCAGGCAGGCGCCAGACTCGTGCTCACGCCTTCTTGCTACGCTTCGGCACGGATTTCTTCGGCGGGGGCGCGGGCGCGTCCGCTTCCTGGGCGAGCCTGGCGGCGCGCAATCTCTTCGTCTTGGCCTCCCTCGCAGTTGCTTCCAGATCCACGATCTGCCGCGCGACGCGAGACGTCATGTCGGTTTTGGCTTCCGTTCGGGACGGAACCGGCTTGAACAGACTGGTATCCGATAGGGACTTCATTTCTTCTCCTTAATCAAAAAAGGCCGGGCAAAGCCCGACCTTCTCCAACGCGCCTGCGAGGCCGATGCCAGTACATCCGTGGTCATTGACCCTGAGGCGCTGTGATCAGGCGGCTTGCAGATTTTCGGCAGAACTTTTGCCGTTGCGGGCATCCTTCACGATATCGAAGCTGACCTTCTGGCCTTCGACCAGCGAGCGCAGTCCGGCGCGCTCAACGGCCGAGATATGAACGAACACATCGGGCTGGCCATTGCCGACCTCGATAAATCCGAAGCCTTTGGTGGAATTGAAAAACTTTACGGTTCCAGAGCTCATTGCGATTTCCTTTCAAATCGACGTAAATTATCGCCGCTTGGTCGCCTGACCAAACGCCGGGTTCTTCGAAATTGAGAGGGAATATCGTTGGGCGCTAAGGCGCGAAAACAACGTTCGTTCAACAAGATCGATTGTCGATACATAGCGCTTAATTCTCACTTTCGCAAGGGAGGCTGAGATAATACTCGCGCCATGCCTCGAACCCGGATGGAAGGCGGATTTGGCCACTGGGCGTGCGCCTAAGCGCTGGCGTTCAATCCGTGTAGCACCGCAAGGCCGGTTTCATACCTGGCTGGAGAAAGCCCTGCCTGATGTGCCTGCCACAGATTATCTTTCAGATCAGCTTCCTTGACCGACCTGGCGAGCGGATTCGAGGCCGCGCGGCAAATGAACCCCTGCTCGCTTTCGTCCATCCGTGTCGTCAGCGCATCGACGGCCGCGACAACGGATGAACTGAATCCAGCCTGCTCAAGCCGCTCAAGGGTCCAGCCCTCGCCCTTTTCTATAACGTCATGCAAATACGCGACGGTCTTTTCATCCAACGTCTCGACCGCATCGGCGACGCGCCTCAGGTGTTCGATATAGGGTCGGCCGGTTTTGTCATTCTGGCCACTATGGGCGTGCTCGGCGATCTTGGCTGCCCGGTGGAGCATGATTCTTCCAATCATCGAAAATGAAGCCCGCCCCGGCGAGGGACGGCCGAGGCGGGCTTGCTCGGTCTGAGCCTGGATGGCACGCCTTTCGCGGGGGGAGCGGGGCTGCGCGCCATCCTGCATTCATGAACATCGGCGCCGGGCGAATGTTCCGCCGCTTGCGGATTTTTGAGACCACGACCTCCGAGACGCAGCTAAAAAGAAGCCCGGACCAGGAGCCGGGCAGGAGAGGTCTTGGGAACATGCTGACCGGAGGGGCCTGGCTCAGCGCTCGCCAATTTGCCGGTCCATTATGACGGCCAGATGAACCATATCTCCCATATCTCCGGGGCCCGGCGTTGCTGGACAAACGCTTTTCGGCAGGAACCTGGCGACCGCGCTGCCGTTAGCCTTCGTGTTCAACAGGAGGTCCTGCAATGGATTGGAACCGCGTCGAAGGCAATTGGAGACAGGTGAAGGGCAAGGTCAAGGAACAGTGGGGAAAACTCACCGACGATGACCTCGATCGCATCGCGGGCAAGCGCGATCAGCTTGAAGGCAAGATCCAGGAACGCTACGGCCTTGAGAAGGATCGTGTTCGCCGCGATGTCGACGACTGGTACAGCATGCAAGGCTGGTAGCAGGCCTGCTCGCTGAACGAAGGGCGCTGTCTTCGCGGCAGCGCCCTTTTTATGGGATCAGTTCAAGAGCGCGCGAGGCGGCCGCGTATCTCCGCCTCGATCCCACGGTCAAGGGGCATGGGCAAATCGGCGGGCTTGCCAGGGCCGAGCTCCGACAGAGCAGCGGCATCGCGGCGGAATTTTGCGAACGACACCGTGCAGCCCTGCTCCAGCCAACCGGAAGCGTGGAGGATAAAGCTCGCGCCGGAGGCCATCGCCGCCGAGAGCACCCTGCCCCCTTCGGCGCCCGATTGCGCATCGTCGATCTTGGCCGAGGTGATCGCGCCGTCGCCGCGCACCGGCACGCCGAGCCGCCTGCCCAATCCGGCCGCGTGGAACTGGACGAGCTGCGAAGCCGGGTCCCCGAAATCGGGCAGCATCCGACGCATGTCGAAGGGATAGGCGAGGATGCCCATCACCACCGGCGCGCCGGGACACCAGAGCTGCGACAGCGCAAGCCCGGCAAGCACCTCGGCATAACCTTGGACAAGCGCGCCGGCCACGGTGACGGGCGACGTCGCGCCCATCATCATGTAGGACGAGACCATGCTCGCCTCGCCCTTCAGCGCGATGGTCCGCAGACACTTCAACGGGTTCGGCCAATAGGTGAGCGGTGGCGTGGTGTTGATCAGGTGGAGAAGGTTGCACTCGCCGGCAGACGCCGGCCGCCTGACCGCGGCGGTGGTCAGGTCGATCACCGCCTCAGCGGCCGCCGACGAAGCGATGCTGCCCATGAACGGCTTGTCAGAGCGGCTGAGATGCGCAAGCAGAATCTCCAGCGGCCGCCGGTCTTCAGAGACGTCCTCCATCACGCAGATCATCTGCCCGGTGTTGGTGAGCCCCGGCGCGGCATGCGCGGCAGCGACAAGCTCGCCGTAGATCTGCCGGCTGCCCGCCCGCCTAGCCCCATTGTCGAGCACGACATTGGGCGCGCCGTAGATCGGCGCGAAGACCGGCGCCGCGCTCACGCCGATCGGCGTGTCCTGCGCGGCATTCCTGCCACGCAGCAGGAACTTTGCCGGCGCGTCCCGGCGTATGATGCGGCGCAGTTCGGCGCCATCCAGGCGCACGACATCCCCGGTCGCCACGCCACCGGCCTGTTTGAGAATGTCGATGGTCTGCGGATCGTCCAGGAAGCGGATGCCGGTTTCCTCAAGGACCCGGTCGGCCGACTTCTCGATCGTCTCCAGCCCGGCCTCGTCGCGTTCGGGACGATAGACCGCGGCAACGAAATCGACCGCCGCGCGATGTTCATTTGGCCATGAAACCGGCACGCAACTCCCCCGGCCGGCACAAAGGTTCGATGAGGCCGGCATGCCGGAATATCCGGATTCGGCTTACCTTGGCGACGCTCCCGGCGCGCCACCTTGCGTCGCATCCGGAAAGGCGCGGCTGCCGGCGGCTCCGGCCGCGATGCGCTCCTCCGCATTCCGCGAGAGAAAAAGCGCCGAGTTATCAAATGTTAGCGCACTGTGTCCAACAACCCCATACCTCGTCAAACGCGCCTGTTTTGAATCACTTGTGACATCCCTGTGACCGGGCCGCTCGGCCCGCTCATGGAAGACATGAATGCTTGAATCGCTTTTCCTGAATCTCGGCCAGCACGACAGCCTGTCGGATGAGGAGCAATCCCTGCTCGGCAATCTGATGGCGGGTGAGCGCAGCTTCGCCGCCGGGCAGGACATCGTCGCGTCCGGATCGCGTCCGGCCTACAGCACGCTCATCCTCGACGGGCTCGCCGCGCGTTACAAGGTGCTTGCCGATGGCGGCCGGCAGTTCACCTCACTGCAGATTCCAGGCGATTTCGTCGACCTCTATGCCTTCTTGCTGAAGACGATGGACCACGGCGTCATCGCGCTCTCGCCCTGCCGCGTCATCCTGGCCGACCATTCGAAGCTGCGCAGCATCACCGAGCGTGCGCCGCACCTGACGCGGCTCTTGTGGCTCGACACGCTGATCGACGGCGCCATCCACCGCGAGTGGATCGTCGCCATGGGGCGGCGCTCGAAAGTCTCCCACCTGGCACATCTGTTCTGCGAGCTGTTCGTCAGGCTGCAAGTGGTGAAGCGCACCAACGGCACGAGCTTCTATTTGCCCGTTTCGCAAGCCGAGCTCGCCGATGTGCTGGGCCTGTCGGTGGTGCATATGAACCGTGTCATCAGCGCGTTGCGCAACAGCGGCGTGATCGCCTGGGCGAACCATACGGTGACTATCCTCGACTGGCAGAAGCTGCAGCAGATCGCCGAATTCGACCCGACCTATCTTTCAATGACGCGGGAGCCGCGCTGATCGCCGTCGCTATCAAATGTAATTTTACCACCCGCATCTGCGGCCAGAGTGACCGTGTCGGGGAGCGCGAGGATTGAGGGCTTATCGCGTCGAGGAAATGGACGGCGAGACCGTCCTTGCAAGCCATGCCGTCAAGGCGAAGGCGCCCTTCGAGGCTGCCCGGAAGGCGCACGGCGTCGTGGTCACATTGCGCGGCGATGCCGACAAATGGGTCCGGGTCGTCGAACTGACTGACAGGCTGCCGACGCGGCTGCGGCCCGGCGTCCTCGAGTTCAAGATGTCGGCCGTAGGAGCTCGATAGCGCGGCCGAGGCAAACGCAAGCTGGCCAAACAAATGTTAATGCCAAGGTGATTCCGGTGGAACCGACGTCAAGTCCGTCTGTTACCTCAGGTCTTCATTAGCCGGTGCTCATTTTATGCGGAACAGCCTCGCCCGACCTTTTGCCCAACTCGTCGCCCCGACGGCCGCTTCTTTTCCGATCGAGCGCACCTGGAAAGGCCGGCAATGACCGAGGTCGGTTCCCAAGTTGAGAAAGAGCAAAGCAACACGCTGGCAAAGGGCCCGTTCCAGCGGTTCCTTCGCACGATCGGGCCGGGCTTCGTCACAGGGGCGTCCGATGACGATCCGTCCGGCATCGGAACCTATAGCCAGGCGGGCGCGCAGCTCGGTTTCAATATCAGTTGGGTGATGTTGTTCACCTTCCCGCTGATGGCGGCAATCCAAGAGATCTCGGCTCGCATCGGCCGCACCACGGGCAAGGGCATTTCCGGCAATCTCAGCCGCCACTATCCGGCCGCGCTGCTTTATGCCGTGGTCGTTCTGCTCTTCGTCGCCAACACCATCAACATCGGCGCCGATCTTAGCGCCATGGCGGATGCGTTGAGACTGCTGATTGGCGGGCCGAGCTCGCTTTATGTCGTCGCCTTCGCAATCATCTGCGTCTGCGCGATCGTCTTTCTGGACTACACTCGCTACGTGAAAGTGCTCAAATGGACCACGTTGAGCCTGCTCGCCTACGTGGCCGCAATGTTTGCCGCTAATGTGCCCTGGGTAGACGGAGCCAAAGGGCTGCTCATCCCGCGCGTCGAATGGAGCGGCGCCTTCTTCACCACGCTCCTCGCCATCCTCGGGACGACGATCTCGCCTTATCTTTTTTTCTGGCAAGCCTCGCAGGAGGTCGAAGAGGAAGAGCTCAAGCCAATCGCCAAACCGCTGCGGTGGGCGCCATGGCAGGCTCCCAAGGCATTCGGCCGAATACGCGCCGACACGCTGGTCGGAATGGCGTTCTCCAATCTGATCGGCGTCGCGATCATCTTCACCACGGCCGCCACGCTCCACAAGACTGGGGTGACGGACATTGCTTCGTCTACCGACGCGGCAAAGGCGCTAGAGCCGGTGGCTGGAAAATTTGCCTTCATCGTCTTCTCGGCTGGGATCATCGGCACTGGGCTCCTGGCGGTGCCGGTATTGGCAGGCTCAGCGGCCTTCGCCGTCGGCGAAGCGCTGCGCTGGCCGGTCGGGCTTCAGCGCAAGCCGAGGGAAGCGGCGGCGTTTTACGGAACGCTCGCCGCCGCAACCGCTCTTGGCACCGGGATCATGTTCACCCCGATCGACCCGATCAAGGCGCTTTACTGGAGCGCCGTCATCAACGGCATGTGCGCCGTTCCCGTGATGATCGTGATGATGCTGATGGCGTCCCGCAAGGATGTTATGGGAGAATTCCTGGTTCAAGGCTGGCTGCGCAGCCTGGGCTGGCTGTCGACGTTGATAATGGCGATGTCGTCGGTTGGCCTCATCGTCCAGTGGTTTTTGTGAGCGCCGCGCAGGGTGAAGCGCCAATCCCGGCTGGATTCTTCGCCAAAAACAGCGACTGAATAGCCGCCGTTCTTTCGGTGCGCGTGAGATCGGTCAGTTGGCGTGAGGCTGTTCATCAAAAGGTCCTCAACGAACTTTCCACGACACGCTGAAAGACATCTACTTCGACGAAAAAGAAAATTCTGGCGACGCTGCCCAAGATGGCGAAGGCGGCGCACGACGATGCATTGAAGATGGCCTTCGACAAGCACCGCGACCAGACCGAAGAACATGTCGCGCGTTTTGAGGAGGTTTTCGAGGTGATCGACAAGAAGCCGGTCGGCAAAACATGCGCCGCCATTATGGGCATCACCGAGGAAGGAGCCGAGATCATGGACGAGTACAAGGGCCCGCCTTCGCTCGACGCAGGTCTGCTGGCCGCTGCTCAAGCCGTTGAGCACTATGAGAATTCGCGCTACGGCACGCTCAGGTCGCCGGCGGCTGCTTGGCGGCCACCACAGGCGCAAGATCCGTGCGGCTGCCGCTGCGCACCGAATAGGCGCGCGTGATCTCGGCGCCGAAGAGGAAGATCTGTGCGGAATAATAGACCCAGACCAGCACCACCATCAGCGCCCCGGCCGCCCCGTAGGAGGTCGCTATGGCGCTGGTGCCGATATACCAGCCGATCAGCGATTTGCCGATGGTGAAGAGCAACGACGTGACCAGCGCGCCGACTCCGACGTCGCGCCATTTGAGCTCTCGGTCCGGGAGAACCTTGTAGATGGCTGCGAAGAGCAACGCGATCAACGCGAAGGAGACGACCGTGTTGATGCCGCTGACGATCAGCGTTCCAAATGGCAGGCTGCGGTTAATGACTTCGCCAAGCGCGGCGATTGCAGTGCTGGCTGCAAGTGACACCAGCAGCAGAAAGCCGAGCGCCGCCACAAGGCCGAGACTTACCGCTCTCGCCCGCACCAGGCGCGAAAACGACACGGCGCTTGGCTTGACCTTCCAGATCTCGTTCAACGTCTGCTGCATCTCGCCGAAGACGCCGGACGCGGTGATCAAGAGCGTGACTAGCCCGATCAAGGTGGCCAAAGTGCCCGACGAGCCGTGCGAGGCGGTCTCGACCGTTGCCTTGAGAAGATCGGCGCTCTGCGAACCCATGACGCCCGATATTTGCGCCGAGAGCGCTAGTTGCGCGGCATCGTTGCCGATGACGAACCCGGCGATCGCGACCACGATCAGCAGGATCGGTGCCAGCGACGTGGTGGCGTAGAAGGCCATCGCCGCGCCGTGGCTCAGCGCATTGTCGGCAATATAACCGGACACGCTTTCCTTGAGGATTGTCCAGCCTTCGTTGGCCCAGCGCGGCATCTTCTTCCCCTATTTTGGCCGTGGATCCTTAAGGTCGGCTCCGATGGTCGAGAATTCCCCTGTTCGGCGCCTCGCCACTGCTTCGGCTAGGGCCAGCGCGGCGTTGGTCACTTCAATCTGAACGTCCTTGTCGGCGTCGAGCTCGTCATGGCTGGTTGCATAGGGCATCCAGTAGCCGATATAGCGGTCGAGTTCGGCAATCTCGCCGACGGGATCGAGCTTCATCGAACGCAGCCAGTCGGCAAGCGTATGCCGTGCGTTCGCAGCGCCTTCCGTATCGCCGTGGACGACCACCGAAAACAGCCGGCCTTCGAGATGGCGGGGGTAGTCCCAGCCAGAGAGTTCGGCTTGCTTGGCAAGCGCTGGATCCTTGCCCTGCGTCAGCGACGGATCGGGGTTGCCGCCGTCTGCGCAGACAAGCCGGTCCATCATCAGTTTGATCGGCGACGACGTCTGATACCAGTTGACCGGCGTCACGATCATCACGCCATGCGCCTCGACCCAGAGTGGGTAGATGTCGTTCATCCAGTCCTGCACCTGGCCGAGCGAGTGGTTGGGGTAGCATGAGCACGGCCAGTGGCAGAGTGCCGCGGCCGTCGAGAAGCACGCCTTGCAGGGATAGATCTTGCGACCGTATTCCGAAGCCAGCCGCGACAGGTCGAGCACCTCGACCGAGAAGCCCTGCCTGTCGACAATGGCGCGTCGCGCCAGCTCGACCAGACGAAAACTCTTCGACATCTCGCCCGGACAGGTGTGCTCGCTGCGCGAGGAGCCGTTGATGATCAGGATGCGCGATGGAGCGGCCATGTCCTCGTGCCGGCGCTGCGCCGCCTCGACCGCTTCGTGCGCGGCGATCCATTCCACCGAAAGGTCGTAGCCAGGGTCATGGAAGCCCTGCCCCGCCTTCCGGGTCACCGGGCTCTTGCGTTCGTTGCTATAGGCCTGCCAGGCGATCTGGGCCAGCCGGCCGATGGCGTCGGCTTCCGCCTCGAAGGCAGGATCGTAGAACAATTTCCGGTAACGCTGCTTGAATTCCGCCTCGCCGAGCCGCGGGCTCGGCATGCCTTTGCGCGGTTCTATGCCGGCTTTGTCGGATTGCGTTTGTTCTGCCATCTGCTGCCCAAGCCCAATACTGAGCGGGCCGGGTGGGACAAGAGCTCGACTGCCATTTCGTTGGCCAGGGCGTGAAGCCGGAGAAACCAGCCCTGTTCTCTTTGCCACCAGGTCCGGCTGACGCGGCCCGCAAATCACAATCCAGGGCCGGCGCAATGGTTCCCCGATAGGCGCAGGTCGACGGCGGGCCCAAATACATTGCCGGCGAATTTTGCATCGGGAACTCACGGGCCTATAATTAGTTGACTAAGTGATTCATGGGGGTGAATCGATGGCCAAGAAGAAGGACAGACAGACTGGTTCTGGGATCGCGGTGGACTCGCGCGCCGAGATCGACGAGGCGGCCTACTTCGCGCGTAAATGCGGCCTCACCCGCGACGAGGCATTACAGATGATTCGCGAAGCCCACGGCTTGCCGGCCGTCAAGTCGGCCAAAAGCGAGAAGCGCAAACACTGACCTTGTTGACGATTCGAATCTCATTGGCCCGTCTGCGGCGGTATCTGGCCGGGCTTTATCACCGGCATTTCGCTGCCGGTCGGTGGCGGGGTCGTCGCGTTCTTGTCGCCGGTCGGCGGTGGCTTCAGCACGCCGCCGCAATTGCCGAGCTGTTTCGACAGCTCGTCGGTACCGGCCTCTTGCTTCTGCTTTTGCTGCTGGTCGTTCGCGTCGGGCTTGGCCTGGCAGTTCTGCGTCGGCTGCTCCTTCGGTTGCGCGGCAGTCTGCGCAGCCGCCGGCAAAGTCGGGATGAGAGCGAGGGCCGCGATGAGAAGCGCTTTGTTCATTGGATCTTTCATGGGATCCTCCTCATGTCAGTGCTCGGAGGTCAGTAACCCCCGACGATCGGCAGGATCTCGCCGGTGATGTAGCTCGAGCATTGCGGCGAGGCCAGGAACACATAGGCCGGCGCGATCTCCTCCGGTTGGGCGGGTCGTTTCATCGGTGTCTTGGCGCCGAACTGCGAGACGTCTTCCGCTTCCTTCTCGGAAGGGTTGAGCGGCGTCCAGACCGGACCGGGCGCCACCGCGTTGACGCGGATGCCCTGCGGGATGAGGTTGCCGGAGAGCGCGCGGGTGAAGGCGTGAATGCCGCCCTTGGTCATCGAGTAGTCGACCAGTTCCTTCGAGCCCTCTATGCCGGTCACCGAGCCGGTGTTGACGATCGCCGAGCCCGGCTTCATGTGCGGCACCGCTTCCTGCGCCATGTGGAAATAGCCGTAGAGATTGGTCTTCAGCGTGGTGTCGAAATGCTCCTCGGTCAGATCGGCGAAATCGGCCGAGTGGATCTGGAAGGCGGCGTTGTTGACCAGCACGTCGAGCTTGCCGAAGGCCTTGAGCGTCTCAGCCACCGCCTTGCGGCAGAAGGCGCGTTTGGCCACGTCGCCGCGCAAAGTGATGCAGCGCCTTCCCTCCGCCTCGACCGCCTGCTTCGTCGCCTTGGCATCGCGATCTTCGCTGAGATAGGCGACGGCGATATCGGCACCCTCGCGTGCGAACAGCACGGCCACCGCGCGACCGATGCCAGAATCGCCGCCGGTGATAAGCGCGACCTTGTCCTCAAGCTTGCCAGACCCTTGCCAGAACGGCGCATCGTAGAGCGGGGCCGGCTCGATCGCCCATTCCTCGCCGGGCTTGGGGTGATGCTGCTTGGGGAAAGGCGGCACGGGGTACCGGCGCGCGCCGGCCTGCATGGCGCCCGGCGACTTCGGCTTCGGCTTGCTGCGGTCGGCTGCATCGACCTTGCGTTGGACGCCCCGCTGCCTTCGTGTGGTTTCGCCGGTGTCTGCTTTCGTGGCCGCCCCGGATTTCAAGGCTACGTCGGATTTCTTTCGGCTGCTGGTCGGCATTGCTGTCTCCTTCTGTTCGAAGGACAACGCATGCCGACTGAAAAGGTTGGCTTGGTTCGCCACACTTCGCCGAGACGCTCGAGCATGCATCAAAGTTAAATGCGCGGCACGGGCGGGAGTGCTACCCTACTCCCATTGGGGGGACTCTTCAGGAGGAGTCCCATGGACGTTCGAACTCTCATCGGCAGTCTCTCGGCAGCCTTGCTGCGCCGGCGTGCCGCCGTAACATCGATCCCCGCCAAGGTGATCCGCGCCTCGCTCACGGATGTGCCGCTCAGGCCGCGTCCCAGGCCGCCGCATCGGCCAGCGCCGCCGATCCGGCCTGCAAGCAACATGTAGCCTCCGAACCGCCGGGCGAATGCAACCGACTGGCCAAATCGTCGTTTACGGCCATTCCCAATCTTATGGTGGCAACCATGAAATCCTTGCGCATAAACAGTCCGCTTTTTCTCCTCATCGCCGCCGTGATGACAGCCGCGCCCTTTGTCGGCCTTGCCTGGCGCACGCATGAGTGGCTCGGATGGTGACGATCCGATGAGCCGTTTTCTACCGCTCACCATCCGCTTCGTCAGCGGCGGCACCATGGTGGTCACCACCGTCGCCGAGGCTAAGAAGGCGCTCGCCGGACACTGGAAGAACAAGGAAGCGCCGGCCTACCTGGAAGCGGCCCGGCTGGTGGATGACGCGATCGCGGGCACCTGCCGGCCGGCCATCGCCTTTGCCGCCTTCAAGAAGGTCGCGGCGCAGCAGGGGCTGCTGAAGGATGCCCGGCCGAGCGCCGCGCTCACCATGCTCGACACGCTCTGGTCGCGCTCCAAGGCCCCGCCCGGCTAGACGCTTATCTCGGCTCGCGCGCCATGCTGAGATAAGTCGGATCGAACTCGGCGATCGTGACCAACCGCTCCCAGTCGAGGATCACGATCATATGGTTCGTCCAGTTGATGACGTTCATGCGTCGCAACGTGCCGATCACCCGGTTCATGTGCACGACCGACAGGCCGAGCACGTCGGCCAATTGTGCCTGCGACAGCGGTAGGTAAAAACTCATGTCGCGCGTCTTCTTCACTACCTGCAGCCTGACGAAGAGCTCGCAGATCAGATGCGCGAGGTGGGAGAGCTTGGAGCGGCGGCCCATGGCCACGATCCATTCGCGATGGATGGCGCCGTCGACCAGCGTGTCCAGCCACAACAGCCGGGTGAGATGCGGCGCCTGCTCGGTGATCGCCTTGAGCTTGCTGTGCTCGGCAGCAGCCACATGGCAGGGCGACAAGGCAATGATGCCGTGATCCATTGTCTTCAGCAAGAAAGCATGGAGATCGACGAAATCGCCCGGGACCTGCAGCGAGGTGAACTGGCGGCCTCCGTCCTCCAACACCCTGTAGCGGGCGGCAAACCCGTCGATGATGAGCGTGCTATAAGTCGGCCTGGTTCCCTCCGAGACGATATCCTCCCCGGTGCCGACATATTTCTCGATCGACAAAGTCGATGTGAGCAAAGCCTTCTCTTCTTCCGATAGGGCGTCATGCTGGCCGAGATTGAGGTAAAGCGATTCCAGCAATTGCACGTTCTCCGTTGGCGACTGCTAACGCTGCAAGGTGGGGCTGGTTGCAGGCGGCCGTTCGCCGACAGGCGGCGCGGCACGGATTTTCTCTCGGGATCAGCGGCTTGGAACCATGACAGCGCTGGCGAATTGAACTTCGAAATTTCCGGGGATCGACCTGTCGATGCAGCGCTTCTATTTCGACCTCTACAACACCGAGCATAGCCAGGAAGATACCGAGGGACAGCTCTTCGCCAGCCGTGAGCGCGCCGGGATGGAGGCGCTGCGCATCCTGCACGACGTCGCTCGCGACGAGATGCCGGGCGGCAAGCATCTGACCATCACCGTCAAAGTGCTGGACGAAAAGCGCGACCAGATTTTCGAAGCGTCGCTGACACTGGATTCCGCCTGGACGTGAGAGGGCGGCGCGGCCCGCGCCGGTCGCCGGAGACAAAGCAATGTTTCAGGATTTCGAAAGCCGCGAGGTAGATACCGGCGAAGCAAGGATTTTCGCCCGCCGCGCCGGCAACGGACCTGGTCTGCTCCTGCTGCACGGTTTTCCCGAGACCCATGCGATGTGGCGCGACGTTGCGCCAAGCCTGGCGCGGGATTTCACCGTCGTCTGCGCCGATCTGCGCGGTTATGGGCAAAGCTCCTGCCCGCCATCGGCCGCCGATCATGCGCCCTTTACCAAGCGGGCCATGGCCGACGACATGATCGTTCTGATGGAGACGTTCGGCTTCCGGCGCTTCATGGTCGCGGGTCATGACCGCGGTGGGCGGGTTGCCTACCGGCTGGCGCTCGACCACCCGGACGGTGTCGAGAAGCTCGCCGTGCTCGACATCGTCCCCACAGCCGAGGTCTGGGACCGGGCGGATGCGAGGCTGGCGCTCGGCTATTGGCCTTGGTCGCTGCTGGCGCAGCCGGAGCCGCTGCCGGAGAGAATGCTCGCGGCCTGCGCGGAAGCGGTCGTCGACAATGCGCTTTCCGGCTGGGGATCCGCGCCTGATGCATTCCCGCCCGGCGTGCGTCAGGCCTATGTCGATGCGCTGCGCGATCCGGCGCATATCCACGCCATTTGTGAAGAGTATCGCGCGGCAGCCGTGCTCGACCGTCGGCACGATCGCGAGGACCAGGCAGCGGGTCGTCGCATCGCCTGTCCATTGCTGGCGCTGTGGAGCGAGCACGGCGCGCTTGCCGAGTGGTATCGGGATGAAGACGGCCCGCTGGGCATATGGCGGAGTTGGGCCGACGATGTCAGCGGCGGAGCGCTGCCTGGCGGTCATTTCTTTCCGGAGGAGTCGCCGATCGAAACGGCGGCCACGCTGGACGCCTTCTTTTCCGGAAGATAGAGGTGATGCCGGCCAGGCGTCTGCTGGCTGGATGCCGCCTGGCTCAGGCCAGCAGGAAATAGAGCAGCGGAACCGCTGCCAAGCCGATGCCCATCACAATGAGCGTGGCGTGGCCGAGGCGCTCCGCGCGCCTTGCAATGTCGGCGACCTCATCCTCGTCATTGATGACATCGAGGAACGAAAGATCGGTGCGGGTGGCACGCTGGTTGTCGTTGGCAGGCAGGCTTTCGGTGTCCTGCCGGGCGGGCTTTGCAGAGATGTAGGTCAAAACGTCGTCTCGCTCCGAAGCCGGTCTAAGCGGCCTTTTGTTCAAGAATATTGGTGCCCGCCGGGAATGCGCGGGCAACCGGCGGGCACCAGGACAGCCGGCGATGGAGGGGGCTTTCTCGACGGCCGCTCCCCAATTCGCAAAAAGGAGATTGGTTGCATGAGGCAGCCCAATGCGTCGGGCCCATAGGACTTCAGTCCGACCCGGTCACGAAATGTTTCAGTTGGAACATCGACTGGCCGCACCTGTTCCCCTTACTCAAGGATGCCGAACGCGTCCTTGTTTCATCCCGAAGAAAATCCGAACCAACGGAGAAATTCGATATGGCCAATCAAGGTGGAACCCACGAACAGCACGTCAAGGCCGGCCAGCAGAGCCACAAGAACCGCGAAGACCAGCAGCGCGGCAGCGGGCAGCAGCAGGCCGAGGACCGCAACATGGGTCAGCGTGGCGCGGGCCAGCATCGGGGCGGCAGCGGCAACTTCGCCGAAGACCGGCAGCGTGCCTCGGAGGCCGGCCGCAAAGGCGGCCAACGTTAAACTCGAATGGCGTCCGTGTCCTCACGGACGCCATTTCATTTGCTGCGGGATCGCCCGCGGTGGAACTTCTGCGTCGCCCTCCAGTTCCTCTTCAGTCGGTTGCCCACGCCACTGCCGCACGATGTTTGAACGGAGGCATCAATGTCGCTGCACACCCTTCATCCCGAACATGTCGACGAGACCCGAATGCAGGCCTATTCGACCTTCGGTCCGTTGCTGATCCAAGCTCTGGCGCAGAAACTTGGGCACTGCCAGGGCATGCGCGAGTTGGATAAGCTCGAACGATCGCTTGTTCGCCTGGTCGAGGACACCGATGTTGCCGCTCCGCACGCCGATGCCATGAAGGAGTTCGCGATCGAGCTCATCGTGTCGACGCTGCGCAACGTGCGCGAGCATCCCGACGCCAAGCATGACCTGGAGGAGGTCGACAAACGGCGCACCGAGGGCCGTTCGGAAGATTCCGACACGCTGGAAGAGCAGTTGCAGTCGGGCCTTGAGGACAGCTTTCCGGCAAGCGACCCGCCGGCCGTGGTGTCGACCGCGATCACCGGCGGCGCCAAGGATATCGTTGGCACCGACGAGGTGCTGCGGCGCAAGAAGGAAGCGCGCCGCAGGCAGTCAGAGACGACCGGCTAACGCCATGAAAGTCAAAGGAGTCCTGCGATGACCCAGGCAAAGGACAACGTCCCCCACCGCCCGGGCGGCGCCCATGCGCCGCAAACAGGCAGCCTGCCGACCAAGGGCGGCGACGATCCCGACGTGCGGTTCCTTGCGGAGAACACCGATCTGTCGCCGAAGCAGGCGCGCGAACTGATCCGCGAGCACGGGCACGACCGCGACAAACTCTTGAAGATCGCACGGACCATGAAAGCGGAAGGCTGAGGCCTCTCCAAGACAGAGAGCAAATGAACATCTCGAAAGCGAGGTTGACATGAGCAATTCACCCAACACCGGACGTCCCGGAACCTCCGATCAATGGCCGCGCTGGGAAGGCCCAAAGGCGAACAAGCCGCGCGGCTACCTACCGGCAAAGGACGACCCCGACGAGGACCGCGACGCCGCCGGCGAGAACAACAAGGATCCGGAACGGTCCGATCTGGGCGACGTCGCCAAGAAGAAGGGTTCTTGAGACTTTAATTCACTCAGCGCAACAAGGAGCCGGCCGATGCCACGTGGCGACAAATCGAAATACACAGACAAGCAGGAACGCAAGGCTGACCATATCGCCGAAGGCTATGAGAAGCGCGGCGTGTCCGAGAAGGAAGCCGAGCGTCGCGCCTGGGCGACAGTGAACAAGGATGATGGCGGCGGCAAGAAGGAAGGCGGCTCCGGCCGCGGCAAGCACACCGGCCATCCGGCGGCGCATAAGGGCGGGAAGGCTGGCGGCAAGGCGTCGGGCGAGCGGTCCGCGGCCGCACGCTCCGCTTCGGCGAAGAAGGCGGCGGCGACGCGCAAGCGCAACGCGGAACACCATGCGCATCATTGAGGACTCTCCTCTCCCTTGCGGGAGAAGGCAGCCTTCACAGCGGCATCTCTGAAGTCTGCTTGATCGTCTGGCTGGGCACGTCCGTCTTGACGTTCTGCACGCCCTTGATCCGGCTCAGATGCTCCGACTGGAAGCGACGGTAGTCGTCGATGCCGGCCGCCACTATCCGCACCATGGCGTCGCAATCGCCCAGCATGAGGTAGCATTCCATCACTTCGGGGAATTTCGCCACCTCAGCGGCGAAATGCTCGATAGTGTCCTCGTCCTGCTGCTTCAGCCAGATGCGAGTGAAGAAGGTCTGGCCGCGACCGATCTTGGCCGGGTTGAGCACCGCGACATAGCGGTCGATGACGCCCGCCTCCTCCAGAAGTTTCACGCGCCGCAGGCATGGCGATGGCGACAAGCCGACCTCTTTGGCCAGATCGTTGTTGGCCATGCGCCCGTCCCGTTGCAGGGCGCGCAGGATGCGCCTGTCGATATCATCCAACTTCATGGTTTGAGATTCCAACCTTCTGCGAAAATGCGCTATCAGATGCCAAATTCTGGCAGAAGCGACGCATCTTCGCAACCCGATTGCCAGGTGTTTCGGCTATTGTCCGGTGATCGACAACCCACAACCGACCGGGAGAATGGCGGCCGCGAGGCCAGCCGAAGGCAAAGCCATGAGCGTTTCCGAGACCGCCTTCGCCGGGCAGCAAACCGGCAACCGCCGCGGCGCCGAGTTCCGGCGCGGGCTTGCCGCTTCGACGCCGGTGCTGCTCGGCATCATCCCCTACGCGCTGGTGCTCGGCGCGCAGGCCGCGCAGAAAGGCCTTTCCGTCGTCGAAGTGCCGCTGATGACCGGCCTCAACTTCGCCGGCGGTTCCGAATTCGCGGCGATTCAGCTCTGGACCTCGCCGCCGCATATCCTGTTGATCGCCGGCATCACGCTTCTGGTAAACAGCCGGCATTTCCTGATGGGCGCCGCACTTGCGCCATTCATCAAGCATCTGCCGAAGCGACAGGTTTTTCCGGCGCTGTTTTTGATGTGCGACGAGAGCTGGGCGGTGGGCCTTGCCGACGCGCAACGCCGCGCCGCCGCCGGCATGCGGCCCGCCTTCAGCCTGCCCTTCTATCTGGGGGCCTGCATTCCCTTCTACCTTGCCTGGGTGGCGTTCACGACCTGCGGCGCGGCGCTCGGCCCAGTGCTCGGCGATGTCGGGAAATACGGTTTCGCGATGGCCTTCCCGGCCGTCTTCCTGGTGCTGCTTAGCGGCATGTGGAAGGGGTTTGCAGCGGCACGGCCATGGCTGGTCAGCCTGGCGGTGGCCGCGCTCACCTATCTCGCCGTGCCCGGTGCCTGGTATGTGGCCGCCGGCGCGCTGTCCGGCCTTGTGGCCGCCTGGTTCCTGGCAGGTGAGAAATGATCGATCCGATGACCGCGCTCGCCATCCTGGCGATGGCCGGCGTGACATATCTCACCCGCATCGGCGGCTATATGGTGCTGAGGAACAGGGCGCTCAGACCGCGCGCGACGGCGGTGATGGAAGCCGCGCCCGGCTGCGTGCTGATCTCGGTGATCGCGCCGGACTTCGTCTCAAGGAACCCGGCCGATCTCGCGGCGCTGGCCATAACCGTGCTCGCCGCGACAAGGCTGTCGATGCTGCCGACGGATTAGAACGGGGAGAAATCGGAGGTCGACCT
>NZ_VFTG01000008.1 GCF_006439355.1 Mesorhizobium sp. B4-1-3
TTCTCCACCTCCGCGGCCATCACGGCGCGGACGCGGGTCACCCCCACCCCCGAGCAGCGCTCGGGACCTCCCCCATCGAGGGGGAGGTAGAGCTGGCGCCCGTTCCGCAGCCCGCCCCCGCCGCCGGCAAAGTAACGGTCTCAAAAAAGGTCGAGCAAAAAGCCGAGCCGGCAAAAGCGCCGGAGCCGGTGCCGCGGCGCTCCTGGTTCCAGCGCATGCGCGACGGGCTCGCCCGCTCCTCGCGCGAACTCACCGGCAACATTGCCGGCGTCTTCACCAAGCGAAAGCTGGACGAGGACACGCTGCAGGACCTGGAAGACGTGCTGATCCGCGCCGATCTTGGCGTGGAAACGGCGCTCCGCGTCACCGACTCGCTCGCTTCCAGCCGTTATGGCCGCGACGTCTCCGACTCTGAAGTCCGCGCCGTGATGGCCGCGGAGGTGGAGAAGGTGCTGACGCCGGTGGCAAAGCCGCTCGAGCTCGACCTCAGCCACAAGCCGCATGTCATCCTAGTGGTCGGCGTCAACGGCACCGGCAAGACCACCACCATCGGCAAATTGGCCGCCAAGCTCACCGACGGCGGCCTGAAGGTGATGCTGGCCGCCGGCGACACGTTCCGCGCCGCCGCGATTGAGCAGCTCAAGATCTGGGGCGAGCGCACGAAATCGCCCGTCATTGCCACCAAGCTCGGCGCCGATGCGGCGGGCCTCGCCTATGACGCCTTCGAGAAGGCGAAGGAGGTCGGCTCGGACGTTTTGATCATCGACACGGCCGGGCGCCTGCAGAACAAGACCGAGCTGATGGCCGAGCTGGAAAAGATCGTGCGCGTGCTGGGTAAGCTCGATCCGGAAGCGCCGCACACGGTGCTGCAAACGGTCGATGCCACCACCGGCCAGAATGCGCTCAACCAGGTTGAGATCTTCCGCAATGTCGCCGGCGTCAACGGGCTGGTGATGACCAAGCTGGACGGCACGGCGCGCGGCGGTATTCTGGTGGCGATCGCCGCCAAGCACCGGCTGCCGGTCTATTTCATCGGCGTCGGCGAGCAGGTCGACGACCTCGAACCGTTTTCCGCCAGCGAATTCGCAAGAGCAATCGCGGGCGTTGCTTGATTAGCGCGCTTTTTTGAAATGGCCTGCTTTTAGGCCAGATCATGCGCAAGAAGGGTTTTATGAACATCATCGAACGCGACCCGTCCGATCCTCGCCGCAAGCCGATCAACCCCGGCCTGAAGTTCCTGCTCGAGCTTGGTCCGGGCCTGGTGTTCTTCTTCACCACCATCCGCGGCGAGTGGCTCGCAGAGAAATTCCCGGTGCTCAGCCATCTCGGCGAGCCGATCCTCATCGCCACGGCCTTCTTCATGGTGGCGACCGCGCTTTCGCTCGGCGTCTCCTGGCTGCTCACGCGCAGCCTGCCGCTGATGCCGCTGGTCTCGGCGATCGTCGTCTTCGTCTTCGGCGCGCTGGCGCTGTACCTGCAGGACAAGACCTTCGCCTTCATGAAGCCGACGATCATCAATTCGCTGTTCGGCGTCACCCTGCTCGGTGGGCTGCTGTTCGGCCGCTCGCTGCTCGGCTACGTCTTCGATTCCGCCTTCCAGCTCGACGCCGAGGGCTGGCGCAAGCTGACCTTCCGCTGGGGCCTGTTCTTCCTGTTCCTGGCCGTGCTCAACGAGGTGGTCTGGCGCAACTTTTCCGAGGCGACCTGGCTTTATTTCAAGGTCTGGGGCACGATCCCGATCACCTTGCTGTTCACCTTCAGCCAGATGCCGCTGATCATGCGCCACTCGCTCGAGGAGAAAGCCAAGGAAGAGAAGGCGGGGAATTAACGCGAAGCCGGAAAAGCGTCCGGCGGTTGGGCTTTTAGGGGGACGGCATGGAATTCCTGACCACGCGTGACGAGCTGAGGACGATCTACAAGACGCCGCGGCCGACCGACGGCTCGATCCGCAAGGAGCTCAAAGCCCTCGACGGACATTGCCGCTCCTTTATCGGCAAAAGCCCCTTCGTGCTGATCGGCTCCTCCGACGGCGCCGGCAATGCCGATGTGACGCCCAAGGGCGATAAGCCCGGCTTCGCCGCCATCCTCGACAGCTCCACCATTGCCATTCCCGACCGCCCTGGCAACAACCGGTTGGACACGCTGGAAAACATCATCCGCAACCCGTCCGTCGGGTTGCTCTTCCTCATCCCCGGCATGAACGAGACGCTTCGCGTCAACGGCGACGCCCGCATCACCGTCGATCCCGACTTGCGCGAACGCCTGGCCGTCGACGGCAAGGAGCCGCAGAGCGTGATCGTGGTGACGGTCAAGGCCGCCTATATGCATTGCGCCAAGGCCTTTATGCGCTCCGACCTCTGGAAACCGGAGACCTGGTACGATCGCGCCACGCTGCCGACGCTCGGCCAGATCATCCGCGACCAACTGGCGCTGAGCGAAAGTGCCGGCGAGATCGATCGCGAGCTGGACGACGATTACCGCCAGACCATGTGGTAGGCTTTCCGGACGACTCACTCTTCGTCGGGTTCTCCCTTGATCGAGATCGTCGCCATATCGGGCAGCCTGCGCGCCGCCTCGACCAACTCGGCCCTGCTTGCCGCCCTGGCCGCCAACGCGCCCGCGGATTGCCGTGTCCAGCTCTATGACGGCCTCGGCCGGCTGCCGATCTTCAACTCGGATGATGAGGGCGAACGCACGCCGCCCGAAGCGGCGCGCCTGATCGAGACGATCACCCGCGCCGACGGCGTCATCGTCTCCTGCCCGGAATATGCGCATGGCGTGCCCGGCGGCATGAAGAACGCGCTCGACTGGCTGGTCTCTCGCGACGCCGCGGTCGGCAAGCCGGCGATGCTGGTGCATGCCTCGCCCCGTTCGCTCTATGCGCGGGCGGCGCTGAGCGAGATCATGCGGACGATGTCGTTCGCAATGTATGAGGAGACGCTGGAGATCGCGCTGCTGGGCAAGAAGCCGGCTGAGATGGAGGCTATTTTGACAGACCCTGCGAACCGAAGGGCGATGCGCGGAGCGATCGAGGCTTTCTCTGGCTTCATTCGATCACAGTGAGCGCTGGGCTGCTTCGCTTGCGATCCTTCGCGCCCTCTCTGCCCTGCCGACCCTCGCAATTTTCCACGCTGCGGCGTAAACGCCCTACCCCTTCCGCAGCGTCTCGACATCGGTCTTGCCGACATACCAGTCGCGGGCGTTGACCTCCTCGAACACCACCCAGACATCGTTGTTGCTAAGCCCGGTGGCCTCCATGATGGCCGACGTCACTTTCTTGGCGATGTCAGCCTTCTTGCCGGCCGGATCGGCGGCGATCACTTCCTTGACGATGCGGATGTTGACGAATGGCATTTTTCTCCCTCCCCTTGGTTTAGGTCCGTGAGCACGGAAAAACAGAAACCGCCGGCAGATGGCCGCCGGAGCAGCATTTCCAAACAGTCTCGCTCAATACGTCTTTGCCCCGTTCACCATCAGCCGCACCATGTAGAGCGAGGTGGTGCCGGCGATGTAGAGGCAGTTGAGCTTGTTGCCGCCGAACACGCAGTTGGCGGTCACTTCGGGCACCTTGACCTTGCCGATCAGCGTGCCGTCCGGGTCGTAGCAATGGATGCCGTCGGCAGCGCTCGTCCAGATGCGCCCGTCCGAATCGAGCCGGAAGCCGTCGAACAGGCCGGCGGTGCAGTCGGCGAACACCTTGCCGCCCGAAACCTTCTTGCCGTGCTTGCCGACGTTGAAGACGCGCATATGCGCCGGGTTGTTCTCGCCATGCGTGCGGCCGGTGTCGACGACGTAGAGCAGGCTTTCGTCGAGCGAGAAGGCGAGCCCGTTCGGCCGCACCATGTCGGTGATGACGGCCTCGACGTCGCCGGTCTCCGGATCGACGCGATAGACGTTGCAGGCGCCGATCTCGCTTTCGGCCTTGTCGCCCTCATAGTCGGTGTCGATGCCGTAGCTCGGATCGGTGAACCAGATCGAGCCGTCCGAGCGCACCACCACGTCGTTGGGCGAGTTGAGCCGCTTGCCTTTCCATTTGTCGGCGATGGTGGTGACAGAGCCGTCATGCTCGGTGCGGCTGACGCGGCGGCCGGAATGCTCGCATGTCACCAGCCGGCCCTGACGGTCGACCGTGTTGCCGTTGGAATTGCCGGACGGCTGGCGGAACACGCTGACGCTGCCGTCGGTCTCGTCATAGCGCAGCATCCGGTTGTTCGGGATATCCGACCAGACGACATAGCGGCCGGCGGCGAACCAGGCCGGCCCTTCGGCCCAGCGGCATCCGGTGAACAGCTTCTCCACCTGCGCGCTGCCATTGAACAGGCGCGCGAAGCGCGGATCGAGAATTTCGTAATAGTCTGCGGCCGCCATGCATTTCCTCCCGGCATCAGGTGACGGGCGGATCAAGCCAGCCCACAGGCGATCTGACAAGACGGCAGGCCTGCATTTGTATGACAAAATGGATGAGAACTGCGTGATGCACGCCGGTCCGGTGCGCGGCGCTGGGCGCATAGGCCGTTAGCCCGCGGTTAACCGGCTATGCGCTGGCTGCAATGGTGCATTGCAGCATCTTTCTTTTGCAACGCACCATTCCTATGTCATGCTCGCAATCGTCAGGGAGGAACAACCGGCCGCGCCCAATGCGGCATGAAAGGAACCCTGTCATGTTCGACAATCTTGTCTCCCGCGCCCGCGCCAGCATGGCCAAGCGCCGTCACTACAACCGCCTCGTCGCCGAAATCGAGAACCTGTCCAGCCGCGATCTCGCCGATCTGCGCGCCGACCGTTCCGAGATGCTCTACCAGATCCACAAGCAGATCTACGGCTGAGGCTTCCGGGTGAGGGGAATTCCCCTCACCCGGATTGCCAACCGAATTGCGAAGGGCAATTCGGGGCAATCCGACCTCTCCCCAAGGGGAGAGGACAGGTAATCGCCGGCGCCAAACCTCTTCTCCTCTCGGGGAGAAGGTGGCCGCGTAGCGGCCGGATAAGGGTCATCAGCCCGGCGCCGCCAGCGCCTTCTCGATCTGCGGCAACAGCAACGCCCTCACGGAGTCGGGCGTCAGCGGCCCGACATGCTTGTAGGCAATCCTGCCGTCCTTGCCGATGACGAAGGTCTCCGGCACACCGTAGACGCCCCAGTCGATCGCCGCGCGTCCGGCGGGATCGACGCCAATCGCCTGATAGGGATTGCCGAGATCGCCAAGAAAGCGGCGGGCGTTTTCCGGCTGGTCCTTGTAGTTCAACGCCGCGAGCGTGAAGCGCTTGTCCTGTGAGAGGCCGAGAAGCACCGGATGCTCTTCCCGGCACGGCGCGCACCAGGACGCGAACACGTTGACCAGCGTCACCTTGCTGGCAAAGTCTTTTGACTCGAGCCCCGGCAGGCTCGTCCCTTCGAGCGGCGGCAGGTTGGTCTGCGGCGCCGGCAGGCCGATCAACGCCGAGGGGATTTCCGAGGCGTCGCGGCCCGACAGAAGCTGCGACAGGAACAGCCCGGCCAGCCCCAGGAACACCAAGAGCGGCAAAAGCACGAACAGGCGGCGGCGCGGCGCCGGCGCTTCGGTTTCGAGGCTCATGGCTTGACGGCCTTGTCGGAACGCCGCCGCACCCCGGCTGCTTCCAGCGCGGCAAGCTCGCGCTTGCGCGCCCGCTGGTCGAGCAGGATCCAGCCGATCAGCCCGGCCAGCACGACGGCCGTGATGGCGTAGGCGGCGGTGACGAACAGGGCGTGCGCGCTCATAGCGACCGCCCCCTGCTCGTGGCCATGTCAACCGTTCCGATCATGTCTTTCCATAACCTCGCGCCGGCCGGTCCGCAATTTGTCGCGGTGCCGCAGTGAGCCAACGCCTTCGTCGCGTCAATCCGTCCCGTGCCGCAGCGCCAGTGCCGCCGCCAAGGGACCGAGCACCGCAAGAAACAGCGTCAGCGCGGCAAGAATGAGGAAAGGCTGCAGGAACGGCGCCGGATCGGCCACCGCGCCATAGCTTGCCGAAACGCCGAAGATCAGCACCGGAATGGTCAGCGGCAGCACCAACACCGAAATGAGCAATCCGCCGCGCGGCAGCGCCACCGCCACCGCGGCGCCCGCCGCGCCGATGAAGGTGATGGCCGGCGTACCGACGAGCAATGTGAGCGTCGTGGCGCCGATGCCCAGCGGCTGCATATTCATGAACAGGCCGAGCAGAGGTGCCGCGACCACCAGCGGCAGCACGCTGCCGGTCCAATGCGCCAGGCATTTCGTCAGCACCGTCAGCGCCAGCATGTGCCGGTCGCCGTTGAGCACCAGCAGATCGAGCGAACCGTCCTCGCGGTCGGCCTGGAGGAGGCGATCGAGCCCGAGCAGGCAGGCAAGCAGCGCCGCGACCCACAGGATCGCCGGGCCGATGCGGGCGAGCAGGTTGAGGTCGGGGCCGACGCCGAAGGGGATGGTGACGATGACGGCGAGGAAGAAGATCACGCCGATCAGCGCCCCGCCGCCGGCGCGGATCGAGAGGCGGATGTCGCGGAGGAAGAGGGACCACATTATGAGGTGGCTCGCTGGTTGGCCATGCGTTCCTTCACACCCCCCTCTGGCCTGCCGTCGAGCACCGGCATCAATGGCCTACCCCCATTTGCAATTCCTTCGCCCCCTCCAATCCCAGCGGCAGATGCGTGGCCGCCACCACGATCCCCCCATCGTCGAGATGGCCCCGCATCAACCCCGCGAACCTTTCCTCCGAGGCCTTATCCAGCCCCGCCGTCGGCTCGTCGAGCAGCCAGACGGGCCGCCGGCTGACCAAAAGCTTCGCGATCGAGGCGCGCCGTCGCTGCCCGGTCGACAGATAGCCGAAGGGCAGATGCCCGAGCCCGCCGAGCGCCACCGTCTCCAGCGCCTCTTCGACGCTCAACGCCGGTTCCCCCTGGAACGCCCGCCAGAAGCCGAGATTCTCCTCGACGCTGAGCGCCGTCTTCATCGCGTTGAGATGGCCGAGATAGTGCGAGGCCGAGGCGACCGTCCGGGAAGCCTCGCCGCCACCCTCGAATCGAACCTTTCCTTCGGCGACCGGCAACAGCCCGGCGACGATCCTCAAAAGCGTCGATTTGCCCGCGCCGTTCGGCCCGGTGACAACGAGTGCCTCGCCCTTGTCGAGCGCGAAGCCGATGTTGGAGAAAACCGTCTCGCCGCCGCGCTCGCCGCCCAGATTTTCGGCGATCAGCCGCATTCTTGCCCGTCCCGAAAGCACCGTTTCGGAGCCGTTTCCGGCTCACGCAAATTCGTCTTGCGACTGTCTAGAACTATTCCGGGAAATTCTCTATATGCGGTTCATCCGTGCCAGCGGTCGGCGCGGGATCAGAATTAGCGCCGAACCAGCGCACGCGCCGCCTTGAACGGCTCGGGTTGCTTGGGAGCGGACAGCGGAAATGGCCGTACCCGCACCTTTGCGCGTGATTGCATGCCAACGGCGTCCGTTCCCTTTCAGGCTGAACAGACAAGGACGGATCGCCGTGACGAAATCCCTCGACAGTTTCAATTGCCGCCGCACCCTGACCGCAGGTGGTGCGGACTATGTCTATTTCGACCTCGTTGAGGCCGAGAAGAACGGCCTCGCCGGCATCGCAAGGCTGCCCTATTCGATGAAGGTGCTGCTGGAAAACCTGCTGCGCAACGAGGATGGCCGCTCGGTCACCAAGGAATCGATCCAGGCGGTCGCCGCCTGGCTGACCGACAAGGGCACCGCCGGCGTCGAGATCGCCTATCGCCCGGCCCGCGTGTTGATGCAGGACTTCACCGGCGTGCCGGCGGTGGTAGATCTGGCCGCCATGCGCGACGGCATCAAGGCGCTCGGCGGCGACCCGGAAAAGATCAACCCGCTGGTCCCGGTCGACCTCGTCATCGACCATTCCGTCATCGTCGACGAGTTCGGCACGCCGATGGCCTTCGCCCGCAATGTCGAGCTCGAATATGAGCGCAACGAGGAGCGCTACAAATTCCTGAAATGGGGCCAGCAGGCCTTCCGCAACTTCCGCGTCGTGCCGCCCGGCACCGGCATCTGCCACCAGGTCAACCTCGAATATCTCGGCCAGGTCGTGTGGACCAACAGCGAGGACGGCGAGACCGTCGCCTATCCGGACACCTGCGTCGGCACCGATTCGCACACCACCATGATCAACGGCCTCGGCGTGCTCGGCTGGGGCGTCGGCGGCATCGAGGCCGAGGCCGCGATGCTCGGCCAGCCTGTCTCCATGCTTCTGCCCGAGGTCATCGGCTTCCGCCTCACCGGCAAGCTGAAGGAGGGCGTCACCGCCACCGACCTGGTGCTCACCGTCACCCAGATGCTGCGCAAGAAGGGCGTCGTCGGCAAGTTCGTCGAGTTCTTCGGCCCCGGCCTCTCCAACATGACGCTGGCCGACCGCGCCACCATCGGCAACATGGCGCCGGAATACGGCGCGACCTGCGGCTTCTTCCCGGTCGATTCGGAAACGCTGCGCTACCTCACCATGTCCGGTCGCGACGATAACCGCATCGCCTTGGTCGAGGCCTATTCGAAGGCGCAAGGCATGTGGCGCGACGCCGGCTCCGCCGATCCGGTCTTCACCGACCTGCTCGAGCTCGACCTCGGCGATGTCGTGCCGTCTATGGCCGGCCCGAAGCGTCCCGAGGGCCGCGTCGCCCTGCAGGACATCCCCGCCGGCTTCGCCAAGGCGATGGAGACCGAGTACAAGAAGGCCGCTGAGATCTCGAAGCGCTACGCTGTCGAAGGCACCGACTACGATCTTGGCCATGGCGACGTCGTCATCGCCGCCATCACCTCCTGCACCAACACCTCCAACCCGAGCGTGCTGATCGGCGCCGGCCTCTTGGCCCGCAACGCCAACCGGCGCGGCCTGAAGCAGAAGCCATGGGTCAAGACCTCGCTCGCCCCCGGCAGCCAGGTGGTGGCCGAATATCTCGAAAAATCCGGCCTGCAGAAGGAGCTCGACCAGATCGGCTTCAACCTGGTCGGCTTCGGCTGCACCACCTGCATCGGCAACTCCGGCCCGCTGCCGGCGCCGATCTCCAAGACCATCAATGATAAGGGCCTGATCGCTGCCGCCGTGCTTTCCGGCAACCGTAACTTCGAAGGCCGCGTCTCGCCGGACGTGCAGGCGAACTACCTCGCCTCGCCGCCGCTCGTGGTCGCGCATGCGCTGGCCGGCACGGTGACCAAGGACCTTACCACCGAGCCGCTCGGCGAAGGCAGCGACGGCAAGCCCGTTTATCTCAAGGACATCTGGCCGACCTCGACCGAGATCCAGGAGTTCATCGAGAAGAACGTCACCCGCGAGCTGTTCGCCCGCAAATATGCCGACGTTTTCAAGGGCGACGCCTACTGGCAGAAGGTCAAGGCGCCGGAAGGCCAGACCTATGCCTGGGACGACCACTCGACCTATGTGCAGAACCCGCCCTATTTCGCCGGCATGGGCCGCGCCTTCGGCAAGGTCGGCGACATCAAGGGCGCGCGCGTGCTCGGTCTTTTCGGCGACAAGATCACCACCGACCACATCTCGCCGGCGGGCTCGATCAAGGCGGCATCGCCGGCCGGCAAGTACCTCACCGAGCATGGCGTCGGCGTCGCCGACTTCAACCAGTACGGCACGCGGCGCGGCAACCATGAGGTGATGATGCGCGGCACCTTCGCCAACATCCGCATCCGCAACCACATGCTGGGCGAGAACGGCCGCGAGGGCGGCTACACGATCCACTATCCCTCGAAGGAGGAGATGTCGATCTACGACGCCGCGATGGAATACAAGAAGGAAGGCGTGCCGCTGGTGATCTTCGCCGGCGTCGAATACGGCAACGGCTCCTCGCGCGACTGGGCGGCCAAGGGCACCAACCTGCTTGGTGTGCGCGCCGTCATTGCCCAGTCCTTCGAGCGTATCCACCGCTCCAACCTGGTCGGCATGGGCGTCATCCCCTTCATCTTCGAGGAGGGCACCTCATGGGCTTCCCTCAACCTGAAGGGTGACGAACTGGTCGAGATCGACGGCCTGGACGCGATCAAGCCGCGCCAGAAGATGGTGGCCAAGATCACCTATGGCGACGGCACGGTGAAGAACGTGCCGATCATCTGCCGCATCGATACGCTGGACGAGCTCGACTACTTCAAGAACGGCGGCATCTTGCAGTACGTGCTGCGGGATTTGGCTGCTTAGCAGCAGCCAGGGAGTAGGGGAGTAAGGAAATAGGGCAGTAGGGAAAGAGTCGCCGCTGCTCGATCCTCTTCCCCTACTCCCCTACCCCCTTGGCTTTCCCAAACCGTGCCGTCGCCGCCAAAAGCACCGCCAGCATCAGCCCGTTGAAGATGTGCCAGAGGAAGTGCGTGCCGAGCGGGAAGCTGGCGCAGACCAGCGGATCGATCATCCGGCAGATGACCGAGACGACGAAGATCGCCGATCCCGTCAGATTATACCAGCCGGCCCGGTTGCCGGTGGCCGCCACCCATGCCCCGAAGCAGGCGAGCGCCAGGAAGGGCGGTAGATAGGCTGTGGTGCCGTTCGAGACCTGGCGCAGCCAGTCGGGCACCGCATAGGTGATCAGGCCGGCCACGGCATAGAAGGCGACGAAGACGAGGATCGCCTTGCCCCAGTCCATGCCGAGGAAACGCCGCAGGTTGAAAAGCGTGTAGGCCAGCGTGAAGCCGGCGATCGGCAGGATGTCGGCCCAGATCGTGCCTTTGCTGGCGAAGGTGTGGAACAGGGTCGAGCCGATGCCGATCACCACCACCAACCAGGCCAGCACCTCGGCGAAAGCGCCAGTCTTGTAGCGCCGCACCTGCCAGACGCCCCACAGTCCTGCGGCAATGAAAGCCACGTTGGTCAAAGCATTAGCCGGCTCCGCCCAAAGTCCTGGCCCGGTGCGTTCGCAATAGAGATCGACAGGGGTCAGGAGAGATTGCCACATGATGAGGATGCTGCCCTCGAATCGAACCGCGCCTTGAAATGCAACCGCCTCTCCTATTGCGGCCTTACCTGCGGCTCAACGGCAAAAATTTCACCGCAACGTGACTTCCCGTTGACTGGCGCTTCTGCCACATATTTTAGCAATCACAACAAGGCCGGCGTCACCGGCGGGAATTGGAAAAGTCATGGCATTTCGAGGACGATTGCGGCTTGCGGCGGCGGCGCTGGCCCTTACGGCGTTGGGCGGCGTTGCCCTCGCAGCCGAGCCTGAGAAGGCCGCGACCGGCAAGCTTCAGACCGACAAGCCTTTGGGCGTGGTCGAACTCTTCACCAGCCAGGGCTGCAGTTCCTGTCCTCCGGCCGACGAGTTCTTCGCCGAGCTCGCCGGCAAGGACGACATCATCGCGCTCGCCTACCACGTCAATTACTGGGACTATCTCGGCTGGCAGGACACGCTGAGCACCAAGGAGAACACCGAGCGCCAGTATGACTATATGCGCGCCTTCGGCAGCCGCTCGGTCTACACGCCGCAAGCCGTCATCAACGGCCGCAGCCATGTCAACGGCGCCAGCCGCAAGGACGTCGACGGCGCGCTCGCCCGCATGGACAGGACCGGCGAGGGCATGCGAGTCCCCATCAAGGTCAGCCGCACCAGCGACCGCGTCATGATCGACGCGGGCGACGCCGGCGACGGCCCGACCGACGCCCATGTGGTGATCGTCTATTTCGACCCGCCGCAGATGGTGAAGATCGGCCAGGGCGAGAACGGCGGCCGGAGCCTGACCTACTGGAACGCCGTCTCCGACATCCAGACCGCCGGCATGTGGCATGGCAAGGCGCAGCGCTACGAATTGCCGATGAGCGAGATCGCCAAGAAGGGCGGCTGCGCGGTGCTGCTGCAGTCGGTCGGCAAGGACGGCATGCCCGGCCCGATCCTCGGCGCCGCCTTCATCCACAAGCCAGATCGGCTTTAGCTCGCTCCCCCTTCCCCCTTGTGGGGGTCTTGTGGGGGGAAGGGGGAGCCGAAGGCGACGGATGAGGGGCGCTCCAGGGAAAGCCGACGTCTCACTCCGCTGCAACACCCCTCATCCGTCTCGGCGCTGGGCGCCGATCCACCTCTCCAAAGGGGAGAAGGAAAATAAAAAACCGGCGTCAGCTTGCTTCTGACGCCGGTCATTCAGGTTTTGGGATCGTCGCACCTGATTTTTCCAAGGAAAAACCGAGGTTGGTTCGATCCGACGCTGACCCGTGGGCGGGGGGCTTGGGGTTTACGAGCCGGTGCCGGACCGAACCGTCTCAGGCAACGCCGGTAAATTCGTCGGACATTGGGGCATGAGCGCGGATTATTTGTGGCGAGAATGTGGCGAAGCATCACCAATTCCAACATGTGTTTCGCAAACGTGACTGGACGTTTGGGAAACCGCGCGACCGCTTGCGTCGCGACGGCGGCCGGCAATTCCATCGCGCCCTTGCAATTCCGACATGAAAGCGCGAACCTTGGCCGGCGCATGATTCAATCGAAGGATCGAGGCATGACCGATCACAGCAGCGGGACGGAGGATGGGGAAGCATCCGGAATATTGATCCCGTTGCACGAGGCGCGCAACGCACGCCTCGACCAGCCGGTGCGATTCGACCGGCGCGAGCTCGACCAGATCCTGAGGCTTTACGGGCGCATGGTGGCGGCCAATGAATGGCGCGACTATGCGATCGACCATCTCACTGATCGCGCTGTCTTTTCCGTCTTCCGACGGGCCAGCGAAGTGCCGATGTTCCAGATCGTCAAGGACCCGAAGCTGGCGCGCCGGCAAGGCGCTTTCGCCGTGATCGCCGCCGGCGGCCGCATCCTCAAGCGCGGCCAGGAACTCGGCCGCGTGCTCGGCGTGTTCGATGCGAAGCTGAAGGTCGTCGAGGCCTGAGGGAATTGAAGAACTAAACAACTGAAGAATTGAGGAACTGAGGAAAAGTCGCGGGCCCTGAGCGCCCCTTCTTCAGTTCTTCAGTTCCCCTTGAGTCCCCGGAACCTTCGCTCCGGCAGCGAATCCGGATCCGGCGGCAGTGCCGCGCCGCCGTTCAGCGACAGCTGCATGAACACGGTGTCCAGCCAACGCCCGTGCTTGTAGCCGGAGCCTTCCAGGCGCCCGGAATGGCGGAAGCCGAGCTTCTCGTGCAGTCGCACCGAGGCGCTGTCGGCATGGCCGTCGCCGATCACCGCGATGATCTGGCGGAAGCCCGCCGCGCGCGCCGTCTCGATCAAGGCCTGCATTAGCGCCGAACCCACGCCCTGCCCCTTGGCCTCGGGCGCGACATAAACCGAATCCTCGACGACGAATCGGTAGGCGGGGCGCGGCCGGAGCGGTCCGGCATAGGCATAGCCGAGCACGACGCCGTTCTTGTCGGCCACGAGATATGGAAAGCCGCCCGCCACCAGAGCATCGAATCGGTCGCCCATCTCGGCGCGGCTGGGCGGCTCCAGCTCATAGCTCGACGTGCCATGCATGACCGCATCGGCATAGATTTCGGTGATCCGGTCAAGGTCGGCCGCGGTGGCGGGTCTGATCGCAATAGTGCTCATAGTTTATGCAATTTACTTTCCTGCCCCGATAACAGCAGAGCGGTGCCCAAAAGAAAAGGACGGCCGTTGGGCCGCCCTTCGCAACTCGATGGTCCAGCGGGACCGGGAAACGCCTTTAGCGGCGGTCGCCCATGAACTGCAGCAGGAACATGAACAGGTTGATGAAGTCGAGATAGAGCTGCAGCGCGCCCATGATCGCCTTGCGGCCGGCTACATCGGCGACGTCACCCTCGAAATACATCTCCTTGATGCGCTGCGTGTCGTAGGCGGTGAGGCCCGCGAAGACCAGCACGCCGATCGCCGAGATGGCGAAGGCGAGCGCCGACGATTGCAGGAAGATGTTGATCAGCATCGCGATCAGCAGACCGATCACGCCCATGATCAGGAACGACCCGAACGCCGACAGGTCGCGCCTGGTCGTATAGCCATAGAGCGACAGACCGCCGAAGGCCGCGGCCGTGGCGAAGAAGGTCTGGGTGATGCTGGTGCCGGTGTAGACGAGGAAGATCGTCGACAGCGACAGGCCGACAAGGCCGGCATAGACCCAGAATGTGGTCTGCGCCGCCGCCACGCTCATCGACTGGATGCGGAACGACAGGAACATCACGGCGGCGAGCGGCGCCAGGATGACGACCCAGCGGAACGCGCTTGCATAGATGAGCTGGCCGAAACCGGTCAGCTGACCGTCGCCCGTGACGGCGAGATGGAAAGCGCCCCAAGCGGCAAGGCCGGTGATCAGCAGGCCAAGCCCCATGAGGTTGTAGACTTTGATCATATAGGCGCGGAGGCCCTGATCGATATCGACGCGCGCGCCGGGGGCGGCGGACGTCTGGTAGTTGCGAATGGGATCAGCCATTGGAAATCCTCTGTTGCTTCTGCCCCGTCCGGTGACAGGTCCGCTCGGATTGATCCCTGGACCAGGCGCCGCTGGCGGAGCTCCAGCATGCCTAGCGCGAAATATGAGCGTTCTCGGCGTCAAGAACAAGACGGTAACGGGCCGTAACGCTTTGTGAGAAGGCAAAAGCCTGCTTTTCGGGCCTTTTGGCCGCCATTCTTACGAAGATTTAACCGGCGGGCGGGCTGTCGGGTCCCTCCGTCAAAGGTTGCGCAGCTCCGGAGCTGCCTTGTGGCCGAGCACCCGCCATGTGCCGGCAAGACCGATGCCGACGGTCACTGTCAGCGAGACAACAATGGTCGCCACCGCCACTTCCGGCATGAAATGCGATGGCAGCGTCATGATTTGCGCGACCACGAACCAGGCGGCGATGCCGCCGGCGGCGAGCGCGAACAGCGCCGTCGCAAGGCCGATCAGCACATATTCCAGCGAGAAAGCGGTAATCAGCGTTCGTCGCGTCGCGCCGAGCGTCTTCAGCACCACCGCGTCGTGGATGCGCGCCCGGTTGCCGGCGGCCAAGGCGCCGGAGAGCACCAGCACCGAGGCGATCAGCGCCACGCCGGCGGCGGCGCGGATCGCCGTGCCCAATTGCGCCACCAGCCGGTTGACGATGTCGAGCGCATCTTTTACCCGCACCGTCGTCACCGCCGGAAAGGCGCGGGTGACGGCGTTGAGCAGTCTTGCGTCGTCGGCCGTGGTGGCTTGTCTGTCGGTCAGCGTCGCCAGCCAGCCATGCGGCGCCCCGGCAAAGGTGTTGGGCGAGAACACCATGACGAAGTTGATGCCCATCGTCTCCCACTGCACCTGGCGGAAATTGGCGATCTTCGCCGTAACATTGCGGCCGAGCACGTTGACGGTGACGCTGTCGCCGAGCTTCAGCCCGAGCGCCTTGCCCTCCTCGGCCGAGAACGAGACCAGCGGCTCGCCGGAATAATCCTGCGGCCACCATGCACCTTCGGTCAGCGTCGCATTTTCCGGTTGCTTGGCGTCATAAGTCAGGCCGCGGTCGCCGCGCAGCACCCAGGCGCCGTCGGCCGGGATCTTCACCTTGTCGACGTCGACGCCGTTGAGAGCCATGATGCGGCCGCGCAGCATCGGCACCTTGACCAGCGTTCCCCGTGGCGACTCCTTGCCGACAAGGTTGGCGAAGGCGTCGACGTCGCTGCTCTGGATATCGACGAAGAAGAAATTCGGCGCCCGTTCGGGCAGGCCGCCGGAGATTTGTCGCCGGAGATTCCCGTCGATGAGCGCCAGCGTCACCAGCAGCGTCAGTCCGAGGCCGAGCGAGAGCACCACCGAGGGCGTCAGCGCGCCCGGACGATGGATGTTGCCGAGCGCCAGCCGCAGCGAAACGGATCGCACGCGCGGGCTCTTTTTCGCCGCCCATTGCACCAGCACCGCCACCAGTCGCAGCACCAGGAAGGCAAAGACCGTGGCGCCGACGAAGATCGAGGCGATGCGGTAGTCACTGGCCGAGAGGATCGCCAGCGCCGCCAGCAAGGCGACGATCGCCAGCGCCGCGCCCGTATAAGGCAGGCGCGGCAGACCGCGGCTCTCGAATCCCATTTCGCGGAACAGCGCGGTTGCCGGCACGTCGCGGGCGCGGCCGAGCGGCAAAAGCGCGAAGGCCAGCGTCACCAGCAGGCCGAAGAGCGCGGCCATGGCGAGCGCGCTCGCGTAGAAGCCGCCTTGCGCTGGCACCGGGATGACCGATTGCAGAACCGCGCTCGCCACGAAGGGCATGGCGGCGCCGAGGATCAGCCCGAGCACGATGCCTAGGCCCGCGATCAAAAGGATCTGCACGAGATAGACGGTGAAGACGAAGCCGCCCGAGGCGCCCAGGCTCTTGAAGGTGGCGATGACGCCGCGCTTGCCGTCGAGATAGGCGCGCACGGCATTCGCCACGCCGACGCCGCCGACCACCAGCGCCGTTAGTCCCACGAGCGTCAGGAATTGCGAGAAGCGCTCGATATTGGCGGAGAGCGCGGGGGCGGCGTTGCTGCGCGTACGGATCGACCAGCCGGCCTGCGGAAAATCCTTCGCCGCTTGGGCCTGGATATCCTTGATCCGCGCCTCCGACGTGCCATCCGGCAGCCTCACCTTGTAGGCGTTCTCGACCAGGCTGCCCGGCTGCACCAGGCCGGATGCGGCGAGGCCCTGGCTGGAGATCATCAGCCTTGGCGCGAAGCCGAAACCGTCCGACACCGCGTCCGGCTCGCCGACCAGCCTGGCACGCAGCTCGAAAACGGCGCCGCCGAGCTTCAGCCGATCGCCGATATGGAGGTTGAGCCGGTCGAACAAGAGGTCGGGCGCGGCGGCGCCGAACACGCCGGACCTTTCGCCGAACAACTGCTCCTTAGACAGCGCCGGATCGGTTTCCAGCGCGCCGTAGAGCGGATAGGCCTCATCGACGGCTTTGGCCTCGACCAGCGCCTGATCGGAGCCGTCCTCCAGCCGCGCCATCGAGCGCATGCCGGACGTCTGCGACACCGCCCCGAGGCTCCGGATGAAGCCGAGCTCGGCATCGGAAGCGCTACGCTGGTTGACCTGGAAGCGCAAATCGCCGCCAAGCAGCGTCTGGCCCTGATCGGCGATGCCGGCCGAGATCGCCTGCGCCACCGAATTGACGCCGCCGATGGCCGCAACGCCGAGCGCGATGCAGGCCAGGAAGATCATGAAGCCCGACAGGCCGCCACGCATCTCGCGCAGCGAGAAACGGATGGCGAGCTTCAATGTCCGCATCAGGCCGGCACCTTGGCAGGCGTCGGCGCGTCCTCGATCCGCCCCGAACGCATCGAAATCTGGCGCGCGCAACGCCCGGCAAGCAGCGGATCATGCGTGACCAGCACCAGCGTCATGCCGCGCTCGGCCGCCTTGGCGAAGAGAAGGTCGGCGATCTGCTTTCCCGTCGCCTGGTCGAGATTGCCGGTCGGCTCGTCGGCGATGAGGATGCGCGGCGACGGCGCCAGCGCCCGGGCGATCGCCACGCGCTGCTGCTCGCCGCCGGAGAGCTCGCCCGGATAATGGGTCACGCGGTCGCTCAGGCCGACCGCCGCGAGCTCGCGCGCGGCCACCCCGAACGGATCGGCATGGCCGGCAAGCTCCAGCGGCACCGCGACATTCTCCAGCGCCGTCATGTTGGGGATGAGGTGGAAGGACTGGAACACGATGCCGATGTTTCGCCCTCGAAACGAAGCGATCTGATCCTCGCTTTTGTCGTTGAGCAATTCGCCGGCGATCCGGACCGTGCCCGAATCGACCCTTTCCAGGCCGGCAAGAACCATCAACAGCGTCGACTTGCCCGAGCCCGAAGGGCCGACGATGCCGGTGGCTTGCCCGGCCGCCACATCGAGGCTGACGCCCTTCAGCACATGGACGGAGGACGCGCCCTCGCCGAGCGTCAGCGATACGTCCCTCAGCGCGATGACGGCTTCTGTCACAATGAAAGTGCCCTATATGTGGAAAAAGGAGACGGCCCGTGTCTCCTTCCCTGGTTGTTTCGGTCATATGGGGCTCGCCGCATGGCATTCAAACACCGTTTTGCCGCAGCCCTCATCCTTTTCCTCGCCCTTTGCGGCGCCATTTCGCCGGCGCGCGCCAACACCTTCACCATCGTCGGCTTCGGCGACAGCCTGATGGCGGGCTACAGCCTCGGCCCGGGCCAGGGCTTCACCGACAGGCTGCAGGCAGCCCTGAAAGCGAAGGGCCTCGACGTCACCGTCGCCAATGCCGGCGTGTCGGGCGACACCTCGAGCGGCGGGCTGGCGCGGCTCGACTGGTCGGTGCCGGACGGGACCAGGCTGGTGATCCTCGAGCTCGGCGCCAACGACATGCTGCGCGGTGTCTCGCCCGAGATTGCCGAGAAGAACCTTGACGCCATGCTCGGCAAGCTGAAGCAACGCAACATTCCGGTGCTGCTCGCCGGCATGCGCGCCGCGCCCAATCTCGGTGCCGACTACCAGAAGGCCTTCGACGCCATCTATCCGCGGGTCGCCAGAAAATACGGCGTCCCGCTCTATCCGTTCTTTCTCGACGGCGTCGCCGGCCAGCCCGACCTGCAACTGGAAGACGGCCTGCATCCCAATCCCAAGGGAGTCGACGTCATGGTGGAGCGCATCCTTCCCGTGGTCGAGAAGGCGATCGCCGACAATGGGGGGCCGTCATGAGTCCGGAATGCCACGCTTTCCGCTGGGGAAACCTTGTGGACAACAAACCGCTTGCCCCGCGCTGATATCGATGGTTCGCTAGGGCCGAGAGTTTCGATTCGAGGACAGGAGGCTTCACATGCCACGTCTTTTCACCGCCCTCGAAATTCCGCGTGACGCCGCTCTCTCCTTATCCCTGCTCCGGGGCGGGCTGCCCGGAGCGCGCTGGATCGATGTCGAAAACTACCATCTGACGCTGCGCTTCATCGGCGATGTCGAGGGCCATGTCGCAGACGAGATCGCCAACGCCCTCGACAGGGTCGACCGCTCGTCTTTCCAGATGACGCTCTCCGGAGTCGGCGCCTTCGGCGGCAAGAAGCCGCATGCGGTTTGGGCCGGCGTGTCGGCCTCGCCGGATCTCACGGCGTTGCAGGGCGAGATCGACCGCATCTGCCAGCGGCTCGGCCTGCCGGCCGATCCGCGCAAGTTCTCGCCGCATGTGACGCTGGCGCGCTTACGCAATGCGAGCCCGCTTGATGTTGCGCAATATCTTTCGGCGCGCGGCAATTTCGCCGCGTTGCCCTTCCGCGTCGGCCGCTTCGTGCTGATGTCGTCGCGCGATTCGGTCGGCGGCGGCCCCTACATCGTCGAGGAAGCCTGGCCGCTGGTCGGCGAAACGATGGCATCGAGCCGCTTCGCCAGCGCCTCCGACGCCTCGCGGATCATGCGGTAGACCGAGGCGAAGGCCTCGGCGCCGTCATAATAGGGGTCCGGCACGTCCACGGCCTTCCCCGTCGCGAAGTCCAGATAGAGATGGACCCGGTCGCGCAGGGTATGCGGCGCCAGCGCCTTGAGGTCGCGCACATTCGCCCGGTCCATGCCGAGGATCAGGTCGAAGCGCGAGAAATCCTCCGGCAGCACCTTGCGCGCCCTCTGTCCTGAAATGTCGACGCCATACTTTGCGGCCACCGCGATCGAGCGCCGGTCCGGCTCTTGGCCGGCATGCCAGCCGCCGGTCCCGGCCGAATCGATCACAAGGCCTTTGCCGTGCTCGGCGAGCACCGCGCGAAACACGCCCTCGGCCAGCGGCGAGCGGCAGATGTTGCCGAGGCAGACGAACAGAACGGAATTTATGGGCTTTACGCTCATGCGATATGCGCCGTTTGTGCATTTGGAACCCCAAAACCGCAAAGCACCTTTGGGCGACTTGCATTATGGTGAGGGCCAAATTCGAGATAGCACGGGAAATC
The DNA here is from genome assembly GCF_006439355.1 of Mesorhizobium sp. B4-1-3. Lineage (GTDB taxonomy): Bacteria > Pseudomonadota > Alphaproteobacteria > Rhizobiales > Rhizobiaceae > Mesorhizobium. Next base: position 19,786 of record NZ_VFTG01000008.1, read on the forward strand.
ATCATGACGAGAGAAAAACTCAGCAAGGAAGCGATCGCCGCCGCTCTGTCGGAACTCGAGGGCTGGTCGCTCGCCTCCGACGGCGCTTCGATCAAGCGCAGCTTCGTCTTCAAGAATTTTTCCGAAGCCTTCGCCTTCATGACGCGCGTAGCGCTGGCCGCCGAGAAAATGGATCACCACCCCGATTGGTCGAATGTCTACAAGACCGTCGACGTGACGCTGAACACCCATGACGCCGGCGGCGTGACGGCGCTCGACATCGAGCTGGCAAAGCGGATGAATAGGTATTTTCACTGAGGGCGAAGGGCCTCGTGACTTCATCATTCCCGGGCGGAGCAAGGAGCGAAGCGGCAATCGTTCGCGATTGGCCGAAGCCTGCGAACTTCGTCATCCACGGGCGGAGGGAGGCCTCGGCCAATCGCCAGGCGATGGCGTTAGCCAGGATGCTTCTTATGAACCAGCCCTGCCGCGTCCGATTTTCCTGGCCGACCAATCCCCGAACTCTTGCAGCAGCCCCCCGCTTTCACCACATCTTTCGCGGCGGGTCGGCACGCATGGGTTGCGAGCGGCCGCCAAGGAGCAATTGATGACGCAAGGTCCCCGTTTCGATTTCTTCGGCTTCGGCGACAAGCTCGCCGGCGAAGGCGAGGTCCGCGAGAAATTCTGGCGCACCGCCAAGAAGGCGGCGCGGCAGATTCCGTTCATGGATGAGGTCGTCGCCGCCTATTACTGCGCGATGGACAAGGACACGCCGCTGCGCGCCAAGGCCACCCTGCTCGGCGCGCTCGGCTATTTCGTCCTGCCGTTCGATTTCATTCCCGATTTCGTCGTCGGCCTCGGCTACACCGACGACCTTGCCGTGCTGACCGCGGCGATCACCGCCGTCAGCGCCCATATCACGCCCGCCCACAGGCAGGCCGCCAGGGACGCGCTGGCCGACAGGAACTGACGGCGGCGCGTTTGTAGCCCGCAAATCAGCAGCAGCGAAAAGACAAACTCTTGCCGTTTTCGTGGCCTCCAACTCCGCGCCGGGACGTCGCGCCAGCCTCAATCCACAGTGGCGGCGCGGATGGTGGCGGTTTCCTGGGGTGAGTTCCTTTATCTTCGAGGACAATTCACCGTTTGGTAACCCTGATTAAATCAAAATGAAGCGACGGCAGGACGCCACGCGGCCCGCCTCCGCACCACTTGGAATACGGGAAGAACGATGCGCGGATTGATTGCTACAGTTTCCAGCCTGGTCCTGGTGGCCGCTTTCGCTGCCCCGGCGGTGGCGCAGCAGGCGACCAAGATCGGCCAGCACAATGCCTGGGGCACCTACAGCTATCAGTCGAAGGCCGGCAAAGTCTGCTATGTGCTGACTGTGCCCACCGACAAGCAGCCTCCGTCGCTCGACCATGGCGACATGTTCTTCTTCGTCAGCCAGCGGCCGGGCCAGCAGGTCTCCTACGAGCCGCAGTTCATCGCCGGCTACAATTTCCAGGAAGGCTCGAAGGCCACCGTCACCATCGACAAGAAGACCTTCTCGATGTTCACCCGCGGCAAGTCGGCCTGGGTCGAGAACGCGGCGGAAGAGCCGGTGCTGATCGCCGCCATGAAGACCGGCACCGACATGAAGGTGCAGGCCAAGTCCGGCCGCGGCAACCCCACCTCCTACGTCTTCTCGCTGAAGGGCATCTCGGCCGCGCTGGCCTCCATCGCCAAGTGCAAGTAAGCCGAAACGGCATCCGATTTTGAACACGGGGGCGGACATTAAGTCCGGCCTTTTGTTTGCGCGCTCAGCCCTGTGCGGGGACCTCCGCCCTGCGCCGCCGGATCGCCTCGGCGATGAAGACGCGCGACAGCGCATGGTAGAGCGGTTCGTGGGAGATGAGCCTCGCCGTGCCGTAGCCGAGCATCGCCGCGCACATCAGCGCGATAACATTGTCGTGGTTGCCGGTCATTTCGAGGATGATGACGAAGGCCGTCATCGGCGCCTGCACGACGCCTGCGAAATAGCCGGCCATGCCGAGCAGCGCCGCGGTTCCCGTGGCCGTGCCGAAGGCCAGGCCGAGCGTGCTGCCAAGGCCGGCGCCAACCGCCAGCGACGGCGCGAAGAGGCCGCCCGGAATGCCCGACACCATCGACAGGAGGCCGGCGGCGAATTTCTCGATGAAGAAAAAGGCCGGCAGCGGCGTGCCTTCGATCGCGCCGCGCGCCTGCACGTAGCCGGTGCCGAATGTCAGCCCGCCGGACGCCACGCCGATCACCGCCACCGCGAGCCCGCAGACGACCGCCACGACCAGCGCGCGCGGCAGCGGCTGCAGCGCGTTCCAGCGCCGGATGCGGCGCATGACCTTCAGCGCCGAGAGCGAGAACAGCGCGCCGACACCGCCGCCGATGATGCCGCAAGCGAGCACCAGCGGCCAGTCGGCGGCGAAGGCGACCGTGTCCTTGGCGACGCCGAAATAGGTGTAGTTGCCGAGCAGACCCAGCGAGGCGAGGCCGGCCAGAATCACCGCCGTCAGCACCAGTCCGTTGGTGCGTGCCTCATAGGCGCGGCCCATTTCCTCGATGGCAAAGACGATGCCGGCGAGCGGCGTGTTGAAGGCGGCGGCAATGCCTGCGGCGGATCCTGCCAGGATCAGGCCGCGCGCCTGCGCCATGCCGCCCCAGCGCGCCGCCTGCAGCATCACCGAAGCGCCGACCTGCACGGTCGGACCCTCGCGGCCGATCGAGGCGCCGCAGGCGAGGCCGACGATGGTGAGCGCGATCTTGCCCACCACCAGCTTAAGCGACAGGATGCGGCTGCGATCGTCCTCGTCGCGCAGATGCCGCGCCGCGATCGCCTGCGGAATGCCGCTGCCTTGCGATCCCGGGAAGAAGGAATGCGCCAGCCAGGCGCAGAAGACGAAACCGAGCGGCGTCACCACAAGCGGCAGATAGAAGCGCCAGCCGCCGTCATTGCCCGTCATGACATGGAACAGGGCCTGCGCCCGGTCGGCGAGCAGGGCGAACAGGACGCTGATCAGCCCGATCGATATGGCACCGGCCCAGAAGACGAGGCGCGGTTGCCAGACGCGCCGCGACACCCACATGGCATGTGAACGCCGCAGCATGCGGTATTTTCGCGATATGCCGGCCATGACCGTCCTCGTGATGATCACTCGCCCTAGCACACTCGCCGGGCCGATCAACCCGCAAGGGCGAGCCCGGCGCCATGCCAGCGAGGTCGAGGAGCGGTGCTAAAGAAGACGTTGCCGGATAGTGGATAACCCGCCGGCGTGCCGGCCGGCGGGAAGGTCGGCACACAGGGTCGCGAGGTCACATCGCCATTTTTTCACATTCAGCCTGGGCCTTCTTGGTCGACGTGTCGATCATGTAGGCTTTGCCCTTGGCGTCGGTGATCATCATCATGCAATGCTTGATCGGCTTGGCCATCTTCATCATTTCCGCGCTCATCTTGGCGTCCGGCATCATGGTGCCCATGTGACCGTCCGGCATGATCGCAGTGACCTGGCCGCCCTTCATCATCGTCATGGCGCCCATCGTGTCCTCGGCGAAGGCTTGCGAGGCGCAAAGACCGGCGAGGCCGGCAACAAGTGCGAACTTGGTCGAGTGCATCTGAACAACTCCCATTGTTGTGGGGCATGGTCGCCCCTTTCAGGTTCGCGGAAGCGGCTCGAATGGTTACGCCAACACGAATATGTGATCTGGGTTTCATGACGGTAGCCGGCTACGTCGCGCCCCTGGCTCGGGTGAAGTCAAAATTTGTTGACCTCTGTGCCAGTCGAAATCGCTATCGCTTCGCATCGGTCGGGACATAAAGCAGGCCGGTGCGGGGGGAGCCGGGCCGGCTGGGCCGCACGACATCGACGCCGGCGTGATCGCGGACGGCTTGCATCGGGCCACCGCTTCCTGCGCGACGGAACTGGCGGACAATTGGAACAGCATCTCTTTGCGACAGAGCGCGATCCGCGGCTGAAGCTGATCATCCCGGCAATCGTCGCCATCGCCTTCCTGATGGAACAGCTCGATTCCACCATCCTCACAACCGCTATTCCCGCAATCGCTCAAAGTCTCGACACAACGCCCGTCCGGCTCAACCTGGCGATCACCACCTACATCCTGACCTTGGCCGTGTTCATCCCGGTCAGCGGCTGGTTCGCCGACCGGTTCGGCGCGCGAAAAATCTTCGCACTGGCGCTCTTTACCTTCACCTTGGGCTCGGTCCTATGCGGCGCGGCCGACAGCGTGGGCATGTTGCTCGCCATGCGCGCGCTGCAGGGACTGGGCGGCGCCATGATGACGCCGGTCGGGCGGCTGATCCTGCTGCGTTCCTTTCCGCGCAGCGGCCTGATCACCGCCATGACCTATATGACCTTGCCGGCGATCATCGGTCCCGTCATCGGGCCGCTGCTCGGCGGCCTGTTGACCACCTATGCGTCCTGGCGCTGGATTTTTTACGTCAACGTACCGTTCGGCCTCATCGGCATTTTCGCCGCCTTGCGCTTCGTCGACGATTTCCACGGCGAGGAAGCGCAGCCTTTCGACTTCGCCGGCTTCCTCATGGTGGGCGCTGGCGCGGCACTCCTGCAATTCGGCCTGGAGAATATCGGCAGGCCAGTCATTTCGCCGCTGGCGACCGTGCTGGTGCTGGCCGCATCGGTTCTGCTGCTCTTCGCCTTCGGCCGCTATGCGCGCCGCGTCGCCGCGCCCGCGGTCGATCTCACGCTGTTCCGCTTCCGCTCCTTCTGGGTCGGCACACTGGCCGGGGGGCTCTGCCGCATTGGCCTCAACGGCGCGCCGTTCCTGTTGCCGCTGATGCTGCAGGTCGGCTTCGGCATGAGCCCGGTCACGTCGGGCTCGCTGACTTTCGTCGGCAGCTTCGGCGCCCTGCTGATGCGGCCGCTCTTGTCGTTCTTCCTGCGGCGCTTCGGCTTCAAGGCCGTGCTGAGCGGCAGCGCGGTGGTCGGCTCCGTTGCCGTGGCTGGCTTTGCCTTGCTCGGCTCCGACACCCCGCATTGGCTGATCGGCCTTTATGTCTTTTTCTTCGGCATCGTCCGCTCGGCGCAGTTCATGTCGTCCAACACGCTCTCCTATGCCGATCTGCCGGCGGAGAAGCTCAGCCGCGCCACCAGCCTGGGCGGTGTCCTGCAGCAGCTCAGCGTCTCGCTCGGCGTCTCGATCGCCGCCATGGTGCTCGGCCTCGTCTCCGGTGAGGCGCACGCGCCGACGGCGGACCAGTTCCATTGGGCGTTCCTGCTGACGGCGGTGATCCCGCTGCTTGCCATTCCGGGATTCTTCTTTCTGCACCCGGAAGACGGCCAGCAGGTCAGCGGCCATCGCCGGAAGACGGAAGCCGCCACAGCCGCTAGGCCTTGAACCAGCCCAGCGCATGACTCCGACGCCAAGCTGTGCTATGCGCCGCGCTTCCTGTCCGGCCGATGCTGAAATCGGCCGCAAATCGCTTATATTGGCGCCACCATGACCGTTTCGCTTGACCTTACCGCCGAAGGCGCCCGCGATGCCTTGCGCCGCGCAGCACCCACCGAGAAGCCGTCGCTGATCGGCCTGACCCGCGCCGAGCTCGGCGAGGCGCTTGTCGGCGCCGGCATCGTGCCGGAGCGCCAGGCGAAAATGCGCGCCCAGCAGCTCTGGCACTGGATGTATGTGCGCGGCGTCTCCGACTTCGCGCATATGTTCAACATCTCCAAGGAATTGCGCGGCGAACTCGACAAGCATTTCACCGTCGCGCGGCCCGAGATCGTCGAGGAGCAGATCTCCTCCGACGGCACGCGCAAATGGCTGTTCCGCTTCCCGCCGCGCGGCGCCGGCCGTCCCGTCGAGATCGAGACCGTCTACATCCCCGAGGAAGGCCGCGGCACGCTCTGCATCTCCTCGCAGGTTGGCTGCACGCTGACCTGCTCCTTCTGCCACACCGGCACGCAGAAGCTGGTGCGCAACCTGACGACGGAAGAGATCCTAGCGCAGCTGCTGATCGCGCGCGACCGGCTCGGTGACTTCCCCGACCGCGACACGCCGGACGGCGCCATCGTGCCAGCCGAGGGCAGAAAAGTGTCCAACATCGTCATGATGGGCATGGGCGAGCCGCTCTATAATTTCGAGGCGGTGAAGAAGGCGCTGCTGATCGCGTCCGACGGCGATGGACTTTCCTTGTCGAAGCGCCGCATCACGCTCTCGACCTCGGGCGTGGTGCCGGAGATCGCCCGCACCGGCGAGGAGATCGGCGTCATGCTGGCGATCTCGCTGCACGCCACCAATGACGATCTGCGCGACCTTTTGGTGCCGATCAACAAGAAGTTCCCGCTGAAGGAGCTGATCGCCGCCTGCAAGGCCTATCCCGGCCTCTCCAACGCCAGGCGCATCACCTTCGAATATGTGATGCTGAAGGACGTCAATGATTCGCTCGACGACGCCAAGGCGCTGGTGAAGCTCTTGAAGGGCATTCCCGCCAAGATCAACCTGATCCCGTTCAACCCCTGGCCCGGCACCAACTACCAATGCTCGGACTGGGAGACGATCGAGAAGTTTGCCGACCACATAAACAATGCCGGCTACGCTTCGCCGATCCGCACGCCGCGCGGCCGCGATATCCTCGCCGCCTGCGGCCAGCTCAAGTCGGAATCGGAGCGCATGCGCAAAGTGGATCGCCTCGCGCTCGAAGCCATGATGATCGCGGGGCACGGCGAGGCGTGAGGCGCCTCATCGCTTATCTCGTCCGCTTTGCCGTCATCCTGGTCGGCTATGTCGTCGCCTCGCTGGCGGCGAGCGCCTTCCTCAACATCCTGGTCCTGGCGCATCTCGGCTATACGCCGGCCGATCCCGAGCCGGCGGCGACGGCCTCGCTCTATTTCTCGGTGCCTTTCGTGGCGCTGTTCGTCGCCTATTTCGCCCTCATGCCGGCGGCGATCGTCATCCTGATCGCCGAGGCACTCGGCCGGCGCGACTGGCTGTTCTACGCGCTGGGCGGCGCCGTCATCGCCGTCGTCTTCCTCGGCTTCGTGCATAGCGTGGGCGACGCCAATTTCGACGTCACCGCGACCAACGCCAGATTGGCCGTTATCGGCTGCGGCATGGTCGGCGGCATCTTCTACTGGCTCTCCGCCGGCCGCTGGGCCGGCAGCTGGCGCCGCGAGCCGTTGCCGGATCCGGAAGCCTGACTGCGCCTGGAAAGTCGGAGGTCTATTTCGCCTGCGCCGTCAGGATCTTGAGCGCGAAGGCCGAGAACACGCCGCCGAACAGGTAGTCGACAACCCGCGTGACGCGCGGGCTTGCCTTCATCGCTGCCGAGAATTTTTCCGCCGCCAGCACCATCGGCGCCGTCACCGGGATCGACAGCACGATGAACATCATGCCGAGGAAGAACAGTTTTCCGGACGCGTTCGGATCGTGCGCGGAGACGAATTGCGGCAGGAAGGTCATGAAGAACAGGATGATCTTCGGATTGAGCAGGTTGACGCCGAGCCCGGCCGCCCAGCTGCGGAACAAGGAGACTTGCGGCCCGGTCCGCTTCTCCGGCGAGAAGGCCGAGCCCTTGGCGATCGCCTGCCAGGCCAGGAACACCAGATAGCCGGCGCCGAAGATCTTCAAGGCGAAGAAGGCCATCGGCGAAGCGACGATCAGCGCCGAGATGCCGACGACCACCAGCGTGGTGTGGATCAGCGTGCCGCAGAGCGCGCCGGCCATCGAGGCGAAGCCGGTGGCGCGGCCCTGGCTCAGCGTGCGCGAGACGAACATCGTCATGTCCGGCCCCGGCGTGATCGCCAGGATGACGGTGGCGATGGCGAACTGGATGAGGGTCGAAGTGTCGGGAATGAAGGACATGGGAGGTCCTGCGAGATAGATCGCAGACCCTATAGCGCAGGCTTTTCTGTTTCGCCAGCAACTGCCGTCCTGCGCGTCTTCATCTCTTGCGCCGCCTGGAAACCCCGTGATACCTCGCCCGCGAAGCTCTTTTCCCGCGGAACCGCAAAATGTCCAAGATCAAGAACATCAACAAGGTCGTGCTCGCCTATTCCGGCGGCCTCGACACCTCCATCATCCTGAAGTGGCTGCAGACCGAGCTCGGCGCCGAGGTCGTCACCTTCACCGCCGATCTCGGCCAGGGCGGCGAGCTGGAGCCGGCGCGCCGCAAGGCCGAGATGATGGGCATCAAGGACATCCGCATCGTCGACGTGCGCGAGGAATTCGTCGCCGACTTCGTCTTCCCGATGTTCCGCGCCAATGCCGTCTATGAGGGCACCTACCTGCTCGGCACCTCGATCGCCCGGCCGTTGATCTCCAAGCATCTGGTCGAGATCGCCAAGGAAACCGGCGCCGACGCCATCGCGCATGGCGCCACCGGCAAGGGCAACGACCAGGTCCGCTTCGAATTGTCGGCTTACGCGCTCAACCCCGACATCAAGGTCATCGCGCCGTGGCGCGACTGGTCGTTCAAGTCGCGCACCGACCTCTTGAACTTCGCAGAGCAGCATCAGATCCCTGTGCCGAAGGACAAGCGCGGCGACGCGCCCTTCTCGGTCGACGCCAACCTCCTGCACTCCTCTTCCGAGGGCAAGGTGCTGGAGGATCCGTGGAGCGAGCCGCCGGAATTCGTGCATCAGCGCACCGTCTCGCCGATGGACGCGCCCGATGTCGTCACCGAGATCGAGATAGAGTTCCTGAAGGGCGATCCGGTCGCGCTCAACGGCAAGAAGCTGTCGCCGGCCACCATGCTGGCGGCGCTGAACAACCTCGGCCGCGACAACGGCATCGGCCGCCTCGACCTTGTCGAGAATCGTTTCGTCGGCATGAAGTCGCGCGGCGTCTACGAGACGCCTGGCGGCACCATCCTGATCGCCGCCCACCGCGCGATCGAATCGATCACGCTCGACCGGGGTGCGGCCCACCTCAAGGACGAGTTCATGCCGCGCTATGCCGAGCTCATCTACAACGGCTTCTGGTTCTCGCCCGAGCGCGTCATGCTGCAGGCGATGATCGACAAGAGCCAGGAAGACGTCGAAGGCACGGTGCGGCTGAAGCTCTACAAGGGCAATGTCATCGTCACCGGCCGCAAGTCGAAGAAGACGCTCTATTCCGATGCGCTCGTCACCTTCGAGGACGACCGCGGCGCCTACGACCAGAAGGACGCCGAGGGCTTTATTCGCCTCAACGGATTGCGGCTGCGAACGCTGGCAGCAAGGAACCGTCGCTGAAGCTGCTGATTCCGTGCAAGGGGAGTGCTGTCCCTTCGTCATTCTAGGGCGGAGCAAGGAGCGAAGCGACGCGCGCAGACCCTAGAATGACGAAGAATACGCTGCTGCCTGTCGCCGTCGGCGACATCTCCTTCTCAAGGGGAAGATTCCCACTTTCCCGGCTTTCGCCAATCTCCAAGTCCACAAAAAAGCCCGGCGCAAGGCCGGGCCATTCTGCTGAATAGAGATTCCGTATCAATCCGCGTCGATTGCCTCGGCGATACGAGCGATGGCCTGCTGGTAGACGCTGGCCGAGTTCCAGCCGGCAATCGCGCCCATATTGGCCTCGTAGCTCGCGCCGGCATGCCAGCCATGAGCCTTGAGGAAATTGGCGGTCGAGGCGAGCGCCGTGTTGCGGTCGCGCAAATTGCCGCTACCGACGCCGTATTTCAGCACGTTTCCGGGCAGGAACTGAGTGTGGCCGATCTCGCCATGCATGGCGCCGACCGAGGAAGCGCTCAGCGCGCCGCGATCGACGAGCTTCAACGCCGCGATGGCATGCGGAGTGAAGTAGTCGGGGCGGCGGCAGTCATAAGCGAGCGTCAGGATGGCCGACACCGTGTTCTGGTTGCCCATCGAGGCGCCGAAGCCGGTCTCCATGCCCCAGATGGCGAGCAGCACGCCCGGCGGCACGCCATAGGTCCGCTCGATATTGGCGAACATCGCCGCGTTTGCTTTCTTCAGCGCACGGCCCCGCGAAATGATGGCGGAAGCGCCGCGGCGCTTCATGAACGCCTCCACGGAGCCACTGAAAGCCTTGTGGATGGCGCGGTCGGCGGCGATCGTCCTTGTGGCGTAGGTAGCACCCGCCAGCGCCGACAGACCCCGCTGGCCCACACCCTCGGCTCTGGCCTCGGCGGCAAAGTCCTGTTTCCAGGCGTCGAAGCCGGCGCCGTTCTTACCACAGCTCGGAGCCGCCTCGGCGCCCGCCGCCAGCGCGAGCGTCGCTATCACCGCCGTCGCGGCCGCGAAAATCCTTCCTTTGGCAAAAAATGCCATGTCCTTCTCCTGGTTGCCTTGAATCACGTCCCGGTTGCGAATTTGCCAGCGAAACGCCCGGTTGTCACCGCCCTCGCCGGGGACGTGGCACCCGACACAGGCGAAAGAAAGGCAATCCCGCTGCGATCGGTCGTCAGGTGTGGCGGTCTTGCCTCATGAAAAGACATTGACGTCTGGTCATTGGTGCCGGTTCGGCGGGGCTGGCCGCGGCAAAGGCGCTCCGCGCGGCGAATAGCACCGGAACGCCGGATGACGGCAGGCGTTAGAGCCCGGGTTCACCTCCACGTTCCTGCAGGCTGATCACGCATGAAGCTGTTCGACTGCCCCAATTGCGGCCACCGCCTTTATTTCGAGAATGCCCAGTGTCTGAACTGTTCCAGCCTGGTGCTCTATGATCCCGAGCGAGCGAACTTCGTGCTCAGCGGCAGAGACGGCGTCTTGCCATGCGGCAATGCCGATGAATGCGCCTGCAACTGGCGGGCCGAGACTGGCCGGACTTTCTGCCGCGCCTGCGCCCTCAACCAGGTCATTCCCGACCTTTCCATCGACGGCAACCGTCGGCGCTGGATCCGGGTCGAAGCGGCAAAGAAGCGGGCCGTCTATTCCCTGCTCGCCTTTGGCCTGCCGGTCGTTCCCAAGGCCGACGCCAAGGACGAGATCGGCCTTGCTTTCGACTTTCTCGCCGACCCGATCGGCGCCGGTCCGGGTGGTGAGCGCATCCTGACCGGCCATGACAACGGCTTGATCACCCTCAATGTTGCCGAGGCCGATTCCGCCGAACGCGAAAGACGTCGCGTCGAGATGGGCGAGAACTATCGCACCTTGCTCGGCCATTTCCGTCACGAGCTCGGCCATTATTATTGGGATCGGCTGATCCGCGACGATCCCGCTCGCCTTTCAGCCTTCCGCGCGCTCTTCGGCGACGAGCAGGCCGATTATGAGCAAGCCTTGAAGGCATACTACGCCAATGGCGCGCCGCCGGATTGGCAGCAACGCCACATCTCCGCCTATGCCGCGTCCCATCCCTGGGAGGATTGGGCCGAGACCTGGGCGCATCATCTTCACATCGCCGACACGCTGGAAATGGTCCATGCGCTGAATTTTCCGCTGGGCCGGCTGGAGACCGTGGGTGCCGATACCATCCCCCGCGGCGACACCGGTGGCCGCGCGCAGCCGGCGCCGGCCGATCCCGACCTGGCTCCGGAGCCGTTTGAAAGGATCCTGGCACGCTGGCTGGTATTGTCGGAGGCATCCAACTCGATCAACCGCTGCATGGGTCTGCCGGATCTTTATCCCTTCGTGATCTCCGAGGTGGCGGCGCGCAAACTCGCATTCGTTCACGATCTTTTGACAGGCGCGCCGAAAAAAGCCTGGAACAATTCGTGAGCGGGCGCAAAGCACTTTAGCCGGAACGCATAAGCCTTTGTTTCGTTTCCGATCCCGAGGGAGCGTTGAAAACGGAGAGAAGAACCATGACACGCGTGTTGTTTCCGGCTCTGGCCTGTGCGCTGCTCACGATCTCGGGCGCAGCTTTCGCCGACACTCCCGTAGAGGCGGTGACCGACTTGAACGTTCGCGCTGGCCCCGGGCCGCAATATCCGGTTATCGGCGTGCTGGCGGCAGGGCAGTCGGCCACGCTTAATGGCTGCATCGAAGGCAGCAAATGGTGCACGATCGCCGAAGCCGATGGCAAGGGCTGGGTCTATTCCGACTATGTGACGGGCGATTTCGGCGGCAGCCGCGTCGTCGTGACCCGCCGCCCGGCCAATGCCGAGATCGCCGTCGTGGCGCCACCGACCGACAACATCTACACGACCGACACCTACACCGGCGCCATCGTTTCCAACGACGACGCCATCGACTCGATCGGCAGGCCGCTGGCCGAGGTCGGCACCTATGTCGCCACGCATCGGGTCGACCCGGTCTATCTCGACGGCGAGGTGGTGACCGGCGCCACGCTGCCCGACACGGTCGAGCTGCGCGAGATCCCCGATTACCGGTATCGCTACGTCTATGTGAACAACCAGCCGGCACTGGTCGATCCGGGTACGCGGCGCATCGTCTATGTGATGCGCTGATCGGCCTGATCGCCGTGAGAAGAGCGGCCGCCAGCCATGGCGGCCGCTCTTGCTTTCATGGCGGTGCGGTCGGTAATAGCGTGGTAACTGCGATCTCCTAGACCGATGTGGTGGAAGGCCTTCGGCAGGGGAGCCGCGTGACGATCGACAATGCCGCCTTCGAGGGCTATCGCCGCTCGCCGAACGAAAAGACCAGTTTGCCGCGGCTGTTCCTCGGCACGGCGATCGTCGTCGCCTTCTGGATGGCGGTGACGGCGCTGGTGCTGTTTGCCGGCACTTATATCTACATCGTCTGGCACCTGCCCGGCCCCTCGACCGGACAGTACATGCAGGATTTCCTGGCATCGCCGGCCGGAATCTTGAGCGCCCTGACGTCCTTTGCCGGCATCTGGATCGGCCTGTGGACGGCGATGCGCTTCCTTCACGGCGAGCCGATGTCCGCGCTCTTCGGCGTCACCCGTCATATCGCCGGTCTGGATTTCCTCAAGGGCCTGGTCGCGGTGCTGATCACCTCGCTCTTCTCCGAAGTCCTGCTCTATTGGCTGCAGCCGGAGATCGCGCGCGGACTGATCGCGTTCTCGTCCTGGCTGCTCTTCCTCATCCCGATCGTGCTGCTCGCTTTCCTGCAGACCTCATCGGAGGAAATGCTGTTTCGCGGCTATCTGCTGCGCGGCCTCGCCTATCGCTTCAGGAGCCCGTGGATCTGGGCGCTGCTGCCGGGCCTGCTGTTCACCTCGCTGCACTGGAATACGGCCTCGACTTTTGCCATCAACGCTAGCGTCTTCATCTCGATCGGCACCTTTGCGCTGCTGCTTACGCTGCTCGTCTATGTCACCGGCAATCTCGGCGCCGGGTTCGGCGCCCATCTCGCCAACAACCTGACCGGCTTCCTGCTGATCTCGCACCAGGAGGGCTATAATGGCTTTGCCCTGCTCAACGCCAAGCCGCTCGAAGGCCCCGGCTGGAGCGGGCTGGACGCCGTGCTCATCGCCGCCATCGGCATCGTCAGCACGCTTTTGACCATGCTCTTGCTTTTGCACCCCCGCTCGCCGCTCAAGGTGGCGACGAACAGGCAAAGCCTGGGCTGAACCTGCCGGATCGCGGCGTTTTGGCCCGAATTCCAGCCTCAGCCTTGACTCTGCGGCCGATTTCCTGTCTAGAGCCGCTGAATTTCCGCGACGTATCCTTCGCGAAAGCCGACCAGGACGCCGAAGCCTCTTCGAGGCCAGTGCTGTAAAGAGATCCCGGAGGCCAACACCCGGCAGCGCGATGCGCCCCCGGGTGCTTTTGGGCTTTGCGCTTTTGCTTGGCGACCCGGCGCGAACGCACTACCTCTCGGTTCGACCCGAACCGAGATCAAGGACCGCAGATGTTTGAATCCCTCCAGGAGCGTCTTGGCTCCATCCTGAACGGCCTGACCGGTCGCGGCGCATTGTCCGAGGCGGATGTCTCGGCGGCTCTGCGCGAAGTGCGCCGTGCGCTGCTCGAGGCCGACGTCGCGTTGGAAGTGGTGCGCTCCTTCACGGACAAGGTGCGCGAGAAGGCGGTCGGCGCCGCGGTGCTGAAGTCGATCAAGCCCGGGCAGATGGTCGTCAAGATCGTCCATGACGAGCTGGTCGACATGCTGGGCGCCGAGGGCGTCGCCATCGACCTCAACGCGCCGGCGCCCGTCGTCGTCATGATGGTCGGCCTGCAGGGCTCCGGCAAGACCACCACCTCGGCGAAGATCGCCAAGCGGCTGACCGAGCGGCAGAACAAGAAGGTCCTGATGGCCTCGCTCGACACGCGGCGGCCGGCCGCGCAGGAGCAGTTGCGCCAGCTCGGCGAGCAGACCAAGGTCGCAACGTTGCCGATCATCGCCGGCCAGAGCCCGGTCGACATCGCCAAGCGCGCCGTGCAGGCCGCGAGGCTCGGCGGCCATGACGTCGTCATCCTCGACACCGCCGGCCGCACCCATATCGACGAACCGCTAATGGTCGAGATGGCCGATATCAAGAAGGTGTCGAGCCCGCACGAGATCCTGCTGGTCGCCGACTCGCTGACCGGCCAGGACGCCGTCAATCTGGCGAAAAGCTTCGACGAACGTGTCGGCATCACCGGCCTGGTGCTCACCCGCATGGACGGCGACGGCCGCGGCGGCGCGGCGCTTTCCATGCGCGCCGTCACCGGCAAGCCGATCAAGCTCATCGGCACCGGCGAAAAGATGGACGGGCTGGAGGAATTCCATCCCAAGCGCATCGCCGACCGCATCCTCGGCATGGGCGACATCGTCTCGCTCGTCGAGAAGGCCGCCGAGACCATTGACGCCGAGCAGGCGGCAGCGATGGCCAGGAAGATGCAGTCGGGCAAGTTCGACCTGAACGACCTCGCCCAGCAGCTTCAGCAGATGTCGAAGATGGGCGGCATGGGCGGCATCATGGGCATGATGCCCGGCATGGGCAAGATGAAGGACCAGCTTGCCGCCGCCGGCTTCGACGACAAGATGTTCCGCCGGCAGCTCGCCATCATCTCCTCGATGACCAAGGCCGAGCGCGCCAACCCCGATATCCTGAAGCACTCGCGCAAGAAGCGCATCGCCGCCGGCTCAGGCACCGATGCGGCCGAGATCAACAAGCTCTTGAAGATGCATCGCGGCATGGCCGACATGATGAAGGCGATGGGCGGCAAGGGCAAAGGCGGCGGCCTCATGCGCGGCATGATGGGCGGCCTCGCCTCCAAGATGGGCCTTGGCGGCATGATGCCGGGCGGCGGCATGCCGGACCTTTCGAAGATGGACCCCAAGCAGCTCGAGGCCCTGCAGAAGCAGGCGCAGGCCGCCGGTCTCGGCAAGGGCCTGCCGGGCGGCTTGCCCGGCGGACTTCCCAGCGGCGGCGGGCTGCCGGGCCTGCCCGGCGGCATGAAGCTTCCAGGTCTTCCCGGACTGGGCGGCGGCGGGCTGCCCGGCCTCGGTAAGAAGAAGTGAGGGGGCGATGAACGAGGAGAAAGACATGGCCGACGCACGCGCCATCCTGGCCGGCTACCGCGCCTCGATCGACAACATCGACGCCGCCCTCATCCATATGCTGGCCGAACGCTTCCGCTGCACCAAGGCGGTCGGCGTGCTCAAGGCCGAGCATGGCCTGCCGCCCGCCGACCCGTCGCGCGAGCAGCAGCAAATCGCCCGCCTTCGCCAGCTGGCGAAGGATGCGAACCTCGATCCGGATTTCGCGGAGAAGTTCCTGAACTTCGTCATCCGCGAGGTGATCCGGCATCACGAACAGATCGCCGCTTCGAGCAGCGGCGCTACTAAAGACGCCGCCAATAACGGCGCTGCAAAAACCGGCTGAATAGCCGCAAACCAGATCAACGAAATCAGAGCTTTTAGGAGAAAAGAATGGCACTGAAGATCAGACTGGCCCGCGCGGGCTCGAAGAAGCGTCCTTACTACCACGTCGTCGTTGCCGACGCCCGTTCGCCGCGCGACGGCCGTTTCATCGAGTCGCTGGGTTCCTGGAACCCGCTGCTGCCGAAGGACGGCGAGCGCGTCAAGGTTGACGCCGAGCGCGTCAAGCACTGGCTGTCGCACGGCGCTCAGCCGACCGACCGCGTGCTGCGCTTCCTCGACGAAGCCGGTCTTGCCAAGCGCGAAACCCGCTCGAACCCGACAAAGGCCCTGCCCGGCAAGAAGGCGCAGGAACGCGCCGCGCTTCTGAAGAAAGCCCAGGAAGACGCCGCTGCGGCAGCAGCAGCCGCGACCGCCGCGCCGGCCGAGGCTGGAGCCGCCACCGCCGAGTAACCACGGCCTTTCGCTTACAAAAACGGCGGGCATGGGCCCGCCGTTTTCTTTTGGTTCGCTTGTTGCCTCAATAGCCGGACGGACAGCGGGCCACGTAGACGCGCCCGTAACGGTCGCGGTAGCGGCACTGGCCGGCCTCGCTGGCATGGCCGATCAATGCGCCGGCGACCGCGCCAACGGCGCCCCCTACCACCGCGCCTTGGACCGGATTACCCGCGACGGCCGCGCCGACCGCCGCGCCGCCCAGGCCGCCGATCGCCGCACCTTTTTCGGTCTGCGAGCAGGCGCCCAAGGCCATCGTCAGCACCAGGATGGTAATTGCTTTCTTCATAATCGTTCCTCTCTCACGCGGATCGCCGTCCTCGCCGCCATCGCATAAACTCACAGACGGCTAATTTGATCCAAGAAGAACCAAAATTACGGGCTGCGCCTGGCCAGATCTATCAGCTGAACGGGATCAGCGCGCGTACCCTCGGGTCGCGCAGATAGAGCCCGCCCCACAGGACAACGCCGAGATAGACGCCGAACAGCGTGTGCGAGAAGAGCGGATTGCCGATCCGCACATGCGTCGAAATCGCGCCGCCCATATAGGCGGTGAGCAGGATGGCGCCGAGCACGGAGGTGCGCGGGATGGCATAGAGGGCGGTCGAGACCAGCCCGATGACGCCGATCAGACGCGCGACATTGGCATCGCCCGGCCAGCCGAGCTCGGTCATCGTCTGGGTGACGATATCGAGCGGCGGCAGCTTGATGACGCCGTCGAAGATCATGAACAGGACCACGACGGCGCTGAGCGCGCGCCCGAGCCATAGGGCGCCTTTGGAAGCCGGCGCAGTTTCGGAAATGCTCATGGATGTTTCCTCCTGATGGTTCGATCCCTTTGCTGAGGTCGAACCAAGGACTCGCAATGGGACCGCGATCCTACAGGGTCCGGATTCTTTCCGGCGCAGGTTCCGTCAACCGCTCGTAAACGCCACTCGCCGCGATGAGGCGCACCAGCTCCGCCTGCCGCCGCGTCTCGGTCTTCTCGAACACGTGCTGCAGGTGGGTGCGCGCGGTGGTCAGGCTGATGCCGAGCTCGTCTGCGGCCGCCTGCAGACCTTCGCCGCGGGCGATCGCTATGGCCACGGCCGCCTCTGCCGGGGTCAGCCGATAGAGTTTGCGCAACTGGCCCTGCACGGTCCGCGGCGCGCTGTCCGGATCGGCCACGAACACGATCGCGGCGGGCCGGCCGGCCACGAACCAGGACGACTCGATCTTCAGCGGCGCCACCAGCACGCTCAGCGACCGTCGCGGCGGCGGCCGCGCGAGCGCCATCACGCCGCCCGCGGTGTCCGACCGTTCCGCGGCCGTGGCGATCAACCGCTGGAATTGTGCGGCATCCGCGCGCCTGGCTGCGCGCAGCGCCGATTTCTCCATCCTGATTCCGTCGGCTTCAGTGAGCAGCGCTTCGGCCGTCCGGTTGGCGAACAGGACCTCGCCGCTTGCCGCCACGATCAGCACGCCTTGGGCGACGCGATCGAGCGCCTCGACATTGGCACTCCTGGCGATCTCCGAACGCGATAGGCGCAATCCCACGCTCGCCGCGCGGACCAGATGCGGCCCGATACGGCGCAACCGGTCGAGGTGCTCGGGCTCGAACTCTCCTGTCGTCTCGGCGCGTCCGCAGGTGAACACGACGCGCGTGTCCGGCTCGTTGGCCAGCACGACTCCGATCGAGTGGCACATGTCGCCGGGCCGGCAGAAGTCGTTATAGAATTCGGAGCGCCGGTAGACCTCGCGCGGCAGGAGGTCCCAGATCGGGATCAGTGTGCCGGCGCGCAGCCTGGCGATGCGCGGCAGGAACACATTGGTCTTGTAGTAGTACCGCGCATAGGTGAGGTCCGCCTCGGGAGGCATGCGCACCGAATTCGCTTCGCTTCGCAACGTCCTTGTGTTCTGGAACGTGAGCTTGGTGGCGGCGCCTTCGAGGAAATCGGACAGCGTCTCGAGAACCTGCGGCCAGCGGCCGGGTTCGACCGCCGCATCGTAGATCTGCCCCACCATGCCGTCGAAGTCGTGCATGTGTGCCGGATGTCACCGCTCCCTCGCCTGAAGGGATTTGCAGTTTGCCGGAAGCCGGCTTCACTGACAACCATTCCCCGCCGCATCTCATATGTTCATACGAGGCGATCGCCTGAGGCCAGTGTGTAGCTATCGTGACGCCATCAAGCTTCACATCAACCACATGTGGTGAAAGATGCAAACGCGGGCAGCACCTGGTACTCAAACCGACTGGAATGGTACGCATTACGAAACGCTGCTGATGGCGCGCGAGACCGGCGGGAAGCTCGGGGCATTTGCATCCGATGCTGGCCCGGGCGACGGACCGCCGCGCCATCGCCACCCCAAATCCGACGAAGTCTTCGTCGTTCTCCAAGGGCGGCTGCGCTTCTGGCGTGCCGGGGAAGCCTGCGAACGCAGCGCCGGAGAAATCTTCCACATTCCCGCTGGCGTCGAGCACACCTTCGTCGTCGTCGAGCGTGCTCGATGGATCGCCATTCTGTCCCCGGGGGGTCTCGAAGGCTTTTTCCCGGCGGTTGCCGCGCAGGGACTGGAGATTCCGCGAGACGTGGCCGCAATCAAGGCGATTGCGACCGAGTTCGACATGGAAATTACCGGACCACCCTTGGGACACCCGCAAACGGCAGCTGATCCAGCCTGAGGGCCAGGAACATGTTCCGGGACGTCCTCCTTTAAGCAATTTCCAGGAAAGGTATAAGCGGTTGAGCTCGGCGCCTTCGCCGTAGCCATGCGTCCGGAATTGGGTCAAGACAGGAGAACAGCGCCACGCGCATCCCCGGGGGAAGCAAAACCATGAGCGGCGAGACGGACCTGCAAAAGCTGCTGGCATCGATGACGCCGCGGCTTCAACCGGAAACCTATGTCTTCGCGACCTTGCCGCTCGGCGCAAACTTGCCGGAAGGCGCGGAGCCGGTCATGCGCTTCATCGAGCGCGAGGGCATGACGCTGATCCTGGCCGAGAGACAGGCGAAGGCCGCCGGCCTTGCCGGCACGTTCCGCTGCCGGATGATCACGCTCGACATCCACTCCTCGCTGGAAGCCGTCGGCTTTCTTGCCGCGATCACCGCGAAGCTGGCGGCAGCCGGCATGGGCGTCAATCCGGTCTCGGCCTTCTATTACGACCATCTGTTCGTGCCGGCTGATAGGGCCGAAGAGGCGTTGGCGATATTGCAGCAGCTGGCGCGGCAAGCGGTGACTGACTTCAGCGCCTGAGCACATAGAGAACATCCGGCAAGCCTTCCTCATTGGTCGAGCCGTCGCCGAAGGCTTCGGCGCGAAAGCCATGGCGTTCGTAGAAGCGTCGCGCGCCGGTATTGGCCTGGAAGCAATGGAGCTTGACCACCGGCATGCCGGTGGTGGCTTGGGCAAGCAGCCGGCTGCCGATGCCTTGCCCGGTCCAGGCCGGATCGAGATAGAGCTGCTCGACCCATTCGCCGCCGATGGCGATGAAGCCGACGATGCGGCCGTCGGCGATGGCGACCGTCACCTGCTGATTGGGCAGCAGGATATCGCGGATGAAGAAGAGGTCTTCCTCAGGCGTGTGCAGGACCGGCATCCAGCTGAGGGCATTGAGCGACGCGCGCATCGTGATTGCGACGGCGGCGGCGTCCGAGCTTGTGGCTGGGCGTAGGATAACTTTGGTGCGATCGTCCATAGGCCGGCGCTGCCCCTCATCCGCCCTTCGGGCACCTTCTCCCCGTTGAACGGGGAGAAGGAAGAAGCGCCTCGGCCGCAGGCCGAGCATGCGACCGCAGGCCGCCGGCTTTCCGGCGCGCCCGCGCAGGGCCAGCCGCAGCAGCGGCGGTGCGGCCCGTGAGCGAAATTAAGCCGCCTTCTTCTTCGGCTGGATCAGGCCGCGCTCGACCAGGAGCTCGGCGATCTGCACAGCGTTCAGCGCCGCGCCCTTGCGCAGATTGTCGGAGACGACCCACATCGACAGGCCGTTGTCGACGGTGGAATCCTCGCGGATGCGCGAGATGAAGGTGGCGTCCTCGCCGGCCGATTCCAGCGGCGTGATGTAGCCGCCGTTCTCGCGCTTATCGAGCACCTGGCATCCAGGCGCCTCGCGCAGGATCTCGCGCGCCTCGTCAGCCGTGATCGGCTTTTCGAACTCGATGTTGACCGCTTCCGAATGGCCGATGAACACCGGCACGCGCACGCAGGTCGCCGTCAGCTTGATCTTGGGGTCGAGCATCTTCTTGGTCTCGGCCACCATCTTCCACTCTTCCTTGGTGAAGCCGTCATCGAGGAAGACGTCGATATGCGGGATGACGTTGAAGGCGATGCGCTTGGCGAACTTCTTGACGTCGACCTGGTCGGCGACGAACACCGCGCGGGTCTGGGTGAAGAGCTCGTCCATGCCTTCCTTGCCTGCGCCGGAGACCGACTGGTAGGTGGCGACGACGACGCGTTTGATGGTGGCGGCGTCATGCAGCGGCTTCAGCGCCACCACGAGCTGCGCCGTCGAGCAGTTCGGATTGGCGATGATATTCTTGCGCGAGAACAGCGAGATCGCGTCCGGGTTCACTTCCGGCACGATCAGCGGCACGTCCTGATCGTAGCGGAAGGCCGACGAATTATCGATGACGACGCAGCCCTGCTTGCCGATCTTGGGCGACCATTCCTTCGACACGTTGCCGCCCGCCGACATGACGCAGATGTCGGTGTCGGAAAAATCATACTGGTCGAGCGCCTTGACCTTCAGTGTGCGGTCGCCGAAGGACACTTCGGTGCCCTGGCTGCGCCGCGAGGCCAGCGCCACGACCTCGCTCACCGGGAAGCCGCGCTCGTCCAGAATGTTGAGCATTTCGCGGCCCACATTGCCCGTGGCGCCGACTACCGCAACCTTGAAACTCATCTGATATCTCCTGTCCCTCTCCGCTTGGTTGTTGGAGAAAACCCGCCGGCCTCATGCGGGTTTCGCCCCCCGGGCCGTACCCGGGAGAGGGTGGTTAGGCCAAGGGAATCACACCGTTTTGGTGGTGGTTTTGCCGGTTTTCTTGGCCAAGAATGGGATTTTGCTGGAACGGACGGACGCGTCTAAGCGCCCAGCCCAATGCCTTACATTGTGGCTGGGGGAGTCGAATGCAAGAAGAGCCATCGAAAGGCCGCGCATCGGAAAACCATCCCGTTCGACGCGGGCTTTTACGCGGTTTGGCCGAAGAGTCAATTGGCGTAGCGCCTCTCCTTCTCTCCTTGTGGGAGAAGGTGGATCGGCGCGCAGCGCCGAGACGGATGAGGGCGTTCCAGCGGAGTGAGACGCTGGCTTTCCCTGGAGCACCCCTCATCCGTCGCCTTCGGCGACACCTTCTCCCACCAGGCGAGAAGGGAAAGGCGCTGTCGTCTGCTCTGTACAACGGCGGCTGTAGCAAGTACGAACGGCGCAAATTTCGTTTGGCTGACGCAGTGCCGGCCTTGTGCTCCATGACGAGCGCAGAACCCCGAATTCCGAAAGAAGAAAATGTCGAGTTTCGAAACGATTGTTCCTGCGCTGGCTCAGGCGCTGGAAAAGCGCGGTTATTCGGCGCTGACGCCGGTGCAGAAGGCGGTGCTTGGGCCGGAGCTCGGAGAGGCCGACGCGCTGGTTTCGGCGCAGACCGGGTCCGGCAAGACCGTCGCTTTCGGCCTCGCCGTGGCGCCGACCCTGCTTGGCGGCGCTGAGCGCTTCGGCGACGCCGGAGCGCCGTTGGGCCTGGTTGTGGCGCCGACGCGCGAGCTGGCGCTGCAGGTGCGGCGCGAGCTGGAATGGCTTTACGAGCTGACCGGCGCGCATATCGCCTCCTGCGTCGGCGGCATGGACATGCGCACCGAGCGGCGCGCGCTGGAGCGCGGCGCCCATATCGTCGTCGGCACGCCGGGCCGGCTGCGCGACCACATCACGCGCGGCGCGCTCGAGATGTCGGCGCTGAAGGCCGTGGTGCTGGACGAAGCCGACGAGATGCTCGATCTGGGCTTCCGCGAGGACCTCGAGTTCATCCTCGATGCAGGGCCGGCGGGGCGCCGCACGCTGATGTTTTCCGCCACCGTGCCGCGTTCCATCGCCACGCTGGCGAAGAGTTACCAGCGCGACGCCGTGCGCATCTCGGCCGGCGGCGAGGAAAAGCAGCATCTCGACATCGAATACCGGGCGCTGTCCGTCGCGCCCGCCGATCGCGAGAACGCCATCATCAACGTGCTGCGCTATTACGAAGCGGCGAATGCGATGGTGTTCTGCAACACTCGCGCCGCCGTCAACCATCTCACCGCGCGCTTCAACAACCGCAATTTTGCCGTCGTGGCGCTCTCCGGCGAGCTCAGCCAGAACGAGCGCAGCCACGCCCTGCAGGCCATGCGCGACGGCCGCGCCAAGGTCTGCATCGCCACGGACGTCGCCGCGCGCGGCATCGATCTGCCCAATCTCGATCTCGTCATCCACGCCGACCTGCCCAGCAACCCTGAGACGCTGCTGCATCGCAGCGGCCGCACCGGCCGCGCCGGGCGAAAAGGGGTGAGCGCGCTGATCGTACCGGGCAACGCCCACCGGCGCGCCGAGCGGCTGCTCGCCAATGCCGGCCTGACCGCGGCCTGGGCGAGCCCGCCCTCGGCCGACGAGGTGCTGCGGCGCGATGACGAGCGCATCCTGGCCGATCCTTCCTTCGGCGAGCCGGTGAAGGACGAGGAGCGCGACTTCGCCGCGGCGCTCCTGGAACGACACGGCGCCGAGCTGGTGGCCGCAGCCTTCGTGCGGCTTTGCCGCGGAAGCCGGTCGGCGCCCGAAGATTTGATCGACGTCGCACCCTTCGCGCCGTCGAAGGAGAAGTTCGCGCGCCGCGAAGAAGCACCCGCTCGCCGCGACGATTTCGGCGACAGCGTCTGGTTCTCGCTTTCGGTCGGACGCCGGCAGAATGCCGAGCCGCGCTGGCTGATCCCGATGCTGTGCCGCACCGCCGGCATGTCCAAGCGCGAAATCGGCGCCATCAAGATGCAGCCGGAAGAGACCTTCGTCCAGATCGCCGCCGACTGGGCCGACCGCTTCGTCGCCGCGATCGGCCCTGACCGCAAGCTGCAGGGCAGCATCGCGGTCCGGCGCATCGACGGCACGCCGGACCTGTCGCGCGCCGGCTACCAGCCGCCGAAGCCGGACAAGAAACCGCATCGCGGCAAGCGGCCTTTCGACCAGGGTGCGCCCGAAGGCGTCCGCAAGCCGAAATTCGAGAAGCGCGCGCCAGCCGATCAGCGCCCGGCCTTCGAGGCAAAGCCTTGGGCCGGCAAACCGGGCAAGCCGAAATTCGACAAGGCCGGACCAGCCAAGCACAAGAAGGCGAAGAAGCGGCCGGCTTAATCGTCGGCTATGGCCCTGAGCGCCGGCCCGGTCAGTCGCAGAAAAACCTTCTGGCTGTGGCGCTCGGCGCCGAGCCGGTCGTAGAAGCGCAGCGCGCCCTCGTTCCAGTCTTCGGTCGTGAGGTCGATGCGGCCGATGCCCTTCATGAGGCAGTAGGCGGCGAGAAAGCCGACGAGCGCTCGGCCAATGCCCTTGTCACGGGCGCTGTCGCGCACGAACAGATCCTTCAGGAACATCAGCCTTTCGAGATCGATGCCCGGATGGGCGATCGCGACCGAGGCGAGCCCGGCCACCTCGCCACCCACGAAGGCCAAGGCGAAATGCGGATAGGCCGGGCTCTCATCGCCAAGCCATTGCCGAGTGGTGGCCGCCGCCCGGCTGTGATCGAGCGGCGCCTGCCGGTAGTGCGCCGCCATCGCGCAAAGCAGGGTGGCGAGCGCTTCGGCATCGTCGACCCTCGCCCAGCGAATGTCGACTGTCATACGATCACCCCAGGAACTTGGCGATAATGGCGTCACCCATCTCGGTGGTGCCGACTTCCTTCATGCCCGCGGAGAAAATGTCCTTGGTGCGCAGGCCGTCGTCGAGCACGGCGGCGATGGCCGCTTCGAGCCTGTCGGCTTCCGCCACCATGCCGAAGGAATAGCGCAGGCACATGGCGAAGGAGGCGATCATGGCGATCGGGTTGGCGATGCCCTTGCCGGCGATGTCGGGCGCTGAGCCGTGCACCGGCTCGTAGAGCGCCTTGCGCTTCTTGGTCTTGGCATCCGGCGCGCCGAGCGAAGCCGAAGGCAGCATGCCGATCGAGCCGGTGAGCATGGCGGCGATGTCGGAGAGCATGTCGCCGAACAGATTGTCGGTAACGATCACGTCGAACTGCTTCGGCCAGCGCACCAGCTGCATGCCGCCGGCGTCCGCCAGCATGTGGTCGAGCTTCACATCGGAGTACCGCGCCTTGTGCGTCTGGCTGACCACCTCGTTCCACAAAACGCCCGACTTCATGACGTTGCGCTTTTCCATGGATGTCACATGGTTGCGACGGGTCCGCGCGAGCTCGAAGGCGACGCCGGAGATGCGCTCGATCTCGAACGTATCGTAGACCTGGGTGTCGATGCCGCGCTTCTGGCCGTTGCCGAGATCGATGATCTGCTTCGGCTCGCCGAAATAGACGCCGCCGGTGAGCTCGCGCACGATCAATATGTCGAGGCCCTCGACCACCTCCTGCTTTAGCGAGGAAGAGGCGGCCAGCGCCGGGTAGCAGATCGCGGGCCTGAGATTGGCGAACAGCTCCATGTCCTTGCGCAGGCGCAAGAGCCCTGCCTCGGGGCGCACCTCGTAAGGCACGGCATCCCATTTCGGCCCGCCGACGGCGCCGAACAGCACGGCATCCGCCGCCATCGCCTTTTCCATGTCGGCATCCGAGATCGCCGCGCCATGCGCGTCGTAAGCGCAGCCGCCGACCAGGCCCTCGTCAGTGGCGAAGCCGCTGCCGAGCTTGTCGTTCATGGCCTTGATCAGCTTCTTCACCTCGGCCATCGCCTCGGGGCCGATGCCGTCGCCGGCGAGCAGGAAGAGATTTTTCGAAGCCATGGAGAACCGTCCCGGGAGAGAATGAGTTTCTATTTGCACAGCGTCCCTTGCGCGCCGAAGAGGCGCGCGGCGCTGTGCGGCCGGCGTCTTGCTAAACGGCGAACGCCCGGTGCGCAAGAGGATGGCGGGGCATTGCGAGGCCCGTCTGGCGTGGCACCGGTTCCTCTCCCCCGCCAGAGGCGGGGGAGAGGTGTCTGCGAAGCGGACGGAGAGGCGGCCTTCGTAGGACGCTCCCCTCTCCGTCTCGGCTTTGCCGAGCCACCTCTCCCCACTTCATGGGGCGAGGAACCCTAGCTACCGATGCGACAGAATATTCACCAGCCGCCCGAACGGATCGCGCACATAGAAACGCCGCACGCCCCAGGGTTCGTCGGCCGGGCCGTATTCGACGGCGAAGCCGGCCTTCTTCATACCCGCGAGCGCCGCGTCCACATCGTCGACCTCGATCGACAGGTCCGGCACCGGCGTGCCTGACCCGCCCTCGGCCATGAAGCTCACCTGCACCGTCATTGTCTCGGCCGAGCCGCAAGTGAGGATCCAGCCTTGATCCATGAGGACATCAAGTCCAAGCACGTCCTGGTAAAAGCGCTTGGCCGCCGCAATGTCGGGTGTTTCGATATTGGCGACGATGCGCCTGACCTTCACCATAAGCCGCTCCTTGCCTTTGCGTGTCCGGGGGCCCTCCGCATTGCCGCAACGGCCACCCTATGCCGTGCGCCGCAGTGCCGTCACCTCGATTTCGATCTTCATCTCCGGCTTGTTGAGCTGGCACACGATCATCGTCGCCGCCGGGCGGATGTCGCCGAACGCCTCGCCGAGGATCGGGAAGACCACGTCAACATGGGCCTGGTCGGTGATGTAGTAATGCGCCCGCACCACATCGGCCATGTCGAAGCCGCCCTCGGCCAGCGCCTTGGCGATTGTTGCGAGGCAGTTGCGCGTTTGCGCTTCGACGGTTTCCGGCATGGTCATCGTGGCATAGTCGTAGCCGGTCGTGCCGGAGACGAAGCACCAGTCGCCCTGCACCACCGCGCGCGAATAGCCGGCGGTCTTCTCGAAGGGGGAGCCGGTGGAGATGAGCTTGCGCATGGGGCCTCACGGATTGTTTCGACCATTTTGATATGCATCCGCGACTGGGTCGTGAGCCAGACAACACAACGCTGGCGGGACAGCGCCCCCCTCTGCCCTGCCGGACATCCCCCACGAGGGGGGAGATCAGACGTCGCGCCGGCTTTCGCCAATCGCCAGCATCGCAGAATAAGCAGGGCGCCGAAACTGCCAATCTCCCCTCTTGTGGGGGAGATGTGCGGCAGGACAGAGGGGGGCGCGAAGGATCGCGGCCCGGCAGAAGTGGGCTTAATTTCCCGACCCTTGCGCGTCGTCATAAGCCTTCTTGACGTCCGCCGGCCAATCCTTCAGCGGCGGCCAGGCCTGCGGCTCGCCATTGTCGCCGCGGCGGGCGAAATAGACCTTCTGCTTGGCCGGATCGACGGCCATGAAGCCGTCATTGCCGCCGCAGTCATGCGGCACGCAGCCGGTGGCGTAGAAGGCGCCGGACGCCGTCTTTTCGGTGCCGCCGCCGACCAGCAGGCTGGTCGCCATGTCGGGCATGTCGCTGCCCAGCAGCGCCTGTCCGGCCTTATAGACGGCCTCGTTGTGGAAGGCGTCGATGATGTTGTCCAGTTTCGATGGATCGACATCCTTCCAGTCGGTGCCGGGCTCCGGCGTGTAGGTCAGAGTGCCGGATGTCGTGAGCCCTGCGGTGGGCGACCATTGCAGCGCCGGCCGTGTCTGTCCCGGCAGCAGGTAGGGCACGAAATAGATGGCGCTGTCGGAGACTGCTGCCGGCGGCGCGCCGCATTCGTCCTGCTCGACGGTGGTGGTCTGTATCTCGCCGTCCTTCTTCCAGACGATGACCTTGGCCGGGCCGCACTGGTTGCCGCCGTCGCCGACATCGACCAGCGCCACGTTGACGTCGCCGATCTTGACGATCTTGTCGAAAAAGACGTCGTAATTGCTGGCCAGCTGCTTGCCGTCATAGGCAAGCACCTTCTCGCCGTCCTGCTCCGGCTGCGTGATGGTGAGCTGCCCGCCCTCGAACGGGATCGGCGCCTGCTTATCGTCATCCGGCGCGGCCTGGTCGCTGCCCGACCCCTGGTCGGCCGCACCCTGATCGGCAGCCGGCTGGTCGGACGCGGCGGGCGTCGGCTGCGTGGCCGGCGCGGTGGTTTGCGCATTGGCGCCGATCGCGGCGAGAAGGATTGCCACCGAAGCAGCCAGAAGCGAGCGTGTCATGACTGTCCCTCCATTCAGCCGCGCGAGCCCAACCGGCAAGGGGCGGGCTTATCGATTTGAAGCCGTGCCGCTCAGAGACTGTTTCGAAATTCGCTCCGGCGAGTCATATGGTGGTGGTTTCGAGAACCGGAGCGGAGCGGACATTCAGGTCCGTGAGCACCGGAAGCGCAGAAACCACCATCAGATGGCCGCCGGAGTAGATTTCCAAACGGTCTCTCAGGCCCAGGGGCGCAGCTCGGCGTTCTTCTTCTCGAAGGACGCGATGGCGCTGGCCTTCTCCATGGTCAGCCCGATATCGTCGAGGCCGTTCAAGAGGCAGTGACGCTTGAAATCGTCGAGGTCGAATTTGACCACGCCGCCATCCGGCCCGCGGATTTCCTTCGCCTCAAGGTCGATCGACAGCGTCGCATTGGAGCCGCGCGAAGCGTCGTCCATCAGCTTGTCGAGGTCTTCCGGGCTGACCACGATCGGCAGGATGCCGTTCTTGAAGCAATTGTTGTAGAAGATGTCGGCGAACGAGGTCGAGATCACGCAACGGATGCCGAAATCGAGCAGCGCCCAGGGCGCATGCTCGCGGCTCGAGCCGCAGCCGAAATTGTCGCCGGCGACCAGGATCTGCGCCTTGCGGTAGGCCGGCTTGTTGAGCACGAAATCCGGGTTCTCCGAACCGTCCTCATTGTAGCGCATCTCGGCGAATAGCCCGGTGCCGAGCCCGGTGCGCTTGATCGTCTTGAGATAATCCTTCGGGATGATCATGTCGGTGTCGACATTGACGATCGGCATCGGCGCGGCGACGCCGGTGAGCTTGGTGAATTTATCCATGGTCCTTGCCCGTCTTCTTCGTGGCTTGCGGGGAATTTTGCCGGACGGTTTACACAAAGCCGACGGTAAATGGAAGGCAACTGTTCGTGCGCGGGCCTTGGGCCATAATCGGGTACGGCATGCGTGTCGAAGCTGGAACACCTCAAAACGGCTTCGAAATCCTGACCGGCTGGTGCAATCTGCGGCCATGGCTGATCCTTCCAAAGTCCTTTACGCCAGCGAGCCCGCCCTCGATGTCGCCGAATTCCGCCGCGTGCTGGTCGACTCCGGCCTCGGCAAGGTACGGCCCGTCGATGACGGGGCCCGGCTGCAAACCATGCTGGACAACGCCAATCTGGTGCTGACCGCACGGCTCGACCGGCCGGACCGGCAACTGGTCGGCGTCGCGCGCGGCATGACCGATTTCTCCTGGGTCTGCTACATTTCCGACCTCGCTGTCTCGAAGGCGGCGCAAGGGCTCGGCGTCGGCAAGGGCCTGATGGACGAGGCGCAGCGCCGGCTCGGCCCTTCGGTCGCCATCAGCCTGATCTCGATGCCCGACGCCGTCGGCTTCTACGAGCGCATCGGCATGACACGCATGACCGACGCCTTCTGGTTCTCCCGCAAGCGCTGACCTGCTGACGATCTCATGGGCTGCAGTCGCCAATTCTTTTGAGCTTGACATGCAACCAAATGATTGCATATTAATGACATGAGCATGGATGCCGTCTTTCGCGCTTTGGCCGACCCGACCCGCCGGCAATTGCTGGACAGCCTCCATGCAAGGAACGGGCAGACACTGAACGCGCTCTGCGAAAACATGGAGATGACGCGCCAGGCGGTGACCAAGCACCTCGCGATCCTCGAGGAGGCGAACCTCGTCACCACCATGCGCCGGGGCCGCGAGAAGGAGCACTACCTCAATCCCGTTCCGATCAACGAGATCGCCGAGCGGTGGATCGGCAAGTTCGAGCGGGGGCGGCTTGCTGCCCTCAGCGACCTGACACAACGCCTGGAAAGGGAAGAGCCGTGAGCGAGAACAGTTTTGTCTATGTCACCTACATCCGCACGACGCCTGAAAAACTTTGGCAGGCGCTGACCGATCCGGAGTTCAACCGGCAGTTCTTCCTTTGCTCCCATCAGGAGAGCGACTGGAAGGTCGGCTCGAGCTGGAAGCTGGTCTTCCCTGACGGGCGCATCGCCGACTCCGGCGAGATCCTCGAGATCGACCCGCCGAAACGCCTCGTCATCAAATGGCGCAACGAATGGCTGCCCGAGGTGAAGGAGGACGGCTACACGCGCTGCACCTTCACCATCGAGCCGGACGGCGAATTGATGAAGCTCGCCGTCGTCCACGAGGCCGACGGCCCGCACAGGCTGATCCCGAACGTCGCCAAGGGCTGGCCGCTGGTGCTGGCGAGCCTCAAGAGCCTGCTCGAAACCGGCAAGGGTTTCGAGCGTCCGCCCTCAAAGGCATGAACGATTGTTCCGAGACAATTTGCCGGAGGTGCACGCAATGCTGCAACTGACCTTGCCCCAAGCTATGGCGAACGCCGACACGGTCATGGCCTCGTCCGAGCTTCCCGCCTCGCCGGACCGGGTCATTGCCGCGCTGGCCACTCGGGAGGTCGAGCGCTGGTGGGGTTCCCCCGAAACCTACTGCATGGCCGGCTGGAACGCCGATCTGCGCGTCGGCGGAAGCTGGCGTGTCACGGTGCGAACCGCTGACGGCAGGCGCCTGCCCGTGGGCGGAGAGTTTCTCGAAATCGAAATGCCGCGCCGAATTGTGCAGACAAGGCGTTACGGCTGGGACCATCCGACGCTCGGCCGTAAGGACACGACGGTCGCCTATCTGCTGGAGCCGATCGCCGGCAGCACGCGGCTCACCGTCTGCCATGGCGGCTTCGCGGGTTTCCCCGACGCCGCAGCGGAGCATGCTGAAGGCTGGGCGCGGGTGCTTGGGTGGCTGCAGGCCTATCTCGACGCGCGGCAGACGGCCTGAAGCTCTCCCTTGACCCGCAATCCTGCCTGTCCAGATTTTGGGCATGAAGAACAGCCGCTGTCTCGTGGGAACCGCCGGATGGAGCATACCGGCAGTGTACAAACCTTCCTTCCCGGCAGCCGGTTCGCAGCTTGAACGCTATGCGGCGCGGCTTCCGGTCGTGGAGATCAATTCGTCCTTCAACAAGCCGCATCGCCGGGAAACCTATGAGCGCTGGGCGCGCTCCGTCCCGGATCGTTTTCGCTTTTCCGCAAAACTCCCCAGAGCCGTGACGCATGAACACCGCCTGGAAGATTGCGATGATCTTCTGGACGTTTTCCTGGGTCAGGTCGCAGGGCTCGGTGCCAAGCTTTCGCTGCTCCTGGTTCAACTGCCGCCCAGCCTGCGGTTCGAACCCGAAGCCGCCAAAAACTTCTTCACCATGCTGCGCGCAAAGAGCGACCGACGCCTGGTCTGCGAACCCCGTCACCCCAGTTGGTTCGAACCCGAGGCCGAGACCTTGCTGAACCGCTTTCACATTGGCCGCGTTGCAGCCCACCCTGCTCCCGTGCCTGCCGCCGCCATGCCTGGCGGCTGGCGCGAGCTCGCCTATTTTCGTTTTCATGGCGCGCCGCGCGTCTACTATTCGGACTACGAGGCCGATCAGCTTCGGGATATCGGCGAGCGGCTTGCCGAAATCAGCGCATCGGCCGCCGAGGTCTGGTGCATCTTCGACAACACGGCACGAGGGCACGCGCTCGGCAATGCACTGTCGGTCGACGCGACCGTTTGTCAGATGACGTTCAGCTCCCGGAACGCCCGTCCCTCGGCCACTCGCTCATATCCGAACGCCCTGCAGTCCACCGTGCGGTAGCCGCCATGCACGATGAGCTCGGCGATCGACTTGCCGACCGCCGGCGCCTGCTGCAGGCCGTGGCCGGAGAAGCCGTTGGCGAACAGGAAGTTCGTAACCTCCGGATGCGGACCGATCACCGCGTTCTGGTCGAGCGTGTTGTAGTCGTAATGCCCGACCCAGGCGCGCGTAGGCTTGATGGCCTCGAAAGCCGGAATGCGCGTGGCCAAGGTCGGCCAGATCACCTCTTCGAACAGTGGCCAGTTGACGTCGAAATCCTTCGGATCGGGCGCGACATCGCCTTCCTCCGGCTCGGCGCCGCCGGTGAGGTAGACCGAGCCTTCCGGCCGCACATAGATGCCGCTTGGATCGACCAGGAGCGGCATGTCGGCATATTTCTCGCGCGCCTCGAAGACGAAGACGTTACGCTTGCGCGGCTCGACCGGCAGCTCGAGCCCGGCGAAAGCCGCGACCTTGCCGGCGTTCGGCCCGGCGGCGTTGACGACGATGCCGGCTTCGAGCGTCTCGCCATTGTCGAGGCTGACGCCGGTGACTCGGTTGCCCTCGCGCTTGACGCCGGTGGCGGAAGCCGTGATGAAATCGATCTTCTTGTCGCGCAGCGCCTTGCGGAACAGCGTCAGCAACGCATGCGCATCGAACCAGCCCTCGCCGCTGCGGCCAAAGGCGCCTGCGTAAACATCCTCGACCGACAGCCAGGGAAAGCGGCGCGCCAATTGCCCTGCGTCCTCGAGCAGGATATCGGCGCCCTCGGCGACCTGTGTCGCGTGATTGGCCTTGAGGATCGGCAGCCCGGCCTCGCCGGCAAGGATGAGATAGCCACCCTCGCGGAAGCCGATATCGGCATCGGCGCCGAACGTCTCTTTCAGCCGCCGGAACAGTTTCAGCGTGAACTGCGACAGGCGGATGTTTTCCGGGATCGAGAATTGCTGGCGGATCGAGGCGAGCGACAAGGTCGTCGCCGCGTGGGAAAACTGCGGATCGCGCTCGATCAGCGCGATCGAGCCGGTAAAGCCCTCCTCGCGCAAATAGTAGGCAACCGAGGACCCGACGATGGCTCCCCCGATGATGACGATGTCGTAGCGCATTTTTTCTCCGATCCAGAGCAATTCCAGGGAAAGCATCCGCCCGGAATTGCGTAGAAAGCCGCTCGCGTCTCACGCAACCGGCAGATCGATCTCGAAGCGCGTGCCGGCTTCGGAGTCAACCAGCCTGATCGTGCCATCATGCGCTTTCAGGAGGGCCAGCACGATGCCGAGGCCCATGCCGGTGCCGCCGGACTCCCGCCTTGTGGTGAAGAACGGCTCGAAGATCCTGGCGCGGTTGGCGGCCGAGACGCCGTCGCCGTCGTCGCCGATCCGGACCGACGCGCGCTCGCCGCAGGCCGAGGCGTGGATCGCCACCTGTCGGGCGCCATGCCTTGCCGAATTGTCGATGAGGTTGGCGAGCACGATGCCGAGATTCTCGGCCGAGATGCCGAGCCTGATGTCGCCGCCGCCCTCAAGCCGCGCTTCCAGCCTTGTGTCGATAGGCAAGGATGCCAAGGCGGCATGAAGCGTCGTGCTTTCGCCGCTCGGTTCCAGGTTTTCGGCGCGCGCCAGGTCGAGCAGCCGCCGCACCAGGAGATTGAGCCGTCCGGCATCGGTGACGATGTTGTTGGAGAATCGCTTGCGCTCGGCTTCATCCATCGCGCCGCCGGAATCGCGCAGCAGCTCCGCGGCGCCCTGGATCGCCGTCAGCGGCGATTTCAGCTCATGCGAGACATGGGTGGCGAAGGTCTGGATGCTATCGGAGCGCGCCTGCAGCTTGGTCGCCATGTCGAGGAAGGCCGTCGACAGCGCCGCCATCTCGCGCGTGCCGTGATGGGCGAGCGGCCTGATCGCCTCGCGATCGCCGGCGGCGATGCGCTTTGTCCGCTCGATCAGCGCATAGATCGGCCGGCTGACGGTGCGGATGAACACCAGCGCGATCAAGAGCGTGCCGCCGACGATGGTGATCGCCGCCAACGTCACCTTGCCGCGTTCGCCATAGAGGTGCTTGACGATGTTGTTCGGCGTTCGCGACAGATAGACCACGCCCGCGACCCGGCCATCGAGCTCGACCGGCATGGCGACGAAGACGCGCACCCTGGTGCCGCGGCTGACCGAATAGAGCGGCGGCGCCGGCTGGTCGGGGATCCTCAGGCGCAATTCGCTGGCATAGAGGCCCGAAAGCGCGGTCCGTACCTCCTCGACATCGCCAAGCGACCGGCCGACCTCGTCGCCGCCGGCAATCACCACGCCATGCGGATCGAGCAGGCGGAAGCCGGCAAGCGTCGTTTTCTGCGTTTGGTCGAGAATGCCGTCGAGCCGGGACCCGATGGCGGCGAAGGCCGGGTCGGTGGTGGCGGGAAGCGCCGCGGGACGCATCGGCATGACATCGTCGGAGGCAAGGTCGAGCCGCGGCTCGATCGGATCGTAGGGATAGTTGTTGTCCTTCGCCGGATCGGCCGAAATCGGCGAACCCAGCCTTTCCTGGGGAATGCCGGCCGCGCGCACCTCCTGGGCATAGAGGGCCGCGACCACAGCGCCCTGCGCGATGAGCTCTCCCTCGGTCTGGCGGATCAGCTGGTTCTCATAGAGCCGGAAGAAGAACAGCCCGACCAGCGGCAGCGCCATGACCACGATCAGGATGGCGATGACGACGGTGGCAAGCCGCGGCCGCCACCTTTCCTTGCTCAACCACCGCATCGGCCGAGCCGGAAGCCGACGCCATGCACCGTCCCGATCGCATCGAGACAGCCGACCGCCGCCAGCTTGGCCCGCACGTTGCGGATGTGGCTGTCGACCGTGCGTTCCGAGACATGGATGTTGGAGGCATAGGCATTGGCCATCACCGCGTCGCGGCCGAGCACGTGTTGCGGCCGGGCGAGGAAGCCTTTCAGGATGGCGAATTCGATCGCCGTCAGGGTGAGCGGCTTGCCGTCGAAGCTCGCTTCATGGCTTGCCGGGATGAGCATGAGCTTGCCATGCGCGAATTCCCGATCGTCGGCTTCCTCTTCCACAATGGCCGGCCGCGCCCGCCGCAGGATGACGTTGACGCGGGCGACCAGCTCGCGCGGGCTGAACGGCTTGGTCACATAGTCGTCGCCGCCCATCTCCAGCCCGAGCACCCGGTCGATCTCCTCGTCGCGCGCGGACAAGAACAGCACCGGCAGGTCGGATTTTTGCCTCAGCCTGCGGCAGACCTCCAGCCCGTCCATCTCCGGCATGCCGATATCGAGGACGATGAGGTCGGGCGTGCGCTGCTCGACCGCCTGGAGCGCCGCGGCTCCGTTGGCGACGGCGGCTGTCTTCATGCCGGCCTTTTCCAGCGCGAAGCAGATGATCTCGCGGATATGCGGGTCGTCGTCGGCGACGAGGATGTTGTGCGGCATCGATCAATAGCCCGGCGGGTAAGCTTGGGTGACGGCAGGATTAGAGCAATTCCATGGAGAAGTGCGAAATTGTTTTCGGTCGCGAGCTGCAACGACATGAACCGACAAAGGGCGCGGGCATTTTTGCGCCTGCCTGTGCGAGGCCCATGGCAGGGTTGGCAAAGAGCGTCATCGCCGGACCCTCCCCGGCGTGTCCGCCACGTGGCGCGACCTCGGGGCGAAAAGCAGTATACCCGCCCCATGGCATGGCCTTTGCGGCTCGACGAGCCACCAGCCTTCATCGCGGAGCCGGCGCGGCAGGGACCAGCGATGTATATGAGGTGTTCGCATGACAGCCTTCTCGCCGACCGGCGCGGTGAGGGCGCGGCGGATTGGAGGAGGTTTTCCGCAAGGATTTGCAGATTTGGTGCAGGCCAGCCCTTCTCCGCGTTTGCGGGGAGAAGGTCCCGGTGGGGGGATGAGGGGCGGCGCCAACCTCTGCGATTGACGGACCCGCCTTGCCTCACCCGCCATCACCCGGCATAGATCGGCCATGGCTCAAGAACCCTACAGCCCGCGCCGCTCGGTGCTCTACATTCCCGCCTCGAACGACAAGGCGCTCGCCAAGATCGGCTCGCTTACCTGCGACGCCATCATCATCGATCTCGAGGACGCCGTCCTGCCCGCCGACAAGAAAGCCGCGCGCGACAAGGTCGCCGGCATCCTGGCTGCGCGCCCGGAACGGCGCTGCGAGATGGTGGTGCGCATCAACCCTTTGGCCAGCGAATGGGGAACCCACGACCTGTTGGCGGTGGCCAAGGCCGAGCCCGACGGCATTCTCCTGCCCAAGATCGGCACGCCGCGCGACATTCTCGAGGCCGGTGATATCCTCGACGACAATTTCGCGCCGGACAGCGTGAAACTATGGGCGATGGTCGAGACGCCCAGGGCGCTGCTCAACATCGGCGCCATCGCCGAGCTCGGCCGCGACCCGGCGGCACGCCTAAATTGTTTCGTCGCCGGAACGAATGATCTGGTGAAGGCGACCGGCATCCTGGCGGACCGGCGCTATCTGATGCCCTGGCTGATGCAGCTGGTGCTCGCCGCGCGCGCCGGCGGTCTCGACGTCATCGACGGCGTCGCCAACGATTTCCGCGATCTCGATGGCTTCGCCCGCGAATGCGCGGAAGCAGCCGCCATGGGATTCGACGGCAAGTCGCTGATCCATCCCGCCCAGATCGGGCCGGCGAACCGCGCCTTTTCGCCGTCGGCGGAAGCGCTGGCCGGGGCCCGCGCGATCCGGGATGCGTTCGCGCGGCCCGAAAATGCCGGCAAGGGCGTGATCGCGCTGGACGGCAAGATGGTCGAGCGGCTGCATCTGGCGGAAGCCGAGAAACTTCTGGCGAAGGCCGCGATCATCGGCGCATGATGCTTGGGGCTGATGCATGTCGCCCAAAAGTGCGCAGCGGTTTTGGGAAACGACATGCATGGATAGACACCATTCACGATCAGAGACGAAAATGAAACTCTACCGCTTCCTCACCGGCCCGGACGACGCCACCTTCTGCCATAAGGTGACCGCTGAGCTGAACAAGGGCTGGCACCTGTTCGGCTCGCCGACCTATGGCTTTGACCAGCAGACGAAGTCGATGCGCTGCGGCCAGGCCGTAGTGAAGGACGTCGAAGGCCAGGAATACACAGCCGACACCAAGCTCAGCGACTGGTAGGAAAGCGCTTAGAGACTGTTTCGAAATTCGCTCTGGCGAGTCATATGGTGGTGATTTCGAGAACCGGAGCGGAGCGGACTTTTGGGTCCGTGAGCACCGGAAGCGCAGAAAGCGCCACCAGATGGCCGCCGGAGTAGAATTTCCAAGCAGTCTCTCAGCCCGCCGCCGCCTGCTCGGCTGCTTCCTCGATCCGTTCCATGTCGTCGTCCGACAGGCCGAAATGATGGCCGATCTCGTGGATCAGCACATGGGTGACGATGTCGCCCAGTGTCTCCTCGTTCTCGGCCCAATAGTCGAGGATGGCGCGGCGGTAGAGGGTGATGCGGTTCGGCCCCTCGCCGGTCTGCGGGTTCCAGCGCTCGGCGATGCCGCGCCCCTCGAACAGGCCGAGCAGGTCGAAGGGGGTCTCCAGCGACAGGTCGTCCATGATTTCGTCGGTCGGGAAATCGGCGATCTGGATGACGATCTCGCCGGTGAGCTTGCGGAACTCCTCCGGCAGATGGGCATAGGTCTCCAGCGCCAGAAGTTCCATCTCGTCCATCGACGGCGAGAGTTGGTCATGCCAGGTGCGGGTCTTGTAGATGCGGGCCATGAAATGTCCTTTGATCCGGCATATAGGCTTTCGCCTCGATAGAGGCAAATGAGCCGGCTGGCCGCCCGCTTTCAGGGTAAAAAGATGAAGGAATAAATTCCTTCTGACTCCGCTTGACTCTCCCGGGCGCCTCTGGAATCTATAAGAACATAACAGGAACAATTGCTACCGGAAGTGAACGTCATGGCGATGAGCGCCGTGGCGCGGGACACTGTTTTTGCCCTGCGCCGCCAGATCGCGAAGATCGAGGGAACGCTGCCCGAGCGCCTGCAGGCGCCCGCGCCTGGCGCGCCTATCAATGCCGGCGGATCGGACATGACGCTTGTCCGGCGCGGCCTCGCCGTGGCTGCGGCGGACGCCTTCCTGCATACCGGCATCGATCGCCTCGACACCGCCCTTGGCGGCGGCCTGCCCAAGGCGGCCCTCAGCGAGATCCATGGCCTGGAAACCCGCGATGCCGGCGCGGTCGCCGGCTTCGCGCTGTCGCTTGTGAGCCTGATCCTCAAGGAGAAGCAGGGGCTCCCGATCCTCTGGGTCGGCACGGCGGAAATCTTCCACGAGGCTGGCCTTCCCTATGCCAAGGGTCTTCACGCCCTGTTCGGCATCGAGCCGGAGCAATTGCTGTTTTCCGAGGCGCCGAAGCTGCTCGACGCGCTGTGGATCGCCGAGGAGGCCGCCCGCATGACGGCCTTCGCCGCGGTCATTCTCGAGATCCGCGGCAGTCCGCGGCTTCTTGACCTCACCGCCACGCGCCGCCTGCACGCCCGCGCCCGGAATGCCGGCCGGCCGGTTCTGCTTTTGCGCCAGGCCGGCGCGGCCGACCCCACCGCCGCACCGGTGCGCCTCATCGTCTCGGCGGCGCCTTCGACAAGCCGCGAAACGGTCGCCGGGCCGCTCGCCGGCTCGATCGGCCGCCCCGCTTTCAAAGTCGATATCGGCAAGAGCCGCACGGCCCTGCCCGGACAATTCACACTGGAGTGGAACCCAAATGAGCACGCTTTTGCAGAAAGAGCAGAGAATTCTGTCGCTGTGGTTCCCACATCTCAGCGCGGAGCGGATCCTGCGCCAGCGTCTGGGGCGGTCCTGGCGTTCCCGGCCCTCGCAGCACCCGCCACTGGTGATCAGCCATCGCGACAACAACACCCAGCGCATCGCAGCCCTCGACGAGCGGGCTGAGGCGCTCAAGCTGAAGCGCGGCATGGGCATTGCCGATGCGCGCGCCATGCACCCTTCTATCGACGTGGTCGAGGCCGATCCGGAAGCCGACCGCCGCCTGCTCGAAGGCCTTGCCGACTGGTGCGACCGCTACACGCCGCTGGTGGCGATCGACGCCGAGGACGGGCTGTTCCTCGACGTCACCGGCTGCACGCATCTCTTCGGCGGCGAGCGCGCCATGCAGGACGAGATCCTCACCCGCTTCTTCCAGCAGGGTTTCGATGTCCGCGCCGGCCTCGCCTCCACGCCGGGTGCCGCCTGGGCGGCGGCGCGCTTTCATGGCGACCGCATCGTGACCGGCGGCGAGGAGAAGGCGTTGCTTTCGCCGCTGCCGCTCTCGGCGCTGCGCATCGCGCCGGAGACCCGTACCGGCCTGGAAAGTGTCGGCCTGCGCACCGCCGGCGCGGTGATGGCGGCGCCCCGCGCGCCGCTCGCCCGCCGCTTCGGCACCACCTTGCTTCTGCGCCTCGACCAGGCGCTCGGCCGCCTCGACGAGGCCGTGTCGCCGCGCCTTCCCGTCGCGCCGCTCTCGGTCGAGCGCCACCTTGCCGAGCCGGTCATGCTCACCGACGACATCGAGCGGCTGGTGAACCGGCTGGCGATCGCCTTGAAGACCGATCTCGAGCGCCGCGGCGAAGGCGCAAGGACGCTGGCGCTGCTTCTCTTCCGCGTCGACGGCGCCGTCAGCCGCATTGCCGTCGGCACCTCGCGTCCGATGCGCGAGCCGCGGCTGATCCAAAGATTGTTCCACGAGCGGCTGACCGCGTTGGAGCAGACCATCGACGCCGGCTTCGGCTTCGACCTCGTGCGGCTGTCCGTGCTGTCGGTCGCCGCCTTCGACCTGGTTCAAGGCGACCTCGCCGGCGAGGCGGACGATGATGAAGCCGACATCGCGCTGTTCGCCGACCGCGTCCGCGCCCGCCTCGGCGAGGCCGCCGTTCTGAAGCCGGTGGTCGTCGAGAGCCACCTGCCGGAACGCGCCGTCAAGACCGTGCCTTTCGCCGAAGCCCCGCAAAGGCGCGCGCCGGCGGCCGGCCGGGCGACGCCCCGAACGGCGCCGCCGATGACCGTCTATCCGCCGGAACGGCCGGTGCGCCTGTTCCGCTCACCCGAGCCGATCGAGGTCCCGGCGACCGAGATCCCCGAGGGACCGCCGATGAATTTCCGCTGGCGGCGCGCGCTCTACCGCGTCGCCCGCGCCGAAGGGCCGGAACGCATCGCCGCCGAATGGTGGCGGCAATTGCCAGGCGAGGAGGAAGCGCCGACCCGCGACTATTACCGCATCGAGGACAGCGAGGGGCGCCGCTACTGGCTCTACCGCCAGGGTCTCTACGGCAGCGCGCCGCAGGCCGCGACGCCGCGCTGGTTCATGCATGGGGTGTTCGCATGAATGCGCTGACCGCCATCCCCTATGCCGAGTTCGGCATCCAGTCGAACTTCTCCTTCCTGCGCGGCGCCTCCAAGCCGGAGGAGTTGGTGGTCACGGCGAAATTCTACGGTTTTTCGTCGATCGGGCTTGCTGACAGGAACACGGTCGCCGGCGTCGTGCGCGCCTGGCAGCAGGCCAGGGTGGAAAAGATGCCCTATCACCCCGGCTGCCGCCTGGTGTTCGGCGACGGCACGCCTGACATTCTCGCCTATCCCCGTGACCGCCAGGGCTGGGGGCATCTGTGCCGCATGCTGACCCGGGCCAATCTGCGCGACGAGACCGAGAAGGGCGCGACGCTGCTCAGGCTGGACGACCTGCTCGAATGGGGCGATCGCATGTCGCTGGCGATCCTGCCCGAGCTGTCCGGTGGCGCCGAAGGTCATCTGGAATTCATTAGCCGGCTTAAAGGTCGCTTCGGCGCGGCGCTCCGATTGGCCGTGGCGCCGGATTATGGCGGCAACGACCGCTTCCGCATTGAGCAGGCGGCGGCAATGGCCGACCATGCGCGCGTTCCGCTGATGGCGACCAACGACGTGCTCTACCATGCCGCCGAGCGCCGCCCGCTGCAGGACGTGCTCACCGCGATCCGCCTCAACACGCCGGTTTCCGAGGTCGGGCTGGAGCTGACGGCCAATGCCGAGCGCCATCTGAAGCCGCCGCTGGAGATGGCGCGCCTGTTCCGCCGTCACCCTGAAGCGCTGTCGGAGACGCTGCGCTTCGCCGACGAATTGACCTTCTCGCTCAGCGACCTCGAATACAATTATCCGGATGAGCCGACCGAATCCGGCCTCGGGCCGCAGGCCGAGCTCGCGCGTTTGGCCTATGAAGGGGCGGCAAGGCGCTACCCGGCCGGCATACCTTCGCATGTCATCCAACGCATCGAGGAGGAGCTCGCCCTGATCGAGCGCCTGAATTACGCGCGCTATTTCCTGACCGTTTACGACATCGTGAAATTCGCCCGCAGCAAGGACATCCTCTGCCAGGGCCGCGGCTCCGCCGCCAATTCGGTCATCTGCTTCTGCATCGGCATCACCGAAGTCGGCCCCGACCGGATCGATGCGCTGTTCGAGCGCTTCATCTCGGAGGAGCGCAACGAGCCGCCCGATATCGACGTCGATTTCGAGCATGAGCGCCGCGACGAGGTCATCGCCTATATCTACGAGAAGTACAGCGCCAAGCGCACCGCCTTGGCCGCCGCCGTCATCAGCTATCGCGGCCGCTCCGCGCTGCGCGAGGTGGCCAAGGCCATGGGCCTGTCGGAGGATGTCCGCAGCGCGCTGTCCAGCACCATCTGGGGCTGGTCGACCTCCGAGCTCGGCGAAAAGGAAGCCAATGCCGGCGGTCTCGACCGCACCGATCCGCTGTCGCGCCAGGTGCTGGAGCACGCCAACGAGATCATGGGCTTCCCCCGCCACCTCTCCCAGCATGTCGGCGGCTTTGTCATCACCAGGGACCGGCTCGACGAGGTCGTGCCAATCGTCAAGACGGCGATGGAGGAGCGCAAGATGGTCGAGTGGGACAAGGACGACCTCGACGCGGTGAAGATCCTCAAGGTCGACGTGCTGGCGCTCGGCATGCTGACCTGCCTGAAGCGCGCTCTGACCTTGCTCACCGATCATTATCCGCGGGCGCGGGATCCATTTGGACGACCTTACGTGCTCGCGACGCTCCCTGAAGAGGACGAGGACGTCTACGCCATGATCCAAAGGGCCGATACGCTCGGTGTCTTCCAGATCGAGTCGCGCGCGCAGATGTCGATGCTGCCGCGACTTAAGCCCCGTGAATTCTATGACCTCGTCATCGAAGTGGCGATCGTGCGTCCCGGCCCGATCCAGGGCGACATGGTTCATCCTTATCTACGTAGGCGACAGAAGAAGGAGGAAGTTAACTACCCGAGCCTGGAACTCAAAAAGATTCTCGGCAAGACGCTGGGCGTGCCGCTGTTCCAGGAACAGGCGATGAAGATCGCCATCGTCGCCGGCGGCTTTCGGCCGGGCGAGGCGGATGAGCTGCGCCGCGCCATGGCCACCTTCAAGCGTACCGGCACGATCGGCAATTACCGCCAGCGCATGATCGACGGCATGGTCGGCAATGGTTACGAGAGGGAGTTCGCCGAGCGCTGCTTCAAGCAGATCGAGGGTTTCGGCGAATATGGCTTTCCCGAAAGCCACGCCGCCTCCTTCGCGCTGCTGGTCTATGCCTCTTGCTGGTTCAAGACTTTTTACCCGGATGTCTTCTGCGCCGCGATCCTGAATTCTCAGCCGATGGGTTTCTACCAGCCGGCCCAGCTCGTGCGCGACGCGCGCGACCATGGCGTCGAAATCCGCGACGTCGACATCAACCATTCCGTTTGGGACTGCACGCTGGAGCAATCGGTCTTCGATCCGTCCCGCATCCTCGAGCGCCACGCCTCGATGCGCGGCGTGATCCGGACGGCGCATGCCGTGCGGCTCGGCTTCCGCCAGATCAAGGGCCTGTCCGAGGAGCGCATGGAAGCCGTCGTCGCGCAGCGCGGCGACGGCTATCGGTCGGTCAGGGATGTCTGGCTGCGTTCAGGCCTCGATGTCGGCGAGATCGAAAGATTGGCTGAGGCGGACGCGTTCCGCTCGATCGGTCTCGACCGCCGTGCCGCGCTCTGGGAGGTGCGGGCGCTTGACGGCAAGAGCGCCGCCGAGAAACTGCCGCTGTTCGACCAGCCGACGCTTCGCCTGCGCGAGCTGGAGCCGGAAACGAAACTGCCAAAAATGCCGCTCGGCGAACATGTCGTGCATGACTACCGCTCGCTCGGCCTGTCCCTGAAGGAGCATCCCGTCGCCTTCCTGCGCGAGAGGCTGGACCGCGCCGGCGTCACCCCCAATGCCCGCCTGCCCTCGGTGCGCGATGGCCGCCGCGTCTCCGTCGCCGGCCTCGTTCTGGTCCGCCAGCGCCCCGGCAAGGGCAATGCCATCTTCCTCACGCTGGAGGATGAGAAGTCGATCGCCAACGTCATCATCTGGCCGCGCGTCTTCGACCGTTTCCGCCCCATCGTCATGGGCGCGCGCTTCATCCGCGTCACCGGCAAGCTGCAGCATGAATCGGACGTCATCCACATCGTCGCCGACAGGGTCGAGGATTTGACACCCTGGCTGAGCGTGCTGCTGGAATCCTCCAATCGTCCGGTCATCGAGCACAGTCCCGCCGAACGGCCGGTTGGACCAATGCCCGACGCAAGCCGTGGCCTGCCGGTCCATCAGGACGTCGCGACGCTGTCGAGCGCCGCGCGACAGGTCATGCCCAAAGGGCGGAATTTTCAGTAGGACGACACGAGACAGCAGCCAATCTCCTCCCTTGTGGGGGAGATGGCCGGCAGGCCAGAGGGGGCGCGAAGGATCGCCAACCTACGTCGCTGCGCCTATAAGCATAGCCCCCTCACGACGGCCCGCCGAGCCGTGGCGGCTGTGGCGTCAGCATGTCCTCGGCCGAGATCGTGCGCGCCTCCGAAGGCAGCATGATGGGAATGCCGTCGCGTACCGGATAGGCGAGCTTCGCGACGCGCGAGACCAGCTCGCTGCGCTCGGGGTCCCAGGTCAGCGGCCCCTTGGTCAGCGGGCAGGCCAGCAGCTCCAGCAGTTTCGGGTCGACCTCAGCCTTCCGCCCGTCACGTCCGTCCGCCATGAACCCAACCCCGTGTCGGCAAACTATTGTAGACTGGAGCCAAACTCGTCATCCTCGCGCGCCAGCGTCATTTCGGTGATAGCGATCAGCGTCTCGGCGCGCGTCTTCAGGTCCGGCGCTTCCAAGAGCGCCTGTTTCTCGGCCGGTCCATAGGGCGCCATCATCGACAGCGCGTTGACCAGCATGCCGTTTTCGGCGCGGCTGACGCTTTCCCAGTCGGCCTCGAGGTCGTTGGCCTGCAGATAGGCGCGAAACGCCTTGAGCAGCGCCGGCCGGTCGACCTCGGCGGCAGCCTGGTCTTCCTCGAGATCGGCAAGGAACGGCGCGATCCGGCACTGCCGGAACGGCGTTTTTGCCGCGAGCTCCTGGACGATGCGGAACCGGCACACGCCCTGCAGCGAGATCAGGTAGCGGCCGTCGCCCGTCTCGGCGAGCGAGATGATGCGCCCGGCGCAACCGACGCTGCACAGCTCCGGCTCGCCGTCGTCGCGCAACGCGCCGTCGAGGCTCGGCTGGATCATGCCGATCAGCCGCGAGCCGGCCATCGCCTGGTCGATCATCTGCAGGTAGCGCGGCTCGAAGATGTTGAGCGGCATGCGCCCACCGGGCAGAAGCAGCGCTCCGGCCAGCGGGAATACCGGGATTGCCGTCGGCA
Organism: Mesorhizobium sp. B4-1-3; assembly: GCF_006439355.1. Lineage (GTDB taxonomy): Bacteria > Pseudomonadota > Alphaproteobacteria > Rhizobiales > Rhizobiaceae > Mesorhizobium. The sequence continues at coordinate 63,462 of NZ_VFTG01000008.1, forward strand.
AATCCTTGGCCAGCCGGTACAGTGCGTTACCGACGCGCACCGCAACCCTCCCAAAGCAACACCTGCAAGCGCAACAAGCTGCAATCTCCTTTGGCCCGGCAAACTCGTCGTTCACACTGGGGCGAACCGCCGGCCTGCCCTTATCTGGCGCTGGCGCTCAGCCGCTCAAGCCCCGACCGCGACAGCCGGCAAAAAACTTTGAAGCCAATTCCACGAACCGGCGGTTTCCGCCCGCAATTGCGCAAAGCTAAAACAATTCCAGGAAAAGTGCGAACCGGTTTTCCGTCCGAAATTGCGCCAGAACAAATACCGAGGCGGTCCGGCGAATCCGTGAAACGCCGAGGCCGCGCTACGAGAACAGCAGCGACGAGAGCTTGCGGCGTGCCGCGAGCGTAGCCTCGTCGGTCATTCCCCAGGCCTCGAACAGCTTTAAGAGCTGCGCCCTGGCCCCGTCGTCGTTCCAGGTCCGGTCAGCCTTGACGATCGCCAGCAGATTGTCGGCGGCGGCATTGCGCTCGCCGCGCGCGTTCTGGATCATCGCCAGGTCGAAGCGCGCCTGGTGGTCGGCCGGGTTGGCGGCGAGCCGGCGCTCGAGCTCGGCCGGATTGCCGAGCGCCGCCGCTTCCGCCGCCAGCGTCATCTTGGCGCGCAGCGCCGCCAGCGCCGGCGCGTCCTTCTTGTCCTCGGGCGCCCGGGCGAGCACCGCTTCGGCGCCGTCCGCGTCGCCGGCATCGAACAGGATCTCGCCCAAGCCGGCGATCGCCTCGAGCGTCTCGGGCGCCTGCTCGAGGATGGCGTCGTAGATGTCGGCCGCGGTCTGCACGTCGCCGGCCGTGCGCGCCTCGGCGGCCGCCGCAAGCGCGTCCGCGATCTGCGGCGCGCCGCCGCCCTTGCCGCCGACCTTCTGGATGAACTGATTGATCTGACTTTCGGGAATAGCGCCCATAAAGCCGTCGACGGGCTGGCCATCCTTAAATGCGATGACCGCGGGGATCGACTGGATGCCGAGCTGGCCGGCGATCGAGGGATGGTCGTCGATGTTCATCTTGACCAGCTTGACCTTGCCGCCGGCGGCCTGCACCGCCTTTTCAAGCTGCGGCGTCAGCTGCTTGCAGGGCCCGCACCACGGCGCCCAGAAATCGACCAGCACCGGCTGGCGCCGCGATTCCTGGATAACGTCGGCGGCGAAAGTCGCGGTGGTCGTGTCCTTGATCAGGTCGGCCGCCGCCGGCGCGTCGCCCAGCGAAACCTTGGGGCGGTCGCCGCCGCCATATTGCACCGTCTGGGCATACTGGCCGCCATTGCCGCCAAACGCGCCGCTATACGGATTGTTGTCGCTCATCGTTTTGCCCTTTCGGTCGCGCGCCCGGGCTTCGGCGCCCGGCGCATCATTGTCGGATTCGGAACCGCCTTCCATGTGGCGATCAAGCCCTGACTTTCAAGATTATGAGACTTTCAGGATAACAGGATCGTGGCCGGTTGCCTCGACGAATCTGATCAGGTCGGCGGCGGCGATCGAGGTCGTCGCCTCATTGGTCAGCGGGTGACCGTTGATGATGTCGTGGCGCAACAACGCCTCGTCGAGAACGACCTTTACCCGCCCTTCCGTGTCGTTGATCAGCCCGAAGACGGTGACCGCGCCGGGGATGACGCCAAGCAGCTCCATCAGCATCTCCGGCTTGCCGAACGACACCCGGCTGGCGGCGCCGATCAGATGGTGGATCTGCTTCAGGTCGACCACGGTCTCCTCGCCGACGGTGACAAGGAAATAATTGTCCTTCTTGTCCTTGAGGAACAGGTTCTTGGTGTGTCCGCCGGGAATCTCGCCGCGCAAGGATTGCGAATCGGCGACGGTGAACAGCGGCGGGTGCCTGACCGTCGAGACGGAAATGCCGAGATCGGCAAGAAATTCGTTGAGCTCGGCTTCGGTCTTCGGCATCGGTCCTCGCGCGGTCAAAAGAGCGGTCATGCCGTTTACGGCCAACAATGCCATCGGGGCAAGGCCGCCTGGGCAATTCCGGGAAAGGCGCAATTCCGGGAAAGGCGGGCGGTGGCTTCGCCGGCGGATTTACGACCTGCCCGGTTCCGCGCCATTCCGATGCTTTCGAGGCGGACGTTGCCGCGGGAGGAAATTCGCTGCAAAAAAGACCGTCATTTCCCTGTTGCAATCGCCGCGCTCTTCGGCCATATAGGCGCGGCTTGCGGCCCGAGGCCGCGCGAGCGGGTGTAGCTCAGGGGTAGAGCACAACCTTGCCAAGGTTGGGGTCGGGCGTTCGAATCGCCTCACCCGCTCCAGTTTCCTTGAGGAAACTGGGCAGTTATGAAATGGGCCGGATCAATCCGGCCTTTTTCATTTCTGCCGGGCAGCACCAAGGGAGCACGGCCCACTATCCGCCCCTAGCGGTCCCCTCGGCGGGCTTTTTTCACTTTCTGTGACGCCTGAGCCACGCCTGAAACCTTCCCGCTTACAACCGGTTCGGCGCGATTCATGGAGTTTCCAATGTGTCGCGTAGGAAGAGACGGCAAGAAAGACCTGGCTGATCTACTGGTTCGGCGGCTGGTTAAGGAGACGGGGATTTCCGAAGAACAAGCCCGAGAGTTCGTCGAGATGATTGGCACTGACTGGGCATCGCTCCTGCGAGAAGCGCGCTTCCTGAACCGAAGGCATTGATCCCACAGAACGCTCCCGTCAAGCCGATGTTCGGCAGCCGGCAGCTTCAAAGCTGAAAAGCGGCAGCAGCTATCGAGTGCAAGGCCTGGCTGAAGCCCGGCACGCCTCGCTCAAGAGTTTTCCGGGAGAAAACCTAATTTGGCCGGTGTCTGCTCTTCGGCCTTCACCGGCCACGCGGTCCAGCAGGCCCGCCAGAGCTAATTTTCAGAACTTGTAAGCGATGCCGATTCTGACCTCGTTCGTCTTGACGTGCTCATGTTCGACAAAGGACGAGTCAGTGTTGGTGGTGGCAGTCGTAACCTTGCCGAAATCCGTGTATCGGTAATCCACCTGAGCGAACCAATTTCTATTAATGGCGTAGGCGACACCAACACCGAGCGTCCAGCCAGCCTTAACCTGGGACTTGGAGTCTGTGGCAGCGCCATCTTCGAACTTGGTGTGTATATCCCCGAGCGCCAGACCGCCGGTTACGTATGGCATCCAGTTGTCGATCGCGTAGCCCAAGCGCCCGCGCAGTGAGCCCTGAGCGTCGACATGGGTGTTGTCATCCGTTCCGAACGGCCAGTCGGGATTGTGGCCGACAATTCCGGAGGCCTCGATGTCGCCTTCGATGCCGCCAACGATATTGCCCCACTGCATGTTATAGCCGGCAAAAACGCCTCCGGTCACGCCGCGGACTTTGAAGCTATCGCTGTAATCCGTTCCGCCTCCGGTTAGCAGTTCATCGTTGATGTGATCGCGTCCCCAGGCATAGCCGACCTGGCCGCCGATATACCCACCACTCCAGTCATAGGTCGAGGCGACCGGGAGTTCGTTCACGACATCAGCCGCCATCGCCGACGTAAGAGATGCGCCCAGTATCGCCGCTGCCAGAATGTACTTCATTACGAATCCCCGCGTTTCGATTTGCGCTAATTTAGCAGGCGAATTCCCTAAAGGATTTAGCTAGAGCGGCGGAGTCTCCAAAGTTTCTGCGAAGTGACACTTTGGCAACATACTACAGATCGGCCAATTGCTGATTGTGCCGGACCATTGGGCCGAGCAGACCGCGTAGCTTTTGCCCTGCCAAGGTTGGCGCCGGGCGTTTCGAATCGCCTCACCCGCTCCAGTTTCCTCACCGAGGATCAAGCAAACGAAAAGCCGCGGGCCTCCGCGGCTTTTTCGCGTTCCAGGCTTGCAAGCGAGCCCCGCCCGCATGCGCCCGAAGCTGCGCCTGGACCGTCGGCGAGAGCCGTTTGCGCCGTTCGCTATGAATTCTGACGAAGGGACCAAGCACATGGCTCAGGCGATATTTCCCTCGGACAGGCACGTCCGCCATCCGCGAAGTATCCGCCGCCCATCAGACTTGGGTCGCATGCCGAAGGGACTGTAGAGCCTCTTTTGCCGGGCGCCAGACAACTATATGTTGTGTGGAAGTGCTGGAATTAAATCCGGCCGGGCAGTCTCGCGGGGCGTGTCCCCGCGGTCGTTGCGTTGGGCATTGCTAGGGCATTCCGGGAAAGTGTGAGCGGTTGAGTTCGGCGCCTTCGCCGTGACCCTCCGTCCGGAATCGCGTCGATGCGCAGAGCTGGGGCAAGACGGTCATGAGGTTCACGGCCCTCCAGGATCCGTGCGGCCAATGGATGGTTTATGACCTGCGGTCCGGCTACCCGGCGCAGATGCCGGACATGGTGCTGCTCGGGCTGACGCAGGAGGAAGCGGAAGAGCTCGCCGGCCAGGCGAATGAGCTTCTCTCGGCGCCGCGCCCGGCCATGCTTTCTGGATATTTCAGCTTTTTACCGATGTTTTGCTGGCCCTTGCCGGAACAATCGACCCTATTCCGGCTTCTATGCGTGTCGCGGATGTGCGCAGCGGTTCCGGGGCGAACACATGATCAAAACCAAGACTCAGGGTGTTTCGGCGGTTGCTCGTGAGACGCTGAAAGGCTCTAGCTGCGCCGAACAAGGAGCGCCGATGAGGTTCGCTGCGATGCAGGATCCGTGTGACGAGTGGCTTGTCTATGACCTGGATCTCGACCTCCCGGCGGAGATGGACGGTCGGGCGCTGATCGGGCTGACGCGCGGCGAAGCCGAGCGGCTTACCGATCAGGCCAATGCGGGATTTGGCGGGCTGGCTGGCAATTCGCCGGTCCCGTTCGCCAGCGTCGCCTGAGGCCGCCGGATCGCGGAACCGCGTTTCAACCGCTGATCACATCGGATAACGTTTGCGTGCCAGTCCATTTCAACGCTGCGCCGGCTTCATATTTCCTTCGTGGGCCGAGAACCGCCGGCGGTGAATGGCCTGCACCGCGACACGACGCGACCGGACGGCCCGTTCGGAAAGCGGCTTTTACCGCTTCCTCCATCACGAGGAGATGTCATCATGCGTTCTTTCGTCCCAAAAATCATCGCGGCCGCCTCGATCTTCGCGGCCATACCGCTTTCGAGCGCCTATGCCGTGCACCGCCACCATAGGGCACAAGTCGACACCATGACCACGGCGTCGGTGCCGGCGGACCCGGAAGTCAGAGCCGCGACGCAGCAGCTGCTGGGCGTGAAACAAGGTATCCGTGACGCCAGGCAGGCCGGAAAGATCTCCGAGGGCCGGGCCCGCGACCTGATGCGGCAGGCGGATGCCATCCGGCCCGCCGGAGGCCGTTCGGCGATCGGGCAGATCAACAGTCTGGATCAGCGGCTTCAGAATGCCACCGGCCAGGGAACCTATATGGGCGACGGCTCGGACGGCGGCTACTATCCGAACGGCTGACGAACATCCTGGTAAGGCGGCTGCCGGTGTGATCGAGCCTTTCCCTGGCCTCAAACCGGTGCTGCTACTTGCACCCAAGGCCCGGAAGCTACAACGCTGGCGCGCCGCCCGGCACGCCAGCGATCTCCGCCATGCGCGATCGGTCACCTTGATGCCCGCGCCTAATGATTATGGGACTGCTGGAACCCGGCCACGTCATATTGCGACACGCTCTTCGGGTTCTTCGAATTCTGCGGCTGCTCGCCTGCGTAATGCGTTCCAGCATTGCCGTCCGGGTTGAAGGCCGAACCCGGAGCGGAGGCGGCGTGGCCCGGCGTGGCGTCCCCTGTCTGAGGCGTGCCGATGGTCTGGTTGGGCTGACCTGTCGTGCCGGTTACGGTGTGGACATTGGCGGCCAAGGCCATGCCGCAGGAGGCTATGAACAAGCTGGCCGCTATCGGCGTGAGGAGATGTTTCATCATGTTCTCCCAAAAGTTGGAATTCAGGAGGGCGCTCGGGTCTTTGGAGCACCCGGCGGACATTCATGAGCGGTTAACGCTCTCGGAACGTCATTCGTCCCGGTTCTCACGAAACGGTGATGGGCAAGCGGGGCCCGCCGGCAAGCCGCCATAGGCCGCGCAACTACGCCAGCCTTGCCCGCGTCGTCCGCGGCGTCGCCAGCAACAGGCTCGTCTCGCTCCCCGTTATGCCGGGGATCAGCCTTATCCGCCGCAGCACCGCGTCGAAATCCGTCAGCGTGGCGGTACCGAGCTCGACTACCAGGTCCCAGCGGCCGTTGGTGGTGTGGATGGTCGAGACCTCGGCGAGGCCGCCCAGCGCCTTGACGACGCGATCGGCGGCGTGGCCCTCGATCTCGATCATCATCACGCCGCGTATCTTCTGGTCGACCGCGTCGGCGCGCAGCACCACCGTGTAGCCGATGATCTCGCCGGATTTTTCCAGCCGCTCCATGCGCGCCCTCACCGTGGCGCGCGAGACGCCGAGATCGACGGCGAGGTCGGAGACGCTGCGCCGCGCATCGTGCCTGAGCAGCGTGACCAGTCTTTCGTCGAGCGCATCCATGATTGCCCATTTCGATCAAAGTGCTTGCCCAGAGTGATAGATCATTCTTCTCGAAATGCCAATTTCGCCTATTCAAACCGCCAGCGGTCGGTGATGCAATCAAGCCAATCAATCACGAGGATACGAAAATCATGCGCTGCAGGATCGTCGGCGCGCCGGTGCAGGACGGCGCGGGCAGGATGGGATGCGAAATGGGGCCGAGCGCACTGCGCACGGCAGGACTGGTTTCGGTGCTGGCCGGGCTCGGCCATGAGGTCGAGGACTGGGGCGCGGTCGAGAAGGCCGTGGCGCGCCCGGTGGCGCATGGCAATCTCGCGCTGAAGGCGCTGCCGGAGATTTCCGCCTGGACGGCGGCGATCGCCGAGACCGCCTACACGGCTGCGAAAGACGCCATGCCGATCTTCCTCGGCGGCGACCATTCGATCTCCGCCGGCACGGTCTCCGGCGTAGCGCGCCGCGCCGCCGAGCGCGGCCGGCCGCTCTTCGTGCTGTGGCTCGACGCGCATCCCGATTTCCACACGCTCGACACCACCACCAGCGGCAATCTGCATGGCGTGCCGCTCGCCTATGCTAGCGGCCAGGCCGGCTTCAGGGGCTATTTCCCGGACTTGGCCGTTGGGGTCGACCCGGCCCGCGTCTGCGCCATCGGCCTGCGCAGCGTCGATCCGGCCGAGCGTCGCGCCCTGACTGAAGCCGGCGTCACCGTGCACGACATGCGCGCCATCGACGAGCACGGCATCGCGCCCCTGCTGCGCGCCTTCCTCGCCCGCGTCGAAAAGGAGAACGGCTTGCTGCATGTCAGCCTCGACGTCGATTTCCTCGACCCCTCGATCGCGCCCGCCGTCGGCACGACCGTGCCGGGCGGCGCCACCTTCCGCGAGGCGCATCTGGTGATGGAGATGTTGTCCGACTCAGGCCTGGTCTCCAGCCTTGATCTGGTCGAATTGAACCCGTTCCTCGACGAGCGTGGCCGCACCGCGACCCTGATGGTCGACCTCGCCGCCAGCCTGATGGGCCGCCGCATCATGGACCGCCCGACCCGCAGCCATTCCGGAAGCCTCTGATCATGACCCAGCCTTCGCGCCTCGCCATCGTCCCCTTCGTCAGCGTCGACCGCATGATGAAGCTGGTGCTCGCCATCGGCGTCGAGCGCTTCCTCACCGAGCTGGCTAGCTGTATCGAGGAGGATTTCCGCCGCTGGGAGCTGTTCGACAAGACGCCGCGCGTCGCATCTCACAGCCATGACGGCGTCATCGAATTGATGCCGACCAGCGACGGCACGATGTACGGCTTCAAATATGTCAACGGCCACCCGAAGAACATGCGCGAGGGCCGCCAGACCGTCACCGCCTTCGGCGTGCTCGCCGATGTCGGCTCCGGCTATCCGATGCTGCTGACCGAAATGACCATCCTGACGGCGCTGCGCACCGCCGCCACCTCCGCCGTCGCCGCCAAATATCTGGCCCCCAAGGGCTCGCGCGCCATGGCCATCATCGGCAACGGCGCCCAGTCCGAGTTCCAGGCGATCGCTTTCAAGGCGCTGCTCGGCATCGACAGGCTGCGGCTCTACGACATCGACCGTTCGGCCTCGGAAAAATGCGCCCGCAACCTCGCCGGCAAGGGCTTCGACATCACCATATGCTCGACCGGCCAGGACGCGGTGGAAGGCGTCGACATCATCACCACGGTGACGGCCGACAAGCAGTACGCCACGATCCTCACCGACAACATGGTCGGCTCCGGCGTCCACATCAACGCCGTCGGCGGCGACTGCCCCGGCAAGACCGAGCTGCACCGCGACATCCTGTTGCGCTCCGACATCTTCGTCGAGTTCCCGCCGCAGACGCGCATCGAGGGCGAGATCCAGCAGCTCGACGCCGATCATCCGGTGACCGAGCTGTGGCGGGTGATGACCGGGCAGGCGCCGGGCCGCAAGGCGCCCGAGCAGATCACGCTGTTCGATTCCGTCGGCTTCGCCACGGAAGATTTTTCCGCGCTGCGCTATGTCCGCGACCAGCTCCAGGCCACCGGCCTCTATGAAGAGCTCGACCTGCTTGCCGACCCTGACGAGCCGCGCGACCTGTTCGGCATGCTGGAGAGGGCGGCCATACAGCCGGCGGCGTGAAGTCTGTCGCAAAGGCAATTTCACACGGCGGGATAATCGCATAGGGCGCTCCCCTCTCCGTCTCGGCTTCGCCGAGCCACCTCTCCCCGCCTTTGGCGGGGCGAGAAACCCAAGCTTGCGAAGGCTGCGCCCTCGCCGATTAGAGCAATTCCAGGAAAAGTGTGAGCGGTTTTCCACCCGGAATTGCGTAGAAACAAAGGGATGGAGCATTTCGCCGTTTCTGTGAAACGGTGAAACGCCCTAGTGTTTCCTCGCCCCCATGAAATGGGGGAGAGGTGTCCGCGAAGCGGACGGAGAGGGGGCAGCGCCGGCGTCGGCACTTGTCAGCACCTACCCCCGCGCAGCGCAGCTTTCCCTCTCCACCAGCACCGGCGCCAGCACCTCGCGCCTTGACGGCGCTGCCGGCTCTCCCAGCCGCTCGAGCAGCAGGCTCACCGCCAGCGTGCCGATCTTTTCCACCGGCTGCGCGATCGTCGTCAGCGGCGGCCAGGTGGTGACGGCATAGGGGATGTCGTCGAAGCCGACCATCGAGATGTCGTCGGGAACCCGTAAGCCGCGCGAGCGCAGCTCCGTCAGCGCGCCCATCGCCATCAGGTCGTTGCAGGCAAACAGCGCCGTGATGTCGGGCGCCTGGACCATGAGCTGCTCCATCGACAGGCGGCCGCCGGCGAAATGATAGTCGGAAACGACGATCGACGAAGCCGGCAACTCAAGGCCTGCCTCGCCAAGCGCCCGCGCGAAGCCGCGCAGGCGGGCGGGGCTGGAGCTGGAATCGCGTGGCCCGCCGATGACGCCGATCTTCTTGTGCCCGAGCCCGGCCAGGTATTTGCCGGCGAGATAGCCGCCATGGTCATGGTCGACCAGCACCGAATCGACATTGACCGACTGGATCTCGCGGTCGAGCAGCACCGCCGGCACGCTGGGCAGCAGACGGGCGAATACACGCGCGTGGTCGGACGAGCCGGCGAAGATCAGCCCGTCGATCTGCTTGGCCATCAGCACCGAGAGATAGCGCTCCTCCTTCTCGGCATTGCCGTCGGAGTTGCACAGGATCACCGTGTAGCCGGAGACGAAGCCGGCATCCTCGATCTGCCGCGCGACGCTGGCGAAAAACGGGTTGGAATTGTCCGGCAGCAGCAGGCCGATGGTCTTGGTCTCGCCGCGCCTGAGACTCCGCGCCACCGAGTTCGGGCTATAGCGCAGCGCCGCGATCGCGGCGCGCACGCGCTCGGCCGTTTCCGGCTCGACATGGCGCGTATGGTTCATCACATGCGAGACGGTGGCGACGGACACCCCCGCGTGGCGTGCGACATCAGCAATCGTCGTCATGGCCTTCAGCCCCTGGTGCCCCTTAGCGGATCCTCCGCAGCAGCCTCTCCCGGTACGCGTCTAGGATGACCGCGAGCACGATGACAAGGCCGATCACGATGGGTTTGAAATTGTCGCCGACGCCGAGCAGCTGCAATCCGGTGGAAAGCACCTGCAGGATGCAGGCGCCGACCAGCGTGCCGATGATCGAGCCCTTGCCGCCGCTGAGGCTGGTGCCGCCGATGATGACGGCGGCGATGGCGTTGAGCTCGTAGCCGACGCCGGCGATCGGGCTGCCGATGTTGAGGCGCAACAGATAGACCATGGCCGCGATGCCGGCGGTGAGCCCGCTGATGGTGAAGGCGGCGACCTTGTAGAAATCCGGATTGTGGCCCGACAGTCGCACCGCCTCGTCATTGGTGCCGACGGCGAAGATCATGCGGCCAAAGACGGTGAAGCGCAGCACGAACCAGCCGGCCGCGATCACCAGCACCGCCACCAGGAAGATCGACGGCAGGAACCCGCCGATGATGAGGTTGCCGAAATCCACGAAACTCTGCGGCAGGCCGGTGATGGTCGAATTGTCGCTGACGACCCGGGCGGCGCCGGCGGCCATGTTGAGCATGCCGAGCGTGACGATGAAGGAGGGGATCTTCCAGCGCGTCGAGATCCAGCCATTGAGGAAGCCGCACGCCGCGCCCGTCGCCATGCAGGCGAGCAGCGCCAGCGTGATGGCAACGGCCGGCGACAGGCTCTCGTTTATCATCACGGTGGCGCCGACCACGGTGCAGAGCGCCAGCACCGAGCCGACCGAAAGGTCGATGCCGCCGGTGAGGATGACGAAGGTCATGCCGGCGGCCAGCACCGTGTTGATGGCGATCTGCACGAAGATCTTCAGCGCGTTGCCGGAGGTGGCGAAATAGGGGGCGGTGGCCGAGAAGAACAGCGTGATCAGCACCAGCGCCAGCAGCACCCCGGCATCGCGCACCAGGAAGCGCAGGAATTTCGCCCGGCCGGGGGAAACAGGCGCCGAAACGATTATCTCGGACGTCTCGCTCATGGTCGCACATACTCCTGATAGGCGAGCGACAGGATACGCTCCTGGTCGAATTCGGCGCGCGGCACCTCGCCGACGATCCTGTTCTTGGAAAAGACGATGATGCGGTGGCACATGCCCATCAGCTCCGGCAGGTCGGACGACACCATGACGATGCCTTTCTGCTGCGCCGCCAGCATCCACAGCAGCTGGTAGATCTCGCGCCGCGCGCCGATATCGACGCCGCGCGTCGGCTCGTCGAGGATCAGCGTCGAGGTGCCGCGGAACAGCCACTTGGCCAGCACCACCTTCTGCTGGTTGCCGCCGGAAAGGTTGCGCACCGCCTGCTCGATCGAGCTTGCCTTGACGCGCAGCTGCCCGACCAGATCGTTGGCTGCCGCGGCCTCGGCCCTGCGGTTGAGCAGACCGTTCTGTGAGACCTTGCCGAGATCCGTGATGGTGATGTTCTTGTCGACGGCCATGTCGAGCAGCAGGCCCTGGCCCTTCCGGTCCTCGGTGAGCAGGCTCAAGCCGTGCCGCACCGCGTCCTTGGGCGCCGCGATCGCCACCGGCTTGCCGTCGATCTCGACGACACCGTCGAGCTTCGGGTCGGCGCCAAACAAGGCGCGCATCGCTTCCGTGCGGCCGCTGCCGACCAGCCCGGCGACGCCGAGGATCTCGCCATGGCGGACAGTGAAGGAGATGTCCGGGGTGGAAGCGTCGCGCTTCAGATTGGCGACGCTGAGCGCGACCTTGCCCGGCACGACCCTGGCATCGAAACCATATTCGTCGGCGATGTCGCGGCCGATCATCATGCGCACCAGATCGGGCACGGCCAGGCCCTCGAGGTTGCGCGTCGCGACCAGCCGGCCATTGCGCAGCACCGTCACCCGGTCGCCGATCTCGAACACCTCGTGCAGCCGGTGCGAGATGTAGATGATGGTGACGCCTTTCGCCTTCAGCCGCTTGATGATGGCAAACAGCCGCTCGATCTCCGGCGGCGTCAGCGTCGCCGTCGGCTCGTCCAGCACCAGGAGCTTCGAATCGTAGCTCAGCGCCTTGGCGATCTCGACCAGCTGCATCTGCGCCACGCCCAGCGCCTCGACGCGGATGCGCGGATCGACATCGAGGCCGACTTCCTTGAGCAGCGCCACGGCGCGGCTGTTGAGCGCCTTGCGGTCGACGATGCCGAAGGCGCGGCGCGGCAGGCTTTCCAGCATCAGGTTCTCGGCGATGCTGAGATAGGGCAGAAGGTTCAGTTCCTGATGCACGATGCGGATGCCGCTCTGCTGCGCGTCATGCGGCGTTTTCGGCTGATAGGGCTGGCCATTGAAGGCGATCCTGCCCGAATCCGGCTGGTAGATGCCGGCGAGCAGCTTGATCAGCGTCGACTTGCCGGCGCCGTTCTCGCCCAGGATGATGTGGGTCTCGCCGCGCGCGATCGAGAGCGACACGTCGCTCAGCGCGACGGCGCCGGGAAAGATCTTTCCGACCCCTTCAAGGGAAAGAATCGCATCCATGGGCAGGCAGGATCCTAAATCGCTCATGTCAGCGGCGACAGCGGCGCTTCGTCACCGCCGCCGGAACTGTCGGCGGCGGTAACGAGCGAGACGAAGCGGATCGCCGGAAGGGAGTGCCGGCGGCTCACTCGCCTCATGCGGTGATCAGCTTGATGTCGGTCTTGACCCAGCCGGAGAACTTCTCGCCGGCAAGCTCGCGCAGGCCGTAGTCGATGCCCATGGCTGCCATCTGCGCGCCATACTGCTCGACGGTGGCGAGCATCTTGCCGCTCTTCAAGAGCGGGCCGACGGCCGGGATGTTGTCGAAGCCGACGACCTTGATCTGGCCCGACTTGCCGGCCGCGTCGATCGCCTTGACGACGCCGAGCGCCATCGAATCGTTCGCCGCCATCACGCCCTGGATGTCGGGATGCTGGGTGAGGAAGTTGGTCATCAGCGTGTTGGCTTCCTCGGTCTCCCAATGCGCGGTCTTGGAATCGAGCAGGTCGAGGCCGTACTCCTTCACCGAATCGTCGAAGCCGAGCTTGCGCTCCTTCGCGTTGTCGGCTTCCGGATTGCCTTCGAGGATGACGACCTTGCCGCCCTTGCCCAGCGCCTTGCCGAGCGCATCGCCGGCGAGCTTGGCGCCGGCGCGGTTGTCCGGGCCGAAGAAGGCGAGGTCGATGCCGGCCTTCTTCTTGGCCTCGGTGTCGAGCGCCACGTCGATGTTGATGACCTTGATGCCGGCCTTCAGCGCCTTGGCGATCGGCGTCACCATGGCCTTCGAATCGGCGGGCGCCACGACGATGATGCTGTAGTTCTGGGTGATGAAGTTCTCGATCGCGTCGACCTGGGCCGCGAAGTCGCGCTCGTCCTTCATGCCGACGGCGGCGAAATCGAACTTGTCCTTGTTCTTCGCTGCATAGTCCTCCGCGCCGGCCTGCATCTGCTTGAAGAACTCGTTTGCCAAGGACTTCATCACCAGCCCGACCTTCGGCTTGTCGGCGGCAAAAACCGGGCCGAGCGGCAAGGCGAGTGCGCCGGCGGCTAGCGCGCTGGTCTTCAGGAACTGGCGGCGCGAGAACGGGCCAAGCCCATGCGTGTTCGAAATCTTTCTCATTAGTCTCCTCCACTTGATCGAGCCGTAATCGGTTACGTAACCGATTACGCGCCAAAGTAGAGCCGGACTTTGCCAAGTGTCAATATCAGCGGGAGCCGCCGGTTGGAGGGTTGGCCGCATGCAGCCGCATCTTCAGCCACTTGGCGGAAAAGTCACTGAACGCCCGCACCCTTGGATTGCCTTTCAGGTCGGGATGGTAGAGCACCCACAGCTCCGAGGCGAGTTCTTTGACCGTTTCGCCCCGCTCGGCACCGCCTATGCGGTATGGACCGGCATCGGCGCCGTCGGCTCGCTCATCGCCGGCATCGTGCTGTTCGGCGAAAGCACGGATGCCGTGCGCATCACCTTCGCGGCGGTGACCATCCTCGGCGTGGTCGGGCTGAAGGTGAGTTCGTGAAGGCCTATCCGGAAAACGCCCGTGCATAGGTCCGGGCGAATTCGGCAAAACTGGTCGGCCTGATACCGAAAACTTCATGCGTCGCAAGATGGACGCGGGACTTCGGGCGCCTGAGCCGCTCTCGCAGCTGCTCGTCGAGCGCATCGACAAAATCGGCAGGGGCGCCGCTGGCGAGCAACGCGCTGCGGCGTTCGTCCCAACTGATCGGGACGTATCTGACAGGCCTTCCTGTCGCGGCCGATATCCGTTCAGCCACTTCGTTCATCGTCAGCGCTTCCGGACCGGTCATGTCCAGGCTCTCGCTCGCGTGGCCTCCCTCCAGCAGCAGCCGGCAGGCGACTTTCGCGATGTCCTCGATGGCCACTGGCGCGAGCTCGATGCCGGCAAAGGGCAGACGCAACTCGCCATCCCGGCTTATGGTCTGGGCCTCCCTGAGATAGACCTGCATGAACTGTGACGGCCGCAGGTGCGTCCACGCCAGACCCGAGCCTTCGAGGTGGTCTTCGATCTCTTCATGCATGCGCGTGAATGGGAATCTGGCTGGATCGAACCCGATCCCGGACTCCGCTCCGGAGAATTTGACGACATGCTGAACACCGGCCCGCCGGCACAGATCGATGAAGCTGCATTGCGTTTCGCGCATGTCCGGTGTCCCCGACGAAATCAGCAGCACCCGCGTGACACCATCGAGCGCTGCCTTGACTTCGTCGCCGCCCCGCATGTCGCCTTCGATCGCGTCGATGCCCGGCAGTTTGTCGAGCCCGGCGGCCGCCGCCTTGCGAGCGCTTCTCACCAGCGCCTTGATCGGCACGTCGTTATGGGCCAGCTCACGAACAATTACCTGACCGCTCAAGCCGGTCGCGCCCGTCACCAATATCATTCGTCTTTCCTTTTCGCGGCCGGCCGAATCCGCCCGGCAAAACCTCTCGTCTTGCCAAGACGCAAAAGCGGATGAAAAGGATTCTCGACTGGCGAGAAATTTACCGGCCGCGGCCCGCGTCGGCCACGGCCAGATCGATCGTCACCGCCACCCCAGCGCCGGCGCGACGTGCTTCAGGATCGACTCGATGACATGGGCGTTGTAGTCGACGCCGAGTTGGTTGGGCACGGTGAGCAGCAGCGTGTCGGCCTCGGCGATCGCCTCGTCCTCCCTGAGCTGTTCCACCAGCCTGTCCGGTTCGGCGGCATAGGTGCGGCCGAAAACGGCGCGCTTTTCCGGCTCGATATAGCCAAAGTGGTCCTCGCCCTCGCTGCCGCCGAAATAGGCGCGGTCCATGTCGTTGACGAGGGCAAAGATGCTGCGGCTGACCGAGACGCGCGGCTCCCTGGCGTGACCGGCTTCCTTCCAGGCGGCGCGGTAGGCTCTTATCTGCTTGGCCTGCTGGACATGCAGCGGCTCGCCGGTCTCGTCGAATTTCAGCGTCGAGCTTTGCAGGTTCATGCCGAGCTTGGCCGCCCATATGGCGGTGGCGTCGGTGGCCGCGCCCCACCAGATGCGCTCGCGCAAGCCCGCCGAGAAGGGTTCGAGCCTGAGCAGCCCGGGCGGGTTGGGGAACATCGCCCGCGGATTGGGCTGGGCGAAGCCTTCGCCGCGCAACAGATCGAGGAATATCTCCGAGTGCCGGCGGGCCATATCGGCGTCGCTCTTGCCTTCTTCCGGCACGTAACCGAAATAGCGCCAGCCATCGATCACCTGCTCGGGCGAGCCGCGGCTGATTCCCAACTGCAGACGCCCGCCGGCGATCAGGTCGGCGGCGCCGGCATCCTCCGCCATGTAGAGCGGGTTCTCGTAGCGCATGTCGATGACGGCGGTGCCGAGCTCGATACGCCGGGTCTTGGCGCCTGCCGCCGCCAGCAACGGAAACGGCGAGGCGAGCTGCCGGGCGAAATGGTGGACGCGAAAATAGGCGCCGTCGGCGCCGAGCTCCTCGGCCGCGACCGCGAGGGCCATCGACTGCAGCAGCGCGTCGGCGCCCGAGCGCGTCCCCGATTGCGGCGAGGGCGACCAATGTCCGAAAGACAGAAATCCGATCTTCTTCATGGCTCCATTCCTGCTGCAGCGGCCCCTCGACCGCTCGAACTCCTTGTTGCTCCAGCAGATAGCCAGGGCAGTGCCGCGATACAACGGACAACGAACGGATACAGACCGTCAATGAGTTGCTCGAAATGTTCTGCCCGCGCGTCGCTTTACGCGGAACGGGACCGGCTCATGCTTGCCATTCTCGCAGCAGCCGGAGCGCTGTATCGTTCTCGCCAACTGATGATTCCGAACTATAGGATGCCTGCATGCATGGCCTAACACCCATACTTTCCACCGTGACGGCCTCTTTCCTGGCCTCCTTCGTCGAGGTGGTCGAAGCCTTCACGATCGTGCTCGCCGTCGGCGTGACGCGAAGCTGGCGCCCGGCGCTGACCGGCGCGGCGCTGGCGCTTGCCGTACTGGCGGCGCTGGTGCTGGCGTTCGGGCCGCTGCTGGCGCTCGTTCCCATCACCGTCCTGCAATTCGTCGTCGGCGTGCTTTTGATCCTGTTCGGCATGCGCTGGCTGAGGAAGGCGATCCTGCGCAGCGTCGGTGTCATCGCGCTGCATGACGAGGAGCAGGCTTTTTCCAAGGAGACGGCCGCGCTGCAGCGGCAGGCCGCCGACCGCCGCGCCGACTATCTGGCGGCGGTCGCGTCGTTCAAGGCGGTGCTGCTCGAAGGCGTCGAAGTGGTGTTCATCGTCATCGCCGTCGGCGCCGCGCATGGCCAGACGGTCTATGCCGGCCTCGGCGCGCTGGCCGCTTTCGTGCTGGTTACGCTGATCGGCCTCGCCGTGCACCGGCCGCTGGCGCGCGTGCCCGAGAATGCGCTGAAATTCGTCGTCGGACTGATGCTGACCAGTTTCGGGGTGTTCTGGACCGGCGAAGGCCTCGGCGCCGAATGGCCGGGCGCCGATCTCGCTCTGCTCGCCATCTTCGCCGTCATTGCCGCCGCATCCTTCGCCATCGTTCGCTGGCTGCGCGGCGCTTACCCGGCACCCGCCGAAGGAGTTGCCCGATGAGCGTGATCCGACTCGTCTTCAAGGAGCTGATCGGCATGTTCGTCGACGACGGCAGCTTGGCGCTGCTGGCGCTGGTCCTGATCGCGGTCGTCACCGCCGCGGTGAAATTGCTGGCGCTGCCGCCGCTCGTCGGCGGCGTCCTGCTTCTCGCCGGCTGCCTGGCAATTCTTCTGGAGAGCACGCGCCGCGCCGCGCGCGGCAAGGCGCGTTGATGAAACCACGCCGCTAAAGGTGTGCTGATCTTCAGGTCAGGCCGAGCCGGAGTCGAAGACGGACGCGAAGCGACCAAACCGGATGGCTTCCGAGAACCGGAGCGGAGCGTACTTAAAGTACGTGAGCACCGGAAGCGCAGGAGGCCATCATTTGCAGGCCGGCCTCACCTGAAGATCAGCGCACCTTAATAGACCGTGAAAAGCGTCGGCAAGTCCCCGCTGAGGCGCAGATACTCGACCGCCTCGATCACCGGAAACAGCGCCAGGAAATAGAGCCCGTCACGGAACGTGTTCCGCAGCGCGCTCGTCGAAAACAGCCACTGCGCCTCGTCGCGGTAAAGCAGCGGATTCGGCCAGAAGGACGGCGTGCGTTCGGCATAAGCGGCGTAAACCGCGCCGAACTTGCCGGCGAGGTATTCGGCCTCCTTGCGCGCGGTGAAGCGGAAGACGAGGAAGCTCGCCAGGCCGAGCATGACGGCCGCCAGCGCCGAACCGAACATCAGCCCGATGCCGGCCGCGCCGACGGTCGAAAAGAAGTAGAGCGGATTCCGGGTCATCGAGAACGGGCCGGAGACGATCAGCTCGTCATTCTTCCTGCCGCCGACGAACAGGATGCTCCACAGCCGGCCAAGGAAGCAGGTCAGCACCATCGCGAACCCGATTGTCTCGACGATTTCGTGCCCGCCCGACCCTTCGGGCAGCGCCGGCTTGCTGAACAGGAGCAGGATGACGGCAAGCACGGCGGCCACCTGCACGACGATCAAGCGCTTGTGCTGGTCGAACGCCTTCGGCGCCGATTTGAGGGATGCGTAGGCCATTCTTTCTCACCGCTCCGGCGCCGACAGGGGCGCCAAGGCTTCTCTAGCCCTTCCACTGCCCGATGACGAGGCCCGGTGGAGGTTTTCGGCCGACCTTACGAATTTGTAAGCGGCCAGACAGGCTGCGGTGAATTCGCCGGTCTAGCCTGACGATCGCCGCACGGAATTTCGAGAGGCGTGAACAGGCGCCGAATATTTGGCCTCAGCATCAGGATAGAGTCATGAATAAATTTGCCCTCGCTTTCGCCTTTGCCACCGCCGCCATCGCAGCCCCGCTGGCTTCGGCGATTGCCGCGCCGACGCCTTGCGAGACGGCGCTGAAGGACCTGCGAGCCGCCGAGGCCAAGGCGACGCCCAACAATACCGACAAGAACAAGGTTTCCGAACTGGAGACGAAGGGCATCGAGCGTTGCAACGCCGACGACGACAAGCGCGCCGATGACTTCTTCGCCCAGGCCATGAAGATTCTCGGCAAGTAAGCGCCGGAGGAACCGGAAATGGATACCGCCATGACCGCGACAATCATTGAACACGACTCCGAGTTGAACCGGGTCCCGGACGTCACCATCGATTTCTGGCTGATCAAGATCATGGCGGTGACCATGGGAGAGACGGCGGCCGATTATCTCGCCGTCAATCTCGGCCTCGGCCTCACCGTCACGTCGCTCATCATGACCGGGGTTCTGATTGTCGCGCTCGCCCTGCAATTCGCGCAGAAGCGCTACGTGCCCTGGGCCTATTGGCTGGCGGTTGTCCTGATCAGCATCGTCGGCACCCTGGTCACCGATAACCTCGTCGACAATTTCGGGGTGCGGCTGGAGACGACGACGGTCGTCTTCGCGGCCGTGCTGGCCCTGACCTTCATGGCCTGGTACGCCAGCGAAAAGACGCTCTCGATCCACACCATCTTCACCACCAGGCGTGAGATCTTCTATTGGCTGGCGATCCTCTTCACCTTCTCGCTCGGCACGGCCGCCGGCGATCTGATGGCCGAGCGGTTCGACCTGGGCTATCTCACCACCGGCCTCATCTTCGGCGGCGTGATTGCGGCGATTACCCTTGCCTGGTTCTTTCTCGGCCTTAATGCCGTCCTCGCCTTCTGGCTCGCCTATATCCTGACCCGGCCGTTCGGCGCCTCCTTCGGCGACCTGCTCTCGCAGCCGGTGGAATATGGCGGCATGGGCTTCGGCACGACTTTCACCAGCCTGACCTTCCTCGGCTGCATCGTGGTCATCGTTCTCTATATGACGCTGAAGAAGCAGATCGACGAGGACGAGCAGGCCCTGCTCGACTAGGACATGGTGGGTCTCGGACAGCGTTGTGCTTGTCGCTAAAACGCTTCTCGCAAAAATGTGTAGCGGTGTTCGCTCCGGCAACGCGTAAAAAACGCATGGTTAGAGCAATTCCAGCAACGGATGGCGCGGGATTTTCCTCCGGGATGGCGTCAAAAGAGGACATAGAGGCCGGCCAAGAAAAAGCCGCAGCCGGCGCTACCATGCCGGTGAGGTTGAGGCGGCAAGGACAGCACAGTGCGATGCGACTTCTGCTTGTTGAAGACGATCCGAGAACCGCCGACTATATCGTCAGGGGACTGACCGAGGCCGGCCATGTCTGCGATTTGCTGCGCGACGGCCATGACGGCCTCTTCGCCGCGACCCGCAACGCCTATGACGTGATCATTGCCGACCGCATGGTGCCCGGCCTCGACGGACTGTCGATGATCAAGGCGGTGCGCGCCGCCGGCATCCGCACGCCGGCCATTTTCCTGACCTCGATCGGCGGCGTCGACGACCGCGTCGAGGGCCTCGAAGCGGGCGGCGACGACTATCTGGTCAAGCCCTTCGCCTTTTCCGAGTTGCTTGCCCGCATAAACGCGCTCGGCCGCCGGCCGGCGGCGCAGGAGCAGAAGACGGCTTTGCGCGTCGCCGATCTCGAGATGGACCTGATCCAGCGCCGCGTGACCCGGCAGGGCCAGCCGATCGACTTGCAGCCGCGCGAATTCAGCCTGCTCGAAGTGCTGATGCGCGGCGAGGGCCGCGTCATCACCCGCACCATGCTCCTGGAGCGCGTCTGGGATTTCCATTTCGACCCCAAGACCAGCGTCGTCGAGACACATATCAGCCGGCTCAGGGCCAAGGTCGACAGGCCCTTCGACGTGCCGCTGATCCACACCGTGCGCAACACCGGTTACAGCCTGCATGTTCCGGCCTAGGCGGCATCCCGGGGCCGGCGCACCGCCGGTCATGGGTTTGCGATGAGCGAGACGCGCTCCAACCTGTTGCGCAGCACGCCCTTCAGGCTGGCGCTGACCTTCGCCTTCCTGTTCCTGCTGGCCTTCATCCTGTCCGGCGCGGTCGTCTATCAATTGATGAGCGCCTCGCTCGCCAGGCAGCTCGATCAGTCGATCAAGGAGACCTATTCGCTCATTGCCGCGACCTATGCCGAGAGCGACGACGAGGACCTCACCACCGCAGTGAGGGACCACGCCCAGTTCAGCCAAGATAAGGACGAGATTTTTTCGCTCACCGATAAGGGCGGCAACCGCCTCGCCGGGGATTTCACCGCCTCCGGCCCGCCGGACGGCTTTTCCATGTTCACCGCCGACTTGCCGGGCGTGCCGCCCGGGACCGAGTATCGCGCCTATTCGGGCAAAGTCGGCGACAACAATCTGACGGTCGCCTTCTCGCTTTCGGAAACCGAAGATCTCGAACGGATCGTGTTGATGAGCTTTGGTTGGGCCACGCTCTTCATCACCGTTCTGGCGGTTGGCGGCGGCGCTGTGCTTGCCTCGCGTGTGCAGCGGCGCCTCGACGGCATCGCCAGCACCATGGACGACGTCTCGCACGGCCGGCTCGACGCGCGCATCCCCCTGATCGGCAGCGGCGACGACATCGACGCCGTCTCCGCCCAGGTGAATGCGGCGCTCGAGCGCCTGTCCGCCTTGGTCGACGGCATGCGCGAGGTGAGCGCCAACATCGCTCACGATCTCAAGACGCCGCTCAACCGGCTGCAGATGATCCTGGAATCCGCCGCCGACAAGACGGTGTCGGGGGAGGACGTCTCGACCGAGCTGATCGACGCCCGCGCCGAAAGCCAGCAGATCAACAGCACGTTCGACGCGCTTTTGCGCATCGCCCAGATCGAGGCCGGCGCACGCAAGGCGCGCTTCGTCGATCTCGATGTCGGGCCGGTGGTCGAGACCATCGGCGAGGTCTATGCCGATGTCGCGGAGGACGACGGCAAATCCCTGTCAACGACGATCGTTCCGGGTACCAAATGGTATGTGCACGGCGACCGCGACCTGCTGATGCAGATGCTGGCAAATCTGGTCGAGAACGCGCTGAGACACTGTCCGCTGGGCACCGCGATCGAGCTTTCGGTGACCGGCGGTGGCGGCCATGTCCTCTTCCATGTCCGCGACAACGGCCCGGGCATTCCCGCCGAGGAGCGCGAAAAAGTGTTCCGCCGGCTCTACCGGCTTGATGCCAGCCGCACCACGCCGGGCAGCGGCTTGGGGCTCAGCCTCGTCAAGGCGGTGGCCGACCTGCATTGCGCCACTATAACGCTCGACGACCGCAATCCCGGTCTCGGCGTGACCGTCAGCCTTCCGGCCGTGCGCCCTTCGGTGGCCTGAGGCGGGACCTTGCCTCCCCTGGGGCGCCTTGCGCATTTGTATAACCCCCGCCAGCCGCTCGAAAACTCCGGCGCCTAGGCTTGTGCTGTTCCCGCCTGATCGGGAGCGCGATTCGACAAGCTCGATCTGCAACCTCAAGACGACGCGCACACCCTAGAATGACGAAGGCTACATCGCAGCTTCGCGCGCCAAACCTCTCTGTCGCCTGGACGACATCTCGACGGTACTGGTGCCTGCTCCATGCGATTGCGCTACTCTGAAGGGGGAACATTTGGCGCTACCGATCCACCCGCGTCGACAGAATGATCGACGACGACGTCCGCTCCACGCCCTCCATCGCCCCGATCCGGTCGAGCAGCGCATCGAGGTCCCGTATCGACGGCGCGTCGACGATGACGATCATGTCGAAATTGCCGCTCACCGAATGCACCGTCCGCACCGGCGGCATCGCCGCGAGGCTGCGCACCACCTTGTCGGCGAGTTTCGGCGTCACGGTGAGCAGCACATGCGCCTTGACCAATCCCTGCTCGTAGTCCGGCGACAGCCTGACCCCATAGCCCGTGATGATGCCCCGCTGCTCCAGCCGCTCGATGCGGCTCTGCACCGTGGTGCGCGACACGCCGAGCTGGCGTGCGAGCTCGGCGGTCGAGGCCCGCGCGTTGGCGCGTAGGAGCGTAAGCAGGGCCTGTTCGGCTTCAGTGATCATTTCGACGAAACCCTTCGGCAAATCGCTCAAACTTCAGCTTCATATTGCCAGATTCCACGCTTCCTTTCGACAGGCAAGCTGCGATGATTCCTGCAGAATTGGCCCAAATCGAAATTGCGGGGAATTGATCATGAAGAACATCGTTGTCGTCGGCGCCGGCAAGATCGGCTCGACCATTGCGGAAATGCTGAGCGCCTCGGGCGACTATCGCGTCACGCTCGTCGACCGCTCCGCCGCCCAGCTCGCCGCCGCCGAACTGCCGGCCGGCGTCGAGACGCAGGAGCTGGACATCGCCGCCGCGGGCGAGCTGGAAAAGGTGCTTGCCGGCAAATTCGCCGTGCTGAGCGCCGCGCCCTTCCACCTCACCACCCGCATCGCCGAGGCGGCCGCCGCCACCGGCGTGCATTATCTCGATCTCACCGAGGACGTGGTCTCGACCCGCCGGGTGAAGGAGCTGGCGCGCGGGGCGAAAAACGCCTTCATCCCGCAATGCGGCCTGGCGCCGGGCTTCATCTCGATCGTCGCCAACGATCTCGCCAGCCGCTTCGACACACTGGAAAGCGTGCGCATGCGCGTCGGCGCGCTGCCGCAATACCCGTCCAACGCGCTGAACTACAACCTGACCTGGAGCACGGACGGCGTCATCAACGAATATTGCGAACCCTGCGAGGCGATCGTCGAGGGTGAGCTGATCGAAGTGCCGCCGCTGGAAGAGCGCGAGGAGTTCTCGCTGGATGGCGTTACCTATGAGGCCTTCAACACCTCGGGCGGCCTCGGCACCTTGGCCGAGACGCTGAAGGGCAAGGTGCGCACGCTGAACTACCGCACCATCCGCTACCCCGGCCACGCCGCGATCATGAAGGCGCTGCTCAACGATCTCGGCCTGCGCCACCGCCGCGACGTGCTGAAGGACATTTTCGAGAGCGCCCTGCCTTCGACGCTGCAGGACGTGGTCATCGTCTTCGTCACCGTCTCGGGTCGCCGCAACGGCCGCCTGCTGCAGGAGACCTACGCCAACAAGATCTATTCGCAGCGCGTCGGCAACCTGGTGCGCAGCGCCATCCAGATCACCACCGCATCGGGCATCTGCGCCGTGCTCGACATGCTGGCCGATGGCAGCCTGCCGGCCAAGGGTTTCGTGCGCCAGGAAGACATCGCGCTGCACGCCTTCCTCGCCAACCGCTTCGGCCGCGCCTACGCCCAGCACGAGATGGTAAGCCGGCTCGCGAGCTGAGCTGGCTAATCTCCCCCCTTGAGGGGGAGATGTCGCCGAAGGCGATAGAGGGGGTCGCCGCGCGTGACGCCTTTCCTCTCCCCATCGATCGGGGTAGAGGTGTCGAGCAAAGCTCGGCGGAGTGGGGTCGCCCGGCGCCGGCCGCTGTTATTTCAGGCTCGCGCAGCGGGAGGCCCGCCGCTCGCTACTACTTGCTTAGGATCAGCGGTTGACCTGAGATAAACCGCATGAGGTTTCCCAAGGTTCGCGAAGCCTTCGCGGTTCTTCCAACCAGGAGGGCCGCGTCGACCTTCGCGTCAGGGACTGCCGACAGCTTGGGAAAAACCCCCGTCCGGCCCACCGTGAAAGAAGGCGTATCTATCGGCTTGCCCCTGAGTACATTGGCGGCGTTGTTGTCGTGCACGACGATGCACCACAAGGCGCCATGGGCGCTCGCCACGACGGTGTTGTAGCGGGCCGACATCTCTTGATGATGGTCGCTGTAGACACCTTTCATCGTTGGCGATCTTGTTTCGACCAGGGCGCCGAATGCCGACGTGACGTAATCGTGCTGGATGTAGCGGCCGGTCGCCACGTCGAAATTCTGTCCCTGTGGGAAGGCGATGTAGAGTGGCTGTTCGCTGACCGCGCCCTTGCCTATCTCCCTACGCGCATAGTGGTCGACTCGCTCCATGAAGCCCGGCGCCAGCGCATCGTCGCTGTCCAGCCGCGCGACACAGACGAACGCGGCGTCCGTGTCGGCTTGGATGAACGCATTGAACCGCTCGTTATGTCCTTCGCCCGGCCTCACAAGGACCGGCCGGACGTCGATGCCGGCGACGCAGTCGCAAACCATCCGAATGTAGTTCTCATGCGTATCGGCGTCGAACGCGACCAGCACGGTAAAGTCTCGCATCGACTGGTTTTCCAATGACGGCGCGCAATAAGTGTCGAACAGCGCCAGACGCTCGACCAGCCAGACGGGATCGAGATTGGCCCGGCCGGTGCCTTTCCATCGGCTTGGCTTGAAGCCGGTCGGCGCATTGTATCGGATCGCAATGTATTTTTTCAGTTCCATGCCGCGCAAAGACACCAGCACGATCCGATATGCAACCTAGACATGCAGCGCATGCCCCAGCGCCTTCAGCGCCGCTTCCTGGAATCCCTCGCCTTGCGTCGGATGCGCGTGGATCGTGCCGGCGATGTCCTCCAGCCGCGCCCCCATCTCCAGCGCCAGGCCGAAAGCCGCCGACAATTCCGACACGCCCCGCCCGACCGCCTGGATGCCCAGTACCAGGTGATTGTCCGCGCGCGCCACCACCCGCACGAAACCGTCCTCGCCCTGCTTGGTCATGGCGCGGCCGTTGGCGGCAAACGGGAACTGGCCGATCTTGGCCTCGCCGGCCAACGCCTTCGCCTCCTCGGGAGACATGCCCGCGGTGACCAGCTCCGGATCGGTGAAGCAGATCGCGGGGATGGCGCGCTTGTCCCAGCTTCTTTTATGGCCGGCGACGATCTCGGCCACCATCTCGCCCTGCGCCATGGCGCGATGCGCCAGCATCGGCTCGCCGGTCACGTCGCCGATCGCAAAAATGCCGCGCATCGAGCTGCGGCACTGGTCGTCGATGCGGATGAATTTGCCCGCCATGTCGAGGTCGATCTGCTCCAACCCCCAGCCTGCGGTTTGCGGCTTGCGGCCGACCGTGACCAGGATCTTGTCCGCGGCGATCTTGGCGTTCTTGCCGTCGGCCGTCTCGACCAGCAGCGCGTCGCCTTTGGTCGACAATCCCCTGGCCTTGGCGCCCGTCATCACCTCGATGCCGAGCTCGCCGAGCCGCTTCAGCACCGGCCTTGTCAGCTCGGCATCATATTGCGCCAGCACCCATGGCAAGGCTTCGACCACGGTGACCTTCGAACCCATCCTGGCGAAAGCCATGCCGAGCTCCAGCCCGATATAGCCGCCACCGACGACCGCGAGCTTCTTCGGCAATTCGCCGAGCGCCAGCGCCTCGGTTGACGAAATGACCGGGCCGCCGAAGGGCAGGAACGGCAATTCGACCGGCTCCGATCCCGTGGCGATCACCACCGTTTCGGCCCGGATCACCTGCGTGCCGGTCTCGGTCTCGACCTCGACCGTTTTGCCGTCCCGGAACGTCGCCCAGCCCTGCACGGTCTTCACCCTGGCCTTCTTCAGCAGTCCGGCCACGCCGATGTTAAGCCGGCTAACTATACCGTCCTTCCAGGCGACAGTACGAGCCAGATCGAGCGTCGGCGCGGCGACCTTGATGCCCAGCGCATCCTTGCCGCCGGCCATATGCGCTATTTTCTCGAACTCCTCCGCGGCATGGATCAGCGCCTTTGAGGGAATGCAGCCGACATTGAGGCAGGTGCCGCCCGGTTTGCCGGCCTCGACGATCACCGTGTCGACGCCGAGTTGTCCGGCGCGGATGGCGCAGACATAGCCGCCCGGCCCGGCGCCGATGACGAGCAGCTTGCAGGAGATTTCTTTCATGATGTGACCCTTCGAGCTAGGGAACGTTGCGCCGCGATCCTTCGCGCCGACATCTCTATTGTTCCGCCCCTCTAATCCACGAAGATCAGCGCCGGCGTTTCCAGCAGCGCCTTGATGCGCTGCACGAAAACCGCGGCGTCCCAGCCGTCGATGACGCGGTGGTCGAAGCTGGACGACAGATTCATCATCTTGCGCGGGACGAACTGCGTGCCGTCCCAGACCGGCCGCACCATGATCTTGTTGACGCCGACGATCGCCACTTCTGGATAGTTGATGACCGGCGTCGTCGCCACGCCGCCCATGGCGCCGAGCGAGGTGATGGTGATGGTCGAGCCGGACAGCTCCTCGCGGTTCGCCGTGCCGGCCTTCGCCGCATCGGCCAGCCGGTTGACCTCGGTGGCGCAGTCCCACAGGTCGCGCGCCTCGGCGTGTTTTACGACCGGCACCACCAGCCCGTTCGACGTCTGCGCGGCGATGCCGATATGGATGCCCTCGTGCTGGTGGATGATGCCGGCATCGTCGTCGAACAGCGCGTTGAGGTTGGGCTGCTCGGCGATCGCCTTGACCATCGCCCGCATCAGGAAGGGCAGCAGCGTCAGCTTCGGGCGATCCGGCCGCTTCTCCTTGTTCAGCGTGGCGCGCAACTCCTCCAATGCCGTGACGTCGATCTCCTCGACATAGGTGATGTGCGGGATGCGCGATTTCGCGAGCGACATCTTTTCCGCGATCTTGCGCCTGAGACCGACGACCTTGATGTCCTCGACGCCATCCTTCCGGGCATGTCCGCTGGCGCGGGCGAGCTGCGGACCGCGCGCGACGAAGGCGTCGATATCCTCATGGCTGATGCGCCCGGCCGGGCCGCTGCCCGGCACCTGACGCAGATCGATGCCGGCTTCCTTCGCGCGCAGGCGGACGGCGGGCGAAGCCAGCGGCTTCTCGCCTTCCGCGCGCGGCGTGCCGGAGACTGAGGTGGGGCGCGCGGCCTTTGGCGCGGCTGCCGGCGAAATCTTGGCCGGCGGGTCGGCTGGCTTGGGTGCGGGCATCGGGGCGCTCGGCTGCGGTTCCGTTTTCGGCCCGGCCGACTGGGCGGGAGCCCCGGCCTTCGGCGCGTCGCTGCGACCGATGTCCGCCTTCACATTGCCTTCGCCGGCCACCTTCAGCCGCACGATCGGCGAGCCGATCGCCACCGTGTCGCCAATCTCCGCGCCGAGCCACAGGATCTCGCCATCGACCGGCGAGGGGATTTCGACGGTCGCTTTGTCGGTCATGACGGCTGCAAGAACCGTGTCCTCGCGCACGAGGTCGCCGACCTTGACATGCCACTCGACAAGCTCGGCCTCGGCGACGCCTTCGCCGACATCGGGAAGCTTAATGACGTGCTCGCCCATTTCAGGCCTCCCCAATCTAAGCTTCCACTGTCTCAATCAGCGCGCGCCCGACCCGCGCCGGGCCGGGGAAATAGTCCCATTCCTGCGCATGCGGATAGGGCGTGTCCCAGCCGGCGACCCGCGCTACCGGCGCTTCCAGGTGGTAGAAGCAGTTCTCCTGCACCAGCGAGACCAGCTCGGCGCCGAAGCCGGAGGTCAGCGTCGCCTCGTGCACGACGACGCAGCGGCCGGTCTTCTTCACGGAGGCGACGATCGCGTCGAGGTCGAGCGGAAGCAGAGTCCTGAGGTCGATCACCTCGGCGTCCACGCCGGTCTCCTCGGCCGCTGCCTGCGCCACATAGACCATCGTGCCATAGGCGAGCACGGTGACGGCCGAACCCGGCCGGCGGATCGCTGCCTTGCCGAGCGGGATCGTGTAATGGCCGTCGGCAACCTCGCCAAGCTCATGCTTCGACCATGGCGTCACCGGCTTGTCGTGATGGCCGTCGAACGGTCCATTATAGAGCCGCTTCGGCTCGAGGAAGATCACCGGATCCGGATCCTCGATCGCCGCGATCAGCAACCCCTTGGCGTCGTGCGGATTGGACGGCACGATCACCTTCAGGCCGGAGACATGGGTGAACAGCGCTTCCGGGCTCTGGCTGTGCGTCTGGCCGCCGAAGATGCCGCCGCCGGTCGGCATGCGCACCACGATCGGGCAGGTGAAGTCGCCATTCGAGCGGTAACGCAGCCGCGCCGCCTCCGATACGATCTGGTCGTAGGCCGGATAAACATAGTCGGCAAACTGCACCTCGACGCAGGGCCGCAGCCCGTAGGCGGCCATGCCGATGGCCGAGCCGACGATGCCGGACTCGCTGATCGGCGCGTCGAAGCAGCGGCTCTTGCCGTATTTGGCCTGCAGGCCTTGCGTGGCGCGGAAGACGCCGCCGAAGAAGCCGACATCCTCGCCATAGACGATGACTTGGTTGTCGCGCCCCATCGAGACGTCGAGCGCGTCGCGGATCGCCTCGATCATGGTCTTTCTGGGCATGATCAGACCCCCGCCTGCTGGCGCTGGCGCCTGAGATGCGGCGGCATCTCGGCATAGACGCCTTCGAACATGTCGCGCGTCGACGGCTTGCCGCCGGCATGCAGCGTGCCGTGGCTTTCGGCCTCCTTCTGCGCCGCGATCACCGTCTCGAGGATCTCGGCCTCCGCCTGGATGTGGCGATCCTCGGACCAGACTTTCTTGTGGATGAGGTGGTTCTTCAGCCGGATGACCGGATCGCCGAGCGGCCAGGCGTCGGATTCGGCTTTCGGCCGGTAGGCCGACGGATCGTCGGACGTCGAATGCGCGCCGACGCGGTAGGTGACATATTCGATCAGCGTCGGCCCGAGATTTCGGCGCGCCCGCTCGACCGCCCATTTCGCCACCGCATGGACGGCGAGATAGTCGTTGCCGTCCACACGCAGCGAAGGAATGCCGAAGCCGAGGCCGCGCGCGGCGAACGTGCCGGAACCGCCGCGCGCGATGCCCTGGAAGGTCGAGATCGCCCACTGGTTGTTGACGACGTTGAGCACGACAGGGGCCTTGTAGGTCGAGGCGAAGACCAGCGCCGCATGAAAATCGGACTCCGCGGTCGAGCCGTCGCCGATCCAGGCTGCGGCGATACGCGAATCGTTGGAGATCGCCGAGGCCATCGCCCAGCCGACCGCCTGGATATACTGGGTCGCCAGATTGCCCGAGATCGAGAAGAAGCCGTGTTCCTTCGAGGAATACATCACCGGCAGCTGCCGTCCCTTCAGCGGATCGGCCTCGTTGGAATAGATCTGGTTCATCATCGAGACCATCGGATAGCCGTCGGCGATCAGCAGACCGGCCTGCCGGTAGGTCGGGAAGTTCATGTCGCCCGGCTGGAGCGCCTTGCGGAAAGCGCAGCTCACCGCCTCTTCGCCGAGATGCTGCATGTAGAACGAGGTCTTGCCCTGGCGCTGCGCCATCTGCATGCGCGCATCGAAGGTCCTGAGCGTCATCATGTGGCGCAGGCCTTGAAGCAGTTCCTCGTCGCTCAGCAGCCCGGCCCACGGCCCGACGGCTTCGCCGGCGCGGTTCAGCACGCGGATGATGGAGAAAGCCATGTCGCGGATGGCGCGCGGATCGACGTCGATCTCGGGACGCGGCACCGAGCCGGCCTTGGGGATGGTCACATTCGAGAAGTCGGGCGTGCCGCCGGGCCGCACCTCGGGCTCGGGCACATGAAACCGCAACATTCCAGCATCGGCCATGAGCTCACATCCTCCAATGTTGCCGGTGCGATCTTTGCACATCCGCGCCGCCGGACCATTGCCAATTCGCCGGGTCCCGGCACGGTCTTCCTCCCCGGCCGCCGGCCTCGACCAGCCGATGCGGCGCGCAGGCTCAAGATGCAGATATGGCGACGAAATTTCTTGTCGATGTTTTTGGCTGGCGCGCAATTTGCGAATGGTTGGCGCGACTTAGGCGCAAGAGGCAGCAAGATTGGCTGTCACAGCCTCCAATTACCGACGCTGGCGCTGCCCCTCACCTGCCTGCCGGCGTCTTCTCCCCGTATAGTGACGGGGAGAGGGGCGCTGTCGCCAACGGCTTCGCCAATAGCCAGCGCTGCAAGAAGGGAGCCTGCACTGCGGCCAGCCCCTTCTCCCCATCACTGTACGGGGAGAAGTGCCCGGCAGGGCAATGAGCGGCAGCGCCGACTTTTCGACATTAGCAGGCGAAGGCTCATGCGATCGTTTTGATGTGAACCGAAATGCTCGCGGTATCCGCCACGTGAACTCAACCCATTCGAAACGCTGGTTCCCCCACCCCGCCCCATGCTAACTCACCCCACATGGCACAGAAGAAAGGATACGAGGTCGATTCGTGGCTGGCGCGGCCCGATCCCGCCATGGGAATCGTCCTGCTTTACGGTCCAGACCGCGGCCTTGTCGCCGAGCGGGCGAAAGCCTTCGCCGCCAAAACCGGCCTGCCGCTGGACGACCCGTTTTCGGTGGTCAAGCTCGACGGCGCCGAAGTCGACCGCGACGAGGGCCGGCTGCTTGACGAGGCGCGCACTGTGCCGATGTTTTCCGACCGGCGGCTGCTTTGGGTGCGCAATGCCAGCGGCCAGAAGGCGCTGGCCGACGACATCAAGACTCTGACGAGTGAACCGGCGAAGGATGCGATCATCCTCATCGAGGCAGGCGACCTGAAGAAAGGCACGGGCCTCAGGGCCATCGTCGAGGCCGCCGGCAACGCGATCGCTCTGCCCTGCTACGCCGACGAGGCCCGCGACCTCGATACGGTGATCGACGACGAATTGCGCAAGGCCGGCATGTCGATGACGCTGGACGCCCGCCAGGCGCTGCGCCGCAATCTCGGCGGCGACCGTCTCGCCTCGCGCGGCGAGATCGAGAAGCTGGTGCTCTATGCGCTCGGCCAGAAGGAAATCGACGTCGACGACGTCAATGCATTGTCGGGGGATGTCTCCGGCGCATCCTTCGACGCCGCGGTCGACGCCATGCTGGACGGCAGGGTCGGCGACTTCGACATCGCCTTCAACCGCCACTGCCAATCCGGCGGCCACCCTTTCCTGGTGCTGTCCTCGGCGATGCGGCAGTTGCAGGCGGTCCAGGTGATGCGCGGCCAGATGGAGAGCGGCGGCCGCAACGCCGCCTCGGTTGTCGCCGGCGCCCGCCCGCCCGTCTTCTTCTCGCGCCGCAAGCTGGTGGAAAAGACCCTGGAGCGCTGGAACGTCGAGGCGCTTGGCCGTGCACTCGGCCGGTTGCAGACCGCGGTGCTGCAGACGCGCAAGCGGCCGGACCTGTCGGAGGCGCTGGCCAGGCAGGCGCTGCTGGGGATCGCGATCGAGAGCGCGCGGCTGGGGCAGCGCGGCTGATCTGCCCCCTTGGAAGATGTCCGGCAGGACAGGGGGTGCTCCTCCCTTCCTCCCCGGGAATCTCGTCGCAAGGGAAGATTTGCAGCTCCCAGTATCCTCGCCGCGCGCCCGCGCAAACAAAAAAGGGCCAGCGTAACGCCAGCCCGTTCGTTGTTTATCACCGATATATCAGTTATATCCAGCGTTCAGCCAAAACCTCAGCAACCGCCAAATACCGTGTTGCGCCAGCCGCCTACCGCTCGTCCTTCAGCCGCCGGCAGAGTTCGTCGAGCTGCTCGAGCGAGCGGTAATCGACGCGCAGCGTGCCGCCCTTGGCCTTGTGCTCGATGCTGACGATCATGCCGAGTGTGTCGGTCATCAGCTTCTCCAGCGCCAGCGTGTCGGGGTCCTTCTCGGGCGCGCCCGGGGCGGACTTCGCCTTGGCCGGCGTCGGTCCGGCGGGCATCTGCGCCAGCGCTTCGGCCTGGCGCACGGAAAGCCCTTCCTTGACGATGCGCTTGGCAAGCCCGGCCGGATCCTCGGCGGTGACCAGCGTGCGGGCATGGCCTGCCGACAGGTCGCCGTCGACCAGCATCGAGTGGATGACGGGGGGCAGCTTCAGCAGACGCAGCGTGTTGGCGACATGGCTGCGGCTCTTGCCGATCACTTGGCCGAGATCGGCCTGGGTGTAGCCATGCTCGTCGATGAGTTGCTGGTAGCCTTGCGCCTCCTCGACCGCATTGAGGTCGGCGCGCTGCACGTTCTCGATGATCGCCAGTTCCAGCGCTGTGCGGTCGTTGACGTCGCGCACGATCAGCGGAATCTCGGTCAGGCCGGCGCGCTGCGCCGCCCGCCAGCGCCGCTCGCCGGCGATGATCTCGTAGCGGCCGGGCTGCGAAGGCGAGGGGCGGGCCACCACCGGCTGCACAACGCCATGCTCGCGGATCGATTGGGCAAGGTCGGTGAGCTCGGCATCGCCGAAATGCCGGCGCGGGTTCTTCGGGTTCGGGCTGACGAATTCGATCGGCACCTTCCCGTCGGCCGTCACCGCAGCGCTGGGCTTTTCCGGCGCCGCCGGACGGTCGATTTCGCCGATCAGCGCCGCCAGGCCACGGCCCAGTCTTTTTCTTGATTGGTCTTCGCTCATTATAGCATCCAGATCGTTTCGGAATCGAATTGGCCGATTAACCAAAGCTGGCGGTTGCCGGCGCTCAGGCGGCGCGCAGCTTGCGCTCGCGGCGGATCACTTCGGAGGCGAGCTGCAGATAGGCCTGGCTGCCCGAGCATTTCAGGTCATAGAGGATCGCCGGCTTGCCGTAAGACGGCGCCTCGGAAACGCGCACATTGCGCGGGATGATCGTGTCATAGACCTTATCGCCCATATGGGTGCGCACATCCTGCACCACCTGGTTGGCGAGATTGTTTCGCCCGTCATACATGGTGAGCACGATGCCTTGGATGGTAAGGTCCGGGTTGATCGTGTAGCGGACCTGCTCCACCGTTTCCAGCAACTGGCTGAGGCCTTCGAGCGCGAAGAACTCGCATTGCAGCGGAACGAGAACGGAATCGGCTGCGGCCATTGAATTCAAAGTCAAAAGATTGAGTGAGGGCGGACAGTCGATCAGCACATAGCCGAACGGCGCCGACCGCTCGGCCGCTGCGCGCAGCGCATTGCGCAGCCTGAGCACGCGGTCGGGCGCCGAGGCGATCTCCATCTCGATGCCGAGCAGGTCGAGCGTCGAGGGCACGATGGACAGGCCCGGCACCGCCGTCGGCACGGCGGCTGCTTCGAGCTCGAGCTCGCCGGTCAGCACGTCGTAGGACGAGACGGTACGGTCCTTGCGGTCGATGCCGAGCCCGGTGCTGGCATTGCCCTGCGGATCGAGGTCGACGATCAGCACGCGCTCGCCGATCGCGGCCAGCGCCGTCGCCAGATTGATGGCTGTCGTCGTCTTGCCGACGCCCCCCTTCTGGTTGGCGACAGTGATGATACGGGGTGCTGTACTCATGGGCCTATGCCAGTAATTCATTGCTGTTTCGCCGGGCGCAAGTCGGTGATTTCCAGGATGACGCCATGTGGGTCGGTCATGCTCGAATGTTCTACCAGATTGAAGGCCCAGCGGTGAGTGCTTTCTTCCACTTCGGCCCGGTAATCCCGGCCTTTATGGAAAAGCGCGCGCGCCCCTTTGCTCAGCCAGGGCGCGGCCAGGTCGAGCAGGTCCGGGAGCGCCGCCAACGCCCGCGCCGTAACGATTTCCGGTGCGGAAACAAGCCCATAGCTACCGTCGATACGCTTGGCCAGAACGCGGGCCGGCAAATCGAACTGGCCGATGACCGACTGCAGGAACGACGCTTTCTTGCGGTTGCTCTCGATAAGATCGATCGATGCGCCGGGACGCTCTCTAAGCAGGAAGCCGAGCACCAATCCGGGAAATCCGCCGCCCGAGCCGAGATCGACCCAGCGGGTCGCAATGGGCGCGAGCGGCGCCAGTTGCGCGCTGTCCAGGATATGCCGGCGCCAGACATCGTCCAGCGTCGATGGCGCCGCCAGATTGATGCTGCGGTTCCATTTCAGGAACAGCTGTTCGAAGGCCTGCAGGCGCTCGAATGTTTCACGTGAAACCGGACCCGCTGCTTTCTGCAGGCCCGCCCATGCATTTGCGCTCACGCCACGGACCTCCGCGCGACAAGCTCGGCATTGCGGACATGCGCGACGATGATAGCCAGCGCCGCCGGCGTCATGCCTTCCATGCGCTGCGCATCGGCGATCGAACGCGGCCGGCGCGTCTTCATCTTCTGCTTCAGCTCGTTGGAGAGGCCCGGCACATCGGAGAAGTCGATCCCCTCCGAGATTAGCCGCGATTCCTCATGCCTGATCTGCGCGACATCGGCTTTCTGGCGGTCGAGGTAAACCGAATATTTCGCCTCCGTTTCGAGCCGGTCGGTGGTCTTGGCGTCAAGCGCGGCAAAGCGCGGCTCGACACGGGCGAGCCAGGCCATGTCGACGCCCGGATGCGCCAAAAGCTCGTAGGCCGAACGGCGCACGCCGTCCCGGTTGATTTCCAGCCCGAGGCGCGCCGCCTCGTTAGGCGTCCAGGTGACCGACTTGGCCAAGGCACGGGCCCCGTCGAGCTTCCGCGCCATGCTGCCAAAACGCTGCAGCCGCTCCGACGACGCGATGCCGAGCTTTTCCGCGAGCGGCGTCAGCCGGTCGTCGGCATTGTCGGCGCGCAGCGAAAGCCGGAACTCGGCGCGCGAGGTGAACATCCGGTACGGTTCGGCGATGCCCCGGCTGGTGAGGTCGTCCACCATCACGCCGATATAGGCCTCGGTGCGGCTGAGCACGACTTCGTCACCGCCGGCTGCCTTGCGCGCCGCGTTGAGCCCGGCGAGCAGGCCTTGCGCGCCCGCCTCTTCATAACCGGTCGTGCCATTGATCTGGCCGGCCAGGAACAGGCCGGCGACGCGCTTCGTCTCCAACGTCGTCTTCAGCTCGCGTGGGTCGACATGGTCATATTCGATGGCGTAGCCCGGCTGCAGCATGGTCGCCTTTTCGAGCCCGGGAATGGTCTTGAGGATCTCGAGCTGCACATCCTCCGGCAGCGAGGTCGAGATGCCGTTCGGATAGACGGTGTGGTCGTCGAGACCTTCCGGCTCAAGGAATATCTGATGGCCTTCGCGGTCGCCGAACTTGACGATCTTGTCTTCGATTGACGGGCAATAGCGCGGCCCGACCCCTTCAATCGAGCCGGAATACATCGCCGAGCGGCCGAGATTGGCACGGATCAGCTCATGCGTCGCCGGCATGGTCCGGGTGATGCCGCAATGGATTTGCGGGTTGGCGATCGCGTCGGTCAGCAGCGAAAACGGCACCGGATCCTCGTCGGCCGCTTGGGCGTCCAGCGAGCTCCAGTCGATGGTGCGGCCGTCGAGGCGAGGGGGCGTTCCGGTCTTCAGGCGGCCGAGCTTGAAACCCGCGCGCCCCATGGTCGCCGACAGGCCGTGGCTTGCCTGCTCGTTCATGCGCCCGGCGACGATCTTCCTTTCGCCGATATGGATCAGACCGCGCAGAAAGGTGCCGGTGGTCAGCACGACGGCGCCGCAGGCCAAGCGGCGGTCGCCTGATATCTGCACGGCCGCCACCCGTCCTTCCACGATTTCAAAGTTGAGAACTTCGCCTTCGATCACGTCGAGATCGTTCTGCTGCCGAATCGCTTCCTGCATGGCCAAGCGATAAAGCTTGCGGTCGGCCTGGGTGCGCGGCCCTCGCACGGCAGGGCCCTTGCGGCGGTTGAGCAGGCGGAACTGTATGCCGGCGGCATCGGCGATGCGGCCCATCAGCCCATCCATGGCGTCGATCTCCCGCACGAGATGGCCCTTGCCGAGACCGCCGATCGCCGGGTTGCAGGACATGACGCCGATCGTGTCGAAACGCAGCGTCACCAGCGCGGTCTTGGCGCCGGCGCGCGCGGCCGCGCTTGCCGCCTCGCATCCAGCATGGCCGCCGCCCACCACCACCACATCATAGTGATCGGTCATTTTCCAAGAATCCGCTTTCAGAGATGGATTGACACATGTCCCCGACGGCGGCCGGTGTCAAGGAGAGGGTGAACTCGTTTCACGTGAAACAATGAACGGTAGCTTTGGCATCCCCAGCGGGACAATGAGAAGCCGGCGGACAGCGCCCTCCTCTGTCCTGCCGGGCATCTCCCCCACCTGGGGGGATTGGCAGCTCCGCCGAAGGCGCCATCTCGGCTGACACAGTTCCAAGCCCCTTTCACAGCGCCGGCGGTGTTTCACGTGAATCATTGCGGGGTAGCGCCCCCAGCCGTGTTTCACGTGAATCACTTCCCAATGCAGAACTGCGAAAAGATGACGTCGAGCAAATCCTCGACATCGACCGCGCCGACGATCCGGCCAAGACGCTCAGCCGCCAGCCGCAGCTCCTCGGCGCGCAGCTCCGGGCTGCGTCTCGACAGCGCCGCCCGCAAGAAACCCGTCGCCTCCCCAAGCAATTCGACATGGCGCAGCCTGGATGGCAGGACATCGCTCGCCTCGCCAACCGCGGCGGCGGCTCGGGACCCGATCTCGGTCAGCAAGAGATCAAGGCCGCTGCCGTCCCTGGAGGAAATCACCAGATCGTAAGCACCGACGCCGATATCGGCGATATCCGACTTGGTTCCGATTCTCAGCAGCGGGACTCCGCTTGGGACATCGCCGACAGAAACCGGGTCGGCCATATCCTCCAGCATCAGGACCAGATCCGCCTCCTTCGCTTTGGCGCGCGCCCGCTCGATCCCGATCGACTCGACCTTGCCTGCAGCCTCACGCAGCCCAGCCGTGTCGACAAGCCGGACCCTCAGCCCCTTGAGGTCCATGACCACCTCGAGCAGATCGCGGGTCGTGCCCGGCTCATCGGTGACGATCGCGGCCTCGCGCTTCGCCAAGGCGTTGAACAGGCTGGATTTCCCGGCATTCGGTGCACCGAGGATCACCACCTCGAAACCATCGCGGATGATCTCCGCGGCCTTAAACCCTTCGATGTGCCGTTCGATTTCGCCGACCATCGCCGACAAGTCCGACCAGACCGCCTCCGAAACGGAACCCGGCACATCCTCTTCATCGGCGAAATCGATCTCCGCCTCAATCATGGCCCGCGCGTGGATCAGCCGCCGGCGCCAGCCTGAGTACAGTTCGCTCTGCGCGCCCTCGGCATTGTGCACCGCAAAGCGGCGCTGCGCCTCTGTTTCGGCATTGACCAAGTCGGCCAGCGCCTCCGTCTCGACCAGATCCAGCCGGCCGTTGAGGAAGGCGCGACGGGTGAATTCCCCCGGTTCGGCGTGCCTGACCCCTTCGAAGCTGGTGATCGTCTCCAGCATCTTGGCCGCGACGGCGCGGCTGCCGTGGACTTGGAACTCGGCGACGTCCTCGCCGGTGAAGCTGCCGGGGCCGGGGAAGAACAGCACCAGCCCATGGTCGATCGTCGACCCATCCGCCGCCCTGAGCGTCCGCAAATTGGTAAACCGATCCTTAATCGGCCCGGCGATCGTTTCGATCACGAATCGAGTCATCGGACCGGACATGCGGATAACCGCGATGCCGGCGGGCAGGCGGCCGCTGGAAAGCGCTGCGATCGAATCCTTCGAAGCCATTGGCGAAATCATTTGCCGGACCTGCCGAACCGCCTAGATTAGAAGATAGAGCATGTCGGCCGCTTCACACCTTTCGGCACCATGCTCCCCAGTTGCCCCATCAAACCCGACTGCCGAGGCCGCCAACGTGACCTTGCCCGCGCGAAACCTGCTTGCCAACGAAGCCAGCCCCTATCTGCGGCAGCACAGCGACAATCCCGTCCATTGGCGCGGCTGGTCGCCGGCCGCCCTTGCCGAAGCCAAGGAGCTGGGCCGGCCGATCCTGCTCTCCATCGGCTACGCCGCCTGCCACTGGTGCCATGTCATGGCCCATGAAAGCTTCGAGAACGACGCCGTGGCGGCCGTCATGAACCGGCTCTACGTGAATATCAAGGTGGATCGCGAGGAGCGGCCGGACATCGACCAGATCTATATGGCCGCGCTCCATGCCATGGGCGAGCAGGGTGGCTGGCCGCTGACCATGTTTCTCACGCCCGACGGCAAGCCCTTCTGGGGCGGCACTTATTTTCCGCGCGAGGCTCGTTATGGCAGGCCGGGTTTCATCCAGGTCCTGGAAGCGGTCGACAAGGCTTGGCGCGAAAAGCAGCAGAGCCTTGCCGAGAGCGCCGACGGGTTGACCGCCCATGTCGAGCAGCGATTGGCCGGTGCAAAAGGCAAGGCGGTGCTCGATCGCGACACGCTCGCCGATCTCGCCGGCCGCATCGACGGCATGATCGACCGTGACCTCGGCGGCTTGAAGGGCGCGCCGAAATTTCCCAACGCGCCCTTCATGCACACGCTTTGGCTGTCCTGGTTGCGCGACGGCCAGGCCGCGCATCGCGACGCCGTGCTCGCCAGCCTCGAAAAAATGCTTGCCGGCGGCATTTACGATCATGTCGGCGGCGGCCTCAGCCGCTATTCGACCGACGCCGAATGGCTGGTGCCGCATTTCGAGAAGATGCTCTACGACAACGCCCAGCTGATCCGCCTGTGCAATTGGGCACATGCAGCCACCGGAAACGACTTGTTCCGGGTCCGAATCGAAGAGACTGTCGCTTGGCTGCTGCGCGAGATGCGGGTCGAAGGCGGCGCCTTCGCCGCCAGCCTCGACGCGGACAGTGATGGCGAGGAGGGGCTTTTCTACACCTGGAGCCGCGAGGAAGTCGAAGCCGCGCTTGGCGGCGATGCCTCGACCTTCTTCGACTATTTCGAGCTCGCCGCGCCACATGGCTGGGAAGGCAAGCCGATCATCCGCCAGACCGAAGCACAGCAAAGCCTCGCCGACTATGCTCGGCTCGCTTCCTTGAAAGCGAAGCTCCTGGCTGTTCGCGAACAACGCGTCAGGCCAGGCCGCGACGGCAAGGCGCTCACCGACTGGAACGGGCTGATGATTGCGGCACTCGCCGAGGCGGGCCGTTCGCTTGAGCGCCCAGATTGGATCGAGGCTGCAGCCAAGGCGTTCGGCCATATCGTCGAGGCCGGTCAAGATGGCCGCCTGCCGCATTCCATGCTCGGCGCGAAAAAACTCTTCCCGGCGCTGTCCAGCGACTATGCCGCCATGACCAACGCGGCGATCGCGCTGTTCGAGGCAACCGGCGATTCGGCCTATTCCGATCGCGCCCGACAGTTGATCGGCGAACTCGACCGCCGGCACCTGGACGGCGACGAGACCGGCTACTGGCTGACGGCGTCGGACAGCGGCGACGTTCCGATCCGCATCCGCGGCGACGTCGATGAAGCAATCCCCTCGGCGACGAGCCAGATTATCGAAGCGCTGGTGCGGCTTTCTTCGCTCACCGGCGATCTCGATCTCTGGGAGAAAGCCTGGACGACCGCCGAGCATGCCATGGGCCGCACGTCCCAGCAGGCCTACGGCCAGGCCGGCATCGTCAACGCCTGTGTCCTGGCGCTTGAGCCCTTGAAGCTCGTCATCATAGACAAGCCAGAGTCCTCAAGCCTTGTTCCGGTTGCGAATCGGAATCCAGATCCGCGCAGGGTCGATATCGTCGTGCCGATCGGTACGGAAGCGAATCGATCTTTGTTGCCAGGCGGCGTTCTGCCGCCGACGGATAAGCTAGGCGCCTGGTTCTGCAGCGGGCAGGTGTGCCTGCCGGCGGTGACGGATGCGGAGGAGTTGGAAAGATTGTTGCGGCGATAGCACCGAGACGGATGAGGGGTGTTCCAGCGGAGTGAGACGCTGGCTTTCCCTGGAGCACCCCTCATCCGTCGCCTTCGGCGACACCTTCCCCAAAGGGGGAAGGTGAGGCGGGCCCATCACGTATTCATCGAATCGAAGAAGTCCGCGTTGGTCTTGGTCTGCTTGAGCTTGTCGATGAGGAACTCGATCGCGTCGGTCGTTCCCATCGGCGCCAGGATGCGGCGCAGCACGAAGATCTTCTGCAGGTCCGCGCGCGGCACAAGCAGGTCTTCCTTGCGGGTGCCGGACTTGAGGATGTCCATCGCCGGGTAGATACGCTTGTCGGCCACCTTGCGGTCAAGCTGGATTTCGCAGTTGCCGGTGCCCTTGAACTCTTCGAAGATGACTTCGTCCATGCGGCTGCCGGTGTCGATCAGCGCGGTGGCGATGATGGTGAGCGAACCGCCTTCCTCGATGTTGCGGGCGGCACCGAAGAAGCGCTTCGGGCGCTGCAGCGCGTTGGCGTCGACACCGCCGGTCAGCACCTTGCCCGATGATGGCACCACGGTGTTATAGGCGCGGCCGAGGCGGGTGATCGAGTCAAGAAGGATGACGACGTCGCGCCCATGTTCGACTAGGCGCTTGGCCTTCTCGATCACCATTTCGGCGACCTGCACGTGGCGCGCCGCCGGCTCATCGAAGGTCGAAGAAATCACCTCGCCCTTCACCGAGCGCTGCATGTCGGTCACTTCTTCCGGACGCTCGTCGATCAGAAGCACGATCAGATAGCATTCCGGATGGTTGGCGGTGATCGAATGGGCGATGTTCTGCATCAGCACCGTCTTGCCGGTGCGCGGCTGCGCGTTGATCAGCGCGCGCTGTCCTTTGCCGATCGGCGCGACAAGGTCGATCACGCGCGGCGAGATATCCTTCGAGGTCGGATTGTCGACCTCCATCTTCAGCCGCTTGGTCGGATAGAGCGGCGTCAGATTGTCGAAGTGGATTTTGTGCCGGATCTTTTCCGGATCGTCGAAATTGATGGTGTTGACCTTGAGCAGCGCGAAATAGCGCTCGCCCTCTTTCGGGCTGCGGATCGGTCCTTCGACGGTGTCGCCGGTCTTGAGCGAAAACCGCCTGATCTGCGACGGCGAGATATAGATGTCGTCGGGACCCGGCAGGTAGTTGGCGTTGGCAGAGCGCAGGAACCCGAAACCATCCTGCAGCACCTCGACGACGCCGTCGCCGATGATCTCGATATCCTGGGCGGCGAGCTTCTTCAGGATCGCGAACATCAGCTCCTGCTTTCGCATGACGCTGGCGTTCTCCACCTCGAGCGATTCGGCATAAGCGATCAGCTCTGGCGGCTTCTTGTTCTTGAACTCTGCGAGTTTCATTTCTTGCATTAGATAGACTCTGGGTAGGCTTTTGGGAGGAAAATCGGCTTGGATGCGACAAATGCCGGGCGCGGCCGAAAGCGAGTGAAAGGGGCGGCGCATGACGGGAAGGAAGACCCGTCTTTTATCGTCGGTCGCCTGAAAGAGCAAGCCGCCTTTTGCGGATCCTGGCGGGTCGGAGGAAGCTAAAGCGCGGTCCCGAACCGGAGGTCAACGTAAGCAAAAACGGAGACCGGTTCCCGGAGAAAACCACGCTCCTGATCTAGAACGGCTTCACGACGACCAGGATGACGATGACGATCATCAACAATGTGGGGATCTCGTTGACGATCCGCCAGTGCCTCGCCGGTTTTTCGTTCTTGTCCCCGGCGAATTTCCTGACTGCGGCGGCGAGATAACCATGCAGGGCCGACAGAACGAGCACCAGCGCGATCTTGGCGTGCAGCCAGCCGCCCTGGAATGCAAAGCCTTTCCAGGCCAGCCAAAGCCCGAACACCCAGGTCACGATCATTGCCGGGTTGATGATTCCCCTGAGCAACCGTCGCTCCATAACCTTGAAGGTCTCGGACTGCACCGAACCTTTCTCCGCATCGACGTGATAGACGAAGAGCCGCGGCAGATAGAGCATGCCGGCCATCCAGGAAATGACCGCGATCACATGGATCGCCTTCGCCCAGGGATAGAAGCCGTCGCCAGCGACGAAATAGAGCAGCGCCGTCAGCGCGATGAGCACGGCAATGCCGATCACCATGCGCTTCATCGCCTGGCCAGTGCTGTTCTCGTTGCTCATCGCTGGCTCCTCACCATTTTCACCATCGCCTCGACATGCGCCACCGGCGTCTCCGGCGTGATGCCGTGACCAAGATTGAAGATCAGCGGCCCACCACTCAAAGTCTTCAAAATGGCATCGACGCCGTCGGCCAGCGCCTTGCCGCCGGCCACCAGGCGCAGCGGATCGAGATTGCCTTGCACCGCGCCGTCGCGCTGCAAGTCCTTCGCCATAGACAAAGGCACGGTCCAGTCGAGGCCGAGGCCGGCAATGCCAGTCTTCTTCCTGTAGTCGCGATAGCGCTCGCCGGCGCCCTTGGGAAAACCGATCACCGGCACATCGGGATGCGCCGCCTTTACCTGCCGCACCATCTCCGCCACCGGCTCGACGCAGAAAGCCTCGAAAGACGGTTCGTCCAGCACGCCCGACCAGGAATCGAAAATCTGCACCGCATCGGCGCCGGCTTCGATCTGGCGGATGAGATAGGCGGCCGAATGGTCGGCCAGCGTCTTCAATAGCCTCGCGAAGGCCTCGGGCTCGCGATAGGCGAAAAGCCGGGCAGGGCCCTGGTCGGGCGTGCCATGCCCGGCGATCATATAGGTCGCCACCGTCCAGGGCGCGCCGCAGAAGCCGAGCAGCGTCGTTTCCTCGGGCAGCTTGGCCCGCAGCCGGCGCACGGTCTCGTAGACCGGTTCGAGATTCACGTGAAACACATCGCCGTTCAACGCCGGGATCTCGGCGGCCGATATCGGCTTGAGGACTGGCCCGCGGCCCTCCTCGAAACGCACGTCCCTTCCCAAGGCATTGGGCACGACAAGAATGTCGGAGAACAGGATCGAAGCGTCGAAGCCGAAGCGTTCGATCGGCTGCAGCGTCACCTCGACGGCGAGATCCGGGTCGTAGCAGAGATCGAGGAAAGATCCGGCCCGCCTCCTTGTCTCCCTATACTCAGGAAGATAGCGGCCCGCCTGGCGCATCATCCAGAGCGGCGGCGGTGAAACCGTCTCGCCCTTGAGGACGTCGAGCACGATCCGTTTCCCAGCCATCCAGCGTCCGCCTCTCTACAGCGCCGCGCGTCCTAAGATGCGCAAAGGACGCTGTAGCACTTTCATCTAGCGCATGATCCTTTCCGAACCTCTGGTTCGGGTCATGTGCGGTCTCTTAAATCAAATATCTATTTTAAAAGAGTCTTCTGATTCTAAGAGTCTGTTGGTTATGATGGTTGCGACCTGTCCAGCCTGCGGCCCGAAAAGGCCAGTCAGCATATTGTCGCGTGCTCGCTTTCGCAATTTGGAGGGCTCTGGGGACGAAGCGGATTCAGGCTTTGGAGTCAAAAGCTTGGGCTTTCCGTCCCGAACCGTGTGCTGTGGATGAAATCGGCCAAGAAAAGTTGATCCCCGGTTTTGTCCCCAGCGCCGCGGCAAAGCCTACAGCGGGTCGAATTGTGGACAAGCGGCCATCTGATACACTCGCTTCTTTACCCAAGGCCTGCCCATCCGGCCTTGTCCACAATTGCCCACAGCCTGGACCCACCCCTTGTGAACAAACCTCAGAGCTTCTTCCATCTGCACCTGATCTCCGACGCCACCGGCGAAACGCTGCTGGCGGCCGGCCGCGCGGCGTCCGCGCAATACAAGGACGCGCGCGCCATCGAGCATATCTATCCGCTGATCCGCACCGAGAAGCAGGTCGCCAAGGTCTTCGAGGACATCGAGGAAGAGCCCGGCATCATCCTCTATACGGTCGTCGACCAGAAGCTCGCCCGCTCGATCGACGAGCGCTGCGCGGCGATGGGCCTGCCTTGC
The DNA here is from genome assembly GCF_006439355.1 of Mesorhizobium sp. B4-1-3. Taxonomy (GTDB): domain Bacteria; phylum Pseudomonadota; class Alphaproteobacteria; order Rhizobiales; family Rhizobiaceae; genus Mesorhizobium. The sequence goes on from NZ_VFTG01000008.1 coordinate 107,058, forward strand.
GTCTCGGTGCTGGAGCCGGTGCTCACCGTCTTCCAGTCCTATCTCGGCACGCCGGCCGGCCGCCGTGTCGGCGCCCAGCACGTGCTCGACGCCGAATATTTCCGCCGCATCGATGCGCTGAACTTCACCATGGAGCACGATGACGGCCAGCTGCCGGCAAATATGGACGATGCCGACATCGTGCTGATCGGCATCTCGCGCACCTCGAAGACGCCGACCAGCATCTATCTCGCCAATCGCGGCATCAAGACCGCCAACATCCCGATCGTGCTCGGCGTGCCACTGCCCGAAAGCCTGATCGCCGCCAAGACCCCCTTGGTCGTCGGCCTGGTAGCCACGGCCGAACGGATCTCGCATGTGCGGCAGAACCGCATCCTCGGCAACAGCGCCGCCTTCGTGCCGACCGACTATGTCGACCGCGCCGCCATCAACGAGGAGCTCGCCTATGCGCGCCAGCTCTGTACCAGGCATGGCTGGCCGATGATCGATGTCAGCCGCCGCTCCATCGAGGAAACGGCGGCGGCCATCGTTGCCCTGCGGGGAAAGACGAGATAACGGACACCAAGCCGGATGAAGGTGGACCTGCCACCGCCGCCGAGTAGATCGAAAAGTCACGACGGATCGCATGCCTTGGAGATTGGCAAAAAATTCCATCGCTTCGTCATCCTAGGTCTCCGCTGCGTCGCCCCGCTCCTGCTCCGCCCTAGGGTGACGAAGTTCGTAAGGGCTTCGCCTTCAACGTGCCAACAGCGTGAAGGAACCATGAGGTAGTACAGCATGCCCGAAAAGATCATCCTCGCCTCCGGCAGCCCGTACCGAAAAACCATGCTCGTCAATGCCGGCCTCGATATCGAGGCGGTGCCAGCAAATGTCGATGAGCGCGCGCTCGAGGCTCCGCTGAAGGACAGCGGCGTTTCGCCCGAGGATGTCGCCTCGATCCTGGCCGAGGCCAAGGCGACCGAGGTCAGCGAGCGCCAGCCAGGTTCCCTCGTGCTCGGCTGCGACCAGACGCTGTCGCTGGGCGACGAGATCTTTCACAAGCCGGCCGACATGGAAGGCGCTCGTCGCCACTTGCTCGCGCTCTCGGGCAAGACGCATCAGTTGAACAGTGCGGCCGTGCTTTGCCGGGACGGCGAGGTGCTGTGGCGCTATGTCGGCGTCGCCAGCCTCACCATGCGCAAGCTCGACCCTGCCTTCATCGGCCGGCACTTGGCCCGCGTCGGCGCTAAGGCGCTCTCCAGCGTCGGCGCCTATCAGATCGAGGGTGAAGGCATCCAGCTGTTCGAGAAGATCGAGGGCGACTATTTCACCATCGTCGGCCTGCCGCTGCTGCCGGTGCTGACGGAACTGCGCGACCTCGGAGCCATCGATGGCTGAGAAAAGGGCCTTCGTCACCGGACATCCGATCGCCCATTCGCGCTCGCCGAAGATCCACGGCTATTGGCTCGAGCAATACGGCATCGACGGCAGCTACCAGGCGATCGACGTCGCGCCGGCGGATTTCGCCGCGTTCCTGAAATCTCTCGGAGAGCACGGCTATTGCGGCGGCAACGTCACCATTCCGCACAAGGAAGCCGCTTTCGCCGGCGTCGTCCGCCGCGATCACGCGGCCGATGAAATCGGCGCCGTCAACACGCTGTGGTTCGAGGCTGGCGCTCTCTGGGGCGGCAATACGGACGGCTATGGCTTCGCCGCCAACCTCGACGAGCATGCGCCCGGCTGGGCGATCAACGGGCCGGCCGTGGTTCTGGGCGCCGGCGGCGCCTCCCGCGCGGTCATCCACGCGCTCAAGGAGCGTGGCATCAAGGACATCCGCATCGTCAATCGGACGCTGGCAAGGGCCGAGGAACTCAGCCGCCATTTCGGCGCCGGCGTCTCGGCGCATGGTGCGGGCGCGGTCGGCGAATTGCTTGCCGATGCCGGCCTGCTCATCAACACCACGGCGCTCGGCATGCATGGCGATGCGACGCTTTCCGCCGATCCGGCTGGCTTGCCGGACCACGCCATCGTCACCGACATCGTCTATGTGCCGCTGGAGACGCCTTTGCTCGCCGCCGCCAGGCCACGCGGCCTGAAGACGGTCGACGGGCTCGGCATGCTGCTGCATCAGGCCGTGCCCGGCTTCGAACGCTGGTTTGGCAGGAAACCCGAAGTTACGCCCGAGTTGCGGCGCATGATCATCGCCGACATCGAGGGCCATCGATGATCGTGCTCGGCCTCACCGGATCGATCGGCATGGGCAAGTCGGCCACGGCGAAAATGTTCGCCGAGGCCGGCGTGCCGGTGCATGATTCGGACGAGACGGTGCATCGCCTCTACGCCGGCAAAGCGGCGCCTCTGGTCGAGGCGGCTTTCCCGGGCACGACTGAAGCAGGCGTGGTCGACCGCGTGAAGCTGGCGGGCCAAGTGCTCGGCGATCCGGCCGCGCTGAAGCAGCTCGAGGCGATCATTCATCCGCTGGTGCGCGCCGACGCCGATGCGTTTCTGGCGATGCACCGCGCCGCCGGCGCGCCGCTCGCCGTGCTCGACATCCCGCTTTTGTTCGAAACCGGCGGCCGCAACCGCGTCGACAAGGTCGTGGTCGTCACCGCCTCGCCCGAGATCCAGCGCGAGCGCGTGCTCGCCAGGCCGGGCATGAGCGAGGACAAATTTTTATCGATCCTCGCCAAGCAGGTGCCCGACGCCGAGAAGCGCCGCCGGGCCGATTTCATCATCGACACCGGAAATGGCTTCGAGGCGGCCCGTCAGGCGGTCGGGGCCGTCATCGGCGAATTGACGGGGGATAAGTCCGGCGGCGATCGCTCCTGACGTCCGCTGACAGCAGTCCCCATTGCCATTTTGTTCTGGTTCGTGATTCTGCTCCTTGGAGCGGATTGATTCGCATGCGTGAGATCATCTTCGATACGGAAACCACCGGCCTCGATTTGCGCGAAGACCGCATCATCGAGCTCGGCGGCGTCGAGCTGGTCAACCGTTTCCCGACCGGCCGCACCTTCCACAAATTCATCAATCCGCAAGGTCGGGCCATCCACGCCGAGGCGCAGGCCGTGCACGGCATCAGCGCCGCCGATCTGGTCGGCAAGCCGACCTTCGCCGAAATCGTCGATGAGTGGCTGGCCTTCACCGACGGCGCCAGGCTGATCGCCCACAACGCCACCTTCGACCTCGGCTTCCTCAATCTCGAATACAGCCGGCTCGGCCATCCCTCCATCGATCCGGGCCGTATCATCGACACACTCGCCCTGGCGCGCCGCAAGCATCCGATGGGCCCGAACTCGCTCGACGCGCTCTGCCGGCGCTACGGCATCGACAACACGCGCCGCACCAAACACGGCGCGTTGCTCGACTCCGAATTGCTGGCCGAGGTCTATATCGAGCTCATCGGCGGCAAGCAGGCGGCGCTGGTTCTGGAAGCCGTGGCGGTGCAGATGAACGGCGCCGGCGAGGTGGCCGATATCGACATCTCGATCGGCGCCCGGCCCATCGCCCTGCCGCCGCGGTTGAGCGAAGCGGACCGCGCGGCGCATGCCGGGCTGGTCTCGACGCTGGGTGAAAAGGCGCTGTGGCTCAAAGTGGCGGTGGGTTGAGCAGGCGCTCCTGGCGCCACCCGACGCGATTAGCCGAATCCCGCCGTGACGTCGTCATACTCGGGCTTGACCCGAGTATCCATGCCGTGACCCCGCCCGTAGGGTGCAACGGTGCAGAATTCCGTAACCCTTGCAACGCCTTAGCGTCACGGCATGGATTCTAGGGTCTGCGCGCGTCGCTTCGCTCCTTGCTTCGCCCTAGAATGACGACCAAGCTGTCGTAACGGCACATCCCAAAGGCCGATGGCAACAAAAAAGCCCGGCGCTAAGCCGGGCTCTCGATATGATGTGGCGTCGTTTGCCTCAGCTCACCTGGACCTTGCTCGTCGCGGCCTGGTCCTCGGCAATCCTCTGCTGGAACATTTGCGCGAAGTCGATCGGATCGAGCATCAGCGGCGGGAACCCGCCATTGCGTGTGGCGTCGGCGATGATCTGGCGCGCGAAGGGGAACAGCAGGCGCGGGCATTCGATGAAGAGCAGCGGCAGCATGTGCTCCTGCGGGAAGCCCGAGATGGCGAAGACGCCGCCATAGACCAGCTCGACGTTGAACAGGACTTCCTGGTCGAAGGACGCCTTGGCGTTCAGCGTCAGGTTGACGTCGAACTGCTTGTCCGAAAGCGGGTTGGCGTTGACGTTGACATTGATGGCGATGCCTGGAGCCTTGTCGCGGCCGCGCAGCGAGTTCGGCGCGCCGGGGCTTTCGAAGGACAGGTCCTTCACATATTGCGCAAGCACATTGAGCGAGGGCTGGTTCTGGGTGCCGTTGCCGTTGGCGGCGCCGGTCGCGGCGTCATCGTTGCTGGCCATGAGCCTTAGTCCTTTTGCCTGGGCAGCATTGCTGACCGGATTGAAATCGCGGGTTCGCTACCATGGCCTGCCGGACAAAACAAGTTTTGCCGCCTGTGCCGGGCGACAGGTCCGGGACCAATGCATGTCGCCCAAAAGTGCGCAGCGGTTTGGGAAAACGACACGCATCAAACAAATACTAAAAGCGTGACGTGCGATTCCGCTTCGACGCGACGCGCTTTTAGTCGTTCTTCAGCCGCCTCCATGGCGAATTGTGGTCCGGCCGGTTCGGATAATCGTCGCGCGAATAGTCGCTGTCGTCGAGATCGATGACGGTGTCGCGCCGGCGGGCCGAAAAGCCGCTGCTGAAGCTGGTTGCCATAACGATGCGGTTCTTGAGCAGGCGCCAGGCGAAGTCGCGCACCGGCGGCAGCAAGAGAAGAATGGCAAAGATGTCGGTAATGAAGCCCGGGATGATCAAAAGGATCGCCGCCAGCACGATCATCGCGCCATGCGCGAGCTGGCGGCTTGGGTCGCGTCCGGCATCCATTTCCGTGCGCACCCGCGTCATGACGCCGAAACCCTGGTGCCGAAGCAGCAGGCTGCCGGCGACGCTGGACAGGATGACCAGCCCGACCGTCGCCAGGGCGCCGATTTCGCGGCCGACGATGACGAAGCCTGCGATCTCCAGCAGCGGCAGCAGGAGCAGGAACAGCGGGATGAAGGAAAGGCGCAAAGTTTCGACCGATCGCTTTCTTCTTTTGTGGCGCGAGCGGACGATCGCCGCTGGCCTTGTCGCCTTTAGATAGGTATGGCTGCCTTTGATTTGAATGATAGCGCCTGCCGTTCTATATGCTTTGGGTGTTGTACGCTATGCGACCGCGATTCCCGAGGGGTTTACGCCGGTCCGGCAAGGACAGGGATCGAGTTGGCGGAAAATATGGGTTTCTTCGACTTCGGCACGATTTTCTTTTTGATTGCGGCGGTTGTGATCTTTTTCCAGCTGCGCAACGTGCTCGGACGTCGCACCGGAAACGAGCGCCCGCCCTTCGATCCCTATTCGGCGAGCCGCACGCGCGAGGCCGACGCGGCGCAAAAGCCGGAAAACGTCGTGTCGCTGCCGCGCAAGCGCGCGCCGGGCGAAACCGCGGCCGAGACCTATGCCGCGATCGACGCCTTCGCCAAGCCCGACACCGACCTCAACAGGGGCCTGCGCACGATCAAGGACAACGATCCGTCCTTCGATCCCAAGACCTTCGTCGACGGCGCCAAGATGGCCTATGAGATGATCGTCATGGCCTATGCCGACGGCGACCGTAAGACGCTGAAGAACCTCCTGTCGCGCGAAGTCTATGACGGCTTCGTCGCCGCGATCGGCGAACGCGAGGCGAAGTCGGAGAAGATCCAATCCTCCTTCGTCGGCATCGACAAGGCCGACATCGTCGCCGCCGAGATGAAGGGCTCGGAAGCGCATATCACGCTGCGCGTCGTCTCCGAGCTGATCTCGGCGACCCGCGACAAGGCCGGCGCCGTCATCGACGGCGATCCCGAGACGGTGGCCGAGGTCAAGGATGTCTGGACCTTCGCCCGCGACACCCGCTCGCGCGACCCGAATTGGAAGCTCGTCGCCACCGAAGAAGAAGACTAGATCTGGAGCATGATGCCGAAAAGTGTTGTGCGGTTTTCGGGTGACATCATCCGCCTCTAACCGGCGGGGCTCGGTCGTGCCGCTCTCTCCCTCATTCAGCGAAAAATCTTTTGATGACCTGCCCGGCTGGAGCGGGGATGACCATGCCACCGCCTTCGCCGCGTTTCGCCGCTCGGCTTTCCACGCGCCGGTAAAACCCTACCGCACCGGATCGCTCGGCGTCGATTTCAATGCCTTTGCCGAGGCTTATGCCGAGGCGCGCGCCGTCTCGGCGCCGAGCCGGTTGCAGGCGCGATCCTTCTTCGAACGGCATTTCGTGCCGATGCTGGTGAGGGCCGAAAACGGATCGGGTCTCGTGACCGGCTTCTATGAGCCGGAGGTCGAGGCCTCGCCGGTCAGGACCGAGCGGTTCACCGTGCCGTTGCTGTCCCGTCCCGCCGACCTGATCGATATCGATGACAGCAACCGACCGGCCGGCTTGGATGCCTATCTGGCCTTCGCCCGCCGGACGGATGGTGTTCCGGTCGAATATTTCGACCGTGGCGAAATCGATCGCGGTGCGCTCGCCGGCCAGAACCTCGAAATCGCCTGGCTCGCCGAGAAGGTCGATGCTTTCTTCGTTCATGTGCAAGGCGCGGCGCGCCTGAAGATGACCGACGGCAGGCTCATCCGCGTCACCTATGCCGCGAAATCGGGCCAGCGCTTCACCGGGCCGGGCAAGATCTTGAGCGAGCTCGGCGAAATCCCGCTGGAAAGGGTGACGATGCAGTCGATCCGCGCCTGGTTCAAGGCGCATCCGGAGCGGGTCGACGAGATCCTCTGGCAGAACCGCTCCTACATCTTCTTCCGCGAGGCCGCGGTCGACGATGCGGCGCTTGGGCCTATCGCCGCCGCCAAGGTGCCGCTGACGCCGGGGCGCTCCGTCGCGGTCGACCGCCTGCTTCACACTTTCGGCACGCCCTTCTACATCGACGCGCCGACGCTCACCGCCTTCGATGAAAAACCGTTCCGGCGGCTGATGATCGCGCAGGACACCGGCTCGGCCATCACCGGACCCGCGCGCGGCGACCTCTTCGCCGGCTCCGGCGACGCGGCCGGCGAGATCGCCGGCGTGGTCCGCGACGCGGCCGATTTCTATGCGCTGGTGCCGCGCGCGCTTCTGAATGGAGCGACAAGGTGAGCCGCCGCGACGATCATCTCAGCGACGACGATCGCATCCTGTGGAGCCTGGTGGCGCGCTCGGCCCGGCCGCTGAAAGGCAAGACCGCCGTCGAGATCCCCGACATCGTCGAGCCGAAACCGGAGCCCCCGCGACCTGCCGCCAATGGCGTTCCGGCCGCTGCCGTCAAGCCGAAGACGCCGCATGTCTCGCATTCGCTCGACGACCAGACGCTGCACAAGTTGAAGAAGGGCCGGCTGCCGATCGAAGGCCGCGTCGACCTGCACGGCATGACTCAAGACGAGGCCTATTCGCTGCTGCTCACCTTCCTGAACCGCGCGCATGCCGGCGGCATCCGCTATGTGCTGATCATCACCGGCAAGGGTTCGTCCTCGGGCGGCGACGGCATCCTGCGCCGCGCCGTTCCGGCCTGGCTGTCGACGCCCGCCTTCCGGCACCTCGTCTCCAGCCACGATCACGCCGCGCGGAACCATGGCGGCTCGGGCGCGCTCTACGTGCGGCTGCGGCGGACGCGTCCATGAACAGCCTGGTATGACCCCGTTCGGCGAGAAGCTCAGGGCGTTGCGCGCCGAGCGCGGCGTCAGCCAGAAGGCGATGGCCGAGGCGATCGGCGTCAGCGCCGCCTATCTGTCTGCGCTCGAGCACGGCCGCCGCGGCGCGCCGACCTGGACGCTGATCCAGAAGATCATCGGCTATTTCAACATCATCTGGGACGATGCCGAGGATCTTGCCCGCCTCGCCGAAAGCTCACACCCCAGGGTCAGGATCGACACGTCCGGCCTGTCGCCGGCGGCGACCGAGCTGGCCAACCTCCTGGCCGAAAGCATCGAGAAGCTGGACGAGGCGGAATTGCGGAAAATCACGGCGTTGGTTCGTGCGGCGCTGAAGCGATAACCTGGCGCGCTGACAACAGGTGGCGTTAGCTCGCGAAGAAAAGCAGGGCCAGCTCCGCCTACTGCACCGAGCCGACCAGCACTGCCTGGCCGTCGCGGATCGAGACCCAGCGTCCGGTGTTGTCGATCGCCTGGCGCTTGAGGAAGCGGTAGCCGGTCGCGTCCCAGGCTTTGACCTTGTCGGTCAGATTGTCGAGCACGTAGTCGCCCTTGTCGGTGCGCACAGTCAGCACGGAATGGCCCTCGCCATCGGGCTTGCGCACGACGGTAATCAAAAGGTCGGCCAGCGACATGCCCAGGCGATAGAGCTGGCGCCGCTTTTCCAGCACATAGTCCTCGCAATCGCCATAGCCGTCATCCGGATAGGCCCAGACTTCGTCCTTGCCGTAGTGATCGAGGTCGCTCATCGGCTTGACCGCCGCGTTCACCTTGGCGGTCACGTTGATCAGCCGACGCCACAAGCTGTCCGTCATCTTGGCCGGCTCGAGATCGACCGGATGGATGTTGCATTCGCTCGGATTCAACTTGCAGAAATCGTAATGGCCGATCGGCTGCGACGTTAGGCCGCCCGTGGTCATGGCGCCCGCCGCCCATGCCGGCACCGCCCAATGCGCAGAGATCGCCAGTCCTGCGGCTGCACACAAACGCAGAATCCGCGTCATTGCTGAGGAAGTCATTGCCCCCGCCCTGTTCTTTATTAACGAAACGTTAAGGGGGATTTACAGTCCGTGTCAATTAGAGACGACGGTCCGTTTGACGGCATGGTTACCTGGACGAGCCCGTAGCGGCACTTTCGCAACATAGGCATGGGCGCAACACAGCCGGCCGCCGGGCGGCGGCGGAACGAAGCAGTTTGCGCCGTTCAGCTTTTTGCGGAACGGACCAGCTTCGGCTTGGTCGCCACCCGGTGCTGGCACCCATAGCTGGAAATGAAGTCGGCGATGCGCGGCACGATCTCGGAGCGGAAGCGCGAGCCGTTGAAGACGCCGTAATGGCCGACGGCCGGCTGCATGTAGTGCGCTTTCTTGTCGGCCGGGACGTTGACGCACAAATCATGCGCGGCCTGGGTCTGGCCGAGACCGGAAATATCGTCGTTCTCGCCCTCGATGGTCAGCAGCGCGACGTTGCGGATCGCCCTCGGGTCGACCGGCTCGCCGCGATGCGTCATCTCGCCCTTCGGCAAGGCGCGGCGCACGAACACGGTGTCGACTGTCTGCAGGTAGAACTCCGCCGTCAGATCCATCACCGCCAGATACTCGTCGTAGAAGTCGCGGTGCTTCTCGGCGCTGTCGCCGTCATGCTTCACAAGGTGCATGAAGAAGTCCTTGTGGGCGATGATGTGGCGGTCGAGATTCATGCTCATGAAGCCCGAAAGCTGCAGGAAACCCGGATAAACCTCGCGGCCGAATCCCGGCACCGGCCACGGCGCCTGCATGATGACATTGTCGCGGAACCAGTCGATGCCTTTCTCCTCGGCCAGAAGATTGACCGCGGTCGGGTTGCGCCGGGTGTCGACCGGACCCCCCATCAGCGTCATGGTCGAGGGCACGAAGGGATCGCCGCGCTTCTCCATCACCGCCACCGCCGCCAGCACCGGCACCGACGGCTGGCACACGGCCATCACATGCGTGTCGCGGCCAAGCGCGTGGAACATCTCGATGACGTAGTCGATATAGTCGTCGAGATCGAAGCTGCCTTGCGAGACCGGCACCATGCGAGCGTCGACCCAGTCGGTGATGTGCACGTCGGCATAAGGCAGCATCGCCTCGACCGTGCCGCGCAGCAGCGTCGCGTAATGGCCCGACATCGGCGCCACGATCAGAAGCTTCGGGTCGGGCTTGCGGCCGGCCGGCAGCGCGCGCTCGAAACGGATGAGGTTGCAGAAGGGCTTCGACCAGACCGTTTTTTCCGTGACGGCGACGTTCTTCCAGTCGACCACGGCCTTGTCCAGGCCGAATTGCGGCTTGCCGTAGCGACGTGTGGTGCGCTCGAAGAGTTCAGCGGCCGCGGCCACCGAGCGGCCGAAGGGCGTGTGGGAAATCGGATTGAGCGGGTTGGAGTAGAAGAGTCGCACCGCGTCGGCATAGAGGCGCGCGGGCTGCAGCGCCGCATGGTTCATTTCGTAGAGCTGGTAGAACATCGCGAACCCCGCTGCCGTCCGAAGACCAAAGGGACGACGGACAGCGCCGAGCCTTGAATGTCTCCCGGCGAGGTTAACAACATATTGTTGCGTTGCAACACGTCATTTTGTCTGACGAATGCATTTTGGTCCAAACTGTTGAAAATCGGCCGTTGGAGCCGGAGCCGGCTCAATGTGCGCTGCAGAAATGTGAAGGATATGTGTCCGGCCCTCATGCCGGACACCGCCCACGATCCGGGACCCGCAGGCTTGCCTTGGATCGTGGTGCGAGAGCTAGAGCGTGGTGCCAAAAAAGCGCGAGCCGGCTCGAACGAGCCCCGTGCTCCGTCTTCAATTCACAGCCGGATCAGACGAGCGCCATGCAGACGGCGGTGTGGCCCGAACCGATGAAACCGAGCTGGGAGGCGGCGCCGCGGGACAGATCCAGCATGCGTCCCCTCACGAACGGACCGCGATCGTTGATGCGAACGACGACGCTGCGGCCGTTGTTCTTGTTGGTAACCTTGAGCTTGGTGCCGAAGGGGAGCGAGCGGTGGGCGGCGGTCAGCGCCGAGGGGTTCATGCGTTCCCCCGAGGCGGTTTTGGAATGCAGCGCATACCAGGAAGCGCGGCCGCACTGCGCGGCGGCCGAGGAGGCGGACGAAGCGCCAGCCATCAGGCCAGCCGCGATCGTTACCGCGACGAGCGCGGTCCGGTTGGTTTTCTTCATGCTTTGGGGAAGGCTCCGTTGATCGAATAGCCCCGCCTAAGTGCCGAATGAGGCGGGAAATGCGGCATCGATCTGGCGGTTCCATGGCGGCGTCACACGTTTGGAGTCGCCGCGAAACAGTTTGTCATGATATTTCCGCAGCCGGGGAGGTGTATTGTTCATGAATATCGGACCGGCATCCGGGACGTTCCGGGCAAGATCTGTCCCTTAAGATTGCAGTACAGGGGAACCGGACTATTTCGATTCCTGGCGTCTTTTGTCTGCGCCCTGTCACCGCTCGGGATCGACTTTTAGAGAGGGTCCAGCCGATGCGATTGATCAGGCTTGTGCTGGCGCTGATCGTGTTGGCCGTCGGTGCGCTGTGGGCGCTGCAAGGCCTCGGCCTCGTCAAGGGCAGCTTCATGACCGGCCAGACGCAATGGCTCTATGTCGGCGTCGTCACCATGCTGGCCGGCGTGGTCGGGCTGCGCTGGGCGAACCGCTCGCGCACCTGACCTTGCGATCTGGGATTGGTGATCTGGGATTGAGGCCGCCCATAGCCGCGTTTAGCAGGGCCTAAAGGCATTCCAGGGCTTTCGCGTCGCGCCGTTTCGTTGCCGTATGGATGATGACGCCGTCGGATACCGTTCGAACGAAAATTCTCCAATCAGGCCGTGCAGGCAAAACCATGCTTCAAAGAGCGAGGCAATTGGAACTCTGGTTTCGTGCCTGGCTCGTTTAGTATAGTAATCTTGTCAACATTGGGAGTGAGAGAACGATGCGCAGCCTTCCGAACACCGTTCCGGCCATCGCCGCCGGCGGCCTGCGGCCGAGACCACCGGCGGCGATGGCGGCGCGCTGATCGCTCGACGAAACTTCGGTTAGCAGTCATGGTTGGACGCGCCAATTCCATCATCATTGTCGGCGGCGGCGCCAGCGGCGTCGTGCTGGCCGCGCATCTGCTCAAATCGCCCAATCCCGACCTGCGCGTCACGCTGATCGAGAAGCGGCCGCATTTCGGCCAGGGCATGGCCTATTCGACGCTGCTTTCGGCGCATGTGCTCAACGTCAACGCCTCCGGCATGAGCGCTTACGCCGACGACCCCACCCATTTCGCCCGCTGGGTGCTGGAGCGCGGCCTGGCCAAGCCGGACCAGGGACCGTTCTATGCGCCGCGCAGCCTCTATGCCCGCTATCTGCAGGACGTTCTCGAGGGTCTGGAAGAACGCGAGCGCGAGACCGGCCGTCTCCGGCTGATCCGCGAGGAGAGCCTTTCCATCTCGCCGACCCCGTCGGGCGTCGAGGTGGCCTTGGCCAACGGCACCAGCGTCGTAGCGCATCTCGCCGTTCTGGCCACCGGCCATGACGAGCAGCCCGGTGCCTTCCAGGGCCATGCCATCCGCATGGGGTCGGAGGCCGATACGGCGCTCGATCCTGAGGCCGCCGTCCTGTTGCTCGGCACGGGCTTGAGCATGGTCGACGCGTTTCTCTCGCTGGAACAGCGCGGCCACCGCGGCGAGATCGTCGCGGTGTCGCGGCGCGGCCTGCTGCCGTCGCCGCATCGCAAGGGCAACCCGATCAAGCTCGATATCGCCGACATCCCGCTCGGCACCCAGCTCTCCTACTTCGTCGCCTGGTTCCGCAATCTGATCCGCGAGACCCAGAAGGCCGGCGGCGACTGGCGCGACGTGGTCGATGGCCTGCGGCCCTTCAACCAGACGATCTGGCAGAACTGGCCGTCCTCGGCAAAACGCCGCTTCGTCGAGCACACCAAGGCCTGGTGGGACATCCACCGCCACCGCATGGCGCCGGAGGTCTACGGGCGCGTCACCGAAGCGGTGAGCTCGGGCCGCATCCGTCTCGTCGCCGGGCGTGTGATGGACATAGAACCGAACGATGGCTTCGTCGTGAAAATCCAGGCACGCGGCACGCAGGATATCGAGACCCTGGAGGTCGCCCGCCTCTATGATTGCATGGGCATTGCCCGCGACATTTCGAGGACGTCGAACGGCGTCGTGCGCGCGCTGCTCGAGCGCGGCCTGGCGCGGCCCGATCCGCTGCGCCTCGGTCTCGACGTCACCGCCAAATGCGAGCTGATCGCGGCTGACGGGACAGTGTCGTCGAAGCTGCTCGCCGTCGGCCCGCTGACGCGCGGCACCTTCTTCGAGATCGACGCCATTCCGGATATCCGCGTGCAAAGCGCCAAGCTCGGCAAGCAGCTGCTGGGGTGAATTTCTGCCGAGGTCGGCACTCTACGGCGCCCCCCTCTGCCCTGCCGGCCAGAGGATAGATCGCAGCTGAAATTCCATTCCTCCACTCGCCGCCGGATTGGCACGATCTATCTTCTTTCCCGATGAAAAGGGCTGGAAAAGACAGGGCGCGCGATGCGCGAAACCGGAATGGCTTTCCGCGGCCTGCCGCGCGAGATTGCCAGGATCCGCCTCGAACTGCTTCGATGGAGCATTCAAGATGAGCGAGCAGACAAAAGCGGCGCCGCAGCGCGCGCACACCGACCTGTCGAGACTTCGCCCGCCTTACGCCTCGGTGCTCGACCTGATCGGCCAGACGCCGATCGTCGAGCTGACCAAGTTCGACACCGGCAAATGCCGCCTGTTCATCAAGCTCGAAAGCCAGAATCCCGGCGGCTCGATCAAGGACCGCATCGCGCTCTCGATGATCGCGGCGGCGGAGAAGGACGGCCGACTGAAGCGCGGCGGCACGATCGTCGAGGCGACCGCCGGCAACACCGGCCTCGGCCTCGCCCAGGTCGGCATCCCGAAGGGCTACCGCATCATCCTGGTCGTGCCCGACAAGATGTCGCGCGAGAAGATCCAGCATCTGCGCGCGCTTGGCGCCGAAGTGCGCTTGACGCGATCCGATGTCGGCAAGGGCCATCCCGAATATTACCAGGACATGGCCGAGAAGATCGCCGCCGAGCTGCCCGGCGCCTTCTATGCAAACCAGTTCGCCAACCCGGCCAATCCGCTGGCGCATGAGACGACCACCGGCCCGGAAATCTTTTCGCAGCTCGAAGGCGACGTCGACGCGGTGGTGGTCGGCGTCGGCTCCGGCGGTACGCTCACCGGCCTCGGCCGCTTTTTCGCGAGACATTCGCCCAAGACCGAGATGGTGCTCGCCGATCCGGTCGGCTCGGTGCTGGCGCCGCTGATCAAGACCGGCAAGATGGAAGAGGCCGGCAGCTGGACCGTCGAAGGCATCGGTGAGGATTTCGTGCCGCCCAATGCCGACCTCTCGCTGGTGAAGAAGGCCTATTCGATCACCGACAAGCAAAGCATGCTGGCCGTGCGCGATCTCCTGTCGCGCGAAGGCATCCTCGCCGGCTCGTCCTCGGGCACGCTGTTGTCGGCAGCACTTCGCTATTGCCGCGAGCAGACGGCGTCCAAGCGCGTCGTCACCCTGGTCTGCGACAGCGGCAACAAATATCTGTCGAAGGTCTTCGACGATATCTGGCTGGCCGAGCAGGGCCTTGCCGACCATGAGCAGCATGGCGACCTGCGCGACCTCGTCATGCGCTCGCCGCGCACCGGCGACATCGTGACCGTCGGGCCGGAGGAAAGCCTGCTCAACGCCTATGGCCGCATGCGCCGCTCCGATGTCTCGCAACTGCCGGTGCTGGACGAGGGCAGGCTGGTCGGCATCGTCGACGAGAGCGACATCCTGGCCAAGGTCGACGGCCCCTATGATGGCCGCTGGGACCGCTTCAACGCGCCGGTGCGCACGGCCATGACGTCGAACCTGCACACGCTGCAGGCCAACCAGACGCTCGATGCGCTGCTGCCCGTCTTCGACCGCAACGAGGTCGCCATCGTCTTCGATGGCGAGGAGTTCATCGGCCTGATAACCCGTATCGACCTGATCAACCATCTGAGGCGCCGCGCAAGATGACTTCAAACGGCAAGAACCGCCTGGCCTTTTCCACCCGCACCATCCATGGCGGCCAGAGCCATGACCCGCTGACCGGCGCGGTGATGGTGCCGATCTACGCCACCTCCACCTACGGCCAGCAGTCACCCGGCGTGCACAAGGGTTTTGAGTACGCCCGCAGCCAGAACCCGACGCGCTTTGCCTTCGAACGCGCGGTCGCCGACCTCGAAAGCGGCTCGGCCGCCTTCGCCTTCGCCTCCGGCCTGGCTGCGATCGGCACGGTGCTCGAGCTGCTCGATTCCGGCGCCCATATCGTCGCCACCGACGACATCTATGGCGGCTCGTTCCGCCTGATGGAGCGGGTGCGCAAGCGCTCCGCCGGGCTGCAGGTGAGCTTCGCCGACTTCACTGACCTCGCCGCCGTCGAGGCCGCGATCCGGCCGGAGACCAAACTGCTCTGGGTCGAGACGCCGACCAACCCGCTGCTGCGCATCGTCGATCTCGAAGCGGTCGCCGCCTTGGCCAAACGCAAGGGCCTGCTCACCGTCGCCGACAATACCTTTTGCAGCCCCTATATCCAGCGCCCGCTGGAGCTCGGCATCGACATCGTCGTCCATTCGACGACGAAATATCTCAACGGCCACTCCGACATGGTCGGCGGCGTCGCGGTCGTCGGCGACAACAAGGACCTCGCCGACCGGCTCAAATTCCTGCAGAACGCCATCGGCGCCATCTCCGGCCCGTTCGACAGTTTCCTCGCGCTGCGTGGCATCAAGACCTTAGCGCTGAGGATGGAGCGACACTCGGCCAACGGTCTTAAGATTGCGCAATGGCTTGAAACGCGAAAGGACGTCCGCCGCGTCATCTATCCCGGCCTCGCCAGCCACCCGCAGCATTCCATCGCCGTCCAGCAGATGCACGCCTTCGGCGGCATGATCTCCGTCGACCTCGACCGCGATCTCGCGGGGACAAAACGCTTGCTCGAACGCACCCAGCTCTTCACGCTCGCCGAAAGCCTCGGCGGCGTCGAAAGCCTGATCGAGCACCCGGCGCTGATGACGCACGGCTCCATTCCGGCCGAGAAGCGCGGGGCGATCGGGATATCGGATTCGCTGGTGCGGCTGTCCTGCGGGATCGAGGACGGCGATGATCTGATCGCGGATCTGGAGCAGGCGTTGCAGACCTGAGAACTCGTAGATACCACGTCATCGTGGTAATCCTTCGCGCCCCCTCTGGCCTGCCAGCCCTTGTCCTTCGTCATTCTAGGGCGGAGCAAGGAGCGAAGCGACAGGCGAAGACCCTAGAATCCATGCCGTTACGCCTGAGAGCCGCCACGGTCCAGAACGGTTTACCAGCCAATTCCGCGAAAGAGCTCGAACCATTCCGGATTGGTCTCCTCGATCAGCTCGATCCTCCACCGGCGTGGCCAACGCTTCAATGACGTCTCACGCTGGATGGCATCGGCGATGTCGAAATATTCCTCGTACCAGACGAGACGCTGCACACCGTAGCGGCTGGTGAAACTGGAGCCTTGGCCGGTCTTGTGCTCGGGCATTCGACGAGCAAGATCATTGGTGACGCCGATATAGATCGTGCCGCCTTTCTGGCTTGCGGTCATGTAAACGTAGCCGGTCATCTGGTGATCTTAGCTGGCGCGGTCTTGGACGGCTATTCTGGATCGTTGCATTCTATGGCTAATGTCACGGCATGGATTCTAGGGTCTGCGCGCGTCGCTTCGCTCCTTGCTCCGCCCTAGAATGACGAAGCGCCATTTGCGATCGTTCTGCCCACGCGGAGGCGCGCTGTCCCGCCTACATCCCGGTGTGTGTGCCATTGCACAGCGCGATCCACATTCTAAACTGCCCCCAACCTGCGATCTCCGGGAGGCGCCATGCGCGTGGTCGTGTTGGGTGGCGGCGTGGTCGGCGTTACCACCGCCTATCAGCTGCAGAAGGACGGGCACGAGGTCGTCATCCTCGAGCGGCAGCCTCAGGTCGCCGCCGAGACCAGCTGGGGCAATGCCGGCATGATCGCGCCGGGGCATTCCTTCGTCTGGTCGTCGCCCAAGGCGCCGATGATCCTGCTGAAATCGCTGGTGCTGAAGGACCAGGCGCTGCGCTTCAAACTTTCGGCCGATCCCCGGCTCTACTCTTGGTCATGGCTGTTCCTGATGGAATGCACGGCCGAGAAGGCGAGGCGCAACACGCTGCTCAAGCACCGGCTCGCCGTCTATTCGCAATCGGTGCTGCAAGAAGTCGTCGCCGACGAGGCCATCGACTATGATCGCAACGATCGCGGCATCCTCTATTTCTACCGCAGCCAGCAGGCGCTCGACAAAGGCGTCGAGCATATGAAGCTGCTCGAATCCGACGGCCAGTTGATCAAGGTGCTCGACCGCGACGCCATTGTCGCGCTCGATCCGTCGCTGGCCTCGGCGAAGGAAAAGATCGCCGGCGGCATCCATTGCCCGACCGACGAGACCGGCGACCCGGCGAAGTTTACCCGCGCGCTGGCCGCCAAGGTGATCGAGCGCGGCGGCGAGATCCGCACCGGCACGACCATCACCGGCATAGAGACATCGGGAGACGGCGTCGCGCAGGTGCTGACGGACAAGGGGGCGGTCAAGGGCAACGCCTATGTGCTGGCGCTCGGCTCCTACAGTCCGCTGATTGCGAAGACGATAGGGCTCAGCCTGCCGATCTATCCGATCAAGGGCTATTCGCTGACCATTCCGATCGGCAACCGGCCCCAGCCGCCGACCATCGCCGCGATCGACGAGCACAATCTGGTCGCCGTCTCGCGCTTTGGCGACCGGCTGCGCGTCACCGCCACAGCCGAGTTCGCCGGCTACAACACCAGCCATAAGCCTGCCGATTTCGCCTTCATGAAGGGCGTGACCGAGGAGCTCTATCCCGAAGGCGCCGATTATGATCGCGCCGAGATGTGGGCGGGTCTCAGGCCGATGACGCCCAACAACCTGCCCGAATTCGGCCGGCGGCGCCTCGGCAATCTCTACCTCAACACCGGGCACGGCCATATCGGCTGGACCATGTCGCACGGCTCGGCCCGCATCACCGCCGATCTGATCGCCGGCCGCAAGCCGGCGATTTCCATGGATGGACTTTTGAATTGAGCGCATGATCTCGGCTTCGGATCGACCAGGAAAGGGAATGCCATGTCTGTCAGTGCGGCCGCCACCCGCCCTCAATCGCCAGGACCGGTCGATCCCAAGCCACTCGATCTGGGCGTGCTGCCGTCGGAGATCGACGGCGGCCTCGCCTCACGCGCGGCGATCGGCCTCGCGATCCTCGCCACCGACCAGACGCTGGAGCATGAGTTCCGCGCGCTGATCCGCATTCCGGGCGTCGCCTTCTACGAGGCGCGCCTCTTCAACGACAACGACATCACGCCGGACACTTTGCGCGCCATCGGACCGCGCATCGCGCCGACCGTCGACCTAATCCTGCCCAGCATTCCGCTCGACGTCGTCGGCTTCGGCTGCACCTCGGCCACCATGACTCTCGGCGAGGAGGCCGTCTTCGCCGAGATCAGGAAGGCGCGGCCGGGCGTCGCCTGCACCACGCCGGTCACCGGCGCCTTGGCCGCCTTCAAGGCATTGGGCGTCAAGGGCATCGGCCTGCTCACCCCTTACGCGCCCGAGATCAACCAGGGCCTGGTTCGCTATTTCACTGGCCGTGGCCTCGACATATCGGCCGTCGCCACCTTCGACCGCCGCGACGACCGCGAGGCGGCCCGCATCTCGCTCGCCTCGATCGAGGCGGCGGCCGAGCGCATGGCTGAGGTGCCCGGCGTCGATGCGATCTTCATCTCCTGCACCAGCCTGCGCGTCGCCGAAGCCGTGGCGGAGCTGGAGCGGCGCATCGGCATTCCCGTCACCTCCTCCAACCACGCCATGGCCTGGCACTGCCTGCGCCTTGCCGGCATCGACGACGTCGTGCCGGCGGGTGGGAGGCTGTTTGCGCTGCCTGCTGTTTGATCGGCGGGGCGGGCTTTCAGGCTGTCCGCAGAACTGAAAGCGCATCCAGCATCCAATTGCATAGGGCGATCCCCCGCTCCGTCTCGGCGCTGCGCGCCGGTCCACCCTCTCCCCCATTTCAAGGGGGCGAGAAAACGCCAATCGCCAAGGCCGCGACCCTTCGCAAGCTTGGGTTCCTCGCCCCCACAAAGTGGGGGAGAGGTGGCCGCGAAGCGGACGGAGAGGGGGCAGCGCTGCCCTTTGCGACTAACGCAGATCGTCGCCCGTTAACCGAATCGGAAGGAGATGTTTAACGCTTCGTCTCTATGTCCCCTCCTCGGGGAGGCGCAGACAGAGCGAGCATGATGAACGACGAAAAGCGAAACGAATGGCGCGCGATCTTTTACGTGCAGGCGCGCGTCGCCATCCTGTTTGTGCCGGTTGTGCTCAGCCTTCTCCTCATCGGCATCTTCGCCGGCAATGAGCGCAAATCCGTTCCCGATGCCGTCGATCCGACCGTGACGAGCTCGGTGCGCTAAACCGACTCCTGGCTGCCGGCTCGCACCGTGCCGTCAAACAAATTTCGGGATCGGCCCTTTCTGCGGCGTCGTATCGCCTTCGAGGTCGATGAACACCTCGTCGACGAAGCACCAGCCCCAGCCTTCCGGCGGGTCGTAGCCCTCGATGACCGGATGCTGCGTGGCATGAAAATGCTTTGTCGCGTGGCGGTTGGGCGAGTCGTCGCAGCAGCCGACATGGCCGCAGGTGCGGCAGAGCCTGAGATGTACCCACCAGGAGCCGCTCTTCAGGCATTCCTCGCAGCCCAGCGCGCTCGGCGTGACCTTTTTGATGTCCTTGGTGTGCCTGCATTCATCCATCACGCTCTCCTCGCCGGTTCAGCATTTTGCGCCAGATAGGCATGCAATGCCGCGACCACCTGCGCGCCCTCGCCGACGGCGGCCGCGACACGCTTGGTCGAGCCGCAGCGCACGTCGCCGATGGCGAACACGCCGCCGCGGCTCGTCTCCATCAGGCCATGGCCTGGCGCCACGTCCGGCCCGGTGCGCACGAAACGCTTGGCGTCCAGCGCCACGTTCCAATTCGCCAGCCAGTCTGTGTTCGGATCGGCGCCGATGAACAGGAAGAGGTGGCGGATGGCGCGCGTCGTCTCCTCGCCGGTCACTCGGTTGCGCCAGCGCAGCCCTTCCAGATTGCCTTGGCTGCCCTCCAGCGCCGCGACCTCGGTCTCCGTCAGCACTTCGATGTTCGGCTGCGCCGCGATGCGCTCGACCAGATAGCGCGACATGGTGGCGTCGAGGCCGTCGCGGCGCGCCAGCAGCGTCACCTTCTTCACCTGGCTCGCCAGATAGACGGCCGCCTGTCCGGCCGAGTTGCCGGCGCCGACCAGCGCCGCCTCCTGACCCCGGCAAAGCCTGGCCTCGATCGGCGAGGCCCAGTAATGCACCGAGGTGCCCTCGAACTGCGCGAGGTTCGCGATGTCGAGGCGGCGGTAGCGCGCGCCGCTGGCGATCACCACCGCGCGTGAGCGCACGCTCTCGCCGTCGCCGATGGCAAGCTGGTAGCGGGCGCCGTCGCCGGCATCGTCGAGCAGCCTCGCCTCGTCGGGGATCACCATCTCGACGCCGAATTTCTGCGCCTGGTTATAGGCGCGCGCGCCATCAGCGCCATGCCGGTGATCCCGGTCGGGAATCCGAGATAGTTCTCGATGCGGGCCGAAGCGCCCGCCTGCCCGCCGAAAGCGCGGCAGTCGAGCACGATGGTCGACAGCCCTTCGGAAGCGGCATAGACCGCTGCCGCCAGCCCCGCCGGCCCGGCGCCGACGATCGCCACGTCGTAGACTTTTTCGGCATCGATCGGCCGCAGCAGGCCGGTACAGCGGGCAAGCTCGGTCTCGCCGGGATTATGCATCAGCTTGCCGTTGGGGCAGAGCACGATCGGCAGATGATGCGGGTCGACATGGAACCGCTCGATCAGCGTTTTCGCGCAAGGGTCGGTGTCGGAATCGAGCGCGCGATGGGGAAGCCCGCTGCGGCGCAGAAAGCTTTCGAGCCGCAGCACGTCGCCATTGCCCCGAGGGCCGATGACGACCGGCCCGCTGGCGCCGCTTTCGAGCAGGCCGACCCGGCGCAGGATCAGCGCCCGCATGACGCGCTCGCCGAGATTAGCCTCCTGCACCATTAGGTCGCGCAGCCGCTGCGAGGGGATGACGATCGCCTCGACCGGCCCGTTCGCCTCGGCATTGACCAGCGACGGCCGGTTCGACAACTGCGCCAGCTCGCCGACGAAATTGCCGGGGCCATAGGTGATGATCGGCTCAGGCCGGCCGATCCCGCCGGCCTGGGTGATGTCGACCTTGCCCGACAGGATGAGGATCACGCCTGGCGACACCGTGCCGGCCGTCACGATGTGATCGCCGGCGGCATAGGCTCTGCGCACGCCGAAGCGGCGCATACGCTCGATGTCCGCGTCGGCGAGCACGGGAAACATCTGGTCGCGCCGCGCGGCGATGGTCGGGCTGACGGAAGGGGCCATGGGGCGGACCGTAGCGCCCGGCGCGGCGGGTTTGAAGCGGTTTGTTGGGAGGCTGGCCGGAAGGGGAGGTTGGCTCAAAAAGAAAGCCCGGACGAACCGGGCTTCTTCTTTGCGTCCTGGAACCTCGAAACGTTCCGAACGGGAATTTGGTGCCCAGAAGAGGACTCGAACCTCCACTCCTTGCGGAACACGGACCTGAACCGTGCGCGTCTACCAATTCCGCCATCTGGGCTGGTGGGCGCTCTAGTAAGCGGGCAAACGGTATGTGTCAACGCGCTTTTTTCGTCGGCGCTGGCGCTGGACAGGCAGGGCTCCGGTTCTGGCTTTGAGCCCTGTCGAGTTAATCGCCGAAGCTGGCGCCGCCCCTCATCCGCCTGCCGGCACCTTCTCCCCGTGAACGGGGAGAAGGAAGCTTACCCCTCCAGCACTTCTTTCTTGGCCACAGTGGAATCGGCGTTGAGTTTGTAGATGATCGGCACGCCGGTGCCGAGCTCGAGCTTGACGATCTCCTCGCCGCTCTTGCCGTCCAGCGCCATGATCAGCGCGCGCAGCGAATTGCCGTGCGCGGCGACCAGCACCGTCTCGCCGCGCAGCACATGCGGCTGCACCTCGTGCAGGTAATAGGGCCACACACGCGCGCCGGTGTCCTTGAGGCTTTCGCCGCCGGGCGGCGCGATGTCGTAGGAGCGGCGCCAGATATGCACCTGCTCCTCGCCCCATTTCTTGCGCGCATCGTCCTTGTTGAGGCCGGAGAGGTCGCCATAGTCGCGCTCGTTGAGCGCCTGGTCGCGGATCGTCTTCAGCTCGCTCTGGCCGACCACGTCGAGGATGTGCTGGCAGGTCTTCTGCGCCCGCTTCAGGGCGGAGGTGTAGGCGATGTCGAATTTCAGGCCGCGCGCCTTGAGCTTTTCGCCGGCCGCCAGCGCTTCCGCCGTGCCCTGCTCGGTCAGGTCGACGTCGCGCCAGCCGGTGAACAGGTTCTTCAGGTTCCATTCGCTCTGGCCGTGGCGCACGAGCACGAGAGTTCCCGACATGTCAGCTCCTCTGGGGTTTTGGCAGTTCCAGCGATTTCCCGTCCGGAATTGCGTAAGAAGGAAATACTTCAGGCTTGTGTCAGCTCAGGCCAAGCACATCCCGCATGGAATAGAGGCCCGGCTTCTTGCCGCGGGCCCAAAGCGCGGCCTTCACCGCGCCGCGGGCGAAGATCGCCCGGTCCTCGGCATGGTGGGAGAGCGTGATGCGCTCGCCGGTGCCGGCAAGGATCACGCTGTGGTCGCCGACCACCGAGCCGCCGCGCAGCGTCGCGAAGCCGATTGAGCCCGCCTTGCGCACGCCGGTATGGCCGTCGCGCACCCGCACGCTGTTGTCGGCAAGATCGATGCCGCGCCCCTTGGCCGCCGCCTCGCCGAGCAGCAGCGCCGTGCCGGACGGCGCGTCGACCTTGTGGCGGTGATGCATCTCCAGGATCTCAATGTCGAAATCGTCCGCGCCGAGCGCCTTCGCGGCCTGCTCGACTAGCACCGCCAGAAGGTTGACGCCGAGGCTCATATTGCCGGATTTGACGATCGTGGCATGCCGCGCGGCGGCGGCGATCTTCGCGTCATCGTCGGCCGAGCAGCCGGTGGTGCCGATGACATGAACGATGCGCGCCTGCGCGGCATAGCCGGCGAATTCGACGCTTGCGGCCGGCGCGGTGAAATCGAGCACGCCGTCGGCCTTGGCGAAGGCCGGCAGCGGATCGTCGACGATCGGCACGTTGACGGTGCCGATACCGGCAAGCTCGCCGGCATCCTTGCCGAGATAGGGGGAGTCCGGCCGCTCGATCGCGGCGGCGACGCGCGCGCCGGGCATCGTATGGATGGCGCGGATCAGCGTCTGGCCCATGCGGCCGGCGGCGCCCACCACCACCAGGCCCATATCGCCGGCTTCACTCATGCGCTTCTCCCGATGGTCTTCTTGGCGCGGCTGCGCGGCGCCGGAGTTTGGGCCGAAGTCTGGCTTGCCTTGACGTCGTCGACAAGCCCCAGGCCCTTCTTGCCCTGGATCCGGTGGAAGCGGGCATAGACGCTGTTCGGGTCGGCCATCAGCGTGGCATGCGTGCCTTCCTCGACCAGCCGCCCCTCTTCCAGCACGATGATGTGGTCGGCATTGACCACCGTCGACAGTCGGTGCGCGATGACGATGGTCGTGCGCCCCTCCATCACATGGGTGAGCGCTTCCTGGACGCGCGCCTCCGCCTCGTTGTCGAGCGCCGAGGTCGCCTCGTCGAGCAGGAGGATCGGCGCCTGGCGAACGATGGCGCGCGCGATCGACACGCGCTGGCGCTGGCCGCCAGAAAGGGTCGAGCCGCCTTCGCCGACCGGCGTGTCGTAGCCTTGCGGCTGCTGGCGGATGAACTCGTCGGCGGCGGCGAGTTTCGCCGCCTGCTCGATCTCGGCATCGGTGGCCGAGAGCCGGCCATAGCGGATGTTGTCGCGGATCGTGCCTTCGAAGAGATAGGGCGCCTGCGAGACATAGGCGATCGACTGGCGCAGCGAGCGCTTGGTCACCTTCGAGATGTCCTGGCCGTCGACCTCGATCGAGCCCTTGTCGACGTCGTAGAAGCGCTGCAGCAGCGCCACCAGCGTCGACTTGCCGGCGCCCGAGGCGCCGACGATCGCCGTCACCTTGCCGGCGGCGGCGGTGAAGTTCATATCCCGCAGCACCGGCATGTCGGCGCTGTAGCCGAAGGTCACATTGTTGAAGCGCACCTCGCCCGTGGTGATTTTCGCCTCGACCGCGTCGGGGGCATCCCCCTGCCTCGGCTCGAGGTCGAGCAGCTCGTAGATCATGCGCGCATTGACCAGCGCGCGTTCCATCGTCACCTGCATGCGCGCTAGGCGCCGCGCCGGATCATAGGCCAGGATTAGCGCGGTGATGAAGGAAAACACCGCCCCAGGCGGTTGGCCGAGATACAATGCCCGATAGCCGGAATAAGCGATGACGGCGGTAACGGCGAGACCGGCCAGCATGTCGGAAATCGGCGACAGCCGCTCGGAGACGCGGGCGATCTTGTTGCTGCGCTGCTCGGCCGTATCGGCCATGATGCCGATGCGGCGGGCCAGCTCGTCCTCCATGGTGAAGGCCTTGACGATGGCGATGCCTTGAACTGCCTCCTGCACCGAGCCGCTCAGCCGCGAGTTGATCAGCACCGATTCGCGGTTGATCTTGCGCACCCGGCGGGTGATGTAGACGACGGCCCAGATCAGCGGCGGTCCGATCAGAAGCGAGCTTAGCGACAACACCGGATCCTGGTAGACCATCAGGCAGACTAGGCCGATCAGCGTCACCGCGTCGCGGGTGATCGAAATCAAGGTCAGCGACAGCAGGTCGCGAATGCCGCCGACATTCTCGTCCAGCTGCGCCGCCAGTCGCCCGGAACGCGTGTCGTTGAAGAAATTGACGCCGAGCTTCATCAGTTGGTCGAAACAGCGTTTCTGGTACCGGGCGACGAGATTGTTGCCGATCGTGGCTAACATCACCGCCTGGCCGTAACCGGCAAAGCCGCGCACGAGGAACGCGCCCATGAAGCCGGCGCAAATCCACCAGACGGCGCCGCTGCTCCGTTCGTAGAAGATTTGATTGACCATCGGCGCCATGACCCAGGCCGAGAAGGCGGTCGCGCCCGAAACCAGCAGCGAGCAGACGATGACGACCGCGTAGGACCAGCGATGGTCATAGCCGTTTTCTGCGACGATGCGGCGCAGCACCGCGGTGACCTCGCCCGGTCGGGTCTTGTGCTTGTCTGGATTTTGAAGTGTCAAATCGGAAGCGCTTCGTGGGTTCTCGTCATATGGCCAACCCTCTTAACGCCCCGGCTACGGCTTGCCTATGGCGAAACTTCGTCGCGGCGGCCAATCGCCGTTGCGAACCCGGGCGCGCTCAGGCCCGCCAGTGCCGCCCTGCCGTGTTGACGCCGAACAGCGACGGCGTCCTGGCATAGGCCGCGAGCCCGAGCAGCGCCGCCAGCGGATGGGTGATGACATAGACCGGCATTTCGCGCATCAGCGCGCTGTGCGGCGCCTTGTCCTCGAAGGCAGCCCGGAAATTGCCTTCCTTCAGCGCCGGCAGGATCTTTTGCGCGATGCCGCCGGTGAGGAACACGCCGCCGCGGCCCATGAACACCAGCGCGAGATCGCCGGCGGTGCGGCCGAGGCAGGTGACGAACAGCTCCAGCGCCTCTTCGGCCACCGCGTCGGTTTTGGCGAGCGCGGCGCCGGTGATCTCGGCCGGCGTCGTTAAGGGCGTCGGCTTGCCGTCTGTCCTCGCCACGGCGCGGTAGACGTTGACCAGCCCGCGTCCGCACAGGATCTGCTCGCCGGAGATGCGGCCTTCGAGCTTGCCGATATGCGGGAACACCTCGAAGTCGCGCGGCGTGCGCGGGCCGATATCCATATGCCCGCCCTCGCCCGGCACCGGGATCCAGTGGTTGAGCGCATAGATCAGACCGGCGACGCCGAGGCCCGTGCCGGGGCCGAGCACGACGCGGCTCGCATTGGGCTCCGGCGCGCCGCCGCCGATCTTTTCCATATGCTCTTCGCCGAGCGCCACCACAGCCAGCGCCTGCGCCTCGAAATCATTGAGCACCACGACCTCGCCCAAGCCCAGATTGGCGAGCATCTGCCGCGGCTTCACGACCCAGGGGCAGTTGGTGAGGGGGATCTCGTCGCCGTCGACCGGCCCGGCGATCGCCAGCACCGCCGAATTCGGCTGAATCGACGAGCGGTCGAGCACAGCCGCCTGGATAGCCTCGTCGATGGTCTTGAAGTTGGCCGTCTGGACGATCTGCGGCTCGGTCGCCTCCGAATTGGCGTCGAGCACGATCGAGAAGCGCGCATTGGTGCCGCCAATGTCGCCGATCAGGACCGGAAACCGCAGCCCCTTCTCGTCTTCGCCTGCCATGCTCTTGATCGTCCTCGTTGCGGCGCCACTGCGGCGTTTCAATCGCCCATTTCAATCGATTGACTAGCGCATGACCCCGCAAAGGGGAAGCCCGCTTGCGCCTTAGAGCAATTCCCGGAAAAGCGTGAGCGGTTTTCTATTTGGAATTGCGTCAAAGCAAACAGATGGGCGTTTCGCCGTTTCCGAAACGGTGAAACGCCCTAGTTTCCCGGCCTTGGCCTCGGCAGCGGGATGCCGATCTTGGGCGTCGGCGCGAAGGCGCTTGCCGCCGCCGGGATCGCGGCACTGCCGCTGGAGATCGTTTCCGCCGGCTCGCTCGGCTGCGGTTCGGCGACAGTGACCGCGGTGGCGCCGCTCCCGTGATAGGTCACCGCCTCCAGCGATGGCGCGTCCGGCGCGTTGACCACATCCTGGCATTGCTTCGGCAGGTTGGCCATCGTCATCAGGTCGCGTGCCTTGGGCGCATCCGGGTTCTTGTTGGGCCGCCACGGCTCTTCGGTGAACCACCAGGCCAGCGGCTTGCCGCAGCCGTCGTCGTTCGGCGTCGCTTCCTGCCCCTTGCAGAACGGCGAGCCCGGCTGACAGCCGATGCGCATATGGAAATGATAGTCATGGCCCCAGAACGGCCGGATCTTGCGCAGCCAGGAACGGTCGCCGGTGACGGTGTCGCAGAGTTTCTTCTTGATGCCTGGATTGACCAGGATGCGCTCGACCTCGGGATAGCTCGCCGCGCGCTTCAAAAGCCTTGTATGCGCCGGCGTCCACAGCGCGTCTTTCACCAGATGCGTCTTTTCGTCGACCATCAGCGTGGCGCTCATGGTCTCGCGCTGCGCAATGCTCAGCGGCCGCTTCGGCATCGGCGTCAGCCAGATATCGGCGTCGAGGCCGATCTGGTGCGAGGCATGGCCGGTCATCATCGGTCCGCCGCGCGGCTGCGAGACATCGCCGACCAGAAGCCCCGGCCAGCCATCGGCCACCGCGTCGCGCGACAGCTTTTCGATCAGCGCGATCATCGCCGGATGGCCCCAACGGCGGTTGCGCGACGGACGCATCACCTCCCAGGTCGGACCGTCCATCGGCAGCGCCACGCCGCCGGCGAAGCAGCCTTTCGAGTAGAAGCCGAAGGATTGGGCAGGCGCCACGGCAGGCAGTTTTCGGGCGCCGAACAGCTCCTTCGCGCGGGGTTCGGCCGAAATGGCGGCAGCCGCCAGCCCGGCGAGCGCCACCAGCGCCAGCGCGGCGGTCAGGAACGGCTTGCGGTCAGGCAGCGATCGCAAATTCATCAGGCCGGGTCCCTCTCCAGTCTATCCGTCGCGGCACGGTCAGGCGATCAGGAACGAATCATACCACGCCGCGCGTCCCGTATCGATCTTCAGCGCCTCATCGGGCTGCGCGGCGCTCCGTCCCGCCAGTTGCCCTCGGCCCACATCCGCTCCAGCGCCACCCGGTAGTTGGGAAACCGGAAGCGGTAGCCGGCCGCCTTGATCGCCTGATTCGCGACGCGCTTGTTCTCGCCATAGAAAGACCGCGCCATGGGCGAAAGTTGGGCGGTCTCGAAGGGAATTTCCGGCGGCGGTTCGACGCCCATCAGTCCGGCGGCATAGGCCACGACATCCTGCGGCGGCGCCGGCTCGTCGTCGGTGACGTTGAAGATGCCGCCGATACTTTTTCCCGCCAGGAGCCAAAGCGCGCCGGCAATGTCGTCGCGATGGATGCGGTTGAACACCTGCCCCGGCTTGACCAGCCGCCGCGCCGTGCCGTCCTCGAGATTGGCCAGCGCGTTGCGGCCGGGCCCGTAGATGCCGGACAGACGCAGGATCGCCACAGGTTTGCCGATCTCGCGGCCAAGCTCCAGCCACTCCTGTTCGGCCGCCACGCGCATCGTCGAACGCTTCGACACCGGCCGGCAGTCGCTGGTCTCGTCCACCCAGGCGCCGCCATGGTCGCCATAGACGCCGACAGTGGAGAGATAGCCGATCCATTGCAGCGCCGGCATGTTTGCCCGGATCGTTGCTCCGGCGCCGTTGAGCACCGGATCGCCGGCTTCGTCGGGAGCCACCGAGACGATGAGATGCGTGGTCTGCCGAAGCGCGTCGCCGAGCTCGGGCGACAGCGAGCCGTCGAACTGCAGCGGTTCGATGCCGGCCGATCGCAGCGCCTCGAACTTCTCCGGCGCCCGGGTCGTGCCAAGGATCGGTGCGTGGTGCCCGTTGGCCCGCGCGAAAGCCTTTGCCGAATAGCCGGCGCCAAAGATGAAGAAGCGTCTTTCGCTCATCGATGAACCCTTCAATCGGCCTGCGCCGGATTTGCCAGCGCTGCCAGCCATTCCTCGCGGACCGTCGCATCCGTTTCGGACTTCGAAGCTGAGGCGGCGAGGCCGCCAAATTCGCGGTCGGAGAGCAGTCGCGACAGGGCCCAGATTGCCGCACCCCGCACCAGCGGCGAGGCGTCGCCCAGCAGACCGCGCGCGATCGGCGTCAGCGAAGCGTCGCCCGAATTGCCGGCGGCGATCAGCACGTTGCGAACAAAGCGGTCGCGACCGATGCGCTTGACCGGCGAGCCCGAGAAGAAAGCGCGGAACGCCGCATCGTCGAGGGCGAGCAGCTCCGAAAGCTTTGGCTCGCGCAGATCGGCGCGCGCGGCAAGCTTCGCCTCCGAAGCCGCGCTGGCGAACTTGTTCCACGGACAGGCGGCCAGGCAATCGTCGCAGCCATAGATGCGGTTGCCGATCGCCTTGCGGAATTCGCGCGGGATCGGGCCCTTGTTCTCGATGGTCAGGTAGGAGATGCAGCGCCGCGCATCGAGCCGGTAGGGCGCGGGAAACGCGTCGGTCGGGCATATGTCGAGGCAGGCGCGGCAGGAGCCGCAATGGTCGATCTCGGCCTCGTCGGGTTCCAGCTCGGCCGTGGTGAAGATCGTGCCGAGGAACAGCCATGAGCCATGCGCGCGGCTGACCAGGTTGGTGTGCTTGCCCTGCCAACCGAGGCCCGCGGCTTCCGCCAGCGGTTTTTCCATCACGGGTGCTGTATCGACGAACACCTTCACGTCGCCGCCGGCCTTGGCCACGATCTTGCCGGCGATCTCCTTCAGCCGGCCCTTCATCACGTCGTGATAGTCGCGGTTCTGCGCATAGACCGAGATCGCGCCGCGGTCGGGCTTTGCCAGGATATCGCGCGGGTCGCGGTCAGGGCCGTAATTCATCGCCAGCACGATGATCGAGCGCACCTCCGGCCACAGCGTTGAGGGCTCGGCGCGCCGCTGAACCGTCTCGGCGATCCACTCCATCGAGCCGTGGAATCCGTCGGCGACGAATTCGGCGAGCCTTGCCGGCGCCAGCGGGATCGCGTCCGGCCGGGTCACGGCGACCGCCTCGAAGCCGGCGCGGCGCGCCTCCGCCTCGATCAGCGCGCGCAGTTTTTCAGAAGTCGAGATCCGCATAATGCGATACCGGCGACAGGCCGCGCACCCGGTCGGAGAGCAGCGGCCGGAACGACGGCCGCGATTTCACCCGCGTGTACCATTCGCGCGCGGCGCCATGTTCGCGCCAGTCGATCTCGCCGAGATAATCGAGCACCGAAAGCGTCGCCGCCGCCGCGAGGTCCGCATAGGTCACCTTGTTGCCGGCGAGCCAATGGCGCGTGCCGGCAAGCCAGTTGGTGTATTTCATGTGCTGGCGGATGTTGGCGCGCGCGGCGCGGATCGCGGCCGAATCGGGCGAGCCGCCGCCCGCGGTTTCAGGCATCACCGGCTTTAGCACGCGCTCGCGCACCAGATGGCGGGTCACCTCGCTTTCGGCCTTCGCCAGATACCAGTCGGTCAGCCGGCGGATCTCGGCGCGCTGCATCGGGTCCTCGGCGAACAGCCGTTTGTCGCGCTTCAAGACGCCCCGCGTCTCGTCGAGATATTCGGCGATCACCATGGCGCCGACGATCGGCACGTCGCCTTCGGCGAGCAGGATCGGCAGCGTGCCGGCCGGGTTCAGCGCCAGGAACTCCTTGCGCCTGGTCCACGGCTTTTCCTCGATCAGCGCCAGCTCCTCGCCATACTCGCCAAAGGCGAGGCGGACGAACCGGCAGGTGGCGAACATGGGATGATGGAAAAGCGTCAGCATGGTTCCGCGATGATAGGGCGCACTGGCGAATCGTTAGCGGCGCCGGTAAGTCTTGGCCGCCCGATTCCAGGGACTGTCATGGTGTTGCGACCTATAGGGACACTTCCGCCCCGTGACAAGCAAACCTTCCCTTAGCCGTCATCCAAAAGCAGAGGTTGCCATGGAAAGCCAGACCATCGTCGAAGCGCTGCTGCTTGGGCTGTTGGAGGGCCTGACCGAGTTCATCCCGGTGTCCTCGACCGGCCACATCCTGCTTGCCGGCCATTTCCTCGGCTTCCATTCCACCGGCAAGGCCTTCGAGATCCTGATCCAGCTCGGCGCCATCCTGGCCATTTTGAGTGTTTATTTCGGCAAGCTCTGGCGGATGCTGGTCAAGCTGCCCAGCGACCCGCAGACCCGGCATTTCGTCATCGGCATCCTCATCGCCTTCCTGCCGGCCGCGGTCATCGGCGCGCTGGCACATGATTTCATCAAGACCATCCTGTTCGAATCGCCCAGGCTGATCTGCATCATGCTGATCATTGGCGGCGTGGTGCTGCTCATCGTCGACCGCATCAATTTCAAGCCGCGCTTCCACCAGGTCGAGCGGTTCCCGTTGAGCGTTTATCTCAAGATCGGCCTGTTCCAGTGCCTGTCGCTGATCCCCGGAACCTCGCGCTCCGGCTCGACCATCGTCGGCGCGCTGCTGATGGGCGTCGACAAGCGCGCGGCGGCCGAATTCTCCTTCTTCCTCGCCATGCCGACCATGGTCGGCGCCTTCGCCTTCGACCTTTTCAAGAACCGCAACGTGCTGACCTCGGCCGATTTGCCGATCATTGCCGTCGGCTTCATCGCCGCCTTCGTCACCGCGCTCATCGTCGTGCGCTTCCTGCTCGATTACGTCTCGAAGAACGGCTACGCGCTGTTCGGCTGGTGGCGGCTGGTGGTTGGAGGGCTCGGCCTGGTGGCGCTGATGGTCTGGGGGTGAGGCTTACCCTCCCCTCGTGGGAGGATCGATCCGCAAAGCGGATCGGGGTGGGGGCCTCGCCAAACCCCGCCCCGGCTCACCAGCGACGCTTCGCGTCACTTGCTCGCCGACCCTCCCCAAAAGGGGGAGGGTAAAGCCCGCTCAATTCCTCCCGTAAAACGCGTTCTCGACATGCACCGGCCAGCGCCAAGGCAACACCGCCACCATGTCGAAACGCATCGATAGCCTGCCATAATCCGGCTGGCGCGACAGCCACAAATCCGCGGCGCCCTCGATGCGGCGCTCCGATTCACGGCCGATCGCTTCCATCGCCTCGATCACCGTGCGCCGCGCCTTGACCTCGACGAACAGCACGAGGTCGCCGCGCCGGGCGATCAAGTCGATCTCCCCGAGCCTGGTGCGATGGCGGCGCGCAAGAATGCGGTAGCCCTTCAGCATCAGCGCCAGCGCCGCCAGCCACTCGCCGCGATGGCCGCGCCGATAGGCTTTGCGTCGATGGCCGGCCGTGCGTTCAGCCACCGTCGCCTTCCCTGAGTTCTAACAAGCGCCTGTAAAGCGCCTGCTTCTGCCCACCGGTCATTTTCGCGGCTTCCGCCGCCGCCTTCGATGCCGGCATTTCAGCCGCCAGCGACAAGAGCAGACGGTCGATGTCGGCCGGCTGCTCCCCCGCCGCTTCCGGCGGGCCGACGCAGATGACGATCTCGCCCTTCGGTGTGTCTGCCGCCGCATAATGGTCGGCCAGCTCGGCCAGCGTTCCGGTGCGCATCTCCTCGAAGGCCTTGGTCAGCTCGCGGCCGATCGCTGCCTTCCGGCCGCCGCCCAGCGCCTCGACCATGGCGGCAAGCGTCTCGGCCAGCCGGCGCGGCGATTCGAAGAAGATCAGCGTCGCCGGCACCGCCTTGAACGTTTCGAGCTTGGCCAACCGCTGCCCGGTCTTCACGGGCAGGAACCCGGCGAACAGGAAGGCGTCGGAAGGCAGGCCCGACGCGGTCAGCGCGGCGAGCGCGGCCGAGGGCCCGGGGATCGGCACGACGCGTATGCCATGATCCAGCGCCTCGCCGACCAGCCGGTAGCCGGGATCGGAGACCAGCGGCGTGCCGGCGTCCGAGATCAGCGCCACGCTCTGTCCGGCCGCCAGCGCCTCGATCAGCTTCGGCCCGGCCTCTTGCGCATTGTGCTCGTGATAGGCGGTGGTGCGGCGGCGTATGCCGTAGCGTTCGAGCAGCACGCGCGAGACGCGTGTGTCCTCGCAGGCGACGATATCCGCAGCCGCCAGCGTCTCCAGCGCGCGCAGCGTGATGTCGGCCAGATTGCCGATCGGCGTCGCCACCAGATAGAGCGCCGGCTGAAGCTGCCGCGCCGCGATCTCGGTCTGCCCGATCAGATAGCTGCGTTTGTCGCCGGTCAACGAAAGCTCCATTCCGATCAATTCCAGGACAGTGCAGCGGTTTTCCATCTGGAATTGCGCCGGCAATAAAGCCTGTTTGGCACGGCTCATGTCCTGTTGCAAAACGTGACCCCGGTGCAAGGAAACCGCCATGCCTTCGCCATAGTGCGGAACCAAACCCTTGAAGGCGGATTTTACCCCTGATTCCCCGGAAGGAGCCAGGATGGACAATCTGACGATACAGGACGCTTTCACGCCTTACTATTCAGGCCGCAAGCGCTTTGCCGAGGGCAGGGAAATTTCGGTCGATAGCAAAGACAAGGAAGCGAGAAAGCCGCTTCCGCATGATGCGGCGGCAGAGGCTTGGACAGAAACCGAAAGCACGACGGAGCACTGACCGGACGATGCCCAATCGCTTCGACATTTTCATCAGCCGTCTCGAAGCCAAGAACGCCCGCGAGGGCATCCCCCCACATCCGATCGCCGTCCAGCAAGGCGCCCGCCGCGACAAGGCGGACGGCAAGCCGGCGCGCACCGAGGCGCACGGCGAAAAAAGCCGCGCCAAGCACCGCCAGAAGCACGACGCTTAGGCCTCAGCCCAGGTATCGCGGCACCTTCGCCTCCAGCAGCCGCACCAGATCCGGGTCCATGAATTCATAGTCGTCCGGGATATCGAGGCAGATCACCCTGGCCCGCTTCAGGCTGGCCTTGAATTTCTGCTGCAACTTGGCGCGATGCGGCTTCTCCATGACGAAGATGAGGTCTGCCCAGGCGACGAGTTCATGCGTCAGCGGGTTGTCGGCATCGTGGTTGGTGCCGGCCGAGGCGACCTCGATGTCGCGGCGCTTGGAAACACCTGCTCGGCGGTCGGGCTGCGCAGGCGATTCTGGCTGCAGACGAAGAGGACGTTCTTCAACGCGCCAGATCCGCCACCACCGCATCCAGCACGATCATGCCGGCGGTCGTGGCGCGCAGCCGGGCGTTGCCGACCGGCGCCACCAGCCCTTCCTCCTGCAGCACCGAAAGCCGCGCGCTCGACAGGCCGCGCCCCGAGAGCGCCTCGTAGCGCTGCAGGTCGATGCCTTCGGCGAGCCTCAAGCCCATCAGCAGGAATTCGTCGGCTTCTTCCGCGCGGGTCAAAATCTCGCCGCCGGTGACGCCGTGCCCCTTGGCTTCGACCAGGTTGAGCCAGGTCTCCGGCATCCTTTCCGCTATCGTCACCGTGCGGCGGCCGTTCTCGACGAAGCGGCCATGCGCGCCTGGCCCGACGCCGACATATTCACCATAGCGCCAATAGGTCAGATTGTGCCGGCTTTCGGCGCCCGGCCGGGCGTGGTTGGAAATCTCATAGGCCGGCAGGCCATGCGCCGCCGTAATCTCCTGCGTCAGCGCGTAGAGATCGGCGGCATGGTCGTTGTCGGGCAGCGTGAATTTGCGCGCAGCGTAAAGCGCGTGGAAGGGCGTGCCCTCCTCGATGGTGAGCTGGTAGAGCGACAGGTGGTCGACGGCATAGCCGATTGCCTGCTCCAGCTCGGCGCCCCAGGCCTCCGGCGTCTGGCCAGGCCGCGCATAGATCAGGTCGAAGGAGAGCCGCGGAAAAATCTCGCGTGCGAGCCCGATGGCGTGCAGCGCCTCCTCGACATTGTGCAGCCGGCCGAGGAAGCGCAGGTCCTTGTCGTTCAGCGCCTGCACGCCGAGCGAGACGCGGTTGACCCCCACGGCGCGATAGCCGCGGAAACGCTCGGCCTCAACCGAGGACGGATTGGCCTCCAGCGTCACCTCGATGCCGGCCGGCACCGTCCAGTTCTTCGCCACCGCATCCAGCACCGCGCCGACGGTTTCCGGCTTCATCAGCGACGGCGTGCCGCCGCCGAGGAAAATGCTGGTCACCTCGCGCGGCCCGGTGCGGTCGCGCATGGTTGCCAGCTCCCTCTCGAAGGCGCGGGCAAAACGCTCCTGGTCGACCGGCTGGTGGCGGACATGGCTGTTGAAGTCGCAGTAAGGGCACTTGGCCGCGCAGAACGGCCAGTGGATATAGACGCCGAAGCCGGGGCTGCGGTCGAGCGGTATCGTCAC
Organism: Mesorhizobium sp. B4-1-3; assembly: GCF_006439355.1. Classification (GTDB taxonomy): domain Bacteria; phylum Pseudomonadota; class Alphaproteobacteria; order Rhizobiales; family Rhizobiaceae; genus Mesorhizobium. The sequence continues at coordinate 141,876 of NZ_VFTG01000008.1, forward strand.
CGCGCTCATGCCGATCCCAGTTTGGCCAAGTCCAGGCGTGCCTGGGCAAATTTCTGGAAGGCACGGGCGCGGTGCGAAAGCCCTGTCGCCTGGCCGGGCTTCCAGCCATGCTTTTCTTCCGCGCTCATTTCTCCGAAGGTCTTGTCGAAGCCGTTGGGTAGGAACACCGGGTCGTAGCCGAAGCCGAGCGTGCCGCGCGGCGGCCACACCAGCCTGCCTTCGGCCTCGCCGCGATAATATTCGGCCTCGCCATCCGGGAAGGCGAGACAGATGACGGCGACGAAGCGGCCGGTGCGCTGCGAAGGCTCGGTCGCGCCGGCTTCCTGCAGCGCTGTTTCCGTCTTCTGCATGGCCATGCCGAAATCCCGGCTGCCGTCCGGCTTCTCCGCCCAGTTGGCGGTATAGACGCCGGGCGCGCCGCCGAGCGCGTCGACGCAGAGCCCGGAATCGTCCGACAGCGCCGGCAGGCCGGTCGCCTTGGCCGCGGCGTATGCCTTGATATAGGCATTTTCCTCGAAGGTCGTGCCGGTCTCGTCCGGTTCCGGCAGGCCGTAGTCCTTGGCCGATTTCGCCTCGAAGCCGAACGGCGCCATCAGGTCGGCGAATTCGCGCAACTTGCCTGCGTTGTGGCTGGCGACGACGATCTTCTTTTCCCCAAGGGAATGAAAAGAATGCATCAGAAACCCCAGATCCTTGGCTCGGCGAATTCGATCGAATTACCGGACGGGTCGCGGATATAGATCGAGTGCCCGCCTTGCGGCCATTCGAAATCGCTTTCGATGGCGATGTCGTTCGCGGCGAGATGCTTGCGCCACTTGGCGATCTCATCGGCGGTTGCGGCAAAGCAGAGATGCCCCTCGCCGGCGGTGCCGTGCGGCGGCACTTTCAGGCGAGCGTCCGGCGCCGGCGGGATTTTCGTCGCCTCCGCGTTGAAGAGAAGCAGCACACCATTGCCGCAGCGGAAGAAGACGTGGCGCCCTTCAACCTTGCCCAGTGGCTCGAGGCCGATGATGTCGCGGTAGAAGGCTTCGGCGGCGTGTAGGTCTGTGACGTAGAGGGCGGATTCGAGAATTGCGGAGGGTATCACGAGGCCCCCCTCTCTGCCCTGCCGGGCATCTCTCCCTCTGAGGGGAAGATTGGCAGCCTCGGCGAAGGCGCCATTCTTGCAGCGCTGGCGATTGGCGAAAGCGGTCGCGACATCTGATCTCCCCCCTTGAGGGGGGAGATGGCCGGCAGGCCAGAGAGGGGGGCCTAGGCTCGGCATTGGAAACCCTACGCCACCGCCATCTGCTGCAGGCTCACCAGTCGCTGTATGCCCTTCTTCGCCAGGCCCATCAGCGCTGCGAACTGCTCTTCGGAAAACGGCTCGCCCTCGGCCGTGCCCTGGATCTCGACGATGCCGCCCTTGCCGGTCATGACGAAATTGGCGTCGGTGCCGGCCGAGGAATCCTCGAGGTAGTCGAGGTCGATGACCGGCTGGCCGTCATGGATGCCGCAGGAGATCGCCGCGACATGGTCCTTCAGCACCTTGGCGACACTGACCATCTGGCGCGCTTCCATCCAGCGCAGGCAATCATAGAGCGCCACCCAGCCGCCGGTGATCGAGGCGGTGCGGGTGCCGCCATCGGCCTGGATGACGTCGCAGTCGACGGTGATCTGCTGTTCGCCCAGCGCCTGCATGTCGACCACGGCGCGCAACGAGCGGCCGATCAGCCGCTGGATTTCCAGCGTGCGGCCGCCCTGCTTGCCGGCCGAAGCCTCGCGCCGCATGCGCTCGCCGGTCGAGCGCGGCAGCATGCCGTATTCGGCCGTCACCCAGCCCTTGCCGGAATTGCGCATCCAGGCCGGTACCTTTTCCTCCAGGCTCGCCGTGCACAAGACATGCGTGTCGCCGAACTTCACCAGGCAGGAGCCTTCGGCATGCTTGGAGACGCCGCGCTCGAAGGAGATGGCGCGCATTTCGTCGGCTTGGCGTTTGGAGGGGCGCATCGAGGCTCTTTCTGTTCTTTCCCGGATCGTCGGCGGCTTGTAGACGCATGCGCGGCATGGCGCAAAGGAAAACGGGCCGGGGTGACCGCAAACGCGGCACCGCGACCGCAAAAGCGGCACCGGGTTGCGCCGCTGTGGCTTAGGTCTATATCTTTTCGGCAGGAGGTTTCTCGCCGGAATGAACAAACCAGTCGATCCGACATCGCAGTCGCCCGGGCTTCAGTCGCCCGTACTTCAGTCACTCGACATGCGCTCGCGCGATATTTTCCGGCGGATCGTCGATTCCTACCTGCGCGACGGCGAGCCGGTCGGCTCGCGCAGCCTGTCGCGCATCCTGCCGTCCTCGCTGTCGCCGGCCACCATCCGCAACGTGATGAGCGATCTCGAGCATCTGGGGCTGATCTATGCGCCGCATGTTTCCGCCGGGCGGCTGCCGACCCAGACCGGCCTGCGTTTCTTCGTCGACGCCTTCATGGAGCTCGGCGACCTTTCCGACGACGAACGCCGCACCATCGAAGCGCAGGTGCGCGCCTCCGGCTCGGGCGCGACGCTGGAGCATATGCTGACCGAGGCCAGCCAGATGCTGTCCGGCATGTCACGCGGCGCCGGCCTCGTGCTTGCCTCCAAGAACGAGGTGGCGCTGAAGCACATCGAATTCATCCAGCTCGAGCCCACCAAGGCTTTAGCCGTGCTGGTGTCGCAGAACGGCGACGTCGAGAACCGCGTCATCGACCTGCCGGCCGACATCACCGTCTCGCAATTGCACGAGGCGTCCAACTTCCTCAACGCCCATATCCGCGGCCGCACCCTCGCCGAGGCGCGCACCGAGATCGCCCGCATCAAGGACGAGACCCGTGCCGCCCTCGACACGCTCTCGCAGGATCTGGTCGAGAAGGGGCTGGCGGTCTGGGCCGGCGCCGAAAGCGGCCTGCCGGCGCGCCTCATCGTGCGCGGCCGCGCCAACCTGCTCGAAAACGTCACCGCCCAGGCCGATCTCGAATTGCTGCGCCATCTGTTCGAGGACCTCGAAACGCAGGACGGGCTTCTGCAGCTGCTCGACCTCGCCGAGCAAGGGCCGGGCGTGCGCATCTTCATCGGCTCGGAGAACAAGCTGTTTTCGCTGTCCGGTTCGTCGCTGGTCGTCGCCCCCTATCGCGACAAGGACGCCCGCGTCGTCGGCGCGCTCGGGGTCATCGGGCCGACCAGGCTGAACTATGCTCGTATCGTGCCGATGGTCGACTACACCGCGCAGCTGATTTCGCGCATGCTTCGTTAGGTGTATCGATATTCAGCCGGCCTGCAAATGGCGGTTTCCTGCGCTTCCGGTGCTCACGTGCGAAAAGTACGCTCCGCTCCGGTTCTCGGAACCAACCGTTTTCGGCCCGGCCTGACCTGAATCTCGATACACCTAAAGTCGCTGCGGAGGAGAAAAAATGGCGTTGGAAGCAATCAAGGCCCAGATCGACCTCCTGCTTCAGGAAATGATCAATCAGCCCGGGGACGAGCACGAGATCCAGGAGCAGCTGCGCGAGAAATTGCGGGAACTCCGCGCCATGGGCCTGCCGTTGCCGGCGGACCTCGTCGAGCTGGAAAAGCGCCTCGATGACGATCTGGACGCCGAGGAGGCCTGAGCCGGCTCGCCTGACAAATCCGCGCGCGCAAGCTTCTCTTTTCGAGCGCTTGCCCAATATCTCCTGTCTCTGGCGCCTGATCGAGTGAGACGCGTCAGCAGACGACGGAGGACAGCATGATGCGGATTATCGGCCTTGCGGGCTTCGCGCTGGTTTTTGCTACGGGCGCCTTGGCCCAGCAGGCCGATCAACCTCTGCTTCGCGGCGAAAAGGCCTTCGGCGACTGGAAGGCCGATCGCCCGGGCGTGCGCCGGCTGCTGAAACCTGAGGATTTGCCGAAGCCCGATATGGCGCAGTCCGCTTCGAACGGCGGCGGCGTCACCGATCGCCCGGAGGATGCCAAGCCGAAGCTCCCGCCCGGCTTTTCCGCCGAGTTGGTCGCTTCCGACATCGACAGCCCGCGCGTCGTGCGCGTGGCCCCGAATGGCGACCTCTTCGTCGCCGACAGTCGGGCAAACCAGGTCCGCGTCTATCGCCTGGCGGAAGGCAGCGCCAAGCCCGCGCAGAAGTCGATCTTCGCCAACGGTTTGACCCGGCCCTATGGCATCGCCTTCTATCCGCCGGGCGACAAGCCGCAATGGGTCTATGTCGCCAACAGCAACAGCGTGGTCCGCTTCCCCTATCGGGACGGCGACCTGGAAGCGTCGGGCAAGCCGGAAACCATCGTCGCCAAGGTCCCCGCCAGCCACCACTGGACGCGCGACATCGCCTTCTCGCCCGACGGCAAGACGCTCTATCTGTCGGTCGGCTCCGGCTCCAACATCGCCGAGGACATGGGGACGAAGCCGAAGGGCGGGGTCGAGGTGTGGGCGAAATCGCAGCCGCTCGGCGAGGCCTGGGGCGCGGAACAGGGCCGCGCCGACGTGCTCGCCTTCGATCCTGACGGCAACAACCGCAGGACGGTCGCCACCGGCTTGCGCAACTGCTCCGGCATGGCAGTGCAGCCGGCGACAGGGGCGCTCTGGTGCGTCGTCAACGAGCGCGACGAGCTTGGCGACAACACCCCCTTCGAATATGCGACCGCGGTGAAGGAAGGCGCATTCTACGGCTGGCCCTGGTATTACATCGGCGACAATGAGGACCCGCGCCACAAGGGCGCGCGCCCCGACCTCGCCGGCAAGGTCACGGTCCCGGACGTGCTGATGCAGGCGCATTCGGCGCCGCTCAACATCGCCTTCTATGAAGGCGGCAATTTCCCGGCCGACTACAAGGGCGACGCCTTCGTCGCGCTGCATGGCTCGTGGAACCGCAATGTCCGCACCGGCTACAAGGTGGTGCGGCTGCGGTTCAAGGACGGCAAGCCGACCGGCGAATATGAGGACTTCGCCACCGGCTTCGTCATGTCGGACGACGAGGTCTGGGGCCGGCCGGTCGGCGTGGCCGTGGCGAAGGACGGCGCGCTGATCCTGACCGAGGACGGCAACGGCACGATCTGGCGGATTACGTATGCTGGGTAGCTCCCGGTCGCGCTGTAATGGGCTCACCCCCACCCGGATTGCCATCCGAATTGCGAACGGCAATTCGGGGCAATCCGACCTCTCCCCGAGGGGAGAGGAGCAGGCAAGCGCCGGCGCCTACCTCTTCTCCCCTTGGGGAAAAGGTGGCCGCGCAGCGGACGAATGAGGGGCTGGCGCAAACGAATCCGGATCTAAGCGAATCCACTCCCGTTCCGTTTCGTGCAACAGACGCGTCCTGATTCTAGGCCAAAAACCATGACACTCACCGGATTCCTCGCCTACAGCGTCGCGCTCGGCGTCGCCGCCGCCATTCCAGGCCCCGGCGTCACGGCGCTGGTCGCCCGCGCGCTCGGCTCCGGCTTCCGTTCCTCGCTCGCCATGTCGTTCGGCCTGATGCTCGGTGACCTCATCTATCTCACCGCCGTGGTGCTCGGGCTCGCCTTCGTCGCCCAGACCTTCGGCATGGTCTTCCTCGCCGTCAAATGGGCCGGCGTCGCCTATTTCGCCTTCCTTGCCTGGCGCTTCTGGACCAGCGGCATCACGCCCGAAACCGTGGAGGCGCGGAAGGCCAAGGGCGGGCTGGTGTCGAGCTTCATCGCCGGGCTGACGGTGACGCTCGGCAATCCGAAGACGATGATCTTCTATCTCGCCATCACGCCGACCATCGTCGATCTGAAGACGATCACGTTCGCCGACTACGCCATCCTTGCGGTGCTCACCGTCGCGGTGCTGTTCGTGGTGCTGGTGCCCTACCTGGCACTGGCGGCCAAGGCGCGGTGGTTCCTGAAATCGCCGCGCGCGCTGAAGGCGCTGAACCGCACTGCAGCCGGCTTCATGATGGGGGCGGCGGCCGCCATCGCGGCGAGGCAGTAGGCTCCAATCTCAACCCGTCCCGGATTCAGCCAAACCATTCCTGAAACTGCCGGCAGCGGGAAATGCATTTCCGGTCGCGGGCGGTTTTGAGCAACCGCCCCACTCGGATATTTTCCAGCCTCGGCCTATCTTGCGCGGCTGAAAGCCTTATTCTGTCAGCCTGTACCATTGCCCTGGGAGCGAAACCAATGAACAAGCCCGTCACCTCCGCGCGCGTGCCCGGCCGCGGCCGCGTCTTCAATTCGATCACGGAGACGATTGGCGACACGCCGCTGGTCAGGCTGGACAAGTTCGCCAGGGAGAAGGGCATCGTCGCCAACCTTCTGGCCAAGCTCGAATTTTTCAACCCCATCGCCTCGGTCAAGGACCGTATCGGCGTCGCCATGATCGAGGCGCTGGAGGAAGCCGGCAAGATTTCGCCCGGCAAGACCACGCTGATCGAGCCGACCTCCGGCAACACCGGCATCGCGCTCGCCTTCGCCGCCGCCGCCAAGGGCTACAAGCTGATCCTGACCATGCCGGAGACGATGTCGGTCGAGCGCCGCAAGATGCTGGCGCTGCTCGGCGCCGAGCTGGTGCTGACCGAGGGCCCGAAAGGCATGAAGGGCGCCATCGCCAAGGCCGACGAGCTCGCCGCCACGCTGCCCAACGCCATCATCCCGCAGCAGTTCGAGAACCCGGCCAATCCCGAAATCCACCGCCGCACCACGGCCGAGGAGATCTGGAACGACACCAATGGCGAGGTCGATATCTTCGTTTCCGCCATCGGCACCGGCGGCACCATCACCGGCGTCGGCCAGGTGCTGAAGAAGCGGAAGCCCTCGCTGCTCGTCGTGGCAGTCGAGCCGGAGGCATCGCCGGTTCTGTCGGGCGGCCAGCCCGGCCCGCACAAGATCCAGGGCATTGGCGCCGGCTTCGCGCCGAAAATCCTCGACACGTCCATCTATGACGAGATCGTCAGGGTGTCGAACGAGGATTCGGTCGCCAATGCGCGCCTGGTCGCCCGCCTCGAAGGCGTGCCGGTCGGCATCTCGTCGGGCGCGGCGTTGCAGGCCGCAATCGTCGTCGGCTCGCGGCCGGAGAACAAGGACAAGAACCTGGTCGTCGTCATCCCCTCCTTCGCTGAGCGCTATCTCTCGACCATTCTGTTCGACGGGCTGGGCGCCTAGGCGCATACTTCGGAGAGTGGCTTCAACGGCCTTCACGGTCGTCATCCACGGGCGGAGCAAGGAGCGTAGCGACGCGCGCAGACCCGAGGATCCATTCCGTGACTTCCGAACGCTGCCGCGGTGGAGAATTCTGCTCCGCTGCGTTCTACGATCAAGATCGCGGCATGGATTGCAGGGTCTCCGCGACGCCGCTTCGCGGCTGCTCCGCCCTGGAATGACGAAGGCGCGGAGGCTTCGGCCAATCCCCAGTGCTTGTGCCGATCTCGCGGAAAGGATGGTGAAATCTGTTCGCCGGTAAACGGCGACCTTTCAAAATCCCGTCGATTCCAGCAGTTGCTCTAATTCCCGACGAGCTTCGCCTTCTCGCCCTGCAGGAAACGCCGCAGCGCCGGGTCGCGCTCGAGGCCGATCGCCCGGTCGTAGGACTGGGCCGCCTGCTTCGTGTTGCCGAGCCTGGCCAACAGCCCGGCGCGGGCGGCCCAATAGGGCTGGTAGTCCTGCAGCCTTCTGTCCTCGCCCAGCACATAAAGCGCCGCCAGTCCGGCCGGAGCGCCCTCGGTTTCGGCGATCGCCACCGCGCGGTTGATCGCCACCACGGGCGATCCGGCCACGGCCTGCAGCGCGTCGTAAAGCTGGCGGATCGCCGCCCAATCCGTGCCGCAGCCGCGCCGGCGCGCCGTATGGGCCGACTGCACGGCGGCCTCGAGCTGGTAGCGGCCGATGATGCCTCTTTGCGCGGCGCGCACCAGCAAGGCTTCCGCCTCGTCGATCAGGCCGCTGTCCCAGAGCGCGATATCCTGCTCGGCCAAGGGCACGAAATCCCCTTGCGCGCCGCGCCTCGCCGAACGTCGCGCCTCGGCGAACAGCATCAGCGCCAGCAGCCCCAGCGCTTCCGGCTCGTCCGGCATCAGCGAGGCGACCAGCCGTCCAAGCCAGATGCCTTCGGTGGCGAGATTGCGCCGCCGGCTGTCGGTGCCGGTCGGGTCCGACCAGCCTTCGGCGAAGGTGGCGTAGATCGCCTCCAGCACCGCGCCCAGCCGCTCGCCCAGCTCCGCCTGCTCCGGCACGCGGAAGGGAATCCCGGTCTCGCGGATACGCGCCTTGGCCCGCACCAGCCGCTGGCTCATCGTCGCCGGCGAGACCAGGAAGGCCGAGGCGATCGTCGCGGCGTCGAAACCGAGGATCGTCTGCAGGATCAGCGGGGCGCGCACGCTGGTGTCGATCGCCGGATGGGCGCAGGCGAACATCAGCCGCAACCGGTCGTCCGGCAGCTCCTCGCCTTTCATGCGCGCCTCCATTTCTTCGGCGATCAGCTTCAGGTGATCGCGCGCCGCCTCGCCGGTGAGCCGCCGCCGCACCGCGTCCACGTCGCGCCGGCGCGCCACCGACAGCAGCCAGGCTTCCGGTTGCTCCGGGACGCCGGTTCGGGGCCAGCGTTCGAGCGCGGCGGCGAAGGCGTCGGCCAGCGCGTCCTCGGCGCCGGCGACGTCACGCGTACGCGCCGCGAGCCACGCGACCAGCTTGCCGTAGCTGCGCCGGGCGGCCGCTTCCGCCGCCGCCCGCGCGATCCCCGAGCGATCATCCATCGCGGGTCACTCCGCGGCTGCGACGTACTCGGCCATTTCCCAGATCGGCCGCACCTCGACCGTGCCGGTGGAGGACGCGGGGCAGCGCGCACCCCATTCGATGGCCGTGTCGATGTCGGCCGCCTCGATCATGTAGAAGCCCGCCAGTTGCTCCTTGGTGTCGGCATAGGGGCCGTCGAGCACATTGGTCTTGCCACTGGCCAGCCGCACCGAGGTGGCCGCCTGGGTCGGGCGCAGCCGCTCGCCGGCGATATAAGCGCCGGATTTCTTGAGCGCCTCGGTATAGGCGCCGTAGGCCGCGAGGGTCTGTTGGGTCTGCTCCCTCGGAGCGTTCGCCATCGCGGCTTCGTCATTGTAGATCAAAAGCATGTATCGCATGGTCTTCTCCCGTTTTCTGAAGGCCGCATCGTCGCGTGCCGGCCTATGTCGTGCGGCGTCGGCCGATTTCGACAGGCGTCCGAAAAATCTTTCGTCCCCAAAGCAATCGAGCGCAAGCCGGCGCTTTCGCAGCCGCTCAACCGTTCGTCTAATAGATGCAATTGCGGGTTGGCATTTGGTGCTGCGGGACGGCTGGTGGGTCTATGCGCCGTGGATAGGACCCCAGCCGCGCCTGGTGCTCGCGGCGTCCGGCGCCACGGGGGAAGGCTGGACGCTGTGCACGGTCACGGGCTGTCGGGAGCTGGGCGGGACGGCCGGCGAACCCACCGTGCTCGAACCGTGCTCCGGCACGAGCCAGCCACGATAGCGCACGATCAGCCCGACCACAGGGTGCGATATCTCGACATGGAAGCGGAAGCGGCCGTCCTCGACGGTTTCATAGGCGTTCGAGCGCGGCGGGCAAAGCCACATCGGCAGCGGCAGGCCGAGAAAGCTCCAGCGGCGCAGCACGAGCCGAAGCCGGTTGCCGTCGACGACCAGCGCCATGGCGAAGGTGAGCGGGCCGAAGCGTTCGCAAAGCAGCCGCTCCGATCGGCCGCGTCCGGCGAACTGTCGGCTCGAAAAACCATGCGCGCCGAATGTGCGGATCCAGGTCTCGCCTCGCCCGTCGGCAACGAAACGTACCTTGACGGGGACATCGGCCGCGCCAGGCGGGAAGCCGGCCGTGCGCGCCGCAAGCCGGCTAAGCATGCTGCTGCCGCGTTCGACGCTGGCGCGTCCGTCCGCCATTGCCGTTCCCTCATGCATGGCGCGGATTTCGGCCGGAAGGCTTTGCCACGCATCGCCGAGCAGATCCGGATAGAGCGCCTTCCCCTTGGCGGTGTCGTCCCTGAAGCCGGTGTGGATCGTCGTGCCGCCGAACAGCGCCTCATAGTCCTCCAACTCGACATCGCGCGTCGCCGCTCGCGCGCCGGGTGAGGGCATGCGGCCGTCGAGTGCCTTGCGGATGATCGCTTCGACCGCCATGGCGGGGATCAGCGGCCCGTCGTCGCCCTCGGCCAACAGGTGCCAGGACCGCCTGATCGGCCTGCCCCCCGCATCCGCGCCCTCGACCGCGACGAACATGCCGCCGCGATGCTCGCCCCATGACAGTCGGTTGGTCGCCCAATGCATCAGCGGCGCCAGCGGTGACAACGACCGCGCGAGGCCGGCGCGGACCAGCCAGGCCAGGCCGATCAGCGCCCGGTGCAGCAGCTCGGGCACCGGGCCGGCGCCCATCCAGATCGTGCTCGCTTCCGGCCACAGCGCCTGCAGGGCGCGCAAATCCGGCACGTCGACCAGCGAGAACAGCGTGTTTCTCACCGGCACGCGCCCAGGCGGCGCGATCGTGTGGCGTATCTGCTCGGTGAGCGGGTAACCTTCGGCAGGCTTGCCGTCCCGCACCAGCCGCACCGGCCGGCCGGCATAGCTCGCAATGGCGCGGATGACGTTCTCGCCGACGCCGGCGAAGGGCGATGGCGCGATGCCACCGCGAATGCTCTCCACACGCGCCATGCCGGCCGAGAGGCGCCGAACCACCGCTGCCGTCAGCACCGGGAAGCTCGACACGCCGGAGAGCACGACGACGCCGGCCGCCCTGGCCGCCGCATCGAAGGCCGAAACCCCGGCGACGAAGTCCGAGCCGTCGGCAAGGTCGAGATAATGGATGCGTTGGGCGACACAGGCTTCGACCAGCCGGTAACGCCCCTCGCCATAAGCCTGGAACGGGCCGCTGGCGTCGACGACGATATCGGGCCGCAGGACACTGAGTTGCGGGCCGAGGTCGCCGTCGCGGTCGAACGTCGCCGGCACGAGGCGGGCCTTGGTCGGGGCTCGCTCCTTGCGGCAGGCCTCGGCCCTTGCCAGCGACCGGCCGGCGATGATGAGCTCGAGCCGAGGCTCATTCTCCAGCAATTGGACGATGCGTCCGCCGAAGGTGCCGTAGCCGCCGACGATGAGAAGCTTCATGCTCCGCCCCCAGTCTTGCCGGAACCGCCGTCAGCCGACCAGCCGCTCCCGCAACTTGGCCGAAGGTATCTCGCAACTTTGCTTCCGGCAGAACAGCGCGTAGCGGTTTCTGGCGACGCGGTCGTAGAGCCAGTCGCGCAGCGGCCTTGGCAGGATGAGCAGCGCCTTCGTCGCGCGCCATGGCCAGCCGAGCGCGGCCATGACGGCGACGAAACTGTCGAGCTTCGTGAAAGCGGCGCCATCGATGATGGCGAGGTTGCTGTCGTAATCGTCGGTCGGCAGGCCATGCTCGCGAAACAGCGCCTCGCCGAGCGGCGATTGCGCGGTGGCGAAGCGGAAGCGTTTTTCCCGGTCCAGCCTGAGGATGAGCCGGACGAAGCCCGAGCAGAACATGCAGACGCCGTCGAAGACGATCAGCGGCTGGCTTGCGTCATAGGCCTGGGTTGGAGAGGCGGGACGGTTCGGTTCGGGCAGGTCGGTCATGGCGGCCCCGGCTGCTTGTGACCCCAAACACTAAGCTAGGAGACACACTAAGCCAGCCGGCGGCGGCGTCAAAGTCGCGGCGTTGTCGCACGCCAGTTGGCGGCGAGCACCAGGCGCTCGGCGCGATAGGTGGTGGCGCGCTGATCGGCGGCCGGCCGGCAGATGCGGCTGTGGTGGGCGCGTAGGCGGGTCATGATCAGTTCGCGCTGACGCCCAGCGAGTTGCCGCGGCGCGCGCAGGCCGGGCCCGGGCCGCGCATGTAATAACGCTCCGGCCGATAGGTCGGCGCGACGAATTCGCGAATAGCGGCGGCGTAGCCGGCGATGTGGTTCCAGAAGTTCATTTTACTTAGTCCCTGTCCCGCTTTCGGATGTCCCTTCCGAATTGTTCGAGAGCATAGCGTCGAGGCGTGAATAGTCGGTGAACGTGATGTTAATTTCTGGTCCGAAAGTCGTTGCATCGTGGCCGGATTGCGGCTGATTCGCGGTCTTTCGGTGCCTTTCGTCGCCTTTCCGCCCGGTGTGACTTTTGCATCACATATGTTTCGTTCTGATGTCGCCTGGGCGCGCTTCTGTTTCACCTTCGTCCGGCAACAGGAAATTTCCTTCGCCGCCGAGCCGGACAGGAACCTGTCACGGAAGCCGACGTTGACCCCGCAAGGCTGGGGCGAACCTGGCCGTGTTGACGGCTGTCCGCCGCGCAACTTCCCGACAATGCGAAACATGGAAAGGCAACCGCCATGGGCTTCTTTTCGAAGGACATCAAGACGCTGGACGATCTCTTCATCCACACGCTGCGCGACATCTATTACGCCGAGAAACAGATCGAGAAATCGCTGCCGAAGATGATCGACAAGGCGACCGATCCGCAATTGAAAGCCGGCTTCGAGAAGCATCTTACGCAGACCAAAGGTCATATCGAGCGGGTCGAGCAGGTGTTCGAACTGCATGGCGTCAAGGCCAAGACCGTCGACTGCCCGGCCATCGACGGCATTCTCGCGGAGGCCGACGAGGTGAGCGGGGATGTCGACGACAAGGAGGTCCTGGACGCGGCCCTGATCGCTTCCGCGCAGGCGGTCGAGCATTATGAGATAACGCGCTACGGCACGCTGATCGCCTGGGCCAAGCAGCTCGGTCGCAGCGACTGCGCCAACGTGCTGGCCAAGAACCTCAAGGAGGAAGAGGCGACCGACCGCAAGCTCACCGAGATCGCCGAAAGCAAGGTGAATTTGCAGGCGGCCGAATAGCCGTGCCCATCTGAGGCTGGCGCCTCTGGCGTCGGCCTTCCTGTCCGGGAACCGAAGCGGCGCTCGGGCCGTTTCGGTTTGTCCGATGCTGCAAGGAGTTCGTCATGGCGCCGCGCCCCGCCTGGAGCGGTTATCTCAAGCTTTCACTGGTCACCTGCGCCATCGAACTGAGCAACGTCGTCACCCACGCCGAAAAAGTGTCCTTCCACATCCTCAACCGCAAGACCGGCAACAGGGTCCGGCGTGTCTATGTCGACCAGAAAAGCGGCAAGCCGCTGGAAGAGGATGAGGAGGTCAGGGGCTTCGAGGTCGGCAAGGACGAATTCATCCGCATCGAGGACGAGGATATCGAAGCGGTCCAGATCGAGTCCTCGCACACGCTCGATCTCGATGGTTTCGTGGACAAGACTTCGATCGACCAGGTTTTTCTCGACACGCCCTACTACGTCTCGCCGGCCGACAAGGTGTCGGAGGAGGCTTTCGCCGTCATTCGCGATGCCCTGGCCGAGAAGAAAATGGCCGGCCTCGCCCGCATCGTGCTCTATCAGCGCGAGCGCCCGGCGGTGATCGAGCCGTTCGGCAAAGGCATGCTGCTGACGACGCTGCGCTACGGCGATACGGTGCGCAACGCGTCCGACATCTTCGCCGATATCCAGTCCGTGAAGCTGGACGGGGAGATGGTCGAGCTTGCCGAGCATATCATCGACAAAAAGAAGGCGAAGTTCGATCCGGCCAAGTTCAGGGACAGGTACGAGGAATCGCTGCTCGAGCTGGTCCGCTCCAAGAAGGGGGGCAGAAAGGCGCCAAAGGCCAAGGCATCGCCGAAACCGTCCAATGTCGTCAATCTGTTCGACGCGCTGAAGAAGAGCCTCAACGCGGATGATAGCAAAGCCGGCAAGGCGTCGTCCAAGGCGCCGGCCAAACGGGCGAAGGCCAAGGCCGCCCCGAAGCGCAAGTCCGCATAGGGAGCCCAAGCTGATGGCCAGCCTTGAACAATATCACGCCAAACGCGATTTCAAGAAAACCGCCGAGCCGGCCGGCAAGGTGACCCGCGGCAAGCAGGCCGGCGGCATCTTCGTCGTCCAGAAACACGCGGCGACGCGGCTTCATTACGATTTCCGCCTGGAGCATGACGGCGTGCTGTGGAGCTGGGCAGTGACACGCGGCCCGAGCCTGGACCCGCATGAGAAGCGGCTTGCCGTGCATGTCGAGGATCATCCGATCGACTACGCTTCCTTCGAAGGCACCATTCCGAAGGGCCAATATGGCGGCGGCGCGGTCCTGGTCTGGGACGAAGGCACATGGACGCCGGATGGCGATCCGGCCAAGGGCATGAAGAAGGGCCATATCGACTTCGAACTGCAAGGACACAAGCTCAACGGCCGCTGGCATCTGGTCAGGCTGAAGCCCCGCCCCGGCGAGAAGCGCGACAACTGGCTGCTGATCAAATCCGACGACGCCGCCGCCCGGCCCGGCGAGGACATTCTGGTGGAGGAGCCTCGTTCGGTTAAATCCGGTCTGACCATCGAGGAAGTCGGTGAGGGCAAGGCCGCCAAGGGGCAGAAACCGAAAGTCTGGCAGTCCAACAAGCCTGCCAAAGCCAAGGCCGGGCAGGCCAGGCGCCTTGAATTCATCGAGCCGCAATTGGCGACGTTGGAGAAGGAGGCACCCGGCGGCGATGACTGGCTGCACGAAGTAAAATTCGACGGCTACCGCATGCAGGCGCAGATCGAAGGCAGCGAGGTCAGGCTGCTCACGCGCGCCGGCCTCGACTGGACCGGTAAATTCGAGGGGCCGGTTACCGCCGCGCTGGCTAGGCTGAAATGCCGCGACGCCATCATCGATGGCGAAATCGTTGTGCTGGCAGACAGCGGCGTGTCGTCCTTCCCGTTGCTGCAGGCGGATCTGTCGGCGCGCCGCGCCGACCGTTTCATCTATTATGTCTTCGATCTGATGCGGCTCGACGGCGAGGATTTGCGCCGCGAGCCGCTGGTCGAGCGCAAGCAGGCGCTGGCCGAGCTGCTCGGCGACCAGCCCGAGGATTCGGCGCTGCGCTTCAGCGACCATTTCCACGAGCCCGGCACGGTAATGCTGCAGCATGTCTGCCGCATGGGCCTGGAAGGCGTGGTGTCGAAGCGTGCCGACGCGCCCTATCGCAGCGGGCGCGGCCTTACATGGATCAAGTCGAAATGCACGCTGAGGCAGGAGTTCGTCATCGGCGGCTACCTGCCTTCCGACAAGACGGGCCGCGGCCTGCGCTCTCTGCTGGTCGGCTTCAATGAAGGCGGCAAGCTGCATTACGCCGGGCGTGTCGGCACCGGTTTTTCCGGCAAGGTGATGACGGATCTGAAAAAGAAGCTCGATGGTCTCGAGACGAAGACCTCGCCCTTCTCGGCCGCGGTGCCCAAGGGCAAGGGCCTCACCTTCGTCAAGCCGGAACTTGTCGGCGAGGTGGAGTTCCGCAGCTGGACATCCGACCGTATAATCCGCCACGCCTCCTTCCAGGGGCTTCGCGAAGACAAGCCGGCGGAGGAAGTCGTGCAGGAAAAGCCGAAAAAGGCCGGGAGCGAAGCAAAGCCGGGCGTAAAACCCGCCAAGACCTCGGCCGGGCAGGCGAAAACGTCGATAAAACTCTCGCATCCCGACAAGCTGCTATGGCCCGACGAGAAGGTTTCGAAACAGGACCTGCTCGATCACTACGCGCTGGTCTGGCCGCGCATGGAGCCGTTCGTCGTCAACCGGCCGCTGAGCCTGGTGCGCGCGCCGGACGGCATCCGCGGCCAGCGCTTCTTCCAGAAACACGCCTCGCCCGGCATGAGCGACAAGATCGCCCGCATGAAAGATCCAACCGATGGCGAGGAGATCCTCTACATCAAGGATTTCGACGGGCTGGCGGCGCTCGTCCAGTACGGCGTGGTCGAGGTCCATATCTGGGGCTCGACCATCGATCAGCTGGAAAAGCCGGACCAGATCATCTTCGACCTCGATCCGGACGAAGGCGTCGATGTCGGCAAAGTGCGCGAGGCGGCGCTCGACATCCGCGGGCAACTCGACGAATTGTCGCTGCCCAACCTGGTCAAGACTTCAGGCGGCAAGGGCTATCACGTGCTGGTGCCGCTGAAACCCTCGGCGGAGTGGGACGAGGTCAAGGATTTCGCACATGATTTCGCCCGCGCTCTGGAGCAGGCCGCGCCCGACCGCTACACGGCGACGCTGTCGAAGAAGGCGCGTACCGGCAAGATCTTCGTCGATTATCTGCGCAACGGCCGCGGCGCGACCACGGTGGCGCCCTATTCCTCGCGCGCCAAGAAGGGCGCGACGATATCGATGCCGGTGACCTGGCCGGAGATCGAGAAGGGGCTGGCTCCGAATGCCTTCCCGCTTGGCGACGAGACGACGCTGGCGCAGCTGAAGAAGGCAGATCCCTGGAAGGAGTTCTTCAAGCTGGGGAAGGCACTGAAAAGGGGGTGAATCTTTTCGACGTCGGCAGGGCAGAGCGGGGTGCCTCGCGCTGACGTTGCAGGCGTATCGTTTGCGGCGCAGCTCTGGAGCAATTCCAGGAAAAGTGTGAGCGGGTTTCCGTCCGGAATTGCGTAAAAACAAAGAGATAGAGCGGTTCGCCGTTTCCGTGAAACGGTGAAACGCTCTAAGCCAGAAACATCCGCTCGAACGCCTGCCTCCCCATTGGCGAGAACACCACGGCGCGGCTGTTCTTCTCGCGCCGCGCCCATTTCTCGGCGATGATCTTGTCGAGGATCGCGGCGCCCAGCGTGCCGGCCAGATGCGAGCGCCGCACGCTCCAGTCGAGGCAGGCGCGGCATACCGGCCGCCGCGCCTGGGCTTGGGTCTCGATGCCGAGCGCGGAAAAATGCGAGGCGCCGGCTGGCGAGAGCCGGATTTCATTGTCCTCGCGCAGCAAAAGCTTCCTGTCGAACAGCCGGTCGAGCATCGCCACTGCCTGCTCGCCGGCGAGGTGATCGTAGCAGACCCGCGCCACGCGCATGGCCGCATCGCGCGGTCCGGGCCGTACCCGCTTCGGGCCGACCGCCTCGGCGACGCCGATGATCGCCTCGATCATGCCGGCCACCTGCGCGCTGGCAAGCCCGTAATAGCGGTGGCGGCCCTGGCTCGCCAAGGTGAGCAGCCCGCCCTCCATCAGCTTCGACAGATGCGAGGAAGCCGTGGGCAGCGACACGCCGGCTTCCAGCGCCAGTTCCGACGCGGTCAGCGCCGTGCCGCCCATCAGCGCGTTCAGCATGTTGGCGCGGGCCGGGTCGCCGACCAGGCTGGCAATGCGGGCGATATCGGGTCCTTCACGCATGGTCCTCATCGAAGCATTCTCGTCAGGGAAACATTATTCTGCGGCCATCTTCAAGCAGCCCGGGCAAACACTCCTGACAAGGAAAATGCCTAGCACAGAGGCGTAAGCGATGTTTCGATCGCGGTCGAAGCATCGATGTGCAGAAGCCAACCGACGAGGAGACCCGACATGACCATCACCTGCTTCATCCGCTACGAGATCGACCCGTTCGGCAAGGCGGCCTTCGAGCAATATGCGCGCGCCTGGGGCCAGGCCATTCCGCGCTGCGGCGCCGACCTGATCGGCTACTATGGGCCGCATGAAGGCTCGGCCACCACGGCTTACGCCGCCTACAACATCGAAAGCCTCGCGGCCTACGAGGCCTATCGCGCGCGGCTTGCCGAAGACGCGGTCGGCAAGGCAAATTACGAATTCGCCAGGCGCGAGAAATTCATCCTGAAGGAAGATCGCGTCTTCCTGAAGCTGGTGTCAGGGCCGCATGGCCCGAGGCAGGTCTTTCGCACCGACGTAATGATCAAGGAAGGGATCGAGGCATGATCGCTGTCATCTTCGAGGTCGAGCCGGCGGAAGGGAAGCGAGATGCCTATCTCGGCATCGCCGCCGACCTTAAGCCGCTGCTCGAGAGCATCGACGGCTTCATCTCGGTCGAGCGCTTCCAGAGCCTGACCGATCCGAAGCGCGTGCTGTCGCTGTCCTTCTGGCGCGACGAGGAAGCGGTGGAGGCCTGGCGCAACACCGGGGAGCACCGGCAGGCCCAGAAGGCCGGTCGCGGCGGAATCTTTGCCGGCTACCGTCTGCGCATCGCCCACGTGGTGCGCGACTACGGCATGGACGAAAGGGCAGAGGCGCCGGCGGATAGCAGGGTCTTGAATGGGTGAAGCGCGCCTTCCCCTTCTCCCGCAAGGGAGGAGGAGAAGAGCTATGCGTTCCCGATCAGCACGCCCGCGCCGAACACCAGCGCGCCGCCCAGCACCACCTGGAAGGCGGCGCGCCAGAATGGGGTCTGCATGTAGCGGTTCTGGATGAAGGCGATCGCCCAGAGCTCGAAGAACACCACGACCGCCGCAACGATCGTTGCCGTCCAGAAATAGGGAATGAGATAGGGCAGCGCGTGGCCGAGGCCGCCAAGGGTCGTCATGATGCCGACGGTGAGGCCGCGCTTGATCGGCGAACCGCGCCCCGAGAGCTTGCCGTCGTCGGAGGCGACTTCGGTGAAGCCCATCGAAATGCCGGCGCCGATCGAGGCGGCGAGGCCGACGAGGAAAGTCTGGAATGTCGCATGCGTCGCGAAGGCGGCGGCGAAGATCGGCGCCAGTGTCGACACCGAGCCATCCATCAATCCGGCCAGCCCGGGCTGCACATAGGTGAGGATGAACTGGCGCTGCTCGGCACTCGCCTCCTCAACCTTGACCGTGCCCGGCACATGCTCCTGCTCCAGCTCATGCGCGGAGCTCTCATGGCCCTGCTCGGCCACGGCGAGGTCGTCGAGCAGCTTTCGCGTCGAGGCGTCGGTGGTGCGCTTGGCCGCCTCGACATAGAAGCGATAAGCCTGCCGCTCCATTTCCTCGGCCTGCCGGCGCACATGCTCGATGCCGAGCGGCTTCACCAGCCAGTCGGGCTTGCGCTCGAAATAGCCTTTGACGTGTTCGCGCCGGATCAGCGGGATGCGTTCGCCGAAGCGCTTGCGATAAAGCTCGATCAGCGAATCACGGTGGCCGTCTTCCTCCTCGGCCATCGCCTCGAACACCTTCGCCGATTGCGGAAAGTCCTGCGCCAGACCATCGGCATAGGCGCGGTAGATGCGCCCGTCATCCTCCTCGGAGGAGATCGCCAGCGCCAGGATCTCCTGCTCCGACAGCGAATCGAAGGAACGGCGGCCGAAGCCGAAAACACGGGAAAGCATGATGAAACCACTCTTGTTTAGAATGATTCTAAACTAGGATCTTGCCTGCCGGGCGTCAATCGCCGGTCCGTCGACGCACTCGCGAGCGCGCTTCGGCCCGCCCTTCATTATTGCCGAATGTTCGCCTATATGGATGGCAGCAGCCGAAATGAAGGAACCAACCGAATGACGGACAAGAAGCCGCCGCATGCATTCGATGCGAAGCCCGTTCTCGACCTCATCGCCAGCATCGAGGCCGACCTGCAGCGCCTCAAGGGCCTGGTCGAGCAGCAGATCGAGAAATTCGATCCCGCCAATCCGCACAACAAGACGCCCGACGGCAAGCTCACCGAGGAAGGCGTCGAGTGCTGCTACCGCATGTTCGACGAGGGCAAGTCTCGCTACACCGTCGCCCAGCAGATGAAGATCTCCTTCGCCGCCGCCACCCACCGCTTTAACAATTGGCGCAAGCTGGGCGGCAGCAAACGGACCAAGACGCTCTTGGGATGAAGGGGTTCGCGTGGTGAGGTGTCGATCGGGCACTCGCGCAAGATGTTGAATTGCCCAAGGCGGGTAAAAGCGACAGCAGGCTCTGCTGATTCCCTGGTGCAACCAATCCCCGGTGTTTGCGCCGATTTCACGGAAATGACTGGCAACCGCCCAGCCCGGCATTCAGCCTTATTGCTCTTCCGTCGTCGTCATGCCCTCGAATTCCGGAAGCCAGCGCAGGGCCGACCGGTGCCATTTCTGGTGCCTCGGGACCAGGTCCTGACGCTGCCGGGCGGTCCCCACCCTGATGCCATAGACCTTCGGGCCGTCGCCGACCGACGTCGCGTAAAGATGCGAGCCGCAGTCGGCGCAGAAAGCCTGGGCGCGCCTGGCGCCGCTTGCCACGACCTTGATGTAGGTTTTCGGCGCGCCCTTGGTGATCCTGTAGTCGCTTTCCGGCGCCGGAACGGTGACGCGAAAGGCCGTGCCGGTCAGCTGCTGGCAGTCCGTGCAGTGGCAGATCGAGGTCTTCTCGGGATCGACCTCCGCCTCATAGGTGATCGCGCCGCAATGGCATCCGCCGTCGATCTTCATCGCCTAGCTCCTTACAAAGTTCGGTGCTTCAACCTAGCTCTCGTCCGAGGCCTCGGCCATGGCCTTGCGCCGCTGCTCCCATGTGCCAGTGGCTTGCGGCTTGACGAACAGCCTCGATATTTGCGGCATTTCCTTCTTGAGCCTCGCTTCCAGGCGCTCGACGCAGGCTTCGATCTCGGGCGCGGTGAGGTCATCCTCGAATTCGATGCTCAAGCCCGCGACGATCTCCTCGGGGCCGATATGGACGCTCAATATGCCGTTCGCCCGCTGCACCGCTGGATCATCCTCGGCGATCTCCAACACCTGGCGCTGCACGTCCGGGGCGGCGGGCTCGCCCAGGAGCAGCCCCTTGCTCTCGCGCGCCAGGAAAATCGCGGTGGCGCCAAGGATGATTGAAATGCCGATCGAGCCGACGCCGTCAAGCTCGGGAATTTCGAGCAGTTCGGCGGACAGGATACCCGCGAAGGCGACGATGAGACCGAGCAGCGCGGCGCTGTCCTCGAACAGCACCGTGTAGACGCTGGGGTCCTTGCTGCGGCGCACCGCCTGGAACCAACCCTGCCGGCCCTTCTGTTGCCGAAACTCTTTCAGCGCCACCAGCCATGAGCTGCCCTCGAAAAGGAAGGAGAGGCCGAGCACGATGTAGTTGACCTTGACGCTGACGACCGGTTCGGGCGCCATGATGTGGATGACGCCCTCGTAGAAGGACACGCCTGCGCCGAGCGCGAACACCAGAAGCGCGACGATGAAGCTCCAGAAATAGAGCTCGCGCCCGTGGCCGAGCGGATGCGTGCGGTCGGGCGGCCGCGCCGCGCGGTGCATGCCGTAGAGGAGCAGCGCGCCGTTGCCGGTGTCGACCAGCGAATGCACGCCTTCCGACAGCATGGCGGACGAACCGGTGAAGGCTGCCGCCGCGAATTTGGTGAGCGCGATCGCCAAATTGCCGGCAAGCGCGGCGTAGATCACCCGTCTCGATCCGCTATGTCCTGCCATCGGTCTCCGACCTGCCCGCGCCTCGAGCTTAACGGCCCGACCGGCGAAGCTCTACAGACAATGCGCCAGCCGGTGCGAGGTTTCGAGCCGGCGTGGTGCCCGGAAAATCGGTTGACAGCCGGCCGGCCGGCTTCGCAAAGCAGCACAGCCTCTTGCAGTCCGGCATTTCTCTTGTTTCACTTGGACCGCCCACAAACCGGAGGAGCGAATCATGGCAAAAGGTGCGATGAAGGCGGGCAAGGAACCCCGCAAGCCGAAGAAGGATGCCAAGAAGCCCGCCGCAGCCCCGGCCCCGAAGGCGCCGCCGGTCAAGGCATTGCGCATCAAGGAAAAGTAAACGGCCGGATTCCGCCGAACGGCTCGATGCAGGCTTGAACCGGCAGCATGGCCGTGCTGCCGGTGTTTTGTTGATCGCAAAACAAGAGCACTTTATATCCAAGAGGCGAGGACGACCTCGCTTCTCCGAGAAACCGGCAGGGACGACCCGCCACACCAGGCATCCCAACCGATGCTGGAATGACGGAGCGCTTCGATGTCCTGGATATTTCTTTTCGTTGCCGGCCTTTTCGAGATCGGCTGGGCGATCGGCCTCAAATATACCGACGGCTTCTCCAAACCGCTGCCGACCCTTCTTACCATTGCCTCGATGATCGTCAGCCTCAGCCTGCTCGGCCTGGCGCTGAAGACGCTGCCCGTCGGCACGGCCTATGCGGTGTGGACGGGCATCGGCACCGTCGGCACGGCGCTGCTCGGCATCTGGCTGCTCGGCGAACCGGCGACGGCTGTGCGGCTCGCCTGCATCGGCCTGATCGTTTCCGGCATCGTCGGGCTCAAACTGGTGGCCTGAGCATTTCCGGCACAAACGCGTTCAGGGCCGCTTTCGGCGACCCTGACTTTATTGTTCCGACGAGCCCGGACTTAGCGGGCGGAGAAGCCCGGAGGCGCCCTGCCGACCCGCGCCTTGCGGGCGGCGTAGCGTGCGTCACGCTTGGCCTTGCGCGCCGCTTCCTCGGCAAGCTCGATCGCGATGCGCTCGGCTTCCTCGGCCTCGCGGCGCCTGGCCTCTTCGGCTGCCGCTGCTTCCGCGGCAAGACGCGCCGCTTCGGCAATCGCCTCGCGCTCGGCCTTCTCGGCCGCTTCACGCGCCAGCTTTTCCTGCTTCAGTCTTGCCTTTTCGGCCTCGCGGATGGCGCGGGCCTCTAGGATAGCCTTGCGTTCGGCCTGGCGGGCCAGAACGGCCGGATCATCCGCCGCCGGCTTTGCCTTGAAGCGCTCGAGCAGCGCCTTCTTTGCCTCGTTCGCGGCGTTGCGCCGCTCGAAAATGTCTTTTTCCCTGTAGATAGCCAAGTGTACTTCCCTGCAGTCTATTCGCGAGGCTTACATACGCGCGAAAGCGGCGAGTTCAAGCGCCAATTCGGTATGCCAGCCATGAAAAATCCGGGCTTGTTGCCGCAGGGATACGGCGCGGCGATGCATGATGCACTGTTCACAGACCGCGCCTCTGGCGGGCGGAAAGGCGGATCGTTACCTCTAGCGCCGACACGCAACATCCACATGAACGCCCTTAGGACGCAACCAGATGGAACTCGGTCTCTACACTTTCGCCGACGTCAGCCCGGAGCCGGGTCCCGGCGCCATCGGCCCGCATGAGCGGCTGCGCAACCTCATCGAGGAAATCGAGCTGGCCGACCAGGTCGGTCTCGACGTGTTCGGGCTCGGTGAGCATCACCGCCCCGACTATGCCGCCTCCGCCCCGGTCGTGGCGCTTGCCGCCGCGGCCGAGCGCACGAAGAAGATCCGCCTTACCAGCGCGGTCACGGTGCTCTCTTCCGACGATCCGGTGCGCGTCTTCCAGCAATTCGCGACGCTCGACCTTCTGTCCGACGGGCGCGCCGAGATCATGGCCGGGCGCGGCTCCTTCATCGAATCTTTCCCGCTGTTCGGCTACAACCTCGAAGACTATGACGAGCTTTTCGCCGAGAAGCTCGACCTGTTGCTCGCCATCCGCGACCAGGTGAAGGTGACGTGGCAGGGCAAGCTGCGCGCGCCGATCAATGGCCGCGGCGTCTACCCGCGTCCGTTCCAGGAAAGGCTGCCGATCTGGATCGCCATCGGCGGCACGCCGCAATCGGCCGCCCGCGCCGGCGTGCTCGGGCTGCCGCTGGCTTTGGCCATTATCGGCGGCGAGCCGGCCCGTTTCGCGCCGCTGTTCGAGATCTACCGCGAGGCCGCGCGGCGCGCCGGCACCGATACGGCAACGCTTGCCACCAGCATCAACGTGCACGGCTTCATCGCCGAGACGACCGAGCAGGCGGCCGACGATTTCTACGGACCGCAGGCCGAGGTGATGAACCGCATCGGCCGCGAGCGCGGCTGGGGCCCGACCTCGCGCGCCCATTTCGATCAGGCGCGTGGCCCGAACGGCGCGCTCTTCGTCGGCAATCCCGAACAAGTGGCGGAAAAGATCGTCGCCCAGCACAAGATCTTCAACAACGACCGCTTCCTCTTGCAAATGGCGATCGGCACGATGCCGCACGCCAAGATCATGAAGGCGATCGAGCTCTACGGCACCAGGGTGGCGCCGCTCGTGCGCAAGGAGACGGCGAAGGCGGCGGCCGCCGCGCCGGCACCAATGTCGGGAGTGACTGGCGCCTGAGCGGCTGCAGCCGAAGGGCGTCCATGATCGCCGGCTAACGGAACCTTGGCCCGGCGGACACGTTTTCCCGGCGATTGCACCGGTTTCGGTGCTCCTGAGGGAACCGATGAAAGCCGAGCCGATCGCTTCGGACGCGAGCGCTGCCGAAAGCCATGACGCGCGCGTAGCTGCGCGAGCCGACATGCGCCTGATGCGGTCGCTGCTGATCGGGATTTTCATTCTGTTAACGGCGGCGGCGCTGTATTTCGCCCGCGCCTTCTTCATGCCGGTGATACTTGCCTTCCTGCTGGCGTTGACGCTGACGCCGATCGTGCGCTTCCTGCGCAAGCGCGGCATTCCGGAAGTGGTCTCGGCGACACTGCTGGTGCTTTTTTCCACCGTCGTTTTCGCCAGCGCCGGCTACCTGCTCAGCGGCCCGGTCATTGACCTCATCAACAACTCCTATTCGATCGGCCAGCAGCTGACGGAGCGGCTGGCGCCGTTCAAGCGGCCGCTGGAACGAATGATGGATCTCGCACATCAGTTGGAGGCGCTGACGGAGACATCTCAGGAGCCCGGCCTTCAGCGGGTCGCGGTGGCGCCTTCCGGCATCCTGTCCACGGCGGCCAGCAACATCCTCGAGGCCGGCACCGCGATCACCATCGTCTTCGTGCTGTCGCTGTTCCTGCTCGCGTCCGGCACGCTGTTCTACGAGAAGATCGTCCAGTCCTTCGCCAGCATGACGCAGAAGAAGCGGGCGCTGCGCGTCGTCTATGACGTTGAGCGCGAGATTTCGCACTATCTGCTCACTGTCTCCATCATCAACGTCAGTCTCGGCACGGTGATCGGGCTGGGTCTGTGGGGGCTCGGCATGCCCAACCCACTGGTCTGGGGGGCAATGGCGGCATTGCTCAATTTCCTTCCCTATGTCGGGGCGCTGATGACCGTGCTGATCGTCGCCGTCATCGCGCTGATCAGCTTCGACACGATCGCCTATGCGCTGCTGGCGCCTGCCTTCGTGGTGCTGTGCGACATCATCGAAGGCCAGTTCGTGACGCCGATGGTGGTCGGGCGGCGGCTTGAGATCAACGCCGTGGCGATCTTCATCGCCATCGCCTTCTGGTCATGGCTGTGGGGTTTTGTCGGCGCGCTGATGGCGGTGCCGCTGCTGGTCGTCATCAAGGTTTTTTGCGATCATTTCGAAAGCCTGAGCCCGTTCGGCAATTTCCTGGCCGCGCAGCACACGGCTGTCGTCGATGAAGAGCCGGCTGGTAACAACAACCACAATAAAGCCGCCTGAGGCTGGCCCAATCCAAACTCCGGCCATTGTTGCGACACCGGTGACCAGTGCCTATATCGGATCGGTCAAGCCGGAACCCGTTCCTGAATGAGCGACTTCGATCTCGATGGCTATTTTGCCCGCATCGGTTATGGCGGACCGGCCGAGGCGTCGCTCGCCACGCTTCAGGCGCTGCACGCCGTCCACCCGCGGGCGATCCCGTTCGAGAACATCGATGCGCTTATGGGCGTTTCCGTCGGCCTCGACGTGGCTTCGCTGCAGGACAAGATTTTTCGCCAGGGCCGCGGCGGCTATTGCTTCGAGCACAATCTGATCTTCATGCACGCGCTTGCCGCGCTGGGCTTCACGGTCAGCGGGCTCGCCGCCCGCGTGCTCTGGGGCCAGCCGGAGGATGCAATCACGGCGCGCAGCCATATGCTGCTGCGCATCGAGCTTGGCGGCCGCGCCTACATTGCCGATGTCGGCTTCGGCGGCCTGACGCTGACGGCGCCGTTGCTTTTGCAAGCCGGGCTGGAGCAGCGGACGCCGCACGAAACCTTCCGTCTCGTCGAGACCGGCGGACAATTCCGCCTGCAGGCCGATATCGGCGGCGCCACTTCCGCCGGCAAGTGGCGCACGCTCTACCGCTTCGACATGAGTCAGGCCTACGAGGCCGACTACCGGGTCGCCAGCCATTTCCTCTCGACGCATCCGAGCTCGCATTTCCTGTCGACGCTGGTCGCCGCGCTGGCCTTGCCCGACCGGCGCTATGCGCTGCGCAACAACCGGCTGTCGACGCATCATGCCGGTGGCCGCGGCGAGCAGCGCGAGATCGCGACGGCCACTGAGCTCACCCACGTGCTGGAGAACCAGCTCGCCATCGTCATTCCAGACCGCCCCGCCTTCGAGGCGAGGCTGAAGGAAAAACGCATCGTGGAGACCTGACCAATGACGGACCTTTCGGTTCTCGACCTGTCGCCGATCGCGCAAGGCAGCACCGCCTCGCAATCGCTTGCCAATTCGCTCGACCTCGCCCGCCATGCCGAGCGCCTTGGCTACAAGCGCTACTGGCTGGCCGAGCACCACAACATGCCGGGCATTGCGAGCGCCGCCACGTCGGTCGTGATCGCGCATGTCGCCGCAGGCACCAAGACGATCCGCGTCGGCGCCGGCGGCATCATGCTGCCCAACCACGCGCCGCTGGTGATCGCCGAGCAGTTCGGCACGTTGGCCGCGCTTTTTCCCGGCCGCATCGACCTCGGCCTCGGCCGCGCGCCGGGCACCGACATGCTGACAGCGCGGGCGCTAAGGCGCAACCTGGAGTCCGCCGACAATTTCCCGCAGGACGTGATCGAGTTGATGGGCTATTTCCAGCCGGCCGAGGAAGGCCAGCGCATCCGCGCCGTGCCCGGCGAGGGCCAGACTGTGCCGGTCTGGATCCTCGGCTCCAGCCTCTACGGTGCGCAGCTTGCCGCCCTTCTCGGCCTGCCCTATGCCTTCGCCTCGCATTTCGCGCCGGCCGAGCTCGATCATGCGCTGGAGGTTTATCGCACGCGCTTCCAGCCCTCGGCTCAGCTCGACAAGCCCTATGTCATGCTCGGCCTCAATGTCTTTGCCGCGCCGACGGACGCCGAGGCGAAGCTTCTGTTCAGCTCGCTGCAGCAGGCCTTCGTCAACCTACGCAGCAGCCGGCCCGGGCAATTGCCGCCGCCGGTCGAGAATTACGACCGCGATCTCGATTCCGTGGCCAAGACCATGCTTGCCCAGGCGCTGTCCTGCGCCGTCGTCGGCTCGCCGGAGACGGTGCGCCAGGGCATCGACGCCTTCATCCGCCGCACCGGCGCCGACGAATTGATGGTGACGGCGCAGTGCTTCGACCATGCCGCGCGGGTGCGCTCCTTCGAGATTCTCGCCGACGTGCACAAATCGATGTCGAAGGCGGCCTGACGGCGCCATGGCTTCTGACATGCTCGTCTGCTAAGGGCAGGCTCCCTGCCCAAGCGCGAGCTTATCATGACCAATGACCTCGACGACCGCATGCACTTCGCCATCGACCTGGCGCGGCGCGCCGGCGAGCTGGGCCTCAAATATTTTCGCGATTTCGACAATCTGACCGTCGAGAGCAAGGGCCACCAGGACCTGGTTTCCGAGGGCGATCGCGAGCTCGAGCTGTTCATCCGCGCGGCGATCGCCGAGGCTTATCCGCAAGACGGCATCGTCGGCGAGGAGCACGCGGCGGTGGCCGGAACGACCGGTCACGTCTGGGTGATCGATCCTATCGACGGCACCGCCAATTTCGTTCGCGGCATTCCCGCCTGGTGCGTGGTGATCGCCTGTGCCAGGGATGGCGAGACGGTGGCCGGCGTCATCCATGAACCCTCGACCGACGAGACGTTCTACGCCCGCCTGGGCGGCGGTGCCTTCCTCAACGGCAAGCCGATCAAGGCCAGCGATGCGGCGTCGCTTTCCGAGGGCGCCGTCGGCACCGGGCTTTCCAACCGCGTTTCGACCATGAATGTCGTCGTGCTCATCGGCCTGATCATGGGCGAAGGCGGCGTCTTCTACCGCAATGCCTCCGGAGCGCTGATGCTTGCCTATGCGGCCTCCGGCCGGCTGCTCGGCTATATCGAGGAGCACATGAATGCCTGGGATTGCCTGGCCGGCATGCTGCTGGTCGAAGAGGCCGGCGGGACGGTGCTGAAAGCGGATCCGAAGACGGTGCTTGGCCACGGCACGCGGGTGATCACCGGCGGCAGGCACATCTTCCGAAAGCTGCAGGCGCTGTGCGCAGAGGCCTTCGAACCTACGCGCTGACGCTCTGCGCCACCGCGCCCAGCGGCCGGCAGGAATTGCGGATCATCAGCCGGCCCTTCAGCACGAGCTTGCGCGGCGGCGCGTCGCGATTGCCGACCAGCCGGTCGAGCAGGAGGTTCGCCGCCTGCTCGCCGATCGCCTGCACCGGCTGCGCCACGGTGGTCAGTTGCGGCACGAACACGTCCGACCAGGGAAAATCGTCGAAGCAGGCGACCGAAATGTCCTCGGGACAGCTGAGGCCGATGTCGCGGATCGCCTTCATGGTGCCGATCACCATCGGGTTGTTGGCCGAGAAGATCGCGCTTGGCCGGTCGTGCAGCGACAAGAGCTGCATGGTGGCGTTGTAGCCGTCGATCTCGTGGAAATTGCCGGAGCGTATGAGCTCCTCCGCCACCGGCAGGCCGGCCGCCTGCAGCGCCTCGCGATAACCGATCATGCGATCGTGCATGGGGGATATGTCGGATGTGCCGGTGATGTAGCCGATGCGGCGGTGGCCAAGATGGATGAGATAGGTGACGGCGTCGAACACCGCGCGCTGGTTGTCCAGCACCACTGCGTCAGTGTCGACGCCCTCGCACAGACGGTCGAGCAGCACCACCGGCACGTTGGCGTCCTCGACGATGCCCTTCAAAATGCCGCCGTCGCCGACGCGCGCCACGATCAGCCCGTCGACCATGCGGTCGAGCAACAGGCGTATCTGCTCGTCCTGCGTGTTCAGGTCCTCGTCGGTGCAGCACAGCATGACGGCATAGCCGGCGCGGTCGAAGGCCTGCTGGATGACCGAGACGACATCGGTGAAGAACGGGTTGGTGATGTGCGGCACGGTGAGGCCGATGGTGCGCGTGGTGCCCATCTTCAGGCTGCGGGCGATGGCATTGCGCTTGTAGCCGATGTCGCGGATCGCCTGCTCGATGCGTTGCGTAAGCTCGGGACTGACGGTGGCGGTGCCGTTGAGCAATGCCGACACGGTGGCCACCGACACGCGCGCCGCCTCGGCTACGTGCAGCATGGTCGGCGCCGTGGATTTCCGCTGTTTTTGCCGCCCTGACACCGTCATTTTCGAAACGTTTAGCCGCCCTTATTTAATTAAACCTACGTAAAGTCGCCACTTTTCGCAAGAATTGAAAATGCACCAATCCTCAATGACCAGATATGCGCTTGACACGTTCGAAACGTTTAGATTAGCGTTCTGACATTCGAAGACGACGGAGGGAGGCCGTCCTTTGCCATGCAGCGCGCGGATTCCATCACGACTGGCAATGCGACCGCCGATGGTCCCGCCGTCGTTCTGAGCGCGACCGGCATTTCCAAGCGATTTGGGGGCATCGCAGCGCTGTCCGACGTGAGCCTGGACCTCAGGCCGGGCGAGGTGCATGCGCTGATGGGCGAGAACGGCGCCGGCAAGTCGACGCTGATGAAGATACTCTCGGGCGTCTACACGGACTACGAAGGTGCCGTGGCGGTCGACGGCCAGACGGTCCGTTTCACCGGCGTCCGCGACGCCGAGGACGCCGGCATCGCCATCATCCACCAGGAGCTCAACCTCGTCCCCGAGCTCAGCGTCGCCGACAACATCTTCCTCGGCCGCGAAAAGCTGATCGCCGGGCTGGTCGTCGACCGCAAGGCGAGCAGCCGCGCGGCAGGCGCGCTGCTTGAGCGTCTCGGCATCGAACTCGACCCGGAAGCGCGCATCGGCACGCTGAGGGTCGGCGAGCAGCAGCTGGTGGAGATCGCCAAGGCGCTGTCGAAGTCGGCGCGCATCCTTATCATGGACGAGCCGACCTCGGCGCTGTCGCCGGCCGAATGCGAGCGGCTATTCCGCATCATCCGCCAGCTCGCGGCAAGCGGCGTCGCCATCGTCTACATCTCGCACCGCATCGACGAGGTCATGCATCTGGCAAGCCGGGTGACGGTGCTGCGCGACGGGCGCCATGTGTTGACGCAGGACATGGCGGCGCTGAGCGAAGACGCCATCATCTCGGCCATGGTCGGGCGCGACCTCCTGGCGTCCTCCGATCACCAGCGCGGCCCGGGCGGCAAGACAGCGCTCTCGGTCAGGGATCTGTCGCTGTCCAAGCCCGACCGGCATGGCTGGCGCACGGTGATCGAGGGCGTGAGCTTCGACCTTTCGGCGGGCGAAATCCTCGGCATAGGCGGGCTGCTGGGTTCCGGCCGCACCGAAATCCTGGAGGCGATCTTCGGCTCCAGCGATGGCCGCACCGGCGGCGAGATCAAGCTCGACGGCGTGCCGGTCGAGATCGGCTCGCCGCGCCAGGCGCGCCGGCTCGGCATCGCCCTGGTGACCGAGGACCGCAAGACGCAAGGCCTGCATCTCACGGCCTCGATCACCGACAATGTCGCGCTACCTTTGGTCGGCGCGCTGGCGCGCTTCGGCCTGCGCTCGCGTTCGGGCGAGCAGGGCCTTGCGCGAGAGGCGGTGAGCGCGCTCGGCATACGCTGCGAAAGCATCGAGCAGGCGGCCGGCACGCTGTCGGGCGGCAACCAGCAGAAGGTGGTGATCGGCAAATGGTTGGCCACGCGGCCGCGCGTGCTTCTGCTCGACGAGCCGACGCGCGGCATCGATGTGGGCGCCAAGCGCGAGATCTACGACCTCATCTTCAAGCTCGCCGGCGACGGGCTGGCGATCGCCGTGATCAGCTCGGAGCTGCCCGAGCTCCTGCATCTGGCCGACCGCATCCTGGTCATGGTGGAGGGCCGCCAGCGCGGAATCCTGTCCCGCGCGGAGGCCAGCGAGGAAGCGATCATGCGGCTTGCCGCGCCCAGACTTGTCACACCAAGACGTTCTACGAGATCTGCCGCATGAACCTCTTCAGCCTTCTCTCCCGCACCAAGCTTTACTGGGGGCTGATCGCCATCTTCCTGATCGGGGTGTTCGGCTCGCCGATCAGCTCCAAGGGCAACAACATCTTCCTGTCCTACGGCAACCTGCTCGACGTGCTGCGCCAGGTGTCGACGACCGGCCTCATCGCCACCGGCATGACGGCGGTGATCCTGACCGGCGGCATCGATCTTTCCGTCGGCTCGCTGATGGCAATCTGCTCGGTCGTCTGCGCCATGCTGCTCACCGTGCCGGGCGTCACGCCGTCGGCGGCGCTCGGCGTGCCGACGACCGCGCTGGTGGCTCTCTGCCTCGGCGCGCTGGTCACGCGCTTCATCCTGCTCAATATCGAGAAATCCCGCGCCGGGGCGCAAGCCGGCCGCGACGTGCGGCTCGACACGGCGCGCGGACTGGTCATCCCGGGGATCGTCGGCGTGGTGCTGTGCTGCCTTTCGCTGTGGTACCTGCTGCCGCAGGTCGAGACCAAGTTCGGCGTGCTCGGCGTGCTTCTGGTGGCGCCCTGCGTCGGCCTGCTGTTCGGCACCATCAACGGCTTCATCATCGTCGCCGGCCGCCTGCAGCCCTTCATCGTGACGCTGGCGATGATGGTGACGGCGCTTGGCATAGCGCGGCTGACCGCCGGCCAGAACAATGCCGTGCTGCCGGTCTATACAGGCTCCAACGCCACCGAGGACTTCGAGATCCTGCGTTCGCTGGTCTTCGGCGTCGTGCCGATGCCGGGCCTCTTCTTCCTCGGCGCGGTCGTGATCTATGGCGCGGTGCTGCGCTTCACCCCCTTCGGCCGCTATGTCTACGCCATCGGCGGCAATGAGGAGGCGGCGCGGCTGTCCGGCATCGCGGCCGGACGCGTCAAGATCGCCACCTATGCCGTGTCCGGCCTGCTCGCAGGCATCGCGGCCGTGCTTTACGTGGCGCAGTACCGGCAGGGCAAGCCGGACGCCGGCGCCGGGCTGGAGCTCGACGCCATCGCCGCCGTGGTCATCGGCGGCACCAGCCTGATGGGCGGGCGCGGCAGCCTGATCGGCACCTTCTGCGGCGTGCTGATCTTCGGGCTGCTCTCCAACATCCTGCAGCTGCACAATATCAATTCGAACCTTCAGCTGGTGCTGAAGGGGGCGATCATCATCGGCACCGTGCTCGTTCAGGAGCGCAACGCCGGCGACATCTTAAGCTATCTGCGCCTGCCCAACGGACGGACGGCGCAAAAGGAAACGGCCGCGGCGAAGCGGCCGTCACAGGAGACCTCGTCTCTATAATCCGGAGGAAACAGGACCATGAAACGACGTGATATGCTGAAGCTCGCCACCTTCGCGGCGGCGCTTGTGACGACCACCGCGCTCTTTTCCGGCAATCATGCCTTCGCCGAAGGCAAGAAGTGGAAGATCGGCTTCTCGCAGGTGACGACCATCGAACCCTGGCGCGCCCAGTTCAACAAGGACATCATCGCGGAGGCCGCCAAGCATCCGGAAGTCGAGCTGATCATCACCGACGGCGAGGACAAGACCGAAAAGCAGGTGGCCGACGTCGAGAACCTGATCCGCCAGGAGGTCGACGCGCTGCTGGTGTCGCCGAAGGAATCGGCCGGTCTCACCGGCGTGGTGCAGCAGGCGATCGACGCCAAGATCCCGGTCTTCGTGCTCGACCGCAATGTCGACACCAAGGACTACACGCAGTTCGTCGGCGGCGACAACAAGCTGATCGGCCGCGCGGCGGGCGAATATGCCGTCGAGCTCCTGGGCGGCAAGGGCAAGGCCGCCGGCAACGTCGTCGAGATCTGGGGCGGCATGGGCACGCAGCCGGCGCATGACCGCCATGACGGCTTCCATGAATTCACCGACAAGGAGCCGGGCATCAAGTACCTGCTCGACCAGCAGTCGGGCGACTGGAAGCAGGACCAGGCCTACAACATCATGGCCAACGCGCTGAAGACCAACGAGAAGATCGACCTCGTCTACGGCCACAACGATCCGATGGCCTATGGCGCCTATCTCGCGGCCAAGGATGTCGGGCGCGAGAAGGACATCAAGTTCATCGGCATTGACGGCCTGCCCAACGAAGGCGTGCAGATGG
Source organism: Mesorhizobium sp. B4-1-3 (assembly GCF_006439355.1). Classification (GTDB taxonomy): domain Bacteria; phylum Pseudomonadota; class Alphaproteobacteria; order Rhizobiales; family Rhizobiaceae; genus Mesorhizobium. The sequence continues at coordinate 174,632 of NZ_VFTG01000008.1, forward strand.
TGAACAAGGGCGAGCTGACGGCGACCTTCACCTATGTCACGCCGGGCGCCGAGGGCTTGCGCCAGGCGATCAAGTTCCTGAACGGCGAGAAGGTCGAAAAGACCATGACGCTGCCGACGGAAAAGGTCACCAAGGAGAACGCCGCCAAGATCCTCAAGGACAACGGGCTCTAAGCTTAGGATATCCTGCCGGGCCATGCGCCCGGCAGGGCTGCCCGAGCGCGAGGCGCTCCCCCACGGCTTGCCGCCGGATGCGCGAAGCGTCGCCGCAATGCCGATTTCCCGCTCTTTCGCGACCGAAAGTCACGCCTGCCGAGGCGAGCCTTGCCTCCGCCGGATGGCGGCTCCGAGCGTCGCCAGCAGCGCCGTATCTAAAAAAGACAGCCGGAACAATGCGATAGCGCGGGCTCGCGCCGATCTTGCTGCAAAGCGCGGCGGATCGCGTGCCGGCCCTTGCCGAGACAATGAACAGCTTGCGCAGAATGCTTGCGCCTCGTATCGCCTGTTCTTATATACGCGCCAGCCGTCCGGCCCTGAAAAGCGGGGATCGTGACGGGATTTCTTGTGAACAGGGGCTTTCGTCGGAACGCCTTTTCAAGGGTCCTGAGAGCCTGCTTAGAGGAGAGACCAGAACAATGGCAAAAGTTATCGGTATCGATCTCGGCACCACCAATTCCTGTATCGCCATCATGGATGGCAAGGATCCCAAGGTGATCGAGAATGCTGAAGGCGCGCGCACGACGCCTTCCATCGTCGCCATATCGAGCGACGGCGAACGTCTCGTCGGCCAGCCGGCCAAGCGCCAGGCGGTCACCAATCCTGAAAACACCATCTTCGCGGTCAAGCGCCTGATCGGCCGCCGCTATGACGACCCGGTCACGGAGAAGGACAAGAAGCTTGTCCCCTACAAGATCGTCAAGGGCGACAATGGCGACGCCTGGGTCGAGGCCGGCGGCAAGAAGCAGTCGCCCAGCCAGATCTCGGCCATGATCCTGCAGAAGATGAAGGAGACGGCGGAAGCCTATCTCGGCGAGAAGGTCGAGAAGGCGGTCATCACCGTTCCGGCCTATTTCAACGACGCCCAGCGCCAGGCGACCAAGGATGCCGGCAGGATCGCCGGCCTCGAGGTGCTGCGCATCATCAACGAGCCGACGGCCGCCGCGCTTGCCTACGGCCTGGAGAAGAAGGACGGCAGGACCATCGCCGTCTATGACCTTGGCGGCGGCACCTTCGATATTTCGGTGCTCGAAATCGGCGACGGCGTGTTCGAGGTGAAGTCGACCAATGGCGACACCTTCCTCGGCGGCGAGGACTTCGACATGCGGCTCGTCGAATATCTGGCGGCCGAGTTCAAGAAGGAACAGGGCATCGACCTCAAGGCCGACAAGCTTGCGCTGCAGCGCCTGAAGGAAGCGGCCGAGAAGGCCAAGATCGAGCTGTCGTCGACGACGCAGACCGAGATCAACCTGCCCTTCATCACCGCCGACGCCAGCGGCCCGAAGCACCTGACGATGAAGCTCACCCGGGCGAAGTTCGAAAGCCTGGTCGAGGACCTCGTGCAGCGCACCATCGAGCCCTGCAAGGCTGCACTCAAGGATGCCGGCCTGAAGGCTGGCGAGATCGACGAAGTGGTCCTGGTCGGCGGCATGACCCGCATGCCCAAGATCCAGGAGATCGTGAAGCAGTTCTTCGGCAAGGAGCCGCACAAGGGCGTCAACCCGGATGAAGTGGTCGCGCTCGGCGCCGCCATTCAGGCCGGCGTGCTGCAGGGCGACGTCAAGGACGTGCTGCTGCTCGACGTGACGCCGCTGTCGCTGGGCATCGAGACGCTGGGTGGCGTGTTCACCCGGCTGATCGAGCGCAACACGACGATCCCGACCAAGAAGAGCCAGACCTTCTCGACCGCCGAGGATTCGCAGTCGGCGGTGACGATCCGCGTCTTCCAGGGCGAGCGCGAAATGGCGGCGGACAACAAGCTGCTCGGCCAGTTCGACCTGGTCGGCATCCCGCCGGCTCCGCGCGGCGTGCCGCAGATCGAGGTCACCTTCGACATCGACGCCAACGGCATCGTCAACGTCTCGGCCAAGGACAAGGGCACCGGCAAGGAGCATCAGATCCGCATCCAGGCTTCTGGCGGCCTGTCCGACGCCGACATCGAGAAGATGGTGAAGGACGCCGAGGCCAATGCCGAGGCCGACAAGAAGCGTCGTGCCCTCGTCGAGGCGCGCAACCAGGCCGAGGCGCTGGTGCATTCGTCCGAGAAGTCGCTGAAGGACTATGGCGACAAGGTCTCGGAGGCCGATCGCACCGCGATCTCGGACGCGATCGCCGCGCTGAAGACGGCGGCCGAGGGCGACGACCCGGCCAACATCGAGGCCAAGTCGCAGGCGCTCGCCGAAGCGTCGATGAAGCTCGGCCAGGCCATGTACGAGTCCTCGCAGAAGGAGGCGGCCGAAGCCGATGCCAAGGCGGATGCCGCCAAGGATTCGGACGTGGTCGACGCCGACTTCGAGGAAATCAACGAAGACGACGACAAGAAGAAGTCGGCCTGAGCCGGCCGACGGCGGATCATGCGAAAAGCCCGGCGCAAGGCCGGGCTTTTTTGCAACCCTGCCCGAAAAAGTGACGAAAAACCCGGAGCAGCCCCGGCTTAGTACTAGCATCCGGGAAACATCGCTCCTAAATCCAAGACCATGCCGGCAGAACTTGCCAACAATGCTTGAAGACATTGAGCATCCGGACAGCGGGAAAAAATGAAAGCTGATTTCTACGAAACGCTGGGCGTGCAAAGGGGCGCCGACGACAAGGAGCTCAAGAGCGCTTTCCGCAAGCTCGCCATGCAGTTCCACCCCGACCGCAACCCCGGCGACCATGCCTGCGAGCACAAGTTCAAGGAAATCAACGAAGCCTACGAGACGCTGAAGGACCCGCAGAAGCGCGCCGCCTATGACCGCTTCGGCCACGCCGCCTTCGAGGGCGGCATGAACGGCGCAGCGCACGGCTTCGGCGCCGGCGGTTTCGCCGACATCTTCGAGGACATTTTCGGCGACATGATGGGCGGCCGTCAGCGCCGCTCGTCGGGCGGCCGCGAGCGCGGCGCCGATCTACGCTACAACATGGAAATCACGCTGGAAGAAGCCTTCTCCGGCAAGACCGCGCAGATCCGCGTGCCGGCCTCCATCTCCTGCTCGGAATGCTCCGGCAGCGGCGCCAAGCCCGGCACGCAGCCGGTGACCTGCTCGATGTGCCATGGCCACGGCAAGGTGCGCGCTACGCAAGGCTTCTTCTCGATCGAGCGGACCTGCCCGCAATGCCAGGGCCGCGGCCAGACGATCAAGGACCCCTGCCCGAAATGCGCCGGCCAGGGCCGTGTCACCGAGGAGCGCTCGCTGTCGGTCAACATCCCGGCCGGCATCGAGGACGGCACCCGCATCCGGCTTGCCAATGAGGGCGAGGCGGGCCTGCGCGGCGGACCGTCCGGCGACCTCTATATCTTCCTGGCGGTGAAGCCTCACGAATTCTTCCAGCGCGACGGCGCCGATCTCTATTGCAAGGTGCCGATTTCGATGACAACGGCCGCGCTTGGCGGCTCCTTCGAGGTCACCACGCTGGACGGCACGCAGACCAAGGTGAAAGTGCCGGAAGGCACCCAGAACGGCCGCCAGTTCCGGTTGAAGGGCAAGGGCATGCCGGTGCTGCGCCAGCCCAATGTCGGCGACCTCTATATCCAGACGGCGGTCGAGACGCCGCAGAACCTGACGCGCCGCCAGCGCGAATTGCTGGAAGAGTTCGAGCAGCTCTCCTCGAAGGACAACTCGCCCCAGTCGAGCGGCTTTTTCGCCCGCATGAAGGACTTCTTCGAGTCGTTCGGCGAAACCTGATCCTCACAGCCCTATTGCGCACGGCTTGGGAAGGGGCGATCCGCTTCCCAAGCGTCATCAACATCTTATGCCAGCTTGACGCCTTGCCTTGTCCCACCCACCTGCTAAGTAGCGGATCGGGGGCTGAGCATTGAGGAGAGCTCTGATGGCACGTAGTCCCGGGTTGCGCAAAGCGCTGGCCGAAAAATTCGACGACGAGCTGAAGTTCTTCAAGGGCTGGATCGACAAGCCCAAAACGGTCGGCTCGATCGTTCCCACCAGCTCCATCACCGCCCGCAAGATGGCCTCGATCGTCAATCCGAGATCGGGCCTGCCGGTGCTCGAGGTCGGGCCTGGCACCGGCGTCATCACCCGCGCCATCCTCGCCCAGGGCGTGAAGCCCGAAAACCTCTACGCGGTCGAATATTCGACCGACTTCGTGCGCCATCTGCGCGGCCTCTACCCCGGCGTCAACGTGATCGAGGGCGACGCCTTCAATCTCGATGCCACACTCGGCGACAAGCGCGACATGATGTTCGATTCGGTCGTCTCCGGCGTGCCGCTGCTCAATTTCCCGGTTGCCCAGCGCATCGCCTATGTCGAAAGCCTGCTCGACCGCATTCCCGCCGGACGGCCGATCGTGCAGCTGACCTATGGCCCGCTGTCGCCGATCCCCGCCGGGCGTGGCGACTACACGGTCGAGCATTTCGATTTCATCTTCCGCAACATCCCGCCGACGCAGCTGTGGATCTACCGCCGCGCGGCGCATTAGGGCCAAGTGAGTAGGGGAGTAAGGCAGTAGGGGAATAGGGAATGAACATTCAGCTTCCGCACTATCCCTACTGCCCTATTCCCTTACTCCCCTACTCCCCGGGCGAAGCAGGCCAACGGCAGTGATCCCACGAATCCTCGTCTTCGCCGGCTCGGTCCGGACCGGCGCTTATAGCGGCCGGACCGCCGATGTGGCGCAGAAGGAACTCGCCATGCAGGGCGCGGAGGTGACGCGCATCTCGCTCGGCGACTATCCGCTGCCGATCATGGACGAGGACCTGGAAAAGGAAAGAGGCATCCCCGAGAACGCGATCAAGCTCGGCCGCCAGATCGCCGCCCATGACGGGCTCTTGATTGCGACGCCCGAATATAACGGCTCGATCCCGCCGCTCTTGAAGAATTCGATCGACTGGGTGAGCCTGCTCCGCAGCGAGGGCAGTCGTTCGTTCAGGCCGCTTTACGGCAAACCCGTCGCTCTATGCTCATCCTCGGAAGGCAAATTCGCCGGCATACGCTGCATCAACCATCTGCGCGCGGTGCTGGTGCGCTGCCAGATGGAGGTGATCACCCCGGAATGCTCGGTCTCCGAGGCCGGCGAAGCCTTCGCCGAGGACGGACAATTCAGGGACGCCAGACTACACCAAGCGATGGAGCGCCTATGCCGTACACTGATCGAAACTTCGCGCATGCTGTCGACCCGGATCGAGGCGTGATCAATTTCGCGGAGGCGAACACGATGCGAGACAGGCTGATCGTGGGGTTGGACCTTCCGACGCTGAAAGAGGCCGAGAAGGCGGTGCGCGAGCTCGAAGGCGCTGTTTCCTTCTACAAGATCGGCTACCAGCTCGCCTTTGCCGGCGGGTTGGACTTGGCGCGGGAACTGGCCAGCGGCGGCACCAAAGTGTTCCTCGACATGAAGCTGCTCGATATCGACAACACGGTCGCCAAGGGGGTCGAGAACATCGTCAAGATGGGCATGACGATGCTGACGCTGCACGCCTATCCCAAAACCATGAGAGCGGCTGTCGAGGCGGCCAGGGGCAGCGAGCTCTGCCTGCTCGGCGTGACGGTTCTGACCTCGATGGACGAGCAGGACGTGATCGACGCCGGCTATGAATACGACCCACACACGCTGGCGCTGCGGCGCTCCGAACAGGCGCTGCATGCCGGCATGGGCGGCATCGTCTGCTCGGCGGAGGAGGCCGAGGCGGTGCGCCGCATCGTCGGCCCGGATCTGGCTGTGGTGACGCCCGGCATCCGGCCGTCGGGCAGCGACCACGGCGACCAGAAGCGCGTGGTGACGCCGGCGCAGGCGATCCGCAACGGCTCCAGCCACCTAGTCGTCGGTCGGCCGATCGTCGCCGCGCCGGACCGCCGCGCGGCGGCCGAAGCGATCCTCGCCGAGATGCAGTCGGCCTGAAGACCGAAAAGAAAGACAGGAGAAAGAGAATGCCGAAGGGATATTGGATCGCCCGTGTCGATGTGCACGACGCCGAGGGCTACAAGGACTATGTCGCCGCCGCGAAGCTCGCCTTCGATCGCTTCGGCGCGAAGTTTCTGGCGCGCGGCGGCGAGCATGAAAAGGCTGAAGGGCAGGGCCGCGCCCGCAACGTGATCATCGAGTTCGAATCGCTGGCCGTGGCGCATGATTGCTACCACTCGCCGGAGTACCAGCGCGCCGCCGCGATCCGCCAGAAAGTGGCCGACGGCGAGATCGTTCTGGTCGAAGGCGTTTAGCGAAAGAGCCTATTGGCCGCCGTTTCTGCCATCGCATCGGCGAGCTCCATGCCCCACTTTCTGCGGCAATAGTCGCGAAAATCGAAGCAGGGCAGGCCGGGGCAGACTTCGAACTCGATGAGATGCACGGTGTCGTCGGCCTCGACCCGGAAGTCGACGGAAAAGACGTCCTTCAGGCCAAGACCGCTTATCAGCTTCTGCGCGATGGCGCGGATTTTCCGATCCGCCTCCGGCTGACTGGCGCCGACCGCCTCAAGCTCCGGCTCGGCATAGGTGCCCGCATCCTTCGCCGCCTGGCCGGTCTCGCCATAGAGTGCCATCGAGTCGGCCATGGTCTGGAAGTCGCCGCCGGAATCGACGAAGAATATGCCCAAAGACTCGACGCCGGCCTCGGGCTTCAACCCAAGGAAGCTCGCGCGCACATTGCGCCCCGCGACATAGGGCTGGACGACGACGTCGTCCCGATAATGCGAAAAAACGCGCCGGCTAAGCTCCAGCGCATGGCCGAGATCGGCGATGCGCGAATCCGGCCAGATGCCGATCTTGGCGCCGAGCCGGTTGGGTTTCACGAACCAGCCCTTGGGCGAGGCCGGCGGCTCGACCAGCCATGCGCCGTTGCGCGCCAGGCCTGCTGCCGGCACCGGCAGGCCGAGCGCGCCGAGCACGGCGCCGGAGCGAAGCTTGTCCTGGCAGAGCGCGAAAAGGGAATCGTCGGCGCCGATGGTGCGCAGGCCGTTGAGGCGGGCGAGCGCGGGCGAGGCGCCGCCACGAAAATAGGCAATGCCGTCCGTCAGCGTCCAGACCAGCGTCGTCGCCGGATCGGCCTTCGCCAGGACCGCTGATGCGTCATCGAGCTCGACAGCTTGGAAGGCGAGGCTGCGCTTCTCGCAAGCCTCGGCGAGCTGGCTGAACTCCGGCTTGAGATCGGTCGATTGCGCCAGATAGGACGAGATTTCCAGGGCACGATCCGCCGGGTATCCGTCGGCGGATAGGCGGTCGAGGCAGGCCTTCTCCGGCTCGTAGACGAGAATGAGGGTCGGCTTGTCACGCGACATGAACGGTCTGCCCTGGTCGAAATCAGCGCGCTACCATCGCACGGCCGCGGTAATCGGCTTGCGGGAAACCGACCGGCGCGGGTGGTTGCGTGACAGCGCTCAGGCGATCAGCACGCGCGGCTCGAAGCGTCCTTTGACCGGAATGTCGAGCAGGAAGGTCATGCCGGCCTGCGGGTCGAGCGCCCGCTGCTTCTCGTCCTTGCCTTTCCAGGCCGAGGTCACCGCCAGCCGGTCGGCCTCCTTGCCGACAAAAGCCGGGCAGGAAGCCTGCGTCACCGGCATGGCGATCTCGCGCAGCAGCGTGCCGTCCGGCGCATAGGCCTTTACCGCCTTACCGCCCCAGACGGCGTTCCACAGCACTCCATCGCGGTCGACGACCGAACCGTCGATATAGCCTTTCGAGGAGCGATGATCGACGAAGACTTTCACCTCGCCGGCCGGCAGGCCGGTCGCCGGATCGCAGGCGACGCGCATCAGAAGCCCGGTCGCTGTGTCGGTGTAGTAGGCAATCGTTCCGTCCTCTGAAAAACAGATTGAGTTCGAGACGGTGATGCCGGAAAACAGCCGGCGCAACTCGCCCTTGAAGAACCAGTAGATCGAACCGGCACCCTTCTCCTCGCCCTTGCCCATCGTGCCGGTCCACAGCGCGCCGCAGGGATGGACACGCGAATCGTTGGAGCGCGTCAGCGGATTGTCGGCCTCGATCGACGTGTGCAGCGTCAGCCTGCCGGTTTTCACATCTCGGACCTGCAGGCCAATCTCGGTGGCGATGAGCTGGCGGTCGTCGTCGATGACGGCGATAGCGCTGGCCATGACGCCGAGATCATGGATTTTCAGCTTCCCGGCGAGTGGCTTTTCCAGAAGCTTGCCATTGACGATGTCGAACCAGAACAGCGTGTCGGTGGCGGGATCGTAGCTCGGGCCTTCGCCGAGCTCGCAGATATGGTCCGAAAAAACCGAAACGCCGTCCATCGTCATCCTCCGAAGGCCTCATCCCAGGCGGCAACCGCGGCGCGGGCGCGCTGCCCCACCTCCTCGATGCTGGCGCCTGGCTTGTAGAGGCTCGAACCCAGGCCGAAGACGCTGACGCCGACCGCCTTGTAGCCGGCAAAATCCTTGTCCGAGACGCCGCCGACCGCGCCGATGACCGTCGTTGCCGGCAGCACGGCGCGAATGGCGGCGATGCCGCTCGATCCAAGCACGCTCGCCGGGAAGAATTTCAGCGCCGAAGCGCCGAGCCGGATCGCCTGGAAAGCTTCGGTGGGCGTGAACACGCCCGGCATCGTCACCATCCCGTGGTGCATCGCGCGACCCATGACCTCGGCATCGATGTTGGGGCTGACCAGCAACCGTCCGCCGGCCTCGTGCAAGGCCTCGACGTCCGTCACCGTCAGCACGGTGCCGGCGCCGATCAGCGCGCTTTGCGGCAGCGCCTCGACCAGATCGGCGATGGAGACGAATGGCTCCGGCGAATTGAGCGGCACTTCGATCGCCTCGATGCCGGCGTCGTGGATCGCCTTGCCGATCGCTACCGCCTCGGAAGGCTTCAGGCCGCGCAGGATGGCGACAAGGCCGCGCTTGAGCTTCGGGAAGGGTGCGGTCTGGCTCATCAAGCGCCTCCAATCATGCCGTTCTCGCGCGCGGCCTCGACGAGGCCGGCGCGCACCGCTTCATCGGCGTCCACGGTGCGGAAGGCAAGCCCGGCAAGGCCGAGCGCCGCGCCATAAAGCATGGCCAGTGCGCCCGAGGCGACCAGCACGACCGGCGCCTCGCTTGCGCCATAGCGGCGCTTCGCCGAGGCGATCTCGCCGCCGATCAGCAGCCCGGACAGGCATGCCGCCGCATCGGCGGGCTGCAGATCCAGCAGAAGCCCGGCAGCCCGGATGGCGAACAGCTTCGAGGAGATGTCGCCGCCTTCGCCCAGGGCCCGCTCGCACCATTGCCGGAAGAACGGGCTGTCCGTGGCGACCGGCGCCGGGTGCTCGCCCAGCGAGTGCTTCAGGATCGAGTGCGTGGCCAAGACGGAAAATAATTCCCCGGTCGGCCAGGTGCCGAAGCCCGCTACCGCGCCATCTTCGACTGCGACCCATTTCGAATGCGTGCCGGGCATGCAGACGAGATGCCGCCCCTTTGCCGGCAAACCGGCGCCGGCAAGCTGGGTTTCCTCGCCGCGCATGACATCCGGCGCATCGGCGAGCCGCTGGGCGAGGCCAGGCACGATGCGGATGTCGCGGCGCGAGCCCTCAATGCGGGCGGCGCCGCGCAAAATCGCGCCGATCGGCGCCGGCACGGTGACGTAAGGCGCCTCGATCCAGCCCTGCCGCGAGCCAGCCATGCCGCAGATGATGACCGGCAGCATGTCCGGCGCGCCCATCGCGGCAAGATGGCCTTCCAACACGTTCGAAAAGCCGTTTTCGCGGGCGGTGATCAGCCCGTCGTCGCCGCGCCGCTCGGCAAGCACCTTGCCCGTGCCGTCGAGCAGCCAGGCTCTGAGCCTGGTCGTGCCCCAGTCGAGCGCGGCGACGGCGGCTGTTGCGCTCACAGGAAGCCTCCGTCGACGATCAGCATTTGCGCGGTCAGCATGCGCGAGGCATCCGACGCCAGGAACAGCACCGTACCCACCATGTCTTCGGGCTGCATGACATCCTTGATGCACTGCTTGGCGACGTGTGCGGCGAGCGCCTCGTCGGTGACCCAGAGCTCGCGCTGCCGTTCGGTGATGACCCAGCCTGGCGCCACCGCGTTGACGCGGATGCGGTCCTGCCCGAGCTTGCCGGCCAGGCCTTTCGTCAGGCCGAGGATGCCTGCCTTGGCGGCGGTATAGGCCGGCATATCGGGATGGTTGATCAGGTAGGAGGTGGAGGTGAAGTTGATGATCGAGCCGCCGCCGGCGCGCTTCATGCCGGGCGCCACGGCTTGCGCGGTGAAGAAATGCGGCCGCAGGTTGATGGCGAGGTTGTTGTCCCAGAACTCGACGGTGACGTTTTCCACCGCGTGACGGTCGTCGAGCGCGGCATTGTTGACCAGCACCGTCACGTCGCCATGGGCTTCGGCAGCCTTCGCCGCGGCGGCGCGCAACGCCTCGATGTCGCGCAGGTCGGCCTTGAGATAGAGCGGACGGCGGCCAAGCTCCTTCTCCAACCGGTCGGCAAGGGCCATGCTTGGCTTGTCAGCAATGTCGATGAACGCGACCCTGGCGCCCTGCCGCACAAAACCTTCGGTCAGCGCCGCGCCGATGCCGGAGCCGCCGCCGGTGATCAGCACCGAGGCACCGTCGAGGTCGGCGAAACGCGCCGATGGCATCATGATCTCTTCTCCCTTTGGCCGGCGCGCATCCTAGCCAGACAAAGCGCGGGGGCAAGGGAGAAACGTCGGATTTCGGAAGCTTATGTCCGACAAATGAGCGCTGCCCCTCGCCCAGCCTCCGCTTCGCTCGGCTGACCTCTCCCCGAGGGGAGAGGAGATTGCCGGCTTCGGCGCCAGTCTCTTCTCCCATTGGGGAGCAGGTGGCCGCGAAGCGGCCGGACGAGGGGGCCGGCGCAGTTTATGCGGTTAGGCGCCGCGAATTGGTCAGATCGCCTTGGCGTGCAGCGCGCCGCGATAGGAATCGCGCAGATAGCCGAGCGTGGCATCGGCATCGGCCGGCTTGCCGAACAGGTAGCCCTGCCCGCCGGCGCAGCCGAACTGCACGAGGCGGTCGGCCTGCGCCTCGTCCTCGATGCCTTCGGCAACGACATCCATGCCGAGCCCTTCACACATGGCGAGGATAGCGCGGATGATGTGCTCCGAGGGCCGGTCGTCGAGGATGGAGGAGACGAAGGCGCGGTCGATCTTGAGCTTGTCGAAATGGAACTCGCGCAGACGGCCGAGCGACGACTGGCCGGTGCCGAAATCGTCGAGCGAGACGCGGATGCCGACGCGGCGCAGGTCCTCGACGATCTTCTCGGCCGAGGCCGGATCGTTCATCAGGCCGGTCTCGGTGATCTCGATCTCCAGCCGGCGCGGATCGAAGCCGGTGCGGTCGAGGATCGCCAGGATATGCAGGCCAGTGTTCTGGTCGACGAGCTGCGAGGGCGACAGGTTGAAGGACAAAAACAGTTCCTTCGGCCAGCTGCGCGCCGCCTCGGTCGCCTTGCGCAATACCAGCTGCGATAGCGGGCCGATGATGCCCCGTTCCTCGGCGATCGGGATGAAGACCGATGGCGGCACGACTCCGAGGTCGCGGTCGGTCCAGCGCGCCAGCGTCTCGAAGCCGATGGTGCGGCGGTTGTTCAGGTCGACGATCGGCTGGAAATGCGGCTCGACCTCGCCGGCGGAGACAGCGCGGCGTAGCGCCTGCTCGATGCGGGTGACGCGCTTGGCCGCCTCCTCCATCTCGCGGGTGTAGACGACGACGCGGCCGCGGCCGGAGCGCTTGGCGTGATAGAGCGCGGTCTCGGCCTTGTTGAGGAGGATCTCGGTGGTCTCGTCACCGGAATAGAACAGCGAGCAGCCGACCGAAGCCGAGAGCCTCGCGGTGCGCTCGCCGACGTCGTAAGGGGCCGACAGGATCTCGATCAGCATGCGCGACGTCTCTGCGGCCTGCTCCTCCGAGAACACCATCGGGTAAAGATAGGCGAACTCGTCGGCGCCGATGCGGCAGACGGTGGAATAGCCGTCCATCGAGGCGCGCAGCCGCATCGCCACCTGGACCAGGATGTCGTCGCCGGCCTTGTGGCCAAACAGGTCGTTGATCGGCTTGAAGCCGTCGAGGTCGAGGATGCCGACGGTGAAGGGCGCGGGATCGTCGGCGCGGTCGCTGATCAGGCGATCGACCTTGTCGAAGAAGCGACGATGGTTGCCGAGCCCGGTCAACGAATCCGTGAAGGCCAGATCCGTATTTTCCTTGCCTGGCTGACCAGTGCCAAACGTCGTTTGCATCATGCCCCTGTTCTTATGGCGATATTTCTCTTCAGACTGGCAGCAAAGCGTTTAGGAAAAGTATCGAGAAAACCGATTTTCCGAAGGTCCCCAAAAAAGGTCGCACGTCGAAGCTCTTGAGCGGCTCCCCACGGAACCCGACGCGCACTTTCCTGGAATTGCTCTTAGCCGGCTTGCCTGACACGATAGAGGGAGATCGGGCTGCCTTTGCTCCCGCTGACCGGCTCGAGCCATTCCGGCACCGAACCGCGCAGCAGGCCGGCCAGGAAGCCCTGCGGCGCCTTCCGGGTCAGGATCATGGTCTCGACATTGCCGGGGCAGATGGCGATGAGGCCGACGCGGTGCGCCTCGACGATTGCGCGCGCGTCATCGGCCGAGCCGAGAAAGGCGTCCAGCACCAGGAGATTGCCGGCGATATCGCGGTGATAGGGGCCGGCGAAAACGCGATGGCCGCTATAGGCCAGAACCGGCGCCCCGAGGTTGGAGATCGTCAGCACCGTGGTGGCGGCCATGCCGCCGAGCGGCGCGAAACTGGCCTTCTTCTCGCAGGTCTTGTCCGTGGTGCCGCCGTCGGCGACCGCTTTGCCTTTCTCGAACGCCACCGAGGCGGCTGCTGCGACGCCTGTCCAGACCGGGTTGATCGAGACCAGCCAGACGGCCGCCAGGCGCAGCGCCACGCCAAGCGAGGAGCCGCTTTCGGCACGCGCCCGCCATTTGGCGATCCAGGCCGATAGCGGAACGACCGCGAAGGCGATCGAGAAGGTGGTGCCGCGCACCTGCCAGGCGCCGACCACGAAAGCGACGGCAAGCAGTGCGGCGACGAGGCTGTCCTGCCGCCGCCAGCCGCCGCGGCGCAAACGCAGCGCCATCAGGATAATCGCGACCAGCGGCGTCGCGTAACGTGCGGCCACACGCGCCGGATCGCGGACAAGCAGCGTGAACAGCGACTGGGCCTCGTCGACATGGTCGAGCCACAGTTCCTTGAGGCGCGGATCGAGCGAGGCGTAGGGCGCGGAGAGGCACTGTGGGAATAGCGCCACCACGACCACGCCGAGGACGACGCCCAGCACGGCGAGCGACGCAAGCCTGCGCCGCCAGCTGCCGGCGGCGGGCTCGACAGAGGCGATGGCCGCCAGCCCCACGCCGCCAATGGCCGCGACGACGAACTGCGCGACCGAGAAGGCATCGCACTGCGCCGCGCCCCATGTGGAAGGCGAAACCGTCGTGACGAAGACCAGCGCTGCGACGCCGGCGAAGCCGAGGCCGAAATCCCGGGCGATCGCCCGTTCGCCGCCCGGATCGGCGACGAACAGCAGCGACACGCAAACGCCGATGGTGCCGACGTAAGGCACGGTTTCCATGCCGATGGCGAGCGTCAGCGCGGCGCAGAGGCCGGACAGCAGCGCGGCCCAGCGCCGCGCGGGCGCCTCGAGCAGCAAAGCCAGGCTCGCCATGGTGAGCATCAGCTGGACATTGTGGTGGTCGAGCGCGCCGGGGTCGTAGATGCCGATGAAATAATAGCCGGCGGCGCCGACCAGGATGGCGGGCAGCACCGCGCCACCGCCGCCGAAGCTGCGCGCGGCGCGGGCGGTGAAGAACAGGGTCGACCAGAAGAGCAGCGCCGGCCACAGCACCTGCGCCACGTCCTCGCCGAGCGGCTCGCTGCCGGTGAGCGCCGAGGCGGCAAGCGTGATCATGGCGATCGGCGCGTCGACCAGCCGCGACCAGTGCATGACGAAGCCGCCTTCCAGCCCCATCCGGTATTGGTGCAGGTCGAACCAGCCCTGGCCGGCCAGCAGGTCGCGGACCTCGACGAGGCGCAGCAGATTGTCGTTGTCGCCGCCCGCATCGGTCAGTTGGCCAAATCCGGCCCACGCATCGACGGCGAAGGCGAACAGGGCGGCCAGCAGCGCCAGCGCGAGGTCGGATTTCCAGGTGGCGGCGCCGTTCTCGGCTGTGCCCATTGCCATGGCCTTTGAAGGGAGAGGAACGGCTTAAACCTAGCCTTAACGGCTTCAATAAATAGTAAAACGGCTCGATGGGGCCGGCACAAAGGCGGCCGGAGGCTGGGTCGAGCGCCCGGAGACAGACATGCCGCATGCAGTCCGCCACGAGCCGGTCATCGCCGTGCTCCTGCCTTGCTACAATGAAGAGCTGACGATCGGCGAGGTCGTGCGGCGCTTCCGCGAGACGCTGCCTTCGGCGGCGATCTATGTCTACGACAACAATTCCAAGGATCTTACGGCGCTGAAAGCCCGCGCCGCGGGCGCCACCGTCGTGCGCGAGCCGCGCCAGGGCAAGGGCAATGTGGTGCGGCGCATGTTCGCCGACATCGACGCCGACATCTATGTGATGGCCGATGGCGACGGCACCTACGCGCCGGAGGATGCGCCGCAGCTGATCAACGTCCTGCAGACCGAACGCTCCGACATGGTGGTGGGCACCAGGCGCGGCGTGAACGACGATGCCGGCCGCAACGGCCACGCATTCGGCAATCGCGTCTTCAACCGCCTCTACAAGGGCCTGTTCGGAACCGACTTCACCGACATCTTTTCCGGCTACCGGGTGTTTTCGCGCCGCTTCGTCAAGAGTTTCCCCGCCGTCTCCGGCGGCTTCGAGATCGAGACCGAGATGTCGGTGCATGCCTCGCAGCTGAAGCTGCCGGTGAGCGAGATCGCACTCGATTACGGGCGCCGCCCGGAGGGCTCTTCGTCGAAGCTGTCGACCTTCCGCGACGGCGCCAGGATCCTGTGGATGTTCGCGATGCTGGTGAAGGAGACGCAGCCGCTGCGCTTCTTCGGCACCTTCGCGCTGTTCTTCCTGGCGGCCAGCATCGGCCTGATGACCCCGGTGCTGATCGAATTCGCCGAGACGGGGCTGGTGCCGCGCATGCCGACCTGGGTGCTGTCGATCGGCATGCTGCTTCTGGCCATGCTCTCGATGATGACCGGCTTCATCCTCGATTCCGTGTCGCGCGGCCGAGCCGAGCAGAAGCGCATCTTCTACCTGTCGATTTCCTCCGGCCGGGCCGAGCGTCCGGCGTTCGGGCAGGCCTTGCCGAAGAGTGAGCCTGGCAAGGCCCCACGGGCGGCCTAGAGCATGATCCCGAAAGGTGGGAACCGGTTTTCGGAGAAAGATCATGCTCCAACAAAGAGTTAGATCGTGAGGGCGATTCAACGAAACGCCATCACGATCTAGTGGGCGGCATGGTGGGCCGCCTCTTCCGCTTCGTCTTCGCCGGCGGCACCGGTTTCGTCGCCGATGCCGCGGCGCTCTGGCTGCTGCTCGCCGCCACGCCGCTCGGTCCGCTCGCGGCGCGCGTGCTGTCCATCGGCTTCGCGCTCTGCGTCACATGGCAAGTGAACCGCCGTCTCACCTTCGCGCCGTCTAGCCGGGGCATCGCGCAGGAAGGTGCCCGCTACGGCGGCGTCGGCATTGCCACCAGCGTCGTCAATTACCTGGTCTACTGCGCTGTCCTGTTCGCGCTGCCGGCCCTGCCGCCGCTGGCGGCGCTGGCCTTTGCCTCGATCCTCGCCATGGCGCTATCGTTCCTCGGCTATTCAAGGCTGGTCTTCGACCGGTAGAGCTGCTGCACCAAGCGAGCACGATTGGCAGAAGCCGCCGATTTCCTTATATCGACAGCTGGACTCGCCGGAGAGGAAAAATGCCGCTGAAGATCGCCGTCCAGATGGACCATGTCTCCACCGTGTCGATCGCCGGCGACACCAGCTTCGCGCTGTCGCTGGAGGCGCAGCGGCGCGGCCACAAGCTTTTCCACTACACGCCCGACCGGCTGTCGATGCGCGATGGCAAGGTGTTCGCGCGCGTCGAGGAGATGCAGGTGCGCGACGAGAAGGGCAACCATTATTCGCTCGGCGAGAAGGTGCGCACCGACCTCTCCGAGGTGGACGTGGTGCTGCTGAGGCAAGACCCGCCCTTCGACATGAACTACATCACCACCACGCATATATTGGAGCGCATCCATCCGAAGACGCTGGTGGTCAACGACCCGGCCTGGGTGCGCAACAGCCCGGAAAAGATCTTCGTCACCGAATTCCCGGACCTGATGCCGGAAACGCTGATCACCAAGGATCCTCAGGAGGTGGCCGCCTTCCGCAAGGAATTCGGCGATATCATCGTCAAGCCGCTCTACGGCAATGGCGGCGCCGGCATCTTCCATCTGCTCGAGGCCGACCGCAATCTCGCCTCGCTGCTCGAGATGTTCGGCCAGCTGTTCCGCGAGCCCTATATCGTGCAGCGCTATCTCAAGGACGTGCGCAAGGGCGACAAACGCATCATCCTGATCGACGGCGAGCCGGTCGGCGCCATCAACCGCGTGCCGGCCGAGCACGATTCCCGCTCCAACATGCATGTCGGCGGCCGCGCCGAGAAGACCGAGCTGACCGAGCGCGAGCGCGAGATCTGCGCCCGCATCGGACCTTCCCTGAAAGAACGCGGCTTCATCCTCGTCGGCATCGACGTGATCGGCGACTATATGACCGAGATCAACGTCACCTCGCCGACCGGCGTGCGCGAGGTGCAGCGTTTCGGCGGCGCGGATATTGCCGCCCTGTTCTGGAATTGCGTTGAGGAGAAGCGGGGGTAATTCTCTTCATGATGCAGGCGGCGCTCCAGGCATCGGGCCCGTCGTGTCGCCGAATAAGGTAACTGGGGCCCCCGCCTGCAGATGAGCTATTTGAGGGGGGATGCTAACGTGCTGCCTGTGATCGTGAACGCTCTCACGCTTTATCCGCAGCAGGGCCTGGCTTCCTGTTTTCCAGGATTCGCAATTTCATGGTGATTGTTACCGCAAGCGACAACAACTTTGTGCCCGCGCTTTTCTTGTTCGTCTTTTCTGCTTGGATTCACAATCGCGAGGCGAAATTCGTCGTCATAGACGCAGGAATGGAGCCTGCGAGCGTGATAGAGCTTCGCCTTTTTTGCGAACGAAATGGAATCGACTGTCGGATCGTCCGAGCAGACGCCAAGCGGATTTCCGATCTGCCGACAAGAGGCAAGCTGCTGACGACTGCCGCATATGCCCGAATACTCATTCCCGAGATATTGCCTGATTGCGACAAGGCCATCTACATGGACGCGGATACGCTGGTGGTATCCGATCTCGGCGGCCTCTGGTCGGCGGATTTGGGCGACAATTTGGTCGCCGGCGTGGTTGACGGCTTCGTCGAGCAGGAGGAACTCGACGACATCGAAATGTCCCGGAACGAATATATCAATTCCGGCGTTCTGGCCATGAACCTCGTCGCCTGGCGCAGGGAAGGCATCGCTGACAGGGTCTTTGCAAGAGTTCGCGAAACCGCCAAGTCGCGATACCTCGACCAGACAGCCTTGAATACGGTGGTGCGCGGACGGGTTCTTTTCCTGGGTAGGGAATGGAATTTCTTCTCGGAGCGGTATTTGGAAATCGAACGGCGGCTTCCCAAGGTGATCCACTATGCGGGATCGGCCAAGCCCTGGCGCTACAGGCGCGTGCCTTTCGCCGATGTTTTCAATTTCTACAGAACCTTGTCGGGATTGGATATTCCAGAAGGGACGCTGATCTTGAAATCCGCCCGTCGGCGAAAGATGATCCTTGGCCTTATCGGGCTGCGAAAAAAATACTGGTCAGCCGCCTTGGCAACTCACTACTACCGCCGTCGATTCACCAAGCCGCATCTGCGAGGTCTGGGTAAGATGTTTTCGAAGATTCCGTTGCCGCCCCAACATTCGACTGCTGCGCCGTAACGGATGCGCAGGCGCCTGCGTTCTCGTAATGTTCTTGCCCAAAGCGAAAATCTGTGGTTGTCTGGCCCGATTTCACTCGCGGCCTGATCGCCGGGCCACGCGAGCCGGTATCGGGGGCTTGGGACAAAATGGTGGCGCGGGTTCGCACGGTGGCTTTCCAGGGCATCGAGGCCTTGCCGGTCGATGTCCAGGTAATGGTCGGGCCGGGTAAGGTCGGCATGCAGATCGTCGGCCTCCCGGACAAGGCGGTGGCCGAGAGCCGCGAGCGCGTGCAGGCGGCGCTGCATGCGTCGGGCCTATCGATGCCGTCGAAGAAGGTGACGGTGAATCTCGCGCCGGCGGACCTGCCCAAGGAAGGCAGCCATTACGACCTGCCGATCGCGCTCGGGCTGATGGCGGCGCTTGGCGCCATTCCTGGCGACATGCTGGCCGGCTATGTGGTGCTTGGCGAATTGTCGCTCGACGGCACCATCACGGGCGTCGCCGGCGCGCTGCCGGCGGCGATCGGCGCCAATGCCGAAGGCAAGGGCCTGATCTGTCCCTTCGCCTGCGGGCCGGAGGCGGCCTGGGCGGGCAAGGATTTCGACATCCTTGCCCCGCGCAGCCTGATTGCCGTTGCCAACCATTTTCGCGGCACGCAGGTGCTGTCGCGGCCCGAAGCC
The DNA here is from genome assembly GCF_006439355.1 of Mesorhizobium sp. B4-1-3. Taxonomy (GTDB): domain Bacteria; phylum Pseudomonadota; class Alphaproteobacteria; order Rhizobiales; family Rhizobiaceae; genus Mesorhizobium. The sequence continues at coordinate 193,381 of NZ_VFTG01000008.1, forward strand.
GGCATCCAGCTTGCCGCGCGCGACCTGCCGGATCTCGCCGACATCAAGGGCCAGGAAAGCGCCAAGCGGGCGCTCGAGGTGGCGGCCGCCGGCGGCCACAATCTGCTTATGATCGGTCCGCCCGGCGCGGGCAAGTCGATGCTGGCGCAGCGCCTGCCTTCGATCCTGCCGCCGCTGGCGCCCAAGGAGCTTCTCGAAGTCTCGATGATCGCCTCCGTCGCCGGCGAGCTCGGCGAGGGCAAATTGACCGACCGGCGGCCGTTCCGCGCACCGCATCACTCCGCCTCGATGGCGGCGATGGTCGGCGGCGGATTGCGCGCGCGTCCGGGCGAGGCCTCGCTCGCCCATCATGGCGTGCTGTTCCTCGACGAATTGCCGGAATTCGCGCCGCAGACGCTCGATGCGCTGCGCCAGCCGCTGGAGACGGGCGATTGCATGATCGCGCGCGCCAACCACCGCGTCACCTATCCGGCGCGCATCCAGCTGGTGGCGGCGATGAATCCGTGCCGCTGCGGCATGTCGGGCGAGCCCGGCTATCGCTGCCTGCGCGGCGACCGCTGCCGCACCGAATACCAGGCGCGCATTTCCGGCCCGCTGCTCGACCGCATCGATCTTCGGATCGAGGTGCCAGCGGTCTCGGCAAGCGACCTGATCCGGCCGGACAAGGCCGAGACGAGCGCTGCGGTGGCGCAGCGCGTGGCGCGTGCGCGCGCCATGCAGCGCGAGCGGCTGGAACGGCTCGGCGCTGCCGCCACCACCAACGCGCAATGCCCGCCTTCGATCATCGAAGAGATCGCCAAGCCCGATGCCGCCGGCCTGACGCTGCTCAAGGACGCCAGCGAAAAGCTCGGCTTCTCGGCGCGGGCCTATCACCGCGTCTTGAAGGTGGCGCGCACGCTGGCCGACCTCGACGCCAGCGAAACCGTCGGCCGCATCCATCTCGCCGAGGCGATTTCCTATCGCATGAGCGCCGAGCGGATGGCGCAGGCGGCGTAGTCGGAAAGCATCGCAGCCACGCCGGACTCGCCGAGGCCGATCTCACGTCAATCCGTCGTTTTTGAAGCAATTCCGACGGAAGGTTACGGCGAAAGCGTCGAACCTAACGGCTCACCCTTTTCCTGGAATTGCTTCAGGGACCAGCTTCTGCAGCATCGGCGCCAGGATCATGCCGAAGGTCAGGACATCGCCATAGGCCCGCGCCGAAATCATCGCCCCGTGCACGGTCGCCATGAAGGCTTCCGCCTCGACGCGCGGCGCGGCGGCAACCGTCAATGTTCCCTGCTCGGCGCCGCGCTCGAAGACTCGGGTCAGCCACCCCGAGAGAAACTGAAAATAGGCCCGGACCTCCACGGCAACCTCGGGCGGAAGGGCCGGAAGCTCGCTGGCGAGCAACGCGCACACGCAGATCGGCCTGCTCGCGTCCTCGATGCATTGCGCCCAGAAGCCGGTATAGGTCCGCAGCAACTCGGGCGGCCCGGGCGCATTGCGCTCAAGCTCCGTCATGCCCGCCACGGCGTCCTCGAGGTAGCGCCTGACGAGGGTCTGCACGAGGTCGACCTTGCTCGGGAAATGATGATGGATGCTCGCCTTGCGGATACCGACCACCTCGGCGATATCGGCGTAGCTGAACCCGTTATAGCCGCCGGCGACGATGAAGCGTTGCGCGGCGGCCAGGATGTCATCGGCGGTGTTCGAGAGCCTGTCCATAAGAATGCCTAACCTCGGGCGAAGGAAATCTCAACGCGCGGCCTGCGGCGACTTACGAAGGAAATCGCTCACCGAAAGCCAGACGGCGGACACCAGGAAATAGAAGGCACCGAAAGCGGCATAGGGCGCGACATTGGCGATGCCGATGGTCTCCGCGCTGCGGGCCATCTTGACGAAGAAGAGACCGGCCAGCGCCGATTGGGCGCCGCTCAGGATCATCGCCCACTGGGCGCCGTTGGTCTTCCAGCGACGCAGGGCGGTGAGCAGCTGAAACGCTCCGGAGAGCGCGGCCCAGACACCATAGACCGCCAGCACCGCGTTCATGCTGTGGCCAAGCGCGACAGCGACGGCGATCGCGGTGATGATGCTGAAGACGAAATTGAGCAACTGCGTCCTGTTGCGACCGAGGCCGCCGCTGCGCTGCGCGTCGAGATAGTTCGCAAGCGCGTCCCATAGCGGATAGGCCACCAGCATGACGGCGGCGAGCGGTCCCACCGTCTTTGCGACGGTAAAAGCCGCCAGGACCCAGGCCGCGGACACGGCAAAGCGGAGATAATAATAGGTTTTGAGCCAGCCGTTTGAGGACAGGGCGGGGCTTTCAACGCTCGTTTGTGCAGACATGACGGATACCTTTCTTTGGTGCCTGTATCTACCTACTAGTAGGTAGATTACAATCTGTCAAGCCATTCGCTGGACGACCTCATGAGCGTCCGCTCCTCTTTGGAACACGTTCGCATTCGCACCCGGAAATCTGCGTGGTATGGTGGAACGGATCCGCGGGGCGAGGGATGATTTCAGTTCTGCCGGCGCGCAGCGCCGAAGGTTTGGAGACCATGGCCATGCTCTGCGGCAAAGGTCCGGCCCGCTCGGTGCTGATCCACACCACCTTCTATATGGAAAGGGCCATTGCCGTGTACAGCGCGTTCGGCTTCAGGCCCTGTGCGCCGTTTCGCGACACGCCCGCGCATGTCAGGCACACGGATGTCTCCTGTCGCGCACGATCAAAGGCGGGTGAGGGCCGCAAACCGCCGGCTGCAAGCCGGCAGCCTCAGGCAGAGCCCTGCCTGTCCCGCGCCTTCAACTCCAGCCGCCGCGCATGCAGCACCGGCTCGGTATAGCCGTTGGGCTGCGCGGTCCCCTTGAACACCAGGTCGCAGGCGGCCTGGAAGGCGATCGACTTGTCGAAGTCCGGCGCCATCGGGCGGTAGAGCGGGTCGCCGACATTCTGGCGGTCGACGATCGCCGCCATGCGCTGCAGCGAATCTCTCACCTGGATTTCCGAGCACACCTTGTGGCGCAGCCAGTTGGCGATGTGCTGCGAGGAGATGCGCAGCGTCGCGCGGTCCTCCATCAGGCCGACATCGTTGATGTCGGGCACTTTCGAGCAGCCGACGCCCTGGTCGATCCAGCGCACGACGTAACCCAGGATGCCCTGCGCGTTGTTGTCGAGCTCGCGCTGGATCTCGTCCGGCGTCCAGTTCGGCCGTACCGCGACCGGCACCGACAGAATGTCGTCGAGCTTGGCCTTCGGCCGGTTCCTCAGCGCCGTCTGCACGGCATGAACATCGACCTTGTGGTAATGCGTCGCATGCAACGTCGCGGCCGTCGGCGACGGCACCCAGGCCGTGTTGGCGCCGGCCTTGGGATGGGCGATCTTCTCAACCAGCATCGCCGCCATCAAATCGGGCATCGCCCACATGCCCTTGCCGATCTGCGCATGACCGGCAAGCCCGCATTCGAGCCCCGTATCGACATTCCAGGCCTCATAGGCGGAAATCCAGGCCGCCTGCTTCATGTCGCCCTTGCGGATCATCGGGCCGGCTTCCATCGAAGTGTGGATCTCGTCGCCGGTGCGGTCGAGGAAGCCGGTGTTGATGAACACAACGCGCTCCTTCGCGGCGCGGATCGCTTCCTTGAGGTTGACGGTGGTGCGCCGCTCCTCGTCCATGATGCCCATCTTGATGGTGTTCTTCGCCATGCCGAGCAGCGCTTCGACGCGGTCGAAGATTTCCACGGCGAAGGCGACCTCTTCCGGCCCGTGCATCTTCGGCTTCACGACATACATCGAGCCCGCGCGGGAGTTCGCGCGCCGCCCGTTCGGGCCGACATCGTGCAGCGCGACCAGCGCGGTGATCGCCGCATCCATGATGCCTTCCGGCACCTCGTTGCCATCGCGATCGAGGATCGCCGGACTGGTCATCAGGTGGCCGACATTGCGCACCAGCATCAACGAGCGGCCGGGCAGCGTAAGCGTGCCACCGCCGCGCGAGGTGTAGGTGCGGTCCGGGTTGAGCTTGCGGACGAAGGTCTTGCCGCCCTTGGTGATCTCTTCCGCCAGGTCGCCCTTCATCAGTCCGAGCCAGTTGCGGTAGACGACGACCTTGTCCTCGGCATCTACGGCCGCGACCGAATCCTCGCAGTCCTGGATGGTGGTCAACGCCGCTTCGAGGAGGATGTCGGCGATGCCGGCCGGATCGGTCCTGCCGATCTGGTTGGCGCGGTCGATCACGATCTCGATATGCAACCCGTTCTTGACCAGCAGCACTGCTTCCGGCGTGGCGGCATCGCCGCGATAGCCGACGAACTGCCTTGGATCGGCAAGCGTCGTGGCGCCCGCGCCCTCGCCCGCCTTGAGCGCGCCATTGGCCACCGACAGCCCGTTGACGCCGGCCCATTTGCCGGTGGTCAGCGGCACCGACTGGTCGAGGAAATCCTTCGCCCAGGCGATCACCTTGGCGCCGCGCGTGGGGTTGAATCCCTTGCCCTTCTCGGCGCCGCCGGTCTCGGGGATGGCGTCCGTGCCGTAGAGCGCGTCATAGAGCGAGCCCCAGCGCGCATTGGCGGCGTTGAGCGCATAGCGGGCATTCATCACCGGCACGACGAGCTGCGGCCCGGCGACGACGGCGATCTCGGGATCGACATGCTCCGTCGAGACGCTGAAGGCCGGCCCTTCCGGTACCAGATAGCCGATCTCCTTCAGGAACGCCTTGTAGGCCTCCATGTCGAGCGGCGCGCCGTTTTCGCGGTACCAGCCGTCGAGCTTTTCCTGCATGGCGTCGCGCTTGGCGAGCAGCGCGCGGTTCTTCGGCGCCAGATCGTGCACGATCGCCGAAAAGCCTTCCCAGAATTTTTCCGGTTCGATGCCGGTGCCGGGCGTGGCTTCCCCGGCCACGAAGTCATGGAGCTCCCGGGCAATCCGCAACCCGGCGATCTCGATGCGATCGGTCATCTGCACGTCTCCAGATATAGCTTTTGCCGGGCCTTTGGCATGTTTGGGGGGCAAGGGTCAATTCGGCTTAGGGTTTAGCCTGCCTTCTCCCCGTTTACGGGGAGAAGGTGGCGGCAGCCGGATGAGGGGCGGCGCCGGCGTTGACAATTAGCATGCGTTGATCAGCCGATTGAAGTCGAGGCGAACAACGACATAAGCTGGCGCTGCCCCTCATCCGCCCTCGGGCACCTTCTCCCCGTGGAACGGGGAGAAGGAAAGGCTGCGCTACACCGCAATCCGCGGCCGTCCCGACGCCACCGCCACCACATGCGCCTCGATGAACATGCGCTGGCCCTCGACGGTCGAGACCTTGAACTCGGTGGCGACGTCGACCTCGGCGCTGTCGGTGCCGGCATCCTTGGCGCGCTCGGCCGCGATCGAGCGCACATCGGCCTCGGCCGCTGCGATCGCCTTTTCCTCCTCGGTGAAGTCGCGCACCGTCTGGCCCGACGCCAGCCGGAACAGGCCTTCCTTGGGCTGGCTGACGCGGGCCTCGGCCGAGACGCGCACCTGGCCGACCACGGCACCGAGCGCGTTGGCGACGTCGGTGTCCTCCGGCACGATGCAGCCATTGCCGACCAGCGGCGGCAGGCCGGCATAGTGCAGCGGCGCCGACGCGCCGAGACCGATGACCGGGCGGTCGAGCGCGACGGTGAAGCGGGCGATGCCGGGATGGGCGTCGACCGCGCGCTGCACCAGCGCATGCGCGACGGTCGCCGCGCCGTCGAGCCCGTCCTCGGCAAAGGCGGTTTCCAAAATGTATTCGGCCGACCAGCGGGTGAGCGTGACCAGCACGCGCTGCGAAATCTCCTCCGGCGTCGCCGCGATCGTCTGGCCGCGGCCGTCGCGCCGGCGCGCGAAAAGCTCGGCGCCGAGGCGCGCGGTGGCGGCATCCCAGTTCGACTGCTTGCCCAGCACATGGGCGGCGTCGGACGGTGTGAAGCCTGAGATATGCACCAGGCCGCGCGCGACCAGGCGGTTCAGCGTGGCGTTCTGGGCGTTGGACGAGAGCAGCCGGTCCAGCGCCAGAGGGACAGCGCCGATCGTCTCGTAGAGCTTCGCTTCCGGCCCGGTGAGGCCGGCGGCGAGCCGGTCCGGCACGCCGGTGCGCAGGGTAAAGCGTCCGTCCATGCGGCCCGGGTTCGGCGCGCGCAGCTGCCGCTCAAGCTCGGCGGTGACCGCCTCGCCATGCACCAGGCCCGCCAGCGCCAGCGGCACCAGGCGGCGCGGGCCGAGCAGGATTTTCGGATCGAGCGCGCCGTCTTCCAGCGCCACTTCCGAGTCGCCGCCGAGGCCGAAGGTGCGCATGGCGACCGCCTCTACCATGGTGCGGAAGCCGCCAACGGTGGCGCCTTCCGGATCGAGCCGCGGCCGGCCGCCATCGAGAACGGCGACATCCGTCGTGGTGCCGCCGATGTCCGACACCATGGCGTCGTCCAGCCCGGTCATGTGGCGCGCGCCGACCAGGCTGGCGGCGGGGCCGGACAAAATGGTCTCGATCGGCCGCTGGCGGGCGAAGGCGGCCGACACGAGCGCGCCGTCGCCGCGCACCACCATCAGCGGCGCCGAGATGCCGCGCTTGGCGAGGAACCCTTCGGTCGCCGCGACCAGCCGGTCGATCATCGAGATCAGCCTTGCGTTGAGCAGCGTTGTCAGCGCGCGGCGCGGGCCGCCGAGCTTGGCCGACAATTCATGGCTTGCGGTGACCGGCAGGCCGGTCTTCTCGCGGATCAGGTCGCGGGCGGCAAGCTCATGCGCCGGATTGCGGGTGGCGAAATAGGCGCAGACGGCGAAGCCCGACACCGAGCCGCCCAGTTCCGGCAATGCCGCCTCGAGGCCGGACAGGTCGAGCTTGGCCGCATTGCCGTGCACGTCGTGGCCGCCGGGGCAGAACACCACCGGATCGGTGCCGAGCGCCGTCTTCAGCCCGTCGCGGGCAAGGTCGGCCTCGGAAAAGCCGATCATCACCAGCGCCACGCGCCCGCCCTGGCCCTCGACCAGCGCGTTGGTGGCGAGCGTCGTCGACATCGAGACGAGCTTTATCGAGGCAGGATCGCTCCGGGATTTTTCCAGCACCGCATCCACCGCACCGGAAATGCCGACGGCGAGATCGTGGCGGGTGGTGAGCGACTTGGCCTTGGCCAGCACCTTGCCCTTGGGTCCGCCCTCTTCCGACCACAGCACCGCATCGGTGTAGGTGCCGCCGGTGTCGATGCCGAGGAAGAGGGGGCGAGGCTTGGCGATCATTTGCGGGCATTCCGGGGTCGAGGGCTTGTTGCGAAGCCCTTAGCCGATACCGGCCGGCGGATAAAGAAGGGAGGGGTGGGCCAGTGAGGTTAGCCAATCTCCCCCCTCGTGGGGGAGATTGGCGGCTTCGACACCTACCCCACAAACCCCACCCTCTTGTGGCTCCCGTCGCAGAACGGCTTGTTGGCCGAATGCCCGCAGCGGCAGAGGAACACCTTGGTGGTGCGCGCGATCGTATGCCCCGTGCCGGTGACGATCTCGGCATTGCCCTCGACCTTGAGCGGGCCGTTGACGGTCGGCGTCACCGTCAGCGGGCCGTCACGCGTCTCCAGCGCCTGCGCCTCCTTCAGCGGCGGCTCCCCGGTGGCGGCGAAGCCGGCCTTGATGTGGCTGTTGTCGCAGAACGGTTTGTTCTGCGACAGGCCGCAGCGGCAGAGCGTGGCGCGGAACAAGGTTTCCTCGCCAAGCACGATCTCGGCATGCACGGCCAGCGGGCCGTTCTCGCGCACGCGCACGGTGTTGACCACCGGCGGCTTCTCCTGCGGCCCGCCGTCCTTGCGATTGTAGGTCACGGCCCCCGACGGGCAATTCTCCGCCAGCGCCACGACCCGTTCCACGCTCGCCGCGTCGGGATGGATCCACTCGCCCGGCGCGTTGGGCACGAAGACATGCGGATTGCCGAGCACGCAATTGCGCGAATGGATGCAGCGCTTGCCGCTGAAAGAAACGTCGATCTTCTCGCCTTCGACCGTGCCAGCCATGTGGCTCTCCTCCTGGTGGGTTGAGGCAAGGCTAGGGCGGCGGTGCGAAGGGCGTCAAGCGACAAACTCCACCTTCTCCCCCTGTGGGAGAAGGTGGCTCGGCGCGCAGCGCCGAGACGGATGAGGGGTGCTCCAGCTTGGCGAAACCGCCTAAGCCCCGCTACCGCCAGGGCTGCAGACTCTCGTCCCGCACATAGGCGATGATGGTGTCGCACACCGCATCGAGCTCTTTCAGCATATCATCGTTCCAGAACCGCAGCACGCGAAAACCCCTGGCCTTCAATTCGGCGTCGCGTTCCCTGTCATGGCGCGACTCCGCATGCTGGCTGCCATCGATTTCGACGATGAGTCTGGCCTCGGCACAGACGAAATCCGCCACGTATCGGCCGATCGGCACTTGCCGCCTGAACTTGATGTTGTCCAAACGGCGACCGCGCAATTCTTGCCACAGGCGATCTTCCGGCTCTGTCGGCTCACGGCGCATAGACCGGGCGAAATTCCGTTTGGCCGGGGTTACGGGTTGGTGCGGCATGGCAGGAGATTAACCGATGTTGTGGACTTGAACATCCGGCGCCTCGCTCCGCTGGAACACCCCTCATCCGTCTCGGCGCTTCGCGCCGATCCACCCCCGGCCCTTCGCAGGCTCAGGGCGTTCGAAGCTCAAAAAGCCAAGCAGTTGGCTTTTCGTCCGCTGCGCGGACCGCTTCTCACCCCACAAGGGGAGAAGGGGAGGATCGGCGCCTACTCCGCCAGGTCCACCGTCTCGGTCGAGTGGTCGGTGCAGATGAAGCAGCAGGTGTCGCAGGGCCGGTCGTTGTCGGGGCCGACGCCGGCGGTGACGGAATCGTCGCCGTTCACCCAGGCGCCCCAGCAGATATGCTCGCCCGGCTCGCAGGAGATCGGCACGGACTTCTTCGCCTTCGGCCGGATGAGGAACACCTTGTCGTCGCCCGGCCAGACTTTTTGGCTGTCGCGGCTGAACAGTTCCAGCGCCACCCCGTCGGAGCGCTGGTTGCGCACGAACACCGACATGTCGGCGGCGAAAGCCGGCGCGGTGAGGAGAAGGAATGCGAGCAAAGCGCGAATCATGGCGAGGTCCCCCGGAGGAGTAGAGCATGGGTGGAGGCAGGGCGCGACCTCCCCTTCCCCCCTTGTGGGGGAAGGTGGCCGAGCGAAGCTCGGACGGATGAGGGGTGCTCCAGCTTGGCAAGGCGTTCATCCAGTCAGAATTCGCCAGCGTCTCACTCCGCTGGACCACCCCTCATCCGTCTCGGCGCTGCGCGCCGAGCCACCTTCTCCCACAAGGGTAGAAGGGAAGTCGGCCCTACCTCCTCACCACCACATGCGGCGCGAATGTCTTCACCGCATCCACCAGATCCTCGCCCCGCACATCGAGCGAGGAGATCTCCATATGCACGGTGTTCCGGCCGATCAGGCCGAAGGCGTTAGCGGAGGAATAGCGGATCGCGTCGGGCGGCTCCTCGGTGAGCTCGAAATTGAGCATCGCCGCGCCCTTGCCGCCGGCGGCAAGCCGCACGCTCTTCACCTTGCTCCACGGCACCAGCACGTCGCCGGCGCGACTGTCGCGGAAACCTTGGCTGTCCAGGGTCACCTTGACCGAAGTGTCGAAAGCGCCGCGGGCGATGAACACACCGAGCCCGAGGCAAGCGGCGGCGAGCAGCGCGATCCACATCACATGCCCGCCATCCGCGCCCGAAGCCAGGCCCTGCAGCGCGCCGAAGGCGAAAACGCCGCCGATCAGGAACGGCCCCACGGAGGGCAGGATCTTTCCCGACGCACTGTTGCGGAGTTCGAGCGGCGCGGCCATGTTGCCGGCTCAGCGTCTGGATGCGCCGGTGAAGACCCCCGCCGCGACGAGATCATTGCCCAGCCGCTGGTATTTCATGGTGAGGAGTGCTGCGGCGACGACGACGCCCACGCCGTCGATGGTCCACAACGTCTCGCGCAGCGCATCGCTGGTAACGAACGTGCCCGCCATGCCCAGCGCGCCGCCAACGGCGAGGCCGATCGCAGCGACGGTTTCAGAGGTGGAGCGCATGTGATGTCTCCCCGGGCCGGCATGAGAGTACTGCACGATGCGCAGTTCTCAAGGGAGATGTAAGGTCCGAACTCCCAGTCTCACCACCAACCAAAAAATCCAACGACTTTTGCACACCCAGCTATCAACCAGTCCGAATCATATTTCGTCGATAGGGCATCGAGCACGACTGAAACCGGGAGTTATTAACGTCGGTCATTTTCAATACGTTACCTTGTCCCCAGATTCCACTGGGCAAAGTAACGCTAACCTTCGGATTTGCAACACTTCGTAACCGATTGAAATTCCTAGCAGTTTCTCACATGTGACCTCACGCTCCATCTTATCGGGCTGCAAGGGCCTGGAACACTTGACGAATCTTCGTTGTATAGAAGCCAATATTCCCTATATGTTCTTTGCAGACTGGCGGAGGATTATATGGCAAATAGCGACGTTTATCTGAGAGCGATGATGTCACTAGTCGCTCGACAGACATTTTCACCGGAACGGCTCTCCGAAATCGTATCCCCGATGGCCAATGCGAACACCTATGAAACATTTAATCTCTGCGACGGAACCCGAACGCAGAACGAGATAGCCAATTTGCTTAAAATGGATCGAGGCAACCTGAGTCGATCGGTCAATAAGTGGATCGACGAAGGGGTCATGATCAAAGTTACAGACGATGGAAAAGACCGCCCTGTCCATGTTTATCCCATACCAGATCGATTTATACAGAGTGCGAAAAAGAAAGAGGGAGCGAAGAAAAAGGATGGCTGACTACAGCCTTTCAAGCAAGATTGATACGCTAATTCGCCTTCAGGCCCACCTCGCCGTTGCAGGACTGACCTCGCAAAATCAGAAGATCCTATTCCTAGGTCGAGTTGGCCTCAACACAGCAGAGATAGCAGATATTCTCGGAACCACCGTGAACACAGTTAGTGTGGCGCTTTCGAACGCGCGCAAGGACGGAAGCTTAAAGAGATCGACAGCGAAGTCGGGCCGAGGAAAGGGGGAGAAGGATGGCAAAGAGTGAGGCTGAGAACGGCAAACTAAGTTCTTTGGAGAAATTGTTGATACTTGGTCTCGTGAGGCAAGGATTGAAGCAGTCTCATATCGCCGCAGCTCTCGGTATTCATCGCACAAGCCTGAGCCGTAGCTTTCCAAAGGGATTGTTAGCAGAGGTCGCGGGCATCAAAGCAGCCAAAAATCAGGATATAGAAGATGGACAAGAAGCAAGCGGATGAGCTCATCGCGGAAATGCGGTCGATCAAGAAACTTCTGATTTTGCAGCTGCTTCGCAACGAAGTTTCGCAGAAGCAAATCGCGTCGATGTTGGATATCAGCGAGGCCACCATGAGCCGAATGATGCCAAGGGCCGCAGGTAAAACAAAGAAGATTCCTGATGTAGTGAGCTAGAAGAAGGTCGATGTCGAAACCAATTAATGTTTCAGATCTGAACTCCAACTATCAAGAGAACATCGAGCGGTGGGCTCTGGAGTTGTCGAACAGCTCTCGCAGACTTAATGTCTTTGAAGCTTTATATCGGGGTAGAAGACAGTCGAAAACGGTCTCAGAGATCGCGAAAGCAGCTAACTTACCAGAGCAAGCGGTAAGAGATGCCGGCCATCAGCTACGCGCTCTCGGGCTTTGCGGTCACGAGGAGAGCAAAGCGAAAGGCGACAGAGTTTTTCTATACACCAGACTGGCGCATATCTCGTCTATACGAGATCGGATTGTTCGATTGGCGCGCAATCCATCAAGGATTGCCAAGCTTCCGACAAAACGAAAGGTATTGATATCGAAGGGCTCGGTCGTAAATTTTTCAAAGTTAAGCCCCGGTAAGCATTTCAGGTCGCTGACTCAATCCAAACGCTCGAGAGGTTCCAAAGCGCCGAAAGCGAACCTCAAGATCGTCTTTTTAGCTACAAATCCGGACGCGGATATTAGAACTGATATCGAGATGCGTGACATCTTCTATGCGGTTCGTCGCACGACGTTCCGAGAGAGCGTTGTGTTGAAGCATGTACCGGCCGCACGCCTTAGCGATTTGCTCTCAGAGCTAAATGAGTTCAGGCCCGACGTGGTACATTTCTCCGGCCACGGCGGGGGTGAGGCAATAGTATTTGAAGATGAAACTCAACGTTCGGGAGGCGCTGTGATCGACTACGACATCGTTGCGAGCTTCATCGACGCAACGGATACTCCACCCAAATTGCTGGTTCTTAACGCCTGCAGCACTTACGATGGCGCGGACGTTTTTCTTGAATCTGTGGAAGTAGTGATTGCAATGCTAGACGTGATTGATGATTCGGCAGCCGGATATTTTGCCACGCAATTTTACTCCGCCATCTGCGAGGGCCAATCCATAGGGTCTGCGTTGAAACAGGGTAAAGCTGTGCTGAAAGCTGGGGGTTTCCCTGATGCCGAGCTACCAAAGGCTTTTGTACGTACCGGTCTCGACCTCGCAACATACAAGTTGTTGGGCTAGATTAACCCCCTCAATCCCCCATCTTCAAGGCCTGGATAAACGCCTCCTGCGGGATATCCACCTTGCCGAACTGCCGCATCCGCTTCTTGCCCTCTTTCTGCTTGTCGAGCAGCTTGCGCTTGCGGGTCACGTCGCCGCCATAGCATTTGGCGGTGACGTCCTTGCGCAGGGCCGAGACGGTCTCGCGGGCGATGATGCGGCCGCCGATGGCCGCCTGGATCGGGATCTTGAACAGATGCTGTGGGATCAGCTCCTTCAGCTTCTCGCACATGGCGCGGCCGCGCTTTTCCGCCGCCGAGCGATGCACCAGCATGGATAAAGCGTCGACCGGCTCGTCATTGACCAGGATCGACATCTTCACCAGGTCGCCCTCGCGATAGTCGGTCAGGTGATAGTCGAAGGAGGCGTAGCCCTTGGAGATCGACTTCAGGCGGTCGTAGAAATCGAACACAACCTCGTTGAGCGGCAGGTCGTAGGTCAGCATGGCGCGTTTTCCTACGTAAGAAAGATCAGCTTGGATGCCGCGCCTGTCCTGGCAAAGCTTCAGGATGCCGCCGAGATAGTCGTCGGGGGTGAGGATCGTGGCGCGGATCCACGGCTCCTCGATCGAGGCGATCTTGACCACGTCGGGCATGTCGGCCGGGTTGTGCAGCTCCTTCACCGTGCCGTCGATGAGGTTCATGCGATAGACGACGCTGGGCGCCGTGGCGATGAGGTCGAGGTTGAACTCGCGCTCCAGCCGCTCCTGGATGATCTCCAGATGCAACAGCCCGAGGAAGCCGCAGCGGAAGCCGAAGCCGAGCGCGGCCGAGGTCTCCATTTCATAGGAGAAGCTGGCGTCGTTGAGGCGCAGCTTGCCAACGGCGGCGCGCAGGTCCTCGAAATCGGCGGCGTCGACCGGGAACAGGCCGCAGAACACCACCGGCTGCGCCGGCTTGAAGCCAGGCAGCGCCTTGGCGGTCGGGCGGCGGTCCTCGGTGATGGTGTCGCCGACGCGGGTGTCGGCCACTTCCTTGATCGAGCCGGTGAAGAAGCCGAACTCGCCGGGGCCGAGCTCGTCGACATTGACGCGGGCCGGCTTGAACACGCCGGTGCGCTCGACGAGATATTTGGCACCCGTGCCCATCATGCGGATGGTCTGGCCCTTCTTCATCACGCCGTCGATGATGCGCACCAAGACGATGACGCCGAGATAGGCGTCGTACCAGGAGTCGACCAGCATCGCCTTCAGCGGCGCGTTGATGTCGCCCTCGCGCGGCGGCGGTAGCTGGTGCACGATCGCCTCCAGCACGTCCGGCACGCCCTGGCCGGTCTTGGCCGAGATCAGCACGGCGTTGGAGGCGTCGAGGCCGATCACCTCCTCCACCTGCTCGCGGATGCGCTCCGGCTCGGCGGCCGGCAGGTCGACCTTGTTCAGCACCACGACGATCTCGTGGTTGTTGTCGATGGCCTGGTAGACATTGGCGAGCGTCTGCGCCTCGACGCCCTGGGACGCGTCCACCACCAAGAGCGAGCCCTCGCAGGCAGCCAAGGAGCGCGACACTTCATAGGCGAAGTCGACATGTCCGGGCGTGTCGATCAGGTTCAGCACATAATCCTCGCCGTTCCTGGCGCGGTAGTTGAGCCTGACCGTCTGGGCCTTGATGGTGATGCCGCGCTCGCGCTCGATATCCATCGAGTCCAGCACCTGCTCCTTCATGTCGCGCTCCTCCAGCGCGCCGGTGAGCTGGATCAGCCGGTCGGCAAGCGTGGATTTGCCATGGTCGATATGGGCGACGATGGAGAAATTGCGGATGTGGTCGAGCGGCGTCGTCATGCGGCGCGCTTTAGCAGGGGCGGGGGTGAGGGGCAAGCGGCG
>NZ_VFTG01000009.1 GCF_006439355.1 Mesorhizobium sp. B4-1-3
ACGGCCCCTAAGTTCTGGCGCAGTTGCTCCTCGTTGCGCGCGCCGATGATCACGGATGAGACGGTCGGCCGCTGCAGCAGCCAGTTGATGGCGACCTGCGGCACGGTCTTGCCAGTCTCGGCGGCGACCGCTTCCAGAGCATCGACCACCTTGAAAAGATGCTCGTGCTCGACCGGCGGGCCGAAATCGGCGGTGCCGTGCAGCCGGCTCTTTTCCGGCAAGGGCTGGCCGCGGCGGATCTTGCCGGTCAGCCGGCCCCAGCCGAGCGGGCTCCACACCAGCGCGCCGACGCCCTGGTCGAGGCCGAGCGGCATCAACTCCCACTCATAGTCGCGACCGACCAGCGAATAATAGACCTGATGCGCGACGTAGCGCGGGTAGCCGTGCTTTTCCGCGAGGCCGAGCGACTTCATCACCTGCCAGCCGGAGAAGTTGGAGACGCCGACATAGCGCAGCTTGCCGGAGCGCACGAGGTCACCGAGCGCCGACAGCACCTCCTCGACGGGCGTCGAGGCATCGAAGGCATGGAGCTGAAACAGGTCGATATAATCGGTGCCGAGGCGCTTCAGCGCCGCGTCGACGGAGCGGATCAGGCGCGAGCGCGACGAGCCCCAGTCGGCCGGGCCGTCGCCCATCGGCAGCGACGTCTTGGTCGAGATCAGCACCACGTTGCGGCGGCCCTTGATGGCCTCCCCAAGCACCTCCTCCGAGGCGCCGTTCGAATAGACATCGGCCGTGTCGAACAGATTGACGCCTGCCTCGAGGCAGATGTCGACCAGCCGGCGCGCCTCCTTCGCGTCGCTGTTGCCCCAATGGCCGAAGAGCGGGCCGGAGCCGCCAAAAGTTCCGGCGCCGAAGGAAAGCGCCGGCACTTTCAGGCCGGAAGCGCCGAGAGGTCGATAGTCCATCTTTTTCTCCTGATTGGATGTCGAAGGGGTCAGCGCTCAGCACTGCGCCGTGACCGGCTTGCCGATCGCCCGGCCGCGCTCGAGGCGCAGCGCGATCAGCACGACGCCGAGCGCCGTGAGCGGCACCAGGCCCGCGACCAGGGGTACGGCGCCGAGGCCGGGGCCGTGGTCGATGACGAAGCCGCCGAGCCAGGCGCCGATGGCGTTGCCGAGATTGAAGGCGGCGATGTTGAAGGAGGAGGCCAGGCCCTGGCCGGCGCCCTTGGCCTTCTCCAGCACCCACATCTGCAGCGGCGCGACAGTGGCGAAAGCGGCAGCGCCCAACAGGCCAACGGCGACGATCGCTGCGACCGGCTGGTGGATCGCCGCGGCCATGATGAACAGCACCGCCGACAGGCCTATCAGCGTGCCGACGACCGTCGGCACCAGGTGCCGGTCGGCGAGGCGTCCGCCAAGCAGATTGCCCGCTACCAGCCCGCCGCCGAAGACGAGCAGGATCGGCGATACGGCTCCCTCGGAAAAGCCGGTGACGCGGGTCAGAATCGGCGCCAGATAGGTGAAGGCGGCAAAGACGCCGACCCAGCTCAGCACCGTGGTCAGAAGGCCGAGCAGCACTGCCCGGCGGCCGAGCACGGCGAGCGTGCCTTCGGAGCTTTCCTCCTCGTCCCGCGTCGCCGGCTCGTCGCGGGGCACCAGCAATGCGATCACGGCAAAGGCGATGACGCCGACCAGCGTGACGGCGAGGAAGCTGGAGCGCCAGCCATAAGCCTGGCCGAGCCAGGTGCCGAAGGGTACGCCGAGGATGTTGGCGACGGTGAGGCCAGTGAACATCAGCGCGATGGCTGAGGCCTTCCTGTTGGGCGCGACCAGGCTGGTGGCGACGACGGAGCCGACGCCGAAGAAGGAGGCGTGGGCGAAGGCGGTGAGCACACGCGCCGCCATCAGCGTCCAGTAGTCGGGCGCCAGCGCGCAGGCCAGGTTGCCGACGGTGAAGACCACCATGAGCGCAAGCAGCAGGGTCTTCTTCGCCAGGCGGCCGGTCAAGGCGCCAAGCAGCGGCGCGCCGACGACGACGCCCAGCGCATAGCCGGAAATGAGCAGGCCCGCCGCCGAGATTGAGACGCCGAGATCGGAGCTGACATCGAGCAGCAGGCCCATGATGACGAATTCGGTGACACCGATGCCGAAGGCGCCGGCGGTGAGGGCATAGAGAGCAAGGGGCATGGCAATTGTCCGTCTGGTCCAGGAAAGGACGCTCAGTCCCGCGCCCCAAATCTTTGCTGGCGCATGATCTCCCGAAAACCGGTTTCCACTTTTCAGGATCATGCGCGGAGAAGATCGTGATCGGGCAAGCTGTGAACCAGCCTTGCACCAGGCACATTTTCTGTGAAATAGATTCATGAATGGCGAGGCCCGACATCAACCGCTCCGGTGAGATCGAAGTGTTTATCCGCGTCGTCGAGGCGGGCAGCTTTTCCGCCGCGGCGCGGGCGCTGCGGATGACGCCGTCGGCGGTGAGCAAGCTGATCGCGCGGCTGGAGGCGCGGCTCGGCGCGCGGCTGATCAGCCGCTCGACGCGCAAGCTGCAACTGACGCCGGAAGGCCTGGCCTTCCATGACAGCGGCGCGCGGATCCTCGCCGATCTCGACGCGGCCGAACGGGAAGCCGCGGCGGGCGCGGCGCCGCGCGGCAGGCTGAGGGTCAATTCCTATGTGCCGTTCGGCCAGCACCGCTTGATGGAATTGCTGCCGCGTTTCCTGGAGCGCTATCCCGAGATTTTCGTCGAAGCCGTGCTGACCGACAGTGTCATCGATCTTCTGGAGGAGCGCGCCGATGTCGCCATCCGCGCCGGGCCGCTGCGCGAGTCACGCCTGGTTGCGCGCAAGCTCGGCCAGAGCCGGATGGTGCTGGTCGCGTCGCCTGCCTATCTCGAAGCGCGCGGCACGCCACGCGCATTGTCCGACCTCGTCCGCCACAACATGTTGGCCTTCGGCTTCGCCAGGCATATCGAAGGCTGGCCCTTCGTCGATGCGGCAGGCAAATCGATCATCATGCCGATCGTCGGAAACATGTCGCTGACCGACGGCGAGGCGATGCGGCGAACGACGCTGGCCGGCGCCGGCATAGCGCGGCTGGCGCGCTGGCATGTCGAGCCCGACATCGCCGCGGGGCGTCTCGTGCCGTTGCTCGAGCAATTCAATCCAGGCGACGAGGAGCCGACGCACGCCGTCTATGTCGGCCAGGGCAAGCATCTGCCGGCCCGCGTGCGGGCCTTCCTCGACTTTCTCGCGGAGACCGTCCGTCTCTGAGTGTGGAAAGAGCCGCGCGCCGGTGGCACGCGGCTCACTGCTCGAACGGAATTACGCCTTCGGCACGAACGGTGCCGGACGCCGGCCGGCGCCTTGCCGCTCCAGCATCCAGCCAGGATATTCGGCAGGCAGCGCGCTCACCTCGTCGAGCCTGGCGAGATCGTCGGCGTCGAGCTGCAAGCCGGTGGCGGCGAGGTTCTGCTCGAGCTGGTCCATGCGGCTGGCGCCGATAATGACGCTCATGACGAAGGGTTTTGCCAGCACGTAGCCCAGCGCCACCGTGGCGACGCTGACGCCGTGCTTCTTGGCGACCTCGCGCATGACGGCAACCGCCGCCCAGGCGCGGTCCTCATTGACCGGCGGGAAGTTGAAGGAGGCGCGGCGGCCCTCGCCATTGCCCGGCGCGCCGGGGCCGTATTTGCCGGAAAGCAGCCCGCCCGCCATCGGCGACCAGACCATCAGGCCAAGCTTTTCCTCGTTGATCAAGGGCACGATCTCGCGCTCGAGATCGCGGCCGGCGATCGAGTAGTAGGACTGGACGGTCTCGAAACGGGCAAGGCCCTTGCGCTCCGCAATGCCCAGCGCCTTGGCGATGCGCCAGGCCTGCCAGTTGGAGACGCCCACATAGCGCACCTTGCCGCTGGCGACGAGGTCGTCGAGCGCGCGCAGCGTCTCGTCGATCGGCGTCACCGTGTCGGTGCCGTGCAGCTGATAGAGATCGATATGGTCGAGCTGCAGCCGCTTCAGGCTGCCATCGACCGAATCCATGATGTGGCCGCGCGAGGAGCCGCGATCGTTCGGCCCGTTGCCCATGGCGCCGTGCACCTTGGTGGCGACGATGACGTCCGAGCGTCTGACGCCGAGATCCTTGAGCGATTGTCCCAGCAATTGCTCGGACTGGCCGAAGGAATAGACGTCGGCCGTGTCGAAGAAATTGACGCCGGCGGCGATCGAGCGGCCGACGATCTCGTTGACGCCCTTCTGGTCGAGGCTGGCGATCAGCCCCCATTGGGCGTTCTCGCCGGCGGCGCCGAAGGTCATGGTGCCGAGGCAGAATTCCGAGACGAACAGGCCGGTATTGCCAAGCTGGTTGTAGCGCATGGTGAGCTTTCCCCGAGAGAAGGATTGAATGACACCAGGCAAATAGGAACGGACCGTTTCGTTTCAAGTTCTGACGCAAGGGAGGTGGTCAACTTGACGTGAAGTTGCAATCAGCGGATCTTGTCAAACGTCCCAGGGATCGACGACCGTCACGCCCAGGCCTTCGAAGCCGGCCACGTTTCGAGTGACCAGGATCAGGTCGTGCACAAGAGCGGTCGCCGCAATGAGACTGTCGGCGTTCCCTCGCGTACGTCCCGCCGTGATGCGGCCCCACGCGAGGGCGACCTCTTCCGTGATCGCCAGGATGCGGTCCGCATTGTCTCGCCGCAGTTCCCGCAGCCAGACGTCAAGCCGCGCTGCCCTGTCGGGATCGGCCTTGCGCTGCTTGACGATTCCACGTTCGATCTCACCGATGGTGATCACACTGAGACTGATCGAGGTCGGATCCACCGAAGCCAGCCAAGCCGTTGGTTTCGAGAGCCACCTTTGCACGTCCGAAACCACGTTCGTGTCGAGCAGGTACATCAGAGATCAATATCCCTGATCATCGTATCCGAGCGGCGGGTGATTTCCTTATCAAACTCATCGTCCCAGCCGGGGCCGGTAAGAAGATATTCAGCGAGCGATTTCTTCTTCCCCGCAAGGCGGTCGTAGTCCTCGGCGGAAAGCACGACCGCAGCCCGTTCGCCGCGAAGCGTCACCGTCTGCGGCCCTTCGGTCCGGGCGCGCTGGACCACTTTTGAAAAATTGTTCTTTGCGTCCTGAAGATGCCAGTTCATGCGCAGCTCCTAGCTAGCTTGGCTAGATATAATGCCGCGGCAGCGGGTGATCAATCAGCTCCAGCGAAAAGTAGCGGGTGACGGCGTCACCGGCTGCCGAAGATCGCCGACCCCACCCTGACGCTGGTCGCGCCGAAGGCGATGGCGGTCTCGTAATCGCCGGACATGCCCATCGAAAGTTTCGCGACGCCGGCCTCGCGGGCGAGCTTTTCCAGCAGCGCGAAATGCGGGCCGGGGTTTTCATCGGCCGGCGGTATGCACATCATGCCTTCGATGGCGAGACCGTGAACGTCGCGGCAGCGCTTGACGAAGGCGATCGCCTCGCGCGGCTCGATGCCGGCCTTTTGCGGCTCGGAGCCGGTGTTGACCTGAACGTAAAGTCTTGGCGTCCGGCCCTGCCGGGCCATTTCCTTCGAGAGCTCCGCGGCGATCTTCTCGCGGTCGACAGTCTCGATAACATCGAAAAGCGCGACCGCTTCCTTTGCCTTGTTGGATTGAAGCGGACCGATCAGATGCAGTTCCAGATCGGCAAATGCCGCTTTCAGCGCCGGCCATTTGCCCTGGGCTTCCTGCACACGGTTCTCGCCGAAAACGCGCTGGCCGGCCTCGATCACAGGGCGGATGTCCTCGGCCGTGAAGGTCTTCGACACGGCGACAAGCGTAACGGCGCCGGGCTCGCGCCTTGCCTCGCGCTCGGCGCTCGCGATCTTCGCCTTGACCGCATGAAGCTGCTCTACGGCGTTCGTCATGCCACTATCCTGCCTATAGTTTTCATGGCCGGGCCGGCTCGCCGCAGTTGACGGGTCCGGCAATCCATGGTGAACACCGCGACGACATTGTCTCGGCTGCCGGCCCAGGCCTGTCGATATTCAGGTGATGCCGGCCTGCAAATGCCCGGTTTCCTGCGTTTCTGGTGCTCACGTACCTTAAGTACGCTCCGCTCCGGTTCTCGGAACCCGCCATTTTCGGCTCGGCCCGACCTGAATATCAACACGCCTCAATCCAGCACCGCGCACCTGCTTTTAAGTGAAAAACATCCGATGGCAACTGAACGATACAATCCGCGCACGTCAGAGCCCAAATGGCAGAAGGCCTGGGCCGAAAAGAAGCTGTTCGAGGCCCGCAACGACGACCCGAAGCCGAAATACTACGTGCTCGAAATGTTCCCCTATCCGTCGGGCAAGATCCATATCGGCCACACCCGCAACTACACGATGGGCGACGTGGTGGCGCGCTATAAGCGCGCCAAGGGCTTCAACGTGCTGCATCCGATGGGCTGGGACGCGTTCGGCATGCCTGCCGAAAACGCCGCCATGCAGAACAAGGTCCACCCCAAGGACTGGACCTACGAAAACATCGCGGTCATGCGCGAGCAGCTCAAGATGATGGGCCTGTCGCTCGACTGGGCGCGCGAGTTCGCGACCTGTGACGTCGACTACTACCACCGCCAGCAGATGCTGTTCCTCGATTTCGTCGAGAAGGGCCTGGTGACGCGCAAATCCTCCAAGGTCAACTGGGACCCGGAGGACATGACGGTGCTTGCCAACGAGCAGGTCATCGACGGCCGCGGCTGGCGTTCGGGCGCGCTGGTCGAGCAGCGCGAACTGACGCAGTGGTTCTTCAAGATCACCGACTTCGCGCAGGACCTGCTGGATTCGCTCGACGGACTCGAAGAGTGGCCGGAGAAGGTCAAGCTGATGCAGCATAACTGGATCGGTCGCTCGGAAGGGCTGCTGATACGCTGGCCGCTGGCGAAGCCTGTCGGCGACACACATGAGCTGGAAGTCTATACGACCCGGCCAGACACTATCTTCGGCGCCTCCTTCATGGCGGTCGCCGCCGACCATCCGCTGGCGCGGAAGGCTGCAGAGCAAAATGTCGAGCTGGCGAAGTTCATCGAGGAGGTCCGCCACATGGGCACCTCGGTGGCGGCGCTCGAGACGGCCGAGAAGAAGGGCTTCGACACCGGCATCCGCGTCGTCCATCCGTTCGACGAGAATTGGACGCTGCCGGTCTATGTCGCCAATTTCGTGCTGATGGAATACGGCACCGGCGCCATTTTCGGCTGCCCATCGGGCGATCAGCGCGACCTCGACTTCGCTAACAAATACGGCCTGCCGGTGATCCCGGTGGTGATGCCGGAAGGTGCCGACGCCAAGACCTTCCAGATCACCGAGGAGGCCTATGTCGATGACGGCGTGATGATCAATTCGCGCTTCCTCGACGGCATGAAGCCCGAAAAGGCCTTCAATGAAGTGGCGAAGCTGCTCGAAGCAAAGACGATCGGCGGCCGGCCGATGGCGGAGCGCAAGGTGAATTTCCGCCTGCGCGACTGGGGCATCTCGCGCCAGCGCTACTGGGGCTGCCCGATCCCGATGATCCATTGCGAGGCCTGCGGCGTGGTGCCGGTGCCGAAGGCCGACCTGCCGGTGAAGCTGCCCGACGACATCGAGTTCGACCGCCCGGGCAATCCGCTCGACCGGCATCCGACCTGGCGGCATGTGAAGTGTCCGCAATGCGGCCGCGATGCACGGCGCGAGACCGACACGATGGACACCTTCGTCGATTCGTCCTGGTATTTCGCCCGCTTCACCGCGCCCTGGGCGAACGAGCCGACCGAGCCTAAGGCGGCCGACGAATGGCTGGCGGTCGACCAGTATATCGGCGGCATAGAGCACGCGATCCTGCATCTGCTCTATTCGCGCTTCTTCACTCGCGCCATGCGCGAGACCGGTCACCTCAATCTGGCCGAGCCGTTCAAGGGCCTGTTCACGCAAGGCATGGTCGTGCACGAGACCTACCGTGTCGGGGGCCCATCCAACAACGGACGCTGGCTGTCGCCGAGCGAGGTCAGGCTCGAGGACGCAGGCGGCAAGCGCCGCGCTGTCGAGATCGCCACCGGCGAGGAGGCGACGATCGGCGCGCTGGAGAAGATGTCGAAGTCGAAGAAGAACACGGTGAGCCCGGAAGAGATCACCGACGGCTACGGCGCCGACACGGCGCGCTGGTTCATGCTCTCGGATTCGCCGCCGGAGCGCGACGTCGAATGGACCGACGAGGGTGCGGCCGGCGCGCACCGCTTCGTGCAGCGCATCTGGCGCCTCGTGCAGATCGCGGCCGAGCAGCTGCCCGGTGTGAAACCGGCAGCGGCGAAGGATGGCGAGGCGGGCGCCGTGTCCAAGGCCGCGCACAAGATCCTGAAGGCGGTCGGCGAAGATATCGAGAAGCTCGGCTTCAACCGCGCCATCGCCCGCATCTACGAGCTCGCCAACGCGCTGGCGACGCCGCTCAACGATGTCTCCGAGGGCAAGGCGGACACCGCGCTGAAAAGCGCCTGCCGCGAGGCGGTGGAAATCCTGGTGCACATCATCGCGCCGGTCATGCCGCATCTGGCGGAGGAATGCTGGGAAGCGCTGGGCGGTACGGAGATGATCGCCGAGCGGCCGTGGCCGGTCTACGATCCGGCGCTGGTCGTCGACAACGAGATCGTGCTGCCGGTGCAGGTCAACGGCAAGAAGCGCGGGGATTTGACAATTGCCCGCGACGCGGATCAAGGTGCCGTCGAAAAAGCGGTGCTGGCTCTCGACTTCGTGCAAAAGGCACTGGAAGGTAAAGCTCCGCGCAAGGTGATCATCGTCCCGCAGAGGATCGTCAATGTCGTTGCCTGATCCGGTGAAGTCACAAGCGCCCCGCCTGCGCGGCCGCCTTGCGGTCTGCGGCATGGCCGCCGCGCTTGCGTTGGTCTCGGCGTGCACGGTCAGGCCTCTCTATTCCAACCAGCCGCTGTCGCCCGGGTCGCAACTCAGCGCCTCCGCCGAGCTGGCCTCCATCTCGATCAAGCCGGTCAAGACCCGCTACGCGCAGCAGGTGCGCAACAATCTGATCTTCGCCTTCGGGCAGGGCTCGGGCGAACCGGCCTCGCCGGCCTACACACTCGATCTCGGCGTCACCGAGCTGGTCGAATCGGCGGCTATCGTGCAGGTGCAGACCCAGGAAGACGAGCCGACGGCGGGCACGGTCACGCTGAGCGCCAACTATGTGCTGAGAGACACCGCGACCAACACGGTGATTGCCGTCGGCAAGCGCTCGATCCCCTCATCCTTCGACCGGCCGCGCCAGGAATTCGCGGCCTATCGCGCACAGATCGACGCCGAGAACCGCGCCGCCCGCGAACTGGCCGACCTGCTGCGGCTGTCGATCGCGCAGGATCTGGCCAAGCACGGCAAGAAAGCCTGAGGCATGTCGATATTCAGGTGAGGCCGGCCTGCAAATGCCGGTTTCCTGCGCTTCCGGTGCTCACGTACTTTAAGTACGCTCCGCTCCGGTTCTCGCAAACCGTCATTTTCAGCTCGCCCTGACCTGAATCTCAACACGCCTCCGCGCGCCGCTTGAGCCTACAGAAAAGGCCGGTCGCCCGGCCTTTTTGGTTTCACGCGGGCTCGACCTCAGCCGATTTTCTGGCCGGTCTTGGCCCAGTCGGCGAGGAAGGCGGCGAGGCCCTTGTCGGTCAGCGGGTGATTGACCAGCGCCTTCAGCGTCGCCGGCGGCGCGGTGACGATATCGGCGCCGATCAGCGCGGCCTGCTTGACGTGATTCACCGTGCGCACCGAAGCGGTCAGGATCTCGGTCTTGAAATCGTAATTGTCGTAGATGGTGCGGATTTCCGAGATCAGCTCCATGCCGTCTGAGCCGGTATCGTCGATGCGGCCGACAAAGGGCGAGATGAAGGAGGCGCCGGCCTTAGCGGCGAGCAGCGCCTGGTTGGCCGAGAAGCAGAGCGTGACGTTGACCATGCGGTTCATCTCGGTGCGGATGGTCTTGCAGGCCTTGAGGCCGTCCAGCGTCAGCGGCACCTTGATGGCCACGTTCGGCGCGATCTTGGCCAGCACCTTGGCCTCGGCCATCATGTCCTTGTATTCGGTCGCCACGACTTCGGCCGAAACCGGGCCTTCGACGATGTCGCAGATCTGCTTGGTGACCTCGGAAATCTTGCCGCCCGATTTCAGGATCAGCGACGGGTTGGTGGTGACGCCGTCGAGAAGCCCCAGGTCGTGCAGCTCCTTAATTTCCTTGATGTCAGCGGTGTCGACGAAAAACTTCATGGCTGTCTCCTTGGGGATCGCCCGGCGACTGCCAGGCACGTAAGAGGGTCCCCTTTGATCTAGAGCAAAGTCGAGGCAAGGTCACGCCTGATGATGGAAGATTCGCCCTTCGTCGCAGCCGCGCCCGTGCTGGTGCCGATGCCCGCCGAACGGCCCTACACCTACGCCGTGCCGCCCGGCATGCGCGTGGTGCCGGGCTCGATCGTGCGCGTGCCGCTCGGGCCCCGGCAGGTGGCTGGCATCGTCTGGGACGGCGCGGTCGAGGCGGTCGATGCGAAGAAATTGCGGCCGATCGAGGAGGTGTTCGACTGCCCGCCGATCGACCGGGACATGCGCCGCTTCGTCGACTGGATCGCGCAATACACGCTCTCTGCCCCGGGCATGGTGGCGCGCATGCTGCTAAGAGCGCCGGAGGCATTCGACCCCGAGCCGTGGATCGAAGGGCTTCAGCGCACGCTGGCCGAACCCGACCGACTGACCGATGCGCGGCGGCGGGTGCTCGAAACCGCGAAGGGCGGGCTGGCCTGGACTCGTTCGGGCCTTGCACATGCGGCGGGCGTGTCCTCGACCGTCATCGACGGATTGCGGGCCCAGGGCGTGTTCGAGACGGTAATGATCCCGCCGCGGCCGGTGGTGGCAGCGCCCGACCCCTCTCACGCCGTGCCGGAATTGATGCCGGACCAGAAAGCGGCGGCGGACAAGCTGCGCGCCGCTGTCGCCGCCGATACCTTCAACGTGACGCTGCTCGACGGCGTCACCGGCTCAGGCAAGACGGAAGTCTATTTCGAGGCGGTGGCGGCGGCGCTCGACAAGGACAGGCAGGTGCTGATCCTGTTGCCGGAAATCGCGCTCACGCATGCTTTCCTCGAACGCTTCCAGGACCGGTTCGGCGCCAAGCCGGCGGAGTGGCATTCCGACCTGCCGCCCCGGATGCGCGAACGCGTCTGGCGACAGGTGGCCGAAGGCGGCGTGCGCGTCGTCGCCGGCGCGCGCTCGGCGCTGTTCCTGCCGTTCAAGGAACTTGGCCTGATCGTCGTCGACGAGGAGCACGATCCCGCCTACAAGCAGGAAGACCGCGTCTTCTACAACGCCCGCGACATGGCGGTGGTGCGCGGCCATATCGGCGGCTTTCCCGTCGTGCTCGCCTCGGCGACGCCCTCGGTGGAAAGCCGGGTCAACGCCAGCCAGGGCCGCTACGACCGGGCCGTGCTGTCGTCGCGCTTCGCGGAAGCAGCACTTCCCGACCTGAAGTCGATCGACATGCGGCGCTCGCCGCCGGCGCGCGGCGGCTTCCTGTCGCCGGTGCTCTTGGAACAGATGCAGCGCACGCTGGAGAGAAAAGAGCAGTCGCTGCTCTTCCTCAACCGGCGCGGCTATGCGCCGCTGACGCTCTGCCGGGTCTGCGGCCACCGCTTCGGCTGCCCGGTCTGCTCGGCCTGGCTGGTCGAGCACCGTTTTCGCGGCCAGCTCGTCTGCCATCATTGCGGCCACAACGAGCGGCGGCCTGAGGCCTGCCCGGAATGCGGCACGCTCGACCATCTGGTGGCCTGCGGCCCAGGCGTCGAGCGAATCGCCGAGGAAGTGGTCGCCCATTTCCCGGATGCCCGCACCATCGTGCTTTCCTCGGACCTCCTGGGCGGCGTGCGCCGGCTGCGGCTGGAGCTGGAGGCCGTCGCCAATGGCGAGGCCGACATCGTCATCGGCACGCAGCTCGTCGCCAAGGGGCACAATTTTCCCGGCATGACGCTGGTCGGCGTGGTCGACGCCGACCTTGGCCTCGCCAACGGCGACCCGCGCGCCGCCGAGCGCACGTTCCAGCTGCTCAGCCAGGTGACGGGCCGCGCCGGCCGCACAGGCAAGAAGAGCCTCGGCCTGTTGCAGACCTACCAGCCCGACCATCCCGTGATGCGGGCAATCGTCTCCGGCGATTCGGAAGCGTTTTACGAGCGCGAGATCGCCGAGCGCGAGCGAGCGGCCCTGCCGCCGTTCGGCCGGCTCGCCGGCATCATCGTGAGTGCTGCAACACGAGCTGAAGCCGAAAGCCATGCGCGCGGCTTGCGGCGCGCGGCGCCGCAGGCCTCCGATCTCTTCGTGCTCGGGCCGGCCGAGGCGCCGCTGTCGTTGATCGGCGGTCGTCACCGCTTCCGCCTGCTCATCCAGGGTGAGCGGCGCGCCGACATGCAGGGCTTCATCCGCACCATGCTGGCGAATGGGCCGAAGCTGCGCGGCTCGGTTCGGGTGCAGGTCGACATCGACCCGCAGAGCTTCCTATAAGCGCGAGAGACAGTCCCAACGGAGTGGGCGCTATGAAAACCCTCGGCCTGATCGGCGGCATGAGCTGGGAATCGACCGCGATCTATTATCGCTTTCTCAACGAGATCGTGCGCGAGCGGCTGGGCGGGCTGCATTCGGCGAAGCTGTTGTTGTGGTCGTTCGATTTCGCCGAGATCGCCGAACGGCAGCATGCGGGCGATTGGGAAGGCGCCGGCGTCCTTCTGGTGGCAGCCGCACGCAAGCTGGAGGCCGGCGGCGCCCAGGGCCTGGTGGTCTGCACCAACACGATGCACAAGCTCGCCGACGCGGTGCAGGCGACGATATCGATCCCGCTCATCCACATCGCCGACGCAACCGGGCAGGCCGTCGCCGCCACGGGCATGAAGCGGCCCGCGCTGCTCGCGACGCGCTTCACCATGGAGCAGGATTTCTACAAGGGCCGGCTTGCCGACAAATACGACCTCCAGCCGGTGGTGCCGGACCAGGCCGGCCGCGACATGGTGCACAAGGTGATCTATGACGAGCTCTGCCAGGGCATCGTCAGGTCCGAATCGAAATCCGCCTATCTCGACGAGGTCGGCCGGATGCGGCGCGACGACGGGGTGGACGGAGTCATCATGGGCTGCACCGAGATCACCATGCTGATCGGCCAGGGCGATTTCGACATTCCGGTCTTCGACACGACGCGCATCCATGCCGAGGCCGCGGTCGACTTCGCGCTCGCGTGACGCTGGCCCTCTGATGCGTCTTTTCTAATGTTCCTGCCGCCATCTGGCGTGCCCATTTTCCTCCGCTAGAATGCCGGCATTTTCAGAACAAGACTTTACGAGGGGATAAGATGGACTTCGCGTTTCCATGGCCCGCAAGCCAGGGCGAATGGCTGGCCTGGTCGAGCGCCGTCGTGACGCTGGCTCTCGGCCTGTTCCTATTCCTGGCGCCGGGGCTCGCGTTTCGCTTGCTGCGCCTGCAGCCGAGGCCGGAGAAGGCGGCGGCGATCGCCGAGGGACGCGGGCGGATGTCGGGCTTCTACCTCGGCGTCAGCCTGTGCTGCATTCTCTTGGCGCAGCCGCTGCTCTACATGGCGCTGGGCTTCTCTTGGCTGTTCACCGCCTTCGGCCGGCTCCTGTCGATGATGTCGGACGGCGCCAACACCCCTTTCAACTGGATTTCGATCGTGGTTGAATTGGCGCTGGCGGCGCTGCCGCTGGCCTTTGCTTTCGGCTTGGTGCCGTGAATCTGCGACCAATCCGGGGCTTGAGCTTGGCCTTATCCCGGTGATGCGACAAAAGTGCCTGAAAACCATGCCGGACGATGCATTGCGGTCTTAAAAAGCCTGTGCTAGACGGCAATCGACTTTCGACCGGGGATAGCGGAAGCCGCGCCTCCGTGCTTGGAAAAATCGCAGTAAGGTCAAAGATTTAGCCAGAGTTTTCGCTCGCGCCAACAATCTGCGGCCTGTCAGACAAGAGAAAAGACGGTCCGTGGCCCAATCGTCATCGCCAATCTCAGCTGTCGCAGAGCGCTATGCCGGCTCGTTGTTCGAGCTCGCGCTGCAGGACAATTCGGTCGCCCGGGTCGAGGCGGACCTCGCCAGCTTCGAGGCGATGCTCAACGGCAGCGACGATCTTGCGCGGCTGATCAACAGCCCGGTGTTTTCCAGCGAGGACCAGGCCAGGGCCATCGCCGCCATCGCCGACAAGGCCAACATCACCGGCCTGGTGGGCAATTTCCTGCGCGTCGTGGCCAAGAACCGCCGCCTGTTCGCAGTGCCCGGCATGATCAAGGCGTTCCGCCAGATTGCCGCCGACCATCGCGGCGAGGCATCCGCCGAGGTCACTTCGGCGCATGCGCTGACGGCCGAGCAGCAGACTGAACTCAAGGCGACGCTGAAGAGCATCGCCGGCAAGGATGTGGCCATCGCCATGACCGTCGATCCATCGCTGCTCGGCGGCCTGATCGTCAAGATGGGCTCGCGCCAGATCGATACGTCGCTCAAAACCAAACTCAATTCGCTCAAGCTTGCACTGAAAGAGGTCGGCTGATGGACATCCGCGCCGCGGAAATTTCCGCAATTCTGAAAGACCAGATCAAGAATTTCGGCAAGGAGGCCGAGGTCTCCGAAGTAGGCCAGGTTCTGTCCGTCGGTGACGGCATCGCCCGCGTCTACGGCCTCGACAATGTCCAGGCCGGCGAGATGGTCGAATTCCCGGGCGGCATCCGCGGCATGGCGCTGAACCTCGAAGCCGACAATGTCGGCGTCGTCATCTTCGGCAACGACCGCGACATCAAGGAAGGCGACACCGTCAAGCGCACCGGCGCCATCGTCGACGCGCCTGTCGGCATGGGCCTGCTCGGCCGCGTCGTCGACGCGCTGGGCAACCCGATCGACGGCAAGGGCCCGATCAAGGCGACCGAACGCAAGCGTGTCGACGTCAAGGCGCCCGGCATCATCCCGCGCAAGTCGGTGCATGAGCCGATGTCGACCGGACTGAAGGCCATCGACGCGCTGATCCCGGTCGGCCGCGGCCAGCGCGAGCTGGTCATCGGCGACCGCCAGACCGGCAAGACCGCCATCATCCTCGACACGATGCTGAACCAGAAGTCGGTGCACGACAACGGCCCCGAGAAGGAAAAGCTCTACTGCGTCTACGTCGCCGTCGGCCAGAAGCGCTCGACCGTCGCGCAGTTCGTCAAGGTGCTGGAAGAGCGCGGCGCGCTCGAATATTCGATCATCGTCGCCGCCACCGCGTCCGATCCGGCGCCGATGCAGTTCCTGGCGCCGTTCACCGCCTGCACCATGGGCGAATATTTCCGTGACAACGGCATGCATGCGCTGATCAGCTACGACGATCTGTCGAAGCAGGCCGTCGCCTACCGCCAGATGTCGCTCCTGCTGCGCCGCCCGCCGGGCCGCGAAGCCTATCCGGGCGACGTCTTCTACCTGCATTCGCGCCTGCTCGAGCGCGCCGCCAAGCTCAACGACGACAACGGCAACGGGTCGCTGACCGCGCTGCCGATCATCGAGACGCAGGCCAACGACGTGTCGGCCTACATCCCGACCAACGTGATCTCGATCACCGACGGCCAGATCTTCCTCGAAACCAACCTGTTCTTCCAGGGCATCCGCCCGGCGGTGAACGTCGGCCTGTCGGTGTCGCGCGTCGGCTCCTCGGCGCAGATCAAGGCGATGAAGCAGGTCGCCGGCTCGATCAAGGGCGAGCTCGCGCAGTACCGCGAAATGGCTGCCTTCGCGCAGTTCGGCTCCGACCTCGACGCGGCAACGCAGCGTCTGCTCAATCGCGGTTCGCGCCTGACGGAGCTGCTCAAGCAGCCGCAATTCTCGCCGCTCAAGGTCGAGGAGCAGGTCGCGGTGATCTTCGCCGGCGTCAACGGCTATCTCGACAAGCTGCCGCTGAACCAGGTCGGCAAGTTCGAGCATGGCCTGCTCAGCCACATGCGCTCGGCCGGCAAGGACGTGCTCGATGCTATCCGCAAGGAGAAGGCGCTATCGGACGATTTGCGCGCCAAGCTCAAGGCCGAGATCGACGCCTTCGCCAAGACCTTCGCTTGAACGAAGCTGGACGGGATCAGGTTTGAAGCATGGCTTCGTTAAAAGACCTTCGTAACCGTATCGCCTCCGTCAAGGCGACGCAGAAGATCACCAAGGCGATGCAGATGGTCGCCGCGGCGAAGCTGCGTCGCGCGCAGGAAGCGGCGGAAGCAGCCAGACCCTATTCCGAGCGCATGGGCGCGGTTCTGGCCAACATCACCCAGGCGATCGGCGGTGGCGGCGATGCCCCGGCGCTGATGACGGGCACTGGCCGGGACGATGTGCATCTGCTCATCGTCTGCACGGCCGAGCGCGGCCTGTGCGGCGGCTTCAATTCGCAGATCGCGCGTCTCGCCCGCGACCACATCCGCCGGCTGCTGGCCGACGGCAAGCAGGTGAAGATCATCTGCGTCGGCAAGAAGGGTTATGACATCCTGCGCCGCGACTATGCTTCGATGATCCTCGAGCGCGTCGACCTCCGCGAAGTGAAAACGCTGGGCTTCGTCAATGCCGATGCGATCGCGCGCAAGGTCATCCACCTCTTCAACGAGGGCGGCTTCGACATCTGCACGCTGTTCTATTCGCAGTTCAAGTCGGTGATCAGCCAGATTCCGACGGCGCAGCAGATCATTCCGGCGGGGGCCGCCGGGTCGACCGCTCCCGAGGCGACCAACGGCGGCAATGCCGTCTACGAGTACGAGCCGGAGCCGGGCGAGATCCTCTCCGACCTGATTCCGCGCAACATCGCGGTGCAGATCTTCCGCGCGCTGCTTGAAAACGCGGCCGGCGAGATGGGCGCCAAGATGAGCGCGATGGACAATGCGACGCGCAATGCCGGCGACATGATCAACAAGCTGTCGATCACCTACAACCGCCAGCGGCAGGCGCAGATCACCAAGGAACTGATCGAGATCATTTCGGGCGCCGAGGCGCTCTAGGCACGCGCGGGCGGGGTCCGAGACCTCGCAGCGGCGTGAACAACGGATAGACGAAAAGGGCAAAGACGATGGCGAAAGCAGCTACCCCGAAGACCGCGGCCAAGGAGGCACCGGCCCCGAAGGCGGCAAAGGCCCCGGCAGCAGCCGCGAAGGCCGCCGCTCCGGCGAAGAAGGCGGCCGCTCCGGCCAACGCCGCGGCTTCCGCGGCCAGCGTTGCGGCCAAGCGCGTCGGCGCTGCCGGCAAGGTCCGCCAGGTCATCGGCGCCGTCGTCGACGTGCAGTTCGAAGATCATCTGCCGGCCATTCTGAACGCGCTGGAAACCGACAATGTCGGCAATCGCCTCGTGCTCGAGGTCGCCCAGCATCTCGGCGAGAACACCGTGCGCTGCATCGCCATGGATTCGACCGAAGGCCTGGTCCGCGGCCAGGATGTCTTTGACACCGGCGCGCCGATCTCGGTTCCGGTGGGTCCTGGCATGCTCGGCCGCATCATCAACGTCATCGGCGAGCCGGTCGACGAGGCAGGCCCGGTCGACGCCGTCGAGCTGCGCGCCATCCATCAGCCAGCCCCGGCCTATGTCGACCAGTCGACGGAAGCGCAGATCCTGGTCACCGGCATCAAGGTTCTCGACCTGCTCGCACCTTACGCCCGCGGCGGCAAGATCGGCCTGTTCGGCGGCGCCGGCGTCGGCAAGACCGTGCTGATCCAGGAACTGATCAACAACGTCGCCAAGGCTCACGGCGGCTTCTCGGTGTTCGCCGGCGTCGGCGAGCGCACCCGCGAAGGCAACGACCTCTATCACGAGTTCATCGAATCGGGCGTCAACAAGAAGGGCGGCGGCCAGGGCTCGAAGGCAGCGCTCGTGTACGGCCAGATGAACGAGCCGCCGGGCGCCCGCGCCCGCGTCGGCCTGACCGGCCTCACCGTCGCCGAATATTTCCGCGACCAGGGCCAGGACGTGCTGTTCTTCGTCGACAACATCTTCCGCTTCACGCAGGCGGGCTCGGAAGTGTCGGCGCTGCTCGGCCGCATTCCGTCGGCCGTGGGTTACCAGCCGACGCTCGCCACCGACATGGGCGCGCTGCAAGAGCGCATCACGACGACGACCAAGGGCTCGATCACCTCGGTGCAGGCGATCTACGTTCCGGCCGACGACTTGACCGATCCGGCGCCGGCGACCTCCTTCGCCCACCTCGACGCCACGACCGTGCTCAACCGCGCGATCTCTGAAAAGGGCATCTACCCGGCCGTCGATCCGCTGGACTCGACCTCTCGCATGCTCGACCCGATGGTCGTCGGCGAGGAGCACTACCAGGTCGCCCGCCAGGTGCAGTCGATCCTTCAGCGCTACAAGTCGCTGCAGGACATCATCGCCATCCTTGGCATGGACGAGCTGTCGGAAGAGGACAAGCAGACGGTTGCCCGCGCTCGCAAGATCGAGCGCTTCCTGTCGCAGCCGTTCTTCGTCGCCGAAGTGTTCACCGGCTCGCCGGGCAAGCTGGTCGACCTCGCCGACACCATCAAGGGCTTCAAGGGCCTTTGCGCCGGCGACTACGACCACCTGCCGGAAGCCGCCTTCTACATGGTCGGCGGCATCGACGAGGCGGTCGAGAAGGCCCAGCGCCTGGCGGCTGAAGCGGCATAAGAAAGCGAATAGGGAGTAGTGAGTAGTGAGTAGTGAGTAGCGGTGTGATTCGGGCGGTTGCGTCCCTTCACTACTGACTACTCACTATTCCCTACCCGCTAAATTGAACATGGCTGAAGCTTTCAAATTCGAACTGGTCTCGCCGGAAAAGCTGCTGGTTTCCGAGCAGGTCGAATCGGTCGTTATCCCGGGCGCCGAAGGCGAGATGACGGTGATGGCGCAGCACGCGCCGGTCATGACGACCATCAAGCCCGGCGTCGTCACGATAAAGACCGCGGGCGGCAAGGAAGAGCGCTTCGTCGTGTTCGGCGGTTTCGCCGACATCCTGCCTTCCGGCTGCACGTTGCTTGCCGAATCGGCGACGCATGTGAACGATATCGATCGCGCCGATCTGGCTCGCCGTATCCAGGAGGCCAAGGAAGATGCCGCCGACGCCAAGGACGACGAGAGCCGCAGTAAGGCGGAGCAGTTCCTCAGCCAGCTCACCACGCTGGAAGGCGCGCTGCTGCCAGCCTGATCGTTGTTGCGAACACAAGGTTGAAAAAGCGGGGCTTGCCCCGCTTTTTTGTTTTGCCGTTTGCGAGACAGTTTCGCGCTGCAGGGGGCGCAATCCCTGGCGGGTAGGCGGGCGAGCTGTTACTCAGCCAATCTGGGTGGCTCGTTGCCGATGCCGAGCGCGGCAAAGGCCAGCTTCGGACCACCTTGCTTGAAATGGACCAGATGCGTGGCGACAAACCCGATCAGCCTCTGGCGCTCCGTGTGGCCTATGGCGAAGCCGGCGAGGTCGAACACGGCCTCGGCTGTTGTCGCCGTCGGCAGATTGCGGCCGAACAGGTCGGCGAGGGCGGCATCGAGCGGATCGGCGAAATGGCCTTGCGGCAAGTTCCCGCCGCGCGCGGCGCATGCCGCGATCCAGGCGGCGACAACCAGCGACAGATGTTCCGGCAGCAGGCCTGTCTCCAGCCGGGCAAGCGCGGAAGCGACGATACGCTGCGGCAGCTTCTGGCTGCCGTCATTGGCGATCTGCGCGGTGCGGTGGGCGAGCGCGGTGTTGGAAAAGCGTTGGGCGAGTTCGGCCGTGTAGGGGAACGGGTCGAGCCCGGCATCCTGCGGCAGCGTTGGAATGGCCTCGGCCCAAAGCCGATCGACGAACTGCCTTATTGCCGGATCGGCGAAGGCGCGGTCGACGGTGGCATGGCCGCTTAGCAGGCCGAGATAGGCGATGCCGGAATGCGCGCCATTGAGCAGCCTGAGCTTCATGTCCTCGAAGGGGCCGACATCCTCGACCATGGTGACGCCGAATTTCTCCCAGGCCGGCCGGCCAGCCGGGAAACGGTCTTCGATCACCCATTGCCGGAACGGCTCAGTCATCACCGGCCAGGCGTCATCAAGGCCAAGCTCGTCGGCGATGCGCGCCCGGTCGGCATCGGTGGTCGCCGGCACGATCCGGTCGACCATGGAAGACGGGAAGGCGACTTCATTGGCGACGTGGCGCGCGAGATCGGCATCGCGCAGCTTCGCGAATTCGATCAGCAGCCGGTGCAGCGTGGCGCCGTTTGCCGGCAAGTTGTCGCAGCAGAGCACGGTGAAAGAGGGCGTGCCGGCAATGCTGCGGCGCGCCAGCGCTTCGGCGAGAAAGCCATGCGCCGTCTTCGGCGATCCGGGGTTGGCCAGGTCGTGGACGATGTCGGGATGCGCGCTGTCGAGCGTGCCGTCGGCGGCCCTCAGATAAGCCTTCTCGGTGATGGTGAGCGTGACGATGCGGGTACGCGGATCGGTCAGCGCGGCGAGCACCGCGCCGGGGTCCTCCGGAGCGACGAGCAAGGACTGGATCGAGCCGATGACCTGCAGCTGTTCGCCGGCGCTGTCCCGGATTGCCAGCGTGTAGAGCCCATCCTGCGGCTCAAGCGCGTCGCGCGTGTCCGGGCTGCGCAGCGAGACACCGACAATGCCCCAATCGCTTTCGCCGTCCGCCAGGCAGGCGTCGACATAGGCCGCCTGATGGGCGCGGTGAAAAGCGCCGACGCCAAGATGGACGATGCCGGGCGTGACGGCGCGGCGGTCATAGCGCGGGATGGCGGCCGGCACATTCGCAATCGTCAGGTTCGACAGGCACTTCTTCATCGGATGTGAAGTCTCCAATCGCTTGCGGCCAGGCCGCCAAGGATGACGGCAAGATGGGATGGCGGCGTAGCACTCGTCACCGCCGCCGACAATGGCCGCGGGGCAGGCGAGGGCGCAGCTTTTCGTGTGTTGACAGCATTTCTCCCGGATCCTACCGGTGGGTCGCCGGAGGAGGGATCGACGTGGCCGCATTGACCGATCCGGATCTGCTGTTTGCCGCCGAGGGGCGCCTGCTTTCGCTCGCGCGCGCCCTCTACGCCGGCGTGAAAGACCGGCCCATCGTCAGCCCGCATGGTCATACCGACCCGCGCTGGTATGCGCTCAACGAGCCGTTTCCTGATCCCGCGCAGCTGCTGATCGTGCCGGACCACTACATTTTCCGCATGCTGCTCAGCCATGGCGTGCGGCTGGAGGAACTCGGCGTCGCGACGCTCGATGGCGCGCCGGTCGAGACCGACGGCCGGACGATCTGGCGACGCTTCGCCGAGCATTACTTTCTCTTCCGCGGCACGCCGACGCGGCTCTGGCTCGACCATGTGTTCGAGCATCAGTTCGGCATCGAGGAGCCGCTCACCGCGGCCAGCGCCGACCGCACCTACGATACGATCGCAACGCTGCTGCAACGCGACGACTATCGCCCGCGCGCGCTGTTCGAGCGGTTCAACATCGAGGTGATCGCCACCACCGAGGGCGCGCTCGACGACCTCAAATGGCACCGGGCGATCCGCGACAGCGGCTGGAGCGGCCGCGTCGTCACCGCCTACCGGCCGGACGCCGTGGTCGATCCCGATTTCGAGGGGTTTGCCTCCAATCTCGATCGGCTCGGCGAAATCACCGGATGCGACACCGCCAGCTGGGCCGGCTATCTCGAGGCGCACCGAAAGCGGCGCGCCTATTTCAAGGAATTCGGCGCCACTTCGTCCGATCACGGCCATCCAACCGCCGAGACCGCCAATCTCTCCGATGCGGCGGCTGAGGAGCTGTTCAACCGCATCCGCCGTGGCTCGGAGGACGGCCGCGAGCGAAAACTGTTCCGCGCCCAGATGCTGACCGAAATGGCCAAGATGAGCCGTGACGATGGCCTTGTGATGCAGATCCATCCTGGATCATGGCGCAATCATTCGCCTTCCGTTTTCCAGAAGTTCGGGCGCGACAAGGGGTTCGACATCCCGACCCGCACCGATTATGTGACGGCGCTGAAGCCGCTGCTCGACTGCGTCGGGCTGGAACGCGACCTCACGGTCATCCTGTTCACGCTCGACGAGTCGAGCTATGCGCGCGAGCTGGCGCCGCTTGCCGGCGTCTATCCGGCGCTGAAGCTCGGACCGGCCTGGTGGTTCCACGACAGCCCGGAAGGCATGCGCCGCTTCCGCGAGATGACCACGGAAACGGCCGGCTTCTACAACACAGTCGGCTTCAACGACGACACGCGCGCCTTCCCCTCGATCCCGGCGCGCCATGACGTCGCGCGCCGCGTCGACTGCGCCTTCCTGGCGCGCCTCGTCGCCGAGCGTCGACTGCGGGAGGACGAGGCGCATGAGCTGGCCGGGGAGTTGGCCTATATACTTGCCAAGAAATCGTATCGTCTGTGAAGACGCGGCGCCACGGAACGACCGGTCCTTCGATTGGCGGCAAGCGAAAGGCATGACGAGCTTGAGCGATCTTTCCGCCTTCAGCCTCACGGGCAAGCGCATCCTGGTCACCGGCGCCAACACAGGCATCGGGCAAGGCATCGCCGTGTCGGTCGCGCGGGCCGGCGGCCTGGTCGTCGGCGTCGGCCGTTCGGCGATGGACGACACCGCAGGGAAAGTCGCGGCCGCGGGCGGCAGCTTCGAAGCGGTGAAGACCGACCTTGGCGACCCTGCCGAGGCAGCAGCCATGCTCGACCGGGTCTGGGGCGAGAGCGGCCCGCTCGACGGCCTCGTCAACAATGCCGGCATCATCCGGCGCGCCGATGCGGTCGACCTCAGCGAAGCTGATTGGGACGAGGTGATGGACGTCAATCTGAAGGCCGTGTTCCGGCTCTGCCAGGGTTTCGCAAGGCGCGTGCTGGCGGAGCCCGGACGGCGCGGCAAGATCGTCAACATCGCCTCGGTGCTGAGTTTCCAGGGCGGCATCCGCGTCGCTTCCTACACGGCCTCGAAGCACGGCGTGCTCGGCCTCACAAGGCTGCTCGCCTGCGAATGGGCGGCGAAAGGCATCAACGTCAACGGCATCGCGCCGGGCTATGTCGAGACCAACAACACCGAGGCCTTGCGCGCCGACCCGGACCGCAGCGCCGCCATCCTCGGACGCATCCCGGCGGCGCGCTGGGGACGGGCCGACGATATCGGCGACGCAGCCGTGTTCCTGCTGGCACGGGCGTCGGACTATATTCACGGCGCGACGGTGCCGGTCGATGGCGGCTGGCTGGCGCGGTGACCGTTTTCCCGCCAATTTCGAACGGACGTTGAACGATGACCGAAATCTTTTCCCATGCGGGCAAAAAAGCCTGGGAGCCGACGGCAGACGGCAGCAAGCGGCGCGTGCTGGTGCACACCGATGAACTGATGATGGTCGAGTTCGCCTTCGAGAAAGGCGGCGTTGGGGCGCTGCATTCGCATCCGCACGTCCAGGCAAGCTACGTCGCCGAGGGACGCTTCGAGGTCACCGTCGACGGCCGATCGGAGATCCTCGAAACAGGAAGCAGCTTCATCGTGCCGTCCAATCTCGTGCACGGCGTCAAGGCGCTGGAGGCCGGCCGCCTGGTCGACAGCTTCGCGCCTTGCCGGGCCGATTTCCTGGGCTGAGTACCAAAAGGAAAACCCGCGCCGTCGGGCGCGGGTTTGTTGCCTGGGCGCTCATCGCGCCGCCGCGGTACTCAAACATCGCCGCAGGAGGGCAACGGTGCCGCAGCAGGGTAAAGATAGGTTTAACAGTCCCCTTGAGTCTCCAACCCTTGAAACCCGCCCGCATATCGGCCAATCAGCTAATGGCGGTCACGGCAATGTGATCCGGTGCGATCGGGGGATGGGGGATTGTGCGGAAACTTCAGGCGGCTGTCCGTTTTCTGGTTACCCGATCGAGCAGGGAGCTCAATCGCCTTGTGACGGCCGTGAAAATTCGCTGGCGGTCGAGGCCGAATGCGCGGGCCGCGCGGACCAACAAGATATTCATAGCCGGCTGCGCGCGCAGCGGGACGACCCTGACGCAACGCGTCATGGAAAGCTTCGAGGATACTTTCGTCTGGCCGCGCGAGGCGCGGCACACGAAGTTCTATCTGCTGGATCGCCAGGAAAACAATCTGGTCGTCAAGCGCGATTACCGGGCCTTCGCCCATTTTGCGAAACTGCCCGCCGACATCGGTCTCATCTATTGCGTTCGGCACCCCTTGGATGTGCTCACCAGCGTGCATCCGCAGACGATGAAGGAGCGTCGATTCCATACCATGGCCGACCGCTGGGTTCTGGAATACGACGCCCTGCTGAGCTTGCGAAAGGCGCAGCCGGCGCGGGATATTCTTTACCTGCGCTACGAAGACACGATCGCCGATCCGGACGCCGTGCAACAACGGATCGCAAGCCGGTTCGGACTTCGCCCGAGAGTGCCGGTGACCGGGGACGGCGGGCGCCCCATCCACTCACGTTCGCTGCGCAAGTGGGAGCGCAACGAAGACTATCGTGCCTATCTTCAACGAGAGCTGTCGCCGGCCGCGCTTGCGCCCATGCAAGCCTTCTGTCGCGAATTCGGCTATGGCATGCCTGACTGGGTTCGATCCGACATATCCGGCTGAACGACTTCAGCGCTGCTGCAGCGCCAGGCGTATGCCGAGCGCGCAATAGATGCCGCCGACCACCTTGCCCTGCCATTTCAGCACCGCCGGATGGCGGCGCAGGAAGGAACCCAGGCCGCCCGCGCTGACGGCGAAGACGAAGGTGCTGAAGAGCCCGAGCAGGACGAAGATGATGCCGAGCAGCATCAGCTGCAGCACCACGAAACCGCCTTGCGGATGCACGAATTGCGGCAGGAAGGCCAGGAAGAACAAAGCGGTCTTCGGATTGAGCACTTCGGTCAGGATCGCCTGCCGGAAGGCCTTGCCCGCCGCGATGGGCAGCGTCCTGCCCGCCAGGCCGGCGCCTTTTCGAGCATGGCGCGGATGCCGAGGTAAAGGAGATAGGCCGCGCCGATGTATTTGACGATGCTGAACAGCGTCGCCGAGGCGGCGATGATGGCCGAGATGCCGACGATGGCCATGATGGTGTGGATCACATCGCCCGCGGCGACGCCGGCGCCGGTGGTTATGCCGATCTTCGTGCCTGAGCTCGTCGCCCGCGCGACCGTGAGCAGCGTCGCCGGCCCCGGAATGAAGACGAAGCCGAACACGACGGCTACGTAGGTGATGAGCGTGGCGGGATCGATCATGCGAAGGGTCCTTTTGCGTCGGCCGCCGCCGGCAGCAGGCGGCCTGGCGTTATAGCACCGCGGAATGCGCCGTCGGAACTCCCCGGCCGATCCGCCAGAATGGTTCAGCGTCCCGCGGGATTGCTGAACCACTCTGGTCTTTGTTTCCGCGCAATTCCGGACGGAAAACCGATACACACTTTCCTGGAATTGCTCCAAGCGTCGTTGTCGCCGGATGGCGGCTGCGCTACTCCAGGGCATCGCACGGATGAATCACTTGGCTGGTCTTCACATAATTCCGAAAACGAATTCCTGTCCGGTGTCTGCCTGATGCCGGCACAGGCAGCGAGCATCCGGGACGAGGACCACAAGCGGCGCGTCCTGAAGGACGTGTTCGGCTTCGACGATTTCCGTCCCGGACAGGCGACAGTGATCGAGGCGCTGCTCTCCGGACGGCACGTGCTGGCGGTGATGCCGACAGGCGCCGGCAAATCGCTCTGCTATCAGGTTCCGGCGCTGGTCAAGGGCGGGCTCACCATCGTGGTGTCGCCGCTGGTGGCGCTGATGCAGGACCAGGTCGCCGCCTTGCGCCTTGCCGGCGTGGCCGCCGGCACCATCAATTCCTCGCTCGACCGCGAGACCAATGTGGCGGCCTGGCGCCGCGTGGCGTCCGGGCAGACGCGGCTGCTCTATCTGGCGCCGGAACGACTGATGACGGAGCGGATGCTGGACGCGCTGTCGCGGCTCGACGTCGGTCTGATCGCCGTCGACGAGGCGCATTGCATCTCGCAATGGGGGCCGGCCTTCCGGCGCGAATATGAGGACCTGTCGCGGCTGCGCGTGCTCTTTCCGCAAGTGCCGATCATCGCGCTGACGGCGACGGCGGATGAGGCGACGCGCGCCGATATCGAGGCGCGGCTGTTCGCCGGGCGCGCCGAAACCCTGGTGCTGGGCTTCGACCGGCCCAACATCAAGCTGACGATAGAGGCCAAGCAGGACAGCAAGCGCCAGCTGCTGCGCTTCATCGAGCGCCACCAGGGCAAGAGCGGCATCATCTATTGCCTGTCGCGCCGCAAGACGGAGGAGATGGCGGCCTTCCTGGAGAAGAACGGCGTGCGGGCGCTTGCTTACCATGCCGGCATGAGCAAGGAGGCGCGGGAGGCGAACCAGAACGCGTTCATGAGCCTGTCGGGCGTCGTCATGGTGGCGACGATCGCTTTCGGCATGGGTATCGACAAGCCCGACGTCGCCTATGTCTTCCACACCGACCTGCCGGGCAGCCTGGAGGCCTATTACCAGGAGATCGGCCGCGCCGGGCGCGACGGCCGGGCGGCGGAAGCGCATATGCTGTACGGCGCCGGCGACATCCGCACGCGCCGGATGTTCATCGACGAGGAGGATGCCTCGCCCGAGCACAAAAGACGGTCGCATCGCCGGCTCGACACGCTGATCGGCTATTGCGAGACGGCGCAGTGCCGGCGCCAGGTGCTGCTCGGTTATTTCGGC
This sequence comes from Mesorhizobium sp. B4-1-3, assembly GCF_006439355.1. Classification (GTDB taxonomy): domain Bacteria; phylum Pseudomonadota; class Alphaproteobacteria; order Rhizobiales; family Rhizobiaceae; genus Mesorhizobium. Next base: position 26,618 of record NZ_VFTG01000009.1, read on the forward strand.
GAGGAGGCGCAAGCCTGCGGCAATTGCGACAACTGCCTCGATCAGGCGCCGCGCGCCGACGGCAGCGCCGAGGCGCGCATCATCCTTGCGGCGATCGCGCAGAGCGGCGAGCGTTTCGGCGCCGCCCATGTCATCGATATCCTGCTTGGTCACGAGACCGAAAAGGTGCTGGCGAGAGGCCATCAGAAGCTCGAAAGCTTCAGGACCGGCATCATGCACAGGAAGCCGATCTGGCTGTCGCTCGTCCGGCAACTTGTCGCCGGCGGTTTCCTGACGCCTGATCCCGACGGCCATGGCGGCCTCGTCATCTCGGAAAGCGGCCGCGCGCTCGGGCGTGGCGCGGTTGCGTTCCAGTATCGTGTCGAGGGCCGGGACCGTCTCGCGCGCGGCAGGAAGCGTGCCGCGCAAGGCTCCGCCATGGATGGCGAGGGCGTCGATGCATCGCTTCTAGCGACGCTCAAGACGCTGAGGCTGCGGCTCGCCAAGGAACGCCAGGTGCCGGCCTATGTGGTGTTCTCCGACCGTACCCTGATCGACATGGCCGAGCGCCGTCCGCAAGACCTCGACGATTTCGCTGAGGTGAACGGCGTGGGCGCGGCCAAGCTCAAGGAGTTCGGCGAGGTGTTTTTAGCTGCGATTGCGGCGCATCAGGCCGACGGGTTGGACTGAGGCCTTGCCGGGGCCTGGCGGCGGGCCGGCCATTTCGCATCAGCTGGCAAGGCAGCATTTCTTGCCGCTTCCACAAGGGCACGGATCGTTGCGCCCGTATCTCGCCAGGGGTTGGTGGCTGGAGACGCGCTGGCCCGGTCCAGCCATGGGGCTTGCCCATCCTCGTCATCGTCGAGATCGGTGCTTGCCGAAAGAGAGGGCAGCACCAGGGATTCCGCCGCCGGCTCCAGCCGATCTGGGAGCGGCATGCCGGGAAGGGCGCCTCCTCGAACGTGTGACGTTGCTGGGATAAGTACTGAGGGGCGCATGCCTTCACTATTGGATGCACGCTGCTCAGCTCTCGCCGAGCTTGTTGGCGAGTTCCGCCTGGATCTGACGCAGCACGGCGGAGGCGGTCTCGAGCTCTTCGTCGCCGATGAGCGAAACCAGCTCGTGCCGGAGCTCGGCGAGCACGGTGTTGATGGTCTTCATCCGCGCCTCGCCGTCCTTGGTCAGCGACACGATCTTGGCCCGGCGGTCGCTTGGGTCCTCCCGCCTGGCGACCAGGCCTTCCGCCACCAGGAGATCGAGAAGCCGGACCAGCGAAGGACCTTCGAGGCCGGCCTGTTCGGCAACGGCGCCCTGGCGGGCTTCGCCGCCCAACTGCCACAGTGCCAGGAGAGGCATGGCCATGGCGTGGGATAACCCGCAGCGATCCAGCCGCTCGTTGGCGGTACGGCGCCAGAGACGCGCCACATTGGTTATGATCTGGCCGATGGTTTCGCGGCTTCTGGACCGTTCATTTTCCATTGCTAATTATTCGCATACAATCTATTAGGATGCAATCTATATCGGCGAGGTGGCGCGATCGATCCGTTGTATCCGGAGAGATCGGCTCTCACCAAGTCTCCGTTCTCGATCCAGGGGCCGGCCTTGGCCGATTCCCTCGAAGGTGTTTTCGATGTCCGTTGCTCTCGACGCAGTGCCAATAGCTTCCCCCGCCAATCCGCGTTCAAGGGTGATCCTTGCCAGCCTGATCGGCACCACCATCGAGTTCTACGATTTCTATGTCTATGCCACGGCGGCGGTGCTCGTGTTCCCGCATTTGTTCTTTCCCGCCGGCAACGACACGACGGCGCTGCTCGCCTCTTTCGCGGTGTTTGGCGCCGCCATGATCGCGCGCCCGCTGGGCGCGATCTTCTTCGGCCATCTCGGCGACCGGCGCGGCCGCAAAATCACGCTGGTCGGCGCGCTGCTTACCATGGGGCTGGCGACATTCCTGATCGGCCTGCTTCCGACTTACGCGAGCGCCGGATGGCTGGCGCCGGCCCTGCTGGTCGTGTTGCGCCTGGCCCAGGGCTTCGCGCTCGGCGGGGAGTGGAGCGGCGCGGCGCTGGTCGCGACCGAGAATGCGCCGAAAGGCAAGCGCGCCGTCTACGGCACTTTCCCGCAGCTGGGCGCGCCGATCGGCTTCATCATCGCCAACGGCCTGTTCCTGATCATCGCCGCCATACTGCCGTCGGACGATCCGTCACGGCCGTCGCTGACCTTCCTGTCCTGGGGCTGGCGCATCCCGTTCCTTTTTTCGCTGATCATGGTGGCTATCGGCCTATGGGTGCGGCTGAACCTGGTCGAGAGCGCCGCCTTCGACAACACCGTGCGCGCCGGCAAGGTCAGGAAGGTGCCGCTGGCCTCGGTCGTCGGCACGCATTGGAAGGAGCTCGTCCTCGGCACCTTCTACATGCTTGCCACCTACGTCCTGTTCTACCTGATGACGACGTTTTCACTGAGCTACGGCCGCGCAGCGCCTACGGCCGCCGTGCCCGGCCTCGGCTACGATTACACGACCTTCGTGCTGATGATGATCATCGGCGTGGTCTTCTTCGGCGTCTTCACCATGGTCTCGGGCCCCTGGGCGGACCGCTGGGGCCGGCGCCGCACGCTGATCTCAATCACCGTCGCCATTGCGATCTTCGGGCTCTCCTGGGTGCCGATGCTGCATGCCGGCAGCGCCGGCGTCATGGCGTGGCTCATCATCGGCTTCAGCCTGATGGGCATGACCTTCGGTCCGATGGGCGCGCTGCTGCCGGAGCTCTTCCCGGCCAATGTGCGCTACACCGGCTCCGGCATCTCCTACAACGTGTCGTCGATCCTCGGCGCTGCGGTCGCGCCCTTCATCGCCGTGGCGCTCTGGAGCATGGGCGGCGGACCTTTCTGGGTCGGCGTCTACCTCTCGGCCATGGCGATGCTCACGCTGGTTGCCCTGCTGATCGGACGCGAAACCAAGGATGTCGACATCAACCGCTAGCCAACCGTGTCGCCCGCCGGCGAGGAGGCGGGCGCGAGAACCAAACCCATGACGCTTCCCTCCTGGCAGGACTGGCTGTTTTCGATCAAGGCGTTCCTCGCCTCGATGCTGGCGCTCTACATAGCGCTGTGCTTCGACCTGCCGCGGCCTTATTGGGCCATGGCGGCCGTCTATGTCGTGGCCAATCCGCTTGCCGGCGCAACTTCGTCCAAGGGGCTCTACCGCGCGCTCGGCACGCTGATCGGCGCTGCGGGATCCGTCCTCCTTTTGCCGGCCTTCGTCAATTCGCCGCTGTTGATGAGCATCGTCGTGGCGCTGTGGACCGGGGTGCTGCTCTACATTTCGATGCTCGATCGCACGCCGCGCAGCTACGTCTTCATGCTGGCCGGCTATTCGCTGCCGCTGATCGCCCTGCCGGCCGTCGACGCACCCCAGACGATCTTCGATATCGCCTCGGCCCGCAGCCAGGAGATCATCCTCGGCATCGTCTGCGCCAGCGTGGTCGCGCAGCTTGTGTTCCCGATAGGGCTGTCTTCGCTGATGTCGTCGCGCATTTCCAACTGGCTGGGCGACGCCGCTGCCTGGGCGAGTGAGATCCTGCGAGGCGAGGGCGCGGCCCGGCCGGCAGCTCCCGTCCGGCAGAAGCTGGCATCCGACATTTCCGGGTTCGACATCCTCATCAGCCAGCTTGGATACGATCACCAGACGCACGGGCTTACGCGCCAGGCGCGGCAATTGCGCGGGCGTCTCATGCTGCTGCTTCCGTTGCTCTCGTCGCTCGATGACCGGCTTCACGAACTGCGATCGCAGGATCGGGTGCTGCGCGACGATCTCATGGCCCTGCTCGACGACATAGGTGCATGGCTTCAGGCCGTGGCGGATCCAGGGCGCGCCGTTGCGCTGCGCTCGCGCATTGCCGATTTGCGTCCGCCCGCCTATGCCGTCGACTGGAGTAGCCTGATCCTCGACAGCGCGCTCGCCCGGCTGCGCGAGATCGTCGATGCCTGGCACGATTGCCTCGTCCTGAAGAAGCAGATCGCAAGCGGCGAATCCGGCGGCGAAAGGCTCGCCTTCCGGCGGCGGCGCACCTTCTCGCGCACCCGCCATCACGATTATGGAATGCTGTTCTTCTATGCCGCTTCGGTGATCGTCGCCATCCTGATCGCCTGCGCCCTGTGGATCTATTCGGGCTGGGCCGAAGGCTCCGGATTCGTGCTCATGGTGGCGGTCGGATGCTCGTTCTTCGCGGCGACCGACCGGCCAGCGCCGCTTCTCCTGTCGATGTTCATCTGGTGCACGGTGAGCCTGGTGGTCACCGCGGCCTATCAATTCGCCATCCTGCCCTCGATCCAGAGCTTTCCCTTGCTGGTTCTCGTGCTGGCGCCGCCATTCCTTGTGCTTGGAACTCTCATTCCAAGGCCCCAGCTCAACATGCTGGCGATGCTGCTCACCGTTAACACCGCGTCGTTCATCGCGCTCAGCGACAGGTTCTCCGCCGATTTCACCTCCTTCGCGGGCGGAGGGCTCGCAGCGCTCGCCGGCGTCGGTTTCGCGCTTCTGTGGACGCTGGTGGTCAGGCCCTTCGGCGGCGAGATCGCCGCCCGGCGGCTGGTGCATGCCGGCTGGTCCGACCTTGCCCAGCTCGCCGCCGGCGAGCGCGCCGACGACCAGCGCAGGCTGGCCGGGCGCATGCTCGATCGCCTAGGGCAGCTCGTTCCCCGGCTCGCGGCAATGGAAAACAAGGAGCTGTCGACCATTGACGGCTATGCGGAAATCAGGCTGGGCCTCAACATCGTGGAGCTGCAACGGCTGCGCGGCCGACTTACATCCGACGAGGGCAAGGCGATCGGCGATGTGCTGTCCGCCATCGCCGACCTGTTCAAGGAACGCCTCAGGCTCGGCGAGCCCGTTCAGGCGTCGCCGGGGCTGCGCGAGCGCATCGACGCCGCGCTTGCCATCGTCGCGGGCCGTCAGGCCAAGCCGGCTCGCCGATCCGCCGACGCGCTGGTCGGGTTGCGGCGCGCGCTGTTCCGAAACGCGGCGCCACCCGTTCATTCGACAGTGCCGGAGCCGATGCTCCTGGTAGCGGAGTAGTTCACATGCAGAACGATATCAGCATTGGCGGCATCTATCTGCCGGGGCTTCTGGTCACGACGCTGGCGGCCTTCGTCGTGGCCCGGATCGTCTGGCAGGTTCTGTCATGGACCGGCCTCTATTCGCTCGTCTGGCACCGGGCGCTTTTCAACCTCGCGCTTTACATCCTCATCCTCGGGGCAATGTCCTCGCTCTCAAATCGGCTGTTCTCATGAAATACCGTCTTCTTCGACTGACCGGCAGGGTCCTCGTCACGCTTGCCGTCGTCGCCGTCGCCTGCGTTGCCGCCTGGAAGCTTTGGGACGACAACATGAATGCCCCATGGACGCGCGACGCGCATGTGCGCGCCGATGTCGTGGGCGTCACGCCCGACGTTTCAGGCCTCGTGGCGGAGGTCCTGGTCAAGGACAACCAAGCGGTGAAGAAGGGCGATGTGCTGTTCGAGGTCGACCGCCAGCGCTTTGCCGTCGCTCTCGCGCAGGCGCAGGCAGTGGTCGAAGGCCGGCAGGCGATGCTTGACCAGGCGAGGAGAAATCTGGAACGTCTTAAGCGCCTGACGGCCTCGGCGGTCAGCGTCCAGCAGATCGAGGAGGCGCAATCGAGCGTGGCCGAGGCGGAGTCGGAGAGCCTGCAGGCAAGTGCTGCGCGCGACCTGGCGCAGCTCAACCTCGACCGCGCGCAAGTCAGGGCGCCCGTCAATGGTATCATCACCAATCTCAGCCTTCGACCCGGCGACTATGTCACGACGGGCGCGGCCACGATGGCGCTGGTCGACACCGATACCGTCCGCATCGACGGCTATTTCGAGGAGACGAAACTGCCGCGCATCGAGGTGGGCGCCAGGGCAATGATCCGACCGATGGGATGGAAATCGTCGCTTTCGGGCCATGTCGCAAGCATAGCCGCCGGCATCGAGGACCGCGAACGCACCTCCGGGACGCTGCTGGCGGACATCAACCCGACCTTCACCTGGGTGCGGCTGGCGCAGCGCGTTCCAGTGCATATCGCGCTGGACGGCGATGCCGCCACGAAGGCAGGGCTGGTGGTCGGAACCTCGGCGACGGTGACCATCGACCGGGCGAGGGACGACTGAGAGGGGGGTCACCGAACGGATCGGCGGCTAACGCCAAAGGCAGACCTTGACGTCCTTCCCGACATAGCAGGCGCCTTCACGGCGAAGCTCTCCCCAATCGCCTGCCTCGCCATGCGTGTCGCGAATATCCCCGTTCGCATAGCCCGCCAAAGCATCACCGTCCTTGTATATGACGGCCCAGTAATCCTTCGACATCTCGCCCGCTCCACTATGCGTGTCGGGATAGTCTATGCCGGCGAAAACCTGCTTGGGACCCTGGATGTTGAAATCGCCGCCCTTCTCTATTTGGTAGGAGCATTTTCCGGATATGCGGGTCTCGCCGTGAACGACCAGCAGGCAGCGGCCCCATTTATAGCCGCTCGGCAAACGATGCTGTGCTGCGTGCGCGGGCGAAATGGAGGACGCAATTGCCAGGGCGATCGCTATGGTTCGGCCGGTCAGCAGCCAACCTGATACCGTTGCATTCCGTCCATAGCGCATGTCGAACGGCCCTCCGCAGGGTGAGTCCCTTGGGATCATATTCCACCGACCATAGCGGATTCTTGTCACGCCGGTGTGTGCTGCTTCACGCTGCTGCCGATGCCATCCTGTTTGGCGCGAAGGATCGCGTCGATCCTGCGAAGCGCGCAGCGCGAAGCAGGATGGCGGAGAGGGAGGGATTCGAACCCCCGATACCCTTGCGAGTATGCCGCATTTCGAGTGCGGTGCATTCGACCACTCTGCCACCTCTCCGCGAGGTCATGGTCGGCCGTTGCCGGCGCGGCGCACTAGATAACGGCTGACTGCTGGAGTTACAAGGCCCTATTCGAGCGAATTCCAGCTTCTTTAAAAAGCGGCGTTGACTGCGCCGACGTCTCCTTTGCCGGCGGCATGCTCGTGGGTATCGTCCAGAACGAGCCCGCTTGCCTTGACTCCGGCGCAACCTTCGGTTAGGGACAGCCCGCATTCGGCGTGGAGGCTCTTCCGCGCCGCTTGTTTTTTGAACCCGCAGACTGACAAAAAGACGGCCGAACCGCCCGAGGCGGTTCATCGAGGCCGACCGAACAGCGAAAGGCAAAAAATGTTCGCAGTCATCAAAACGGGCGGCAAGCAATATCGCGTCGCCGCCAACGATCTCCTGAAGATCGAGAAACTCGAAGCCAAGGTCGGCGATATCGTCGAGATCGGCAATGTGCTCGCGCATGGCGAGGGCGAGAATGTCACCTTCGGCGCGCCGTTCGTCGATGGCGCCATGGTCACGGCGGAAGTCGTCGAGCAGGGCAAGAACCGCACCGTCATCGCTTTCAAGAAGCGCCGCCGCCAGAATTCGCGTCGCAAGATCGGCCACCGCCAGCTTCTGACCACCGTTCGGATCGCCGAGATCCTGCTGGGCGGCGCCAAGCCGTCGAAGAAGGCCGCCGCCAAGCCGGAAGCCAAGGCAGAGGCCAAGGCTGAAGTCGTCGCCGAGGCGAAGGCCGAAGCCGCGCCAAAGGAGCCCAAGGCCAAGAAGGAAGCTGCCCCGAAGGCGGAAGCCGCTGCCGGCGAAGAGGCAAAGCCCGCGCCGCTCTTCAAGGCGCCGAGGGGTGAGCCGGACGACCTGACGGTCATCAAGGGCATCGGCCCGGTCGCGGCGAAGGACCTCGCCGAGCAGGGCATCGTCGCTTTCGCGCAGCTCGCCAAGCTCACCGAGAAGGACGTCGCCAAGATCGACGAGCACATGCCGTTCAGCGCCGACCAGATCAAGGACTGGCGCGAGCAGGCCAAGGAACTGGCGAAGAAGTAATTTTACCGGCGGCGATCGTCGCCGCTACAGGACTTGAAACGGAACGCGAACGCGTTCATAAGACCATTCAAGCGCCTCAGGGCGCATCGGAGTTAGTCAAATGGCACACAAGAAAGCTGGCGGTTCGTCGCGCAATGGTCGCGATTCGCACTCCAAGCGTCTGGGCGTGAAGAAGTTCGGCGGCGAAGCCGTCGTCGCCGGCAACATCATCATCCGTCAGCGCGGCACGCAATGGCATCCGGGCACCAATGTTGGCATGGGCACGGACCACACCCTTTTTGCGCTCGAAGCCGGCGCAGTCACCTTCAACAAAAAAGCCAACGGCCGAACCTACGTATCGGTGAACCCGGTTACCAAAGCTGCGGAGTAGCCGGTTCCGCACCATAACACCGGCGCCCATCTCGGGAACCGGTGTCTGGCCAGGCCAGGAAAAGGATCAGGAGAGATGGGTTTTCCCTCTCTCCTTTTCATTTTTTCTTGCCCTGGAGGACTAAAATGGTTGCCGAAGCGGAAGACACGGAAGACGAAAGTTACGCGATCGATTGCCCGGTGCTGGCCACTGAGCGGCTGGTCATGCGCGCGCCGCGCGAAAGCGATCTCGAGCAACTCGTCACGCTTGCCGACAACCGACATGTCGCCGAAATGCTGGCCCGCATGCCGCATCCCTATGGCGAAGCCGAAGGCCGCACCTTCCTTGCCATGGCGGCGTCGCGGCGCGCCGGCATCATCTACGCGCTGACGCTCAAGGATGGCGGCACCTTCGTCGGCTGCGCCGGCCTGAACACCACCGATCGCGGCCTGGAGCTGGGCTACTGGATCGGCGAGCCCTATTGGAAGCGCGGCTATGCCACGGAAGCCGCGCATGCGCTCGTCGACCTCGCCTTCCAGCGGACCTCGATCCAGGTGCTGCATGCCTCGACCAGGGTGATCAATCCGGCCTCGCGCCGGGTCATCCACAAATGCGGCTTCCAGTATGCCGGCCAGGGCATGCTGAACTCGATCGTCGCCGGCCAGGTGCCTGTCGAGCGCTACCGGCTGGACAGGAAGACGTGGAACAGTCTTCGTAACTGGATCCACTATTGATAGGCGCTTCGGAAGGTTGAGCGGCGCCCCTCAACCGGATTCCCAACCGAATTGCGAAGGGCAATTCGTGGGCAATCCGGCCTCTCCCCGAGGGGAGAGGAGCAGGTAAGCGCCGGCGTCAATCTCTTCTCCCCTGGGGGAGAAGGTGGCCGCGTAGCGGCCGGATGAGGGGGAGTCCAGAACTCAGTTCAACTCCGCCCAGAGCGGCAGGTGGTCGGAGCCGACGGCGTCCCGATCGGACCACAGGCGCTTCAGCGATTTGGCGAGCGAGGCGCTGGTGAAGATGTAGTCGATGCATTTGTGGCGGCTTTTGTCGGCGGGCCGGTCGGGATCGACCCAGGTGATGAGGTCGGCGACCGCAAGACGCTGGGCGACGTCGACGGCGAGATCGGCGGTCAGCGGCATGCCGAACTCATGGTCAGGGCGACCGGCGAGCTCGACATATTCGGGCGAGCCCGGCAGCATGTTGAAGTCACCCATGACGATGAAGGCTTCAGGATAGGGCAGGTCCGGCAGGCCGATCTCGGGAATGCCCGACAGGCCGCCGCCTTCCAGCGCGTAGTTCAGGAGGCGCTGGCGCAGGAAACGGATCTGACCCTGGCGCTCGACCGGGCTGCGGTGGTCGAGATGGGTGGAATAGAAGCGGATGAAGCCGAGCGGCGTCTCGATCAGCGCTTCGAGCGCGCCGCGCTGGAAGTTCATGGTCTCGAGGCTGCGGCTGCGCGGCAGAAGGAGATTGCGCGACAGATGAATGGGCGTCTTCGACAGCACCATGTTGCCGAGCTGGAAGGAAGTCGAGATCGCGCGGCCGTTCTCCAGGCGCGAGCCGATATTGACCTCGAAATTGCTGCCATAGGCGGCGAAATAATCGGGCAGCGCCTCGCTGATCTCGGCCACCATGTCGCGGTCGCCGTTGCGCGGGTTGTTGCGGGTCACTTCCTGCAGTGCGATGACATCGGCCCCGCGCACTGCATCGGCGATGCGGCCGACGTCGTATCTGCCGTCAAGGCCGATGCCGTACTGGATGTTGTAGGTGACGATCCTCATTCCCGTGCCCCTTCAGTCCCCGCCAGTGCTACCGCGTGCCCGCCGAAAGGGCATCCGGCGGTTTAGTCGCAATTCGGCCTCGCCCTCGGCCCTGCCTTGGTTTAGAGCAATCCCGCAAGCGCAATAGCAGAAACTTGAAACGATGAAATTCCTCGATCAAGCCAAGGTTTACATCCGTTCCGGCGACGGCGGCGCCGGTTCGGTGTCGTTCAGGCGCGAAAAATTCGTCGAGTTCGGCGGCCCGGACGGCGGCGATGGCGGGCGAGGCGGCGATGTCTGGGTGGAAGCGGTCGACGGGCTGAATACGCTGATCGACTATCGCTATCAGCAGCATTTCAAGGCCAAGACCGGCATGCACGGCATGGGCCGCAACATGACGGGCGCTAAGGGTGCCGACGTGACGCTGAAGGTGCCGGCGGGCACGCAGATCTTTGCCGAGGACAACGAGACGCTGATCTGCGACCTGACCGTGGTCGGCCAGCGCTTTCTGCTCGCCAAGGGCGGCAATGGCGGCTTCGGCAACCAGCACTTCAAGACCTCGACCAACCAGGCGCCGCGACGCGCCAATCCCGGGCAGCCAGGCGAGGAGCTCAGCATCTGGCTCAGGCTCAAGCTGATCGCCGACGCCGGCCTGGTCGGCATGCCCAATGCCGGCAAGTCGACCTTCCTTGCCGCCGTCACCGCGGCCAAGCCGAAGATCGCCGACTATCCGTTCACGACGCTTCATCCCGGCCTCGGCGTCGCCCGTATCGACGGCCGCGAATTCGTGCTGGCCGACATTCCCGGCCTGATCGAGGGCGCGCATGAGGGGGTGGGCATCGGCGACCGTTTCCTCGGCCATGTCGAGCGCACGCGCGTGCTGCTTCACCTTGTTTCCGCGCAGGAGGAAAATCCCGGCAAGGCATATAAGACGGTGCGCGCCGAACTCGAAGCCTATGGCCATGGGCTGACCGACAAGGTCGAGATCGTGGCGCTCAGCCAGATCGATATCCTCGATGCGGACGCCCGCAAGAAGAAGGCGGCCTCGCTGAAGCGTGCCGCCGGCCGCGCGCCGATGCTTTTGTCGGCCGTCACCGGCGAAGGCGTCGAGGCTGTGCTGCGCGCGCTGATGGCGGTGGTCGCAGAATCGCGCGATGCCGTTCCGGCTCCCGTCGACACGCGCTGGCGGTAAGACCCATGAAATCGCTGAAATCATATCGGCGCATCACCGTGAAGATCGGCTCTGCGCTGCTCGTCGACCGCGCGACAGGCCTGAAGCGCGACTGGCTGACGTCGCTTGCCGACGACATCGCGGTGCTGGCCGGGGCCGGCGCTGAAGTGCTGGTCGTCTCGTCGGGCGCGATCGCGCTCGGTCGCACCGTTCTCGGCCTCGGCAAGCGCGCGCTGAAGCTCGAGGAGAGCCAGGCTGCCGCTGCGGTTGGCCAGATCGCGCTTGCCGGCGCATGGTCGGACGCGCTCGGCAAGGACGGGCTGAAGTCCGGCCAGATTCTTCTCACTCTTGGCGACACGGAGGAGCGCAGACGCTACCTCAACGCGCGCGCGACGATCTCGACGCTGCTCAAGATGAAGGCGGTGCCGGTCATCAACGAGAACGACACGGTGGCGACCTCGGAAATCCGCTACGGCGACAATGACCGGCTGGCGGCGCGGGTGGCGACGATGATGGGCGCCGATCTTCTGGTGCTGCTTTCCGATATCGATGGGCTCTATACGGCGCCGCCGGCCAAGGACCCGCAGGCAAAATTCATTCCCGTGGTCGACCGCATCACGCCCGACATTGAGGCGATGGCGGGCGCGGCCGCGTCCGAATTGTCGCGCGGCGGCATGCGCACCAAGCTCGACGCCGGCAAGATCGCCAATGCCGCCGGCACGGCGATGATCATCACCTCGGGTACCAGGCTTTCGCCGCTGATGGCGATCGAGCGCGGCGAGCGCTCGACCTTCTTCAAGCCGAGCGCCAACCCGGTGAAGGGTTACAAGACCTGGATCGCCGGCCAGCTTGAGCCGGCCGGCCGGCTCACCGTCGATGCCGGCGCCATCGGGGCCTTGAAGTCCGGAAAGTCGCTGCTGCCGGCCGGGGTAAAAGTGGTCAGCGGCAATTTCTCGCGCGGCGACACGGTGGCGATCCTGTCGCCGGAGGGCCGCGAGATCGCGCGCGGGCTGGTTGCCTATGATGCCGCCGATGCCGTAAGGATCGCGGGGCTGAAGACGGCCGAGATCGAAAACGTGCTCGGCTACGAGGCACGTTCGGCGATGATCCATCGCGACGACCTTGTGGTAAGCGTTGTCGGCGACCAGGTACTGGCCGACGAATAAGCATTGAACGACGACGGGCGGAGGATGAACCATGCTGAAGCTGCATGAAAAATCCGGCGAAGACACGGTGGCGCTGATGGCCGGTATCGGCCGCCGCGCCCGTGCGGCCGCCCGACCGTTGGCCGTCGCCTCAACCAAGGCCAAGAATGCCGCGCTTGCCGCCATGGCGGACGCCGTCCTGCGCAACGAGCAGGTGATCCTCGATGCCAACGCCATCGACATGTCGAATGGCGAGGAGGCCGGTTTGTCCGGCTCCTTCATGGATCGCCTCAAACTTACGCCCTCGCGCATCAAGGCGATGGCCGACGGCATTCGCGAGATCGCCGAGCTCAAGGATCCGGTCGGCGACGTCATCGCCGAATGGGACCGGCCGAACGGGCTTAATATCGAGCGCGTGCGCACGCCGCTCGGCGTCATCGGCGTCATCTATGAGAGCAGGCCGAATGTGACGGCGGACGCCGGCGCGCTTTGCCTCAAGGCGGGCAATCCGGTGATCCTGCGCGGAGGCTCGGATTCGATCAATTCGTCATCGGCGATCCATGCCTGCATGGTCGAAGGGCTGAAGGCGACCGGCCTGCCTGAGGATGCCATCCAGCTGGTGCCGACCACCGACCGCGCCGCCGTCGGGGAGATGCTCAAGGGCTTGAGCGGCAATCTCGACGTCATCGTCCCGCGCGGCGGCAAGAGCCTGGTCGGGCGCGTGCAGAGCGAGGCGCGGGTGCCGATCTTCGCGCATCTGGAAGGCATCTGCCACCTGTATATCGACCGCTCGGCCGATCTCGACATGGCGGTCAAGATCGCGGTCAACGCCAAGATGCGGCGCACCGGCGTTTGCGGCGCCGCCGAGACCTTGCTGGTCGACCGCGCGGTGGCCGCCACGCATCTGGTGCCGATCCTGGAAGCGCTGCGCACCGCCGGCTGCGAGATCCATGCCGACGCCGAGGTGATGAAAGCCTTCGCCGATGCCAGCCCTGCGACCGACGCCGACTGGGTGACGGAGTATCTCGACGCCATCATCGCGGTGAAGTTGGTCGACGGCGTCGCCGGCGCGATCGAGCATATCGAGACCTTCTCGTCGCACCACACCGAGGCGATCATCGCCGAGGACGCGCAAGCGGTCGAAAAATTCTTCAACGAGATCGACTCGGCGATCCTGCTGCACAATGCCTCGACGCAGTTCGCCGATGGCGGCGAGTTCGGCATGGGCGCCGAGATCGGCATCGCCACCGGCAAGATGCATGCGCGCGGGCCGGTCGGCGTCGAGCAACTCACCTCGTTCAAATACCGCGTGCGCGGATCGGGACAGGTGAGGCCTTGACGCTTTTCGCGCGGCAGGCCTGAGGGGAGGCCAAGGCGAATGCTTTCGCAAGCCGAGCAGCCCGTCCCTGCCCGCTACGTTCGCATGCCGCACGCCGCCAGGGGCCTGACCGTCGGGCTGTTCGGCGGCTCGTTCAATCCGCCGCATGCCGGCCATGCGCTGGTCGCCGAGATCGCGCTGAGAAGGCTGGCACTCGACCAGCTGTGGTGGATGGTGACGCCCGGCAATCCACTGAAAAGCGCTCGCGAGCTGGCGCCGCTCGCGCAGCGCATCGAGCTGTCCGAAAAGATCGCTAAGAATCCGAAGATCAAGGTCACCGCCTTCGAGGCGGCGCAGCATGTGCGCTACACGGCCGACACGCTGGCGCTGGTCAAGGCGCGCAATCCGGGCGTCGATTTCGCCTGGATCATGGGCGCGGACAGTTTGCGCGACTTCCACCGCTGGCAGCGCTGGCGCGAGATCGTGCTGACCTTCCCGATCGCGGTCATCGATCGCCCGGGCGCGACGCTCTCCTTCCTGTCGTCGGTGGTCGCCAAGACGTTCGACTATGCCCGCATCGACGAGGGCGACGCACCGCTGCTTGCCCGCATGCAGGCGCCGGCCTGGACCTTCATCCACGGGCCGCGTTCGTCGCTCTCCTCCACCGCGATCCGCAAGGCGGCGAAGGGCTAAGTCCGGCCATGTCGCTTTTACGGCGGCTTTTCCCACTCCGGTAAGCCAAGCTGCACAAGCATGCTGAAGCAGAACCCCACCACCGACGCCGTCCGCGCCGAACAGCCGGCGCCGCTGATCGCCATTGCCAGCGTCATCGTGTCGATGGCGCTGATCGCGATCGGCAACGGGCTGATGTTCGCCTATATCCCGGTGCGTCTCGGCGCCGACGGCTTCAACCCGACCTGGGCCGGGCTGATCGTCACCGGGCTTTCGGCCGGGGGGCTCGCCGGCTGCATCCTGACCGGGCCTTTGGTTCGACGCGTCGGCCACGCCCGCGCCTTCATGGTGCTTTCGGCGCTGATCGCGCTTTCCAACGCCGCCATCGGCGCCGGGCCGATCCCGCTTTTATGGATCGCCGCGCGGGCGCTTTACGGCTTCGCCATTTGCGGCCTGTTCATCGTCGCGCAGAGCTGGCTGAACGACGCCTTGCCGAATTCGATCCGCGGCCGGGTCATGGCGGTGTTCTATGTCGCCTATATCGCGGGGCTCGGCGTCGGCTACGCAACGCTTGCCGCGGTCGACATCCACACGGCAGCCGCGTCGCTGATCGGCATCACCTTCACGGCGCTTTCCATCCTGCCGGTCGGCATGACGCGGCTCGCGCAGCCGCCGGCGCCGCAGGCCGCATCGGTGGCGTTGCGCCGCGCCTGGCGCATCTCACCGGTCGGCGTCGCCGGCATGCTGGCGGTCGGCGGGCTGTCGATGATCGTCTCCGGCTTCGCGCCGATCCATGCCACCGCCAAGGGCTACAGCCAGGCCGATGTGGCGCTCTTGTTGTCGGCGATGCCGGTCGGGACGCTGATCCTGCAGATCCCGCTCGGCTGGATTTCGGACCGCACCGACCGGCGCTACGTGCTTGCTGGGGCTGCGGCGCTCGCGGCCGTCGCCAGCGTGCTCGCCGTCGTCTTCGACGGCGGCGCGCTGATGGCGCTGGTGGTGATCTATCTTCTCTGGGACGGGGCGGCGGAATCGATTTACGCTCTGTCCAGCGCGCATGCCGCCGACCGCGCCGCCAAGGACGAGCTTCTGGCGCTGTCGAGCTCGATGCTGTTTGCCTGGTCGCTGGCCGGCTTCATCGTGCCCGGCATCGTGACGGCGCTTTCCGCCGTCTTCGGCACCGCGACCTTCATCTATGTCGGTATCGTGATTGCATCGGCCTTCTGCCTGTTCGTGCTGTGGCGCGTGATGGCCGGCCGGCCGACACCCGCGGCCATAAGCGGCAGTTTCGCGCCGATGTCGGCGCAGACGCCCTTGCCGGTGGAGCTAGCCTTCGCGCCGGACGAGACGGCAACCAAGCGCTGAGCGAGCTATTGCTTGCGCGCCTCCAGCGCCGGCGCTTCCGGCGGCGGCAGCGGGATCGAGATGCCTTCGCTGTCAAAAGCCTGCTTGGCGCGCTTGGTCATGTCGGTCTGGGTGGAGAAATAGTCGGCGGCCGACGTCCAGTAGCGCAAGGTGAGCGAAACGGTGGTGTCGCCGAGACTGGCCACGAAGGCGATCGGCGCCGGTTCGCGCCGGATGCGCTTTTCGGCGGCGGCGGTGGCAAGCAGCGTCTTTTGCGCGCGGTCGATATCGTTCCAGGAGCCGATGCTCAGGGTGATATCGGTGCGGCGCACGCCATTGCGGGTGAAATTACGCACCGGCTGGTTCCACAGCGTCGAATTGGGAGCCAGCACATAGACGCCGTCGACGGAGCGCAGCTTGGTGGCGAAGAGGCCGATCTCCTCGATCGTGCCGGCAATCGAGCCGACCTCGGCATATTCGCCGATGCGGAAGGGCCTGAGCGCGAGCAGCATGATGCCGGCTGCGATGTTCTGCAGAGTGCCCTGCAGCGCCAGTCCGATGGCCAGGCCGATGGCGCCTATTGCCGCGATGATGGAAGCCGTCTGCACCCCGAACTGGCCGAGCACCATGATGACGACCAGGGTCAGGATGGCGTAGCGGACGATCTTGGACAAGAAATGACGCAAGGTGGCGTCGAAGCCATGGATGTGGCCGAGGCCCGCGGAGATCGATCGCTCGGCAAGCCCGGCAACGAAATAGCCGACGACCAGAAGGATAATGGCGCCGATGGCCGAGAAGGAATAGGAGACGATCAGTGTGCTGAGCTGCGCGAGCCCGGCCTGGATGGTGATGAGAGCGCTTTGCGGGTCGGTGGGCATGGCGGGGATCCCGTTGGTCGGTGCGCCGATAACCCATGCATTCGGGATCAGTTCCCGCCTTTTAGGTCCTCCTGAAGCAGCGGTCCGGACCCAGGCGCAGCCCAGGCAAAACGGGCCGTCGTCTTGAAACTGCAATGGAACTCTGCCTATCTAAGAGGGGTCACCTGATTTGAATGGGTGATTTGGTTGTTCTTGTTGGGAAAGGAAACACACTGAGAACAGCACTGCGGAAGAAGGCTGACATCATGCCTTCGCCGGCCGGGATCAGCGGAAACGACGCCGCGACCCTCGCCATCGACACAGTCCTTGCCAGTCTGGAAGACTCCAAGGCCGAAAACATCGTCTCAATCGACATCCAGGGAAAATCGAGCCTCGGCGACTACATGGTCATCGCGTCGGGCCGATCGCACCGTCATGTCTCGGCTGTCGCCGATCATCTCCTCAAGGCGCTGAAGGATGCCGGTCTCGGCACCGCGCGCGTCGAGGGGCTGGCCAGCGCCGACTGGGTCTTGATCGATTCCGGCGACATCATCGTCCATGTCTTCCGCCCCGAAGTCCGCGAATTCTACAATCTCGAAAAGATGTGGCAGGCGCCGGACCTCGAGGAAGAGACCTTGCACTGAGCCTTGATCCGCCTGCCGTGAACCGTCACGGTATGCGCTGAAGCGAACTCGCTGGGGCGAGGATGAAGATCACCGTTCATGCCGTGGGCCGGATGAAGACCGGCCCCGAGAGAGAACTCGCCGACCGCTATTTCGAGCGCTTCGCCAAAAGCGGGCCTGCGGTCGGGCTGGAATTTGCCGGCATCGTCGAAATCCCCGAGAGCCGCGGACAGAGCGCCGACGAGCGCCGCCGCGAGGAAGCCCAGAAGCTGCAGGCCCAATTGCAGGCCGGTAGCGTTCTCATCCTGCTCGACGAACGCGGCAAGTCGCTTTCGTCGGAAGACCTGGCCACCCGCGTCGGCCAGTTGCGCGACGGCGGCCGCAAGGCGCTGGTCGTCGCCATCGGCGGCGCCGACGGCCACCACAAATTCTTGCGCGAGGAGGCAGACCTGGTGCTATCCTTCGGCGCGCTGACCTGGCCGCACCAGCTGGTGCGCGTGATGCTGGGCGAGCAGCTTTACCGGATTGCGACGATCCTAGCGGGCCACCCGTATCATCGCTCGTGAATAACGGCATCGGCCGAAAAGCTGGGGATTGCCGGCCTGCGCCGCGATTTTCGCCTCAATCGCGCGGCAACCGGGTTATTCGGCGCTTCCAACATGGTTGATGGTTCGTTAACGAAGCGGCGGATAGGTTAGAGGCCTGATGTCTGAAGGCTGGTACCCGATCATGCGCACCTGGCGCAGCCGCTGCGGTTTGACCCTTGTCGCCGCTGCGCTCACGCTCGGGCCGGTCTGGGCGACCGAAAACACGCTCGACACAGCGCCCGACCCGGATCAGAGCCGGGCCGAATACGAGCAGGTCTCCAAGGAAATCACGCTCTCGTCGGAGCGGCTGGGCAAGCTCGCCGCCGATATCGCTTCGGTGCGGAAGGACTATGCCTCGATCACCGCGGCGCTCATCCAGTCGGCGATGACGGAGCAGAAGCTCGGCCAGGACATCGAGGACATCGGCGCCAAGCTCGAGGGGCTGAAAACCGAGGAAAAGAAGCTGCGCACCTCGCTCATGGCGCGGCGCGACGTGCTGGCCGAAGTGCTGGGGGCGCTGCAGCGCATGGGGCTCAACCCGCCGCCGGCGATCCTGGTCAAGCCCGAGGATGCGCTGTCGTCGGTACGCAGCGCCATCCTGCTGGGCGCCGTCGTGCCGGAACTGCGCCAGCAGACCGACCGGCTGCTGGCCGATCTCAAGGAGCAGACGCGCGTGACGGCTTCGATCGAGGCGGAACGGGCGAGGCTCACCACCGCAGTCACGGACCAGACGGCGGAGAAGAAGCGGCTCACCATGCTGCTCGAGGCCAAGAAGAAGCTGCAGGCCGATACCCAGACGGCGATCGTGGCCGAGCAGCAGCATTCGCAGCAGCTGGCGGCGAAGGCGAGCAGCCTCAAGGACCTGATCGCCTCGCTCGAAGCCGACAAGGCGCGCAAGGCCCAGGACCAGGTCAAGGCGGGCGAGCGCAAATCGACCGACGCCGATACGACGGCCTCGACCACCGACCTCGCCCCGCTGCCGGTGCCGGAGGCCAACCGCCTGACGGGATCGGCGCCGTTCTCGGCCTTGCAAGGCCAGATCGCGCTGCCGGTGATCGGCAAGATCAAACGGCGTTTCGGCACCGACGACGGCAATGGCGCGGCGATGCAGGGCGACATGGTTGCGACACAATCGGGGGCCATCGTCACCGCGCCGGCGGATGGAAACGTGCTTTATGCGGGGCCGTTTCGCTCCTATGGTCAACTCTTGATCCTCAACGCAGGCGACGGGTATCATGTCGTCCTGGCGGGGATGAGCAGAATCAGCGTCGCGACGGGACAGTCGGTGCTCGCAGGAGAGCCGATCGGCGCGATGGGAGAGGCCCGGGTGGCAAGCGCCTCGGCCTCGCGGAATGGAAATGCGACGCCGGAACTCTATGTTGAGTTCCGCAAGGATGGAAAACCCGTCGATCCGGCCCCATGGTGGGCGGACCGATTCTCTGGAAGGACGTGAAATGATGCGGAAACTGTCGCTTCTGTTTGCCGGCGCGCTGATGGGCGCATCGGCAATGAGCCTGGTCTACGGCGCACCGGGTTCGGCGGCGAACGCTGCAGGCTCGGAAACCTATAAGCAGCTGGCGATCTTCGGCGACATCTTCGAGCGCGTGCGCGCGAATTACGTGACGCCGCCGGACGACAAGTCGCTCGTCGAGAACGCCATCAATGGCATGCTGTCCTCGCTCGACCCGCACTCCTCCTATATGAACGCCGAGCAGGCGCAGGATATGCGCGTGCAGACCAAGGGCGAGTTCGGCGGCCTCGGCATCGAGGTCACCATGGAGAACGACCTCGTCAAGGTGATCACGCCGATCGACGACACGCCGGCCGCCAAGGCGGGCGTGCTTGCCGGCGACTACATCGCCAAGATCGACGGCGAAGAGGTTCGCGGCCTCACCCTCAACGACGCGGTCGAGAAGATGCGCGGACCGGTCAACACGCCGATCAAGCTCACCATCCTGCGCCAGGGCGCCGACAAGCCGATCGAACTGACGGTGGTGCGCGATATCATCAAGGTCAAGGCGGTGAAGTACCGGGTCGAGAACGACGTCGGCTACATGAAGATCACCTCCTTCACCGAAAAGACCTATGACGATCTCGAGAACGCCATCGAGAACATCAAGAAGCAGGTGCCGAACGACAAGCTGAAGGGCTATGTGCTCGATCTGCGCCTCAATCCGGGCGGCCTGCTCGACCAGGCGGTGAGCGTGTCGGACGCCTTCCTCAAGCGCGGCGAGATCGTCTCGACGCGCGGCCGCGATCCGAAGGACGTGACCCGCTTCGACGCCAAGCCGAAGCAGAATGACGACATCAACGGCAAGCCGCTGATCGTGCTGGTCAATGGCGGTTCCGCGAGCGCCTCCGAAATCGTCGCCGGCGCGCTGCAGGACCTGCGCCGCGCCACCGTGGTCGGCACGCAGTCCTTCGGCAAGGGCTCGGTGCAGACCATCATCCCGCTCGGCGAGAACGGCGCGCTAAGGCTCACCACGGCGCTCTATTACACGCCATCGGGCAAGTCGATCCAGGGCAAGGGCATCACGCCCGACATCAAGGTCGACCAGCCGCTGCCGCCGGACCTCCAAGGTCGCGACCTGACCCGTGGCGAATCCGACCTCAAGGGCCACATCAAGGGCGCCGACGAGAGCGCCACCGGCTCGGGCTCGGCCGCCTACGTGCCGCCGGAACCCAAGGACGATCTGCAGCTGATCTATGCCGAGCAGCTGCTGCGCGGCCAAAAGACCGATCCGTCGTTCCCGCCGAACCCGGACAAGGCCGTGCTGAACCAGTAATGCGGCTCGGTCTTTGAATATGTGCATGTCGTTGTCCCAAAACCGCGACGCACTTTTGGGCGACATGCACTAGGCCAGGCTCTGGCCGATCAAGCGAAGCAATGCAATGCTGCCGGGACCGCGAGGTTCCGGCAGTTTGATTCGGGCACCGAGGCTGGGGCGCCACGCGTCTGGGGTATAGCGCCGAAGATTGCGCAGGATTTCACGTTTAACGTGACATTCACGGGGCGGCGTGCTGGGAACTGAACTTGGCAGACATCGGCAAAGACATCGAACGCCCGCTTGGACAGTCGCTTCCGCCCAAGCGGCCCGCGCAGCGCAGCATCGGCGGCGGCACGCTTGTCGCAGCAGTCGTCGTGCTTGCGGTGATAGGCGTCTCCGGTGCGATTGCATTGCGGGAGAAGCCGTTCCGCAAGCCGGAAGAGGTGGCGGTTTCGACGCCGAAGGTCGTCGCTGCTCCCGCCACACCTGCTCCCGCCACACCCGTGCCGACCCCCATCGCCGCGGCGACGCCGCAGGCCAGCACGCCGATGAAGAGCGGCGGGCCGCAGATCATCCACGTCCAGACCGAGGAGGGCGACAGCCCGCCGAAAGCGGCCATCGTCATCCGCGATCCATCGACGCTCGGCCAGAACCTCAAGGCCGCCCACATTCCGGACAGGGCCCTGATCGAGGCCAGCGACGCCGGCCCGCTGCCGATCCGCTCCGCCGATGGCCGGCGGCCCTTCGACGTCTATGCGCGGCCGTGGTCGGGGGCGCGCGGGGCTCGCGTGGCGATCGTCATCGGCGGGCTCGCCGTTTCGCAGACGGGCACGCAAGCGGCGATCGCCAAATTGCCGGCCGAAGTGACGCTGGCCTTCGCGCCGCAAGGCAACAGCATCGGCCGCTGGATGCAGGCGGCAAGGCAGAGCGGGCACGAGATCGTCATGCAGGTGCCGCTCGAGCCGTTCGACTATCCCAACGTCAACCCCGGCCGCAACACGCTGACGGTGTCGGCCAGCCCGGACGAGAACCTGAAGAGCCTGGACTGGGCGCTGTCCAGGACCACGAACTATACCGCGGTCATGAACTATATGGGCGCGCGCTTTTCGGCCGACGCGAACGCGATGGAGCCATTCATGGCCGAGCTCGGCAAGCGGGGGCTCGCCTACATCGACGACGGGTCTTCCGCGCGCAGCGTTGCGCCTGAGCTTGCCCTGAAGGACGGCGTGCCTTTCGTCGCCGGCGACATGGCGATCGATGCCGTGCAGGATCGCGGCGAAATCCTCAAGAAGCTGGACAGCCTCGAAGCCACGGCGCGGGCCAAGGGCTCGGCGGTCGGCATCGGTTCGGCCTTCGACATCACCGTCGACACGGTGACGTCGTGGATTGCCGAAGCGAAGAAGCGCGGCATCGAGATCGTGCCGATCTCGGCGGTGGCCATCGATCCGCAAAAGGGCTAACCCTGCCCGCCTAGCCGCAATCAATCCCCACGACCGCTGGAACGCTGACCCATGGCCAAGAAGATCGATCCCGAAACGCTGCCTTACCGCCCCTGCGTCGGGCTGATGATCCTCAACAGGGCAGGCCTGGTCTGGGTCGGGCACCGCATCGCCGAGCCGGACAGCGAGTTTGCCGGCGCCACGCAGCTTTGGCAGATGCCGCAAGGCGGCATCGACAAAGGCGAAGAGCCGATCGAGGCTGCCGGGCGCGAGCTCTACGAGGAAACCGGTATGCGCAGCGTGTCGCTGCTTGCCGAGGCGCCGCATTGGATCAATTACGACCTGCCGCCGCATCTGGTCGGCGTCGCCTTCAAGGGCCGCTATCGCGGCCAGACGCAGAAATGGTTCGCCTACCGCTTCGAGGGTGACGAAAGCGAGATCGCGATCAATCCGCCGCCCGGCGGCCACACGGCCGAATTCGACGAATGGGCCTGGCGGCCGATGCGAGAGCTGCCCGAACTGATCATACCGTTCAAGCGCAAGGTCTATGAGCAGGTTGTCGCGGCGTTCGAGCATCTGGCTGCCTGAGACCGTCGATATTCAGGTGAGGCCGGCCTGCAAATGCCGGCTTCCTGCGCCTCCGGTGCTCACGTACTTCAAATACGCTCCGCTCCGGTTCTCGAAGCCACCCACTTTGGTCGCTTCGCGCCCGTCTTCGACTCCGACTCGGCCTGACCTGAATCTCGACAGCTTCAGGGCAGTTGCTGCGTCAATGTTAGAATTCTACTGATTGTCGACGTAAAGATGGGAAGTCGCCATGGATGATGACGCCAGCCGTGCTTTGACGAGATACGACGCGATCGGCGGCCAGCCGGTCAGCGAGGCGGCCGCGGGCGCGATCCTGACGATCGAGCTTGGCGCCATCCGTGAAAACTACCGCCGGCTGAAGGCGCGGCTGAACGGCGTCCGCTGCGCCGGCGTGCTCAAGGCCGACGGCTATGGACTCGGCGCCGCCCAAGTGGCTTCGGCGCTGGCGAAAGAAGGCTGCGACATCTTCTTCGTCGCGCTGCTCGGCGAGGGCATCGCGCTGCGCAAGGCGATCGGGCCGGGGCCGGATATCTTCGTGCTGAACGGACTGCCTCCGGGTTCGGAGCCGGAAGCGCTGGCGGCCGGGCTTTGCCCGGTCATCAACAGTCCCGTTCAACTGAAGGCCTGGCGCGGGACGGCGCGGGATGCAGCCCGGAACCTGCCTGCCGCCATCCAGGTCGACAGCGGCATGGCACGGCTCGGCATGGCGCCGGCGGACGTCGAGGCGCTCGCCGGCGAAGCGGGTGCCTTTAACGGCATCGACGTCCGCTTCGTGATGAGCCATCTCGCCCGCGCCGACGAGCCGCAGCAGGCGGCCAACGAGGAGCAGCGGCGCGAATTCGAGCGGTTGCGCAAGATGCTGCCTGCAGCGCCCGCATCCTTAGCCAACTCGTCCGGCATCTTCCTCGGACCGGAATATCACCACGAGCTTGCTCGCCCGGGGGCTGCGCTTTACGGCGTCAACCCGACGCCCTACGCACCCAACCCGATGCTGCCGGCGATACGGCTGGATGCCAAGGTGGCGCAAACGCGCGAGATCGGCGCCGGCACGGGCATCGGCTACGGCCATACCAACCGGGCAGACCGGCCGCTCAGGCTGGCGACCATCTCGCTGGGATATGGCGACGGCTGGCACCGGCGCGCCGCTTCGGCCGCCTGGTTCGAGGGCGTGCGGTTGCCCTTCGTCGGCCGCGTGTCGATGGACTCGATCATCCTCGACATCTCGGCGCTTCCCGCCGGCCGGCTCGGCGAGGGCGATCTCGTCGAGCTCATCGGTCCCTCGCAAAGCGTCGACGATGCGGCAGGCCACGCCGGCACGATCGGCTACGAGATATTGACCAGCCTGGGTGCGCGCTTTCACCGCCGCTACACAGGTGGTTGAGGCAGGCGCCTTGCTTGACAAGCCGGTGCTTCTCGGCAAGGTTCGGGGCATGAGCAACCTCGCTTATACCAAAACCTGCTTCAGGGTTTGCCCCATCGCGGGAGCGTAGCCCCGGCGTGGCCGCCAATGCCGGCGGCCGCGTGAACCGGGGCGTTTAATTCCTGACATTTTCATCGAGCCTGCGGTCCTTGCGGCCAGGCTTTGTTCGCCGCCTTAATCGTGGCGGCTTGCGCGCATCCGGAACCGATGCGCCAGCACATGAGGTGTGCCATGCATGCGGCAACGCAATCGCGTTCGCGAAACACCATCCTTGTCAGCACGGCGGATCACGACCGGCTGAGCAGTCTCGCCAGGGCTTTTCTCGACCGTACGCCCGATATGGCCGAGGACCTGCTTGCCGAGATGGATCGCGCCAGGGTCGCAAACGAGGCGGCAATGCCCGCCGACGTGGTGCGGATGGG
This sequence comes from Mesorhizobium sp. B4-1-3, assembly GCF_006439355.1. Classification (GTDB taxonomy): domain Bacteria; phylum Pseudomonadota; class Alphaproteobacteria; order Rhizobiales; family Rhizobiaceae; genus Mesorhizobium. The sequence goes on from NZ_VFTG01000009.1 coordinate 50,986, forward strand.
CTCGACCGTGACGCTTCAGGATCCGGAGGGAGGCACTCAGACGGTGACGCTGGTCTATCCGGCGGAGGCCGACATCGCCGAAAGACGCATATCGGTGCTGACGCCGCTTGGAACCGCGCTGATCGGCGCGCGGGCCGGACGTACGGTTTCCTGGCGCAGCCGCGACAGCCGGGTCCTCTCGGCAACGATCGGCGCCGTCGAACAAACGCGGAGGGCGCCATGACCAGGACCGTCTACCGTCTCACCGCCAAGGACTTCGCGGTGATCGAGGCGATGCTGATGCGCCGTCGCGCGTTTGCCGATCCGATCGCGCCGATGCTCGAACGCAAGCTCGCCGAAAGCCGCGTCATTGCGACGGGGGCCGTCGAGCCCGACCTTGCCACGCTCAACAGCCGGGTGATTTTCCGCGTCGGCGGCGGCTCATCGCAAACACGGACCCTGGTGCAGGCCGAAGCATCCGCTCCTGTCGGCTCCGGCCTGCCGGTCGCCACATGGCACGGCCTCTGCCTGCTTGGCATGAAGGCAGGTCAATCGGCGCTGGTCGAGCGGCCCGGCGGCCCTGCCGAGGAGGTCCTTCTCGAGGATGTGGCTTATCAGCCGGAGGCCGCGCGGCGGGAAGCAAAGGACCGCGCCGCCGAACGCCATATCCTCAAGCTGGTCCACAGCGCGCCCGCCGCTGACTGGTCCCTTGGCGGGCGCGGCAAAATCCGGCAGACAGAGGGGGACGATCCGGGCCCTTCGGCGGCATGATCGGCCTTTGAGGGAGCATAGAATGAAAGTCATCGTGCTGGGCGGCGGCGTGATCGGGGTCACCACCGCATACTTCCTCACCGAGGCCGGTCATGAAGTGACCGTCTACGATCGCCAGCCCGGGCCGGCGCTCGAAACCAGCTTCGCCAATGCCGGCGAGGTGTCGCCGGGTTATGCCTCGCCCTGGGCCGGGCCGGGCATCCCGGTCAAGGCCGTGAAATGGCTGCTGATGAAATACGGCCCGCTTGTCGTGCGACCGGCCTTCGACCCGCATATGTGGACCTGGCTCCTCAAGATGCTGCGCAACTGCACGGCCGAGCGCTATGCGCTCAACAAGTCGCGCATGGTGCCCTTGGCCGAATACAGTCGCGACACGCTGAAGGCGCTGCGCGAGGCGACCGGCATCACCTATGACGAACGGGCCAAGGGCACGCTGCAGCTCTTCCGCAAACAGAAGCAGCTCGACGGCACCGGCGGCGATGTCGAGGTGCTGAAGAAATACGGCGTGCCCTACGAGATCCTCGACCGCGACGGCTGTGTCGCCGCCGAGCCGGCGCTTGCGGCGGTGCGCGACAAGTTCGTCGGCGGCCTCAGGCTTCCGGGCGACGAGACCGGCGACTGCAAGATGTTCACCAACAAGCTCGCCGAACTCTGCGTGGCGCGCGGCGTCACCTTCGAATATGGCTCGACCATCCGGCGCATTGTCAGGAACCGCAACCGCCTCACCAATGTGCTCACCGATACCGGATGGAAAACCGCGGACGCGTTCGTGATGGCAATGGGCAGCTATTCGGCGCAATTCATGCGCACGCTGGGGCGGCCGATTCCGGTCTATCCGGTCAAGGGCTATTCGATCACCGTGCCGATCACCAATGCCGACGCCGCGCCGGTGTCGACCGTCATGGACGAGACCTACAAGGTGGCGATCACCAGGCTCGGCGATCGTATCCGCGTCGGCGGCACGGCGGAGATTTCGGGCTATGACCTTCGCCTGCATGAATCGCGCCGCCGCACGCTCGAACACTCGGTCGGCGATCTCTTTCCCGGCGGCGGCGATCTCAAGGCGGCGAGCTTCTGGTGCGGCTTGCGGCCGATGACGCCGGACGGGCCGCCCTTGGTCGGACTGAGCGAGGTCGCCAACCTCTACCTCAACACCGGTCACGGCACGCTCGGCTGGACCATGGCCTGCGGCTCGGCCAAGGTGCTGGCCGACATCATGTCCAACCGGGTGCCCGAGATCAACGCGCGCGATCTGAGCCCGGAGCGGTATCTGAAGCCCATTTAAGGTGCGCTGATATTCAGGTGAGGCCGGCCTGCAAATGCCGATCTCCTGCGCTTCCGGTGCTCACGTATTTCAAGTACGCTCCGCTCCGGTTCTCGCAGATCGTCATTTTCGGCTCGGCCTGACCTGAATCTCAACACACCTTAATTTATGTCGGGCGGCGGCGTTCAGAACGCCTCCCGGACCCAGCTGTCGCTGAACAGCAGCCGGTAGGCCCAGCCGATCGTGACATTGGTGGCGACCGGGCGCGAATGGGCGAGGTAATCGTCATAGACCGGCTTCATGCGGCGATAGAAGGCCGGATCGAGCACGACCATGCCGTTCTCCGAGTCGTGGAAGAAGCTGCGGTTGTTAAGGTTGACCGACGAGATGGCGACCAGCCTTTCGTCGATCATCATGATCTTGGAATGCAGCACGACATCCGGCGCCTTGAACTCGCGGATGTTGATGCGGTCGCCATATTTCTCGACGAACAGCTTGTTGAGCGCGGTGAGGAACCGGCCGCCAATATCACCTTTGAGGTCGATGCGGCCGACGACATCGATCTTCACGCCCCTGGCCAGCGCCCGGTCGAAGGCCCGAGCGATGTCGGGCGTTAGGTTGAGGTAGGGATTGACGATTTCGATGCGCTGCTCGGCGGTGTCGATCAGTTCGACGAAATAGGCCTCCAGCGCGTGCCCGTCCTCGTAGGGCACGGAAATGAAATGCCGCGCCACGCCGCGCGGGGCAGCTATGGAGCGAACCGGAATGGAGAACGGCCGCGACAGATTGGTGTCGGCATCGCGCAGCCAGATGGTCGACAGATGCGCGGCCAGCGTCTCGACGGTCGCCGGGTCGGCGATCTCGATGTCGAAGTCGCTCCAGTTGGAATAGTAGTTCAGCGAGAAGCCGTCGGTCTTGCCGTATTGTTCAAGCTCCGGATAGCGGGTCAGGTCGACCGGCTTGTGGAACAGAAAACCGTCATGGATGTTGCGGCCGCCGATGATGACGCGCGAGCGACCGGGCTGTTCGGCCAGCGTCGCCAGCATCTTGATGTGATGGGTCTTGTGCAGCTGTGATAGCTGCTCGTCGATCGGCGCGCCGTGATCGGCCTGCCAGCGATATTCCTGCAACTCGACATTGGGGAATTCCGCCGCCAGCCGGTGCAGCATGGCGTCGTCCTTCTCCCGCTCCAGCACGTCGGTGACCAGGATGCGCACCTTGGCGCCCTGCGCCGCATGGTGGCGGATCAGCCGCTCCATGATGCGGCCGGAGAAGTCCGCCTTGAACTCGAGCGACGACAGATAGATCAGTCTGAGTTTCGGCGCGTTGGAGAAATCGAGCGGCAGCTCGGGATCAGCCTTGTCGAAGGCGCTGTCCGGCAGCGTCTTGCCGAGTAGGGCTTCGACCTTCGCGTTGAAGCCGTCGCGCGATTTGCGCAGCAGGGTCGGCGATCCCAATGGCAGCGCGCAGGTCTGCGACAGCCAGCGGCCGGCATAGAAGGCGCGGTCGAGCTCCTCCATACCCGCCGGGTCGGGCACCGGGCAGCGGTCGTAGCGGCTGTCGAGCCACGCTATCCAGGGATCGGCGCTCTCCTCCCGCAGCAGCGTCAGCGGCGCGCCTGCCGGGGCCAGGGTCGAGGTGATGCGAAGATCGCAGCGGGTCAGCGCTTGGTCCGGAAACAGGCTGACCGAGGTTTCGGCGGCCGGCAGGCTGAAATGGAATGGCGCGGCCTTGGCGAGCGTGGTGGATCGGCCCGATGCGCGGATCGCGAGCGGGCCGTTGCAGGCGCCGGCGATGTCGACGGGCTGTCGGCCGGCCTGGCGCAGCACGATCTCGACCGAGCGCGCCTCAAGGCCGGAGAAGCTGAAGGTCTTGGGCGCCAAGGGCCGCGCGGCGGCATCGAGATAGAGCGTCTGCCGCGACATGCGCCAGCGGCCGGCGAACCGGCCTTCGCCCGGCTTGCCTTGTGTCGGCGCGAATTCAGTGTCGTCGAGCAGTCTGGCCAAGCGTTGCAGCGCCGGATAGGTCGCATGAAAGCCGCTGTTCTGGACATCGCGCCAGTCGCGGCCGAAGCGGCCGGTGCCGTTGGCGCGGTCGAGCGCATCGAGGCGGCTTTGGGCGAGCAGCGCCTGGAACTGTTTCTCGTAGGCGCTGTCGCCGTCGCTCGCGACGTAGTGGGCTCCGGCGATCTCCGCGCCGCTGCTGTCCGCCGAGACGGGCAGATGGCCGCAAGCTTCGTCGCTTGGGAAGAAGGCGCAGGCCGAATGCCCCGGCATGCCGGCGCAACCGGCAAATGCCGCCAGCGCCAGTCCAAGCAATGCCTTGGCGAGGGCCGGTCTGAAGCTCATCCGGCCGCCCCGTTCATGGCCTTGAGCTGGGCAGGATCGCGCGGCGGCAGGAAGCCCTGCGGAAAGATCCTGCAGACGGGAAACGCGAAAGTGGCGATCAGCAACTCGGCCTCGCTGCGCATTTTGCGCGGCGCCGTCCGGTCGTCGCGGATCTTCCTGGCGGAGGCGACAAGCGCGCCGTCGCAGTCGCAATGATCGTGCCTTGCAATGTAACAGGCATCATGGAGCCGGCACGCGGCATCGAGACGGTCGACCGGCCTTGCCGACAGATCGCCGGTGCGCGTGCCCGGGCCGCAATAATTGCCGATGACGAAAGGTGACGGGCGCGACATGGCATAGCGGATCGGCTTCGGCAGCTCCGCTTCCGGAACCTTCGCCCAGGGATTGGCGCAGTCCGACAGGAAAAGCAGCGGCAGAATGGCAAGAACGGCTCGCATTTCTCCGCCGGCGTTCCGAAGATTGTCCCCCAGAGCGTTTCACCGTTTCACGGCGAACCGCTCTATCTCTTTGTTCTGACGCAATTCCTAGAATTGCTCTGGCGCCCGGTCACGACATGGCCAGGCGCGCTGGTGCCACAGTGGCTGAATTTGTGGCGGAGGCAAGGCGGCGACGACCAACTGCCTGTGATAGGATCGGCGGCAGCGAGGGACCTTCGAATGCTCCTTTTTCTTTTGGCGACGGCGGCCGCATATCTGACCTGCGCCGCGGCGGCGCTTGCCGCGGACAAGGCCGTTCACGATAGGGAGCACGGCTTTTCGCTGACCTATCCCGAGGAATGGGCGAGCGAAACCGCTTTTGACGACACCATTCGGCTCAAGATCAAATCCGGCGAACAAGGACTCACCTGCCGCGTGTCGGAAAATGCCTATGATCCGACCGCTCCTGACAATCCACCCGACGTCAGGGCATTCATGGAGGAAGATTGGCAGGTGAGCAATTGGCAGACCATGGTCGGAGTCGCTTATCAGTCGGCCGCCTTCCGCCAGGACAGGCTGGCGCATTTCCCGGACGGCTATCCGGTGCGCATAGGCGACATGGATTCCATTATGCCGACGAAAATGTCAGCTTCTACGGCCATTCCCGCATCGCGCTGACGCTGCGCAACTCGCATTACGGCTTTGTCGATTGCGTCGCGGGCGACAGCTCCGAAGAGATAAAGCGGAAATGGGCGCCGCTTGCGGACGAGGCCGAGAAGATCGTGAGCTCCTTCGTGCTCGACGCGGATTAGATCGTGATGGCGTTTCGTTGAATCGCCCTCACGATCTAACTCTTTGTTGGAGCATGATCTTTCTCCGAAAGCCGGTTTCCACTTTTCGGGATCATGCTCTATCTCTTTGTTTTTAAGCAATTCCGGACGGAAAACCGCTCACACTTTTCCGGGAATTGCTCTAGACAAAAAGGCCGCGCTCGCGTTCCACCGCCTTGGTGATGAAGTTGGCAACCAACTGCACGCGGCGCAGCGGCCGCACCGATTCGTGATAGACCAGCCAGTAGGCGCGGCGGATGGGCGCGACGATGTCGACCGACACCAGCTCCGGCATCGAACGGGCGACGAACGTGTGCAGGATACCGATGCCGGCGCCGGAGCGCACCGCTTCGGCCTGGCCGAGCGCCGAGGAGATGGCGAAGCTGGTGCGCCATTCGGGGCTGAATTCGGCGGCATAGTCGAGCGAGGGGCTGACGATGAGGTCCGGCACATAGCCGATCAGCGTGTGCCGGCCGAGCTCGGCCGGCGTTTTTGGCAGGCCGTTGGCTTCGGCATAGCTGCGGGAGGCGAAGAGGCCGAGCGTGTAGTCGACCAGCTTGCCGGCCACCAGCCGGCCTTCGGTCGGACGCTCGACGGTGATCGCGATATCGGCCTCGCGGCGCGACAGCGAGAAGGAGCGCGGCACCGGCACCAGCTGGATGGTGAGCTCACGGTGCAGAGCGGTCAGTTCGCCCAGCCGCTTTGCCAGGAAAGCGACGCCGAAGCCGTCCGGCGCGCCGATGCGTACCGTGCCCGAAACGTCGTCGCCTTCGCCGGCAATGGTCGAGCGCGCGGCGATCATGTCGCCTTCCATGCGCTCGGCGATGTCGAGGAAGCGCTCGCCGGCCGGCGTCAGCTCGCTGCCGGTAGTCAGGCGGCGGAAGAGTTTCGTGCGAAGCGCCTCCTCCAGCGCGGCGATGCGGCGCGAGACGGTAGCGTGGTTGAGCTCCAGGCGTTTGGCCGCGCCGAGGATCTGCCCGGCACGCGCCACGGCCAGGAAGATGCGGACGTCATCCCAGTTCATGGACGGAGCCCGTTCTGTGATTATCTAGGTCGCGTTCCTTCGCGCCCCCCTCTGTCCTGCCGGACATCTCCCCTTTCAGGGAGGAGATCAGATGTCGCGCCGGTTTTCGCCAATCGCCGATGCGGAAGAAGGTGCTGCCGGCGAAGCTGCTGATCTCCCCCCTAGAGGGGGAGATGGCCGGCAGGCCAGAGGGGGGCGTGACAAGACTCAACCTGAGAAATCCTCGCGGGAGGTATTGCGACAATTAATGCACACTGCGCTGTCGTTGTCTATTTTCCGCACAACGGTTGCGATCTTCCTCGCGTTGCCATCGCGGCCGCGAAAGCGGACAATGGGATCATCACCAAGACAGGGAGAGAACCATGATCGAATACGGTCATTTCATCGGCGGCAAGCGTGTCGCCGGCACCAGCGGGCGCAAGCAGGATGTGATGCAGCCGATGGACGGCTCCGTGCGCGGCACGGTGGCTTTAGCCTCGCAGGCGGAACTGCGCGCCGCGGTCGAGAACGCCAAGGCGGCGCAGCCGAAATGGGCGGCCACCAACCCGCAGCGCCGCGTGCGCGTGCTGATGAAGTTCCTCGAGCTGGTCCAGCGCGACTATGACGAGCTGGCCGACATCCTGGCGCGCGAGCACGGCAAGACCATCGCCGATGCGCGCGGCGACATCCAGCGCGGCCTCGAAGTGGTCGAGGTCTGCATCGGCGCGCCGCATATGATGAAGGGCGAGTTCACCGACGGCGCCGGCCCCGGCATCGACGTCTATTCGATGCGCCAGCCGCTGGGCGTCGTCGCCGGCATCACCCCGTTCAACTTCCCGGCCATGATCCCGCTGTGGAAGATCGCTCCGGCCATCGCCTGCGGCAACGCCTTCATCCTGAAGCCCTCGGAGCGCGATCCGGGCGTGCCGATCCGCATTGCCGAGCTCTTCATCGAGGCCGGCCTCCCGGCCGGTATCCTCAACGTCGTCAACGGCGACAAGGAAGTGGTCGACGCCATCCTCGACGATCCGGACATCAAGGCCATCGGCTTCGTCGGCTCGACGCCGATCGCGCATTACATCTATTCGCGCGGCACCGCCTCGGGCAAGCGCGTGCAGTGCTTCGGCGGTGCCAAGAACCACATGATCATCATGCCCGACGCCGACATGGACCAGACGGTCGACGCCCTCATCGGCGCCGGCTACGGCTCGGCCGGCGAGCGCTGCATGGCGATCTCGGTGGCGGTCCCGGTCGGCAACGACACCGCCAACCGGCTCATGGAAAAGCTGGTGCCGCGCGTCGAAAGCCTGAAGGTCGGCCCCTCGACGGATTCGTCCGCCGATTTCGGCCCGCTGGTGACGGCGCAAGCGCTGGAGCGCGTGAAGGGTTATGTCGATATCGGCGTCAAGGAAGGTGCCAAGCTCGTCGTCGACGGCCGCGGCTTCAAGATGCAGGGCTATGAGAACGGCTACTATATGGGCGGCTGCCTGTTCGACAATGTCACCGCCGACATGCGCATCTACAAGGAAGAAATCTTCGGGCCGGTGCTCTCGGTGGTGCGCGCGCCGCGCTATGAGGACGCCATCAAGCTCGCCAACGACCACGAGATGGGCAACGGCGTCGCCATCTTCACCCGCGACGGCGACGCCGCGCGTGACTTCGCCTCGCGCGTCCAGGTCGGCATGGTCGGCATCAACGTGCCGATCCCGGTTCCGATCGCCTATTACACGTTCGGCGGCTGGAAGGCGTCGTCCTTCGGCGACCTCAACCAGCATGGCCCGGATGCGTTCCGCTTCTACACCAAGACCAAGACGGTCACCTCGCGCTGGCCGTCGGGCATCAAGGACGGCGCGGAGTTCGTCATCCCGACGATGTACTGAGCGGACCGCCTTCAAGCGGGCATTGAAAAAAGCGCGGTGCAAATCGCGCTTTTTTCTTTATGCCGGGTCAACCTATCGCCTTTCTTGCTGCCGTCATCGCGGCGGCGCAACTCAAGGTGCGTGGTTCGAGGCGCGTCACGTTGAGAGCATCCGTACCTTCTAATAATTCCATAGCCGTGTGATGGAACCAACAGACCACCATCTGCCTTAGGCTGTATTCCTGCCATGCGTGCAGGCAACCAAGCAGCGCCGGTCAAGCCGGGGTTCTCGTCTGGCGCGAGGAGGTGTCAGATGACACGATTTTTTGCGGCAGCACTATTGGCGGCGGCGGGGATGATCGCTGGAGCCGCGCCGGCGAGCGCGGCGGCGCAATGCGCGGCGCGGGCCGATATCATCAAGGCGCTTGGCGACAAGTTCCACGAAACCGAGGCCGGACGCGGCCTGATCAACCCGAACGTCGTGCTCGAGATCTTTGTCTCGGATCAAGGAAGCTGGACGGTGCTCGCGTCCGACACCAAGGGCCAGAGTTGCGTGCTCTCCGTGGGCGAGGGCTGGGATAGCCCGACGATCACCGCGGCGATGCCAGGCGCCTGAAAACGACAGCGTTTTTTGAAAATGCGGTGGCCGGACAACCGGCGTCGCAGTTATCTGAAATTGCCCTACCGCGTGGCGGCGACTTCGGCGTGGCCGCGCAGCAGCGCCATCAGTTTCTTGGCATCCTTGGCGGCGGCTTCCTCGTCACCGTCGAGGATAGAGCGGATCAACGCGACGTGGTGCTCGGCCGATTCGGCCAGCCCGGTATCGGCCTTGTAGCGATACCAGAAGCGGCGGCTGTGGGTCTGCAAGGGGGCGGCGACACGCGCCGCGAAGTGGTTGTCGGCGGCGATCGCCAGCGCTTCGTCGAGCGCCTTGTCGGCCTGGATGAAGGCAAGCACGTTGCCCGAGATCACCGCCTTCTGCATCGCCAGAGCCGCCTCGTGGAACAGGTCGGCGGCCTCGCGGGTGACGAAGCGGGCGGCCGAGCGGGCGAGCACGACCTCGATGCCGCGCCGTGCATCCAGCACCCGCAGCCAGTCGCCGGCGTGAAGCGGCGCGACCGCGATCCCCGCGCGAGGCCTGATGTCGAGAAGTCCTTCCCAGGCGAGCCGCTGGATCGCTTCGCGCACCGGCGTGCGTCCGAGACCCAGCCGGTCGATCAGCGCGCCTTCGGTGACGAAGCTCGACGGCGCCAGCTCGAGCGTGACGATCATGTGCTCCAGCGCGCGATAGGCCTTGGTCGCCGCCGGCTCGAAGGTCGCGTTGGCATCAGCGGATATCAGCGGGGAGATCAATGGCCGGCTCCTGATATATTTTTCATATATCATAACGGATTCAGCATTGACGAGCCAGCTCTTATTAGATATACGACTGATATATCAATTGGAGAGACAGCCATGTGGGCCGGAGTTTTCCCCGCCGTCACGACCAAATTCGCCGCCGACGACCGCCTCGACCATGCCGAGATGGAGCGCTGCTATTCGCTGCAGATGGAGGCCGGCTGCGACGGCATCATCGTCTGCGGCTCGCTCGGCGAGGGGCCGATGCTGTCGCATGACGAGAAGATCGAGGTGCTGAAAACGGCGCAGACAGTCGCCGGCAAGAAGCCGGTGCTCTTGACCGTCAACGAGCCCGGCACGCGCGAGGCGGCTGCTATTGCCAGGCGCGCCGCCAAGGAAGGCGCCGACGGGCTGATGGTGGTGCCGAGCCCGATCTACCACACCAACCCGCAGGAAACCGTCTCGGCGCTTCGCGCTGTCGCGGAAGCCGGCGACCTGCCGGTGATGATCTACTCCAACCGGCTTGCCTATCGCGTCGACGTAACCGTCGAGCTGATGGAGGAGCTGGCATCCGACAAGCGCTTCGTCGCCATCAAGGAATCCTCCGACGACATCCGCCGCTCGACCGAGATCATCAACCGCTTCGGCGACCGCTACGACCTCTTCACCGGCGTCGACAACCTTGCCTTCGAGGCACTGTCGGTCGGCGCAATCGGCTGGGTCGCCGGACTGGTCACCGCCTTTCCGCGCGAGACGGTCGCCATCTATCAGCTGATGCGGCAGGGCCGCCGTGACGAGGCGCTGACGATCTACCGCTGGTTCCGGCCCTTGCTCGACCTCGATGTCTCGACCTATCTGGTCCAAAACATCAAGCTTGCCGAAGTGCTGGCGATCGGTACCAATGACCGCGTGCGCATGCCGCGCCAGCCGCTGTCGGGCGAACGCCGCGAGGCGGTCGAGAAGATCGTCCGGGATGCGCTGGCGGTGCGGCCGATGCTGCCGTCGGATCTTTCTCGACCAGTGGAGAGAATGGCGGCAGCCGAGTAAGAGGCAGGGTTCGCGTGCAGGAAAATTCCGAGGAGGGGCGCCGCCCCTCATCCGCCCTTCGGGCGCCGCGGCCCGCCGCTGTCGCTGCGGGCGTTCGTCATTCGGAAAGCCAAGCAACTGGCTTTCCGCCCGCTACGCGGAACACTCCTCACCCCCGTGAACGGGGAAAAGGGGAAGACATCGCCATTATCGGTGGCGGCATCATAGGCATCTGCGCCGCGGCCTTCCTGTCCGAAGCGGGACGCAGCGTCACCGTCTTCGACCGCACGGGGGTCTGCGAGGAGACGAGCTCCGGCAATGCCGCCGCCTTCGCCTTCTCCGACGTGCTGCCGCTGGCGCATAAGGGAATGATCCGGCAATTGCCGAAATGGCTCGCCGATCCGCTCGGGCCGTTGGCCATTCCGCCGGCCTATCTGCCCAAGCTCCTGCCCTGGCTGATCCGCTTCTGGCGGGCGGGTGCGGCGAAGCACTACGAGACGAGCCTCGCCACGCAGGCGGGCATGATGAAGCTCGCCGAAGCCGAATGGATGGGGCTGCTCGACCGCTCCGGCACGCGGCCGATGCTGCGCGAGGACGGCTCGCTGGAATTCTATGAGAGCGAGGCGGAGTTCCGCGCCTCGCTGCCCGGCTGGGGCGAGCGCCAGCGTTTCGGCATCGGCTTCCGCCATGTCGAGGGCGAGGAGATGGCCGCGCTCCAGCCGGGTCTTTCGCCGCGCTTCGTCAAGGGCACCTTCGTGCCGGGATGGAAGACGGTCGCCGATCCCAAGCTGCTCGGCAAGGCGGTCTGGGCCTATGCTGAAAAGCTCGACGCACGGTTCGAGCATGCGCGGGTCGAGCGCATCGAGGCTGGCGCAAACGGCGCCACGATCGTGCTTGCCGACGGTACCAGGCGGACGGCGAAGAAGCTCCTGATCGCCGCGGGCGCCTGGTCCCACCTCCTGGCAAGGGCTCTCGGCGACCGCATCCCGCTCGAAACCGAGCGCGGCTACAACACGACGCTGCCGGCGTCGGCTTTCGACGTGAAGCGGCAGCTGATCTTTTCCGGGCATGGCTTCGTCATTACGCCGCTCGAAACCGGCCTGCGCGTCGGCGGGGCCGTGGAGCTCGGCGGCATCGAGAGGCCGCCCAACTTCGCGCGTTCCAAGGCGATGCTGGAGAAGGCGAAGCGTTTTCTGCCCGGGCTCGATCCGTCCGGCGGCCGCGAATGGATGGGTTTCCGCCCGTCGCTGCCGGATTCATTGCCGGTCATCGGCGCGGCGCGCGCGCCGAATGTCTATTATGCCTTCGGCCACGGCCATCTCGGCCTCACCCAGTCGGCGGCGACCGGCCGCTTGATCCGCGATGTCGTTCTCGGGCAGACTCTGCCGCTCGATCTCACGCCCTTCAGTCCGCAGCGTTTCTGAAAAGAGTGCATCATGGCGAAAAAATCCTTCTTCTGCATCGACGGCCACACCTGCGGCAACCCGGTGCGCCTGGTCGCCGGCGGTGGGCCGCTGCTCGAGGGCTCGACGATGATGGAGCGACGGGCGCATTTTCTGGCCGAATATGACTGGATCCGCACCGGACTGATGTTCGAGCCGCGCGGCCATGACGTGATGTCGGGCTCTATCCTCTATCCGCCGACGCGCGAGGATTGCGATATCGCCATCCTGTTCATCGAGACGTCGGGCTGCCTGCCGATGTGCGGCCATGGGACGATCGGCACGGTGACGATGGCGATCGAGCACGGGCTGGTGAAGCCGAAGACGCCGGGCGTCTTGAGGCTCGACACGCCGGCCGGCCTCGTCATCGCCGAATACAAGCAGCTTGGCGAATATGTCGAGGAGGTGCGCATCACCAATGTGCCCTCATTCCTCTATGCCGAAGGCCTGACCGTCGAATGCCCGGTGCTCGGCGAGATCAGCGTCGACGTCGCCTATGGCGGCAATTTCTACGCCATCGTCGAGCCGCAAAAGAATTATCGCGACATGGCCGATTATTCGGCGGGCGACCTCATCGCCTGGAGCCCGGTGGTGCGCCAGCGCCTCAACGAGAAATACTCCTTCGTGCATCCGGAGAATCCCGGCATCAACCGGCTGTCGCACATGCTGTGGACCGGCAAGCCAAAACATGCCGAGGCCGATGCGCGCAACGCGGTCTTCTATGGCGACAAGGCGATCGACCGCTCGCCTTGTGGCACCGGCACCTCGGCACGCATGGCGCAGCTCCATGCCAAGGGCAGGCTCAAGGAAGGCGACAGTTTCGTACATGAATCGATCATCGGCTCGCTGTTCAAGGGCAGGGTCGAAAAGGAGGTCAGCGTGGCCGGCAAGCCGGCGATCATTCCCTCGATCGGCGGCTGGGCACGGATGACCGGGTTGAACACCATCTTCATCGACGACCGCGATCCATTCGCGCATGGGTTCATCGTGACGTGACAGGGTCGGCCGGGATACACTCAGGCCTCGGGCCGACCGCCCAGGCGACATGGTGCCGGCGGGCGTCTTCATCCGTGGCTCGAGGGGATTGAAAACACAATCTCAATGGACAGGCAGGCTCTGCTTCCCGAGACTTTGCTTCAAGGCTCTTCTATTTTGAAGAGGCGTATCCATCGAGGGCGGCCCGCCGTCACATGGCCGTCACACAAGGCAAAATCTTGACCTTGCGGAAGATGCGGCGGCGCAAAGCCGCATGCTTCGGTTCGTGCAAGGATTCTTCTCATCAACTTATTTTGACGCTGATTCCTTCGACAGGAGGCTCATCATAAGGTTGAATCGTCAAAGACATTGCGTTGTGCCAATGATAGGGTCCGCGATAGTCCAGGGGTCGGATGTGAAAAAACGGGCAATCGGGCGCGTGCTTCCAAACCACGCGGAGCGATTGAAAAATCACGTTGCAATCCGGGCTCGAAACTTTACGACTAGGGGAAATACGAAAAGGAATGCGTCCTGAAAGGCGACATTCCAGGGGAGCCGCATAAATATGCAATATTTCGTCCAGCAGCTTATCAACGGGCTGACGCTGGGATCGATCTATGGACTGATCGCGATCGGCTATACGATGGTCTACGGCATCATCGGCATGATCAATTTCGCCCATGGCGACATCTTCATGATCGGCGCCTTCACCGCGCTCATCGTCTTCCTGATCCTCGGCGCGCTGTTCTACTCGGTGCCGGTCGTGGTGGCGCTTCTGATCATGATGATCGTGGCGATGCTTCTCACCAGCCTCTACAACTGGACCATCGAGAAGGTGGCCTACCGGCCCCTGCGCGGCTCCTTCCGCCTGGCGCCGCTGATCACCGCCATCGGCATGTCGATCGCGTTGTCCAACTTCGTGCAGGTCACGCAGGGCCCGCGCAACAAGCCGATCCCGCCGCTGGTCAGCCAGGTCTACACGATCGACGGCATCAGCATCTCGCTGAAGCAGATCATCATCGTGATCGTCACCGTCATATTGCTGGCGATCTTCTGGTACCTCGTCAACCGGACCGCGCTCGGGCGGGCGCAGCGCGCCTGCGAGCAGGACCGCAAGATGGCGGCGCTGCTCGGTATCGACGTCGACCGCACCATCTCCATCACCTTCATCATGGGCGCGGCCCTTGCGGCCGTCGCAGGCACGCTGTTCCTGATGTATTACGGCGTCGTGGTGTTCTCGGACGGCTTCGTGCCGGGCGTGAAAGCCTTCACGGCGGCGGTGCTCGGCGGCATCGGGTCGCTGCCGGGCGCTGTGCTCGGCGGGTTGCTGATCGGCTTCATCGAGAGCATGTGGTCGGCCTATTTCTCGATCGACTACAAGGACGTCGCCGCTTTCTCGATCCTGGCGATCGTGCTGATCTTCCTGCCCTCCGGCATCCTCGGCCGGCCTGAAGTCGAAAAGGTCTGATCCTCATGGCCGCTACCGTGTCTTCGGAGCGCGACGCCGTCGCTACTCCCATCCAACGTGCTTTCCGCGAGGCGCTTTACGCCGGCGCCATTTCGCTTGGACTGTTCGTGCTGTTCATCGGTCTCAGGACCGACCAGAACATCAGCAATGAACTGATCCTGGTGCAGCGCTGGGGGCTGCTTGCACTGGTCGTCATTGCCGTTGCCGTTGGACGTTTCCTCTATATTGCCTACGCCGTGCCGGCGATGGAGCGGTCCAAGGCCGAAAAAGCGCGGGTGCAGGCGCCGGCCATCGCGGCCGAACCGAGCTTCGTGCGGCAGAATTTCAACAAAATCGGCCTGGCCATCCTCATCCTCTACCCCGTGGCGATGGTGCTGCTGTTCGGCTTCCAGGGCTCGCTCAAATGGGTCGACAATTTTGGCATCCAGATCCTCATCTATGTGATGCTGGCTTGGGGGCTGAACATCGTCATCGGGCTGGCCGGCCTGCTTGATCTCGGTTATGTCGCCTTCTATGCCGTCGGCGCCTATGCCTACGCGCTGCTCGGCACGCATTTCGGCCTGTCCTTCTGGATCCTGCTGCCGGCGGCCGGCTGCATGGCCGCCTTCTGGGGCGTCATGCTCGGATTTCCGGTGCTACGATTGCGCGGCGACTATCTTGCGATCGTCACGCTCGCCTTTGGCGAGATCATCCGGCTCGTGTTGATCAACTGGCGCGAAGTGACCAACGGTTCGGCCGGGATCTCCGGTATTCCGAAAGTCTCGTTCTTCGGCCTGATGTCGTTCAACGTTTCCGATCCGAACTACATCGCCAAGGTTCTGCACATCGCTCAATCGGGCGCCTACTACAAGATCTTCCTCTATTATCTCGCTCTGGCGCTGTGCCTGCTCACCGCCTTCGTCACCATCAGGCTTCGCCGCCTGCCTGTCGGCCGCGCCTGGGAAGCGTTGCGCGAGGACGAGATCGCCTGCCGCTCGCTCGGCATCAACACGACCACCACCAAGCTGACGGCATTCGCCACCGGCGCCATGTTCGGCGGCTTCGCCGGCTCCTTCTTCGCCGCGCGGCAAGGCTTCGTCAGCCCTGAATCCTTCGTCTTCCTGGAATCGGCGATCATCCTCGCCATCGTCGTGCTCGGCGGCATGGGTTCGCTGGGCGGCATCGCGGTGGCGGCGCTGGTGATGATCGGCGGCACCGAGATCCTGCGCGAGCTCGACTTCCTCAAAGCTGTGTTCGGACCGGACTTCACGCCCGAACTCTACCGCATGCTCCTGTTCGGCATGGCCATGGTGATCGTCATGCTGTGGAAGCCGCGCGGCTTCGTCGGCAGCCGCGAGCCCACGGCCTTCCTCAAGGAACGAAGAGCGGTCTCGGCCTCGTTCACCAAGGAGGGCCACGGCTGATGAACGCGACCCCTTCCTCGAACGATTTCATCCTGCAGGTCGAGCATCTGTCGATGAAGTTCGGCGGCCTAGTCGCGATCGGCGACCTGTCGTTCCAGGCCAGGCGCGGCGAGATCACCGCGCTGATCGGACCGAACGGCGCGGGCAAGACCACGGTGTTCAACTGCATCACCGGTTTCTATAAACCGTCGGAAGGCATGATCACCCTGAACCGGGGAGACGGCTCGACCTATCTGCTCGAGCGCCTGCCCAACCACGAGATCCCGGCGCGCGCCAAGGTGGCGCGCACCTTCCAGAACATCCGCCTGTTCTCCGGCATGACGTTGCTCGAGAACCTTCTGGTCGCGCAGCACAACAAGCTAATGAAGGCATCGGGCTACACCTTCCTCGGCCTGTTCGGCTTCCCGAGCTATCGACAGGCATCGGCCGAATCGATCGAGCTCGCCAGGCACTGGCTGGAGAAGGCCGATCTCGTCGATCGTGCCGACGATCCCGCCGGCGACCTGCCCTATGGCGCCCAGCGGCGCCTGGAGATCGCGCGGGCCATGTGCACGGGGCCGGAGCTCCTGTGCCTCGACGAGCCGGCCGCCGGCCTCAATCCGAAGGAATCGGCCGCGCTCAACGAGCTGTTGATGGATATCAAAAGTACCGGCACATCGATCCTGCTCATCGAGCACGACATGTCGGTGGTGATGCAGATCTCCGATCATGTCGTGGTGCTCGAATACGGCCGCAAAATTTCCGACGGCAATCCGCAGTCGGTGCGCACCGATCCGCGCGTCATCGCAGCCTATCTCGGCGTCGACGACGAAGAGGTCGAGACGGTGCTGACCGAGGTCGGCGACGAGGACGTGATCGAGCAGCTCGATACCGGCCCCGATTCCGCGCATGGGCCCGGCAGCTCCGCGTCGATGATGGCGGGGCCGGTTTCCGACAGCGTCGAACACGCCGACGAGGGCGAGCGCGTCACGGTGTCGAAAGGCGCCTCGAAGGCGGCGCAGGTCGACGCGCGCGCCGCGGCAGTCGCCAGCAAGCCGATTGTCGCTCCGGTAGCGGCGAAGAAGCCGGCAGCAAAAACGCGGTCGACAAAGGCGGGCGCGAAGGCTCCCGCCGCAAAAGCCTCGAGCATCTCCAACCGCCTCGACGCGCCGCGCGGCGGCAAGGCCGACAGCCTGATCCGCATCAAGGGCATCGGCCCGGTCAACGAGCGGAAGCTGAACGAGCACGGCATCTTCCATTTCGACCAGATCGCCGCCTGGAAGCAGGCCGACATCGAAGCGGCGGAAGCCTATCTCGCCTTTGACGGGCGCATCGCGCGCGAAGACTGGATCGGCCAGGCGAAGGCGCTGGCGAAGGAAGCGGCGGCCAAGCCCGCGACGCGTGGAGGGCGCAAATAATGGCCGGCACAACGCTGCTCGACATTAAGGGGGTCGAGACCTACTACGGCAACATCCGGGCGCTGAACGGCGTCAATGTGCAGGTCAACCAGGGTGAGATCGTGGCGCTTATCGGCGCCAACGGCGCCGGCAAGTCGACCCTGATGATGACCATCTTCGGCGCTCCGCGCGCGCGAACCGGCACCATCACCTTCGCCGGCACCGACATCACCCAGTTGCCGACGCACGAGATTGCCCGCCTGCGCATCGCCCAGTCGCCGGAAGGACGACGCATCTTCCCGCGCATGACGGTGATGGAAAACCTGCAGATGGGCGCCAGTCTCGACAACCTCAAACATTATGACGAGGACGTCGAGAAGGTGTTCACGCTGTTCCCGCGGCTGAAAGAGCGCATCACCCAGCGCGGCGGCACGCTGTCAGGCGGCGAGCAGCAGATGCTGTCGATCGGGCGCGCGCTCATGGCGCGGCCGAAACTGCTTTTGCTCGACGAGCCGTCGCTGGGTCTCGCGCCGCTGATCGTCAAGCAGATCTTCGACGCCATCCGCGAGCTCAACAGGACGCAAGGGCTGACCGTGTTCCTGGTGGAGCAGAACGCCTTCGGCGCGCTCAAACTGGCGACGCGCGGTTATGTCATGGTCAACGGCAATGTGACGATGAGCGGCACCGGCAAGGAATTGCTTGCCAATCCGGAAGTGCGCGCCGCCTATCTCGAAGGCGGACATCACTAGAGCGCGATGACTTTCCCAGGATCGTCATTCCGCTCTAAGGCTTTGTTCTTGAAGCATGATTTCCTCCGAAAAGCCTGCAACTTTTCGGGATCATGCTAAGATCTGGGGGCATCAATCATGCAGGGTATCATCTACGAAGAGGCCACGATCTGGCAGTTCCTGTTCGTCACAGGCCTGCTTGGCGGCGGGGCGGCATGGATGACAGGCAAAGCGGCGGCTCAGACATGGAGCACGTATCTGCAGCTGTTCTTCTACATGCTCGGCCTCGGCATTGGCGTCAGGTTCATCCATCACGCTTTGTTCGAGGGCACGATGTTCTCGCTGCATTACTATATCATCGACACCATCGTGCTGATGATTTTCGGTTTCCTTGGCTATCAATACACCCGGACCAACCAAATGGTCACACAGTATAACTGGCTCTATGAAAGAGCTTCCTTGTTAAGCTGGAAACCGAAAGCTTGACGTTCACCATTACGCCGTTTCGGGGATGAATCGGCGTGACAAGTGCCTGAAAATCGGCATTCTATGCTTTCTGCGATAAGGGTGGGCATCGCATGAAAGTATCATCCACGCCCACTCCGTAAA
Organism: Mesorhizobium sp. B4-1-3; assembly: GCF_006439355.1. Taxonomy (GTDB): domain Bacteria; phylum Pseudomonadota; class Alphaproteobacteria; order Rhizobiales; family Rhizobiaceae; genus Mesorhizobium. The sequence continues at coordinate 69,820 of NZ_VFTG01000009.1, forward strand.
TGGGAGCGTTTCAATGAAAAAATCACTTTTGTCCGCCGTGGCGCTGACCGCGTTCGTCGCGTTCAGCGGCAGCGCGTGGGCTGACATCCTGATCGGCGTCGCCGGTCCGGTCACTGGTCCGAACGCCGCCTTCGGCGCACAGTTGCAGAAGGGCGCGGAACAGGCGGTCGCCGACATCAACGCGGCGGGCGGCATCCTTGGCCAGCAGCTCAAGCTCGAGATCGGTGACGACGTCTCCGACCCGAAGCAAGGCATCTCTGTCGCCAACAAGTTCGTCGCCGATGGCGTCAAGTATGTCGACGGCCACTTCAATTCGGGCGTCTCCATCCCGGCGTCAGAAGTCTATCAGGAGAACGGCATCCTCGAGATCACGCCGGCCGCGACCAATCCGAAGTTCACCGAGCGCGGCATGTGGAACACCTTCCGCACCTGCGGTCGCGACGACCAGCAGGGCAAGGTGGCCGGCGACTACATCGCCAAGAACTTCAAGGACGCCAAGATCGCCATCGTCCACGACAAGACGCCTTACGGCCAGGGTCTCGCGGATGAAACCAAGAAGAACCTCAATGCCAACGGCATCAAGGAAGTGTTGTACGAAGGCGTGAATGTCGGCGACAAGGACTTCTCGGCCCTCATCGCCAAGATGAAGGAAAACGGCGTCACGCTCATCTACTGGGGCGGCCTGCACACCGAAGCCGGCCTGATCATCCGTCAGTCGGCCGACCAGGGCCTGAAGGCGCCGCTGTTCTCGGGTGACGGCATCGTCTCCAACGAACTGGCCTCGATCGCGGGTGATGCCGTTGCCGGCACGCTCAACACCTTCGCTCCGGATCCGCGCAAGAATCCGGCTGCCAAGGAAGTGGTCGAGAAGTTCCGCGCCGCCGGCTTCGAGCCGGAAGCCTACACGCTCTACTCCTATGCCGCCGTGCAGATCATCGCCCAGGCCATCGCCAAGACCGGCTCGGCCGACGATGCGCAGAAGGTTGCCGAGACGATCCGGGCCAACACCTGGAAGACGGCGATCGGCGACATCGGCTACGACGCCAAGGGCGACATCACCCGTCCGGACTATGTCATCTACGAATGGAAGAAGGGCGACGACGGCAAGTACGCCTACTTCGAGAAATAAGCCGGCGAATTCAAGCCGACTTTCGGGATGCCCGGCGCTTGCGCCGGGCATTTTCGTTTGCGGGTTTGCGGCTTGCCGGAAAGCTCCGCGCCGCGCGCCCGGAATGCCCGCCCACCGCCGGCTGCCGCTATTGGCAGAACGGCAATGACGGTTTGGCGCAAACAAGCGAGTTAAATCGTTTTAGCTGTCGCGCAAATTTGTTTGCACTGCAGCATTTTCACGCTAATCATTGCGCCGGTTCATCTCCCTTACGCTGCTGGAGCCCAGTCCTTGGCCATCACGAAGATCCTCGTCGCCAACCGGTCCGAAATCGCCATCCGCGTGTTCCGCGCGGCCAACGAGCTTGGTCTCAAAACCGTGGCGATCTGGGCGGAGGAGGACAAATATTCGCTGCACCGCTTCAAGGCCGACGAGAGCTATCAGGTCGGGCGCGGGCCGCATCTCGCCAAGGATATGGGCCCCATCGAGAGCTACCTGTCGATCGAGGAGGTGATCCGGATCGCGAGGCTGTCGGGCGCCGACGCAATCCATCCCGGCTATGGCCTGCTCTCGGAAAGCCCTGAATTCGCCGAGGCCTGCGCGGCGGCCGGCATCACCTTCATTGGCCCGAAACCGGAAACGATGCGCCGGCTGGGCAACAAGGTCGCCGCGCGCAACCTGGCGATCGAGGTCGGCGTGCCGGTCGTGCCGGCGACCGATCCGCTGCCCGACGACATGGACGAGGTGAAGAAGCTCGCCGCGCAAATCGGCTATCCGGTGATGCTGAAGGCCTCGTGGGGCGGCGGCGGACGCGGCATGCGCGCCATCCGTTCCGAAGCCGACCTCGCGCGCGAGGTGATGGAGGGCAAGCGCGAGGCGAAGGCCGCCTTCGGCAAGGATGAGGTCTATCTCGAAAAGCTGATCGAGCGCGCCCGCCATGTCGAAGTGCAGGTGCTGGGCGACACCCACGGCAATGCGGTGCATCTCTTCGAGCGCGACTGCTCGATCCAGCGCCGCAACCAGAAGGTCGTGGAGCGGGCGCCGGCGCCCTATCTCAGCGAAGAGCTGCGCCAGGAACTTTGCGGCCATGCGCTCAAGATCGCGCGCGAGACCAGCTATATCGGCGCCGGCACGGTCGAATTCCTGCAGGATGCCGACACCGGCAAATTCTACTTCATCGAGGTCAATCCGCGCATCCAGGTCGAGCACACCGTCACTGAGCAGGTCACCGGCATCGACATCGTCAAGGCGCAGATCCACATTCTCGACGGCTTCGCCATCGGCACCAAGCAATCGGGCGTGCCGGCGCAGAAGGAGATCAGGCTCAACGGCCACGCGCTGCAGTGCCGCATCACCACCGAGGATCCTGAGCACAATTTCATCCCGGACTATGGCCGTATCACCGCCTATCGCGAGGCGGCCGGTTTCGGCATCCGGCTCGACGGCGGCACCGCCTATTCGGGCGCGGTCATCACCCGCTTCTACGATCCGCTGCTCGAAAAGGTGACGGCCTGGGCGCCGACGCCCGGCGAGGCGATCTCACGCATGAACCGGGCGCTGCGCGAGTTCCGCATCCGGGGCGTCGCCACCAACCTCACTTTCCTCGAAGCGATCATCAACCACCCGCGCTTCGCCGACAATTCCTACACGACCAAGTTCATCGACATGACGCCGGAGCTGTTCGAGCAGGTGAAGCGGCAGGACCGCGCCACCAAGCTGCTCACCTATCTGGCCGATGTCAGCGTCAACGGCCATCCCGAGACGCGTGGCCGGCCGATGCCGAAGGCCAATGCGGCCGCGCCGGTGGTGCCTTATCTCAACGGGAAAATCCCGGACGGCAGCAAGCAGAGGCTCGATGCGCTCGGGCCCGAGAAATTCGCCGCTTGGATGCGGGAGCAGCGCCAGGTGTTGGTCACCGACACGACGATGCGCGACGGTCACCAGTCGCTGCTCGCCACGCGCATGCGCACCTATGACATCGTCGGCATCGCCGGCACCTATGCGCGTGCGCTGCCGCAGCTCTTGTCGCTGGAATGCTGGGGCGGCGCGACGTTCGACGTCGCCATGCGCTTCCTCACCGAGGATCCGTGGGAGCGGCTGAGCAAAGTGCGCGAGGCCGCGCCCAACCTTCTGCTGCAGATGCTTCTGCGCGGCGCCAACGGCGTCGGCTACACCAACTATCCCGACAATGTCGTCCAGCATTTCGTCCGCCAAGCGGCAAGCGGCGGCGTCGACCTGTTTCGCGTCTTCGACTGCCTGAACTGGGTGGAGAACATGCGGGTCGCCATGGATGCCGTCGGCGCCGAGGGCAAGCTGGTCGAAGCGGCGATGTGCTACACCGGCGACATCCTCGATCCGGCCCGCGCCAAATACGATCTCAAATATTATGTCGGGCTGGCCAAGGAGCTGGAAGCCGCTGGCGCGCACATCATCGCCGTGAAGGACATGGCCGGCCTGCTGAAGCCGGCCGCGGCCCGCGTGCTGTTCAAGGCGCTGCGCGAGGCCACCGACCTGCCGATCCATTTCCACACGCACGACACGTCGGGTCTTTCGGCGGCGACGGTGCTGGCGGCGGTGGAAAGCGGCGCCGATGCCATCGACGCGGCGATGGATTCCTTCTCCGGCAACACCTCGCAGCCCTGCCTCGGCTCGATCGTCGAGGCGCTGAAGGGCACCGAGCGCGATCCGGGCCTCGACCCGCAATGGATCCGCCACGTCTCCTTCTACTGGGAGGCGGTGCGCAACCAGTACGCGGCCTTCGAGAGCGATCTCAAGGGACCGGCCTCGGAAGTCTATCTGCACGAAATGCCGGGCGGCCAGTTCACCAACCTCAAGGAACAGGCGCGCTCGCTCGGGCTGGAAACGCGTTGGCACGAGGTGGCGCAGGCCTATCACGACGTCAACCTGATGTTCGGCGACATCGTCAAGGTGACGCCGTCCTCCAAGGTGGTCGGCGACATGGCGCTGATGATGGTGAGCCAGGACCTCACCGTCGCCGATGTCGAGAACCCGGCCAAGGACATCGCCTTCCCGGATTCGGTCGTGTCGATGCTGCGCGGCGATCTCGGCCAGTCGCCCGGCGGTTGGCCGGCGGCGCTGCAGAAGAAGGCGCTGAAGGGGGACAAGCCGATCACGGTCAGGCCCGGCTCGCTGTTGAAGCTCGCCGACCTCAAGGCCAGCCGCAAGGACATCGAGACAAAGCTCGAACGCAAGCTCTCGGAATACGAATTCGCCTCGTGGCTGATGTATCCGAAAGTGTTCACCGACTTCGCCGCCGCACAGGAGACCTACGGGCCGGTCAGCGTGCTGCCGACGCCTACCTACTTCTACGGCATGAAGCCGGAAGACGAGATCTTCCTCGACATCGAGAAGGGCAAGACCCTGGTGGTGCGCTGCCAGGCGTTCGGCGAAGTCGACGACAAGGGCATGGTCACCGTGTTCTTCGAACTCAACGGCCAGCCGCGCCGCGTCAAGGTGCCGGACCGGGCACATGGCGCCTCCGCCGCCAAGGCGCGCCGCAAGGCCGAGCCGGGCAATGAGGGGCATGTCGGCGCACCGATGCCCGGCGTGGTGTCGGCGCTCGCCGTGGCGGCCGGACAGGCGGTCAAGGCGGGCGACGTGCTCTTGTCGATCGAGGCGATGAAAATGGAAACCGCGCTGCATGCCGAACGCGACGGCGAGATCGCCGAGGTGCTGGTCAAGGCCGGCGACCAGATCGATGCGAAGGATCTGCTGATCGCCTTCAAATGAAGGTGTGTCGATGTTCAGGCGAGGCCGGCCTGCAAATGACGGCCGCCTGCGCGGTGCTCACGGACTTAAGTACGCTTCCGCTCCGTTCTCGGCAGCCGTCATTTTCGACTCGGCCAGGCGTGAATCCCAACACACCTTCCGGCGTCGTCGATAGTGTCTTGACCCGCCGCGCCCGCTCGGGCAGGGAACCCGCTCCAATTCGCCGTGCCGGGAATCGCCACGGCTTCAAGAAGACGCGGAGAGAAAAATGGCCGACGAAATCACCGAGACCAGCCAGACTGTAGCCGCCGGCCAGCTGCGCACCATCATCGAGCGCATCGAGCGGCTCGAGGAAGAGAAGAAGACGATCTCCGACGACATCAAGGACGTCTATGCCGAGGCCAAGGGCACCGGCTTCGACACCAAGGCGATCCGCACCATCGTGCGGCTGCGCAAGAAGGACCAGGCGGAGCGGCAGGAAGAGGAGTCCATCCTCGACCTGTATAAAGCTGCTCTCGGCATGGTGTAAGGGCTCGTGGCCGGGGAGCGGCCATGAACGAATTCGACTTCGGTGGCCGTCGCGCCTCGGAGTTCCGCCATCGCGGCTTCTGGGCGCTGTTCGCCGAACGGCACCCGGAGGAAAGGCCAAGGATGGCGCGACGCGGGCCGTGGTTCTGGCAGCGTGGTCTGCCGGATTTCGCTTTGGTCCTTTCGATGTATGTCGCGCCGGCGCAGAACCATGTCGGCGTCTTCTTCGGGCGTAACGAGAAGTTCGGCGCCACGGAGTCGTGGTCGCGGCTGAAACCGTTCCAGCCGGCGATCGAGGCCAGGCTGAAGCTCAGGCCCGACCAGAGCGCGCAGGACCTCGGCATCAATTCCCTATGGCACGTGAACTGCTACGCCGAGGACAATTGGCCGGCCATGACCGACTGGCTGGTGACGGAGTGCTCGCGCTTCGAACAAGCGGTGACCGATGTCCTGGGGCAGAACTAGGTCCCCGGGATGACGGACTTTTTCCGTACGCGCTGGAGAGGTAAAGCGCCGCTCGATCGGCTGTTCTGGCGCGACACGCTGCTCGTCGGGACGATCTTGAGTATCGCCTCTTCGGCGCTGGCGCTGATCCTGCTTGGGTTGAAGCTGCCGCTCTGGCTGGTGCTGGCGGTGCATTTCCTCCCCGTTCCCTACAACCTCTTCCTGACGATCGCCGTCTGGCGAACGGCGGAGAAGGCCGGCGGCCTGAAGGCGCAGCTGATGATGCTGGGTTCGGCGCTCTGGCTGATCGCAACGGTCGTTGTTTGAGAATCTTCCCTACTGAGCAATTCCTAACGGAAAACCGCGTCACACTTTCCTGGAATTGCTCCACGCGAAAAAGGGCGGCCGGGGCCGCCCTTTGCGAAGCGTTTCCAAGGTATCAAGCCGCCGGCTCGAAGCGCAGCGCCACGCCGTTGATGCAATAGCGCAGGCCGGTCGGCGGCGGGCCGTCCTCGAAGACGTGGCCGAGATGGCTGCCGCAGCGCGAGCAGTGGCATTCGGTGCGGACCATGCCGTAGCTGCGGTCGACAGTGGTCTCGATCGAGCCCGGGACCGGATCGTTGAAGCTCGGCCAGCCGGTGCCGCTCTCGAATTTCAGCTTGGATTCGAACAGCGGCTGGTCGCAGCCGACGCAATAGAAAGTGCCGGCGCGCTTCTCATAGAGCAGGGCGCAGCTGCCGGGGCGCTCGGTGCCGTGGTTGCGCATGACGGCATATTGCTCCGGCGTCAGCCGGGCGCGCCATTCGGCATCGGTGCGGGTGACGGGATAGGCGTGGGTGTCCATGAAATCTCCTCGGCCTTGGCGGCTCGTTGTTGCTTGCAACGGGTATTCGCTGAAATATAGGCATTTGTTACAGCCATATTCAGGTGAGGCCGGTCTGCAAATGCCGTCATCCTGCGCTTCCGGTGCTCACGTACTTTAAGTACGCTCCGCTCCGGTTCTCGGATGCCAACATTTTCGACGCGGCCTGACCTGAATTTCAACGTTGTATCCCAGCAGATTAGTGCCTGCGTGACAACTGCCTCGTCGCCGCTTCCAGTCCGGCCAATGTCAGCGGGAACATGCGGCCGCCGAAGATCTCGCTGACCATGGCGATCGAGTGGGTGTAACGCCAGTTCTTCTCGGCTTCGGGATTGAGCCAAATCGCGTTCGGCCATTGCTGCAACAGGCGCATCAGCCACACACTGCCGGCCTCCGGATTCCAGTGCTCGACCGAACCGCCCGGATGCGCGATCTCGTAGGGGCTCATCGAGGCGTCGCCGACGACGATCACCTTATAGTCCGGCCCGTATTTGTGGATGAGGTCGAAGGTCGGGATCGTCTCGGCCAGGCGACGGCGATTGTCCTTCCAGACACGCTCGTAGAGGCAGTTGTGGAAGTAGAAATATTCAAGCTGACGGAACTCGGCGCGCGCGGCCGAGAACAGCTCCTCGACACCGCGGATGTGGTCGTCCATCGAGCCGCCGACATCGAAGAACATCAAGAGCTTCACCGCATTGCGCCGCTCGGGCCTGGTCTTGACGTCGAGATAGCCGTGCTCGGCGGTGGCATGGATGGTGCCTGGCAGGTCGAATTCTTCCTCGGCGCCCTCGCGCACCCAACGGCGCAGGCGCTTCAGCGCGACCTTGATGTTGCGGGTGCCGAGCTCGACAGTATCGTCGAAATTTTTGAATTCGCGCTTGTCCCAGACTTTCACCGCCCGGCGATGCCGGCTCTCGTGCTGGCCGATGCGAACCCCTTCGGGGTTGTAGCCATAGGCGCCGAAGGGCGAGGTGCCGCCGGTGCCAATCCATTTCGAGCCGCCCCGGTGGCGGCCTTCTTGCTCTTGGAGGCGCTGCTTCAAGGTCTCCATCAGCTTGTCGAAGCCGCCCAAAGCCTCGACCAGCTTTTTCTCTTCCTCGGTCAGGTGCTTCTCGGCCAGCCGGCGCAGCCATTCCTCCGGGATATTGGCGACATCGACGGCATCGGGGCCGCCGAGGGTCTCGACGCCCTTGAAGACGTGCGCGAAGACCTGGTCGAAACGGTCGATATGGCACTCATCCTTCACCAGGGCCGAGCGCGCGAGGTAGTAGAAAGCCTCAACGTCATAGTCGACCAGCCCGGCTCCCAGCCCTTCCAGCAGCGACAGATATTCCCTGAGCGAAACGGGAACCCGCGCGGCCTTCAGTTCGAGGAAGAAGGGGATGAACATAGGTGCCCTACAGCAGATCGTACTCGATGAAGCCCGTCCGCCGCGCCACATGGTCATAGAGCCGGCGCGCGGTGGCATTGGTCTCGTGCGTCATCCAGTAGACGTTCTTGACGCCGATCTTGCCGGCCTCGTCCTGCACGGCCTTGATCAGCCCCGCTCCGACGCCCTTGCCGCGCACCTCCGGATCGGCGAACAGGTCCTGCAGATAGCAGTTGTTTTTCTCAGACCAGCAGGAGCGGTGGTAGAGATAGTGGGTCAGCCCAACCGCCTTGCCGTCGAGCGTGGCGATGAAACCCTTCGGCTCGAATTCGCCCCCCGTGAACAGCCGCTTCCAGGTGAGGTCATAGACCTCATCCGGCAGCTTGGTTTCGTAGAAGGTCAGATAGGCCGTCCACAGCCGGCGCCAGTCGGCGTGATCGGACTGCGCGAGCGGGCGGATGGTGATCTCGGACATTTTTTTTCTCCAGCATTTTGGCCCGAAGCTGCGGCAGCGGCCGCTTGCCGGCAACGGTCCACAGACGGGGAAAGCGCTATTGCTGGCGCCTCGTCATAAAGGCCAGGCGCTCGAACAGGTGCACGTCCTGCTCGTTCTTCAGCAGCGCACCATGCAGTTTCGGCAGCATGTTCTTCGGGTCGGCGCGCAAGTCCTCTGGCGCGATGTCGTCGGCGACCAGCAGGCGGATCCAGTCGAGCGCCTCGGAGGTCGACGGCTTCTTCTTCAGGCCCGGCACCTCGCGGATCTCGTAGAATTGGGTGAGCGCCGCCCGCACCAAATTCTGCTTGATGCCGGGATAATGCACCTCGACGATGCGGTGCAGCGTGTCGATGTCGGGGAAGCGGATATAGTGGAAGAAGCAGCGGCGCAGGAAGGCGTCCGGCAGTTCCTTCTCGTTGTTCGACGTGATGATGACGATCGGGCGGAATTCGGCGCGGATCGTCTCGCCGGTCTCGTAGACGAAGAACTCCATCCGGTCGAGCTCCTGCAGGAGGTCGTTGGGGAACTCGATGTCGGCCTTGTCGATCTCGTCGATCAACAGCACCACTTTCTTTTGCGCCGCGAGGGCGTCCCACAGCTTGCCGCGCTTGATGTAATTGGCGATGTCGTTGAAGCGCTCGTCGCCGAGCTGGCTGTCGCGCAGCCGCGAGACGGCGTCATATTCGTAGAGGCCCTGCTGCGCCTTGGTGGTCGACTTGACGTTCCATTCGATGAACTCGAGCCCAAGCGCCGAAGCCACCTGGCGTGCCAGCTCGGTCTTGCCGGTGCCGGGCTCGCCCTTGACCAGCAAGGGCCTCTCCAGCGCGATCGCGGCGTTGACTGCGACCATCAGATCCTTGTCGGCGACATAAGCCGCTGTGCCTTCGAAACGCATTTTTTCTCCTGTCCGTGCGGCCGGACCGTAAGGAGGCCGGACGGACCGCGCAAGGGCGGTTGCCGAAGAGCCTCTGGTCGGGATAGCCTGCAAGCCGAATTAAGCGCAAATGGTCGCTCGTCTCTCTGGCGCACGGCTAACCATCGGCCTATATTTGCTCCCGGCGGTCTGCGCTTCCCGGCAGGAGAAACTTATCCCCGGGGCCTTATCGATCCTTAGGGAGCTGTCCCTGGGAAGACCCGTGGGTTTTCTCACACGGCGCCCACCTACTTTGTAGGCACCCGGGATCGACCTCTCCACCGGTTGTGTGGATCGCCGCTCTCACGATTTTGGGAGACGTGCGCTAGAAAACGTCGCTCCTGCAACGCCACCCCGATCCGGCCTTTTCTAGCGTCCGCACATGACCTCACCGAAAGACCTGAAGAAACAGCTTCGCAAGGAAGCGCTGGCGCGACGCGATGCGCTCGACGAATTCTGGCGCGTGGAGATCGCGCTCGAAATGGCCGAGACCGCGAAGGAAAAAATCGACTTCGAACCCGGCCGGGTCGTCTCCGGCTTCTGGCCGATGCGCTCGGAGGTCGATGTGCGTCCGCTGATGTTCGCGCTGCGCGAAAAGGGCGCCAGGCTCTGCCTGCCGGCGATCCTCGACAAGGCCACGATCGTCTTTCGCGAGCTGGTGCGCGGCGCGCCGATGGTCGAGATGGGGTTCGGCACGGTCGGGCCGCATGAAAAGGCGGAAGTGCTCGACCCGACGCTGATGCTGGTGCCGCTCGCCGCCTTCGACGCCCGCGGCCACCGTATCGGCTACGGCGCCGGCTATTACGACCGTGCCATCGCCAGGCTGGCCGACAAGGGCATTGCGCCCAGGTTGATCGGCATCGCGTTCGACTGCCAGGAAGTCGAGCGGGTGCCGGAAGAGAACCATGACGTCATCATTCCGGAAATACTGACCGAGAGCGGGTTGCGCCGCTTCGCGCCCCAATTATAGATAGTCGGCGAGGCTGATGGTCTTCGCGGAAGTCATGCAGCTTGGCAGACTTCGGCTCGGGATCGTATGAGACTTCTCTTCCTCGGCGACATGGTTGGCAAAACAGGGCGCACGGCAGTCTGGGAACAGCTGCCGGGGCTGATTTCCGATTTCAAGCTCGATTTCGTCATCGTCAATGGCGAGAACGCCGCCGGCGGCTTCGGCATCACCGAGGAGATCTTTCGCGAGACGCTCGCGGCCGGTGCGGATGTCGTCACCACCGGCAATCACGTCTGGGACCAGCGCGACGCGCTGATCTTCGCGCCGCGCGAGGAGCGCTTCCTGCGGCCCTCCAATTTTCCCAAGGGCACGCCGGGGCGCGGCTCGGGTGTCTATATCGCCCGCAATGGCGCGCGCGTGCTGGTCGCCAACATCATGGGCCGCGTCTTCATGCATCCGGAGCTCGACGACCCGTTCCAGGCCGGCGAGCGCGAGCTCGCCGCATGCCCGCTCGGCGAGCAGGCGGATGCGGCGGTGATCGACTTCCACGCCGAGGCGACCTCGGAGAAAATGTGCTTCGCGCATTTCGTCGACGGTCGCGCCAGCCTCGTGGTCGGCACGCACACGCATCAGCCGACGGCCGACCATCAGATCCTCAATGGCGGCACGGCCTATATTTCGGACGCCGGCATGTGCGGCGATTACGATTCCTCGCTGGGCATGGACAAGGAAGAGCCGCTCAACCGGTTCCTTTCCAAGGTGCCGAAAGGCCGGTTCGAGGCGTCGTCAGGGCCCGCGACGCTCTGCGGCATCGGCGTCGATATTTCAGACCGCACCGGGCTTGCGGAGAGGATCGCGCCGTTTCGTCGCGGGCCGCGGCTGGAAGAAACGGCGCCGTCCTTCTGGTCATGACATTGATATAAGCGAGATCAATACCTAACTGGCGACGAAACCGCGAAAACTGCTCTAGATCGTAGAGGGGACGACCTTCATGCAGCTTGTCGAATTTCTGGCGCCGCACTTTCATTTTGTTTCCGATCCGACCGCGTGGGTCGCGCTTTTGACCCTGGTTGTGCTCGAGGTCGTGCTCGGCATCGACAATCTGATCTTCATCTCGATCCTGACCAACAAGCTGCCGGAAGCGCAACGCGCTCGTGCCCGACGGCTGGGCATCTCGGCGGCGCTGGTCATGCGCCTCATCCTGCTCGCCACCATCTCTATCATCGTGCAGCTGACGACGCCGGTGTTCACCGCCTTCGGCCACGGCTTTTCCTGGCGCGACCTGATCCTGATCGCCGGCGGCCTGTTCCTGGTCTGGAAGGCGACCAAGGAAATCCACCACACGGTCGATCCGCAGGACCATCAGGACACCATGGTCGGCGGCACGCTGCAGATGAGCCTTGCCGGAGCGATCTTCCAGATCCTGCTGCTCGACCTCGTCTTCTCGATCGATTCCATCATCACAGCCGTCGGCATGACCGACGAGATCGCCATCATGTATATCGCGGTGATCGTGGCGGTGAGCGTGATGATGCTGGCGGCGACGCCGCTCGCCAACTTCATCGCCAGGAACCCCTCTATCGTCATGCTGGCGCTCGGCTTCCTGCTGATGATCGGCATGACGCTGATCGCCGACGGCATGGGCTACCATGTGCCCAAGGGCTACATCTACGCCGCCATGGGCTTTTCGGCGCTGGTCGAGGGCCTCAACATGCTGGCAAGGAATCGTAAGAAGCAGGGGTCTGGCGGCGGGCACTAGTTCGTTTCACCGTTTCACGGAAACGGTGAAACGCCCTATCTCTTTGTTTTTACGCAATTCCGGGCGGAAAACCGCTCAGACTTTTCCTGGAATTGCTTCTAGGCCGAAATGCCCTTCGGGTGACGGTCGCCGATCAGGCCGAGCGTCAGGCCCTGTTCCAGCCAAGCCTTGGCGCCGGCCATCACCAGCGAGAAGCCGCCGGTCGAGCCGACCGCCTGCTTTACTTGTTCGTCGCCGGAACCGACGAAGCCGAAATTGCGGACTTCGAGGAAGGTCGCCTCGTCTGGCATCTCGGTGAAGGTCCAGACGACGGTGGTCGGCGGATCGCTCCATTGCATGACGATCTTCTCGTTGGAGACGATCTCGCTGACCTCTATCCTGGTCGAGACCCCGTACATGCGCCACTCCCACTTGACCGGCTTGCCGCCGTCCAGCCGGCCGCTGGAATGCGTGAACCAGAATTTCGTGGTGATCGCCGGATCGACGATCGCCTCGAAGACCTCGGCGACCGGCCGGCGGATCAGCATGGCGGCTTCGGCGATCGGAGCTTCTTCCAGGTCCACGGTTTTTGCTCCTGGGATTGTTCAGGGCAGGTTGATCTGCCAAGAGACGCCGAAGCGGTCATTCAGCCAGGCGAAGCGACGGCTGAAGCCATAATTGCCGGTCGGCATCAGGAAGCCGCCGCCCTTCGAAAGAACGCCGACGATGTGCTCGAGTTCCTCCTCGGACGAGCAGTCGACGAAGAAGGAGAAGGACGGCGTAAAGGTGAAGGCGTGGTGCACGGGACTGTTGTAGATCCTGACCTCTACGCCGCCGACCATGGCGCGCGCCAGCTTGAGCATTCCTTCCGTCCCGTCCTCGCCCGGACCATAGCGCGTGATGTCGAGGACACGGCTATCGGGAATTGTCTCGCAATAGAGGGTCATGGCCTCCTCGGCCTTTCCCTCGAACATCAGGAACGGCGTTGCTTTCGTCATCGGGCGGCCTCCTCCTGCCGGATATCGGAATTTGAACAGCGGACTCAGATATTGGTTTCGTTGGCGGGCTCGCCGCGCAGCTCGCTGCGGTAGTAGCCGTCGCGCAGATTGATCCCGTATTCGAGATAGGCCTTCATGCAGGCGAGCATCTGCGACCAGCCCTCGCAGTTGAGGTACGACTTCTTCAGGCCGACCTCGCCCTCGCGCCAGCCTTGCTCGGCGATGGTGACGAAGGTGCCGCCGTCGTCCAGCGGCTCGAAATTCATCTCGATGCGGGTCTTGTAGGCGGGTTTGCCATCGGCGTCGGTCGCGTCCCAGCGCAGCACGATGCGCTTGTCCTTGGTCACTTCGTCGACCTCCACCGGCACGGACTTCCACCAGGTGACGGTGGTGCCCGCGACAAGCGGAGCCGAGGCGCCGCCGATGGTGGTGAAATAACCGCTGAGCTTCGTCGGGTTGACGACGGCGTCGAAGACCTCGGCGACCGGTTTGCCGATGCGCCCGGAAATCCTGAATCCAAGGGACATATCCACAGCTCCTTCCTTGCTGCTTGAAACAATATGTTATATAAATATAACATGTCAAGCCAAACCGCGGACGATCATGTTTTCAAGGCCTTGGCGCATCCGCGCCGGCGTGAATTGCTGGATCGCCTGAAGGATCAGCCGCAGACCACCGGCGCGCTTTGCGAGGCATTCCCGGACATGGACCGCTGCACGGTGATGATGCATTTGAAGGTGCTGGAGGAGGCCGACCTGGTGGTGGCGAAGCGTGAGGGGCGCGAACGCTGGAACCATCTCAACGCGCTGCCGATCAAGCAGATCCACGACCGCTGGATCAGCCAGTATGCCGGCCACGCCATCAGCATCCTCGATCGGCTGAAGTCCGATCTGGAGGGGTGAGGGGCCGGCTCAACGCCAAAGTAACGGCGCGTCTGGACGAATTGAGCCGATTTATCTATAAGCCGGCCATTCCGACAAAGAGCGCCGCGTGCCTTCGCAGGCATGCTCGTAGCGTTCTAAAAGATTGAATTCGAGCATTTTGCCGAAGACACGGTGACGACACCTCGCTTCGAGATGCTCTAGCCGAACACGACAGGGGTGCCATGGCTGGCCATTCGCAGTTTAAGAACATCATGCACCGCAAGGGCCGTCAGGACGCGGTGCGGTCGAAAATGTTTTCCAAGCTGGCGCGCGAAATCACCGTCGCCGCCAAGACCGGCACGCCGGACCCGGCGATGAACCCCAGGCTGCGCCTTGCCGTGCAGAACGCCAAGGCGGTGTCGATGCCGAAGGACAACATCCAGCGCGCCATCAACAAGGCGTCCGCGGGTGACGCCGAAAACTACGAGGCGGTGCGCTACGAAGGCTACGGTCCGGGCGGCGTGGCGCTGATCGTCGAAGTGCTGACCGACAACCGCAACCGCTCAGCCTCCAATGTGCGCGCCGCCTTCACCAAGGCCGGCGGAGCGCTCGGCGAAACCGGCTCGGTGTCGTTCATGTGGAACCGTGTCGGCGAGATCTATTACCCGGCCTCGGCCGGCAGCGCCGACAAGGTGATGGAAGCCGCGATCGAGGCCGGCGCCGACGACGTCGAGTCGGATGAGGAAGGCCATACGATCTACTGCGCCTTCGAAAATCTCGGCGACGTGTCGAAGTCGCTGGAAGCGGCGCTCGGCGAGGCGGAATCGGTCAAGCCGATCTGGCAGCCGCAGAACAATGTCCCGGTCGACGAAGAGCGGGCGCAGTCACTCATGAAACTGGTCGCTACGCTCGAGGACGATGACGACGTGCAGAGCGTCTACGCCAATTTCGAGGTCGACGACGAGACGATGGCCAAGCTCAGCGCGGCCTGACCGGTCACGCGAGCCGATATGAGTGAGAAGCCGCTGCCCGTCATCCGCATCACCTATTGCACGCAATGCCAATGGTTGCTCAGAGCCGGCTGGATGGCGCAGGAACTGCTCTCGACCTTCGGCACCGATCTCGGCGAGGTGACGCTGGTGCCGGGCACCGGCGGCATCTTCACCATTTCCTGCAACGATCAGCTCATCTGGGACCGTAAGCGTGACGGCGGCTTTCCGGATGCGGCAAAGCTGAAGCAACTGGTCCGCGACGTCATCGATCCGGATCGGGATCTCGGCCACGCCGACCGCAAGGATCGCGAAGAAGATCCTGCCTGACGAACTGCCCCCGATAGCTCGCGCTACACGGCCGAAAGCCAGGCCTGCATCTCCGCGGCGCTGAAGGATGTGAGCGGAGTCGAGGGTTTCAAGAGCGCGTTTTCTGAGCTGGTAGATATTTATTATCAGCTGTTTCTGGCCGAGCCGGTGATACGCGACGTCTGGTCCGGCACGCAGGCCGACAAGGCGCTGCGCGAGCTCGAGCTTGCCGACAGCCGGGCTAACGCCGAATTCCTGGTCGCGATGCTGAAGCAGCTAAGGCCCGATGCCGATCCGGTCGAGCTGGAGACGACGGCATTTCTGGTCTGGCAGATGGGCGAAGCGGCCGTGCGGCTGGCGATCTCGGTCGAGCGGGACGAGGGGGACAGGCTGGTCGGGGCCTACAAGCGCATGGCGCTGAGGGAACTGGTGGGCGGGTAGGAACGAATTCCGCAGCGTCGCAGGGCCTGGGTTCCTCGCCCCCGCCAAGGACGGGGAGAGGTGTCCGCGACCGGACGGAGCGGGGGCCCTCGTAGGGCACTCCCCTCTCCGTCTCGGCTTCGCCGAGCCACCTCTCCCCACTTCGTGGGGCGAGGAACCTTGAACTTTCAACCGCTGGCGCTGCCCCTCATCCGACCTTCGGGCACCTTCTCCCCGTTGAACGGCGAGAAGGGAGAACAAAAAACCCGCCTCGAAGGCGGGTTTTTCAAAATCTGCCGATGTATCCGGCTTAGAGGCCGAAACCTTCGAAGCGCTTCTTGAACTTCGACAGGCGGCCGCCGCGGTCGAGCAGCGTCTGCTGGCCGCCGGTCCAGGCCGGGTGGGTGGTCGGGTCGATGTCGAGGTTCATCGTGTCGCCTTCCTTGCCCCAGGTCGAACGGGTCTGGTATTCGGTGCCATCGGTCATGACGACCTTGATGGTGTGGTAGTCGGGATGGATATCGGCCTTCATTGTCGTGTTTCCTGGCTGCCGGCGCTGGCAACGGGCCTAAGGCCTGCGTCGATGCGCCCCTTTTTAAAACTCGAAGCCGCAGCTAATGAAAAGCCACGGCTTCTAAAACGGTCGGCGAGCCTATACATCAGCCGGAATTGAATCACAAGGCCGCGGCGGGCGCATATTGAAGCACGGTCCCGCCAAGCGGCCAGAGGAAATGCTCATGGCGGAAATCGGTGGCAGCGCAAGCGAGCGCAGACGCTCGGTCCGGCCGCTCCGCAGTCTCTTTCCGTACGTTACCCGCTACCGAAAGCTGGTAATAGGCGCCATCATCTCGCTGATCGTGGCGGCGGTGACGACGCTTGCCCTGCCGATGGCCGTGCGGCGCATGATCGACCACGGCTTCCAAGCTTCCGGTTCCACCTTCATCGCGGAGTATTTCGCCGCACTGGTACTGATGGCCGCGCTGCTCGCGGCCGCCTCGGCCAGCCGCTACTATTTCGTCATCACGCTCGGCGAGCGGGTCGTCGCCGACATCCGCCGCGACGTTTTCTCCCATGTTACGACACTGTCGCCCGCCTTCTTCGATCGCGCGCATTCGGGCGAGATCGTGTCGCGGCTTGCCGCCGACACCACCCAGGTGAAGTCGGCTGTCGGCGCCACCGCCTCGGTCGCGTTGCGCAACCTCATCCTCGGCCTCGGCGCGGTGGCGATGATGGTCGTCACCAGCCCGAAGCTCTCCGGCCTCGTGCTGGTGGCGATCCCGGTGATCGTGCTGCCGCTGGTCGCCTTCGGCCGCTCGGTGCGGCGCAAGTCCCGGCAAGCGCAGGATACGCTCGCCGAAGCCACCGCCTATGCCAGCGAGCAGATCGGCGCGGTGCGCACGCTGCAGGCCTTCACCAACGAGAAGCTGGTCACCGGCCGTTTTGCGGACGCCGTCGACGCCGCCTTCGAGGCGGCGCGGGCATCGGTGTTCGCGCGCTCGTTCCTGACCTTCTTCGCCATCTTCATGATTTTCTCCTCGGTGGTCGCGGTGTTGTGGTTCGGCTCGCGCGACGTGCTTGCCGGCACGCTGTCGCCGGGCACACTCGGCCAGTTCCTGCTCTATTCGGTGTTTGCCGCCGGCGCGCTGGGTGCCTTGTCGGAGGTGTGGAGCGAGCTGTCGCAGGCGGCGGGCGCCGCCGAGCGGCTGACCGAAATCCTGGCCGAGACGCCGACGATCCAGCGGCCTGCCGATCCCGTTCCGCTGCCGGCCACGGCCAAGGGCGCGATCAGCTTCGACGACGTCTCCTTCTCCTATCCGGCTCGGCCGGACCGCGCCGCGGTGCATGGCCTGAGCTTCCAGGTGAAGCCCGGCGAGACAGTGGCGATCGTCGGGCCCTCAGGCGCGGGCAAGAGCACCGTCTTCTCGCTGATCCTGCGCTTCTACGATCCCGAGAGCGGCCGCGTCGTCGTCGACGGCGTCGATGTACGCGAGGCTGATCCGGCCGGCCTCCGCCAACGCATCGCCATCGTGCCGCAGGACGTCACCATCTTTGCGGCAAGTGCTGCCGAAAATATCGGCTTCGGCAGGCAGGGCGCCAGCGACGCCGAGATCGAGGCCGCGGCCAAGGCGGCCCTTGCCGATGAATTCATCGCCAGGCTCGACAAGGGCTATGACAGCCAGGTGGGCGAGCGCGGTGTGACGCTGTCCGGCGGCCAGCGCCAGCGCATCGCGATCGCCCGGGCCATCCTGCGCGACGCGCCGATCCTCCTGCTCGACGAGGCGACCTCGGCGCTTGACGCCGAGAGCGAGACGCTGGTGCAAAGGGCGCTGGAGCGCCTGATGCGCGGCCGCACCACCATCGTCATCGCGCACAGGCTGGCGACGGTGCTCAAGGCCGACCGCATCCTGGTCATGGATGGCGGGCGCATCGTCGAGGAAGGCACGCATCAGAGCCTGGTCACCAAGGGCGGCACCTATGCGCGGCTCGCCAAGCTGCAGTTCGAGACCGGAGCCGGCGCCTTCAAGGGCGCGGCGGAGTAGGTACGCCGTACCCGGCTGGTTTCGAACCTGCCGTGGGTCAGTTCCCGTAGCGTCTGCGCAGGTGCTCGGCGAAGTAAGCGGCGTTTAGCTTCTCGCCAGTAGCGCGCTCAAGCAGCTCGGGCGTCGACCATCGCGAGCCCTGCGACCAAATCCTTGCGCGACGCCACTCGTTGATGGCGCTGAAATCGCCCTTGGCGAGGTCCTCGTCGGCGGACGGGTGGTCCCTGGTCAAAGCCGCCCATTGCTGCGCCGCCATCATGGCGCCCAGCGTGTAGGAGGGGAAATAGCCGAAGGCGGCGCCCGGCCAGTGCACGTCCTGCATCGGCCCGTCGGCCGGGTTGTCGATGGTCGAGAGGCCGAGATAGTCGCGCATCTTGGCGTCCCAGGCCTCGGGCAGATCGGCGACTTCCAACTGGCCGGCGACGAGCTCCTGCTCGAGCTCGTAGCGCAGGATGACATGCAGCGGATAGGTGACCTCGTCGGCGTCGACGCGGATCAGGCCGCGCTCGACGTGGTGGACATGCGGCAGGATGTCGTCGAGCGACCAGGTTTCGCCGAGATGCTTTTCGACCACCGGCAGCGCCCAGCGCCAGAAGGCCGGATTGCGGCCGATCTGCTTTTCGACGAACAGGCTCTGGCTCTCATGCACGGCCATGCCGCGCGCCTTGCCGAGCGGCCAATGCGACCAGGTTTTCGGCAGGTTCTGCTCGTAGAGCGCGTGGCCGGTCTCGTGCAGCACGCCCATCAGCGCCGACAGGAAGTCGGAGGTCTTGTAGCGGGTGGTGATGCGCACGTCGGTCGGTACGCCGCCGCAGAAGGGATGGTGCGATACCGACAGCGAGCCATGGGTGAGGTCGAAACCGACGGCCGCCATCATGGCAAGGCCGAGCTCGCGCTGGCGGTCGACGGCATAGCTGCCCGACAGCGGCTTCAACGGACGCTTTGCCAATCGCGCATCCTGCACCGCCAGCGCGTGCGGCAGGAAATCCCGGAGGAAGGCTTTCAGCTCGGCAAACACCGGCGTGATGTCGGCGGCGCGGTTGCCGGGATCATACTGCTCCATCAGCGCATCATAGGGCGCCAGGCCGAGCGCATCGGCGCGCAGCGCGGCCTCCTCGCGCACCAGCGCCACGACGCCTTCCAGCGCCGGTAGGAAGTTCGCCCAGTCGTTCGTGGCGCGCAAGCTCCGCCAGAGCTGCTCGGAGCGCATGCGCGCCACCGTCTGTCGCTCCACGAACTCGGCCGGCAGGCACGTGAGGTTGGTGTACTGGCGGCGCAGTTCCCTGACCGCCGCCTGCTGTTCTTCGCTGAGGGGCTCGGCTTCGGCGACCGAAATCCAGTCGCCGATCTCGGGCGCGGTCGCCTGGCGATGCAGCATGCCGGCAAGCGAGGACATCGCTTCGGCGCGCTTTTCGCCGCCGCCGACCGCCATATGCGTCGCCTCGTCGGCGCCGAGGATGGCCAGCGCGTGTTCCAGCGCTTCGAGCTTGTGGCCGAGTTCGTCTAGTTTCTGGAAGGACATGATGGATTCCGGGCTTCAATTTGGCTGGCGCGAAAAGATACCAAGGCGCCGACCTTGGCAACCCTTATCGGCCGGCATGGAATCAGCGGTCTTGCCTTGCAAGGGGGACTGCGTGATCAATGCCGGGAACAAGCTGGAGGGGACAATGGTCGGCAATATCCTGGTCGGGCTGGTGGCGTTGATCCATTGCTATATCGTCTGTCTGGAGATGGCGTTGTGGGACACGCCGAGCGGCCGCAAGGCGTTCGGCCTGACGCCGGAATTCGCCAGCGCCTCCAAGGTGCTCGCCGCCAATCAGGGGCTCTATAACGGCTTTCTCGCCGCGGGCCTGATCTGGGGTCTCTACCTCGGCGCCGCCGGATTTCAGATCAAGATGTTCTTCCTGCTCTGCGTCGCGATAGCCGGCCTCTACGGCGCGGCGACCGTCGGCCGTAAGATCCTCTTCATCCAGACGGTGCCGGCGGTGCTCGCCATCGTCGCGCTTTGGCTCGGCCTGTAATCGGGACGATGATCGAAAAAGGACGCCCTCGGGGCCAGGTTCCAGGGGCGCCAATGGTCCCTTCCTCCGAACACGTCAGCCGTTCGACAAACGACTTCCCGTGACTGCATGTGATAATCACCGTTCAGTGAGCTTCAGCTCAATGCGGCGGTTCTTGCTACGCGCCTCGTCGGTGTCGGCTGGATCGAGCGGCTGGAACTCGCCGAAGCCTGCGGCCACCAGCCGGTTGGCCGGCACGCCGTTCTCGATCAGGAACTTCACCACCGAGGTGGCGCGCGCGGTAGACAGTTCCCAGTTGTCGCGATAGCGGCCGGTGCCGGACAACGGCTTGTTGTCCGTGTGGCCGTCGACGCGCAGCACCCAGCTGATCTCCGGCGGGATTTCCTTCTGCAATTCGATGATGGCGTCGGCGAGCTTCTTCATCTCGACCTTGCCGGCGTCGTTGATCACGTCGGAGCCGGTCGGAAACAGCACCTCCGACTGGAAGACGAAGCGGTCGCCGACGATACGGATGTTCTCGCGGTCGGCGAGGATCTCGCGCAGTCGGCCGAAGAAGTCGGAACGGTAGCGGTTGAGCTCCTGGACGCGCTGCGCCAGCGCGACATTCAGGCGGCGGCCGAGATCGGCGATCTTGGTGTTGGATTCCTGGTCGCGCTGCTCGGAGACGTTGAGCGCGTCCTCGAGCGCCGCGATCTGCTTGCGCAGCGCCGCGATCTGCTGATTGAGGATTTCGACCTGGCTCAGCGCCTGCTGGCTGATCTGGCGCTGGTTGCTGAGCTCGCCGGAAAGCTGGTCCGCCCGCTTGTTGGCCGCGTCGCCGGCGCCGGCGCCCTGCGCCAGCAATTGTTCGAGGCGGCTCTTCTCGGCCTGCGCGGCCGACAGCGATGCCTGCAGGTTGGCGAGCGAATCTTCCTTGTCCTGGCTGTTCGTGCGTTCCAGCGCAAGCAGCTGGGTCAGCTCGTTGATCTGCGAGTTGAGGCGGTTCAGCACCGCGTCCTTGCCGGAAATCTCGCGGCTGAGCAGAAACTGCGCCAGCACGAAGACGGTGAGCAGGAACATGATCGCGAGCAGCAGCGTCGACAGCGCGTCGACGAAACCCGGCCAGTAGTCGATGCGGCGGTCGGCGCGCCGTCTTGCCAGCGCCACGTCAGTGAACCCCTTGCTTCTTCAGCGCGTCGGCGATCTTTTCCAGCGTGTTGCGCATGGCCTTCTGCTCGTCGGATTGGGCTTCGACCCAGTCGCGCATGATCTGCTGCTCGGAGCGCATGTTCTTGACCAGCCCCGAGATGCCGTCGGCAAGATTCGCCATGGCGGTGGCGACACGTGGGTTTGACGCGCCGCCATTCTCCTGCAGGCTGCGCAGCCGCTCCGACAGGAGCCGGATGTCCTCGGAGGACTCGGTCTTGGCCGTATCGGAGACGACGATGTCCGACGAGAGGTCGGTGACCGAGGACAGCCAGTTCTCGAGCTCGGTGTAGAAGCGGGTCTGGGCGCGGCCGGCCTGCAGGTCGAGAAAGCCGAGCACCAACGAGCCGGAAAGGCCGAACAGCGAGGACGAAAACGCGGTGCCCATGCCGGCGAGCGGCGCCGACAGGCCCTGCTTCAACGCGTCGAGCACAGCCGCCGCATCGCCGGTGCCCGGGTCCAGCGCCTCGATCGTCTCGCGGATCGAGGCGATGGTGTTGAGCAGGCCCCAGAAGGTGCCGAGCAGGCCGAGGAACACAAGCAGGCCGACCAGATAACGCGAGGTGTCGCGGCTCTCGTCGAGGCGAGTGGCGATGGAATCCAGCATCGTGCGCATCGACGAGGTCGAGAACGCGATCGTCGACGAGCGGCCGATCATCGCCTTCATCGGCGCCAAAAGCACCGGCTCGGTGGTTTCGGAGCCGGCGCGGAAGGAATTGACCCAGCGCACCTCGCGGAACAGCCGCCCGACCTGGACGAAGGCGAGCAGGATGCCGACCGCCAGCACGCCGACGATCAATCCGTTGAGGCCCGGATTGCTGGAAAAGGCTGTCGAGATCTGGCGGGTGAGGATGGCGGCGATGAAAGCGACGATGATCAGGAAGATCACCATGGTGAGCAGGAAGACCTGCGGGCTCGACAGCTTGTGCGGATCATAGACCAGGACGTCCGATCGCCTGCCGAAGGATCTGAGAAAAGCCATCCGTGCCCCGTTTCCGATGCCACCGCCGCAGAATTGCCGCGGACTCTAAACGGAATTGTGACCAAATTGAATGGCGCTTGGCAATATGGCCGATAGGCCCGCGCCATAGGACTAGAATCGGTTAACGACCAGGCAGTCGACCATGGCGGCCAGATGCAGGCCGGCGCCGGTGACGACGAAGCCGTGCCAGACGGCATTGTGGAAGCGCAGGCCCTTCCAGGCGAAGAAGATGACGCCCAGGGAATAGACCATACCGCCGGCGACGAGCAGTGCCACCGAGGTCGTCGGCAGCGTGCGGACCAGCGGTCCGGCGAGCACGACACCGCTCCAGCCGATGGCGAGATAAAAGACGATGGCCAGCCGGTCGTAGCGGCCGGGCAGGAACATCTTGATGGCGATGCCGGCCGCCGCCGCGCTCCACACGACGACGATCATGGGCAGCGCCAGCGGCGAATTGTCGAGCTGGGCGAGAAAGGGGGTGTAGGTAGCGGCGATCAGAAGGTAGATCGCGGCATGGTCGAAACGGCGCAGGATCCATTTCGCCGGCCACGAGACAGGCCATAGATTATAGGCCAGCGACACCGAGAGCACAGTGAGCAGCGAGACCACATAGAACACCGCGGCGACATATTCGCCGGGGCCGGCGTGGAAGGCGGCCAACGCCAGGAAAGCCGAGCCGGCGGCGATCGCGAGCACGATGCCCACCGCATGGACGATGCCGTCGGCGATCATTTCGGCGCGCGAATAGTGCCAGCGACCCACGAAGGGGATCTCAAGGGGGATTTCAAGCTGGGTGTCCGGCCGGGCGTCGTTCATGAATGATCCTGTAACGCCTAATCTGGGCGCTCGCGGACCACTATTTCAAGCTTCGGTTGCGGTTTTGCGACCAAAGCCGCGCGTCCTTTCGACGCGCAAGGGCGCCTTAAATCAGTCAGCGAGGAGCCAGCGGCTTCTTCACGGTCTTCAGCAGCGCGCGCTGGATGGACTCGTTGCCGGCGACGACCTCGCCATTGTCCAGCATGTCCTGTCCGCCATCCATGTCGGAGACGAATCCGCCGGCCTCGCGCACCAAAAGGATGCCGGCGGCGATGTCCCAGGACGACAGGCCGGTTTCCCAGAAACCGTCCATGCGTCCGGCCGCGACATAGGCGAGGTCGAGCGCGGCGGAGCCCAGGCGGCGAACGCCGGAGACTTCGGCCATGACATTGCGCAATTCGATCAGGAAATTGCCGTGCTGGCCGCGTCCGAGATGCGGCACGCCACAGCCGATCACGGCGTCGGTCAGCTTCAAGCGCCCGGCAACGCGAAGCCGGCGATCGTTCATGAAGGCGCCGCCGCCGCGCTCGGCCGTGTAGAGCTCGTCCATCGCCGGATTGTAGACGACGCCGGCGACGACCTGGCCCTGGCGCTCGAGCGCGATTGACACCGAGAAGAGCGGGATGCCGTGCAGGAAGTTGGTGGTGCCGTCGAGCGGATCGACGATCCAGCGGTGCTGGGCGTCCTCGCCTTCGACGGCTCCGCGCTCTTCCATCAGGAAGGCGTAGCCCGGCCGCGCCTTCGACAACTCGGCGAATACGATCTCTTCGGCCTTGCGGTCGGCCTGGCTGACATAGTCGCCCGGTCCTTTCATCGAAACCTGCAGGTTCTGCACCTCGCCGAAGTCGCGCGACAGCGAACGGCCGGCCTTCATCGCGGCCTGGACCATGACGTTGAGGAGAGCGGAACGCGCCATTTTTCTTCCTGGCTTTGTCTTCTACCGGCCGGCTATCTTCCTTGAAGCATGATCTTTTCCGAAAAGTCTGCAACTTTTTGCTGCGCTGACCTTCGGTTCGAGATCATGCTCAGTCCGCGCGGCGCATGTAGGTGATTTCGTTGGTGTCGACGATGATGCGCTCGCCGGCCGAAATGAAGGGCGGCACCAGCACGCGGATGCCGTTCTCCAGCACCGCCGGCTTGTAGGAGGAGGCGGCCGTCTGGCCCCGCACCACCGGGTCGGCCTCGGTGACGGTCAGCGTCACCTGGTCGGGCAGCGAGATGCCGATCGGCTGCTCCTCATAGAGCTGCACCGTCACCATCATGCCGTCCTGCAGGAAGGCGGCGCGCTCGCCGACGAAGTCCTTGGCCAGCTCTAGCTGCTCGTAGCTTTCGGTGTCCATGAAGACCAGCGCGTCGCCCTGCTCGTAGAGGAACGAAAAATCCTTGAGATCGAGCCGTATTTGCTCGACGGTCTCGGCCGAGCGGAAGCGCTCGTTGAGCTTGGTGCCGTTGATCAGGTTCTTCAATTCGACCTGGTTGTAGGCGCCGCCCTTGCCGGGCTTGACGGTGTTGGTCTTGACCGCCACCCACAGTCCGCCATCATGCTCGATGACATAGCCGGGACGGATTTCGCTGCCGCTGATCTTGGCCATGGTGAACTGATCCGAGTGAGATTTTTCGGCGCGGGGTCGCGCTTTGGCGCCTCCAAGACCACAAATCGCGCATAGTGGCAAGGGAGGGAGCCCAAAGGCGGCCCGGACATGGCCGTCCGTGGAGCTACGCGTCAAGGCAGGCGATTTGCCTTCTGCAGCGCCTGCTTGGTCTGGTCGTCGTCGAGGCCCTGCAGGAAATCGTCCATCCGCGGGTCGATCAGCCCGGCGCGGCGGGCGACGATGTACCAGGCGCCGGCGAGGATCAGGTCCGGGTCGGTGCCGATGCCGCCCATATAGAGCTTGGCGAGTCGGTTCTGGGCGGCGACATTGCCGCCTTGCGCCGCCCGCTTCATCCAGGCAAAGCCCGATTTCAGGTCGCGCCCGCCGCCGCGTCCCTCGATCATCCAGGTGGCGAGGTCGATCTGCGCAGTGTCGTAGTTCTGTCGCGCTGCCTGCGTCAGCAGCATGCGGGCCTGGGAGTCGTCATGCGGCTTGCCGCCGACGCCGTTGGCATAGAGCTGCGCCATCGCATATTGCGCATCGGCGAGTCCGGTGGCGGCCGCGCGCTCATAGTAGACGGCGGCCTTTGCCAGGCCGGCATCGCCTGGATCCTGCTGGACGAGCAACTGGGCGAAGTTGAACTGCGCAAGGCGGTTGCCGGCCTCGGCCGAGGCTTGCATCAGCGCAAAGGCGCCTTTTTCGTCCTTCTTCACATAACGGCCGTCCAATAGCATCAGCGCATATTGGAACTGCGCTTCCGGTACGCCCTGTTCGGCCGCCAGCGCATACCATTTCGCGGCCTCGGCCGGATTGAGCGGCACACCCAGTCCGCGCGACAGGATTTCGGCGACCAGCGTCTCGGCCGCCGGATCGCCGTTCTTGGCGCGCTCCATGGCAAGGTTGTAGGCGGTCTTGTAAAGGCCGCGCTGGAAGGCGCCGTAGGCGGCGTCCGGCTGCTTGGCGCCGAAGCGGTCGGGATTGATGGTATCGGCCGATGGCGGCGTCATGGTGGCCGGCTGCGGCAAGGTGTTCTGGATCGGCTTGTCGATATGCGGACCGCCGCCGAATCTGCTCGGATCCGGCGCGCCGGCGTCCGGCGTGGCCGTTGCCGGTTTGCCCGTATCCGGCGTGCCTTCATCCGGCTTGGCTGCCTCGGGTGCGCTTTTGTCCGGCGCGCTCGTCTCCGGCCGCGACTGCGGCAGCGGGACGGTCTCTGCTGCCGTCGCGGCCTGCGCAAACAAGCCGGCCAGGACCAACAGGCAAGGGCCACGCAGGCGCATGTCAGTCCTCGAAACGCGGCGCGGTTTCATCGAGCAGCGCGTTGGCGGCGGCGATCGCCGCGCGCGGGTCGCGACCGTCGGCAAAGACGGCGCTGGACAACGCCACGAACTCGGCGCCCGTCGCGGCCACCGTCTCGACGGAAGCTAGCTCGGAGCCGCCCATGACGATGCAGGGGATCGAGATCATCTCCGCCCACCATTCGCCGAGAGCGAGGTTGCGATGGTGCGGCTCCGGCTTGTTGTCATAGCCGAAGCGGCCGAAGAACATGTAGTCGGGCCGTCCCTCGCCGAGCTCCAGCGCCTCGTCGCGGGTCTTCGCGCCGCCGGCGCCGACCATCATCTTGCCGGCCAGGCGCTCGATTGTCTCGGCGAGCTCCCGGGGTTTGACTTCGACATGGATGCCGTCGGCCTGGACGCGCCCGGCGATGCGGCTGTCGCCGGCGATGATAACGGCGATGCCGGCGGCTTGAGCGACCGGCACGATCCTCTCGGCGAAGGCTTGGAAGGACACATCGTCCATGCCGTTGTCGGGCAGGATCAGCGAGGCGATGTCGCCGCCCTCGAAGGCCGCGCAGATCTGCTCCGCCGGCAAGAGCGGCGGGGCAATCAGCACGATGCGGCAGCGATTGGGCGGGTTTGCGTCGTTCATTGGCCTTCGATCCCGGTTTCGCCTATGCCGGGCGAACATGGTTGCATTGCGGCATAGAGCAAAGGGAGCGGCTTGAACAGTCGGCTATGCGGCGGACGAGGATCGGTCCGCTCGAGCATCGTCACGCCGGGTCTTCATGATGAGGTCGAACACGCGCCGCGGCTGCTCTATACCGAGAAACTGCGGGACGGGATCGAGAGCCGGGAACCATCCGTTTATCCGTGGATATGCCGACGTGGCGGCTCCGAAGCGCAAAGTCCCCCGCGTTGCGGTCTCCCCAGTCAACTGAACATCGGGAACACGTTCGAGATCGATCGAGGTGAAGTTGGCCGATGGGGCGCGGCGCAGGATCAGGATGCGCCTGTTCGTGACGGCATAGTGTATCCGCTGCCTCAACCAGGCGTCGAATACGAATCTGCCGAAAACCATGAAGAGGCCGATGCAGACGAACATCGCTCCCCAGGCGTCGAAGAACAATGGCGCGCCCTGCCTTGTGGCCGAATAGGTCCAGAAAATCGCAAAGCCGCACCAGAGCAGGCTGAACGGTATCAGGAAGACGTCGCGACTTGAGAAGAGCAGTCCCTGCGCGGGCGTTCCACTCCACAAGATGCGCTCATGCGGCAACAGCCGACCTTGAAAGGGTTGATTTTCCACTTTGCCACCCGCCACTTCCGCGGGCTCATTCATTGCATAAGTGCTTTTCCGGCACCAATGCAAATGTCGGTATTTTGGACTTGCCGACGGCCTGCAACCGGTGCACGGACAGGGCAGGAACAGGCATATGGCGCAAAACATCTACGACCGTCCGGAATTCTTCGAAGGCTATAGCCGCCTTGGCCGCTCGGTCGAGGGCCTGGACGGCGCGCCCGAATGGCCTGTGTTGCGCGCCATGCTGCCCGACGTCGAAGGCTTGAGCATCGTCGACCTCGGCTGCGGCTTCGGCTGGTTCTGCCGCTGGGGGCGCGCGCATGGCGCCAAGGATGTGCTCGGCCTCGACCTGTCGGAGAAGATGCTTGCCCGCGCACGCGCCGCCGGGGCCGACGACGCCATCACCTATCGGCGCGCCGACCTCGATGAGCTCAGCCTGCCGAAGGCGCGTTTCAACCTCGCCTACAGTTCGCTTGCCTTGCACTATGTCGGCGATGCCGCGCGCCTGTTCGTGACCGTTCACCAGGCCCTGGTTCCCGGCGGAGCCTTCGTCTTCTCGACGGAACATCCGATCTATATGGCGCCGACGAACCCGGGCTGGTCGATCGACGCCGCGGGCCGGAAGACATGGCCGGTCGACCAATATCTGGTCGAGGGACCGCGCACCACCGACTGGTTCACCAAGGGCGTGGTCAAGCATCACCGCACCATCGGCACCACGCTCAATTCGCTATCAAGGCCGGCTTCAGCATCGGGCGTGTCGAGGAATTCCGCCCGACGGACGAGCAGATCGCCGCCCGGCCGGAACTGGCCGAAGAGCTCGAGCGGCCGATGTTCCTGCTGGTCCAGGCGCGACGGCTGATGAACTCAACTTGAGGTCAACGCCTCGCGCACGCGCTCACAATCGCCGGCCTCGAATGGCGCCCAGCGCCGAATGTCGGGTTCAGGCGCAGTTCGACGCATTTCTTGGCGACACCCGCGCGCGCCCGGCACTAGTCTGAGCCGTCCGTGCTGCCTCGAGGAGGTTTCGCATGCGTGGTCGTTGCTTATGCGGCGCTATCGCTTTTGAAGTCGATGGCCCGGCGCAGGCCTGCGTGGCCTGCCATTGTGAAAGCTGTCGGCGGCAATGTTCCGCACCGATGACCACCTACATTGGCGTCCTGGACGGCCAATGGCGATGGCTTGGCAAGCCACCGAAGGTGTTCAACTCCTCTCCCGGCGTAGAAAGAACATTTTGCGATCGCTGCGGTTCGCCGCTTTCCTTCCGCTCAAAGAACATGTCCGGCGTGATGCATTTCTTTGCTGCGGCGATGGCGGAGCCGGAAAAATTCGCGCCTACGCTGCATGTCGCTTTCGAGGAGAAGCTCCCTTGGTTGGAACTCGCCGACGGCCTGCCGACACGTTTCGGGCCTGACTACACGAAGGGCTAATGGCGCTGCACAGGGATTTTGACCGGTCGGCTCTGTTTGCATTGCCGGGATAGCGGATGCCGGCATTAATGGCTATCTCGGAGGCGCTGTTCTGCGCTATGGCTGGGTTCCCCGCCTTCTCCAACCTTCCCCTTGCCGATGTCAGGCCTGCTCAGCGATCCGTGGTTCTATGCCGCCGCCATTCCGGCGGTGATCCTTGTCGGCCTGTCGAAAGGCGGCTTCGGCGGCGCGGTCGGTTTCGTCGGCGTGCCACTGATGGCACTGGCCATCCCACCGGTGCAGGCGGCCGCGATTCTGCTGCCGATCCTGTGCCTGATGGATGTCGTTTCGGTG
The DNA here is from genome assembly GCF_006439355.1 of Mesorhizobium sp. B4-1-3. Taxonomy (GTDB): domain Bacteria; phylum Pseudomonadota; class Alphaproteobacteria; order Rhizobiales; family Rhizobiaceae; genus Mesorhizobium. The sequence goes on from NZ_VFTG01000009.1 coordinate 99,011, forward strand.
TGGACATGGTGGGGCGTCTACGACCGCAAGATGCTGGTCGACATGATGCCGGGCGCCGTCATCGGCATCGGGCTCGGCTGGCTGACCGCGGCTTTGGTCACCGAGGAGATGGTGCGGCTGATCGTCGGCGCCGTCGCGCTGGTGTTCGTGCTGCGTTGGGTCTACCTGCAGCTTCGCCATGGCGCCGATCATGCAGCGGAGCCGAACCGCGTCGCCGCCGCCTTCTGGGGCACGGTCGCCGGCTTCACCAGCTTCGTCGCCCATGTCGGCGGTCCGCCCTTCCAGGTCTATGCGCTGCCGATCCGGCTCGACCCGAAGGTGCTGTCGGGCACCGCGGCGATCTTCTTTGCCGTCACCAATGCGCTGAAGCTCGTTCCTTATTTCGCGCTCGGCCAGTTCGACGCCACCAACCTGATCGCCTCCGCCGCGCTGATGCCGCTGGCGCCGCTGTCGACGATCGCCGGCGCCTGGCTGGTGCGCCGCATGCGGCCGGAAATCTTCTACCCGTTCACCTACGCCACCGTCGCGGTGGTCGCCGTCAAGTTGCTTTGGGACGGCATTGCGGGCCTGATGTAGAAACGAGGCGGCCTTCCAGCCGCCTCGCGGCGCTCAGGCGGCGCTCGTCGCCATCTGGCGGCCGCCGCCGAAGGCGAACGCGGCGCCAAGCGCTACCACCATCGCCATGCCGGCCAGGATGCCGACGTCGTGCACAGTGGGTTTCAGCACCATGTCGGCGATGATCACCAGCATCACTGCGTAGTCGAGACGCGCCCAGCTCATCATGCGCTGACCGATGGCAAGGACGGCGGGTGTCACGCCGTCCTTGGCGACCATGGCGCCCATGCGCTCGCCGGTCGGCTTGAAGATCAGCATGCCGATGGAGAAGGTCGTGGCATAGCCAACGAGGCCGATGACGATCCACAGCTCGGCGAAGCCGACCCAGAAGCCGCACATGATGAGGCCGAAGACCAGCGTCAGCATCGACATCGGCGCGAAGAACTTGCCGCCGAGCTGTCCGCTGGCGCGCATTGCCTGCAGCTTGTCCTCGATGTTGCCGGCACGCTCGGCCAGCACGCCGAGCAGGAACAGCACGAAGCCGCCGCCGACCCACAAAATAGCCGAAACGACGTGAAGGAATTTGACGATCGAATACCAATCCATGGTTTGCTCCCGGATATCCCGCAGATTTCGAGCGGGGCGCGGAACTGCGCGCCGCCTCAGAGGAGCGGGCTTTTGCGCGGCGCGTGTTTCGGAACGATGCCGCGGCAGCAGCCAACATGTTACGGCCGCCAAAGGCCGGCGCCCGAAACTCCGGTTTTCAGACGATCCCGGCCACGCTGTCCTGTTCCGGCACAGGAATGCGCGTTCGCTTAAAAAATCGCCGCCGCGTTAAGGGTTCATTAAGCTTTACGGGCGTTTACTATGCGCATCCAGTTTTGCTGGATTCTTACCGAGTGGTTGGAGCCACTTTGTTTGACGCCTCCCTGTTAAACTCCTGAGAGCCGCCTTATCCGCGGCTCTTTTTTTGTCCGCACGCGGCGGGCCCGCGCCATCTGCTTGCGGATGGCTGGAACGCGACCGGCGTTAACCGTTTGTTAAACATGCGCTTGCCTTCATGGGCGTCGAAGCGCATTTTCAAGCCTCAGTCATTTAGGGTGCGGGCCGCGTCGGCAAGGATTGCCGAATCGGCTGGCGGCAGTGCAGGGGCGTATCGATGAACGAGCCTTCGAAGGGCAGCGCGAAAACCATCAAACTGGCGGAGCGCCGGGTTTTCTCCCAATCCTTCAAGCCGCTCTACCAGGAAGGCATGGGGCTGGTCGAGCAGGCCGCCGAATATCTCGATGGCAAGGGCAGGCTCGAAGCCAAGAAATTGTCGCGCACGGCCGCGACTCTCTATGCGGCCGAATCGATGCGGCTGACCACGCGGCTCATGCAGGTCGCCTCCTGGCTGCTTTTGCAGCGGGCGGCGAATTCCGGCGAGATGACGCGCGACCAGGTGGCTTCGGAGAAATCCAAGGTGCGGCTCGACACCGCGTCCGCGCATGACGAGGCGCTTGGCTGGAACGAGCTACCCAAGGATTTTATGGACCTCGTGACGCGCTCGCTGCGCCTGCAGTCGCTGGTGCGGCGCATGGACGAGGAAATCTACGGCGGTGTCATCGGCGACACGCACGCGCCCGGCCGGCGGGCCAACCCGGTTTCCGACCAGATCAGCCTTTTGAACACGGCGTTCGCGCGCGGCTGAACCCGCGTTTGCAGCAAACGCCGTGATGGCGGCGCGCAGGAACCGGCACTTCCTTGATCGGGCGGCGATTTGGCGAGCCATGGCTTTGGCGCGCAGCCGAACACTCGCGACCCCGGCCGCTCTTCGACATGGCGGCAGCCGTCATCGTATTTGAACGCAAGCCGGTCTTCGCGGCGAATATCACCCTTGCCTCGAAGCGACGGAACCCTAATTGGGGCCGTTCGCCGCAACCGGGTCGACCCGAGCCGGTCCTGCAAGAAATCACCGTCACCGTGACCAAAGCAGATTGCGAGGCTTGATCCCGTGCATTCGCCATTGGACCGCATCCCGGTATCGATCATCATTCCCAACTATAATTACGAACAGTTTCTCGGACGCGCCATCGACAGCGCGTTGGAGCAGGACCACCGCAATGTCGAGGTCGTGGTCGTCGACGACGCATCGACGGATGCATCGGTGGCCGTCATCGAATCCTACGGCGACAAAATCCGTCCGTGCCTCAGGCGCAGGAATGGCGGGCATGGCGCAGCATTCAACACCGGGTTCAAAGCGAGCACCGGGGCGATCGTTCTTTTCCTCGACGCCGACGATTATCTCTACCCGAACGCCGTCTCCGAGGTCCTGGACGAATGGGACGCGGATATCGTGCAGGCGCAATTCCGGCTGCATCTCGTCGATGAGAACCAAAATATCAAGGATGTCTTTCCGCCACCGGAGCAGCCGTTCGATTCAGGCGACGTCGTCCCGGAATTGCTGCGCAAGGGGCGCTACCGGACGACGGTGACAAGCGGGCTGGCTTTCGACCGCGAGGCGCTGGAACCGATAATGCCCATGCCTGAAGGCGATTTCCGGCAGGGCGCCGATGGCTATCTCGCGACACTCGCGCCGCTGCACGGAGAGGTGAAATCCATCGACACCTGCCTTGGCGCCTACCGCGTCCATGGCTCCAATCATTCGGTCTTTGCGGAAAAGCTTGCCGAGCGGGCGCGCTGGCGCGTGGAGCATGACTTCCGGCGCCTTGAAGCCTTATCCGACCGGGCGTCCGAGATAGGTTTGACCGTGCCGCCGGATGCCGGCCTTCACGATCCGGTTCACCTGGAAGAGCGGCTGGCCTCACTCTGCGTCGACGAGCCCCAGCATCTGGTTGAAACCGACTCCCGGCTGGCATTGGCAAGAGCAGGCGCCGCCGCCAGCCTGGAAATGAATGCGTCCTGGCGGCGGCGGGCTGCCCTGGCGGCCTGGTTCCTCAGCATCGGAGTCCTGCCGCGGCGCATGGGTAACGCGGTCCTGGCGTGGAAGCTGGTCGCATCGTCCAGGCCGGCATTTCTCACGCGGCTGTCGAAAACCCTCCGTCGCGTGACGAACTAGACCCGGGGATCGTACGGGATAGCCCGCGATCGCCGGGTCGATGGATTTCGGGTGCGTTCCCGAGATCGCGACTGTTTCTGGTTTGTTCACATTTCGCTGGCATCCCTTGCCGCCGAGGCTAAACTCGGCACATGGGGGAAGCGATTCGCATCATCGGCATCGATCCGGGCCTGAGGCGCACCGGTTGGGGTATTATCGACAGCGTGGGCAATTCGCTGCGCTTCGTCGCGTCCGGTACGGTGCGGTCCGACGAGAAGGAGTCGTTGGCGACAAGGCTCTGCCAACTGCATGACGGCTTGGCCGAGGTGCTGCACCAAGCCATGCCGCATGAGGCAGCGGTCGAGCAGACTTTCGTCAATAAGGACGCGACCGCGACGCTGAAGCTCGGCCAGGCGCGCGGCATCGCCATGCTGGTGCCGGCGCGCGCCGGACTGGTGGTCGCCGAATATGCCCCCAATGCCGTCAAGAAGGCCGTGATCGGCGTCGGCCATGGCGAGAAGAAGCAGATCCACATGATGGTGAAGGTGCTGATGCCGAAGGCGTTCTTCGACACCGACGACGCCGCCGACGCCCTTGCCATCGCCATCTGCCATGCGCATCACCGCCCGAGCGTCGCCTATCGCATGGCAGTGGCGGGGTGAGGGGAAAAACATGATCGGCAAGCTGAAAGGCACGCTGGAAGAGATCGACGAGGATAGCTGCGTCATCGACGTGCACGGCGTCGGCTATGTCGCCCATTGCTCGGCGCGCACGCTTGCCGCGCTGCCTTCGCCGGGGGAGGCGGTGGTGCTGTTCATCGAGACCTATGTGCGTGAGGACATGATCCGGCTCTACGGCTTCCAGACCGGATTGGAACGCGAGTGGTTCCGTCTCCTGATGAACAATGTGCAGGGCGTCGGCGCAAAGGTGGCGCTGGCTATCCTGTCGACGCTGGCGCCGGCCGATCTCGCCAACGCGATCGCGCTGCGCGACATTGCCATGGTCTCTCGCGCGCCCGGCGTCGGCAAGAAGGTGGCCGAGCGCATCGTCACCGAATTGCGCACCAAGGCGCCTGCCTATGCGGGCGCGGCCACCGGCACGATCGGCCTCAAGCAGGAGCTCGGCGAAGGGGTGGCGGCCGCGCCGATCACGGACGCGGTCTCGGCCCTCGTCAATCTCGGTTACTCGCGCGACATCGCGGCGAACGCGGTCTCGGCGGCGCTGAAATCGGCCGGCGAGGGCGCGGATGCCTCGAAGTTGATCCGTTTCGGCCTGAAGGAACTGGCGCGGTGAGGCGACGCTTGTCTCGCCATCGGCCCTATGCAAGGAAGGCGGCATGACCCTTTCGCCCCGCCTCATTGCTCCCGACAAGCGCGGCGAGGATGCCGACCAGACGTTGCGGCCGCAGTCGCTCGACGAGTTCGTCGGCCAGGCGGCGGTGCGCGCCAACCTCAAGGTCTTCGTCGATGCCGCGAAGAGCCGTGGCGAGGCGCTCGACCATGTGCTGTTCGTCGGCCCGCCGGGGCTCGGCAAGACGACGCTGGCGCAGATCATGGCGCGCGAGCTCGGCGTCAACTTCCGCTCCACCTCCGGCCCGGTCATCGCCAAGGCCGGCGATCTGGCGGCGCTGCTCACCAATCTCGAGGAACGCGACGTTCTCTTCATCGACGAGATCCATCGCCTCAATCCGGCGGTCGAGGAAATCCTCTATCCGGCGATGGAGGATTTCCAGCTCGACCTCATCATCGGCGAGGGGCCGGCTGCGCGCTCGGTCAAGATCGATCTTGCCCATTTCACGCTGGTCGCGGCGACGACGAGGCTCGGGCTCCTGACCAATCCGCTGCGCGACCGTTTCGGCATTCCGGTGCGGCTCAATTTCTACACGGTCGAGGAGTTGGAGCAGATCGTGCGTCGCGGCGCCCGGATCCTCTCGATGCCGCTCGGCGACGGCGGCGCGGTGGAGATCGCGCGCCGCGCGCGCGGCACGCCGCGCATCGCCGGCCGGCTGTTGCGCCGGGTGCGCGATTTCGCCAGCGTCGCCGGCGCCGCGCATGTCGACAGGAAGATCGCCGACGAGGCGCTGACCAGGCTGGAGGTCGACGCGCTCGGCCTCGATGCGCTCGACCGCCGCTACCTGTCGATGATCGCACGCAATTTCGGCGGCGGCCCGGTCGGCATCGAGACGATCGCGGCCGGGCTCTCCGAACCGCGCGACGCGATCGAGGACATCATCGAGCCCTATCTCATCCAGCAGGGCTTCATCCAGCGCACGCCGCGCGGCCGCGTGCTGACCGCCAATGCCTGGCGCCATCTCGGCCTCGATCCGCCGAAGGACGTCGCCCAGCAGCAGATCAGCCTGTTCCAGGAAGAGTAACGCAGATTTGTTCGCCGTTTCGGCGGCGCAGCGGGCCGATCTGCGCAGAATCTGCGCGCCTCGGCCTGACTGAGGGCGCAATTGCAGCGTCTAGGATAGCCTATCTGACGCAATCCTAGGGGCTTGGGGCGACCTATGATCACCAGACGCGCTTTCCTCCGCCTTATTGGCGGCTCGGCCTTCGCGATGGTATCGCTCAGCGCCTATGCGGTCGGCATCGAGCCGATGCTGCTCACCCACGTGAAGCGCTACAATTTGACGCCGCCGCATTGGCCGGCCGGACTCAAGCTGCGCGTCGTGGCGCTGGCCGACATCCATGCCTGCCGGCCCTGGATGACACCGGAACGGATCGCAGCACTTTCCGAAGAGACCAATGCGTTGCAGCCGGATCTGATCGTGCTGCTCGGCGACTATACAGCGGGGACAAAGCTGGTTACGGGCCGGGTGCGGGTGGAGGAGTGGGCCGAGGCATTGTCGGGGCTCAAGGCGCCGCTTGGTGTGCTATCGATCCTTGGCAATCACGACTGGTGGACGGATTTCTTCGCCCAGCGAGCGGAAGCCGGCCCGACCCAATCGCGCAAGGCGCTCGAGCATGTCGGAATACCAGTGCTGGAAAACGACGTCGTGCGGCTGGAAAAGGATGGTCATGGTTTCTGGATCGCCGGGCTGGCCGATCAACTCGCGCTGCTACCGAACAAGGCCAAGGGACGCGACAGTTTCCAGGGCTTCGACGATCTCCCCGGCACCTTGGCCAAGGTTCAGAGGAGCGAGCCGATCATCCTGCTTGCGCACGAGCCCGACATTTTCACGAAGGTGCCGGAGCGGGTGTCGCTGACACTGTCCGGACACACGCATGGCGGACAGGTGCGGGTGTTCGGCTATTCGCCGATCGTGCCTTCGGACTATGGCAACCGCTTCGCCTACGGCCATGTCGTGGAGAATGACCGCAACCTGATCGTCTCGGGCGGGCTCGGTTTCAGCATCCTGCCGGTGCGTTTTGGGGTGCGGCCCGAGATTCTGCAGATTGATCTCGGCTAAGCCGCGTCGATATTCAGGCGGGCCTTGGCTCGCCGCATTATTGCAGCGACCTGATCATATCCATTACATCGGGTTCCGCCTTTTCGCCGTCGAAGGCGTCGACGATGCCGAAGGCGCCGCCATAGCTCCACACCGACCAGGAAAAGCCATGCGCCTCGGCGCGGGCGATCATGTCGCGCACATAGGCCGCGCGGTAAGCCGCCGGCATGACGAAGCCGTTGCCGTATTCCTTGCGGATCATGCCGAATTCGCCGAGCGTGATGTCCTGCGGCTTGATGCCGTTGGCCTTCGCCCAGGCGTCGACGGTCGCGAACGGCGCATCCATCACGCCAAGCAGCTTTTCGGGACTGTCCATCGCTGCCACCTGTTCATCGAGATAGGCGAGCAGGCCGCTCCGGCGCGCCCAGGGTGCCTCGGCCTTTATCCGGTCGCGGACCGTGTCCAGCGTCATGGCCAGCTGCGATTTCGGGACGGCCGTCAGCGGGTAGGGCAGACCAGTGACGTATTGGATGAAATCGCCGGCCCAGGTGGCGCCCTGATGCGTCAGAAGGAACGGATCGTAGGAGTGGAAGGCCCAGATGATGTTGTCGTCCGCGATCGCCCTGGGATCGATCCTGGCCAGCGATTCCGCGTTCGAATAGCAGCCGCCGGTCAGGATCAGCGTCAGCCCGGTGGCGGAGGCGCGCGCGGCCGCGAACAATTGCTTCTGGCGGTCGGGCCAAAGGTTGGTGCCATTCGCCTCGCAATCGACCAGCGGCTCATTCATCAATTCCAGCGCGACAAGCTTCGGATCCTCCCTGGCCAAGGTCCGCGCCATCTTGCGCACCAGCTCGGTATAGGCCTCGAAGACGGCCGGGTCGTGCATGACCTCGCTCATGCCGATCTTGCGATTGCCTCCGGCGGGAATCAGATGCAGGTCGACGACCACCTTCAGACCGGCGCGGTTGATCATCCGCGCCGAATCCAACACGCTGGCATAGAGGTCGTCGCGAAGGGCCGCGGTCCGGTCGGAGAGAAAGGGCGAGGGATCGATCGGCATGCGCAAGAAATCGAGACCGGCATCCTTGAGCGCCCTGAGATCGTCCTCCTTGAGGAATTTGCGCCACTCCGGATAAGGCAGGATCGCCTGGCGCTCGCCCCATTTGTCCTCGGCCGGCCAGGTCACCCACTGGTCGAGATTGAGGCCGCGCTTCATCGAGAAGGTCGCTGCTCCGGCGGGCAACGCCAAAGCGGCAAACGCAAGCAGCGCCGCCATCAAGGTCTTGATCATCGAGCCCAACAGTGCCATCCCGTTCTCGCGCGAGAAACACCTGCCTTTCTGGGCCGAAAAAGGAAAGCGCGATGGACGATCATGGTGAATCGGCGGCGCTCAGCGCCGGGCTTTCCGGCGCGCTGACGGATTTCGGCCATCGGCTGATGGCCAGGGTCTATTATGCCGATACCGATTTCTCCGGCGTCGTCTACCACGCGCGCTATCTCGAATTCCTCGAGCGCGGCCGCTCCGACTATCTGAGGCTGGCGGGCGTCCATCACACCGAGCTCCTGGACGGCAAGCATGGCGAGCGGATCGTCTGGGTGGTCCGGCGCATGGAGATCGACTTCCGCTCGCCGGCGCGCATGGACGATATACTCACCATCGACACGCGCACCGGCGACATCTCCGGCGCCCGCATCTTCATGGGCCAGCAGTTGAAACGCGGCGGCGACGTGCTGGTCGAGGCGAAAGTCGAGGCAGCGATCGTCGGCGAACACGGCCGCCCGAAGCGGTTCCCAAAGGAGTGGATTGCCGCCTTCATGCCGAGGGCGAAGGCCTGAGCCTTCGGCGGCTGGCACGGTCTCGAAGCCATTAAGCAGACGACTCTAGTTGCCCGCCGGCCCAGCCAAGCGCGGCAATGCGCCGCGCCCGGCGTCCTAACCCATCCTTAACCATAACGGTTCATGAAGGAATTGGCGAAGATTGGCGCAATTCCCGCGCCTTCCTTTCACCAATATTTGCCTCGAAAAGGCCGCGAAACGGTGCATTCGGGGCTTATCCCGCAAGCTTCAAGCTTCGCGCGATCGGACCAAAGGGATGCCCATGGGCCAGCCGCCAGCGATGCCCGGAAAATCTTAAGGACTTAAGTCATGGAAAACATCGCACTCGCCGATCCGGCAGCGCATTTATCGATCTGGGCGTTGTTCATGCAGGCCGGCTGGGTGGTCAAGCTGGTCATGATCGGACTGCTCTGCGCCTCGATCTGGACCTGGGCGATCATCATCGACAAGCTCGTCGCCTATAGCCGCATGCGCCTCGCTCTTAATCGCTTCGAGCAGGTTTTCTGGTCGGGACAGTCGCTCGAGGACCTCTACCGCACGCTGGCCGACCGCAAGACCACCGGCATGGGCGCGATCTTCGTGGCCGCCATGCGCGAATGGAAGAAGAGCTTCGAAAAAGGCGCGAAATCGCCGCTGGCGCTGCAGACGCGCATCGACAAGGCCATGGACCTGGCATTGACGCGCGAGATGGAAAGGCTGGAGGGCCGCCTCGGCTTCCTCGCCACCACCGGCTCGGCCGCGCCCTTCATCGGCCTGTTCGGCACCGTCATCGGCATCATGACATCGTTCCAGGCGATCGCCGCGTCGAAAAACACCAGCCTGTCGGTGGTGGCGCCCGGTATCGCGGAAGCGCTGCTCGCGACCGCGATCGGCCTGCTCGCGGCCATTCCCGCGGTCATCGCCTACAACAAGCTGTCATCGGACGCGAACAAGCTCGGCGTGCGCATGGAAGGGTTCTCGGACGAGTTCTCCGCCATACTCTCGCGCCAAATCGATGAAAAAGTAGCGCAGAAGGCCTGAGGAACGATCATGGGGATGTCTGCTGCTGGCGCAGGTGGCACGGGGCGAGGCGGGCGCGGTCATAGGCGCCGTGGCCGCCATCATGCGCTGATGTCTGAAATCAACGTCACGCCGATGGTCGACGTGATGCTGGTGCTCTTGATCATCTTCATGGTCGCGGCGCCCCTGCTCACCGTCGGAGTTCCGATCGACCTGCCGGACACGCAGGCCAAGGCGATGAATGTCGACACGCAGCCGATCACCGTGTCGATCAACGCCGCCGGCCAGATCTATCTGCAGGAAACCGAGATCCCGATCGAGGAGCTGGTGGCCAAGCTGCAGGCGATTTCCAAGACCGGCTATGACGAGCGGATCTTCATCCGCGGCGACAAGTCGACCGACTACGGCACAGCGATGAAGGTCATGGCCCGCATCTCGGCGGCCGGCTACAAGAATATCGGCCTGGTGTCGCTGCAGGAACAGGATCAGTAGGCGCGCCAGATGCGGACCGGTCTCACCTCTTCGGTGATCTTGCATGCGGTGGCGCTGGCCTTCGGGCTGTTCACGCTGTCGTCGCCGCCGGCCATGCCTGCCTCCGATGTGGAATCGGTGGCGGTGGACATCGTGCCGATGGAAGCGATCGCGCAGACGCTGCAGGGCGACAAGAAGGCGGTCATGCATGACAAGCCGGCGCCTGTTCCGACGAAGCGCCCCGATGTCGTTCCGGATGCCCAGAAGGTTGGAGAGAACACCGTCGACACCGACAAGCCGGTGACGGACGAAGCCAAGCCGAAGCCGGTCGACAAGACGGCGGCGCCGCCGCCCGCGCCGACGCCGACCGAGAAGCCGGCGGTCGAGGACGTGCCGAAGCCGCAGGAGAAGCCGAAGCCGACGCCTGCGACCGAAGTCGCGCCGACGCCGACGCCGAAGGAAGAAGTCAAGCCCGAGCCGGTCAAGCAGACCGAGCCCAAGCCGACGCCGGCCAAGGAGCCGGCGCCCGCGCCGCAGCCGGACAAGACCGCGGCTATCCAGAAGGAAGAGGTCAAGCCCGACGCGGTGGCCGAGGCGATCTCGCAGGATCAGCCGACCGAGGAAGCAAAGCTTCCGGATTCGGCGCCGGCGCCGGAAGCGCGGCCGAAGCCGCAGCCGGCCCAGGCCGAGAGCGCCAAGGCCCCGGATCGCAAAGACGCCGAAAAGCCGGTGAAGGAAGCGTCCTCCAAGAAGAAATCGGACGAAAAGCAGTTCAACGCCGACGAGATAACGGCTCTGCTCGACAAGCAGAAGCCGTCCGGCGGCGGCGCCAAGCGCTCGACCCAGCAGGCGTCGCTCGGCGGCGAAAAGAATCAGGGCCAGAAGCTCTCCAGGTCGGAGCAAGGCGCGTTGGAGGATCAGCTCGGCGGTTGCTGGACCCTTCCGGTCGGCCTCGAAGGCTCCGAGAACTTCACCGTGGTTATTCGTTTCAACCTCAATGCCTCCGGCAAGCTGGAGGGCCGCCCGACCGTCGAGAAGTCCAGCGGCAACCCCCAGTTCGACGCCAGCGCGGTTCGCGCCGTGCAGAAATGCGATGTCGCCGGGCTGCAGGTTCCCGCCGGAAAGCAAGACATCTGGTCCGACATCCGCGTCAACTTCGATCCGAGAGCGATGCTTGGCCTCTAAGCCTGAGCGTCCAGAAAATCAGCAAGAGAAGCGAGAAGACATGAAATCCATCCTCAAGCCGCTCCTGATGGTCACCGCGATGGCGATGGGCATAAGTTCCGTCGCCATCTTGCCTGCCCAGGCAACTCTCGAGCTGAACGTCAACAAGGGCAATGTCGAGCCGATGCCGATCGCCATCCCCGACTTCCAGGGGGGGCTTGGCCCGCAGATATCGGAGATCGTCACAGCCGATCTGAAACGGTCAGGACTGTTCGCGCCGATCGATAAGGCCGCCTTTGTCGAAAAGATTACCAATCCCGACGCCACGCCCCGCTTCGACGACTGGAAGGTCATCAACGCGCAGGCGCTGGTCACCGGCAGCGTGAGCAAGGAGGCGGATGGCCGTATCCGCGCCCAGTACCGCCTGTGGGATATTTTCGGCAACCAGCAGTTGGCCGGCGAGCAGTTTTTCGCCAATGACGCCAATCAACGCCGTGTGGCGCATATCATCGCCGACGCGATCTATGAGAAGATCACCGGCGAAAAAGGCTATTTCGACACACGCGTCGTCTTCGTCGACGAATCCGGCGCCAAGAACGCGCGCAAGAAGCGGCTCGCCATCATGGATCAGGACGGCGCCAATGTGCGCTATCTGTCGGATGGCCGCTCGATCGTGCTGACGCCGCGCTTCTCGCCGAACCGGCAGGAAATCACCTACATGTCCTATGAGAGCGGGCAGCCGAAGGTCTATCTGCTGCAGATCGAAACGGGGCAGCGCGAGCTGGTCGGCAACTTCCCGGGCATGACGTTCGCGCCGCGGTTTTCGCCCGACGGCCAGAAGGTGATCATGAGCCTGCTGCGCGACGACGGCAACTCCAACATCTTCGCCATGGATCTGAGGAGCCGCTCGACGACGCGGCTGACCGACTCGACCGCGATCGACACCTCGCCCTCCTATTCGCCGGACGGCTCGCAGATCGTCTTCACCTCCGACCGCGGCGGTGGCAGCGGCCGCTCGCAGATCTATGTCATGGGCGCGGACGGCTCCAACCCGCACCGCATCTCCTTCGGCGACGGAGTCTATTCGACGCCGGTCTGGTCGCCGCGCGGCGACCTCATCGCCTTCACCAAGCAGAGCGGCGGCGAATTCCAGATCGGCGTCATGAAGACCGACGGCTCGGGCGAGCGCATCCTGTCCTCCGGTTTCCAGCAAGAGGGGCCGACCTGGGCGCCGAACGGCCGCGTCTTGATGTTCTTCCGCGATTCCGCCGGCGGCCCCAAGCTGGTCTCGGTCGATCTCACCGGCCGCAACGAGCAGCAGATCCCGACGGCGAACTATGCGTCGGACCCGGCTTGGTCGCCGCTGCTTGAGTAGGAACTGAAGAACTGAGGAACTGAGGAATGGAGAGGCCGGGGCGCTTCGTTGAGCGCGCGAGGGATATGGAGGTCTACCAGCGTGCTTACACAGTCTCTCTTGAGGTGCACAAAGCCACTCTCACTTTCCCGAAAATCGAGCAATACGCGCTAGCTGATCAATTGCGCCGCCCGAGTAAGGGCATATGTGCTAATCTGGCAGAGGGATTTGCCAAGCAGAGCCACTCCAAAGCTGAATTTGCCCGCTTCGTTTCGATGGCGATTGGGTCATGCAGCGAAGTGGAAACCTGGATATCCTACGCGTTCGACCTTCAATACATTTCTCAGCCCCAACTCGACGCCCGGCGGCATCCTATGCCCAAATCCATGGGATGCTCGTCAGCCTCAGAGAGAGGCTCAATTGATCTCTTTCTTCAGTTCCTCAGTTCTTCAGTTCCTCAGTTCCCCTTTTTTTCATGTTTTAGCCGCATTTCGGCCTACGGTCCGCGCTGAATGTCCTCCCTGGTAAACGCGTGGGGCTTAGCAGTCGCGGAGGGCGGCTCGAAACCAAACATTAACCGTGTTTCTTGAATGCCGGTTAACCCAAACGTGGTTACTGGGTGATCAACGAAATCACTCATATGCGAAGGAGAGGCGGCATGGGCCGTATCGCAGCACTTACCAGAAACCCGGCAATGATCGCGCTGGTGGCGGCTCTCGCCATCACCGGTTGCGCCTCGAAGAAGACCCCGAACAGCGCGGCCGATCTCGGCCTCAACGGCGCCGGCGCCGCGACGCCGGGTTCGGCGCAGGACTTCACCGTCAACATCGGCGACCGCATCTTCTTCGACACCGACTCCTCGTCGATCCGCGCCGATGCGCAGACCACGCTGTCGCGCCAGGCGCAGTGGCTCAACCAGTATCGCCAGTACGCGATCGTCATCGAAGGCCATGCCGACGAGCGCGGCACGCGCGAGTACAATCTGGCGCTGGGCGCCCGCCGCGCCGCCGCCACGCGCGACTTCCTGATCTCCAAGGGCGTCTCCGCCGGCCGCCTGAAGACCATCTCTTACGGCAAGGAGCGTCCGGTCGCCGTCTGCGACGACATCTCCTGCTGGTCGCAGAACCGCCGCGCCGTCACGACGCTGTCCGGCGCCGGCTCCTAAGAGCCAGGTCCCGCGGCCGCCACGTTGGCGCGGCGCCACGGGCGACAAAAATACAACATTGCAGAATTGAAAGGCGGCCTCAGGGCCGCCTTTTTCATTTGCAACATGCGGAAACAAAATTTGGCCGAAGTCTCGCGTCCTGCTATGAGCGCGAGGGCGCTTGCTCCCACTGTTTGATTTGGAAAGGCGCATCAGGCCAACACATCCACCGCGAGAGACAGAATGCATTTCAGAACGGTCCTGAGCGGCACGCTTGCGCTGCTGCTCGTATCAAGCCTACCAAGCCTCGCCGCGTCGGCCGACAGCGCCGGACGGGGTTCCGACAGCGGATTCACCTTCCACCTGCCGACACTCGGCATCTTCGGCGACAAGAAGGAGCCGGAGCAGGCGCAACTCGCGCAGGACAGCAGCGGCGGCGTGACCGGTCTCGAAGACCAACTGCGCCAGCTGAACGGCAAGATCGAGGAGATGAATTTCCAGATCCTGCAGATGCAGGAACAAATCCGCAAGCAGCAGGAAGATAATGAGTTCCGCTTCCAGCAGCTCGAGGGCGGCGCGCAAAGCGGCGCCAAGCCGGCCGGGCAGAAGAAATCGGAAGCCGCGCCCCAGGATGGAAACAGCAATGGCGGCAAGACCAATCTCGGCGACGCCGGCACCGGGGATTCCGGCACCGGCGGAGCCGGCACCGACAACAGCGTCGCCCAGGCCCCGGCGACGCAGGCGCCGGCCGACACCGGCGGGCAAAATAGCGGCGGCAAAACAGTCGGCGACGTCATCGTGGAATCGCAAACCGGCGACCCCGGCAAGCTGATCACCGGCGCACCGCCGAAGAATTTCGGCACCATCACCGTCGACAAGAACGGCAACGTGGTCAATGCCGAGACCGACCCGCAGGCCAGCGCGCCGGCGCAGGCTCCGATGGCAAGCGCTCCTTCCGCCGAGACCCCGGCCAGGAAGAACAAAGCCGGCGGCACCGAAGTCGCGGCCCTGCCGTCGACCAACAATCCTGACGAACTCTACCGCAATTCCTACCAGTTCATCCTGTCGGGCGATTACCCGACCGCCGAGCAGGGCTTTCGCGACCATATCTCGCGCTTTCCCAAGGACGCCAAGGCGGCGGATGCGCATTACTGGCTGGGCGAGTCGCTGCTCGGTCAGCAGAAATACCGTGACGCGGCGGAGGTCTTCCTCGCGGCCAGCAAGGATTATCCCAAGGCCAAGAAGGCGCCCGACATGCTGCTCAAGCTCGGAGTTTCGCTGGTGGGCCTGAAGCAGAACGACGTGGCCTGCGCCACTTTCAACGAGATCGGCAAGCGCTATCCCGACGTTTCCGGCACGCTCAAGGAACGCATCAAACAGGAAAAGGCGCTGGCGGCGTGCTGACGCCCGATACCAAAGCCAACCTCTCAGACCGTCTTTTCTTCGACCTGGACTTTTCGAGCGGCGCCGTTGCAGCCGTATCCGGCGGCAGCGACTCGACCGCCCTTCTTCTCCTCCTAAAAGATCACCTCGACCGGACCGCATCGGGCACCAAACTGCTTGCGGTGACGATCGATCACGGCTTGAGGCCGGACTCGGCCGTCGAGGCGCGGCAGGTCGCCGATTTCTGCGCCGAGCGCGGCATCGCGCATCGCATTCTCGTCTGGCGCGGCGACAAGCCTGCAAGCGGTCTGCCTGCGGCGGCGCGGGAGGCGCGCTACGGGCTGCTTGCCGAAGCAGCCGCTGCCGAAGGCATCAAGCTGATCCTGACCGGCCACACAGCCGACGACCAGGCCGAGACGGTGCTGATGCGGCAGGCGCGCGACAATGACGGCCGCGGCCTCGCCGGCATGGCGCCCACCACGCTGCACGACTGGCGGACATGGATCGTCCGGCCGCTGCTCGGCACAAGGCGCGCGGCGCTGCGCGACATGCTGCGGCACCGCAACGTGGGCTGGATCGAGGACCCGAGCAACATCGATATCCGTTTCGAGCGGCCGCGCGTACGGGCGAAGCTCCTGGCGGGCGAAGGCGAACGGCGTATCGCGGAGGTATTGGCACGGTCGCGACAGGCGGCTCTCGAACGTCGGGATAAAGGCCGCCGCGCCGCCATGCTCATCGACGCCCTCGCCGACAGACCGTGTCCGGGCCTCATCCGCCTCGATTGCGATTTCGCCGCGCATGAGGATGGCGAGGCGGCCATCTATGCGCTGCGCATTCTTTTGGCCGCCGTCGGCGGCGTGTCCTTTCTTGCCGACGAGGCGCGCTGCGCTGCGCTGTTTTGCCGTCTGCAGCTGGGATCGCTTTGCGCCTCATTGTCGCGGACGGTGGTCGGCGTGCGCCGGACAGGCATTTTCCTCCACCGCGAAAACCGCAACCTGCCCGCGCCCGCGCCGCCGGTGGACAACTGGCTCTGGGACAACCGCCGCAGCATCACTTTCAACGAACGTATCACTTTGAAAGACGGGCAAGGCGACTTGGTGATCGCGCCCCTGGGGACCGCCGCCGCCAGGCAGGCGTCCTTGAGCGAGGATGTTCCGCAAAGCCTCTCACGCGCGGCGCTGGCCGCGGAGCCTTCGTTGTGGTCCGGCGGCGTATGCCTTGGTTTTGCGGGCGGCGATGCCGGCCTGCTGCCGGTCTCGGCCGTTCCGGCGGTGGCCCCTTTCGCGCGCTTCCTGCCGTCCTTCGACATCGAGCCGGCCGCCGCCATCGCGTCGCTTGTCGGCGCGCCGCCATTGCCGGCGCCGCCATTCCACCGCCATGATGGTGGCCGAGGGTGGGCGAAAGCTTAACCGATACATGCTGTTCTGCTTGGCAAGGGGAGGCGCTCTCCCTATGTTAAGCCCAAGCTTCTCCATCATCGCGGGTCCGCGCGCGGACCCCAACGGGACAATAGATGAATCCGAATTATCGCAACCTCGCGCTCTGGGCGATCATAGCCGTCCTGCTCATCGCCTTGTTCAATCTGTTCCAGACGCCACAGACGCGCGGTGCCACGACGGATATCGCCTATTCGCAGTTCCTGCAGGATGTCGCCTCCGGCCGGGTCAAGAGCGTGACCATCGCCGGCGCCCGCATCTTCGGCAATTACACGGACAACGCCAACGGCTTCCAGACCTATTCGCCAGGCGACCCGTCGCTGGTCTCAAGGCTGCAGGACAAGAACGTCACCATCACCGCCAAGCCCGAGACCGACGGCTCCAATTCGCTGTTCGGCTATCTGATCTCGTGGCTGCCGATGATCCTGATCCTCGGCGTGTGGATATTCTTCATGCGCCAGATGCAATCCGGTTCCGGTCGCGCCATGGGCTTCGGCAAGTCGAAGGCCAAGCTGCTCACCGAGGCGCATGGCCGCGTCACATTCCAGGACGTTGCCGGCGTCGACGAGGCTAAAGAAGACCTCGAGGAGATCGTCGAGTTCCTGCGCGATCCGCAGAAGTTCCAGCGCCTCGGCGGCAAGATCCCGCGCGGCGTGCTCTTGGTCGGCCCGCCCGGCACCGGCAAGACGCTGCTCGCTCGCTCGGTGGCCGGCGAAGCCAACGTGCCGTTCTTCACCATTTCCGGCTCGGACTTCGTCGAGATGTTCGTCGGCGTCGGCGCGAGCCGCGTGCGCGACATGTTCGACCAGGCCAAGAAGAACGCGCCCTGCATCATCTTCATCGACGAAATCGATGCGGTCGGCCGCCATCGCGGCGCCGGTCTCGGCGGCGGCAATGACGAGCGCGAGCAGACGCTGAACCAGCTGCTGGTCGAGATGGACGGCTTCGAGTCCAACGAGTCGATCATCCTGATCGCCGCCACCAACCGGCCCGACGTGCTCGACCCGGCGTTGCTGAGGCCCGGCCGCTTCGACCGCCAGGTCGTGGTGCCGAACCCCGACATCGTCGGCCGCGAGAAGATCCTCAAGGTGCATGTGCGCAACGTGCCGCTGGCGCCGAATGTCGACCTCAAGGTCATCGCGCGCGGCACGCCCGGCTTCTCCGGCGCCGACCTGATGAACCTCGTCAACGAATCCGCGCTGATGGCGGCGCGCCGCAACAAGCGGCTTGTCACCATGGCCGAGTTCGAGGACGCCAAGGACAAGATCATGATGGGCGCCGAGCGCCGCTCGTCGGCGATGACGCAGGCCGAGAAGGAGCTGACCGCCTATCACGAGGCCGGCCATGCCATCTTGGCGCTCAACGTGCCGACGGCCGATCCGCTGCACAAGGCGACCATCATCCCGCGCGGCCGCGCGCTGGGCATGGTCATGCAGCTGCCGGAAGGCGACCGCTATTCGATGAGCTACAAATACATGATCTCCAGGCTCGCGATCATGATGGGCGGCCGCGTCGCCGAGGAGTTCAAATTCGGCAAGGAGAACATCACCTCGGGCGCCTCCTCCGACATCGAGCAGGCGACCAAGCTGGCGCGCGCCATGGTCACGCGCTGGGGTTTCTCCGACAAGCTCGGCCATGTAGCCTATGGCGACAACCAGGAAGAGGTCTTCCTCGGCCACTCGGTGGCGCGCCAGCAGAACATCTCGGAAGAGACGGCTCAGATCATCGACGCCGAAGTGCGGCGGCTGATCGACGACGCCTATTCGACCGCGAAGTCGGTGCTGACCAAGAAGAAGAAGGACTGGATCGCATTGGCCGAAGGGCTGCTCGAATACGAGACGCTGTCCGGTGACGAGATCAAGCAGCTGATTGCGGGCAACAAGCCGGCCCGCGACCTCGGTGACGACACGCCGCCCAGCCGTGGTTCGGCCGTGCCGAAGGCCGGCACCGGCGGCCGCCGCAAGAAGGGCCCGGAGCCTGAAGGCGGCATGGAACCGCAGCCGTCAAGCTGAGGTTGGTGCGCGAAAGACCGATCGAGAAATGCCGCGGCTGGTCCGCGGCGTTTTTGTTTGGGAATTGGAGACAAGGCAAGGCTTCCCTCCTCCTGGCGCCTAGAGCGTTTCACCGTTTCACGGAAACGGCGAACCGCTCTATCTCTTTGTTTTTACGCAATTCCGGACGGAAAACCGATCACACTTCCTGGAATTGCTCCAGATATCGCCAAACAGCAGATTTCTGGATACGCCCGAGGATGATGGCTCAACGTCTGCGGGAAAAACGGTGAACCACTTTATCCGCCGTATTTGATATTTGATTTTTTATGATTCAGCTTTCAGCCGCGCATTGCAGAGGCTGTAGTAGCCGCCGCCCTTCTGGATCCAGCGAAGGCCGTTCAACGTACCCGCCTCCTTGTTGTCGTGGTAACCCTGCAGGCAGGTCTTCATCCGGGCCTTCGCGGGCTTTTCGGTCTTGAACTCGGCGGCGAGGGTGGTCGGGAATGTCACGCCCGCCGGCGCTACAGTGGGGGCGACCGCCGCGCTGGTGTCCTTCTTCTGCTGCTCCGCGGTTTCGGACGACTCCGAGCTGACACTCTCCGCGGCGGACGTCGCGCATTTCTCCTTGCGGAAAGTGGCCCAGTCCATGCCGTTCAGAGTGCCGCCCTCCTTGGCTGCCCGATAGGTCTCGCCGCACTCCTTCATCGTCAGCGCGCTCGCAGGTGAGGCGCTCCAAGCGACCAGTGCCGTCACAGCCAACGTCGCCAATTTCAAACTGAACATTTACACCCTCCTGATTTATAACAAGTTGACGCCTTTTGTATACTGTTTGTTCCATATATGTTCAACTGGAATCTTTGCGACCACGGACAAACCCTGGCGGTGAGCAGTGCGGGCGAATCGATGATGCCGACAGTCCAGATGCGAGCAAGATTGCGGGCGTCTTCGCCCGCAACAAAAAGCCTGCGCATCTTGCGATGCGCGGGCCCTTGTCCGGGGAATATTGCGAGCTAAGCGATCAGCTCTTCAGCTTGGCATTGCACAGGCTGTAGAAGCCGCCGCCCTTCTGGATCCACTTGAGACCGTTCAGCGTGTTGGCGTCCTTGTTGGCATAATACTGCTCAAGGCAGGTGTGCATGCGGCCCTTCGCCGGGGTCTCGTTGGCAAATTTCGGCGAGATCGCCGTCGGGAAGGTCACGCCCTTCGGCGCCGCGACGCTCGGCTTTGCCGGCTCGCTGGTGTAGGTCGCTTCCGTCGGAGCCGGCACGGTGTCGTCGTCGGCGGCGCTGGCGCCGCACTCGGCCTTGCGGAAATCGTTCCACTTCATGCCGTTGAGCTTGTTGGCGGTCTTCGCGGCCTGGTACTTGGTGCTGCATTGGGCCATGGTCAGGCCCTTGCCGCCATCGGCAGCGGCGGTCGAGGTCTTGGTCGTGGTGGCCGGGGCAGCAGCCGCGGCGGTTGCGCCAGGACCGCACTCGGCCTTGCGGAAGTCGTTCCACTTCATGCCGTTGAGCGTGCCGGCGGATTTTGCAGCCTGGTACTTGGCGCTGCACTCCTTGGAGCTCAGGCCCTTGGCCGCGTCGTCGGCAGCGGCGGCGGTCTTTGCTTTCTTAGTCGTCTTGGTGTCGGCGGCCTTGGTATCGGTCGCCGCCTTGGTGTCGGTGGCGGCGGAAGCATCGCTGCCGCACTGCGCCTTGCGGAACTGATTCCAGGTCTGGCCGGCGAGCGTTCCCGCATCCTTGGCCGCGTTATACTTGGTGCTGCACTCGGCCATGGTCAGCGCGCTGGCTGGCGCTGCCATGAACAAGGTTGCGACGGCGAGACCCGTCAAAGCTGCAAGTCTATGAATAAGCATGGCGTTTTCTCCCTTGCTGCGCCAATAAGTGTCCCTATGCCAAATCAATAGCTCTCAATGTCCGGTTGCGCCAGATGCTTCCGACGCGAGGCCCGTCACAAAGTGTGTTCCTCCCGATATGGTGATAAATTGCTTGCGGGTTCGCGCCAGCCAAGGTTCGCCGTGGGTTGGGCGTCGAACAGCCTCGCGCCGGCAGGTGTAGCGCTGCCAGGTCAAGGTGGTGATAGGCTGCCGAACCACTTGCACCGCCCGCGACAATGTTTTTCTAAGGATTGGTAATATACAATTACGAAATTTGATGATCGGATGCGGCCCAATTGTGGCAATACGGGCGGCTGAAAACCCGACGGGGACTTAAGCATGGCAGGGCAGTATTTCGGCACAGACGGCATTCGCGGTCGCGCCAACAAATTTCCGATGACGGCAGAGGTCGCCATGCGCGTCGGCATGGCTGCCGGACTTTCGTTCCAGCGCGGCAATCACCGTCACCGTGTCGTGCTCGGCAAGGATACGCGGCTTTCCGGCTACATGATCGAGAACGCTATGGTGGCCGGCCTGTGCGCCGCCGGCATGGACGTGTTCCTGCTCGGCCCGATCCCGACGCCCGCCGTCGCCATGCTGGTGCGTTCGCTGCGCGCCGACATCGGCGTGATGATCTCGGCCTCGCACAATCCTTATTACGACAATGGCATCAAGCTGTTCGGGCCCGACGGCTACAAGCTTTCCGACGAGATCGAGGAGCGCATCGAGAGCATGCTCGACAAGGACATCGATCTTGCGCTCGCCGATTCCGACGGGCTCGGCCGGGCCAAGCGCGTCGATGGCGTGCATGACCGCTATATCGAATTCGCCAAGCGCACGCTGCCGCGGTCGATGTCGCTTTCGGGCCTGAGGATCGTCGTCGACTGCGCCAACGGCGCGTCCTACAAGGTGGCGCCGGAGGCGCTGTGGGAGCTCGGCGCCGAGGTGGTGGCGATCAATGTCGAGCCGAACGGCTTCAACATCAACAAGGAGTGCGGCTCGACCCATCCGGCCGGCCTGCAGAAGAAGGTACACGAGGTGCGCGCCGACATCGGCATCGCGCTCGACGGCGACGCCGACCGCGTCGTCATCGTCGATGAGAACGGAGCGATCGTCGACGGCGACCAGATCATGGCGCTGATCGCCGAATCCTGGCACCAGAGCGGACGACTGGCCGGCGGCGGCGTCGTTTCCACGGTGATGTCCAATCTCGGCCTGGAACGCTTCCTCGGCGCCATGAAGCTGCAGCTGCATCGCACAAAGGTCGGCGACCGCTATGTGGTCGAGCATATGCGCGCGCATGGCTTGAATGTCGGCGGCGAACAGTCGGGCCACATCGTGCTTTCCGATTTCTCGACGACGGGCGACGGCCTGGTCTCCGCCTTGCAGGTGCTCGCCTGCATCAAGCGGCAGAACC
Organism: Mesorhizobium sp. B4-1-3; assembly: GCF_006439355.1. GTDB lineage: Bacteria > Pseudomonadota > Alphaproteobacteria > Rhizobiales > Rhizobiaceae > Mesorhizobium. Next base: position 121,068 of record NZ_VFTG01000009.1, read on the forward strand.
GCCCGGTCAGCGAATTGTCGAAGAAGTTCGAGCCGGTGCCGCAGCTTCTGAAGAACGTCCGCATCTCCGGCGGCAAGCCGCTGGAGGAGGCGCCGGTCAAGGCGGCGATCGAGGAGGGACGCAACCGGCTCGGCTCGTCCGGCCGCCTCGTCATCCGGCCCTCCGGCACCGAGCCGCTCATCCGCGTCATGGCCGAGGGCGACGATCCGCAACTGGTCGAAGCGGTCGTCAACGATATCGTCGGCATCCTGCAGGACACCCGCAGCGCCGCCTGAACCCGGCCGCCAGGCGGAAGTTCTCCTTATCCGAAAGCCCGCCATCGCGGCGGGCTGTCGTTTTCTTGTGCCGCTCGGACAACGGCGCTCCCTCTAAAATTGTATAGATTCGTGGTTAATCGATACGGTTAAACGGCTCTTAACCTTTGCAATTCATTATCCACACCCGAGGCAACCATCTTCGGGCGTCGTCGTCCCGAGGCTCCTTAGGGGTGACAGCATGTTCAATATAAAGAGAATGGCAGTGCTTGCCGCGCTGTTCGCGGGGCTAGCCGGCCCGGCGCTGGCGGCCGATCTTCCGCAGCCGATCGAAGAGGCTCCGCCGCCGGTCGTCGAAGCGCTGCCCGTCGATGTGGGCGGCTGGTATATCCGCGGCGACATCGACTATCACAAGTCGACCGTGCGCGGTATCGACTACATGACCTACGCCGTCGATCCTTGTAACTGCTCGGTCACTCCCGGCAGCAAGAGCTTCGATTTCGGCAAGCTGAAGGGCGGCTTCTCGCTCGGCGGCGGCGTCGGCTACAAGATCAACGATTACTTCCGCACGGACGTGACCGCGGACTACTGGTTCAAGTCGAACTTCAACGGCGGAACTTCGGATCTGAGCGGCGCAACGTCGGTTGAAGTGTCGAAGATGAGCGCGCTGCTGCTGCTCGCCAACGCTTATGTTGATATCGGCACATGGCATGGCATCACGCCCTATGTCGGCGCCGGTATCGGCGGCGCGCACATCAAGTGGGACACTGTCCACGATCCGAACACCCCCGAGACCAATCCGGGCTCCTCCAACTGGCGCTTCGCCTATGCGCTCATGGCCGGCGCATCCTACTGCCTGACCGACAGGGTGATCCTCGACGCCGGCTACCGCTTCACGCACATCCAGGGCGGCCGCATGTTCGAATGGAGCCCGACCAGCACGGGTCCGGGCTTCGATCGCGGCATCAACACCCACGAGGTGCGCGGCGGCCTGCGTTACCAGTTCGGCGGCAACAATGGCTGTGCCGCGCCGGTGGTCGCCTATCAGCCGGAACCGGAGCCGATCTACACCAAGTAATCGCTTCCTAGATCCTAGAATTCCAAGCCGCCCGGCGCCAGCCGGGCGGTTTTCGTTTCTGCGTCGCCGATATATATTGGTCGAAATCAATTCGGTAACCGCCCGTTATCCTTAACCGCCACTTAACCACTATGGTTAACAATAGCTCCTTGAAACGGCGCTCGCGTTCGCGGCTGGCGCCAATTTCAGGAGCCGGGGACCATGATATCCAGATCGCGTATCGCGTCAGCGCTTGCCGCAATCATCCTGTTGCCGATGACGCCGGCGCTTGCAGCCGACTACGATCCGCCGATCTATGTCGACCAGGCGCCGGACTATCAGCCGGTCGAGGTCGGCTCCGGCTGGTATCTGCGCGGCGATGTCGGTTATGCCTTCAGCCATCCGTTCGAGCACAAGGAGGTATCCTCCGGCCCTCTTAACAGCTTCACCGATGAGGCGAGCCTTTTCACCGGCAGCATCGGTATGGGCTACCACATCAACGACTATCTCCGGGTCGAGTTGAACGGCGGGATTCTGCCAACCGACAAATTCACAGAGAGCGCCAAGCTGGCGGCGACCTGCGACGGACATACGCTGGTGGACGATGGTTTCGGCACCATCAATTCCGTCGCTGCCACCCAGGCGTGCGACCTCACTGACAACGGCTCGAACAAAGGCTACAGCATCATGGCCAACGGCTATGTTGATCTGGGCACTTATGTCGGGATCACCCCATATCTCGGCGGCGGCATCGGTCTCGCTTACAATAAATACTATAGGAGCATAGGTGCGCGCGACTGCGTTGAGACTGCCCCTAATTCTGCCGGTACAGGCGGGTTTTCCTGCGACGATCCCGCTGGGTACGAAGGCCAGACCGACAGCGAGGGCAAGTTCAATCTTGCGTACTCGATCGGTGGCGGCCTGTCCTATCAGGTGACCAAAAACGTTTCTGTCGATCTCGGCTACGAGTATTTTTCGGTGCCGGGCGCCAAATATGTCGCGTATGACGGCGGCGCCTTCAACATCCACAAGGGCATCGACTACCAGACGGTCAAGCTCGGATTACGCTACGACCTTTGGTAGAATGGCGGATCCGGCAATTGCAACGGCGGGCTTGGGCCCGCCGTTTTCTATTGCACATGAAGTCACGTGATCGCCTGGTATCCCGTCAGCGACAAAAACTTTCCCCTTGACGCCGGAAGCGTGACCGCATATCGCCGTCCGTGGGCCACCCCTCCCCAACGAGGGGCTACTATCTGGAAGGATAGACCACGATGACGACACCTACCAAGCCCGGACTCCGTCCGGAAAACCCCAATTTCTCTTCAGGTCCCTGCGCAAAACGCCCCGGCTGGTCGGTCGAGGCGCTGAAAGGCGCCGCGCTCGGGCGCTCGCACCGCGCCAAGATCGGCAAGGCGAAGCTCGAGCAGGCGATCGAGCTGACGCGCGAAATCCTGAAGGTTCCCACAGACTATCGCATCGGCATCGTGCCGGCGTCGGACACCGGCGCGGTCGAGATGGCGCTGTGGTCGCTGCTCGGCGAGCGCGGCGTCGACATGGTCGCCTGGGAAAGCTTCGGCTCCGGCTGGGTGACGGATGTCGTCAAGCAGCTCAAGCTCGCCGACGTGCGCAAGTTCGAGGCCGGCTACGGCAAGCTGCCTGACCTCAAGCAGATCGATTTCGATCGCGACGTGGTCTTCACCTGGAACGGCACCACTTCGGGCGTGCGCGTGCCGAACGGCGATTTCATTCCGGCGAACCGCAAGGGCCTGACCATCTGCGACGCGACCTCGGCGGCGTTCGCGCAAAGGCTCGATTTCGAGAAACTCGATGTCGTCACCTTCTCCTGGCAGAAGGTGCTGGGCGGCGAGGGCGCGCATGGCATGCTGATCCTGTCGCCCCGCGCCGTCGAGCGGCTGGAGACCTACAAGCCGGCGTGGCCGCTGCCGAAAATCTTCCGCCTCACCTCGGGCGGCAAGCTGATCGAGGGCATCTTCAGGGGTGAGACCATCAACACGCCGTCGATGCTGTGCGTGGAGGATTATCTCGATGCTCTTCAGTGGGCGAAATCGATCGGCGGCCTGGAAGCGCTGATCGCCCGCGCCGACGCCAATGCCGCGGTGCTCGACCGGTTCGTGGCGAAGTCGCCCTGGCTCGGCCATCTCGCCGTCGATCCGGCGACGCGCTCGAACACCTCCGTGTGCCTCTCTTTCACCGACGCGCAAGTGGCGGCGCTCGACGCCGACGGCCAGGCGGCCTTTGCCAAGGGGATCGTGTCGGCGCTCGACAAGGAAGGCGTCGCCTATGACATCGGCTCCTATCGCGATGCCCCGCCCGGCCTGCGCATCTGGTGCGGCGCAACCGTCGAGACCACCGATCTCGAAGCGCTGCTGCCCTGGCTCGACTGGGCCTTCGCCACGCAGAAGGCGTCGCTGAAAGCAGCGGCCTGAGTTCCATGGCGGTCCATGGCCGCCATTTCCCGACATATCCATTTCCACGTCAAGGAGGCCGCAATGGCGCCCCGCGTTCTCGTTTCGGATAAACTTTCAACCACCGCCGTGCAGATCTTCAAGGATCGCGGCATCCACGTCGACTATTTGCCCGATCTCGGCAAGGACAAGGAAAAGCTCGCCGAGGTGATCGGCCAGTATGACGGCCTCGCCATCCGCTCGGCGACCAAGGTCACCGAGAAGCTGATCAATGCCGCCAGCAGGCTCAAGGTCGTCGGACGCGCCGGCATCGGCGTCGACAACGTCGATATCCCGGCCGCCAGCCGCAGGGGTATCATCGTGATGAATACGCCCTTCGGCAATTCGATTACCACGGCCGAGCATGCCGTCGCCATGATCTTCGCCCTGGCGCGGCAGATCCCGGAGGCCAATGCCTCGACGCATGCGGGAAAATGGGAAAAGAACCGCTTCATGGGCGTCGAGATCACCAGCAAGACGCTCGGCGTGATCGGCTGCGGCAATATCGGCTCGATCGTCGCCACGCGCGGGGTCGGCCTGAAGATGCATGTGATTGCCTTCGACCCGTTCCTTTCGGACAGCCGCGCCGAGGAGCTCGGCGTCGAGAAGGTCGAACTCGACGAGCTCTTCGCCCGCGCCGATTTCATCACCTTGCACACGCCGCTGACCGACAAGACGCGCAACATCATCGACGCGGCGGCGATCGCCAAGATGAAGGACGGCGTGCGCATCATCAATTGCGCCCGCGGCGGGCTGGTCGTCGAGGCCGACCTGGTCGCGGCGTTGAAGAGCGGCAAGGTGGCAGGCGTCGGCATTGACGTCTTCGAAGTCGAGCCGGCGGAGAACAACCCGCTGTTCGGCATGGAGAATGTCGTGGCGACCCCGCATCTCGGGGCCTCGACCACCGAGGCGCAGGAGAATGTCGCGCTGCAGGTGGCCGAGCAGATGAGCGACTATCTCATCAAGGGCGCCGTCTCCAACGCCATCAACATGCCCTCGATCACCGCGGAGGAGGCGCCGCGGCTAAAACCCTTCGTCAAGCTCGCCGAAGTGCTCGGCGCCTTTGTCGGCCAGGTCACCGAGGACCCGATCAAGGAGGTCGAGATCCTGTTCGACGGCTCGACAGCGACGATGAACACGCGCGCGCTGGTGAGCGCCGCCCTTGCCGGCCTCATCCGGCCGCAGGTCTCCGACGTCAACATGGTCTCGGCGCCGATCATGGTGAAGGAGCGCGGCATCATCGTCGCCGAGGTCAAGCGCGACAAGTCGGGCGTGTTCGACGGCTATATCAAGCTCACCGTCAAGACCGAGCACATGACGCGCTCGATCGCCGGTACCTGCTTCTCCGACGGCAAGCCGCGCTTCATCCAGATCAAGGGCATCAATCTCGACGCCGAGGTGGGCCAGCACATGCTCTACACGACCAATGCCGACGCGCCGGGCATTATCGGCCTGCTCGGCACGGTGTGCGGCGAGAACGGCGTCAACATCGCCAACTTCCAGCTCGGCCGCAACCGGCCGGGCGGCGATGCGATCGCGCTGCTCTATCTCGATGCGCCCTTCCCGGAAAAAGTGCTGGAGCAGGTGCGCGCGCACAAGTCGATCGATTCGGCGAAGCGTCTTCGTTTCGACGTCGGCGCCGAGTAGCCGATCATCCATCGTCCGACATGAAGTGCCCCCGGCTGCAGCAGCAGGCGGGCCGCTAATTTATGATATGGCCTTCACCCGGCGGCTGCTTGGCGCATGATTTGGGACATCACCCTGCCTGCAGCGCTGCTCGGCTGCCGCTGTACTCGGCAAGCGCAATGCCGCCGAGGACAAGCGCCAGCGCGAAAGCCTGATAGGCCTGAAACTGCTCGCCGACGATCAGCACCGAAAGCAGCGTGCCGAAGATCGGCACCAGGTTGATGAACAGGCCGGCGCGGTTGGCGCCGATCAATTCGTTGCCCTTGATATAAAGCACCTGCGAGACGACCGAAGCGCCGAGCGCCGTGTAGAGCGTGAGCGCCCATCCACGCGCGTCCGGCACGATGACGTGGCCGGCCACGACCTCCCACATGAAGAACGGCACTGACGTCAGCAGCGCGGCGATCGACAACGCCAGCATGAAACTTTGCCAGCGGATTGCCGGCTTGAGGCGCAGTCCCACCGAATAGAGGCTGTAGCAAAGCACCGCGACGAGCATGATGGCGTCGCCGAAATTGAGGTCGAGCTTCAGCAACTGGCCGAGGTCGCCATGGCTGGCGGTCAGCGCGACGCCGACGATGGTGAGCACGACGCCGACGATCTGCAGAGGCTGCACACGCAGCCTGAACAGCACGAAATTGGCAAGGATGATGACAATCGGAATGGCCGCCTGCTCGATCGAGACGTTGATGGCGGTGGTGTAGTTGAGCGCGGTGTAGAAGATGACGTTGAAGATGGTGAAGCCGCAAGCGCCGAGGCCGGCAAGCAGCTTCCAGTGGCTGCGCACTTCGGGCCAATCCTCACGCAGCGTCCGCCAGCCGACGGGCAGCAGGATCAGCACCGCTATCACCCAGCGCAGGAACACCAGCGTCATCGGTGATACATGGCCGACGGCAAGCTTGCCCGCCACCGAATTGCCGCCCCACAAGAGCATGGTCGACAGAAGGAACAGATAGGCGGCTCGGTGCATGGAGGATCCGGCCCTGCAGGGTATCCGAGGGTTCAGGCCGACCTAGAGCGGCAGCGGCGACAAGTAAATGATGCGAAAGCCGGATTTTGTTGTGCCTGGACCGGTTTGACCTTCGCCGGCGGCGTCTTTTGATCCGACTCCTGGCCGGAGCATGGTCTCCTGCGAGAGCCGGTACCCGCTTTTGCGTTCGCCGAGCTTCGGCTTGGGGATCATCCTTCAAGGATGATTTCGGCGGCAAAGAAAGGGTCGCGCCAGCCGGCGCTTGACGCTATAGAGGCCTGTCGTTTCAGGCCGCCCGCGCGGCATTTCAAGGGAAAAGAACATGGCCAATGTGGTGGTCGTCGGCTCGCAGTGGGGCGACGAAGGCAAGGGCAAGATCGTCGACTGGCTGTCGGAACGGGCCGATGTGGTCGTGCGCTTCCAGGGCGGCCACAATGCCGGCCATACGCTGGTCGTCGACGGCAAGGTCTACAAGCTGTCGCTGCTGCCCTCGGGCGTGGTCAGGCAGGGCAAGCTTTCGATCATCGGAAATGGCGTGGTGTTCGACCCCCATGCCTTCGTCGCCGAAGCCAAGAAGCTCAAGGAGCAGGGTGTGGAGGTCACGCCGGAGCGCCTGAAAATAGCCGAAAACACCGCGCTTATCCTGTCGCTGCACCGGGAGCTGGACGGGTTCCGCGAAGACGCCGCCTCGAATTCCGGAACCAAGATTGGCACGACCCGCCGCGGCATCGGCCCCGCCTACGAGGACAAGGTGGGCCGGCGCGCGGTGCGGGTGATGGATTTGGCGGATTTGGAAACGCTTCCCTTGAAGGTCGACCGGCTGCTGACGCACCACAACGCGCTGCGCCGCGGGCTCGGCCATCCGGAAGCGACGCATGAGGCGATCATGCAGGAGCTGACTTCCGTGGCCGCCGAGATCCTGCCTTACATGGACCGCGTCTGGAAAGTGCTCGACGACAAGCGCCGCGCCGGCGAGCGTATCCTGTTCGAGGGCGCGCAGGGCACGCTGCTCGACATCGATCACGGCACCTATCCCTTCGTCACCTCGTCCAATACGGTCGCGGGGCAAGCCGCCGCCGGTTCCGGCGTCGGTCCCGGCGTCATCGGTTATGTGCTCGGCATCACCAAGGCCTACACGACGCGCGTCGGCGAGGGACCGTTCCCGACCGAGCAGAAGAACGAGATCGGCGAGTTCCTCGGCACCCGCGGCCACGAGTTCGGCGTCGTCACCGGCCGCAAACGCCGCTGCGGCTGGTTCGACGCGGTGCTGGTGCGCCAGGCCGTCGCCGTCAACGGCATCAAGGGCATCGCGCTCACCAAGCTCGACGTGCTCGACGGGCTCGACGAGATCAAGGTCTGCACCGGCTATCGGCTCGACGGCGAGACGATCGACTACCTGCCGGCTAGCCAGGGCGCGCAAGCGCGGGTCGAACCCATCTACGAGACTCTCGAAGGCTGGAAGGGAACCACGGCCGGCGCCAGAAGCTGGAACGATTTGCCGGCGCAAGCCGTCAAGTATGTCCGCCATATCGAGGAGCTGATCGGCGCTCCGGTGGCGCTGCTCTCCACCAGCCCCGAGCGGGACGACACAATACTTGTGACCGACCCGTTTCAAGACTAGTTTCGCAGCCCTTCCCGGCGCTATGGCTGATTTGCGGCCGGCGGGAAAAGAATGCAGGTCACCTGACGCATGGCAGATTTCGTTAGCGTTCTGAAAAAGCAGCTCGACAAGAAGGGTGATCCTTCGTTCGAAGTGCGCAAGCAGATATACGACGGTGCCCGCGCGGTGCTGGCGAAGAAGCTCGCCGGATATTCCCCGCCGCTTGCGCCCGACGTCATCAGCAGGCAGAAACGTTCGCTGGAAGACGCCATCTCCAGCGTCGAGCGCGACTACGCCAAGCGCCCTCCAGCCGAGGATCCGCTGGCGGAGTTGGAGCATATCTTCTCCTCCATCGACCGTAACAAGAACCAGCCGAACCACTCCCGCCAGCCGGTGGCGCCTGCGTCCGCGCCTGCCAAGCCGGATCCGTTCAAATCCGAACCGTTCAAGCCGGCGGCCCCGCCCGCCAGGACGGAGCCGAGCTGGCAAAGCGCGCCGAAGGCGGAGTCCGCGCCGCAAAACCCTGCGAAGGCCGAGCCAGCCTGGCAGAGCACGGCAAAGACCGAGCCAAGCTGGCAGGCCGCGCCGAAGGCGGAGCCTGCCTGGCAGAAGGCGGCGCCGCCGATGCCGTCGCCGCGTGAAGACGATGTGGGCGTGGCGGCCATGGACGATGCCGATGATGGCGGCGACGTCTTTGCCAATGACGAGCAGCCGGCGGCCGACACTTTTCAGCGCCTGCGGCCACAGCCGCAGCAGCGCAAGCGCGGCTATGGCGGCTTGATCGCCGCCGTCATCGCGCTCCTGGTGCTGGCGGGCGGCGGCTACGGCATATGGCTGAACAAGAATGCGTTCGGCTCGCTCTTCGGCCTTGGCGGCGGCAGCAAGACGGCCTCGACCGAGCCGCTGGTGAAGCCGGCTCCGGCGAAGCCCGCCACCGAGGCGGCCGCGGCGCCGGCCCCCGCCGGCGCCAGCGAGCCTGCGGAGCCGACCAAGTTCACGCAGCGCCTGACGCCTGAAGGCAAGGAGACCGATCCCGGCCCCGCCGGCGGACAGGCCACGATCGGCGAAGGCGAATCGGTCGCGGCGCTGACGTCGCGGCCGCCGGCCGCGCCGGCAACGGCGCCAGCGACGACGCCGCCTGCTGCCGCCGCGCAAACGCCTGGGGCGCCTGCCACGGGAACAACGCCGGCGCCGCCGGCGACCGCCGCGCCCAATCCGACCCCGGCGGCCGGAACCACACCGCCCCCGGCTGGCGCCACGCCGGCCGCCGCCGGAGCAACGCCGCCGGCCGGAGGCACGACGCCACCCGCGCCGGCGACGGCCGAGGCGACCGTGCCGGTCGGGCAGAAGGCGATCTTCTATGAGGAGCGCACCAGCACCCAGCAGGGCACGGCCGAGCCCGGCAGCATCGTTTGGTCGCTGGTGCAGGAATCGCCCGGCGGCGACCTGCCGCCGGAGCCGGCAATCCGCGCCGAGGCGACGATCCCGGGCAAGAATATCCAGCTGCGCATGACGATCCGGCGCAACACCGACCAGACCCTGCCTGCCAGCCACATCATCGAGATGATCTTCCTGACGCCCGAAGGGTTTGACGGCGGCGGCGTCGACAACATCCTGCGCATCGCCATGAAGAGCTCCGAGCAGGATGCCGGCAGCCCGCTGATCGGGATTCCGGCCAAGATCGCCGACGGTTTCTTCCTCGTCGCGCTCAACGACACCAAGGCCGACGAGGACGCCAACCTGACGCTGCTTCGTGGCCAGGACTGGATCGACGTGCCGGTGGTCTACAAGACCGGTCGCCGCGCGCTGCTCACCATGGAAAAGGGCATCCCGGGCGAGAAAGTGTTCGACGAGGCGCTGAAGGCCTGGGCTGCGAAGACGTCGGGGTGAGGTGGAAGCGGCTTAAAGCGCGTCGCGATCTTTCAGATTCGCTCCATGCGCTTTAGGTTTTGATTTTGCGCATGTCTTCCTTCCCACTTTCGGGAGACATGCTCTAAAAACCTTGAAAGAGCATATCGAGCGCCGCGACGATCTCGTCGTGGTGTCTCATAAGATTGGTTCGATTTTCGCCGAGTTCGGTCGCGGCCACCGTCGCGATGAGGTGGGTGGCCATGACCATCTTCCGGCCGTTGATCTCAAAGACCGGATGCAGCTTGCGCATCGGCGAAGGCGCCGAGGTCAGCGGCAGCAACGGAACGACTACCCGCGTCTTGAAGTGGTCGAGCAGGTCGGATTGAACGTCGAGCAGATAGCCGCCTTCGATGCCGCTGGCGAAGACGTCATAGCGTGCCATCAGAATTGCCGATGTTCGGCCAGCGGGATGCCGTGCTTGTCGACATAGTCGTTCCACGCGTCCATCGTCGCGCGGTTCTCAAGCTTCCACAGCCGCGTTTTCTCCGCGGCAACCGCTTCCGCAATACCGGCTTCCGCGGCACGCGAGACATTCACGTTGAGCCCCTTGGCTTCCGCCATGAGTTGCGAATCGATTGACAGATTGGCTGGCTGGCGGTTTGCGTTCGTCGCGATCTTGCGCATGGCATCACCTTGATATGCGCATACTTTATGCGCATCAGTGCGTCGGCGCAATGACGATGCTACCCCTCCATCTCCTCCCGCAGCATCTCCAGCTCCAGCCACTCTTCCTCGAGCGCGGCAAGCGTCGTGCGCTCCTTGTCGAGCGCGGCGATGGTCTTCTGGAAGGAGACCGGATCGCGTTCGTAGAAGGACGGGTCGGCGATGTTGTTTTCCAGGCGCGAGATCGAGGCTGTCACTGCTTCGATCTTCTTCGGCAGGGAGTCCAGCGCGAATTTCTGCTTGAACGAGAGCTTTTTCGCCGGGCCCTTTTGCGATGTCTGTTCGGCTTTCGGTGAAGTTTCAGTCGCCTCGGCTTTCGATCTGGCCTTGCGGTCTTCCAGCTTGGAGCCGCCGCGCTGCGCCAGCATGTCGGAATAGCCGCCGGCATATTCGATCCAGCGGCCGTTGCCCTCCGGCGCGATTACGCTGGTGACGGTGCGGTCGAGGAAGTCGCGATCGTGGCTGACCAGGATCACCGTTCCGGCAAAGCCCGCGACCAGTTCCTGCAGCAACTCCAGCGTCTCCATGTCGAGATCGTTGGTCGGCTCGTCGAGCACCAGGAGGTTCGCCGGCCGCGCCAGCACGCGGGCGAGCAGCAGCCGCGCGCGCTCGCCGCCCGACAACTCGCGCACCGGCGTGCGCGCCTGCTCCGGCTTGAACAGGAAATCCTTCATGTAGGAGACGACGTGGCGCTGCTCGCCATTGACGAGCAAGTTCTCGCCGCGCCCGTCGGTCAGGTAATGCGCCAGCGTCTCCTGCGGGTCGACGGCTTCGCGTTTCTGGTCGAGCGTCGCGATCTCCAGATTGACGCCAAGCCGCACGGTACCGGCGTCCGGCGCGAGCTCCCCGGTCAGCATCTTCAGCAGCGTCGTCTTGCCGGCGCCGTTGGGACCCACCAGACCGACGCGGTCGCCGCGCTGGATGCGGGTGGAGAAACCCCTTACCACGGTCAAGTCGCCAAAACTCTTGTCGATACCCTTGGCCTCGATCACCAGCTTGCCGGATTCGGCGGCGTCGCTTGCCACCATGGTGGCGGTGCCTTCGGCGCCGCGATGGCTGCGGAAGCGCTGGCGCATGGCCTGCAATTCGCCGAGGCGGCGCATGTTGCGCTTGCGCCTTGCGGTCACGCCGTAGCGCAGCCAGTGCTCCTCTCGCACGATCTGGCGGCCGAGCTTGTGCTGCTCGCGCTCTTCCTCCTCCAGCACCTGGTCGCGCCATTCCTCGAAATGCGCGAAGCCCTTGTCCAGTTGCCGCGTCTGGCCGTGGTCAAGCCAGACGGTTGCGCGCGAGACACGCTCGAGAAAGCGGCGGTCGTGCGAGATGAGGATAACGGCGGAAGAGGTGCGGGCAAGCTCCTCTTCCAGCCATTCGATCACGGAAAGGTCGAGATGGTTGGTCGGCTCGTCGAGCAACAGAATGTCGGGCTCCGGCGCCATGACGCGCGCAAGCGCCGCGCGCCGTGCCTCGCCGCCGGACAGGTCGTTCGGACGCTCCTCGCCGGTGAGGCCGAGATGTTCCATCAGATAGGTGGCGCGATGCGGATCGTCGGCCGGACCGAGGCCGGCTTCGACATAGGCGCGCACGCTGGCGAAGCCATCTATGTCCGGCATCTGCGGCAGGTAGCGGACCGTAGCCGAAGGCTGGCGGAACACCTCGCCATCCTGCGGCTCGATCATGCCGGCGGCGATCTTGAGCAGCGTCGACTTACCCGAGCCGTTGCGGCCGACCAGCGCGATCTTCTCGCCGGCGGATGCGCTGAGCGCCGCGCCGTCAAGCAGCGGGGTGCCGCCGAAGGTCAGTTTTATCCCGTCGAGATTAAGGAGAGGCGGGGCCATGTCAGCTTTCAGGAAGAGGATAGGGGTGGGCCAGAAGCAGCGCCCGGCCGCGCTCCAGCGCGATGCCAAGCCGCCCTTTGACCTCGTTTGATATAGTGAGCGAGGAGCCGAACGCCACCTCGACGCGGTCGAGCGGCCATTTCGCGCCGGTGACCGTCAGACCGGCGAGCTCGGAGAAGCCGAGCACCGAAAACAAGGTGCCGTCCGCATAGTCGAAGGCGGCGCTGACCGGCAAAACAGGAACGCCTTCCTGCGCGCCACTCGTCAGCAGCACCGTTGTGCCGGCCTCGGCCAGCCGCACGGCCAGCGCCAGATGCAGGAAGGCATGGTCGGCGCGCTTGCCGCCGAAGGCGCCGGCCAGCACCAGGCTGGTCGCGCCGCGCTGACATGCTTCCGCTATGGCCAGCTCGCCGTCAGTCATGTCCTTCTCGGCCGGGAAGACCTTTCGCGGAACGGCGGCAAGATCTTCGGGCAGGTCCGCCGGCACCGAGTCGAAATCGCCGACCCAGAGTTCCGGCACAAGCCCAAGCATGCGGGCATGGCCGATGCCGGCATCGGCGGCAATGACGCGCGAACCAGCGATCTGGCGTTCGAGCCGGGGCGTGCGGATAAGCTCGCCGCCAAGCAGGATGGTGAATGTGCCCATGGCCGTCGCCCTTACCAGCCCTCCAAGCGAAACGGAAGCCGGATGCAATGGCGCTTCGGTTGCGAGCTCTGCCGGAGAACATTAGCTGCCCGGCAAACTTCCGCTTGCGCGCTGCTTCGGCCGGGCCTATCTGTCGAAACGCTCTAACGGGGTGCCGGGACGTGATCCGGCTGAGAGGCAATCAGGCCAACCCGCTGAACCTGATCCGGTTTGTACCGGCGGAGGGATTAGACGTTTCGGACCATCCGGCGCCTCAATTCCTTGTCACTCAGAACGAAGGAGGCGCCGATGCGCGCAATGCTGTCCAATCTCATTCTCGCAACCGGTCTTTTATCGCTTCTGGCGGGCTTCGCGCCTGCCGAGGCCAAGGACAAGCTCACCGTCTACACCTATGAAAGCTTCACCGCCGACTGGGGTCCCGGCCCGGCGGTGAAGAAGGAATTCGAGGCCGAATGCGGCTGCGATCTCGAATTCGTCTCGGTGGCCGACGGCGTGGCGCTGCTCAACCGCGTCAAGCTGGAAGGCGCCGGCACCAAGGCCGATATCGTGCTTGGCCTCGACACCAATCTGACGGCCGACGCCAAGGCGAGCGGCCTGTTCGCGCCGCATGGCGAAATCTCCGGCATCAATGTGCCCGGCGGCTGGAGCGACGATACTTTCGTGCCCTTCGACTATGGCTATTTCGCCGTCGTCTATGACACGCAGAAGCTCAAAGTCCCGCCCAAGAGCCTGAAGGAACTGGTCGAGGGTAGCGGCACGGACAAGATCGTCATCCAGGACCCGCGCACCTCGACGCCCGGCCTGGGCCTGCTTTTGTGGGTGAAGTCGGTCTATCGCGACAAGGCGCCGGAAGCGTGGACAAAGCTCAAGTCGAAAGTGCTGACGGTGACGCCGGGCTGGAGCGAGGCCTATGGGCTGTTCACCAAGGGCGAGGCGCCGATGGTGCTCTCCTACACCACCTCGCCGGCCTACCACATGGTGGCCGAGAACACGGAGCGCTACCAGGCGACCTCCTTCGAGGAGGGCGAATACCTGCAGATCGAGGTGGCCGGCATCACCACGGCCGGCACGAAGAACCCGCTGGCGCAGAAATTCATCGCCTTCATGACCGGGCCGAAGTTCCAGGACGTCATTCCGGAGACCAACTGGATGTTCCCGGCCGGCAAGACGGACAAGCCGCTCAACCCGGCCTTCGACAAGCTGGTCAAGCCGACCAAGACCCTGCTGTTCAGCCCGGAAGAGGTCGCGGCCAATCGCAAAGCCTGGGTGGATGAGTGGCTGGCGGTGATGAGCAAGTAGTCAGTCTTGGTTATTGTCCTTCCAAGATGATCGCTCTACGGCGCCCCCCTCTGTCCTGCCAGACATCTCCCCCTCCAGGGGGGAGATTGGCTGTCATCGGTGATTTCGCCAATTGGCGACGTTGCAGGGGTGAGCGAGACGCGGACGCTGCCGATCTCCCCCCTTGTGGGGGAGATGGCCGGCAGGCCAAAGGGGGGCGCGAAGGAACGCGGCTTTCGCTGAATTCCACCCAGGTGCAGCGTGCACCCTGCGCGTGACTCCCGCGTCACCGCCGGCGTCGTCGCGCTGGCGGCCATAGCGCTGCTCATCGGCGGTGCCTTCGCCGGCCTCGCCGTCGAAGGCGCGCACGACCTTTCCGGCGCTGCCGCCGCCTTCGACGGCTACCTCCTGCGCGTCGCCCGCTTCACGCTTTGGCAGGCGCTGCTGTCGACGCTCTTGTCGGTCGCGCCGGCGCTGCTCGTGGCGCGCGCCTTGTCCCGGCATCCAGCCTTTCCCGGCCGCCGACTGATCCTGCAACTGTTCACGGTGCCGCTGGCCTTGCCGGCGATCGTCGCCGCGCTCGGCGTCTTGGCTCTCTATGGCCGGGCCGGGTATTTTGCCGGCGTCTTCGCCCGGCTTGGCGGCGGAGAGTGGCCGGGCATCTACGGCCTCTCCGGCATCCTGGTTGCGCATGTCTTCTTCAACCTGCCCTTGACGACGCGCCTGTTCCTGGAGGCGCTGGGCACCATTCCGGCCGACCAATGGCGACTGGCGAGCCAACTCGGCATGGGCGCCCGGCCGGCCTTCCGGCTGATCGAATGGCCGGCGTTGCGCGCAGCTTTGCCGGGCGTCGCGGGGCTGGTCTTCATGCTCTGCGTCACCTCCTTCACCATCGTGCTGACGCTGGGCGGCGGTCCGGCCGCGACGACGCTCGAGGTCGCCATCTACCAGGCGTTGCGCTTCGATTTCGATCCCGCGCGCGCCGTGGTGCTGACGCTGCTGCAGATCGCGCTGACCTTCATCGTGGTCGTGGCGCTCACGCGGCTCGGTGCCAACACGGTCGGCGACGCCAATCTACCGGTGGCGCCACGCCGCTACCTTTCGGCGAGCCGCATGGAGAGCATGCTGAATGCCGGCCTCATCACGCTTGCCCTGCTGTTCGTCGCCGGACCGATGGCGGCGACGGTGTTCTCAGGCTTGGGGGCCGATCTCGGCCGATTGGCGGGCGAGGAAGCGGTGCGCCGCGCGACGCTCACCAGTGCGGGCCTCGCCTTGCTTGCGGCGTTGCTCAGCGTGACCTTGTCGCTGGCGTTGATCGCGGCGCGGCGCGCGCTGACCCTGCGGCGCCGGGCAGGCGGCGCCATGGGCCTGCTCGAGCATGCCGCAGACACCGGCGCCGGCTTCGTGCTCGTCGTGCCGCCGATCGTAATTGGCGCCGGCTGGTTCCTGGCGTTGCGCAACATCACCGACGTCTTCGCCGTCGCGCCGGTCATGGTCGTCGCCGTCAACGCGGTGATGGCGATGCCCTTCGCCATTCGCGCCATTCGCCCGGCTTATGACGCGGCGAGCGAGCGCCATGAGCGGCTTTGCCTGGCGCTCGGCATATCCGGCTGGACCCGGCTCAGCCTGATCGACTGGCCGTCGCTGCGGCGGCCCTTGGCCACCGGCTTCGCCTTCGCCATGGCGCTGTCGCTCGGCGATCTTGGCGTGATCGCGCTGTTCGGCAGCGATTCCGTGCAGACCTTGCCTTATCTGCTTTTGGCGCGCATGGGGAGCTACCGGACCGCCGACGCCGCCGGGCTTGCCTTGCTGCTCGGCCTCGTCTGCCTGATGCTGGTGGTCGTTGCCGACCGGCTGGGGCGGGAAGGAAAGTCATGACGACGAGCACCGACGGCTCGCAAAAGGGCCTCACCGTCGCGCTGGACGGCGTCTCGTTCAGTTATGGCGAGTCTTCCTTCTGCTTCGATGCCGAATTTGCGGCCGGCAGGATCACCGCCATCATGGGGCCAAGCGGTTCCGGCAAGTCGACGCTGCTCAATCTGATAGCCGGCTTCGAAACGCCCGATGCGGGCAAGGTGCTGATCGGCGGCATCGATATCGGCAACACGCTGCCCTCGGCGCGACCGGTGTCGATGGTGTTCCAGGAAAACAATTTGTTCGCGCATCTTTCCGTCGAAGCCAATGTCGGGCTCGGCCGTTCGCCATCGCTGAAACTCGGTGACGCCGACCGCATTGCCGTCGTGGAGGCCCTGGCGCGCGTCGGCTTGGCGGGTAAGGAAAAGCGGCTGCCGCGAGAGCTTTCCGGCGGCGAGCGGCAGCGCGTGGCGCTGGCGAGGGTGCTGCTGCGCGACCGGCCGGTCTTGCTGCTCGACGAGCCTTTCGCATCGCTCGGCCCGGCGCTGCGCGAGGACATGCTCGATCTTGTCGCCGGCATCCACGCCGAACGCGAAATGACGGTGCTGTTCGTCACGCACCAGCCGGAGGATGCGCGCCGTATCGGTCAGGACGTGACCTTTCTCGACGAAGGCACGATCGCGGCGACCGGGCCGGCCGACGATTTCTTCGACCGGTCTGGACCAGATGCGTTCAGGCGCTATATCGGCGGTCGTGGCGGCACCGTTGCCGGATCACAACATATTGCCCGGAAGCGGACATAATTTATGGCCAAACCGGCAATGGGCGATCCGGCGTTTCCTTGCCTTGTCCGGGGGAGTATGGCTAGGTCCGGCCATGCTGGTCCGGCTGGGCCGTGATTTGCCGAAAGATTTGGAAAGGAAGCCGACCTGTCGACCGGCGCTGAGAAAGTGTGGATGAGGCCACTGGCGCGATTTTTCGCGCTGGTGGGCGTCGCCGTGCTCGCGAGCTGCCAGATGTTCACGCCGCCGGACGTGCAGGAGAGCGGCTTCCAGCCTTCCGACAAGCCGATCACCGTCGACAATGTCGTCGCCAACGCCAAGCTCGCCGAAATGGCGAAAGCGCAGCATCCGCGGATTCTCGCCACCTATGGCGGCGAATATTCCGATCCGAAGCTGGAACGCATGGTGGCCAAGGTCGTCGGCAATCTGACGGTGGTGTCGGCCAACCCGACCCAGACCTACCGCATCACCATCCTCAATTCGCCCAACGTCAACGCCTTCGCGCTGCCGGGCGGCTATCTCTATGTAACGCGCGGCCTGCTGGCGCTCGCCAACGATTCCTCCGAGCTTGCCGCCGTCATCGCGCATGAGATGGGCCACGTCACTGCGAATCATGGCCTGCAGCGGCAGCAGCTCGAGGCCGAGGAAGGCCTGGCGACCAAGGTGGTCTCCGACGTGCTCGGCGACAGTCCGACCGCCAAGGCGGCGCTGATCCGCGGCAAGCTCCGGCTCGCGCAATTCTCGCGCAATCAGGAACTCCAGGCCGACGCCATCGGCATCAAGTCGATCGGCGAGGCGGGCTACGATCCTTACGCCGCCGGCCGCTTCCTGCAGTCGATGTCGGCCTATACCGATTTCCGCTCGGTCAGCGGCGCCACCGACGCCAGCCTCGACTTCCTGGCGACGCATCCCAACACGCCGCAGCGCATCGAGCTGGCGCAGCGCCTTGCGCGCAATTTCGGCCCGCCCGGCGTCGGCACGCGCGATCGCGACGCATTTCTGGCCGGCATAGACGGCCTGCTCTATGGCGACACGCCGGAAGAAGGCTATGTGCGCGGCCAGACCTTCATGCACCCCAATCTGGGCGTTTCCTTCACCGTACCGGACGGCTTCGTCATCGACAATTCGGCGGCCGCCGTCACCGCGACCGGACCGGGCGACATCGCCATCCGCTTCGACGGCGTGGCGATCGACAAGTCGGTCTCGCTCACCGATTACATCCGCAGCGGCTGGGTGGCGGGGCTCGAAGACGCCAGCGTGCGCCAGGAGACGATCAACGGCAACGAAGCGGCGATGGCGCATGCAACCGCGCAAGGCTGGCAGTTCGACATCGCGGTGATCCGCGCCGGCGGGCAGGTCTACAGGCTGCTGACGGCGGCGCCCTCGGCCAGCACGGCGCTGGATCCGGTCGCGCGCTCGGTCAGCGGCTCCTTCCGCGTGCTGAGCCCGGCCGAGAAGGCGGCGCTGAAGCCGCTGCACATCCGGGTCGTCACCGTCCAGGCCGGCCAGACGATGGGCTCGCTCGCGGCCCAGATGGTCGGCGTCGACCGCAAGCTCGACCTCTTCCGCGTGCTCAACGCCATGTCACCCGGCGCCAGCGTATCGGCCGGCGACAAGGTCAAGATCGTCACCGACAGGTAGGGTGCCTGCGGGTTCAGCCCGACCGAGCGTCGTCGGGTGTTTGAACAGTCGCCCGGCCGGCAGCAGCTGTCGTCACAAGCCGTCGCTACCGGTGTCGCCACCTTCGCCGGTATTGCCACGGCTGGCGGGACCAACGCCTTGGTTACCGCCACTCCAGGATGTCCTGCCGGTTTCCGTCGGCACCGGCTTGACCTTTGGCGCTCCCGGAATTGTCCGTGTGATGGTCTTCGGTTTCGACACGGGCACACGAACCACCTTTATCTTTGTGATGACCTTCGGGGCCTTGCACGCCATGACCACGGGACGCACGGGGTGCGCCGGAAGACCGAGAATGCCCATCGAGTACACGTTCTGGCGTTCCATGCCGGCCTTCAGGAAAGCCAGGGCGCGGTCCGGGTCGGCGGGCACGCCATTGCGGCCTTCCTTGAAGATCACCGCAAGGTCCTTTATGGCATCGACATGCCCCATCGCCGCTGCCTGGAGCAGCAGGTCCAATCCCTTGCCGGTGTCACGCTGAACGCCGAGACCATCGAACAAAGCGCGGCCCCAGGCGGCCATGGCGTAGGGGTCTCCATTGTCGGAAGCTTTCGAATAGAGGTCGTTCGCCTTCGACAAGTCGGCAGCCATTCCGGACGAGGCGATGGAGCCGAGCGCGAACAGGGCGCGGATATGTCCCTTGTCCGCCGCCTCCTGGATCGCCTGCCTGGCTTCGTCGATCCTGCCCGCCGCCAGCAGCGCCCGCCCCAGCTCGTAACGGAAGCGCGCAATGTCGGGATAGGATTTCACCGCCGCCTGGCAGGCGTCGACAGCCCCGCCGCCGATCTCATTCGGCAACCGGCCCGGGGCGGCGCCCTGCAGGTCGAGCGGCTCGCCGGCGGCCTGGTCGCAAGGGTCGACGTTCGGCGACAGTTTCACCGTCGCCTGTTTCGCGGCGTTGCCCACGCGGACCTGTAAGCCGATGTCGACGGGAGCGGCCGAGCCGATCTGCGGCTCGTAGCGCAGATTGCCGACCTCACCGGCCATTAGGCTCGATTGCGGCGACAGCACGCGATCCGGCAGGGACAGCGTTCCGGTCGCCGGGTAGCTCGCAAGCTTGAGGCTGACCCCGGCATCCTTGGCCGGGAAATCCAGCTTCAGCGGCACGGGGCCGACGCCGACCGGGACGCGGATCTCGCGATTTCCAATCGCCTCGGCAGCGGCGGCGACTTCGATTCCGCGCTCCGCCGTCTGCTGATCCTGCTCAGTGTCGGGCGGCGGCGCCGGTTGCTCGGTCCCGCGCATCAGCACGACGTCGTCGATCAGCGATGAGTTCTCCCACGGTACCTGCTTGCCGTTGGTCGCCTTGACCACATCGCGGCGCACGGCCGCCATCACCGAGCGTATCTCCTGGTTCGGCGCCAGCGCGCGGCGGGAGAAGGCGGATGAAAACGGGCTGAGGTCGCCGGAGCCGTCATAGGCGACCGCCCCCGGCTCGGTGGCAAAGGCGATCAGCGTGTTCTGCGAGCCTGTCACCTGCGCAAGACCGCTGCCGCCGGCGACGATCAACTGATCGCGCAGCCAATAGTCCTTGCGCGGGAACGGATTGTTGCGGCAGGCGTCCAGAATGATCATCTGGATCTTCGATCTTGAGCGCAACTGCCGCAATATGTCGTCGACCTTGATGGCCTGGACTTCCATGTCGGCTGGGTCTTTCAGCGACGCGTCGACCGGGATCAGGAAATTCTCGCCGCCGATCTGAAAGCCGTGGCCGGAATAATAGACGACCGCCAGATCCGCGCCGTCGGCCGCCGCCAGATAGTTGCGGAACTTCTCTTCGAACTGAAGCCTGGTGAGGTCCTTGGCCGCAAAGACCTCGAAACCGGCCTGCCGGAAGGTGTTCGACACATCCTCGGCGTCCTTGTCGGGATTCTTGAGGACCGGGATCTCGCGGTATTGCGAATTGCCGATGACGAGGACAACCCTTCGATCGGCATGCGCTTCGAACGTGGTGAGACCCACGAGGATCAAGGCAGCAAGGAGCGCGCAGCATCGCAGCATAGCAAATCCCCCATAAGTTGTGACCTGGAGGAGTCAAAAGCCGATCGCGGCTCAACGGTCTGTTAAAAAGCTCACAATCCCGATTATTATCGAAGAGAATTTCGCCGATGGCGGCGTATTCTGATTTAATAAATTTCTTATCTTTGATTTTTCCCGGATCAAGTTCAGGCGGCTTCCGCCAAAAATTCCGGGTTCTGCTTCACCAGGGCCAGCTTCAGCTTTTCCATGGCGCGGGCCTCGATCTGGCGTACGCGCTCCTTCGAGATGCCGAGCTGTTCGCCAAGCGATTCCAGCGTGGCGCCGTCATCGCTCAGCCTGCGCTCCTCGATAATGCGAAGCTCGCGGGCGTTGAGCGCGCCGAGCGCGCTCCTCAGCCACACGGCCCGGCGCTGGACATCGATCCTCTCGCCGACGATCTCGTCGGGAAGAGGGTCTTCTGAGACCAGGAAATCCATTCGCTCGGCGGCGCCGTTCTCGTCGGCCAAAGGCGCGTTGAGCGAGCTGTCGGGCGAGGACAGGCGCGAATCCATCATCGCCACATCAGCCTCCGGAACGCCGAGCGCCGCCGAGACCTCGCGGTAGAGCGAGGCGTTGGAGAGCGGCTCGGCACCGTTGGCCAGCCGTGCGCGCAGGCGCCTGAGGTTGAAGAAGAGCGCCTTCTGCGCCGAACTGGTACCACCGCGCACGATCGACCAGTTGCGCAGGATATAATCCTGCATCGAGGCGCGGATCCACCAGGTGGCATAGGTCGAGAAGCGAACTTCGCGCGCGGGCTCGAAACGCGCCGCCGCCTCAAGCAGGCCGACATGGCCCTCCTGGATGAGATCGCCGAGCGGCAGGCCGTAGTGGCGGAATTTCGAGGCCATGGAGATGACCAAGCGCATATGAGCGACGGTGATCCTGTGCAGCGCGTGCTGGTCGTTCTCTTCCTTCCAGCGGAGCGCAAGCACATGCTCCTCGTCACGCTCGAGGTACGGAGCCTTCATTGCCGCCCGGACCAGTGTCCGTCCTGCCGCGTCCTCGATCATGTCGGCTCCTTTTGCGACGATTGCGCGTATAACGGTTGAAAAGACGCCGTCGCGCCCTACAACAGCCATGCAACGTGTCAGGCGCAGGGATGGTTCCGCCGCCCGAGGGGGCAGATGTTGCCAGCGGGAACATTTTGTTATCGGCCGGGGAAAGCCGCTTGTCGGATTCCTGGCTGATTTTGAGAATCAGATTTCTGGTAGAGCCTGATTTTTGAAATCTTGTTCCTTATTTTGCGGCCTTCTATCTGTCAATTTCCGCTCTCACAATCGCGCCGGGCAACGGTCAAAACGGGATCACAGAAAAATGAAATGGCTCAAACCGCTCCTTATCGCTGGAACGCTGCAGGTTCTGGCGATCACTGCCGGCCATGCCGGCGCCAATCTCGATCAGATCAAGCAGGCCGGGGTGTTCAAGGTCGGTACTGAAGGGACCTACGCGCCCTTCACCTATCACGACGAGTCCAACGCGCTGGTCGGCTTCGACGTCGAGATCGCCAAGGCCATCGGCGACAAGCTCGGCGTCAAGGTCGAGTTCCTCGAAGGCAAGTGGGACGGGCTGATCGCCGGCCTCGACGCCAACCGCTACGACGCCGTCATCAACGAGGTCGGCATCACCGACGCGCGCAAGGCCAAGTATGATTTCTCCGATCCCTACATCGCCTCGAAGGCGGTGCTGATCGTGCGTGGCGACAACACCGACATCAAGACCTTTGCCGATCTCAAGGGCAAGAAGTCGGCGCAGTCGCTGACCTCAAACTTCGGCAAGCTCGCGGAGAAGAACGGCGCCGAGCTCGTCGGTACCGACGGCTTCGACCAGTCGATCCAGCTTCTGCTCACCGGCCGCGCCGACGCCACCATCAACGACAGCCTGTCCTTCCTCGACTTCAAGAAGCACAAGCCGGACGCCAATGTGAAGATCGCCGCGCAGGAAGAGAACGCCGATTATTCCGGCGTCATCGTGCGCAAGGGCGATCCGGAGCTGGTCGCGGCCATCAACAAGGCGCTGGCCGATATCAAGGCCGACGGCAGCTATCAGAAGATCGCCGACAAATATTTCGGCCAAGACGTTTCGAAGTAAGGCAATCGTCCTCTTGATCGCGAACCGGCGGGCCGTCATGACGGCCCGCCGGTTTTTGCACGGCATTCGTGGGCCGTCTTTGACGGCCCGCCCTTTTTGCACGGCATTCGTTGGGGCCGTCTTTGACGGCCCGACGGGTTTTGCATGATAGTCCATACGGGGGGAACCCCGCCGTATCTCGAAGGGAGAAGCGCTCCGTGCCGGACTGGCTGCAATTGATGCTGGAATCGTTGCCGACGCTTTTATGGGCGGCGCTGATCTTTACCGTGCCGCTGACGCTTTTGTCCTTCGCGCTCGGGCTCATCGCCGGGCTAGTGACGGCGCTGATCCGGCTGTTCGGCCCGAAGCCACTGGTCGCGCTGGTGCGTTTCTATGTCTGGATCTTTCGCGGCACGCCGCTTCTGGTGCAGCTCTTCCTGATCTTCTACGGGCTGCCCTCGGTCGGCATCCTGCTCGATGCCTTTCCCGCCGCGCTGATCGGCTTCACGCTCAACATCGGCGCCTACACCTCCGAGATCATCCGCGCCGTCATCGGCTCGGTGCCGAAGGGCCAGTGGGAAGCGTCCTATTCGATCGGCATGACCTGGAGCCAGGCGATGCGGCGCACCATCCTGCCGCAAGCCGGCCGCGTCGCGGTGCCGCCGCTCTCCAACACCTTCATCTCGCTGGTCAAGGACACCTCGCTGGCGGCTGCGATCACCGTGCCCGAGATGTTCCAGGCCGCGCAGCGCATCGTCGCCACCACCTATGAGCCGCTGATCCTCTATGTCGAGGCGGCGGCGCTCTACCTCGTGATGAGCTCGGTGCTGTCGGCGCTGCAGGCGCGGCTGGAGGTGCGGCTCAACCGTTACGGCGGGTTCCTGGAGGCAAACGCATGATCGGCCTCACCGACATCGAGAAGCGCTTCGGCGACAATCTGGTGCTGAAGGGCGTCACGGTCAGCCTCAACGAGGGCAGCGTGACGGCGCTGGTCGGCCCTTCGGGCGGCGGCAAGAGCACGCTCCTGCGCTGCATCAACCTCTTGGAGATCCCGACCTCCGGTTCCTTGCGCATCGGCGAGGAGACGCTCGCGTTTCATCCAGGCGTCAAGGTGCCGGCCAAGGATATCCAGCGCATCCGCCTTCAGACCGGCATGGTGTTCCAGAATTTCCAGCTCTTTCCGCATCGCACGGCGATCGAGAATGTCATGGAAGGGCTGGTGACGGTGCTGAAATGGCCCGAGCCGAGGGCGCGCGAGCGGGCGCTGGCGCTGCTCGAAAAAGTCGGCATGACGCACAAGGCCGATGCCTGGCCGGCGACGCTGTCGGGCGGCCAGCAGCAGCGCGTGGCGATTGCCCGGGCGCTGGCGCCGTCGCCGCGTGTTTTGCTCTGCGACGAGCCGACCTCGGCGCTCGATCCGGAGCTGGCGCAGGAAGTGGTCGACGTGCTTGGGCAACTCGCGCGCGAAGGCACGACCATGGTGATGGCCACGCATGATCTGAGGCTCGCCTCCAAGATCGCCCAGGAGGTCATCTTCCTCGATGCCGGCGCGATCGTCGAGAAAGGACCGGCCACAGTCGTCTTCGACAATCCGGAGCGCGAGCGGACCAAGCGCTTCATCGCCTCGCTGCGTCAGGAAGAGGCGCAGAAGGAAGCCGGTAGTGAGGTGTAGAAATTGGTATCAGAAACAAAAAACCCGGCGCGAGGCCGGGTTTTTCGGAACTCCAAAAGCGAAAAAGCTCAGGCAGCCTCTTCCTGCTCGGCTTCCTCGTTGTCGGCCTTGGCGCCGCGCTTCGGGCCCTTGTTGAGGTTGACCTCGATGAGGCGCACCGCCTCGGTCTCCGACATGCGGTTCACCGCAGCGATTTCGCGAGCCATGCGGTCGAGCGCGGCTTCATAGAGCTGACGCTCGGAATAGGACTGCTCCGGCTGGTTGTCGGCGCGGTAGAGGTCGCGCACGACTTCCGAGATCGAGATCAGGTCGCCGGAGTTGATCTTGGCGTCATACTCCTGCGCGCGGCGCGACCACATGGTGCGCTTGATGCGGGCGCGACCCTGCACGACCTTGAGCGCACGGTCGACATAGTCCTCTTCCGACAGCTTGCGCATGCCGATCGAGGTCGCCTTGGCGACCGGAACCTTGAGCCGCATCTTGTCCTTCTGGAAATCGATGACGAACAATTCCAGCTTGTGACCCGCAACTTCCTGCTCGTCGATCGCCACGATCTGGCCGACGCCATGCGCGGGGTAGACGATGAACTCGCCGGTCTTGAACCCGTGGCGGGCCGCGTTGGACTTCTTCTGCGGGGTGGTCGTTGCCATTACGCCCTGAACTCCTTAGTTGTGCAGCCGGCATCATGCCGGCTCGAAACCCATGGGGTCGGCGGTGGCCGACCGTTAGCCGCGCAACAGGGTGAACCCACCGGAAAAGCAGGGACCGGCATATCGCACGAATGCGACCGCCTGCCCCAGATCGCTCTGGTCCGGATCTAAAAGCTCACCTTTCAGTGATTTGGGGCGTTAGCGCCATAAATCGACGTTGTGTCACCGGCATGTTTCGCTGATGTAGCACAAAAAGTCGGAAGAATCAAGGTTTTGCTGCATTCGCTAACCCCAAGCGGCAGCGCTGCCTGTCAAGACAGTAATTGTATCGGTCCCGTTACGTCGCGTCATGCCGGTGTTGCCG
Organism: Mesorhizobium sp. B4-1-3; assembly: GCF_006439355.1. Lineage (GTDB taxonomy): Bacteria > Pseudomonadota > Alphaproteobacteria > Rhizobiales > Rhizobiaceae > Mesorhizobium. Next base: position 146,521 of record NZ_VFTG01000009.1, read on the forward strand.
GCCGCTCTATCAATCGCCTTCCCCGGGCTCCGCCGAAAAATACTTCTCGAACTTTCCGGTCTCGCCGTCAAAGGTCTTGGCGTCTGCCGGCGGCTCTTTCTTGGCGGTGATGTTGGGCCATTTCTCGGCGTATTCCGAGTTGATCTGCAACCATTTGTCGAGGCCGCCCTCAGTGTCCGGCTTGATCGCGTCGGCCGGGCATTCGGGCTCGCACACGCCGCAGTCGATGCACTCGTCGGGATGGATGACGAGCATGTTCTCGCCCTCGTAGAAACAGTCGACCGGACAGACCTCGATGCAGTCCATATATTTGCATTTGATGCAATTATCGGTCACGACATAGGTCATTGCAGGCTCCGGAAGGTCCCATTTTGTTGGGCTTTTTGGCTGAGGTAACGCCTTTGCCCGCCGCATGCAAGGGTAGGGATTGCCGGCGGAGCCGGAGGGCCGGAAAGGAATTCCGCCGGAAGAGCGCATCGAAGTCACCAGGGGGGGACCGCTGCTCGCTTTTGCCGGAATTGCCCCGGCCGCGCCCCGGGCCGGTTTTGTCTCATTCGTCGCCGAGCAGACGGTCGGTCTGCCGCCGCTCGCGCTTGGTCGGGCGGCCGCTGCCGGCGTCGCGCAGCGCCGGAATGGCGTCCGGGACCGCCCCGTCTTTGGGCGTCGGCGCCGGCGACATGTCCTCGTAGAGCAGCCGCGCCTCGTCGGCCGGTCCGCGCCGCGTGCCGCAATTCACCACCTTCCAGACCAGAATGCGGCCCTCGAGGGTGATGGTCAGCACGTCGCCGGGCTTGACCAGATCGGAGGCCTGCGCTGCTTTGTCGCGATTGATGCGCACGCGTCCGGCGACGACGACCTTCGCCGCCAGCGAGCGCGATTTCACCGCGCGCGAGAAGAACAGCCATTTGTCGATGCGCTGGCGGCCTTCTCCAACCATCGGGGCTAGCTTCGTCGGAGCATGATCTTATCGGAAAACCGGTTCCCGCTTTTCGCTGACGCGGTCCTTCGGTTCGGGATCATGCTGGCTCTTTGATAGAGCATGATCTTGCCCGAAAACCGGTTCCCACTCTTTGGGATCATGCTCGAACCTATTTCTTCAGCTGGTCGCGCAAGGCGGCGAGCTTGGCGAAAGGCGAATCCGGGTCGAAGCGCTGCGGGCGTTCCTCGCGTGGCCTGCTCTGGAAGGCGGGCTTGCTGCCAGGAGCGTTACCCTTGGCGTCCTGCCTGTTGCCCTTCCAGTCGGGCCGGCCCTCGCGGCGGCCTCCTTCGTAGCGATCCGGGCGTTCGCCCTGCGGTCTGCCTTCGCGCCGGTCGCCCGTTTCCGGCTTCGGCTTGAACTTCGAGCGGTCGAAGCGCGGCTTCCCGGCGCCGTCGCGGCGGCCTTCATGTGCCGGCTTGTCACCGGGCTGGCCGCCTCCGGCGCCTGCCTCGCGCGCAGGCTGGCCAGCGCGCGGACGATTGTCGCGGCGGTTGTCGTGGCGATGGCGCGGACGCTGATGATCGAAACGCGCCTGGCGCCATAGAAGGACAGGCTTGGGTTCTTCGGCTTCGGCCAGGGCTTCGCCAGCCTTACCCTCTCCCTCGTGGGGAGCGTCGGCGCGCAGCGCCGGGGCGGGGGGAGCGCCGGCGTCGCTGGTATCGGCACTGCCTGCGTCGTCACCCCCACCCGCGTCGCTTCGGGCCGCGACCTCATCCATAGAGGGGGAGGTGGGCGCCTCGGCGGTTTCGGTCGATTCAAGCACCACAGTGTTCTCTGCGGGGTAGGCCTCTTCCGGGACCTCGGCCGCAGCTTCCGCCAGCTCTCCCGGGGCGGGTTCCGCCGCCGCTTCCACAACGGCGTCAGCGGGAGCTTCGGCTACGGGTTCGACGGCGGCCGGCTCGGAACCCTCGGCCGATGTCTCGGCAACCGTGTCAGTCGTGGCAACTTCGGCCGCCGCTGCCTGCGCGGCAGGCGCCATCTCTTCCGCAGCGAGCTTGGCCGCTGCCTGCTCACGGGCGGCGGCGTCCAGCGCGTCGAGCTTCGCCTTCACCTCGGCGGCCGGCTTGGCCTCGGAGCGATAGCCGAGACCTTTCAGGATCTCCTCCATGTCGTCGGCCGTGGCGCCGAGGATCGACATCATCGGAGGCGTCACCATGAAGGCGTGGCCGTCATAGGCGCCGTCCGGACGCTGGCCGAGACCGGGCTTCCAGTTGGTCGCCGGGCGGATGAGGTCGGCAAGCCGCTCGAGGATGTCGACGCGCACGGCGCGCCGGCCGAGATTGCGGTAGCCGGCGAGCTTGTAGAAGGTCTTGTCGAAGGCCGGGTCGATGACCACCGAGGTGCGGCCGGAGGCCAGCGCGTGCACCACGTCGCCGAAGCCCGGCTTATCCTTGCCGTCGTTCTTCAGCGCCCAAAGCAGCGTCACCAGTCCCGCCGGAGCCGGCTTGATCAGCGCCGGCACGAAGACGTGGTAGGCGCCGAAGCGCACGCCGAGGCGGCGGAGCGCCGCACGGCCGTCCTGGTCGAGCGACTTCATCTCCTCCGCGATGTCGCGGCGGTTGATCAAGCCGAAATGCTCGACCAGCTGGAAGGCGATGCCGCGCGCGATGCCGGTGATCTGGTCGGCATTCTTCAAGTCGACCAGCGGCTTCAAAAGCGACTCGATCTGAAAATTGACGAAACGCTCGGCACGCGCCGCGACCTTGTCGCGGGCAGGGCCGGTCAGCTGCTCGTCGGCAAGCAAGACCAGGCGCGGCTTCAGCGCATCCTCGCCGGCGACCAACGTGCCGATCGGTGCGCCGATCCAGCGCAGGATTCCATCCGAGCCCAAAGCCAGGTCGCCATTGGCGCAGGCGGCGAAGCGTTCGGCGCGCGCGTCGAACTCGGCCGCGAGCGCCTTCTGGGCGGCGGTGCGCACCGCCTTGGCGTCTTCGCCGCCGGCGCTCTGGTCGGCGGTGAAGCGGAACCCTTGCAGCTCGCCGACATGATGGCCTTCGACGAGGACGGTTCCGGTAGGGCTGATTTCGGCTTCAGGCATGGTATTTTCTCTAAGGCGCCGCATGAGGACGGAAGTCCTGCGGTCTACGAAGCGTTTCGTCAACCGCTCATGCAGCGCATCCGACAATCTGTCTTCGATTTCGCGCGTCTTTTCCTGCCAGTGTAGCTGATCGGCCAGCCATCCAGGGCGGTTGGAGACGAAAGTCCAGGTGCGGATCTGCGCGATCCGGTGCGACAGCGTGTCGATGTCGCCTTCCGTCGTGTCGGCGCGCCGCACCTGCTCGGCCATGTAATTCTCATCGACGTGGCCATGGCGCGCAAGGTCCATATAGATGGAGGCAATGAGGTCGGCGTGCTGGGCCGGCGCGATCTTGCGGTAGTCGGGGAGCGCGCAGGCTTCCCAGAGCAGCGCGACGCGCTCCTTGCCGGTTGCCAAAGCGCGGATGTCGCCATCCTTCGACAGATGCTCCAGCGCCTGCGCGTCGACAGCCGGCAGCGCGCGGGTCAGCCCCTCGACCGGCGCATTGGTCTCGGTCGAGCGCTTGAGCGCGTCGAGGCTGGAAAAATCGAAATCGGCGGTGCGCCATTGCAGCACCTTCACCGGGTCGAAATCATGCGCCTCGATCTTGGCGACTAGATCCTCGTCGAACGGATCGACCTGGCCGGTGACGCCGAACGTGCCGTCACGCAGATGCCGGCCGGCGCGGCCGGCGATCTGGCCGAGCTCGGCGGCGGTCAGGTTGCGATATTGATAGCCGTCGAACTTGCGGTTCTGGGCGAACGCGACATGGTCGAGGTCGAGGTTCAGGCCCATGCCGATGGCGTCGGTGGCGACGAGATAATCGACATCGCCGGACTGGAAGATTTCCACCTGCGCGTTGCGGGTGCGCGGCGAGAGCGCGCCGAGCACGACGGCGGCGCCCCCCTGCTGGCGGCGGATCAGCTCGGCAATGGCGTAGACCTCGTCGGCGGAGAAAGCGACGATCGCCGTGCGCCGCGGCAGCCGGGTGAGCTTCTTCGAGCCGGCATAGGCGAGATGCGACAGCCTAGGCCGCGTCACCACCGACACGCCCTTCAGAAGGCGCTGCAGGATGCCATGCATCGTGGCCGCGCCCAGGAGCAGTGTCTCCTGGCGGCCGCGCAGATGCAGGATGCGGTCGGTGAAGATATGGCCGCGCTCGAGATCGCCGGCGAGCTGCACCTCGTCGATGGCGACGAAGGCGGCGTCGGTCTCGCGCGGCATCGCCTCGACGGTGCAGACTGAATACCTCGCGCCAGCGGGCACGATCTTCTCCTCGCCGGTGATCAGCGCCACCTTGTGGGCGCCGACCTTCTCGCAGACGCGCGCATAGACCTCGCGGGCAAGCAGCCTCAGCGGCAGCCCGATGACGCCGGTCTCGTGCGCCACCATGCGCTCGATGGCGAGATGGGTCTTGCCGGTGTTGGTAGGGCCTAGCACGGCCGTCACGTCGCGGCCCGAAAGGATCAGCGGCTGGGAGTGTTTCGGCTGGATGTTCATCGGCTCGGAAATAAGTGTTTCTGCCGCTTTGATTGTTTAAACATGATCTTTTTCCGAAAACCGGTTCCCACTTTTCGGGATCATGCTTTTGGTCGGAGGCGCGGCGGCGCCGCCGCGTGTGACAGCCGACACATAGGGATTTAGGACGCCGAGCGAAAGCGGAATGTTCTTCTGGGGGCAGGCGGGAATGGACGCACCGGTCAAAACCGGCTGCTGTTAACGGCTGGAACGAGTCTGGAACGAATCAGCGACGAATCGCTGACTCGCTCTGATTCAGGTTTTGTTCACGGCTATATGTGGATTTTTTGACGACGAGTCGCACCACATGCTGAATCGGGAAATTGGCCCGATTCATGCTTCGCCTTCGCTGGAGCTGGACCGCCGTTAACCTTTGCCGGAAACGGTCGCGGTCGGCTCGGGACGCGCCGTCAAGATTATGAAATTATTGAACTTTCTTAATCACTTTTAACGATTTTAGCGAGCTTTGGGTCGCCCGCCGTTAACTTTTCGGCCAAAGCCGGAACGAATCGGCGACGAATCAGCGATCCGGCGACTTTCCCGGTTTGTTCGCCCCTAGATATGGTGTTTTCCACAGCTTACCCACCGAGGATTCACAGTTTGTCAGAAGGGTTGTTCACCGACCGCGGTCGTGCCGTTAACTTTTGCGTGCCGAATTGAGGCAAGGTGTCGCGCCGGCTCTGCAGCTGGCGAAAGAGGCGGCCCCGGCGCCGGAGCCGCCTTGCCGACAAACGATGTCAGGCGAAGTACTGGCCGCCATTGGCGGTGATGGTCGAGCCGGTGATGAAGCCGGCCTCGTCGGAAGCCAGGAAGACGACGCAGCGCGCGATCTCTTCCGGCTCGCCGAGGCGGCCGACCGGAATCTGAGCGACGATCGATTCCCGCACTTTTTCCGGCACGGCCATGACCATGTCGGTGGCGATGTAGCCGGGGCAGACAACATTGACGGTGATGCCCGCGCGAGCCCCCTCTTGGGCCAGCGCCTTGGTGAAGCCTATGTCGCCGGCTTTCGAGGCCGAATAGTTGACCTGGCCCATCTGGCCCTTCTGGCCGTTGATCGAAGAAATTGTGATGACGCGGCCGAACTTGCGGTCGCGCATGCCGCTCCACAAGGGATGCGTCATGTTGAAGACGCCGGAGAGATTGGTGTCGATCACTTCCTTCCACTGCGCGGGCGTCATCTTGTGGAACATGGCGTCGCGGGTGATGCCGGCATTGTTGACCAGCACAGAGACCGGACCGAGATCGGCTTCGACCTGCTTGATGCCGGCGGCGCAGGCGTCGTAGTCGGCGACCGACCATTTGTAGACCGGGACGCCGGTCTCGGCCTTGAATTTCTGCGCCGCTTCGCCATTGCCGGCATAGTTGGCCGCGACCGAATAGCCGGCGTTCTTCAGGGCGACCGATATCGCCGCACCAATGCCGCGCGATCCGCCGGTGACGATTGCTACTTTGCTCATGTTCTCCTCCCTGTTGGTGGGAGAGCGAACAGGGAGTAGCAAATAGCGAGTAGGGGATTTGATATCCCGCCGCGCGACGCTTTTTCTTCCCTACTCGCTACTCCCTATTCGCTAGCTCACAGCGCTTCCACGCACATGGCAACGCCCATGCCGCCGCCGATGCACAGCGTGGCAAGGCCCTTCTTGGCACTTCTGCGGCGCATCTCGTAGACCAGCGTGTTGAAGACGCGGGCGCCGGAAGCGCCGATCGGATGGCCGATGGCGATGGCGCCGCCGTTGACGTTGACGATCGAGGGGTCCCAACCCATGCCCTGGTTGACGGCGCAGGCCTGCGCGGCAAAAGCTTCATTGGCCTCGACGAGATCGAGATCCTTCACCGACCAGCCGGCCTTTTCCAGCGCCCGCTTCGAGGCAGGGATCGGACCCGTGCCCATGATCGCCGGATCGACGCCGGCGGTCGCCCAGGAGGCGATGCGCACCAGCGGGGTGATGCCGCGGCGGGCGGCCTCCGCCTCGGTCATCAGCAGGGCACCGGCGGCGCCGTCATTGATGCCGGACGCATTGGCAGCGGTGACCGTGCCGTCCTTGTCGAAAGCGGGCTTCAGCTTGGTCATGGCGTCGAGCGTCGCGCCATGGCGGATGTACTCGTCCTGGTCGACGATGGTGTCGCCCTTCTTGCCCTTGATGGTGAAAGCGACGATCTCGTCCTTGAATTTGCCGGCCTTTTGCGCTGCCTCGGCCTTGTTCTGCGAGGCCAGCGCGAACTCGTCCTGGGTTTCGCGGGTGATCTGGAACTGGCGGGCGACGTTCTCGGCGGTGTTGCCCATATGGTAGCCGTTGAAGGCATCCCACAGGCCGTCCTTGATCATGGTGTCGATCATCTTGTAGTCACCCATCTTAACGCCGGCGCGCAGATGCTCGGCATGCGGCGACAGCGACATCGATTCCTGGCCGCCGGCGACGATCACCTTGGCGTCGCCGGTGGCGATCTGCTGCATGCCGAGCGCGATGGCGCGCAAGCCCGAGCCGCAAACCTGGTTGAGGCCCCAGGCGGTGGTCTCCTTCGGCAGGCCGGCATTGATCGAGGCCTGGCGGGCCGGGTTCTGCCCTTGAGCGGCGGTCAGCACCTGGCCGAGAATAACCTCGTCGACTTCCGCCGCCTCGACCTTCGCACGCGCCAGGAGTTCCCTGATGACGACGGCGCCGAGCTCATGCGCCGGCGTTGCGGCGAAGCTGCCGTTGAAGGAGCCGACCGCGGTGCGGGCGGCGCTGGCGACGACGATGGAATTGGAAGCGGACATTTTCTTCTCCAGACTTCGAGGTGTCGTATTTTCGAGATCGCTTTAGGACTTTCTTGCCCGTTCGAACCCCTGAGTCAAACCGGAAATGGGCATGGCCGTCATGCGTGGCAAGCAGGGTGCGCGCCAGTCGCGGTAACGTGACGTCGGCCATGCGATGGATTTTGCAATGGCTGTGCAGCATTAAATGATGCCGCAGTGCACAAACCGCTTGGAATTGTGACGCTTTTGCGCGTATCCTCGTCAAAGGGCGCAATCGTTACCGGCCGCTTACTCCTAAAGGTGCCGGTGTCCTGGGGAGGATACGGATGGCCGCAAAAGACGACCCGATCGTCATCAAGAAGTATGCCAATCGCCGGCTCTACAATACCGGCACCAGCACCTATGTGACGCTCGAGGATTTGGCCGAGATGGTCAAGAAGGGCGAGGAGTTCACGGTCCAGGACGCAAAGACCGGCGATGACATCACGCACCCGGTGCTGACGCAGATCATCTTCGAGCTGGAGAACAAGGACGGGCAGAACATGCTGCCGATCCCGTTCCTGCGCCAGCTCATCTCCTTCTACGGCGATCAGATGCAGATGATCGTGCCGAGCTTCCTCGAACAGTCGATGATCGCCTTCTCCAAGGAACAGGAGCGGTTTCGCGAGCAGCTCAAAGGCGCCTTCGGCAAGACGCCGATGGACATGATGAAGACGCCGATGAAGGCGCTCGAGGAACAGACACGCCGCAATGTCGAGATGTTCCAGAACGCCATGCGCATGTTCACGCCGTTCCCGCCCGCCGGCGGCAATTCCCCCGCGCCGGCCGAGCCGCCGAAGAAGGAAGAGAAGTCCGACGATCTGCAGGAATTGAAGGCGCAGATCGCGGCCATGCAGCGCAAGCTCGACACGATGTCCTGACGGGTGTGCCGATATTCAGGTGAGGCCGGCCTGCGAACGACGGCTTCCTCTGCTTCCGGTGCTCACGTACCCAAAAGTACGTTCCGCTCCGGTTCTCGGAAGCCAGCGTTCTCGACTCAGCCTGACCTGAATCTCGACACCCTGACGCGCTTTACCCGTGGCTCACCGGTCTCTCGACCGGCCCATCATAGCGGGCGCGGGGCCTGATCAGCCGGTTGCTGGTCACCTGTTCGATGGCATGCGCGGTCCAGCCGACGCTGCGGCCGAGCGTGAACAGGCGGAACGGCGCGTCGGCGGGAAGATTGAGGCTACGCGTCATCGCGGCCAGCGCGAAATCGATGTTGGGGTGCAGGCCGGTCGCCGCGAGGACCGCCTTGCGCAGCCGCGACAGCCCGTCGTCGACCTCCATGCCAAAGAAAACGCCCTCGGCGCGCGGGTCGCCTTCCGGATAAAGCGGATGGCCGAAGCCGGGCAGCGGGCGGTCATGCGCCAGCCAGCGGGCGACCGCTTCGTCCGCACCAAGCCGCTCCGCGTCCTCGACCAGCGCGATCGCCGCGGCACCCGCGCCGCCGTGACGCGGGCCGGTGAGCGTCGCGAGGCCGGCGAGCAGGCAGGCGGCGATCGGCGCGCCGGTGGAGGCCGCGACGCGGGTTGCGAAGGTCGAGGCATTGAGCTCGTGATCGGCCAAAAGCACCAGCGCCTTGCGGATGAGATCGGCGCCGGCGGCCTCGATCGACCAGCCCTGGGCCAGCCTGATGTGCACGGGTTCGGATCCCGGCGTTGCGCCGAGCGCCGTTGCCAGCGCGCTGGTCGCGGCGGCGCCGTCCTCCTGCAGCATGGCCGGCCTGCGGCCAAGCGATGACCAGCCTTCGGCCGCAAGCGCCGAGAGCCGGGCGAAGGCGGTCGGCGTGCCGCTTTGCCGGGCGGCTGACGGCGTCAGCGAGACGAACGATACCGCACGGTCGGAGGTCCACAGCAGTCCGGCGGTCTCCTCGAGCGTCGCCGTCGTCGAAAATTCCACCGCGTCCTTGCCGCGATAGATGAGGCGGCCATGCAGCACCGTCGAGATCGAGGTGGCGATGGCCGGCTCGCCCCAGGCGATGGCGCTTTCGGCGATCGCCTGCGGACTCCTTCCGCGATCGCGGCGCGTGGCAAGCGCGGCGATGTCGTCGGCGCGGTACTGGCTGCGGCGCGGGTCGGCGTCGTCCGGCCTCATGCCGACGCGGCCGCGGCTGACATAGGCATAAAGCGTCTGCGGCCGGATGTTCAGCCGCTCCAGCGCTTGCTCCCGCGTCAGCCACTCCGTCATTTGCCGCCTTACATTGATTATCTTGATCAAGATTGATGCATTGATTGGCGAGCATTAATTGCAAAGCACAAAAGGTCAAGGAGACGATCATGGCGAATGGGCTCGATGATGTTGTGGCGGCCGACACGGTGCTTTCCGATGTCGACGGTTCGGGCGGGCACCTCACCATCCGAGGACATTCGCTGGCGGGGCTCGCCGGCCGCTGGCGTTACGCGCAGGTGGTGCATTTGCTGTTCGACGGCTTCTTCGACGATCTTCCCAGCGATGCCGAACTGGAAAAGGCGATCGGCAAGGCGCGGGTGGACGTATTTGATCGTGTGAAACCGCTGCTCACCCAGCTTGCGCCGCTCGACATCTACAGCGGCATGAGAGCGGGCATGGCCGTCCTGCCGGACGGCGACGGGCTTGCCGACGCGCTGCGGCTCATCGCGGCGCCGGCCGTGCTGACGCCGGCCCTGCTGCGCCTCGGCCGGGGCGAGACGCCGGTCGCTCCCGACGAAAAAGCCGATCATGCCGGCGACATGCTCAGGATGCTTGCCGGCATCGCCTCGCCGACGCTTGCCAAGGCGCTCGACAGCTATCTGGTGACGGTTTGCGACCACGGGCTCAATGCTTCGACCTTCGCGACCCGTGTCGTGGCGTCGACCCAGGCCGGCCTGACCTCGGCGATCCTGGCCGGGCTCGGCGCGCTGAAAGGCCCGCTGCATGGCGGCGCGCCGGGGCCGGTGATCGAGATGCTGGACGCCATCGAGGCGAGCGGCGATGCGACCGCCTGGCTCCGCAACCAGATCGCGCGTGACGAGCGCATCATGGGTTTCGGCCATCGCATCTACCGCGTGCGCGATCCGCGCGCCGATGCGCTCAAAGCGGTCGTGCGGCAACTCGGCTCCCGCAACGAAACGGGTAGCCGGCTAGCCCTCGCCGAAACAGTGGAACAGGCGGCGCTCGAGGTGCTCAGGATCGCCAAGCCGCAGCGCTCCATTCAAACCAATGTCGAGTTCTACACCGCGCTTCTGCTCGAAGCGGTCGGCTTCCCGAAAGAGGCGTTCTCCAACGTCTTTGCCGCTGGCCGTGTCGCCGGCTGGATTGCGCATGCCCGCGAGCAGCAGGCGACCGGACGGCTGATCCGGCCGCAGTCGCGTTATGTCGGGCCGGTGCCGGATCTGGTCGCCTGAGAGGTAGTTCCTCGCTCCCGCAGCGCGGGGCGAGGAAAATGCCATAATAACGCTTGCGTGTTCGTGTTCTTGCCTTGGTCCATCCCTATATGCTGCACTGCAACATAGGCTGACCGCGCCAGCTCCGTCCAAATGACGCGGCGGCAGGCGGCGCATCGAGACAGGGAACGCCATGGCGAAGAACGGCAAGGCGGAGGAAAAGAAGAAGATCAACATCGCGCTCCAGGGCGGCGGCTCGCACGGCGCCTTTTCATGGGGCGTGCTTGACCGTCTGCTGGAGGATGGGCGGCTGGAGATCGCGGCGGTGTCCGGCACCAGCGCGGGCGCCATGAACGCGGTGGCGCTGGCCGACGGATTCGTCCGGGGCGGGGTGGAAGGCGCGCGCAAGAAGCTCGATGATTTCTGGCGGGCGGTGGCCTCGAAGGGACGTTTCAGCCCCGTGCAGCGCATGCCGTGGGACGTGGTCTGGGGCAACTGGTCGATCGAGAACACGCCCGGCTATGTCTTCTTCGACACGATGTCGCGGGTGTTCTCGCCCTATGTCGCCAACCCGCTCGGCCTCAACCCGCTGCGCGATGTGGTGGCGAAGGAGATCGACTTCGACAATGTGCGCGCCTGCAAGTCGATGGAGCTGTTCATCTCGGCGACCAATGTCGAGACCGGACAGCTGCGCGTCTTTTCCGACGGCGAGATCGACCTCGACACGGTGATGGCGTCGGCCTGCCTGCCGCAATTGTTCCGCGCCGTCGAGATCAAGGGCGTGCCCTATTGGGATGGCGGTTATGGCGGCAATCCGGCGCTCTATCCGTTCTTCAAGACGGCGGCGACCGAGGACGTGCTTCTGGTGCAGATCAATCCGGTGGTGCGCGAAGGCACGCCGAAAAGCGCCAACGAGATCCAGAACCGCATCGACGAGATCACCTTCAATGCCGGTCTGCTGCGCGAATTCCGCTCGATCGCCTTCGTCAAGGAACTGATCGCGGCCGGGCGCCTGCCGCATGGCGAATACCGCGACATCCGCATGCACCGCATTGATGCCGACGAGGCCTTCAAGGACCTCTCGGCGTCGTCCAAGGTCAATGCCGAATGGGCTTTCATCGCCTATCTGCGCGACCTCGGCCGAAGTGCGGCCAGCGACTGGCTGGAAGAGAATTATGACGCCGTCGGCCAGCGCGCCACGCTCGATCTCTCGGGCGAGCTCGACGACGGCTTCAAGCCGCTGCGCGGTCCGGCGCCGGGGCGTCGCGTCAAGGAGTTCCTGGCGGCGCGCATCAAGCCGGAATCCGCGCGGCGGCGCGCCTGATTGCTAGGTCGTCAGCCCCCGTAAGACCGAGATCGGGTGGATAGCGGCCGGTCCGTTCTTGCGACCGGAAGAGAAAGGCCGCATTCCCGCCGCGCTATTTCAGCGGCAGAAAGAGCTCGACGACGATCTCGGGCACCGACAGTTCCGGAAGGAAGGACAGCCGTCGCTGGCAATAGATCGGAAAGTCGCGTGCTTCCTCGCCGCTGGCGGGAAGCCATTCCCGATAAAGGTAGAGTGCTGCCGGCTCCAGATTATTGGTATTGGCGGGGTAGCGCAGCACGGCGCAACGTCCGCCCGGGATCACGCCGGCCTTCATCTGCTTGTCGTCCGCCGCGATCGGCTGGTCGGTGCCGACACAAATGTCCATGCTGTAGTCGGCCGCGACAGCGGGACATCTCTCGGAACGGAAGATGTTGAAGGTCGGGCTCGTCTCTGGCGACAGGCCAGCTGCCTTGCGCCAGGCGATGAAGCGCTGGATGGTGTCGCCGAGCATCGCCCGATCCCCACGATGCTCCATGATCGCCACCGGGGTGGGAGGCACGTCGCGGATCGTCACGTCGTCATCGGTGAAAATTATCTGCATGAGCTTTCTCCTCGCGTTGTCCAGAGGCCCGAAGGCCATCAGCCACGACCCCCAGTTGGGAGATCTCCGAAACGACGACGGCGACTGTCCGCACCGTTGACGAAAGGCGCGGGCGAAGGCATCCGGTGCGTCGTAACCGGCGTCCATCGCTATGTCCGTGACGCTTTCGGCGTCCGCGTAGCCCAGCCGGGATGAAGCGCGCTTCATGCGGGCGAGCTGGATGTAGCGATGCACGAATAGCCCGAAAGTTGCGGTGAACTGCCGGTGGAAATGATATTTCGAATAGGCTGCGACACCGCTCAGCGCGTCCAAGTTCAGATCGTCGTCCAGATGCCGGTCTATGTGATCGAGCACCCGCTGCATCCGGGCATGGTGGTTATGAACTGCCGCCTTCATCGTTATTCTCCGTGGCAGCACCAGCTAAGCCGCGCAGACATGAGGCGCTCGACCGATCTTGCGGTTTTTGCCACGCGCCGCACCATCGCCAAGGACCGTTTACGCACGCCCGATTAAAGCATGAACGGCGAAAAGGGCCGTTTGCGGACCGGTCGCTTTCCTATGTCGATGACGGGTGCCAAACGCATATTTGAGGCGCTCGGATCGGGCACCGCCGGAGCATTCCCCAACGGAACCCGGGCAATGCTGGATTCGGTTGTCCGGGCGATGTAACTTACCTGAACGTAAACGGGAGGTCGCGATGCTGCAGACCAGACAGAACGCTCTCGGGGTCCGGTTTGAAGCGCAATGCAGGGCCTTTGAGAAAGAGCCGTTCCCGACGCTGGACGCGCGCAAGGACAGGCTGAAGCGCCTGCTGGCGCTTACCGAAAAGCATGAGGCCGAGATATGTGCCGCGATCGACAGCGATTTCTCGGCACGCTCGGCCGAGGAAACGCGGCTTGCCGAATTGTTCGTCGTGCGGGCCGGCATCAGGCATGCGCTGTCGCATCTCGGCGCCTGGATGCGCCAGCGGCGCGTCGCCACCAGCCTGCCGTTCCTGCCCGGCCGCAATCGCCTCCTGCCGCAGCCGCTCGGCGTCGTCGGCATCGTCTCGCCCTGGAACTATCCGTTCCAGCTCGCCGTCGCGCCGGCGACCGCGGCGCTCGCGGCCGGCAACCGCGTCATGATCAAGCCGTCGGAGCTGACGCCGAAGTTCTCGGACCTGCTCGCAAGCCTGGTCGAAAGATATTTCGCCGCCGACGAGGTCAGCGTGATAATCGGCGACGCCGATGTCGGCAAGGCATTCGTATCGCTGCCTTTCGATCACCTCCTGTTCACCGGCTCGACCGCCGTCGGCCGTCAGGTGGCGCTGGCCGCCGCTGCCAATCTGACGCCAGTGACGCTCGAGCTCGGCGGCAAGTCACCGGCGATCTTCGATTCCTCCTGCGACCTCGACGCGGCGGTCGCCAGCGTCGCCTATGGCAAGCTGCTCAATGCGGGCCAGACCTGCATCGCGCCGGACTATCTCTTGGTCCCGCAAGGCCAGGGCGAGGCGATCGCGGCCAAATTCACGGTCGCCATGGCCAAGCTCTATCCGCGCCTTGGCGATAATCCCGACTATACGGCCATCGTCAGCGAGCGGCATCACCGGCGGCTGAGCGACATGGTCGCCGAGGCACGCGATAGCGGCGCCAACATCATCGAGGTCAACCCGGCCAACGAGACGCTCGGCGTCAGCGACCGCAAGATGGCGCCGGTGCTGGTGCGCAACCCCGGCGACAATCTGCGGCTGATGCGCGAGGAGATCTTTGGGCCGGTGCTGCCGATCGTCGAATATGACACGATCGACGAGGCCATCGAGCATGTGAACCGGGGCGAGCGGCCGCTGGCGCTCTACTGGTTCGGCAGCGACAGCGCCAACCGCCAGAGGATGATGCGCGAGACGGTGGCCGGCGGCGTCACGATCAATGACTGCATGCTGCATCTGGTGCAGGAGCGGCAGCCCTTCGGCGGCGTCGGCGAGAGCGGTAGCGGCGCCTATCACGGCGAATGGGGGTTCCGCACCTTCAGCAAGGAAAAGCCGATCTTCATCCAGTCGAAGCTCAGTGCCGGCGGTTTGCTGCGCCCGCCTTACGGCAGGACATTCGAGCGTATCTTGCGGCTGCTCAACCTCGTCACTTGACAGCTTCAACCCGGCCATAGCGGGGCGAGACTGCACTCCAACCGGGTGGTTGCCACGGCTTATGGACGATTTTTCGCATCATGCTGACGGCTGCTGCCAGTAACCTTGGGGAAACCTACCGTCGCGGCGGCAAAAAGCGCCAGCCGACTGGCGGAAAAGCCTGCGTTTGTCCAGGCACAGCGTTCCACGCCGCAATGTTCCCGCAACTTTTCCGACTATATTGCGCCGCAACTTTCAGGTAGAAGCGCGCGTCCGCCGATCACGGCAAATTGAACTAGGCCCCGCGCACACCCATATCGGCCGCGCGCCCAAGTCGGAAGCGCCGACCTCGCCAGGTCCTGCTACGGAAAAATGATGATGCCGAAAATCAGGTTTCACAAGCTTGCAGCCATTGCCGTGCTCATCGGGTTCGCTGCCTGGATGGGAACTGGCGAGTTTTCCTCCGTCGGCAGCGCCGCCGACAAGTCGGTCACCACCGGCAAGTCGGCTACTACCGACAGACAAGCCGACGCCGGCAAGCCGGAGGCGGTCAAGCCGAGCAAGGCAGAAGCCGAGCCGAAGGCGGCATTGCGTACCGTCGCGGTGGTCACGCCGCCGCGCAAGACCTTCGCGCGGGCGATCCGGATTTCGGGTCTCACAGAGGCCGACAAGCGCGCCGTGCTGGCGACGCGCGTCGCCGGCGTTATCGAGAAGCTGCCGGTCAAGCAGGGCGACCGCGTCAAGACGGGCGATCTCGTGCTGATGCTCGCGGCCGAAGAGAAGATTTCCAACGTCGACAACGCCAAGCAGCTTCTTGTCCAGCGCAAGGCCGAGCTCGACGCCGCCGAGCGCCTGGCCAAGACCGGCAATCTGCCGAAGCTGCAGCTCGACACCGCCCGCTCGAACCTGACGCTGGCGCAATCGCAGCTCGACACTGCGCAGGCCGAACTCGATCGCAACGAGGTCAAGGCGCCATTCGACGGCGTCATCGATCGCATCCCGGTCGAGCTCGGCAGCTCGGTGATGCAGGGCGGCGAGGTGGCGACGATCCTGAAGCTCGACCCGGTCATCGCACGCGGCGAGATCAGCGAGCGCGACCTGCGTTACGTCAAGATCGGCGACGAGGCCAATGTGCGCCTGGTCAACGACCAGAAGGTCACCGGCACGGTCCGCTACATCAGCCGCGACGCCTCGGCGCAGACCCGCACCTTTCGCGTCGAAGTGGCGATCCCCAATGCCGACGGCTCCATCCCTGCCGGCATGACGGCCGAGATCACGCTCAGCGCCGAGCCGACCAATGCGGTCATGCTGCCGCGCTCGGTGGTGACGCTGGGCGACAAGGGCGACCTCGGCATCCGCGCCGTCGGCAAGGACGACAAGGTGGCATTCTTCCCGATCGACCTCGTCGACGACACGCCGCACGGCCTGGTGCTGGGCGGCATTCCGGAGGATGCGCGCATCATCGTCGCCGGCCAGGAACTGGTGAAGGAAGGCGACCTGGTGAAGCCCGTCGAGGCCGACCAGGCGACCATCAACAAGCTGATCAGC
This sequence comes from Mesorhizobium sp. B4-1-3, assembly GCF_006439355.1. Classification (GTDB taxonomy): domain Bacteria; phylum Pseudomonadota; class Alphaproteobacteria; order Rhizobiales; family Rhizobiaceae; genus Mesorhizobium. Next base: position 162,711 of record NZ_VFTG01000009.1, read on the forward strand.
GAAGCCACCGCCGGCACGCAGTAAAGCACGACGCGTCATTGCCGGACCAATCCGGCGATGGCGGTCCGCAGCCTTTGAAGCATAACAGGCCGAAGTCATGGATATCGTCAGACTCGCCATCAACAACGCCCGCCTCACGATTTCGGCGCTGCTGTTCCTGCTCGTCGCGGGCTGGGTCGCCTATCAGTCGACGCCGAAGGAAGCGGAGCCCGACGTTCCGATTCCGATGATGTATGTCAGCCTGATCTATCAGGGCATCTCGCCGGAGGATTCCGAGCGGCTGCTGCTGAGGCCGATGGAAAGCAAGCTCAAGAGCCTCAAGGGGCTCAAGGAGATGCGTTCGGCCGCCTTCCAGGGCGGCGGCTATGTACTGGTCGAATTCCAGCCGCAGACCGATCTCGCGACGGCGCTGCAGGATACGCGCAGCAAGGTGCAGGACGCCAAGGCCGACCTGCCGCAGGCGGCCGAGGAGCCGACGGTCAACGAGGTCAACGTCTCGGAATTCCCGGTTCTGGTCGTGACACTTTCCGGCGACGTGCCTGAGCGCGTGCTGACATCGGCTGCGCGCGAGTTGCGCGACCGCATCGAGGAAGTGCCCGGCGTGCTCGAAGGCTCGCTGCAGGGCGCGCGCGACGATCTCGTCGAAGTGGTCATCGATCCGGTGAAGCTTTCGTCCTACGGACTGCAGCTCGACCAGGTGATCCAGGGCGTCGCTTCCTCCAACAGCCTGGTCGCGGCCGGCAATCTCGAAGGCTCGGAAGGCAAATACGCGGTCAAGGTGCCGTCGCTGATCGAGACGCCCGAGGATGTCGCCAACCTGCCGGTGGTCGCCACGCCGAACGCCGTGGTGCAGGCCAAGGACATCGCGACCATACGCTCGACCTTCAAGGACGCCGAGACGGTCACCCGCCTCGACGGCAGGCCCGCCATCGCCATCGAAGTGAAGAAGCGCATCGGCGCCAATCTGATCGACACGCTGACCCATGTCCGGGAAGTGTCGGACAATTTCATCAAGACGATGCCGGAAGGCATGCACGTCACCTACACGCAGGACAAGTCGGTCTTCGTCAACCAGCTGCTGGGCGATCTGCAGAACCATGTGATGATCGCCGTCATCCTGGTGTTCATCGTCATCCTCTACGCGCTGTCGGGGCGTGCCTCGCTGCTCATCGGCCTTGCCATCCCGTCGTCCTTCCTGATGGGCATCCTGCTGCTCGCCATGATGGGCTACACGATCAACATGATCGTGCTGTTCAGCCTCATCCTGGCTGTCGGCATGCTGGTGGACGACGCCATCATCGTCACCGAGTTCGCCGAACGGCGCATGAGCGAGGGCGTGCCCAAGGCGGATGCCTTCGCGCTCGCCGCCAAGCGCATGGCCGGACCGGTGATCGCGGCGACGATGACGCGCATCGCCGCCTTTTCGCCGCTCTTATTCTGGCCCGGCATCATCGGCGACTTCATGAAGTACATGCCGATCACGCTGATCGTGACGCTGTCGGCCTCGATGCTCTACGCGCTGGTCTTCGCGCCGACTTTGGGCGCGATCTTCGCCAAGGCGCCGGAGCATCAAGAGGGGGGCAATCGCGACGGCTGGTACATGGCGGTCGTCAAGCAGGCGGTACGCTTCCCGGTCACCGTCATCCTGCTCACCGTCGGGCTCCTGGTCGGCGTCGGCTTCGCCTATTCGAAATATGGCGCCGGCGTGGAGTTCTTCCCCAGCGTGGAGCCGGATTACGGCCTGCTCTATGTGCATGCGCGCGGCAATCTCTCGCTGGCGGAAATGGATGCGGCGACGAAAACGGCGGAAAGCCGGCTGCTCGGCTGGCCGGGCGTGAAGTCGGTCTACACCCGCGTCGGCAAGACGCAGGGCGGCGGCCAGGACATTCCCGAGGACGTGGTCGGCGTCATCCAGTATGAGTTCGTCGACTGGCGCCAGCGCAAATCCGCCAACCAGATCCTCGACGATCTACGCGGCGTGATGGCCGGCATTCCCGGAGTCGATGTCGAGGTGCGCGTGCCCGAAGCCGGCCCGCCGACCGGCAAGCCGATCCAGATCCGGCTCTCGGCCGCGGATCCGGCGGGGCTCGACGACAAGGCGCGCGCGGTGGCGGCACGCATCGCCAAGATCCCCAACGTCATCGACATTTCGGACGGCCTGCCGCCGCCCGGCGTCGACTGGGCGATCGAGGTCGACCGCGCCAAGGCGGCGCAATACGGCATCAGCCCGACCTCTGTCGGTACGGTGGTGCAGTTGGTGACCAACGGCCTCAAGCTGTCGGAGTACCGGCCAGCCGGGGCCGACGACGCGGTCGACATCCGGCTTCGCCTGCCGGAGGACCGCCGCACCCTGTCGACGCTCGACGAGCTGCGCGTGCAGACCCCGCAAGGGTCGGTGCCGATCTCGAACTTCGTCGTCAGGAAGCCTGAGCCGACTGTCGGCGTGCTCAACCGCATCGATGGCGCGCGCACCGTTGTCGTGCAGGCCAATGTCAGCGCCGGCGCGCAGGTGGCGGCGGTGCAGGAACAGGTCACCAAGGCCGTCGCCGACATGGATCTCGGCAGCGGCATCCGCTGGAAGCTCGCCGGCTCCAACGAGGACAGCGCGGAAGCCAGCGCCTTCCTCGGCAAGGCCTTTGGCGCGGCGATCTTCCTGATCTTCCTGGTGCTGCTGGCGCAGTTCAACAAGTTCACCAGCGTGTGGCTCGTCTTGTCCTGCGTGGTCATGGCGACGATCGGCGTATTCTTAGGATTGCTTCTGACAGGCGAGGCCTTCGGCATCGTCATGTCGGGCATCGGCGTGATCGCGCTGGCCGGCGTGGTGGTGAACAACAACATCGTTTTGATCGACACCTATGACCGGCTGCGCGAGGAAGGCTGGGACAAGATGGAAGCGGTGCTGCAGACCTGCCGTGAACGCGCCCGTCCGGTGGTGCTGACGGCGGTGTCGGCGATCCTCGGCGTGCTGCCGATCGCCTTCGGCCTTGGTCTCGAAATCTTCCATCACGAGACGACGATCAACGCGCCGTCGACGCAATGGTGGATTTCGCTGTCCTCGGCGATCGTCTTCGGCCTGTCCTTCGCGACGCTGCTGACGCTGGTGGTGACGCCGTCGATGCTGATGGTCTTCACCCGCGCCAAGGTGAAGCCCGGCCAGCGGCGCGGCTGGCTCAGCCGCCTGTTCCGGCGCGGCAAGGGCGAGGTCTCGACGGGCGAGGCGGCCAGCGATGCCGGCGTCGAGCCGGAGGTCGCCTTTCCGAAAGCCGCGGAATAGAGCGGTTTCGCGGTACCAAGGCAAAAAGCCGCCCGGGAACTCCTAGGCGGCTTTTTGCATTGTTCCCTCGAAGTTCAACCAGACGGCGAGGGTTTTTCATGACGATCGGCACAATTCTCGTAATAATCCTGATCCTGATCCTGATCGGCGCCGTGCCGGCATGGCCGCATTCCCGCTCCTGGGGTTATGGACCGTCCGGCATTGTCGGCGTCATCCTTATCGTGCTGCTGATCCTGCTGTTGATGGGTCGGATCTGATCAGGCGGCCTGACGCGAGACTGCGACGGCGAGACCGATATCCTGCAAGGCTTCCTCCACCGCCTGGTCGAGCGGGGTAAGCGGGATTTCGCCGATGACTTGTTCCAGCCGCGTCGAGACCAGCCGGTGGGCCTCGAAGCGCAGATAGGACATCGAAACGATCTCCTTCCACATGGCCACGAACGGGCTGCCGGCGCGCAGCACCCACCAGGGCATGAAGGACAGCTTCAGCTTGCGGCCGAGCGCCTTCTCGGCCGCCGCCTTCATGTCGAGGTCGGTGATGGCGTGACCGGGGAAGTTGATGGCTTCGAAGAAGCCCGTTTTGTCGAGGTTCTTCGCCAGGCCCACGAAGGCGATGGCGAAGTCCGGCAAGTAGGCCCATTCGTGCGTCAGATCGGCCGGGCCGGGCGCGGTGTAGACGCCTTTCTCCATCTTGGCGGCGACGACGAGGTCGAACCAGGAGCCCGAACCGGTGCCGCCGAAGAAGTCGCCCGCCCTGAGCACAATGGTGCGCACGCGGCCGGCTTCGGCCTCGCCGCGGAAGAGGTCTTCCATGGCGCAGCGGATGCGACCCTTTTCGGTCGTCGGATGGAAGGGTGTCGCTTCGGTGATCACCCGCGGCATCGGCGAGCCGTAATTGTAGACCGTGCCCGGGAAGAGGTGCAGCGCGCCATTTTCGCGGCAGGCGGCGATGACGTTCTCGGCCATCGGCATGCACTTGCCCCAGTCGGTGTAGATCGGGTTCAGGCCGTTGAAGACGATGTCGACGCCTTGCGTTGCGCGGATCAGGGATGCGCGGTCGAGCGCGTCGCCGGCGACTGCTGTGGCGCCCTTCAGTTCCGCAGGAACCTTGCCGGTGCGGGTGACGGCGCGCACGTCGAAACCGGCGTCGATGAAGGCCTTGCCGACCAAGCGGCCGAGCCGCCCATTGGCGCCGAGGATTGCGATCTTGGTCATGTGTTTTCTCCGTTGTTTGCGTTTGCCAAGCCAATCTGGTGCCTTCATCGACGAATTGAAATTGACTGAAATCGGCGATTTGTTATTCAAGAATGAATGAAGGAATTCGACTGGAACCTGATCAAGAGTTTTGTCGCGGTCGCCGAGACCGGCAGTCTGTCGGGCGCCGCGCGCAGGCTCGCGGCCAGCCAGCCGACGCTCGGCCGCCATATCTCCGAGTTGGAGGCCGCTCTCGGCATCACACTGTTCCGACGCGGGCGGCGCGGCTATGAGCTGACGGAAGCCGGCAGCACGCTCTACGAGCGCGGGCGGGCGGTCAGCGAGCAGGCCAATGCGTTCTCGCTGCTGGCGCTGGGTTCGGTCGAGGCGATCGAAGGCACGGTGCGCATCGCGGCTAGCGAGGTGGTTGCCGCCTTCGTGCTGCCGCCGATGATGGCACGGCTCGGCGAGGAAGAGCCGGGCATCGAGGTCGAGATCGTCGCCTCCAATCAGGTCGAGAATCTGTTGCGCCGCGATGCCGACATCGCCATCCGCATGGTCAGGCCGGCGCAGAACGAGCTGCTGGCGCGCAAGGTCACCGACATTCCGCTCTGCCTATGCGCGGCAAGCGCCTATCTCGACCGGCGCGGCCGCCCGGAAACACCCGCCGACCTTACCCAGCACGCCCTGGTCGGCTTCGACCGCAGCGACGAGATCATTCGCGGCTTCACCGCGTTCGGCGTTCCGGTCGGCCGCAGCCATTTCCGCTTCAGGACCGACAACCAGATCGTGCTGTGGGAGGCGGTGCGGGCGGGAAACGGCATCGGCATCGGCCAGGAGCCGCTGGCCGACCGCGCTCCGGACCTGGAAAAGCTGTTGCCCGATGTGCCCCTGCCGGTCCTCCCCGTCTGGCTCGCCATGCATCGCGACGTACGCACCAGCATGCGCATCCGCCGCGTGGCGGATTTCCTGCATGAGGAGCTGAAGCGCTATTCGGCCGGTACAGGTTCGGGCGCGAATTCGGCCCGGTGAGCAAGCCCGGCCATCAGGAGCACGATGACCAGCAATGCGGACAGCGCGACGAAGATCGGCCCGAAGCTCGAACGCTCGGCGACAAAGCCGATCGCCGATGGCGCCACCAAAATGCCGGAGTAGCCCATGGTGGTGACGACGCTCATCCCGGTACCGGACGACATGCCTTCCTGGTTGCCGCCGGCCGAAAAGAGGATCGGCACCATGTTGGCGATACCGAAGCCGCAGAAAGCGAAGGCGGCGATGGCAAGGTAAGGCGAGGGCGAAAGGCCGGCGACCAACATGCCGGCCGCGGCGACCAGCGCCGAGCCGCGCAGTGTCGCCACGGCGCCGAAGCGGTTGCGTACGCCGTCGCCCAGGAAACGCATCAGCGCCATGACACCGGAGAAGGCGGCATAGGCGAGGCCGGCGATCGCGAGATCGGCGCCCAACTCCTGGTGCAGGAAGAGCGCCGCCCAGTCGAGCACCGCGCCCTCCGAGATCATGGTGAGCAGCGCCATCAGCCCGACCAGATAGACGGCCGTGTGACGCGGCAGCGTGAATTTCTGGTGCTCGACCGCCTGCGGCTTGTCCTCGGCGATAAGGTAGCGAATGGCAAAGGCGATCACGGCAAAGGCGATCACCGTCACCGCGACGGCATGGGGAAGATAGCCGTAGGTCTGGATCGAGTAGCCGCCGAGCGCGCCGCCGGCGAAGCCGCCTAGGCTCCAGAAGCCGTGCGAGGACGACATGATCGCCCGCGAAAGCCTTCTTTCCACAACCACGGCGTTGGAGTTCATCGCGACATCCATGCCGCCGATCGAGCCGCCGAAGATGAGCATGGCGATGCCCGCCAGCGGCACGTTGGGCGCGAGCGCCACGATCAGCAGGCCGAAGCTGCCGCAGACGCCGAACCAACGCGTCACGGTGCGCGAGCCATGCCTGGAGATGAGATGGCCGCACCAGGTCATGGCAATCACGGCACCGACGCCGAACAGCAGGATCAGCAGGCCGAGCGTAAACCGGGTGATGTCGAGCCGGGTGAGGAATACCGGGATCTGCGGCGCCCAGCTGCCGGTCAAGAAACCATTGGCGAGGAAAATACCGGCGACGGCCCAGCGGCCGCGCGTCGCGGCCTCAATCGTGGTTTGCATGCTCATGGTCTGAAATCCGCCATGCAAAGGGATTCGCGCGGCAAATTAGATCGATTCAATTTGCAGTCAAGAACCGCGCAGGGGAAGTGCTTGGACCAGGTGCGCGACCGAGGGTCAGCATCGTTCGTGGTAGGCTGCAGCTTTGTAGGTTTGGCAAAAGCGCCCCTCACTTCGTCATCCAGGGTCTGCGCGCGTCGCTTCGCTCCTTGCTCCGCCCTGGAATGACGAAGTCGCGCAGGCGCTCGTCCTATCAATGATCCTTCGGCCGCTTTGCCTCGAATTCGGCCTTCTTGGTTGCGGAAGCCTCGGTCTGGTTGAGCGCCTGCCATTCCGCATAGGGCATGCCGTAAATGAGCTCGCGCGACTCGTCCTTCGACAGCGCGACACCCTCGGCCTCGGCGGCTTCGCGATACCAGTTGGACAGGCAGTTGCGGCAGAAGCCGGCGAGGTTCATCAGATCGATGTTCTGGACATCGCCGCGTTCGCGCAGATGCGCCACCAGCCGACGGAAGGCGGCTGCCTCGAAGTCGCGTTTCTGATCGTCGCTGAGTTCGGTCATGGGAAACTCCGGGCCTTTCGGCCTTCTCACACCGGCCCGGTGCGCGAGCCGAACAGTTTAACCTGGTGTATATCGGCACGACGGTCGATGGCGTCAACGATGGGCGCCAGCCGTTCGGCCCAGGCAAGCGCCCCGGCGCGGTCGGCAATCAGGTCCTGCCGGATCTCGATCAGCGCATGCGCGTAGCCGTTGACGATGGCATGGCGGAACATGGTGTCGCCGCGCAGCGCGCCGTCATAGGGTTCGTTGTCGCCGACGACGAGGGACTTGTCCTCAGCCAACATGTCGATCAGCGGTCGCGCTACGCGGTCGTCGCGATCCCACAGCACGCCGACATGCCAGGGGCGGACGAAACCCTGCATCACCGGCGTGAAGGAATGCACGGAGAAAATGAACGGCGCCTTGCCTGAAGCATGAGCGACAGAGGCGATCATCGCGCCGACGGCGTCGTGATAGGGCCGGTAGAAACGCTCGAGCCGCCGCTCGCGCTCTTCCGCGCCAATTGGATAATTTCCCGGCACCACGGTTCCGTCATAGAGCTGACGGATCATGGTAGGGTCGTCCTCGCCCCGGTTGGGATCGATCAGCAGCCGCGAGAAACCGGCCAGCACGGCCGGCGCGTCGAGCGCTGCCGCCAGTTCGCGCGTCACCGCCTCGACGCCGATGTCATAGGCGATGTGACGGTCGAATTCGGACGCCGGCAAACCGAGACTGCCGTACTCCTCCGGCAGGTCGCGGCGGGCGTGATCGGCCAGAAGCACGACACCTTTCTTGCGGTCGCCCTCGACAATGTCGAACGGCGTGAAAACTGTGGATCGGGTCATCGGCTGAAAAGGGGATGGCGGCTGCGATGTGGTATCGTCATTCCACGAAGAGGACGCTGGCGCAATGCCGTTGTTTGGCCAAGGTTTCGGCGAAAAATCTGCGGTGCGGGGAGAATTTGCGCGACGGGCCCTTCTAAATCGATTGGATTGAACAAAACGGCGCGTTGACATGCGACCGGAGTTTGCTGAAAAGGGCTTCGAGAGATGCAAATGTGGTTCGCAAGAGGATCTGCGATGGGTTTTGCCGGCCGGCTGCGCAAGCGCCTGGCTGTGCCGTTGCTGATCGTCGGCGCGGGATTTTTCGCGATAGCCGCGACCTCGTCGGCCCGGGCCGACTTCCGCGTTTGCAACGCGACGCAAAATCTGGTGGGCGTCGGCATCGGCTATCGCGCCAAGGCCGGCTGGATCACCGAGGGCTGGTGGCACATCGAAGGATCGACCTGCAAGACGCTGATAGAGGGTCCGCTGTCATCAAGGTTTTACTATCTTTATGCAGAAGACGCCGAACGCGGCGGGCGCTGGGACGGCCCGATCAACATGTGCGTCGCCGAAAAAGAGTTCAAGATCGCCGGCGTGAATGATTGCGTCGCCCGGGGCTTCCAGCGCGCCGGATTCCAAGAATATGACACGGGCGAGCAGGCCAGCTGGATGGTCCAGCTGACCGACGAGCCCGCAACGGGAGGCGCGCCCGCATCGGCCCCCGCTCCGGGAACAAACAGTCAATGAGACGTAACCGCAAGGTCAAGATCCTCGCTACCATCGGTCCGGCTTCCTCCTCCGAGGAAATGCTCAAGAAGCTCTTCGAAGCGGGCGCCGATGTCTTCCGCATCAATATGAGCCATACCGATCATGAGCTGATGCGCACGCTGGTCGGCCGCATCCGTGCGGTCGAGGCCGCCGTCGGCCGGCCGATCGGCATCCTCGCGGATTTGCAGGGGCCGAAGCTCAGGGTCGGCAAGTTCGCCAACGTCAAGGAAGCGCTGGCACCGGGGCAGACGTTCACGCTCGACGACAATCCCGAGCCCGGCAATTCCAGCCGTGTCTACCTACCGCACCCCGAAATCCTGAGCTCGGTCGAGGCCGGTCACAGGCTTTTGATCGACGACGGCAAGCTGGAATTGAAGGCGGTGAAGGCCGACGGCAAGTCGATCACCTGCACGGTCGTCGCCGGCTCGGGCATTTCCGACAAGAAGGGCGTCAGCCTGCCCGACACCGACCTGCCGGTCGGCGCGCTGACCGAAAAGGACCGGGCCGACCTCGACGCGGTGCTCGCCGCCGGTGTCGACTGGGTGGCGCTGTCCTTCGTGCAGCGGCCGGAGGATCTGGCCGAGGCGCGCAAGATCGCGCGCGGCCGCGCGCTGATCATGGCCAAGATCGAGAAGCCGCAGGCGGTTGCCCGGCTGCCCGAAATCATCGAGCTGTCCGACGCGCTGATGGTCGCCCGCGGCGATCTCGGCGTCGAGATGCCGATCGAAGCCGTGCCCGGCATCCAGAAGCAGATCACGCGCGCGGCGCGCCGCGCTGGCAAGCCGGTGGTGATCGCCACGCAGATGCTGGAATCGATGATCACCGCGCCCGTGCCGACCCGCGCCGAGGTCTCCGATGTGTCGATCGCGGTGTTCGAAGGCGCGGACGCGATCATGCTGTCGGCCGAATCCGCGGCCGGCGCCTATCCGGTCGAGGCGGTCGGCATGATGAACCGCATTGCCGCCAAGGTCGAAGCCGACCCGACCTATGCCGGCATCATCAATGCGCAGCGCTCGGAGCCCGAGGCAACCGGCGCCGACGCCATTTCGCTTGCTGCGCGCGAGATCGCCGAGACGCTGAAGCTGTCGGCGATCATCTCTTACACGGCATCCGGCACGACCGGCCTGCGCGCCGCGCGCGAGCGCCCGCAGGTGCCGATCGTGGCGCTGTCGCCGATCCTCAACACGGCGCGCCGCCTGTCGCTGCTGTGGGGCACGCATTGCGTCGTCTCGGAGGACGCGACCGATCTCGACGACATGGTCGACCGGGCCTGCCGCATCGCGCTGGAGGAAGGTTTCGGCAAGCCGGGCGACCGGGTGATCATCACCGCTGGCGTGCCGCTCAGGACGCCAGGCTCGACCAATATGCTGCGGATTGCGTATGTTGGGTCGGAGACCCATTAGGGCGTGTTAATATTCGGGTGAGGCCGGCCTGCAAATGCCGGCTTCCGGTGCTTACGTACTTTAGGTACGCTCCGCTCCGATTCTCGGAAGCCACTACTTTCGACTAGGCCTGATCTGAATCTCGACATAGCTAACCGTCTCGCCGTGGCATTCAGGAGCTAATTCCCGAAATTTCAACCCGGCGCCAATTCGGCGTCGGGCACTTTGATGTCGGGGCATTTGCCATCGTGGTAGGCGTCGCTGGCGATCCGGCCCTCCACGATCCTGGCCATCGCTTGCAGATCGACATCTTTTCCCGCGACTTTCTGGATTGCGCCCACGACAAGGTCGGGCGCGATCCAGTCCGGCTTGTGGCCGAGATTTGGGACCCAGATCAATTCGGCGCCGGGAACGTCGCGCTCCAGACCGACGGAGTGGACCCTGGCATAGACCACCTTGTCGCGATCGCCGGAGATGACGACGGCCGGCGCCTGGATTTCGCGGTAAGCAGGTGTGGCGGCGCGGACATAGTCGTAGAGCTGGGCGACGTCGCGGGCATTCGCCCGGAAGGCAGATGGCCTGAGCACCAGCGGGATCGAGGCGTCGTCGATATAGCCTTCCGGCACTTTGTTGGGCGAGAAGACGCAAGCCGTGGCATCGCCGATCCGCAGCATGCCCGCCGGACAGGCTAGCGTTTCGGAAAACAGCCAGCCGATTCCCGGCGTGGCGGTCAGCTTGTAGTACCAGGCGGTCGCACCGCCCGGCCAGGGATGCGTGGCGGCTGACACGAAGACGAGACCGGCTGTTTTGTCGGGATGCTGGCGGGCGAAAGCCGTGGTGATCGCGCCGCCGAAGGAATGCGCGACGATGACGGCCTTTTTGATTCCGATGTGGTCCATCAGCGCGGCGATTGTGTCGGCCTGCGCGGCAAGCGTCTCATTATCGCCGCGCTCCGACCAGCCGAAACCAGGACGGTCGAGGAACAGCACCTCCGCGCGGCCTTCGAGCAAGGGCCTCAGCGGCAGCATCTGGTCCTTCAGATTGGCGCTGGCGCCGTGGATGAACACGACCGGCGGCAGGTCGGCGCGGGCCGGCGCCCGGACATGGACATAGTGGATGCGCGCGCCCCTGATCTTGGCGAACGCGCCGATGGGCGGGCTGCGGCGCTCGATCAACCAGACGCCGGCGCGGGTGATGCCGGCCAGGGCAAAGAGGAGCGCAACGAGGAAGAGGAGGACGGCGCAGGTGAAGTTCATGCGGGATAGGGGAGTAGGGGAGTAGGGGAGTAGGGATAAACTATTCTGGCGCCGTTTATGGCATCCAAACATACTCCCTTATTCCCCCTATTCCCTTACTCCGTTAAAAAGTTCAAATCCCCTCGCCGGCCAGTTCTTCCGAAAGCGTCGAGACCTGGTTCTGGGCGCTGCGCATCATCGGGTAGATCGCCAGCACCTTCTGCCACGCTTCCAGTGCCGATTGCTTGTGGCCGGTCTCGGTCATGATCTGGGCGAGGCCTGACAGCGCCCCGAAATGGCGCGGTTCGAGCTGCAAGGTGCGGTCGATGTCGGCCATCGACTTCCCGTAGTTCTTCATCAGGAAATGCACGGTAGCGCGGCGGTTCCAGCCTTCGGCATAGTCGGGCTGCAAGGTTACGACCTGGTCGAGGAAGTCGAGGGCGACGTCGAATTTCTGGTCTTCGGTCGCCTTCTGCGCCCACTGCATCATCAGATCGATCGAGGCGCTGCCCGACTGGTTCCATTCGTTCCAGATGCGGCCGGCGATGCGCTCGGCCGCCTTCTCGTTGCGCTCGCGCTTCAGCTCGGTGAAGAGCTGGTCGAGGCGGCCCTGCTTGGTCGGGGCAGTCGGCGGCGGCGTGACGGCCGGCGGCGCGGTATCCGGAGGCAGCGCGCCCGGCACCTCTTCGGCTCCTGCAGGCAAGCCGGAAAACAAAAGGGCGCCGAAAAATGCAAAAAGAATCCGCATCGCCGGAATCTAGTCCCGGACGGCGGATCGTCAAAGTGATTTTAGCGTGAGAGTGCTGGCAAACCGGCGTTCGACATAAGCGGGCGCGGCGTGGTCTCTTGGTGCATGTCGTTGTCCCAAAACCGCTTGGCACTTTTGGGCGACATGCATCAAGCCGCGCAGCAAAGCTCAGCCCTGGCGCGCCTTGTAGCGCGGAGCCGTCTTGTTGATGATATAGATGCGTCCCTTGCGGCGAACCAGCCGGTTGTCGCGGTGACGCGCCTTGAGCGCCTTGAGCGAATTCTTGATCTTCATGGTCTTGCCTGTTCGGTCAGGGCCCGTCCCGGGCCGAATTTTAAAGGCGCGCCCGAAAACAAGCGCGCCTTTGAACTTGCGTGGCTCATAAACGAGGAGTGTTGTCCGTGTCAACCACGTGACGGTGCCGAATAAGGCAATTGGCGCGATCCATCAAATATTCGCCATCGCGGCATTGCGCGACCCATGGGCGGCTGGGATGGTGGCCCATGCCCAAGCGACTGGAGATTCCATGCGCAGTCTCGTTTTGTCCGCCTTTCTTGTTCTTCTGGCAACCGGCCCGGCAGCCTTTGCCGAGGATTGTGACCGCAACGACGACAGCCAGTCGATGCTGAACATCTGCGCCGATGCCGACTATCAGGCGGCCGATGCCAAGCTAACGCCGCCTATAAGAACATCGTCGACAGCAACGATCAGGCGTCGAACAAGCTGCTGCAGACGGCGCAACGCGCCTGGATCTCGTTTCGCGATGCCGAATGCGCCTATTCGACCGCCGGCAGCGAAGGTGGCTCCATCCACCCGACGGAGATGTCGGAATGCCTGACGAAGCTCACCAACGAGCGCATCAAGCAGCTTACCTCCGACGCCAACTGCAAGCTCAGCGATCGGAGCTGCGCCGGCTCGGATGCGGGCGACGACCAGGATATGCAATAGGCCTTATTTCGGTCTGACGAGGCGCGTGAAATGGCCCATCTTGCGGCCGGGTCGTGACTCGGCCTTGCCGTAGAGATGCAGCACCAATTCGAGTTCCTTGAGCAGCGCCGGCACCTTCAGCATGTCGTCGCCAATCAGGTTTTCCATCACGCAGTCGAAATGGCGGAGGGGCGAGCCAAGCGGCAGGCCGGCGACGGCGCGGATATGCTGCTCGAATTGCGAGACGACGCAGGCGGCCTCCGTCCAGTGGCCAGAATTGTGCACGCGCGGCGCCAGCTCGTTGACGAGCAGCGAGCCGTCGGCGAGAACGAAGAACTCGACGCCAATGACGCCGACATAATCGAGCGCGGTGAGGATTTTGGCCGCCGCCTCCTTGGCCGCCGAAGCGGTTTGCAGTCCGATGCCGGCCGGCAGGGTCGAGGTCCGCAATATGCCTTCGCGGTGAACGTTTTCGGCCGGATCGTAAGCCGCGACCGCGCCGTCCAGCCCACGCGCGGCGATCACCGAAATCTCGCGCTCGAAGGCGACCAGCGATTCCAGGATCAGCGGCACATTGCCCATCGCCTCGCAAACGCCGGCAAAGCCGCCCGTTTCCATGTTGCGGAAGACGCGCTGGCCCTTGCCGTCATAGCCCATGCGGCGCGTTTTCAGCACGCCGCTGCCATCGAACTTCTTCAGGGCCTCTGTCAGCTGTTCGTCGTTGTCGACCGGGCAGAATTCGGCTGTCGGAATGCCGATACCGTTGAGAAAGCTTTTCTCGGTGAGGCGATCCTGCGCCGCGTCGAGCGCGCGGGCCGGCGGGTAGACCGGGACCGTTGCCGCCAACATTTCGGCAGCGGCCACCGGGACATTCTCGAATTCGTAGGTGACGACGGCGCAGGCGGCGGCCAGATCGGCAAGCGCCGCCGGATCGTCATAGGCGGCGACGATCTGCCGGTTCGCGACCTGCGCGGCCGGGCAGTCGGCCTGCGGCTCCAGCACGATGGTGCCGTAACCGAGGCGGGCGGCGGCCATAGCCAGCATGCGGCCAAGCTGGCCGCCGCCAATGATGCCGATGGTCGATCCCGGCGCTAGGCTCACGGCGCGTCCGTCGGCTCGGCGGCAACCTTGGCGGTCTGCGCCGCGCGCCAGGCGTCGAGCCGGGCCGCGAGCTTGTCGTCACTGAGCGCCAGCACCGCGGCGGCGAGAAGGGCTGCATTGGCGGCACCTGCCTTGCCGATCGCCAGCGTGCCGACCGGGATGCCGGCCGGCATCTGCACGATGGAAAGCAGCGAGTCCTGGCCCGACAGCGCCTTGGATTCGACGGGAACGCCGAAGACGGGCAGCGGCGTCATCGCTGCCGTCATGCCAGGCAGGTGCGCAGCGCCGCCAGCGCCGGCGATGATCACCTTGTAGCCGGCCGCCTTGGCGCCCTTGGCGAATTCATAGAGGCGGTCGGGGGTGCGGTGCGCCGAGACGATCAGCCGCTTGTGCGGAATGCCCAGCGCCTCCAGCGTCTCCGCGGCCTGGCGCATCGTCGCCCAGTCGGACTGGCTGCCCATGATGATGGCGACGTCGGCACGCTGATCGGTCAAGGTTTCGCTCCCCGGCGGCAAAGGCGCGCCTTAGCGGAATTCGCCGATAGCCGCAAGGATTGTCGCTGCCTGCAGTCCTTTCGGCCGGCGGGGTCCGCGACCTTGCCCGTCGCTCTCCGCCTAAGCGATGATATCGGGGATGATGCGGTCTTCTAGCGCCGACAGCCGGTCTTTCAGAATCAGCTTCTTTTTCTTCATGCGCTGGATTTGAAGCGGGTCGCAGCCTGTGGCGATCATCGCGTTGATGGCGGCGTCGAAATCGGCGTGTTCCTGTTTGAGCCGGGAATATTCGAGGCGTATTTCAGCCTGTTCCTGTTCGGACATTATCTACCATCTGCGTATGCATCGCCCAATCGGGCTGTCTGGGCGGGGCGGTCGGGTCTATCTGTTTGCGACCGGCGCGCAGCCCTTATCACATTTCACTTTGTCGTGGAATGCTACCACGCGGCATTCGACATCGAGATCGGTTGGTGGCAAACTGTCATGGTGCCGTCACAGTCGCAACCTGCGGTGGAGGCGCCCGCGACGGCTGCAATCGAGGAAACCATGAAAGGGAGAACCAATCATGTCTCTTGCATCCCATCTTGATGAGCTGCAGCGAAAGCATGGCGATATCGAGCGTGAACTTATCGACGCGATGAACCATCCCTCGGTAGACGACCTCGAGATCGCCACTCTCAAGCGGCGCAAGTTGGCAATCAAGGACGAGATTGAAAAGCTGAAGGCGAAACCGACCGCACACTGAAACTCCTCCAGGCATCATAACCGCTCCCGCCGCGGTGCAGCCTCCCGGTGGCAAGAAATGCCACCGGCTTGGTGACTTACACTGAATCCCTTCACCGTTTGGGCGCGCATCCCGATGCTCTCCTTCGAGCCGCATAGCGGCCGATCGGGAGCAGCGGATTTGACGGCCTTGCCCGCCGCTTGCCATTGACAAGCCATCTTTGCTCCGCCACCTCATGCCCGGAACTTTCAGATGAAGGCGGCCGGCATGACCGGATATTTTTCCTCTCCCTTCCCGCGGCGCAACTCGGTCGGCGTTTCGGTCGGCGGCGTGATCGTCGGCGGCGGCGCCCCGGTCGTCGTGCAGTCGATGACCAACACCGACACGGCCGATGTCGACCAGACGGTCGCCCAGGTCGCGGCGCTGCACCGCGCCGGCTCGGAAATCGTGCGCATTGCGGTCGACCGCGACGAGAGCGCCGCGGCGGTTCCGCGCATCCATGAGCGGCTGCTGCGGCTCGGCATCGACGTGCCGCTGGTCGGCGACTTCCACTATATCGGGCACAAGCTGCTCGCCGACCATCCGGCCTGCGCCGAGGTGCTGGCCAAATACCGCATCAATCCCGGCAATGTCGGTTTCAAGGAAAAGAAGGACCGCCAGTTCGCGGCGATCGTCGAAATGGCGATCAGATATGGCAAGCCGGTTCGCATCGGCGTCAACTGGGGCTCGCTCGACCAGGAACTTTTGACCCGGCTGATGGACGACAACCAGGCGAAGGGCTCGCCGCTCACCGCGCAGGACGTGACGCGCGAGGCGATCGTGCAGTCGGCGATCCTGTCGGCCGAGATGGCGGAAGAGATCGGGCTTGGCCGCGACAAGATCATCCTGTCGGCCAAGGTCAGCGGCGTGCAGGACTTGATCGCGGTCTATACCCAACTCGCCACGCGCTCCGACCACGCGCTGCATCTGGGCCTCACCGAGGCCGGCATGGGTACGAAGGGCATCGTCGCCTCTTCGGCGGCGATGGGCATCCTGCTGCAGCAGGGCATCGGCGACACGATCCGCATCTCGCTGACGCCGGAGCCGAATGGCGACCGCACCCGCGAGGTGCAGGTGTCGCAGGAATTGCTGCAGACGATGGGCTTCCGGCAGTTCGTGCCGATCGTCGCGGCCTGCCCCGGCTGCGGGCGCACGACGTCCACCGTCTTCCAGGAGCTCGCCCAGAGCATCCAGTCCGATATTCGCAAGAACATGCCGGTGTGGCGCGAGAAATATCCGGGTGTAGAGAACCTCAAGGTCGCGGTGATGGGCTGCATCGTCAACGGTCCGGGCGAATCCAAGCATGCCGACATCGGCATATCGCTGCCCGGCACCGGCGAGACGCCGACGGCGCCGGTGTTCGTCGACGGCAAGAAGGCGGCGACGCTGCGCGGCCCTTCCATCGCGCAGGATTTCGAAAAGATGGTCGCCGACTATATCGAGCAGCGCTACGGACACGGCAAAGCCGCCGCGGAATGAGCGATGCAGCGTTTCCTGAAGGCAACGCTGCTCCTGTTTCTCGCGCTGGTTCCGACGGTGCAGGCATTCGCCGATCCGCCGCAGTCGAAATCGGCCGCCAAACGGCTGATCAGCCGGGTCTGCGATCTGATTGAGAGCGAGGCCGGCAAGAATGGCCTGCCCAAGGATTTCTTCGCCAGGCTGATCTGGAAGGAAAGCCGCTTCGATCCCAACGCGGTGAGTCCGGTCGGGGCGGAAGGCATCGCGCAATTCATGCCCGGCACCGCCAAGATGCGCGGTCTGGCCAATTCCTTCGACATCGAGCAGGCGATCCCCGCTTCGGCGAAATATCTCGCCGAGATGAAGGCCAGCTACGGCAATCTCGGCCTCGCGGCGGCGGCTTATAATGCCGGAGAGAACCGCGTTTCGCGCTGGCTTGCGTCCGGCGGATTCCTGCCGATGGAGACCGAAAGCTATGTCTTCGACATCATGGGCGAGCCCGTCGACAAGTTTTCCGACAGGTCCTATGCCGGCACCGTCCAGCCGCTCGATCCCAAGATGAGTTTCGGGGAAGCCTGTCGCCGGCTGCCGGTGATCATGTCGCGGACCGTCGCCATGGCTTCGATCAACGTCAAACCGTGGGGCGTGCAGGTGGCGGGCAATTTCCGCCGCTCGGCCGCGATCGGCCAATGGTTGAGGGTCAAAAGCCGATTCCCGGCGCTGCTCGCCAGCCATGATCCGGTGGTGAGCCGGGTGCGCACGCCGATCGGCCGGCGCGGCATCTACGCGGTCAGGATCGGCGCCGACTCACGGTCCGAGGCGGACGATATCTGCAACAAGCTGCAGAGCGTCGGCGGCGCCTGCGTGGTGTTGCGCAACCGGTAACTACGCCGTCTTCGCCGCCACCGTCTCGCTGAGCCATGTGCCGATCTTGGCGCCGAGGCGGTCGGGCGAGACCGGCTTGGGCAGATAGTCGTCCATGCCGGCCTCGATGCATTTTTCGCGGTCGCCCTTGAGCGCATGCGCGGTGACGCCGATGATCGGCGTGCGATCGCCATTCCGCGCTTCGATGGCGCGGATGGCGCGGGTTGCCTCATAGCCGTTCATCTCGGGCATGGAGACGTCCATCAGCACCAGGCGGGGGCGCAGCGAGCGGTACATCTCGACAGCGGTGCGGCCATTGCCGGCAATGCGGTAGCTGAGGCCGAAGCCGTTGAGGATCTGGCCGAAGACCAGCTGGTTCACGTCATTGTCCTCGGCGATCAGGATATCGATCGGGCCGCTCGGCGCCGCAGTCGATTCCGGCGCGGCCGGGATCGGAACGGCCGGGCCGCGGATGACGGTAAAGGCCGGCGGCGCGGCCTGCGCGGCGGCCGGCTCGCGCACGAAATGCGCCCTGGCGCCCTGCGTGCGCGCCTTCTGGATGGCGGAGATCACGGTGCCCAGCAGCACCGCCGAGCGGGCCGGCTTGGTGAGATGCGCGACGATGCCGAAATCGATCACCATTCTGCCGAAATCGACCTGGTCGACCGAGGTGAGCAGCACGACCGGAATGGAGGAAAGGCGGCTGTCGGCGGCAATCGCCCTCGCGACATCGGCGCCGTTCATGCCGGGCATCTGGTAATCGAGGATGATGCAGTCGACCGAGGCGCCGAGCTGGCAGGCGCGATCGAGGAAGGCAAGGCCGACGGCGCCGCTTTCGGCCGCCGCGCAGTCGAAGCTCCAGCTTCTGAGCTGCTCCAGCAGGATCTCGCGGTTGACCGGATTGTCGTCAATGACCAGCACCCGGGCGCCGGTGACATCCATCGGTACGAGCTCGTCGCACGACTGCTGGTCGTGCACCGGCAGCGGCACGGCGAACCAGAACACGGAGCCGCGGCCGATCTCGCTTTCGACGCCGATCTTGCCGCCCATCAGGTCGACGAGACGGGCGGATATGGCGAGACCCAGCCCGGTGCCTTCATGGCGGCGGGTCGAGGAGCCGTCGACCTGGGCGAATTTCTCGAACACGCTTTGCAGCTTCTCGGCCGGAATGCCGATGCCGGTATCCTCGACGCGGACCTTGAGCTGGACCACGCCGTCGACGACATCGCCGCCGACATCGATCAGGACATGGCCCTTCTCGGTGAATTTCACGGCGTTGCCGAGCAGATTGGTGACGATCTGGCGGAAGCGACCGGCATCGCCGACGACGAAGGCCGGCAGGCGCGGATCGACGCGCACGATGAGCTCGAGGTTCTTTTCGGCAACGCGCGCCGACACCAGCGTCGCCACGTCCTCGACCGCTTCGGCCAGGCGGAAGGGAGCGGGGTCGAGCGTCAGCTGGCCGGCGTTGATCTTCGAGAAATCGAGGATGTCGTTGATGATGGTGAGCAGCGCGTTGCCGGATTTGACGATGACGTCGGTGAAGGTCTTCTGGCGCGGCGAAAGCTCGGTCTTGGCGAGCAACTCGGCCATGCCGAGCACGCCGTTCATCGGCGTGCGGATCTCATGGCTCATATTGGCGAGGAATTCGGACTTGGCGCGGTCGGCGGCCTCCGCCTTGAACAGCGACGCGGCGGTCTCGGCGAGGGCGCGGCGGATCGCATTCTCCATCGGCCGGAAGATCACAACCGCCGCGATGGCGAGCACGGCGACCAAAAGGCCGCTCGCCCACAAGAGCAGCCGGTCGCTCGAAGCATCGGCGAGGCGGCGCTCCTCGTCGAGCGCGGTGCGCACCTTCAACAGCATGGGCTGGGCGAAAAGGTCGTTTTGGTTGCGGATCTCACGGTAGCTCCACTCATCGACCTTCTGGGCGACCGCCATCAGGTTGAAGTTGCGCACCATATCGCGCGCCGACCAGAACAGGTCGCCGTTGACCGAGGCGGTGTCCAGCGCGTCGAGGGTGCCCTTCGATAGGCGCGGCCTGATCGCGGCAAGTTGGGCGTTCAGGGTGCCGATCTCGGCCATCAGGCGTTCGGAATGGCCGCGCGCGGCGGTCGTCAATGCGTCGCGCGTCTCGCTGCGCCAGGCGGTGCCGGTCGTCTCGGCGAAATTGGTGGCGTTGCGCAGGTCGCGGGCGAAGATGACGAAATTGCCGCTGAAGGCATCGACCTCGTGGCGATATGAATTCACACGGTTGAGCGCGAACATGACCGCGGCCGAAGCCAGCCCGAAGACAAGCAGTCCTGAAATGTAGCGGATCCGGATCGACCGGAGAAAGGAAGAATATTCCGGCATGCGCAACCCCAACACATACGCACAATTTTAATGGTCGGGATTACGCTTGATTTACATTAAGATTTCGTTGGGGGAGGTTGGCGGGCCTGCAGCAGCTTCTTGGTGCAGAGGCGACGTGTCGCTTCCGCGACAGGTAGGCCAAGCGCACCGGACTTGCGGGCAGCGCTTTGAACCGGACGGCAGATGCTCATTGCGTCGTATCGGAGAGGATACGGTTTCCCTTGCGCAGCGTGATCCGCCGTTGGGGATGCTCGTCTCTTGCTGCTTGAAAAATGGCGCGGGCAAGCTGGGCCGTAACGGCGCGTGCGAGAACCCGTTCGATGGTCTCGTGGCTTTCGGCGTGCCAGAGTTCGATGCGATAGGGCAGCGCTTCGGCCGAACGGGAAGAGTTGGCGCTCCGTGTCATAGACGGGCCTCTGCCTAATTCGCCGGGCCGTTCCATCTGGAAACGAAATTGTTCTTGTGCCGCAAGGTGACGTAACGGTCCGGGTGCTCACGCGTCGCTGCGTAATAAGCGGCGTAGCCGATACTGGCATTTGCCGTGACCGCAAGAACTTGTTCGACGCCGTTCTTGGCGGTGTTCCACAACTCGACCTTATACGGGAGTTCCTCATGCTCGGCAGAGCCGAGTCCATCAGAGACGGGATTCTCCTCGTCGTCTCCAGGCTCGTTTTCCGGAGCAAAGCTGTACAAATAGCCCGGGCTTGTCAGGTCGGATGCGAGTGCAGATGAATATGTCGCCATTGGTCCAAGCTTGTTGCTGTGCCGGATAGGCGGGGCTATGCTGCTGGCGCGTCACCGGACTAACTGCTTAATGCGAGCGTAGAACGCAGGTTCGACAATGCCACTGACAACAGCCGACGCGCAACATCTTTCCGACAGCCATCGCCTCGAACTGTTCATCGACGCCGTCGCCGACTACGCGATCTACACCCTCAATGCAGATGGCTTCGTCACCAGCTGGAATGCCGGCGCCGAGAAGATAAAGGGCTACGCGGCTTCGGAAATCCTGGGCCAGCATTTTTCCAGATTTTTCACAGCCGAAGATCAGGCGAAGGACCTCCCGAGCAGGATGCTTGCCGCGGCAAAGGCGGAGGGAAGATACGAGGCCGAAGGGTGGCGGGTACGCAAGGACGGAACCAGGTTCTGGTCGAGCGGCCTTGTTCAACGGGTGCTGGACCGCAACGGCGCGCTTTTGGGTTACGCGAAGATCACGCGAGACATCACGGAGCGCGTCGCCGCGCATCAGTCGCTGCTGCAGAGCGAGCGGCGCTTCCGCATCCTTGTCGACGGCGTGACTGACTATGCCATCTATATGCTCGATCCAAGCGGCGTGATCACCAATTGGAATGCTGGCGCCGAGCGGCTGAAAGGTTACGCAGCCGAGGAAATCGTGGGCCAGCATTTTTCCAAATTCTATACCCGTGAAGAACGCGCAAAGGGCACGCCGCTCCGCGTCCTCGAAGCAGCCGTGCAGAACGGGCGGTATGAAGGCGAGGGCTGGCGCGTACGCAAGGACGGCAGCCGTTTCTGGGCGTCGGTTGTCGTCACTCCGATCCGTAATGACGTAGGGCTGCTCGAGGGATTCGCCAAAGTCACGCGCGACATCACCGAGCGCCGTGCGGCGCACGAAGCTTTGCGTCAAAGCGAACGTCAGTTCCGCCTGCTGGTGAGCGGCGTGACCGATTATGCGCTTTTCATGCTTGATCCCAACGGGCTGGTGACGAGTTGGAACGCCGGTGCGGAGCGCATCAAGGGCTATACGGCCGAAGAAATCATCGGTCAGCATTTCTCACGTTTTTACACGGAGCATGACCGTGCCGCCGGTTTGCCTGGCCGCGCACTCCATACGGCAACACGGGATGGGCGCTTCGAAACCGAGGGCCATCGCGTCCGTAAGGACGGGACGCTGTTCTGGGCGAATGTCGTGATCGATCCGATCCGCGACGAGCGAGGAGAACTGATCGGTTTTGCCAAGATTACGCGCGACATCACCGATCGACGCGATGCGGAAGTCGCACTCCGGCAGGCGCAGGCGCAACGCGTTCACACCCAGAAAATGGACGCGCTTGGCCAACTGACCGGCAGCATCGTGCATGATTTCAACAACCTCCTGACAGTGGTCGAAAGCTATGTTCGCCTGGGGAAGAAAGTAGGCAGCGATCCCGAAATGAAGCGGGCGACCGAATCCGTGGAGCTTGCACTCCAGCGCGGCGCCACACTGACACGCCAGTTGCTGGCCTTCTCGCGCAAGCAGGGGGCAAGCGCCGAGGTCGTGTCGCTGGCAGAACGAATAGAGGCCGTTCGCGGGATGATAGCGGGCTCCATGCGCAAATCTGTGAAATTGGTCGCCACTGTCGGACCCGAAATCTGGCCAGTGAAGGTCGATCCCGGCGAACTGGAGCTTGGTCTCGTCAACATTGCCTTCAACGCGCGGGACGCCATGCCTGACGGTGGCCTCGTAACGGTCACGGCGGAGAACGTGCTGCTATCGAGCGACGATAACGCGGCCGGCCTGCAGGGTGAATTCGTCGCGTTACGGGTGGCCGATACAGGCGTCGGCATTGCGCCAGATTTGCTTCCGCAGGTCTTCGAACCGTTCTTCACGACCAAAGGGCCCGACAAGGGCACAGGCCTCGGGCTCGCGCAGGTCTATGGCTTCGCGCAGCAGTCCGGCGGCGCGGTCACGATCGACAGCGAAGTCGGCAGGGGCACGACGGTGACGATCTATCTGCCGCGGGCCGACATGGCAGTCGCCGCGCAGAGCGCCGGGCCGGAACAGCCAGCCAGCGCAAATGTGGTGCCGTTGAGGACAAAGGGCCGCCTTGCCGGGGATCAAGACTGATGACGTCGCTACAGATGCTATGAGGCGGCGACGAGAGAGCGGTATCGGGCAGCCACCACCGCAATGATTGCCATGTGTAGAAAGATCGCGAGAGCCGCGCCGATCAAGTGCGGGACAAGACCTTCCGTCCAGCCAATCGTCCAGATCGTTGCAACGCTCAGCGGCATAAACAAAAGTACGCTGGTGACCAGGCCGGGATTGTATTTGCGCAGCCGCGCCGATGTGACGAGATGCGCGAGCGCATTGACGATCATGATATAGGGGGCAACCAGGCCCAAGGTGGGTCCCCATAGGAATGCCGCGTAAAGAGCCAGCAGGTTGATGCCCCAGACAAAGGGCAGGTTGATGACCAGAACCGAGGCGACGGTCAGGGCGTCGCGGCCGCCGAAGACATGGTTGTTGGCGAATTTGCGGAAGCGGTCGCCGGTATGCTCCTCGACCTGATGGATCATGTAAAACGGGCTGTGCAGGAAGATCAGGAACACAGGCAGCGGAAGAGAGAGAATTGGCGCGGCCGCCATAAGCGACGCTGCCATGAACCCCGCGCCGATCACCCAATAATCGGCCAGCCAGGCTTGCAGCTTCAGCATCGGTTCCCGGCGTCCTCCGGCATCTGTCAGCAGGCGATCTTGCACGAATGGATGCGCATCACCAGAGCCATTCGAGCGGGTGGACGCCCGCCGATTTTCTGCAACTCCACTTTTCAACTGGAACATGCGCCGTCGGGTGATCGGTGGAAGAACGAAGCCTCGCTAACCTTGACCGTCGCGGCGCGGATGGTCGGCGCGCGACCGGTCGCTGATTTCCGCCTCGGAACCAGCCCTACGGCGCCAAATCCGGCTGGCGGTTCCGAGTCGGACATTGACTGCCGCAACTGTCCCTGAGACAGTCGATAGAAGCTGCGCTCTCCAAAAGGTGTATTCCGCAGGTTAGCCGCCAGTTGCTCTGGCTGCCTGCCATCGATCAGAGGTGGAACGCGAGCATGAGAAGCGGCCGTGAGCGAACTTATACAGCGGATGGTTGAGACCAACGGCATCCGCCTCAATGTCGCGGAGCAGGGTGAAGGGCCGGTGGTGCTTTTGTGCCATGGCTTCCCTGAATCCTGGTATTCCTGGCGGCATCAGCTAGGCGCGCTCGCAGTGGCGGGCTTTCGTGCCGTCGCCCCCGACATGCGAGGCTACGGCAAGAGCGACCGGCCGGAAGCGATCGACCAATACACGCTCTTTCATCTGGTCGGCGACATGGTGGGCCTTCTCGACGCTCTCGAGGTCCCCAGCTCCGTCATCGTCGGCCACGACTGGGGTGCGGTGGTCGCCTGGCATGCCGCGCTGCTGCGGCCGGACCGCTTCTATGCCATCGTCGGCCTCAGCGTGCCGTTCCGGCCGCGCGGCAATGCGCGTCCGACCAGCCTCATGCCGCGAACGGCGGGGGCCCAGTTCTATCAGCTCTATTTCCAGCAACCCGGCATTGCAGAGGCGGAGCTGGAACGGGACCCGCGGGCCACGGTGCGCGCCATGCTTTATGCGGTGTCGGGAGACGCTTCGGACGGCGGCGTCGGAATTGCCATGGTCCAGCACGGCGGAGGCCTCCTGCAAGCCGCCGAGGTTCCTGCAAGCCTGCCGCACTGGCTCAGCGAAAGCGACATCGATTTCTACGCCGGCGAGTTCCGGCGCACCGGCTTTGCCGGAGGTCTCAACTGGTACCGCAACATCGACCGGAACTGGGAACTGATGGTGCCCTTTGCCGGCGCGCGGATCAAGGTGCCTGCTCTCTACGCAGCGGGCGACCGCGACCTTGTGGTCGCCTTCCCCGGCATGGATCAACTGTTGGCCAATCTCAGGAACTTCGTCCCGCAAATCCGCGATACGCTGATGCTGCCCGGCTGCGGGCATTGGACCCAGCAGGAGCGCCCGGACGAGGTCAACGCCGCGATGATCGATTTCCTGCGGAGTTTGCCGAACCGGGGCTAATCCAAGGGAAGCGAGTATCGGCTCCGACACGGGAAGTTGGGCGTGCCGTTCGGCAAGCCGCCCGCCTGTTCAATCAGGCATCGTTGGCCCGGTAGGCGTCGGGAAGAATGAAGACCTCGTCGGCACGGCCATAGCCGCCGTCGGGAACTTCCTCGATCAGCACCATGGTGTACGGGCGCACGCCCTCGCCGAAATAGTCGACGAACATCTGCGTGGTCTTGTGGACGAGGTCCTCCTTTTGCGCTTTGGTGAGGGCGGCTTCAGGCATCTTGAAGTTGGCGAAGGGCATTTTCCAGGTTCCTTACGGGTTGGATTTCACGGCTCTGAAGATGGCCGGCGCGGACCGGACCGGTCTCGGTTCGTTGTCCTGGAGCGGATATAGGCTGCCGCGGACGCCGGATAATCATCCAGCCATCGACAGCAGTATTCGGAGAGAGCGAACAATCGGAGCCGTTGTCGGCTGGCATCGGCCGCCGGCTTGTCACGGTTCAGTTGCTGCGCGTCGCCACGAAGGTCGCGGCTCGCTTCAGCAGCTCGGCCGCGTCGCCATAGGGCTCGAGCAGAGCATGCGCCTGGTCGATCAGGCCGTGGAGCTGGCCGCGCGCCCAGTCGGAGCCGTGCAGCGAAGCAAGCGTCGCCTTGCCGGCGGCGGCGTCCTTGTTGGTCGCCTTGCCCATCTGCCTGGCGTCGGCGGTGAGATCGAGCAGATCGTCGGCGAGCTGGAAGGCAAGGCCGATCGCCGAGCCGAATTCCGCCAGCCGCTCGCGGTCTGCGGGCGGCGCGCGGGCGACGATCGCGCCGGCCTCGCAGGCGAAGCGGATCAGCGCGCCGGTCTTCATCGCCTGCAGCGTGATGATGCCTGCCTCGTCCGGCCGCTTGCGTTCGGCCTCAAGGTCGAGCATCTGGCCGCCGACCATGCCGCCGGCGCCGGCTGCGCGGGCAAGGGCGAGAACGAGGGTGGCGCGGCGCTCGGCCGGCAGCAACGTCGCCTCGTCGGCGAGGATATCGAAGGCCAAAGTCAAAAGCGCATCGCCGGCGAGGATCGCGGTTGCCTCGTCGAAGGCCTTGTGCACCGTCGGCTGGCCGCGCCGCAGATCGTCGTCGTCCATCGAAGGCAGATCGTCATGGATCAGCGAATAGCAATGCACGCATTCGAGCGCTGTCGCGACACGCAACGCGGCGTCACTATCGGCGGAAAACAGCGCGGCACTTTCCATGACCAGAAAAGGCCGCAACCGCTTGCCGCCATTGAGCACGCCGTGGCGCATCGCCGCCATCAGGCGCTCCGGCCGCGCAATCTCGCTGGTGAGCGGACGCGCGTCGAGGATCCGGCGCAGCTCGGTCTCGACGGCGGCGGCGCGCGTGAAAAGCGCGGATTCGAAGGCGATCTGGTCGTCTTTGCTCATGGCCGGACCGGTAGCCGACACTCAGACATTGCGCAAGCAGGCGCGCGCCTTTATGCCGATGGGGGCGAGGCACGGGTGGGACGGCTTGACGGAACCGATCGTCGAACATGGAAGCGAAGGGCTGGACATGGCGCGGCCGCGGCGCCTGAACCGCGCCGGTCTGAGGCGCCTTGGCCGGCGTTGCCTGGTCGTCGCGCTCGTGCTGGCGGCCATACCGGCGGTGCTCACCTTCCTCTACCTGCCGTCCTTCGTGCATCCGGTCTCGACCCTGATGCTGAAGGACCTCGTGACTTTTTCCGGCTACGACCGGCGCTGGGTGTCGATCGACGACGTGGCGCCGGTGCTGGCGCATTCGGTGATCATGTCGGAGGATGGGCAGTTCTGCTTCCACCGTGGCGTCGATCTCGGCGAATTGCGCGGCGTGGTCGACGACGCGCTGGCCGGCGAGGCGACGCGCGGCGCCTCCACCATCACCATGCAGACGGTGAAGAACCTTTTCTTGTGGTCGCGACCGTTGGGCAGCGTGCGCAAGGTGGTCGAGCTGCCGCTGGCCGTCTATTTCGACGCTGTGATGTCGAAGCGGCGGATCATGGAGATCTATCTCAACATCGCCGAATGGGGGCCGGGCATCTACGGCATCGAGGCCGCCGCGCGGCACCATTTCGGGGTCTCGGCCAAGCAATTGTCGCGACGGCAGGCGGCGTTGCTGGCCGTCAGCCTGCCCAATCCGATCGCGCGCAATCCGGCGAAGCCCGGGCCGGGCCTGAGGCGGTTGGCCTCGCTGATCGAGCGGCGCGCCAGCCGGTCAGGCGTCTATGTCGGGTGCCTGGATTAGGACGAAGCGGCGCCGCCATAAAAAAATTCACGGCCAGCGCTGGCCAAAACGGCGCAAGGCGTGTATAGGCACCCGACTTTCTCAGATTATGGCCTTGATGCGGCCCTTTCGCGAGGGTTGCCGGGGCATTTTGACCATGTAGTGGAGCATATCCATGGCCGTTCCAAAAAGAAAAACCTCTCCGTCGAAGCGCGGCATGCGCCGCTCGGCCGACGCCCTCAAGGCCCCGACCTATGTCGAGGACAAGAATTCCGGCGAAATGCGCCGCCCGCACCACATCGACCTGAAGACCGGCATGTATCGCGGCCGCCAGGTTCTGGAGCCGAAGGAAAGCTGAGAAGCTTCGACGGTTCGAGACTTTCAAAAGACCGGCCTTTGGCCGGTCTTTTTTGTTTTGGTGACCTTGTTGGTCGGCCGGCCGATCTTGGGCTGGAATGACATGGGGCTTCGCGCTTGCCGCCCCTGAGCACCTTCCCTTGACCCCGTTTGAGACCCGCAACGCTAGAGCGTTTCACCGTTTCACGGAAACGGCGAACCGCTCTATCTCTTTGTTTTTACGCAATTCCGGCCGGAAAACCGCTCACACTTTTCCCGGAATTGCTCTAGCCCCAGCCGCGAACCTGATTTGCTTCCGTTTGCAATCGACTTGCAAATGACGAATTCTTATGCAAATTTGAATTCTATAGTCGGAAATCGACATGAAAGAGGGGTTTTATGTGGGATTTCGTCAGCACCAATGATCTGGACGAGACCGAGCAGGCGGTTCTTTCGCAGCTGAAAGTCGATGGGCGGATGTCGAGCGTCGACATCGCCAGGCACGTCGGCGTGACCGAGGCGACGGTGCGGCGCAAGATGGCGCGCATCCTCGAAGACCCCGACATCTCGATCCAGGCGGTGGTGCGGCCGCTGCGCAGCGATCTCGGCATCGCGGCGATCGTCGGGCTCGACGTCGACCGCGAGCACATCATCAGCGTGGCGCGCAAACTCTCCGAATATTCCTTCGTCGACTCGGTCTACGCGATGACCGGACCCTTCGACATCATCATCCAGCTGACCCTGCCGTCGACGACGGCGCTGCATGATTTCCTGGTCAGCGAACTCGCCAATGTTCCCGGGATCAAGGATTCCGAGAGCTACATGATCGGTCGCGTGTTCAAGCACTCCGGCCGGGCCTACCAGCGCAGCAAAACTGAAGAAAAAAAGGGGTAACAAAATGGTTGGGTTGTTTTCCGTCGCGCGCCGTTCGGCACTTCGCCTGCTGGCCGCCGCGCCACTTCTCATTCTATCCACCGTCTCGCATGCCGACGGGCTGGTCGATCAGATCAAGCAGCGCGGCACGATCGTCGTCGGCACCGAGGCGGCGTTCGAGCCATTCGAATTCGTCCGCGACGGCCAGATCGTCGGCTACAACAAGGACATTCTCGACTATGTGGTCGCGAAGCTCGGCGTGAAGCTCGACCAGCTCAATCTGCCGTTCCAAGGTCTCCTGCCCGGCCTGCTCGCCAAGAAGTTCGACCTCATGGCGACTTCCACCGGGATCAATGCCGAGCGGGCGGCGAAATATGCCTATACGCGGCCGACCGGTTCGTTCGAGAACGTCATCGTGGTGCGCGCCAACGAGGACCGCATCAAGAAGCCGGAGGATATCAATGGCATGGTGGTGGCAACGCAGCTCGCCTCCTCGGTGCA
Organism: Mesorhizobium sp. B4-1-3; assembly: GCF_006439355.1. Taxonomy (GTDB): domain Bacteria; phylum Pseudomonadota; class Alphaproteobacteria; order Rhizobiales; family Rhizobiaceae; genus Mesorhizobium. The sequence continues at coordinate 191,545 of NZ_VFTG01000009.1, forward strand.
GCCGGTGATCGAAGCCTATGACAAGGAGCTCAAGGCCAAGGGCGGCGGCATCGGCGAGATCAAGCTCTTCACCTCGTTCCCGGAAACGCATGTCGCGCTCGCTTCCGGCCAAGTCGATGCCATCGTCATCGCCTCTCCTTCAGCGGCCGTACTGATGAAGAATGTGCCCGACACCTACAAGATCGTCGGCTCGATCGGCGAGTTCCAGTATCTCGCCTGGGTGGTGCGGCCTGAAGACAAGGACCTGCGCGACCTCATCAACGCCAGCATCGGCGAGCTGAAGGACAGCGGCAAGCTCAAGGAGCTGCAGCTGAAATGGTTCGGCTTCGAGATGCAGACGCCCGACCAGGGCTATTTGCCTCCGGGCGCCCTATAGCCGCTGTTCACATGACAGGACTGGCCTCCCGAAGGAGGCCGCTCTCCCGCGCGTCACCACCTGTCGAGCTCCGCTATGGTCGACTTCTCCAGAACCATCGCCTTCCTGCCGCAGTTCCTGGCCGGCGCCGGCGTTACGCTCGCCGTTTCGGCGCTCGGCTTTGCGCTCGGCATCGTCATCGGCTTCGGCCTGCTCGCCTGCCGCCGCTCGCGGTGGCGGGCGGTGCGTTTCATCGGCGCGCTCTACACCAGCTTCATCCGCGGCACGCCTTTGATCGTGCAGATCTTCGTCGTCTATTACGTGCTGCCGGGGCTGGTCGGTATCGACCTGCCGCCGCTGCTTGCCGGCGTGCTCGCGCTCTCCTTCAACAGCGCGGCGTTCGTCGCCGAGATCCTCAGGGCCGGGTTGACGCGTATTCCGGTCGGCCAGTACGAGGCTGCCAAGGCGCTCGGGCTGAAGCCGGCGGTGACCTGGCTGAAGATCATCCTGCCGCAGCTTTTCCGCATCATCATCCCGCCAATGGTCAACGAGTTCACCATGCTGGTGAAGGCCTCGTCGATCCTGTCGGTGATCACCGTCGTCGAGCTGACGCGCACTGCGCAGAACATCATGAACGTCACCTACCGGCCGGTCGAAGCGTTCATGGTGGCGGCCGCGCTCTACTTCGTCGTGCTGTTCGCCTTTAGCCTCTTGGTGGGGCGCCTGGAGCGCCAGGCGGAGAGGGCGCGGGCATGAGCTTCGACTTCGCCGTCATCACCGAAAACTGGCCGGCGCTGGCCAAGGGTTTCGGCAACACGCTCGTCATCTGCGCCGTCACGCTGCCTATCGGCTTCGCGCTCGGCCTGGTGCTGGCGCTGGTGCGGCTGAGGGCAGGGCGGCTGCCGGCGGCGACCGTCGCGGGCTATGTCGAGCTCTTCCGCAACGTCCCGTTCCTGATCCAGGTTTTCCTGCTGTTCTACGTGCTGCCGATGGCGGGCGTGCGGCTGTCGACCATCGCCGTCTCGGTCATTGCGCTGTCGGCCTATGCCAGCGCCTATTTTTCGGAAATCGTGCGCGGCGCGATCCAATCCATCCCGGAAGGGCAGACCGAGGCCGGCTATGCGCTGGGGCTGCGCTATCCGCTGATCCTGCGCAAGGTGTTGTTGCCGCAGGTGGCGGGCTACATCCTGCCGGCGTCGGCTAACCTCACCATCACGCTCATCAAGGAATCGGCGATCCTGTCGGCGATCACCGTGCCCGAGCTCACCTATATGGCGCAGGACATCATCGGCCGCACCTTCGCGCCGGTCGAGATCTTCACCGCGATCGCGCTGCTCTACTGGGCTCTCACCGTGCTGGTGGCTGCCGCGGCGCGCGGACTGGAGCGCCGGCTGACTCCGCATCTCGCCGTCTCGCGCGGCTGAACTCGCAAGGCTTTCAACACAGAAGGAGACCACATGTCCAAGCTCACCACCGCGCCGCGCGATGTCTTCCAGACATTCATGAACTTTCCGCTGGTCGAGGACCTCGACACGCTGAAGGCCGACGTCGCCATCATCGGCATGCCATACGGCGATCCCTACACGATCGACGAGCTGATCAACGACCAGACCAACGCGCCGACCGCGGTGCGGCGCGCTTCCAAGCGCATCAGCCAGGCGCTCGACCGCTTTGACTTCGACATCGGCGGGCCGGTCTTCGCCGGGCAGGATATCAAGGTGGTCGATGTCGGCGACGTGCCCGGCAACGCCGCCGACCATGTCGGCCACTACAAGCTCGCGGAAGCCGCGATCCGCAAGATCCGCGCCGCCGGCGCTATGCCGATCACAATCGGTGGCGACCACGGCATCCCGATCCCGATCTTTCGCGCGCTGGACGGCGAAGGCCCGATCACGCTGGTGCAGCTCGATGCCCATCTCGACTGGCGCGACAACGTCAACGGCGTCAAGGAAGGCTATTCGAGCACCATCCGGCGCGCTTCGGAGATGAAGCATATCGACAAGATTTTTCAGGTCGGCGTCCGCGGCCAGGGCAGCGCCCGAACCGAGGAGGTCGAGGCGGCGCGCGCCTACGGCGCCAACATCATCACCACCAATGAATGGCAGGATATCGGCACCGCGGCGCTGTTGAAGCGCATCCCGGATGGTGGCCGCTACTACCTCACCATCGATGCCGACGGGCTCGACCCGTCGGTGATGCCGGCGGTCGAAGGCCCGCAGCCTGGCGGCATCACCTACCGGCAGACGATCGAGCTGGTCCAAGGGCTGGTCGGCAAGGGCAGGCTGGTCGGCATGGACATCGTCGAGATCGCGCCGGCGCGCGATGTCAACGAGATCACCTCGATGACGGCGGGCCACATCATCCTGAACGTCATCGGCGCGGCCGTGCGCGCGGGCTACTTCAAGCGCTAAGGGCGACATGAGAGGCGCGATGTCAGCCGGACAACCGGCTGACATCGTTATTTCATTAGGTCTTACAGCGTGTTCGCCAGCGCCTGCGAAAAGCCTTGACGGCGCGCTTGCCCCGGATTTTACAAAAGGGTGCCCCATTGGAGTCGCCCAGATGTTCGGTGCCGTCCCGCTGCTGATCGTGCCCTTCGTCCTCTACAATCTCGGCCTGCTGGGATTGTTCGGCGGCGGCGACGATCCGTGGATGACCGAGATGTTCTCCTTCCGCATGATGTCGGGCGGCGTGTTCTCGATGACGCTCGGCGACCTGATGGTGCTTATCGGGCTGATCTTCCTGTTCATCGAGATCTCGAAATCGGTACGCACGACCAATGCGTCGATCCTGGATCACCTTTTGTCGACGCTGGTCTTCATCGCCTTTCTGGTCGAATTCCTGCTGGTGAAGGGCGCGGCGCACTCGGTCTTCTTCACGCTGATGATCATCGCGCTGTTCGACGTGCTGGCCGGCTTCTCGGTGTCGATGCGGTCGGCCAGCCGCGATATCAATTTGAACTGAGCGAGCGTGTGATCGGCCTCACGCTGTGACCGACCCGGCCTTCCGCTCGACCACTTCCTCATAGGCAGCGCGCAGCTGCTGGCGCACGGTTGGTGTTCCGGGTGGCGTCTTCGACGGCGCTCCAAGATGCTCGTGGCGCAGTTCGTCCATGAATTGGTCCCATAGCGGTGGGCCGCCCTTTTCCAAGAGTTCGGCGCGGATCGACAATTCCTCCGTAACCGGCAGCCAGACCCGCCCCCACGCCCCGAGCTGCGCCATGATCGGGACGAGCGTGATCGCCATCTCGGTCAGGCTGTAGATCGCCTTTTGCTTGTGGCTGGGGTCGTCGGCCTTGGTCAGCAGCCCGAGCTCCATCAGCCGCTTCAGCCGGTCGGCCAGGATGTTGGAGGCGATGCCTTCCAGCGAGAAGTTGAGCAACTCGCGAAAATGGCGCCGGCCGCCGAAGATCATGTCGCGCAGGATAATCAGGCTCCAGCGGTCGCCAAAGACCTCAAGCGACAGATTGATCGGGCAACCGGACCGGCGGTCGATGCTCATGGTACTCTCTCCAGAAAAACCAGTTGCACTATGATATCGGTTTGATTATCGTGCAACCGATTGCAAAATGCAATCGGATTGGAGGAACAGATGACCAACGCAGCGCAGCGCCCCGACATCGTTTCGGAGACCTTCGGCAGCTCGAAAGATCTGGCGATCCTTCTGATCATGGGCGCCATGGCTTCGATGCTGTGGTGGCCCGAAGCCTTCTGCCGGCAACTTGCCGCGCGCGGCCGCTTCGTCATCCGCTACGACAATCGCGACACCGGCCTGTCGACGAAATATCCACCGGGTGCGCCGACCTACACATTCGAGGACATGGTGGACGATGCCGCCCGCGTGCTCGACGAGCATGGCGTCGCCAAGGCGCATGTCCTCGGTATGTCGATGGGCGGCATGATCGCGCAGAGCGTGGCGCTGAAATACCCCGAGCGCGTTAGCGCGCTCACCGTGATCTCCTCTTCGCCGCTCGGCGTCGACACGTCCGGCCTGCCCGGACCGACCGAAGCCTACAAGGAGCATTCGGCGCAAGGCGGCGACATCGACTGGTCGAACCGGGGGCAGGTGCTCGACTTCATGGTCAGGGACGCCCGCGCGATCGCCAGCATGCTGCATCCATTCGACGAGGAACGGACGCGCGCGATGATCGAGGCGGACTACGATCGTTCCGGCGGTCTCGCCAGCGCGACCAACCATTTCCTGATCAAGGGCGGCGGCCCGCAGCGCACGGTGCGGGATCTGCGCGCGCCATTGCTCGTCATCCACGGCACCGCCGACCCGCTCTTTCCGGTCGAACATGGCGAGGCGCTCGCCAAGGCCGTTCCGGGCGCGAGGCTGGTCAAGGTCGAAGGCGGCGGCCATGAACTGCACCGCAACGACTGGCTGCAGATCGTCGAAGCCATCGCCGCCCATCATTAGACGTGGAAGCTCCGGCTTGACTCACCAGGTTTACGACAATAGTTAAGTGATCACTTCAGTGTTCCTCAAGCGAAAGAAAGCGAGAATGTCCCTGACGCTGCATTTCCACCCGCTGGCCTCGTTCTGCTGGAAGCCGCTGATCGCGTTCTACGAGAACGGCACGCCGTTCGAGCCGGTCATTGTCGATCTCGGCGACGAGGCTTCCCGCGCCACCTTCCTGAGAGTGTCGCCGACCGGCAAAATGCCGGCGCTGCGTGACGATGCGCGGGACCGCACGGTGCTGGAATCCACCATCGTCGTCGAATATCTCGCCGCGCATTACCCCGGGCCGGTCGAGCTCGTTCCCGCCGATGTCGATCTCGCCCTGCAGGTCCGCCAGGCAGACCGCTTCTACGATTTCTATGTGCAGCATCCGATGCAGAAGATCGTCGGCGACAGGCTGCGGCCGGCGGACAAGACCGATCCGTTCGGGGTCGAGGAGGCTCGTGGGCAACTGCGCGATTCCTACGCCATTATTGAGGAGGAGATGGCGGGAAGGACCTGGGCGGTGGGCGAAAGCTTCACCATGGCCGACTGCGCCGCCTCGCCGGCGCTGTTCTATGCCAACAAGGTCGAGCCGTTCGGCGACAAGTACCCGGCGGTGAAACGCTACCACGACCGGCTGCTCGCGCGCCCGTCCTTCGCTCGCGTCATCGAGGAAGCGGGACCCTATTTCAAGCTCTTCCCCTATAACAACGGCTAGAACGCCATGCTGCACGATCCCGCACAGCTCGACCTGATGTTCCAGGCGCTCGCCGACCCGGCGCGGCGCCAGATGGTGGACCGTCTGTCGCGCGGGCCGGCATCGGTCAGCCAGCTGGCCGAACCGCTGGCGATGTCGCTTTCGGCCGTCGTCCAGCATCTCAACGTGCTCGAGGCGAGCGGCCTGATCAGGACCGAAAAGCTTGGCCGGGTGCGAACCTGCCGGATCGAGCCGCAGGCGCTGCGGGCTGCCGAGCACTGGATCAACGAGCGGCGGCTCGCCTGGGAGCGCCGGCTCGACCGCCTCGGCGATTTCCTCGCCGAAACCAAAGATGAAAGCTGAAGGGTCCTGTCATGACCGAACGATCCGTCGTCCATTCCACCTTCGTCATCGAGCGCTTCTATCCGGCGGCGCCGGAGAAGGTTTATTTCGCGCTGAGCGACCCGGCGGCGAAGAAGCGCTGGTTTGTCGATCCCGACAACCCGATGCCCAGCCGGCATGAGATGGATTTTCGTGTCGGCGGCAAGGAGGTCAACGCCGGCTGTCCCAGCGATGGGCAGATGCATTTCTACAACGCGGTCTATCAGGATATCGTGCCCAACCGGCGCATCGTCTACAGCTATGAGCTCCTGTTCGGCGAAACCCGGGTCTCGGTTTCGCTCGCGACGATCGAGCTTATCCCCGAAGGCAAGGGAACGCGGCTTGTCCTGACGGAGCAGGGCGCCTTCTTCGACGGCATCGACACGTCGGCCACCCGCGAGCACGGCACCGGCGAACTGCTCGACGCGCTCGGAACGGCACTGGAACTGGCAAGTTGAGGCCTCAAGCCAAAGCGCATCGCTTTGGGTTCCTTGCGGGCGCATATCGTTGTCTCGGAACCACTGCAGTTCCGAGCGACATGCTTTAAAGTGCATCGCGAACTTTCAGATTCGCTCCATGCGCTTTAGGTTTTAATTTTACGCATGTCTTTATCCCGAAGCCGGTTCCCACTTTCGGAAGACATGCTTTGGTTGCCAAAGACTATTCCCCCGGCGCTGTTTCCCAGAACTGGTCGAGCCAGATGTTGAGCCTGAGGAAGCCGGCGCTGCTGACAGTATAGACGCGCCTTGTGCCTTCGGCCTTGGCGTTGACCAGGCCGGCGTCGAGCAGAACCTTCAGATGCTGGGAAACCGCCGGGCGTGAGACGGGCAACCCGGCCGCCAATTCGTTCACCGTCTTCGGGCCGCGCCGGAGTTCTTCCAAGAGATAGCGCCGATTGGGGTCGGCTATCGCCACAAAGGCGTCAGAAAACATCATGCCTTTATTTGTGAGGCAAAGTCTTGCGAATCTCAACTATTGGTTTCAACCTTTCTGCGCGGATCGAGCCGCGTCGCCTCGGGCGTGACCGCGCGATCGGCGGGCTGCGTCTTGAAGGCATCGCGGTTTTCGATCGGCACCGGCGCGCGGGCGCGGATACGCAGCAGCGTATAGCCGGCGAGGCTGAGATGCGCGAGCGCGGTTGCCAGGAAAAGCCCCTCCGGACGCACCGAACCCATCAGCGCCGCGGCCAAAAGCGGGCCGATCATCGTGCCGAAGCCATAGAGCAGGAGCAGGCCGCCGGAGACCTTGACGAAGTCCTCGGCGCGGGCGTGGTCGTTGGCATGCGCGACGGCGATCGAATAAAGCGTGTAGGCGAAGGCGCCATATGCGGCGGTCAGCACGATGACGAAGACACCCGAACGCGGCGCGACCAGGAAGATCAGCACCGCGACCAGCGCCGCACCGAAGGCAGCACCCGCCAGCACGAAACGACGGTCGGTGGTGTCGGACAGGCGCCCGGCCGGAAGCTGCATGGCGGCGCCGGCTATGACCACAAGGCTCATCATCAGCGCGATCTCGGCGGTGGAGATGCCGATGCGGGCGCCATAGACGGCGCCGAGCGTGCCCCAGGCGCCGTTGGCGATGCCGATCAAAAGGCAGGCCACCGCCGACACCGGCGAATTGGCGTAGAGGCCTTTGACGTCGAGCTTGACGTCCTGCAGGGGCTTGGGATGCGACTGGGTCGAGACCGCCGTCGGAATGAGCGACAGGCAAAACAGGATGCCGGTGATCATGAACAGCGAGGCCGAGCGCACATCGCCGCCGGCGACGATCATCTGGCCGCCCATGATCGAGGCATAGGTGACCATCATGTAGAGACCGAAGACGGTGCCGCGGTTTTCGTTGGTGGCCTTTTCGTTCAGCCAACTCTCGATCACCATGAAAGCGCCGGCCATGGTGAAGCCTGTGAAGGCTCGCAAAAGGATCCAGACATATTCGTCGATGATAAGGCCGGTGAGCAGCGCGATGATCGCGCCGGACGCGGCGAAGGCGCCGAAAGCCCTGACGTGTCCGGCACGGCGAACAAGGCGCGGCGCGAAGAAACAGCCGGTGACGAAGCCGCCCGCCCAGGCTGTGCCCATCAGGCCAAGCGATGCAGTCGAAAAGCCTTCCACCTGGCCGCGCAGCGGCAGGAGCAGCCCGTGCAGGCCGGATGCGGCAAGCAGGAACGCCGTGCCGCGAAGCAGCGAGAGGATCGGTCTGTAGGTTGCAAACATGGGCTGATCCGGCTGGAATTTCGGGGCGCGGGTGTTTCAGAGGAAGGTCTCGCAGTCGCAATCAGGCTTTTCCGGGGCGGGTTGGCACGCCGGCGGAACTATCCTCTGCGAAACAGCGCCTCGGCCGCCGATTTGGTGGCTCCCTTGGCGGCCCGTGCCTCTTCCAGCCGGGCGATCTCGTCGCGCAGCATCGCAATGCGCTCGGACAATTCGTCGACGGAAAGCAGCGACAGGTCCTGGCCGATCTCGTGCGGGCGCGGCTTCTTCCTGGGTTCGTCGTCGAAGATCGCCATCGTCGCTTCTCCCTTGCTTGGCCATTTGCCTGATTTGGCAATCAGCATACATAGGGCAGGGGCGCCGATGCAAACCACTGCGACAAGGCAGGATTCGAGGAGACGGGACAGCCATGGCGAACAATCACGAGATACCGGCGAAGATGACGGCCATCGCGATCTCGCAACCCGGTGGGCCGAGGGTGCTCAAGCCGGAAACGCGCGACGTGCCGGCGCCTGGTCCGGGCGAGGTGGTGATCCGCGTGCATGCGGCCGGCGTCAACCGGCCCGATGTCCAGCAGCGCAAGGGCGCCTATCCGCCGCCGCCCGGCGCCTCGGACCTGCCTGGCCTCGAGGTGGCCGGCGACATCGCGGCGCTCGGCGACGAGATATCGCGCTGGCGCATCGGCGACCGGGTCTGCGCGCTAACGCCGGGCGGCGGCTATGCCGAGTACGTCAAGGTCCACGCCGGCAGCGTGCTGCCGATCCCGGCCGGCTTCACCTATTCGGAAGCCGCCGCAGTGCCGGAGAACTATTTCACCGTCTGGCACAATGTGTTCGAGCGGGGCGGCCTTAAGAAGGGCGAGACGCTGCTCGTCCATGGCGGCTCGTCCGGCATCGGCACCACCGCCATCCAACTCGCCGCGGCATTCGGCGCCACTGTGATCACCACCGCCGGCAGCAAGGAGAAATGCGACGCCTGCCTGAAGCTCGGCGCCGAGCGGGCGATCAACTATCGCGAGGAGGACTTCGTCGCCGCCGTGAAGGACGCGACCGGCGGCAAGGGCGCCGACGTCATCCTCGACATGGTCGGCGGCGATTATGTCGCGCGCAACTACGAAGCCGCGGCCGTCGAGGGGCGCATCGTCCAGATCGCCGTGCAGGCCGGCGCTGTCGCAAGCACCAATTTCGCAACGCTCATGGTCAAGCGCCTGACCCATACCGGCTCGACGCTCAGGCCACGTAGCGTCGAGTTCAAGGCGGCGATCGCGGCCGCGCTGGAGGCCCAGGTGTGGCCGCTGCTCGGCACGCGCAAGGTGGCACCCGTCATGGACATGATCTTTCCGCTGACCGAAGCCTGGCGGGCGCATGAGCGGATGGAGGAGGGCGAGCATATCGGCAAGATCGTCCTCGACGTCGGCTAGGACGTGCGCATTCAGGTGAGGCGCCTGCAAATGGCAGCTTCCTTGAGCGTCCGGTGCATGTCCTTGTCGGAAAACCGGAAACCACTTTCCGGAACATGCGGATGTACGCTCCGCTCCGGTTCTCGGAAGCTGCCAGTTTCGTCTCGGCCTGGCCTGAATCTCCGCACATCCTGCGGCGCCCCGCATGCCTTTTGCGTAACTGAATAAAGGCTTAATGGTGCAATGCACAAAATGCATTGCGGCCATGCAAAAGCGACCGTTCAATTTGTGGGCAGACATGCCTATTTACGCAGCATCAAACGATTTAACCAACGACTGGAGAAACTATCATGAACCCGATCCGTGCTTTCCGTAAGTGGCGCATGTACAACGAGACCGTGCGCGAGCTGAACAAGCTCAACGCCCGCCAGCTGAGCGACCTCGGCATCAACCGTGCCGACATCGAGCGCATCGCCCGCCAGGCGGTGTAATCAGACGCAGCCCGACCGCAAGGCCGGGCTGGACATGCAAGCCAGAGCCGTCGAGACGCTTGCTTCGTTTCCGGTTCCGAGCCCGCTGGACCTTGTCCAGCGGGTTTTGTCTTTTCAGGGCTGTGAATCGGGTCCTTCCCAAAAACATTGCGAAAATCGGAGGGAGCGTTTATACAGGCCGCGAATTTCCCATTTTGGTGGCTCTAAAACCACCGCCCGCGCGGGAACGCGGGCGAACGAGAAGGATTTTTGATATGGCCAATACGCTGCTGATGCCCAAGGCGACCGCCGTCTGGCTGGTCGACAACACCGCGCTCTCCTTCGAGCAGATCGCGCAGTTCTGCGGGCTGCATCCGCTCGAGGTCAAGGCGATCGCCGACGGCGAGTCGGCGCAGGGCATCAAGGGCATGGACCCGATCATCACCGGGCAACTGACGCGCGACGAGATCGCGCGCGGCGAGAAGGACGTCAATTACCGGCTGAAGCTGTCGGAGCCGAAGGTGCGGGTGCCGGAATCGAAGCGCAAGGGCCCGCGCTACACGCCGCTGTCGAAGCGCCAGGACCGGCCGAACGCCATCCTGTGGCTGGTGCGCAACCATCCCGAGCTCAAGGACGCGCAAATTGCCCGTCTCGTGGGCACCACCAAGTCGACGATCGAGCAAATTCGTGAGCGCAAGCACTGGAATTCGGCCAACCTGCAGCCGATGGACCCGGTGACGCTCGGCCTCACCTCGCAGATCGACCTCGACCTCGAAGTCAACCGCGCCTCGCGCGGCCGCGAGCAGCCGCAGCCGGTCGGCGACACGCTGCTGCCCGCCGCGCTCACCGAACGGCTGGTGCCCGCGCCCGAGAAGCCGAAGGACGAGGATCAGGAGCTCGATGCCAACGCCGTCTTCGCCAAGCTTTCGGCGCTGAAGTCGAAGGACAAGGACGAAGACGACGATCAGGAGTAAGCCTCTCGGCGTCCAACAAAAAAGCCCGCTTTCGAGCGGGCTTTTTTGTTGGACAATGGCTTGGGAGGAAGTCACGTCCGCGCGGCGCGGTCGGGCGCCATGCCGTAATCCTCCGAGCGCTCGACGGCGCGGTAGAAATCGGCGAGCTGCTTGCCGCGCTCCGGCTTGAAGATGCGGCCGGCGATAACGACCGAGGCGATGCGGTCGATGCGGAAGGCGCGGAAATCGTCGCGCATCTCGCACCAGGCGACCAGGGTCCAGACTTTGCCCCAGAACCACAGGCCGAGCGGCCTGATGTCGCGCGCGGTGCTGCGGCCGGCTTCGTCCGAATAGTCGATGGTCAGTACCTGGCGCTTCTCGATGGCGCGCTCGATCAGGTCGATCGCTTCCCGCGCGGCGTCGCTCACCACCCACATCGGCGTGTGGATCTC